>UCJD01000069.1 GCA_900472605.1 Hyphomicrobiales bacterium | reverse complement strand
ATCTCTCAGGTCGGGCACCACTCTATCAAAATCGATAGGCTAACGCGGGGCGGCTGCATGCGTTCGCCTTGTATCCGCGACGGTCTTCAGGTGGCCGTCAGCCTCAACGATCAAAGTGCCTTCGTACTTCGATCGATGAGGTGTGATGTAATGAGTTTTTTTGCCGGTCGTGGGAAAATGTTGCGGGCGCTTGCCGCGGGTGTGCTGCTCGCCGGTGCGTTGTTTGGTGGCTATATCGGTTATCTGCAGATAAGCGGGAATTTCCACCGTGTGGTCATGGGACAATTGTACCGGTCAGCACAGCTGTCTCCGGCGCAACTGGAAAAGCATGTTCGTGACCACGGTATCAAGACGATCATCAATCTGCGCGGCGAGAATGCGAACGCGCAATGGTACAACGCGGAGATCGAAACGGCGCGGCAGCTTGGCGTCGAACACATCGACTTCGCCATGTCGTCCGGAGCCGTGCTTACGCCGGAGCGGGCCGATGAGCTCGTTGCGATCATGAAAGCCGCGCCCAAGCCGATCCTTATCCATTGCCAGAGCGGCGCCGACCGCACTGGCCTGGTATCGGTGATCTACAGCCAGCAGATCGCCCGCGTCGACGAAGATGTCGCCGAGCGCCAGCTTTCCGTTCGCTACGGCCATGTCGCGATCCCGTATATCTCGTCCGTCTATGCGATGGACGTCAGCTGGGATCGTCTGGAAACACATTATGGCCTCAAAGGCTAAGCCTGAGATCGCCATGCGTTGAGAAGAGCACGGCTTTCAGGCCAGTGTCAGAAAAGGCAGGCATCCCGTCAACGATTGGCGGGATTTGGCCACCGTTTGTTGATGGTGTCCCGCGGCATATATTGCGGAGACACCGAATTGAACGACAGCAATTCTCGAGGCGCGTCGCGCTTCTTTAGACCTGAAATCGGAAGCGTGACGCTTTGCCTGCTGACGACCGTCTATCTTCTGGTCGTCACAAACCGAACTTTCTGGTCGAAGGCGTTCGGATATTTCTCAGCGGACCATTTCGGTTTCACGATCTTCGTGATCGGCATCGCGGCGGCAAGCATGGGGGTTGTCACCGTTTTCTCGGCGAAATACATCACCAAGCCCTTCCTGATCTTCTTCGTGATCGCGGCATCGGCTGCTTCCTGGTTTACGGATTCCTTCGGCGTGATCGTCGACAAGGAGATGATCCGCAATGCCGCCGTATCGACCGGCGCCGAGGCAGGGCATCTGATCACAGCGCGCTTTGCGTTGCACATCTTGCTGACTGGCATCCTTCCATCGCTGCTGATTGCCTGGGTGCGTATTCGCCATCGGCCCATCTTGAAGAAGCTCGCGCACAACACGGCGGTGATCCTGGCGTGCACCGCGGTCTTTGCGACGATAGGGATAGGCGATTATCGCACCTTCGCCGGCATCGGGCGGGCCCACAAGGATTTGCTGGACACGCTTAATCCGTTTGTCCCGATCACCAGTGCGCTCCGCTTCGCGATTTCATCCGGCCAGGACGCGAATGTCGTCGCCCAGCCGCTTGGCGCGGATGCCCACCGCGTCAACACCGCCGGCACCACCAAGCCGCGGGTACTGATCGTGGTTGCTGGCGAGACCGCGCGTGCACAGGATTTCGCGCTGGGAGGATATGATCGCGATACAAATCCGGAGTTGGCGAAGCAGAACGTCGTCTACTTCCCCAACACCACCAGCTGCGGAACAGCGACAGCCGTCTCGATCCCATGCATGTTCTCGATCTATCCGAGAACAGCCTACACGCATCGCAAGGCTCTCGAGACGGAGAACGTTCTCGACGTGCTCGGCCATGCCAATGTGTCTGTTTCCTGGCTCGACAATGATACCGGTAGCTACCGTGTCACTGACCGGGTACCGTATCAATTCCTTCCCGACACTGCGGATCCCCGTTTCTGCAAGGATGGCGAATGCCTGGATGCCATCCTGCTGGACAAGATGGACGCATGGCTGGACAAGGTGAAGGGCGATAGCGTTCTGGTGCTTCACCAGCTCGGAAGCCACGGCCCGGCATACTATGCTCGCTATCCTGAGGAGTATCGTCATTTCCAGCCGGATTGCCGCGCCAACGATTTTGGAAGCTGCTCGCCGGAGGAAATCCGCAACGCCTACGACAACACCATCCTTTATACGGATCACATTGTGTCGGCGGTGATCGACAAGATGAAGCAGCGCGCCGACAAGATGGCGACGTCGGTCGTCTACATTTCCGACCACGGCGAATCGCTTGGCGAAAATGGTCTTTATCTGCACGGCACGCCTTACGTCGTTGCCCCGATACAGCAAACGCATGTGCCCTTCGTTGTATGGCTGTCTGATGATCTGCAGGCTTCGGCCGGCTATGACACGGCTTGCCTGGCCGCAAACGCCAACAAGCCGACCTCGCATGACAATGTCTTCCATAGCGTGCTTGGCTTGATGGACGTTTCGACGAAGGTTTACGATCCGGCGCTGGATGTGTTCTCCGGCTGCCGCAAGGGCGGCGCGCACGTCGCCAGCGTCAAAGTACCTGCCAGCGTGAACTGACAGTCGACCTGTCACGGCGATCGAAGCGTTCGCTTCGATCGCCGTTTCTTAAGGTAATCCGTAGCCGGCTATCATCCGGCGGCGGATAAAGCACTTGAACGGGCCTCAGATTGGGGCCGCTTGTCGCAGTATTGTCATTTATGCTTCAGGCTAGTGTCAGCAGCGCCCAGCATAGAGATTATCTCTCGACTAATCCTTGGAGATACTCTTGCGCGCACTGAAACGACTTCGCCTTCCCCGTGCGGTTAAACTTGCAGGTGGCCTTTTTCTGGTTGCCGGCCTGACGCTCGGCGGATACGCCGGCTATCTCCAATTGACCGGAAACTTTCATACAGTCATAGCCGGGCAACTTTATCGTTCCGCCCAGCCGTCGCCATCCCAGCTTGAGCGTTATATCCGAGAAAACGGGATCAAGACGGTTATCAATTTGCGGGGCAATTCCGGATACGCGAAGTGGTGGTCCGAGGAGGTCGCCCTATCGGAGCAGCTGGGTGTCGAGCATGTTGATTTCCCGATGTCGGCTTCGAAGATCCTGACCGCAGAGAAGGCCGATCGCCTCGTTGCGATCATGCGCGACGCTCCGAAACCTATTCTGATCCACTGTCTCTCCGGCGCCGACCGGACGGGACTGGCCTCTGTGCTCTACAGCCAGCAGATTGCAAACGTGACGGAAGACGTCGCCGAACGTCAGCTTTCCTTCGCCTTCGGGCATGTCGGCATTCCGCGTCTGTCGTCCGCCTATGCGATGGATCGGAGCTGGAGCAATTTCGAGAAGCGTCATGGGCTCGACAAGACGCAACAGGCGCTTCCGGTCCGGGATGCCCAGCTCGAAAGCGATCCCGTCGATGGTGGCGCTGGCTAGGCACCGAAGGGCGATCCATGATGAATGTCCTGTTGGTGGAAGATAACGCGGTGCTTGGCGATGCCGTTTGCGGCCATGTCTGTGCGCATGGACATTCCGTCGAGTGGTGCCTCACGCTCGCGGATGCGACGCGCGCAGCCGACAGCGGCGACTACGGCCTCGTCCTGCTCGATTTGCGTCTTCCCGACGGAAATGGTCTGTCGCTGCTTCGTAGGTTGCGCGCTCGCAGTAACAATGTGCCGATCATCATTCTGACAGCGCACGACCAGGTGTCCGACCAGATGGAGGGCTTCAACTGCGGCGCCACGGACTACCTGGTTAAGCCGTTTGGCCTGCCGGATCTCGATTGCAGAATTCGGGCGGTGACCCGCGCGCGCCACGCCAACTGATCGATGCTTTTCCATTGGGCCGTGCGCGCCATGCAACCGGCGAACACGTCGAGTTCATCTGAAAAGAGTTGATACCCCTGACATCAGCCTGGATTTCCAAGGCAATCGTGATCACGTTGGCACGTCTGCGGCAATAAACGCGAGCGGTGGTGAGGCAGTGTGAACCGCCGGTCGCGGCACATGCCTGTGGAGTGTGGTCCGCTCGAAACAGCAAGGCCCACGCAAGCAACCGGGCACACAAGTGAACTCGAATGTTTGCCAACCGGTGGTGTCGCGACGAGTCTCGCCGCAGCCAATCGCGCCGGTTCAATGGAGTTTATGCCGTGAAAATTGCCGCCGCCCAGACGCACGAATTTGAAGATCTGCACGCAATCGCTGGCAAGGCGGCGATCGTTCGTACGATCTATGAAGGCAGGGACATTTCGCCTTACTGGGATGCGCTGATGGCGCGGGTTTCCGCCGACGTGTCCGACGCTGGCGCCTTCATGGACCTCTCGATCATCTTGCAAACGCTGGGCAAGAGCCACGAAGCCGCCATCACCCAGAAGGGCGCGCTGGAGATGAGCCGCAACTACCATATCCGCAACGGCAGCGGGGCGGGCCTTCGCGTCCTCGTGATCGCCACTCCCGGGGACTTCATGGCAAATACGCCGATCGAGTTCCTGCTGGAGACTTCCAATGCGAACATCCTTCTCCACTACGTCGACGAGGCAACATACCAATTGAACGATATGCCCGAACATGACGTGGCTTTCGTCGCCGTCGGCGAGTCTCCCGAAAATTTGGCCGTGTTGGAAAACCTTGAGCGACTGCTCGACAGTTGGGGCGGGCCGATTGTGAACAATGCGCCGCGCCGGGTTATCGATCTGTCGCGCGAGGGCGTGTCTGAAGCCTTCCGCAACGAGCCCGCCATTCTTGCTCCGCTGACAACGCGGATCGCTCGCCAGACCCTCGTTGATCTGTCAGCGGAGTTACTCTCGATCGATTTGATCGACGGACTGACATCCTTCCCGATCATCGTTCGCCCGATCGGTACCCACGCCGGTCACGGAATGGAAAAGATCGGTTCGACGGAGGCGATTGCCGCCTATCTGACCGGTCGCCCGGAAGCCGAGTTCTACATTGCTCCCTTCATCGACTACAGCGATGAGGACGGCAAGTTTCGCAAGCAGCGCATCGCGGTCATCGAAGGAAAGCCGTATGCGAGCCACCTCGCGATCTCCGATCACTGGATGGTGCACTATCTCAGCGCCGGCATGGCGGAACATGCCGAGCGGCGGCTCGAGGAGGCATCGTGGATGGCGGATTTCGAAACCGATTTCGCCGTGCGGCACGCCGACGCGTTTGCAGCGCTGCATCGCCGCCTAGGGCTCGACTACTTCGCTATCGATTGCGCCGAACTGTCCGACGGACGCTTGCTGCTGTTTGAGGCAGACGTCGCGATGATCGTCCATTCGATGGATTCGGAGACGGTGTTTCCCTACAAGAGAAAGGCAATGGCGACCCTGTTTGCGGCGTTCGAAGATGCGCTGGCCAAGCGCGCACGGGAAGCGAATGCCCTGCGAGGCCCCCAGGCGCATGGCTCCAGCCAGGCAGGGGTCGTGTCGCTGGTGGAAGCACTGTGATCGCAGCGTCGAAAATCACACGATATGGAAACACCATGTTCGCTGCCAGGACCATGGCCGAACTCGTTCCTGATTTCCGGGACAAGGTGGGCGCGGCCGGTATAGACCACACGCTGTCGCTTTTGTTCGCAGCCGGCGGCGATAGCCGGATCTGGCCGGATGCCTCGACTGGCCGCAATCGATATGGAACCCGCACCGTCCCTGCGATGGACGAGATTTCCTTCGCGTCCACAACGGCGAGCAACATCTCGCCGCAGAGCTTCGCCGCGGCGGGCCATCAACTGAAGCGTTTGTTCGGCGTGGATGGCACCGCCACGATCGCCGTCGGCGAATGGTTCGCGGAGATACGCGGCCGTATCGGCGCCAGCATCGGATGCAACGAGAGCGGCATCGTGCTTGCTGCATCCGGAACGGACGTTGAGCTTCTCGCACTTAGCCTGATGCTTGCTCTGTCGCCACGTCCGATCACCAACATCCTGATCGCGCCGGAAGAAACCGGCAGCGGCGTGCCTCGCGCTGCCGCGGGACGCCACTTTTTGGATGCGACGGCGCTGGGGCGTGCGGTGATTGCGGGCGAGATGCTCGCCGGCATTGCCGCCGATCGCGTCGAAGTCCAGGCGGTGGCGATCCGCGATGCGCTGGGGCAGGCGCGAAGCGCCGATGATGTCGATGTCGATGTTACGTCAATTGCTAAGGACGCGCTGAAGCGCGGCAAGGATGTTCTTGTCCATGTTCTGGATACATCCAAGACCGGACTGACCGGCGTCTCGCGCGAGGCTGCCCGTTACATCTCCACGCTTGCGCCCGGACGTGTTCGCGTTCTTGTCGATGCCTGCCAGTTTCGCTGCAACGCCAACGTTCTGGCTGGCGATATCGCCGACGGCTTTCTCGTCGCGGTCACCGGCTCGAAGTTTCTCGCTGGGCCGCCCTTCGCAGGTGCGCTTGCGATACCGCCGGCGCTCGTCGAGGAACTCACGACGAAGTCCGCGCTTGCAACGGGGCTTTCCGATTACACGGCTCTCCATGATTGGCCGGCACTCTTGCGCAGCCGCGGCGATCAGGAATTCGGGTCGCACTTCAATCTCGGGCTCGGGCTGAGATGGATCGCCGCGCTGGAGCAGTTGGAGCCCATGGCGGGAATCGACGCCATCGTTGAGCGGCGTATCAAGCAGGCCTTCGCTGATCATGTGCGTGCCCGCGCCGAAAATCTCGAAGGCGTATTGATCCATCCCCACGATGAAGGCGATCATATCGTCGATCGCGCCATCTTCCCATTGACCATGGCTGTCGACGGCAACGATTTCGCGTCGCTTGCGCAGGCGCAAGGGATCCATCTGGCGCTCCGCGAAAGCGACGTGGGACCGGTCTGCCACGTCGGGCAGGCCGTCAATCTCGGCACCCGTGCAATTCTCAGGGTCGCAGCCTCGGCTATCCATATCAATGCGGTGTCCGACAGGCTGGGCAGCGGCGACACCATGGAGGAGGCAATGCGGCCGATCGCCGATGATCTCGATATCCTGTTCGAAAAATGGGCTGCCCTCTCCCAGTCTTCTCGAGGGATGTAATGTCACGGATTGCGAAGACGGATGTGCCGGCGGGGTCGGATTTGGAGAAGTCAACGAGCCTTGACCCCACCGACTGGCAAGCGTTTCGCGAAGCAGCGCACCGCATGCTCGACGACACCATCGATCATATCGCTAATGTCAGGCAAAAGCCGGTCTGGCAGCCGATGCCGTCTGACACGCGCGCCAGGTTTGCTCGCTCGTTGCCGGATGATCCTCGCGCGCTGGACGATGTGCTCGACGATATACGCACCCATATCTTTCCCCACGCCACCGGCAATCTGCATCCGCTGTTCATGGGCTGGGTCCACGGCGCTGGCACGCCAGTCGGCATGGTGGCCGAAATGGTCGCCGCCGGCCTGAACATGAATTGCGGCGGCCGCGATCATGTCGGCATCGAGGTCGAAAAGCAGGTCGCCCGATGGATGGCGGAAGCGCTTGGCTATCCCTTGTCGGCAAGCGGTCTCTTCGTCACGGGTTCGTCAATGGCCAATTTCCTGGCACTGACGATCGCCCGGACCGAGGCCTTGAGCCACTCCGTGCGCCGGGATGGCTTGCGAGCCGCCGATCGCCAGTTGGTCGCGTATACCTCCGCGCAGGCGCATGTCTGCATCGCGCAAGCAATGGAGCTGTCGGGCATTGGCTCGGCCAACCTGAGGTCCATTGTGGTTGATGACGCCGGCCGGATGAGCGTCAAGGCGCTCATCGATGCGATCGCGGAAGACCGCGCGCGAGGCTTGCTTCCGTTTCTCGTGGTCGGCACGGCCGGCACGGTGAACACGGGCGCGATCGATCCTTTGGCCGAGATATCCGCGGTCGCGGCAGCGGAAGACATCTGGTTTCACGTCGATGGAGCGATTGGGGCACTTGCCATGCTGGCGCCCGAGATGCGTCAACTGTTTTCGGGGATCGAGCGGTCGGCATCGATCGCGCTCGACTTCCACAAATGGGGCCATGTTCCCTATGATGCCGGCTTTCTTCTGGTTCGCGACAGTGACGCGCATAAGCGCGCATTCGCCCAGCCGGCTGCCTATCTGCAACGGTCGGGCAGGGGGCTTGCTGCGGGTGAGACATGGCCTTGCGATCTCGGGCCCGATCTGTCGAGAGGTTTCCGTGCGTTGAAGACCTGGATGACGATCGAAACGCTGGGAACGGAGCGGATGGGCAATGCGATTGCGCGTACCTGCGAACTCGCACGCTATCTTGCGGCAAGTCTGGCGCCTGATCCGCGCTTCGAAATAAAGGCCCCGGTTGGCCTCAACATCGTCTGCTTTGGTATTCGTGACGCCGACGACGATTTCATTCGCGACCTCGTGCTTGATCTTCACGAGCAGGGATTGGCCGTCCCGTCCTGGACGACGCTCCGGGGCGAGCTCGTGGTGCGCTGCGCGATCGTCAATCACCGGACGACCAGCGAGGATATCGACGTCCTTCTCACGATCCTGACGGACTACCTCGACCGGCATCCGCGAGGTTGACTGGCGCGCTGGTGAAGGCACCATCCAGGACTGTTGTCTTCCGGACACAGGGCCACAATCAAACAGTGGGGCGATGCGACTGAAATAGGCCTGTTACAAACCGCAGCGAATATCCCGGCCATCGCAACCTGGGGACCATTCATGCGCCGCGCATTCCGCCTGTCCACGTACGCACTCGTCACCGCTGCCTGTCTATACGCTCCGGCAAAAGCCGAAGATCTTCAGTTCTCCGTCTATGGCGGCTACCAGACGGCACCGCACAGCGGCGTGGATGTCTCCGACGGCACGCATTTCAATGCCGGCTGGGAAGGCAAATCCTTCGGCTCGCCGCCCTATTACGGCGCGCGCGTCACCTGGTGGCTTGAGAACCTCAATCATCCGAACCTCGGCCTCTCCATCGACTACACCCACGACAAGGTCTATGCCGACGAAAAGACGCTGGCGACATCGGGCTGGTCGCATTTCGAATTCACCGACGGCTTGAACCTTCTGACGGCCAATGCGCTTTATCGCTTCCCGCTGGAGGGGCAGCGATGGACCCCCTATGTCGGCGCCGGCGTCGGCGTCAACATCCCGCACGTCGAAGTGACGCGCCCGCAGGGCAAGACCTTCGATTACGAGTTCGGCGGCGTGACGTTCCAGGCCCAGGCCGGTGTGGATTTCCGCATTACCGATCGTTGGTCGACCTTCGTCGAGTACAAGGGAACCTATTCGCGCGTGAACGTGCTGATCGACAGTGGCGACAATCTGAAGACCAACATCATCACCAATGCCGTTAACGTTGGTGTCTCGTTTCACTTCTGACAGCCAGTCTTCGCCGCCGCAGGCTCAATGGATGTGCCGGATCGCTTCATTAATTTAGCGATCCATTAACCATATTCATTAGAATTGTCTCTATCTCGGCGAAAGCTTTCGCAAATTCGCCTCGAAAGCCGCATGATTAAAGTCTCGTTAGGTTGATGGCAGTACGGCTTGTTTTGCCTGGATGGGCGCACTTTTAGCCATAACGGTCTTGAGCGGCGTGGGACATATGAGACGAGACTTCGGGGCGGCAGCACTTGCGACACCAATGCGGTGGGTAGGATTGTCGCTGATCTGCGCGACAGTGACTGCTTGCGGAACGGCGCCCACGACGACGGCCAAGCGCACGCACGGCAAGGAATATTTCTCCGAGAAGGAATATGGCGTCAAGGCGAGCCCGCGCGTCGCCACCGGCAACAATATTCCGAAGGGCGGCGGTCGCTACCTCGTCGGCAATCCCTATGTCGTCAAGGGAAAGACCTATTTCCCGAAAGAGGATTTCTCCTACAACAAGGTCGGCATCGCGTCCTGGTACGGCTCGGCCTTCCATGGTCGCCTGACGGCCAACGGCGAAGTCTACGACCAGATGCATATTTCCGCCGCGCATCCGACATTCCCGCTGCCGAGCTACGCGCGCGTCACCAACGTCGAAAACGGCTCCTCCATCATCGTGCGTGTCAATGACCGCGGCCCTTATCATGAAGGTCGCATCATCGATTTGTCGAACAAGACCGCCGATCTGCTCGATCTCCAGCACAGCGGCACCGGCAACGTGCGGGTGCAGTATGTCGGCAAGGCCCGTATGGACGGCCACGACATGCCGTATCTGATGGCCTCCTACGTTCCGAAGGGCAGTCGCATTCCCGGTGTCTATCCGGGCGAGGGGCAGATCGCGACCGGCGTGATGGTCGCCTCCAACAGCAAGCGCATCACACGCGACGAAATCCAGAGCTTCGGTGGCTTCACGCCGCCGGCTGAGGACCGTGTTCCCGTTCCGCAGTCGATCACCTCCTACGCCGGCTCGACCCCGAGCGCACCGTACAATGCGGCCCCTGTCCCAACACCGCTGCGCGCACCGTCCTTCGACAATGCTGCGCCCGCGTCGTTCGGCGAGATGGTCGTGCTGCCGGAAATCGGTCCCTATCCCTATGAGCGCCCCTACGGTTGGCAGCAGGGATCGATGGCCATGGGCTATCAGGAAGAGGGTGTGAAGACCGTCACGGTCGATCTCGCCTTCGACGCGGTCATGGTCCGCAATGACGGCTTGACCGAAGACAGCATCCTGGCATCATTCAAGCGTCAGAAGGCCGCGAAGGCTGCGCTGAAGTAAATGTTTCCCAGGTCTTTCGAGACCGGATCGATGAGGGTTTCGATGCTGAAACATATGCTTCGTTTCTGTGCCTGCCTGTTACCGCTCGCGCAACTCGTTGCCACCGATGCCGTGGCGGCACCCGCCGAAGCCAACCAGTCGTTCGTCACCAAGGCAGCGCAAGCCTATATGGTCGAGGCATCGACCGGCACGGTGCTGCTTGCCAAGAACGAACATCAGACCTTCTCGCCGGCCTCTCTCGCCAAGTTGATGACGGTCGAGCTCGTCTTCGATGCGCTGACGAGCAAGCAGATCACGCTCGATACCCAGTATCCCGTCTCAGAATATGCCTGGCGTACCGGCGGCGCGCCGTCGCGCACCGCGACCATGTTCGCGGCGCTGAAGTCCAACGTGCGGGTCGAGGATCTCGTGCGCGGGATAGCCATTCAGGGCGCCAACGACAGCTGCATCATTCTTGCCGAAGGCATGAGCGGCGGCGAGCCGGCCTTCGCCGAAAGCATGACGCGACGCGCAAAGACGCTCGGCATGCAGCATTCGCTCTTTGCCAATTCCACCGGGCTTCCCGATGGCAAGAGCAAGACCACGGCTTATGACATGGTCGCGCTGGCGGAGCGCCTGCAACAGGGCTACCCGGCCTATTATCCCTACTTCGCCCAGCCGGATTTCGAGTGGAACAAGATTTTCCAGCGTAACCGCAACCCGCTGCTAGGCTTCGGTCTCGGTGTCGACGGCCTGGCGACGGGCTTTGCCGAAGGCGAGGGCTACTCGATCGTGGCGTCGGCCGAGCGCAACGGCCGCAGGCTGTTCATGACGCTTGGTGGCATTGCGTCCGACAAGGAGCGCACCGAGGAAGCCAAGCGCGTGCTCGAATGGGGCCTCAGCGCCTTCGAGATTCGCCAGCTTTTCGCGGAAAACGAGGTCATCGGCACGGCGAGCGTCTATGGTGGCGCATCGCGCAGCGTCGAACTCGTCGCGAAAAGCCCGATCAGCGTCTACATCCCCGTCAACAATCCCGACCGCCTGGCCGCCCGCATCGTCTACCACTGGCCGCTGCCGGCACCGGTCGATGCAGATCGCGAGGTTGGAACGCTACGGCTTTTCGCTGGTAGCAGACTGCTGCGCGAAGTGCCGCTCTACACCAAGACCTCGGTCGAGGAAGGCTCTCTCAGCAGCCGCGCCGTGGATGCGGTGCTGGAGCTCGGCGAAACGCTGCTGTTTTCCTGGCTCTGGGATAAGCCCGCCGAGCCCACATGATCGCCATAGTCGCGCTTCACCTTGTGACAAAGCCGAGAGATCGACGCGAAGCGGTTCCGCTCGCCGTCATCTTCGGCTAGATGTACGGACGAGGTGCCGCTGGCACCGATTGAGTGCAGGCCAAGATCGCAGGAACATATTGTTGTCATCCGCTACCGGATTGTTCGTTACGTTTGAAGGCGGTGAGGGTGCTGGTAAGTCCACCCAGATCCGTCGGCTGGCAGATGCCTTGCGCGCCAGGGGCCATGAGTTCGTGCTGACGCGCGAGCCGGGCGGTTCGCCGGGGGCGGAAGCCGTGCGCCATGTGCTGCTCTCGGGTGCGGCCGAATCCTTCGGTACGCGCATGGAGGCGATTCTCTTCGCCGCCGCCCGCAACGACCATGTCGAAGAGATCATCCGTCCGGCACTTGCTCAGGGCAAGGTCGTGCTCTGCGATCGCTTCATGGATTCCTCGCGCGTCTATCAGGGCGTGACGGGCAACTTGGAGCCGGATTTCATCGAGACGCTGCAACGCGTTGCGATCGACGGCGTCGTTCCCGATTGCACGCTGGTGCTCGACCTTCCGGCCAAGGCCGGCCTTGAGCGCGCCAAGCGCCGGGGCGCCGCCGGTGACGTGGCACCCGACCGCTTCGAGAAGGAAGAGATCGAAACCCACGAGAAGCGCCGTGAAGCCTTCCTCGACATAGCCTCGCGCGAGCCCGAGCGCTGCCACGTGGTGAACGCCATGCAGAGCGAGGAGGCGATCGCAGCGGAGATCGTCTCGATCGTCGGCCAGTTGCTGGCGCCGCCAGACGCGCTGAAGGTCGGCGAGCCGGTGATGAGTGATATCGATGAGTGAGGAACATCCGAGCCTTCTCGACGGCGCGATCTGGCCGCCTGAAAACACCAAGCTGTTCGGGCATGAGGACGCCGAGGCCTTCCTCGCGCAGTCCTACCGTTCGGGCAAGGGACACCATGCCCTGCTGATGGAAGGGCCGTCGGGGATCGGAAAGGCGACGCTCGCCTTCCGTTTCGCCAATCACGTCCTGTCGCATCCGGATCCCGAGCGCGCACCGGATGTGCTTGCCGATCCCGACCCGAATTCCCCTGTCAGCCGCCAGATCAACTCCGGCGCCTCTCACAACCTGCTGCATCTGGCCCGCCCGGTGGATGAGAAGACCGGCAAGGTGAAATCGGCGATCACCGTCGACGAGGTGCGCCGCGCCGGCCGCTTCTTCTCGCAGACATCGGGCACCGGCAACTGGCGCATCGTCATCATCGATCCCGCCGACGACATGAACCGCAGTGCTGCCAACGCCATCCTGAAGATCCTCGAGGAGCCGCCGAAGCGCGCGCTGTTCCTGTTGATCTCGCATGCGCCCGGCAAACTCCTGCCCACCATCCGCTCCCGTTGCCTGCCGCTCAAGCTGTCGCCGCTCGGTGACGATGCGCTGCGCTCGGCTCTGGGTCATCTCGGTGTAAACACTGACGACCCGTCGCTGCTGGCATCAGCCAATGGCAGTGTCGGTGAAGCGCTGAAGCTGGTGAATTACGGGGGGGGCGAGATCATTTCGGCCTACAACGATGTGCTGACCCTGCAGGGGGCGTCATCGCGCAAGGCCATGCACCGTCTTGCCGACGCGCTGGCGGGCAAGGAAAGCGACACGATCTTCGAGTTCTTCGCAAGCCATCTCGGCGACGACCTGATGGCCAAGGCGAAGGCGGCGGCGATGGCGGGGCAGGTGGCCCAGGCCGAACGTCTGTCGCGGCTGCATAGCGATATCGTCGAGCGCCTGACGGTCTCAGACGCCTACAATCTCGACCGCAAGCAGACTATTCTGAGCATTCTCGGCGATATCAAGCAGCCCGGACCTTGATCCGGCATTTCGGTGATCAAGAGGTCAGAAGCTTGTAGGCGACGATCGCGAGCGTCCCTGCCAGCACTAGGCGGATGGTGCGCTCATGCAGCTTCGGCGCCAGCAGGCTACCGGCGATGATGCCGGGGATCGAGCCGACGAGCAGTGCCGCAAGCATGAACCAGTCGATCTCGCCGATCATCCAGTAGCCCATGCCGCCGATCAGCGTCAGCGGCACGGCGTGGACGATGTCGGAGCCGACAATCTCGCGCACATCGAGCCGCGGATAAAGTACCAGCAGGATGGTCACACCAAGCGCGCCCGCGCCGACCGACGTCAATGTCACCAGGATACCGAGTGCCAGCCCGAGCACGACTGTGAGAATGCCAAGCGTTGCCGGTCGCAGCGACCGCCGCTCGCCCATCGAGCGCTGCGCGAAGGCCAGTACCTGTTTGCGAAACACCAGCATGAAGGCCGTCATGACGAGCAGCCAGCCAAGCGCCGTCGTGATCGTATGGGCGACTTCGATGCTCTTACGGTCGACGCCTGATAGAAGCCACAGCATGATAAGGGCAGCCGGAACGCTGCCGGCGGCAAGACAGCCGACGATCCTCCAGTTGATGCGTCCATGCATCCCGTGAACCGCGGTGCCGGCGCTCTTGGTTACAGCCGCGTAGAGCAGGTCGGTCCCGACGGCCGTCGCCGGATGAACGCCGAACAACAAAACGAGCAGAGGCGTCATCAGCGAGCCACCACCGACACCGGTGATGCCGACAAGCGCGCCAACGAAGAAACCCGAGAGCGAATAAAGCGGATCGAAATGGGAAAGCATCAAATCGCGGGCCCCAAGCCTGCATGAAGCAAGCCCGCATGAAACAAGCCTACGTGGTAGCGGGGGGCGCGGGGGGCGGCTGATGTCACGTTTGCTGAACCCTGTTCAATGGTCCTCTTGGGTAGAATGCGGGAAAAAACGAGTCAAGCAGGCGCCGATCATGAAGATTGCGCTGCTATAGGCTGGAGGCGTAGCTTTCCAAACTTACTGTTTCGCTTCGCCGCCACATGCGCTAAGGAGCGGCGTATAGATTTCAAAGAATAAGCCGCACGAGAATGGCCGCCATGACAGACAAGACACCCTTCTATATCACCACCGCGATTTCCTACCCGAACGGCAAGCCGCATATCGGCCACGCCTACGAGCTGATCGCGACGGATGCCATGGCGCGCTACCAGCGTCTCGACGGCAAGGACGTGTTCTTCCTGACCGGCACCGACGAGCACGGCCAGAAGATGCAGCAGACGGCGCGCGCCGAAGGCATCACCGCGCAGGAACTCGCCGACCGCAATTCCGGTGAATTCCAGGCGATGGCAAAGCTGCTCAACGCCTCGAACGACGACTTCATCCGCACCACGCAGGCGCGGCACCACGAGACGTCGAAGAACATCTGGAACCTGATGGCCGACGCCGGCGACATCTACAAGGACAGCTACGCCGGCTGGTACTCTGTGCGCGACGAAGCCTATTACCAGGAAAACGAGACCGAGCTGCGCGCCGACGGCGTGCGCTACGGACCGCAGGGCACGCCCGTCGAATGGGTGGAAGAGGCAAGCTACTTCTTCAAGCTTTCCGAGTACCAGGACAAGCTGCTGGCGCTCTACGAATCCGATCCTGAATTCATCGGCCCGGCGGAGCGCCGCAACGAGATCATCGCCTTCGTCAAGTCGGGTCTTCGCGACCTGTCGATTTCGCGTACGACCTTCGACTGGGGCATCAAGGTGCCGAACGATCCAGAACACGTCATGTATGTCTGGGTCGACGCGTTGACCAATTATCTCACCGCCACCGGTTACCTCGAGGACAGGAACGGCCCGCGCGCCAAGTATTGGCCGGCCGACGTCCACATCATCGGCAAGGACATCATCCGCTTCCACGCCGTCTATTGGCCTGCCTTCCTGATGTCGGCAAAGCTGCCGCTGCCCAAGCGCGTCTTCGCCCACGGCTTCCTGCTCAACAAGGGCGAGAAGATGTCGAAGTCGCTCGGCAACGTGGTCGACCCGGTCAATCTCGTCAATCACTTCGGTCTCGACCAGGTGCGCTACTTCTTCCTGCGCGAAGTGTCCTTCGGCCAGGACGGGAGCTATAGCGAGGAAGCGATCGGCCAGCGCATCAATGCCGATCTCGCCAACGGCATCGGCAACCTCGCCAGCCGCTCGCTGTCGATGATCGCCAAGAACTGCGACGGCCAGGTCCCGGTCTGCGGCCCGCTGACCGACGAGGACAAGGCGATGCTTGCGGCCGCAGACGCGCTGCTCGCTTCGACGCGCGACGACATGAACCAGCAGCTTATTCACCGCGCGCTGGCATCGATCATCGCTGTCGTGTCGGAGACCGACCGCTATTTCGCCGGCCAGCAGCCGTGGGCGCTGAAAAAGACCGATCCCGATCGCATGGCCACCGTGCTTTACGTGACGGCCGAGGTCGTTCGCCAGCTCGCCATCATGCTGCAGCCGTTCGTGCCGGAATCGGCGGCCAAGCTGCTCGACCTCGTTGCGGCGGCTCCCGACAAGCGCGACTTCCAGGCACTCGGCGAAGCAGGCCGTCTGGTCTCCGGCACGCCGCTGGAAGCGCCGACGCCGGTCTTCCCGCGCTACGTCGCGCCGGAAGCGTGAGGCCGAGATGCTGATCGATACGCATTGCCATCTCGATTTCGCCGACTTCGAGGCGGAGCGCGACGAGATCGTCAGGCGCGCCCATGACGCCGGTGTCAAGCAGATGGTGACGATCTCCACGCGTGTGCGCAAGCTGGACACCCTGCTTGCGATCACAGGGAAATACCCCTCGGTGTTCTGCTCCGTCGGCACGCATCCGAACAATGCCGACGAAGAACTCGATATCCCGGCCGAGGAACTGATCCGGCTCGCCAACGCGCATGAGAAGGTCGTCGCAATCGGCGAGGCCGGCCTCGATTACTTCTACGACACGCAGAAGCCTGAGGACCAGAAGACCGGTCTCCTGCGCCACATCGAGGCTGCCCGTGAAACGAAGCTGCCGCTGGTCATTCACAGCCGCAGCGCCGACGAGGACATGGCCGCGATCCTCACCGAGGAAACAGGGAAGGGTGCTTTCCCCTTCATCCTGCACTGCTTCTCGGCGGGTGCCGATCTGGCACGCACGGGCGTCGAGCTCGGTGGCTACATCTCCTTCTCCGGCATCCTGACCTTCCCGAAGTCGCAGGAGCTGCGCGACATCGCCGCCACCATCCCGCATGATCGCCTGCTGGTCGAAACCGACGCGCCTTATCTCGCGCCGAAGCGCTGGCGCGGCAAGCGCAACGAGCCGTCCTATGTCGTCAACACGGCCGAAGTCTTGGCCGAGACGCTTGGCTTGAGCTACGCCGAGATGGCCGCGATCACGACGGACAATGCCTTCCGCTGCTTCTCCAAGATGCCGAGGATCTGATACGGTGGGCTACAGACGGCGGTTCACCATTCTCGGCTGCTCGTCGTCTCCAGGCGTTCCGCGCATCACCGGCGACTGGGGCGCCTGCAACCCCGACAATCCGAAGAACCGGCGTACCCGCGCCTCCTTCATGATCCAGCAATATGATGACAATGGCGGCGTCACCACCGTGGTCATCGACACCGGACCGGATTTTCGCGAGCAGATGATATCAGCCGGGGTCGGGCGTATCGATGCGGTGATGTACACGCATCCGCACGCCGATCACATCCACGGGCTGGACGACCTGCGCGGCTATTATTTCGGCGCGCAGCAGCGGGTGCCGATCTACGCCGACGAAACGACCATGGACCGCATTCGCCAAGGCTTCGGCTATTGCCTGGAAACGCCTGAAGGAAGCAACTATCCGCCGATCGTCGAAGCAAGGGTGATCCGCGATCTCGACGTGCCTGTTCATGTGACCGGCGCCGGCGGCGCGATCTCGCTGCGTCCGCACGTGCAGCAGCACGGCGACATCACCTCGCTCGGATTTCGGATCGGCGACGTTGCTTATTGCAGCGATATCAGCGATTTCCCGCCCGAAACCGTGCCGAAGCTGCAGGGCCTCGATGTGTTGATCATCGATGCGCTGCAATACCGCTACCACCCGAGCCATCTGTCGCTGGAGCAGTCGCTGGAATGGATCGGCCGTTTGCAGCCGAAGCGCGCCATCCTGACCCACATGCACACGCCGCTTGACTACGACACCGTCATGGCCGAGACACCCGATCACGTCGTCCCGGCCTACGACCAGATGAGCTTCGAGGTCGAGCTGGAAAGCCTGTAGCGCGGAGACTGGCCCCCAACATCATCGCGCGCCGCCGATCTTCTGCTGCGATCCCGCTTCGACATAACTGCGCCAACCGCCATAGGCGGTGATGTCGTCAGCGCCGGAGATAGCAGCCGCCTCGACCAGAAACCCCTTCGCCGCGGTTCCGTCCGATAGCGAAATGCTGCCGATCCCGAGCGGCGAGGGGATTGCGGCCACGAAGCGGCCGAAGGCATCCGGCATCAACCGCCACACTTCCACATCGATTGGACCTCCCGCACCCGGCTCGACACGAATAAGCCCTGGTTTTGCAGGCACCTGGCCGGCGAGCGCATAGAGACGGTAAGCATCCGTCGTCCGCGCCTCGCGCACGAAGCGCGCATCGAGTTCGCGAAGCTGACCGTTGAGCGGCATGCCCGAAAGGTGTGCCCCAACCACGACGATATCGATCCCGGGCTCGGTCTGCGGATCCTGTCGTCCTGAACTCGGCAGCGGCCAACCGGTGGCGCCGAGCGTCACGCCGGAGACACTGTGGATGTCGCGCGCGAGCGACGCCGTCAGCCCATCCCGGCCGAAGGGCGCCAACAGCGTAACGCTCGCCGGCAGGCCGTCGGAGCGTTTGCCGGTGGGAACGGCGATACCACACATATCCAGCAGGTTGACGAAGTTGGTATAGGTCCCCAACCGTGAATTCTCGCGGATCGGCTCAGCGGCAAGATCGGCAAGCGTGTAGTGGCTCGGAGCCGTCGGCACGCAAAAGAGATCGACGGACGCGATAATGGACGAGAGTTTCCGCTTCATCGCCTGCAGCGCATAGAGCCCGTTGAAGGCATCCGCCGCCGTCAGCGTCTTGGCCGCGCCGTAGATCTTGCGGGTAACCGGATGGAAGCTTGCTTCACTCGTATCGAAGAAGTCTTTCACCGCCGCATAGCGCTCCGCCACCCAGGCGCCCTCGTAGAGCAGGTTGGCGACATCGTAGAAATCGCCGAACGGCACTTCGACGATCCGATGACCAAGGCCCCGAAGCATATCGAGCGCATCCTCATAAGAGGTCGCCATGACAGCGTCGCCGAAGAAGCGCAGATCCGCCTTCGCGGGCACACCGATCGTCAGTACCGGCGGCAAACGCCCATAGCCCGTCGTAGGCACCGTGCGTGAGTAGGCGTCCTCGCTATCCTCTCGGGCGGCGACGCTGAAGACGCGCCAGGCGTCATCGACGGACAGCGCGAAGATCGACACGCAGTCGAGCGTCCGGCAGGCGGGAATGACGCCCGTTGTCGACAGCGCACCGACGCTCGGCTTCAGCCCGACGATGTTGTTGAGACCTGCCGGAATGCGGCCGGAACCGGCGGTGTCCGTCCCGAGCGCGAAGCTGACGATCCCCTGCGCCGTCGCCACCGCCGATCCGGAGCTCGATCCGCCCGGCACAAGCGTCGGATCGATCGCGTTGCGCGGGATCGGATACGGCGATCGGACGCCAACGAGGCCCGTCGCAAACTGATCGAGATTGGTCTTGCCGATCGCAAGCGCTCCGGCTTCCCTGAGCAACCGTACGACTGTCGCGTCCTTGATAGCGTCATAGGCATAGTCAGGGCAGGCGGCGGTCGTGGGCATTCCGGCCACGTCGATATTATCCTTCACGGCGAAGGGAATGCCCCAGAGTGGCTTCGTCACCGGATCGAACGCGCCAAGATTGGCCGCCTCCGCCACCAGCGACTGGCGGTCTGCGAGATGAAGGAAAATGCCGGGATCATTGACGGCGGTGATCCTCGCGAAAACCTGATCGATGATCTCGGCGGCAGTGCCACCGGCGGCGTAGAATGCGTGTAGAGAAGCGATGTCGAACGCAGGTCCGTTGCTCATGCCGCTTCCTCCTCAAGAATCGTGACCGGCCGGTCCCACTGTATCAGCACCACGCAGCCGTTGTCGCTCCACACAGAATGTTCCGTTCCGATGGCATTGACCACATAGCTGCCCCGGCCATAGTCGCCAGCCTCGTCCGACTGAACGCCGTCTAGCACCAGGATCGTCTCCAACCCCTCGTGCCGGTGCCTAGGTACGGACGCGCCGGCCTCGTATTTCAACAGCGCCACGCCCGGCTGGTCACCCTCGAAGGGCTTGATCCAGTGGATGGTCACCGCATCGCGAAACGGTCCGAACGGGAGGTCTTTCCACCCGCCCGATGTCAGCAGTTCGCGTGTTGTTTCAGGCATGGCTGATCGTCTCCAATATGTCATCGATATCGGCCGTCCATCCGACGATCGCACCCTGGGCGCGGATCATCGCGATGGCGGCTTCCTTGAATTCCGGAAAATAGCTTTCCGTCGCCTGCTCGCAGAGCAGGCATTCGTAGCCCCGGTCGTTGGCCTCGCGCATTGTCGTCTGCACACAGACCTCGGTGGTCACGCCCGCGAACACCAGCTGCGTGATGCCTCTCTCCTTCAACACGTCGCCTAACACTGTCGCGTAGAAGGCCCCTTTGCCCGGCTTCTCGATGACAACTTCGCCATCGATCGGCGCAAGTTCCGAAAGGATCGCGGTGCCCGGCTCGCCCGCAATCAGGATGCGCCCCATCGGGCCTTCATCGCCGATCCTGAGGCTTGGTTGGCCCCGATTGCGCTTCGCGACGGGCAGGTCGGAGAGGTCGGGCCTGTGGCATTCCATCGTGTGAATGACCTTTAGCCCGGCTTCGCGAAAGCCCTGGATCAGCCGTTTTACATCGGGCACGATCCTGGCGATGCGACCGACGTCGTTGCCGAGGCTGGCGCCGAAACCGCCGGGCTCGGCGAAATCGCGCTGCATGTCGATGACGACGAGCGCGATCTCTTGCTTTCGGAGCGGAAAGGGAAACGGTTGCGCCTTGATCTCAACCATCAGTGATGCCCCGCCATATGTGCGCCGATGACGGAGATGTCGGCGGCCAGCGCCGGCGTCTCGTAGACCAGCTTGCCCTCCGAAATGACCATAATGCGGTCGGACATCTCCAGCAGCTCGTCCAAATCCTCCGACAGCAGCAGCACGGCCGCACCCGAATTCCGCGCTCTCATGATACGCGCCCGGATTTCAGCCACTGCGGAGAAATCGAGGCCGAAGCAGGGGTTTGACACAATCAGCAGATCGACCTCGCCGGTGAGCTCGCGCGCCAGCACCGCCCGCTGGACGTTGCCGCCGGAAAGGGCCGCGATCGGCGAGGATGAGGAGGCGGTCTTCACCTTGAAGTCGGAGATCAGGTCGGTGGCGCGTTTGCGCATCTTGCCCTTGCTGAGCCAGATCGCATCCTTGCCGTCGGCCTTGAGATCGAAGGTGCGGAAGGCGAGGTTTTCGCTGACGGTCATCTTCGGCGCGCAGGCGTTCTGCAGCGGCTCCTCGGGAATGAACCGCACATTGTTGCGCCGCGTTTCCGGTCGCGTCGCGCCATAGGCGTCACCATTGACTTCGACAGTACCGGCATCGGTCGGCCGCTGGCCGGCGAGGATTTCGGTCAGCTCCTTCTGGCCATTGCCCGAAATGCCGGCGATGCCGACGATTTCGCCGGATCGCACCATCAGGCTGTCGATCTCGATCGTCTTCAGCCCGGACCGATCGGGCGCCTTCACCTTGTCGACCTTGAGAACGGGCTTGGCCCCGGAGGAAACAGGCACGCGTGTATCGAGTTCCGCAAGCTTCACGTCGCCGATCATCATCGCCGCCATGTCCGATGTCGAGAGTTCGCCGACCTTGCCTGATCCCACCAGCTTGCCGCGGCGGAGAATGGAAACGGCATCGGCGAATTTGGTGACCTCATGGAACTTGTGCGAGATCATCAGCACGGTCAGTTCGCCGCGCTCGGTCATCCCGCGCACCAGCCCGAGCATTTCGTCGGCTTCGGCCGGCGTCAGCACCGAGGTCGGCTCATCGAGCACCAGGAAGGAGCGGCCGAGATATAGCTGCTTGACGATCTCCAGCTTCTGCTTTTCGCCGGCCGCCAGCTCGCTCACCGGTCTGTCGAGCGGGATCTTGAACGGCATCCGCTCCATGAAGGCGGCGAGGTCCTTGCGCTCTTTGGCCCAGTTGATCACGGCGGGCACGCTGTTGCGGCTGATGACCAGGTTCTCGGCGCCGGTCAGCGACGGCACCAGCGTGAAATGCTGGTAGACCATTCCAAGCCCGTAGGTTGCGGCGTCGCGCGGCGAGGCGACCGCGACTTCGCGGCCATCGACCGACAGCGAGCCCGACGTCTGGTGATAGAAGCCCATGATACATTTCACGAGCGTCGACTTGCCGGCGCCGTTTTCGCCGAGCAGCGCGTGAAAGCTGCCGGCCGGAATATCGATCGAGACATTGTCCAGCGCCGTGAAGCTGCCGAAGCGCATTGTCATGCCGATGGTCTGGATGCCGACGGCCTTGCCGGCCTGTGGGAGAGGGGTGTCGCGGACTATGCTCACTTCAGGTCTCCTTTTCGACGATGATTGCCACGGGCCCGCCGCCTGGCGGCCCCTGATGCTCGGCGCCACCCGAGACGTAGAGATCGGTCATCCCGAACACACCGGCCAGAACGCCGCCGACGAAGGCGCGGGCATGGCGCGTGCCCGATATGTCGGAATCGCCAAGCATGGTGTGCCTATTGCCACGCACCTGGCCGCTCGGGTCAGGCTCCGCCTTGGCGAGCACCGCCGCCAGATTGCCCCCAGATAGGCGCGCATGGGCGGCCTTCACCGATTGCACGTCGATCGCGTCTTGCATGACGCCGTGGTCGATCTGGAACGGACCGGACCACTTGGAGCTCATGCCGAGCACGACGATCTCGTGATCCAGCAGTTCGACCCCGGCCGACGCCGAGGCGCAGCGCGAGTACAGTTCGTGGCGCGTGCCGATATCGCTGTCGTTGATCGTGTCGGCATCGATCTCGCCGAGCGCCACCGCCACGCCGAGCGCCGACGCTCCACGCGAAAGCGCCATGGATTTCAGCGTGTCGCGGGTCGCTACGGTCTTGCCGGATGCTTCCACCCTGGCGATCCGCTGCGTGGTGAGGAGTGGGCACTTGATCTGCACGAAATGCACATCCGCCATATCCTCGATCCCGGCATCCCGGATTGCGGCTTTCACGGCAGCGGCCACCATCATTACCTGCGCCCGGCGCCCGAGATCATGCCAGGGCAGGGCAGGTGTCCGCGCCACGCCGATCGCCAGCGCCCGCGTCGCCGGCGCGTCGGTCTCCTCGCGGGCAAACACCGTCCAATGCGGCGACAGGGCACCTTCAGTGCCGCCGGACATGACGATCGACACACCCTCGACACCGTATCGGCGAAACAGCGCCTCGAAGCTCGATGTCGCGTAGCCGCGCGTGAAATCGTTGACGCAGCCATTGCCCTCGGTCTTGCCGAGGATGGCGACGACACTCTCCGGCTTCTGGCCGGCGGAAAACAGCGCCTCGACGCCCGAGACATCATCCGGCCCGTCGGCCGGCACGCGGAATACATGGGCACGCATCGATGGCATCAGACGAGCGCCTCGATCAGAGCCTTGGAATCAGAGACCGAGCCGAATACACCGCCCTGCATTTTCACCATGTGGATGGCGGCGAGGTGGTTGTTGTAGTCGGTGGCGCCGCAGCAATCCTCGAGCAGCAGGCATTCGAAGCCGCGGTCATTGGCCTCGCGCATGGTGGTGGAGACGCACACGTCTGTGGTGATTCCGGTCAGGACGATGTTTTCGATACGCTTCTGGTTCAGGATCAGTTCGAGATCCGTGGCGCAGAACGAGCCTTTGCCCGGCTTGTCGATGATCACTTCGCCCGCAAGAGGATAGAGCTCGGGAATGATGTCCCAGCCCGGCTCGCCGCGGACGAGGATGCGGCCGCAAGGTCCGGCATCGCCGATGCCGGCACCAATCCGTTGCGAGCGCCAGCGCTTGTTGGCGGGCAGGTCGGCGAGATCGGGCCGGTGGCCCTCGCGGGTGTGGATGATGTGATAGCCTTTGGCGCGCATGGCCGCCAGCACCGTCTTGATCGGCTCGATCGGTGCCTGCACAAGCGACAGGTCGTAGCCCATGTGATCGACATAGCCGCCCTTGCCACAGAAGTCGGTCTGCATGTCGATGATGATGAGCGCCGTGTTGTCGGGTCTCAGCGCCCCGTTATAGGGCCAAGGGTAGGGATCGGCCTTGACGTAATGCTCTTTTGTCTCGGTCATCATGTCCATCGTCCGTCTCCTCTATTCGCCCGCAAGCTTGAATGTTTCGCCATAGCGCCGGACAGGCTTGTCGAAGCCGCAGGACGTGCCGTCGGTGATCTTGATGTCCGCTTCCCACGGCAGCTTGTATTGGCCTGCGATCAGGTCGTGCATGTAGCTGTAGGGCGCGTCGCCGGCGCCACCCGCAACCGCGACATAGCCGCGATGGCCGAACTGGTAGATGTTGTTCTCCACGCCCCAGCCGAGACGCGCCTCGCGCACCAGGTCCGGGCGGACCTCGGCGGTGATGATCTCGTTGACGCGGCCGGATGTTCCGTGGGCGATGATCGAGCCATCGAAATTGCAGATCATCCCTTCACCCATACTGTCGAAGGTGCCGTCCGAACCGCACATGCACACGCTCGCGGTGACCATCAGATTGCAGAAGGCGTTGGACTGGTTGGTGAACTTCCAGCTGTCGCGGATCGGCGCCGTATAGCCCGCCGTGCGGATCAAGATTTCGGCACCCTTGTAGGCGCATTCGCGCGCCATCTCCGGGAACATGCCGTCATGGCAGATGATCAGCGCCAGCTTGGCACCTCTGGGGCCATCGATGACGGGAATGCCGAGATTGCCGGGTTCCCACGGCTCCACTGGCACCCATGGATGCATCTTGCGATAATAGAGCTTCAATTCGCCGTGATCGTCGATGACGATGCCTGAATTATAGGGCATCCCGCCGGGGTTGAACTCCATGATCGAGAAGCAGCCCCAGATCCTGTTGTCCAGGCAAGCCTTCTTGAACGCCGCGACCTCAGGCCCATCCAGCCGGCACATGATCTCGGGGTTGATGTCCATCGACAGGCCGTGCAGCGCGTACTCCGGAAAAACCACGAGATCCATGCCCGGCTGGTTGCGCCGCGCCTTGCCGACGAGGTCGACGATGACCTGCGTCTGCCGCGCGAGATCCTCCCTGGCGACAGTCAGGGGGAGTTGCAGCTGCACGAGGCCGATGCCGACGCCGTGTTCGGACTTGTTGAGGCCGCCGAGACCGTTCATGGCAAAATCCTTATTTCGTGAGTGACAGGGCGCCAGGCGCACCCGCGAGCGATCGGGTGGGCGAAGAGGTGGCGATCAGGATGGCGAGTGTCAGCACGTAGGGTGCGGCGTAGAAGAGGTAGTACCCCTGCGTGACGCCGACCGATTGCAGGGCGGGGCCGAGCGCCCCTGCGCCGCCGAAGAGCAGGGCGGCAAGGAAGCACCCCATCGGGTTCCAGCGCGCGAAGATGACGAGCGCCACCGCCATCAGGCCCTGGCCGGAGGAAATCCCCTCGTTCCAGGAACCCGGATAGTAAAGCGAGAGATAAGCCCCACCGATGGCGGCCAGCGATCCGCCCACCGCCGTGGCAAGCAGCCGGACTCGATCCGGATCGATGCCCATGGCCCGCGCCGCATCCGTGCTGTCGCCGACGACGCGAAGGATAAGTCCGACGCGGGTATTCTTGAATGCCCACCACAGCGCCACCGCCAGCAGTGCGCCGATGACGAAGAGCACGTTGATGTTCAAGGCGGCCTGCACCTGTGGCAGGCTCGACCAGCCACCAAGCGGGATCGAGGGCAGGTGCGGCGCCACCGGTTTGATGAAGGGTTTGCCAAGGAAGAAGGCCATCCCGAGGCCGAACTGCATCATGGCGATGCCGATCGCGATATCGTTGACCTTCGGCCACTTGCAGATCCAGCCGTGCACGAGGCCAAAGATAGCGCCCGTCGCCATCGCCGCGAGCACACCGAGCCAGGCCGAGCCGCTCATCACGGCCACCGCGTAGGCCGTCATGGCGCCGAACACCAGCGTGCCCTCAAGCCCGAGATTGATGCGGCCCGATCGCTCCGTGATCGTCTCGCCGAGGCTGACGAAGATGAAGGGCGTGGAGACACGGATGGCGCCGGCGAGAATCGCCAGCGGTACACCCCATATGCCGATACCGGTCTCGTCCATCACGGGTTCCTCTTCCAAAGGTCGGGGTTGAAGATCTTGAAGCGGCCGTAGAAGGTCTCGAACAGCAGGATGACGACGAACAGCGTCCCCTGAAGCACGAGCACGGTTGCATCCGGCAGGCCCATGCGCCGCTGGATCAACCCGCCCGAGGCATCGATGCCACCGAGAAGTATGGCCACGGGAATGATCGCCAGCGGATTGTGTCGCGCCAGAAAGGCGACGAGGATGCCGGTATAGCCATAGCCGGCCGCGATCGAGGCATTGGCGCTACCCTGAACGGCCGCCACCTCGATCATCCCGGCAAGCCCGGCGAAGCTGCCGGCGATCGCGGTGAAGCCGACGATCAGCCGCCCCACCGGCAATCCCTGGATTTGCGCGGCGCGCACATTGCCGCCGGCGATGCGGGCGGCGAAGCCGTAGCTCGTCACCTCGATCAGGATCCAGGAGAGAATGCAGGCAACGATACCGATCACCAGACCCCAGTGCACGTCCATGCCGGGTATCTTGCCCATCATGTACTCCGCCGGAAGTGGCGCCGTCGAAGGCTTGTTGAGGCTCGCCGGGTCGCGCAGCGGCCCCTCGACGAACTGGTTCATCAAGGCGATTGCGATATAGGCAAGCAGCAGCGACGAGATCGTCTCGTTGACGCCGCGATAGTGGCGCAGGAACCCCGCGAGACCGATCCATACCCCGCCGACCACCATGGCGGCCGCCGCCATCATGATCAGCACCAGAAAGGCGGGCAGGGCGCCGACGAAGGGCAGGGCGATCGCGGCGGCCGCAACGCCACCCAGCGCCACCGCGCCCTCGCCGCCGATGATGGTGAGGCCGAGCCGTGCCGGCAGCGCCACGCAGAGCGCAGTCAGCAGCAGCGGCGCGGAACGGCTGAGGCTGTTCTGCACCGAAAACCAACTTCCGAAGCCACCGGTATACATGAGCTGGAAAAGCACGGCCGGCGATTTGCCGACCGCCATGATGAAGAGCGAAAAGAGCGCCAGACCGACCAGGATCGCGCCGAGGCTGATGACGACGGGCTCTGCCCGCCGCGCCAGCCATTCCAGCATCGGTCCCAGGAGGGGCCGCGCCGGTCTATCGGAGATTGCAGGCGATAGGGATGAAGTGTTCGCCTCGATTGTCATGACGCTTCTCCCTCTGGCTTATGCCGTGGATCCGACGACGCCCTCAACCAGATAGTCCATGCTCTCGAGTTCGATCGCGTCCTCGGCCAGCGCCTTGTCTGCGGCGACGATCACGTTGCCCTTGTTGTCCTTCATCGGCCCCTTGAAGACCGAGAACTTGCCGCTCATGATCTCGGCATGGACAGCCTCGAACTTGGTGCGCGCCGCCGCCGAAACGGCCGGCCCGAGCGGGCTCATCTTGACGAAGCCGTCCTTCAGCCCGCCGCGCACGAAATTGCCGAGCTTCTCGCCTGCCTGCGCCTTCTTGACAAAATCCGTGTAGACATTGCCCCAGGCCCATTCCGCGCCGGTGAGGTACTTCTCGGGCGCCAGCGGGCTCTGGTTGGCGTGGTAGCCGCACACGAAGGCGCCGCGACCGGCCGCGGTCTCAACCACCACCTTCGGGCTATCGACATGGCAGGTGATGACGTCGGCGCCCTGGTCGACCAGCGCGTTGGTGGCTTCCGCTTCCTTAACGGCCAGCGACCACTCGCCGGTGAAGATCACCTGGCAGGTGATGGCGGGATCGACGGAGCGCGCGCCGAGCAGGAAGGAATTGATGTTCTGCAGGACCTGCGGGATCGGCTTTGCCGCGACGAAGCCGATCTTCTTGCTCTTCGAGGCATAGCCGGCCGCAACCCCGTTCAAATACTGGCCCTGGCCGATATAGCCGAAATAGGAGCCGGTGTTCATTGGGTTCTTCCCCTCCTGCCAGAGGCCGCCGCAATGGCGGAACTGGATGTCGGGATATTTCGCGGCCATCGCCAGCATATGCGGGTCGAAATATCCGAAGGAGGTCGGGAAGAGCAGGGTCGCGCCATCGAGATTGATCATCGATTCCATCGTCTTCTGGACATCGACGGTTTCAGGCACGTTTTCTTCTTCGACGACAGTGACGCCTTCGAGCGCCTTGACGGCTGCGGCACCTTCGGCATGCGCCTGGTTATAGCCGTAGTCGTCCTTGGGGCCGACATAGATGAAGCCGATGGTCAGCGCGGTCTGCGCCATGGCGCGACCCGACATTAGCCCGGGCGTCATCGCGAGCGCGCCGGCAGCAGAAGCCTGGAGGAAATGGCGGCGGTTCATGGAAAGGAGTTTGGTCATTACGATTCTCCCTGCGGCAGGGCCGCGTCAAACGAATGGTTACGGAAAAAGTGCATGCAATGACCATGCCAGATATTAAATCATTGTTTTTGCATGAATTTTAAAAGAGGAGAGGAATGAACGCGTAAACTGTATGCAGATTGCAATGCCCATGTGATTAAAAATGCATCCATGTCTGAAAACTCGGCGTATCTGACTGACAAAGCCGAAGAAGCGCTGTTAAGAGACATTCAAACAGATCTATAAAGCACTGCAAATATGAAATTATTTGACTTTTCATGTGTCGGCGTTCATCTGTATGCAACGTGAGATACAGAGTTCTGAAGTGAAGCAGATCAGGCGCAGACAGGTCATACGCACAGGCACCACCGTCGAGCAGATGGTGCGGGCCATCGCGGATATGATCGTCACGGGCGTCATGCATCCCGGGGAGCGGCTGGATGAACTCTCGCTCGCCGTCCGGTTCGACGTGTCGAGAACGCCGGTGCGCGAAGCCCTGCGGGAACTGGGCGCCATGGGCCTGGTCGATCGTGAACCCAACCGCAGCGCCGTGGTTGCCAACGTCACGGAAGCCTATCTCCACTCCATGTTCGAGGCGATGTCTGAACTGGAGGCTATCTGCGCGCGGCTGGCTGCGGAGCGCATGACGATCGACGAGCGCCATGCGCTCGAACTCGAACACCGCGCATCGGCAAGGCTGGTCCACGCGAATGCGCAGGAAGACTACGCCGCGCACAATACGGAGTTCCACACCAAGCTCTATCGCGGCGCCCACAATGACCACATCTATGAAATGGTGACCCAGACCCGAGCGCGGCTGGCGCCGTTTCGCCGCGCGCAATTCCGGCTCCCGGGGCGCCTTGCCAAGTCCTACGACGAACACGACGTCATTGTTACATCGATCATGCGCGGCGACAGTGCCGCAGCAAGCCAGGCCGCTTATTCGCATGTTGCAATTGTCAGTGACGCCAGCATCGTATTCGCATCCGACAAGGTCGGCTGATCTTCCTGTCAGATATCAGGAGTGCGCCATAAAGTTCTGTAAAATAAAGGCTTTCATGAAGCGTTCCATTGTTCCGGGCTGATCGCTGCAAGGGTGCGACGACTAGGGAAAGTTCAGTTGGATAACACGACGCTGTTCCATAATCTATCTTATGCGACCATCGCATGTAGCCGCAAAGTTAGAATGTCCTGTTTCTGCAAAGTTGGAATGTCACACTCCCCGGGTCTGAACGATGCCTGGGATAATGCAGATGGGATTGATTGCGATGAGCGAGCGCGATCGGCAGCGGATCGAGGTTTTGTCGAAGGTGGCCGCCGGTCGGATGACAACGGTGTCAGCGGCGCATGTGCATTGACGTGAAGGATAGAAGCGTGTCGTCGTCCATCTTTGATTTGTCGAGGCTGAGAGATATCGGCTGGTCGGTTTGGGACCCTATCGGGCTCATGCCCGAAGGATGCACATGGCGCGACGATGCCGCAGCCGGCTTTGAACGCGAATATGACACCTACCTCCAGAACGCTGCCGCGCAGCTTCGCCAAGGCGCCGCGGCAGACGACGTCGTCAGCTATCTGGTGAAGGTCGAGACAGCTCTCATGGGCCTTCCTCAAAGGCGCGACACCGTGCTCAGGGCGCAGGCGGTTGTTCAGGCAATTCTTGCAGAGGCGTGAGATCCGTCGTTGACGGGAGGAAACGCGATGCACGGCCCTCCTCCCGCCATCACATAAGTTGACATCACCAGTAAACTTTTGCACTTACATCCGTACGATCCGGATGTCCGGCGTCGTGCCTTTGCAGCCGGAGATGCCATCATGCCCGCCGAATTCCTCACTCTTTCCCAGATCCATTACGAGGCCGGCAAGAAGCATATCTTGCGTGGCGTCGATCTCACGCTCGAGGCAGGCCGCGTGTATGGGCTTGTCGGGCCAAACGGTTCCGGCAAGAGCTCGCTCTTGAAGACCATCGCCCGCCAGATCGATCCGACGACGGGCGAAGTCGAGCTTCAGGGAAAGCCGGCGGCGAGCTGGGGCGGGCGTGCATTCGCGCGCGAGATCGCCTATATGCCGCAGTTCACCCCCGCCACCGACGGCATGACGGTTCGCGAGCTGGTCGCGCTTGGCCGTTTTCCGTGGCACGGCACGCTCGGACGCTTCACGCGGGTTGATCGCGACCTGGTCGATGATGCGATCCGCCGCACCGATCTCGAGCGTTTCGCCGATAGTCTCGTCGCCAACATGTCCGGTGGCGAGCGCCAGCGCGCCTGGATCGCGATGATGCTGGCGCAGAACGCCAGTTGCCTGCTGCTCGACGAACCGACCTCCGCGCTCGACCTCGCCCATCAGGCCGGGGTCCTGTCTCTGCTGCGCGAATTGAGCCACGAGCGGGGCCTGACGATCGTCGTCGTTCTCCACGATATCAATCTCGCCGCGCGCTACTGCGACGAGCTGGTGGCGCTTAACGACGGCAGGATTTCGGCGCGCGGCAAGCCTGGCGAGATCGTCCAGTCGGACGTGTTGAAGTCGGTCTTCGGGGTGGAGATGGGCGTCTTCCCACATCCCGTCAGCAACGAGCCGGTCAGCTATCTGCTCTGACGGAATGACCCGCTTGAAACGCGCTGGTGTCTAGGGTTTACGCACCATTGCCACCGCGATGTAGCCGGACAAGCATTGGATTTCGCGAGAAAATCGAGATCCTCACCTAAGGTGAGGAGATCAAGCGCCTCACGCTACGCCAGCTTCTTCGTATCCGGCTCGCCACCGTCCTCGGGCGTGCTCGTCTGCTGCGCCATATGCAGTCGCCGATAAGGCCCCGCGCGCCGCAGGAGATCGCGGTGGCTGCCCTCTTCGACCACCCTGCCCTTGTCGATCACGCAGATCCGGTCCGCCTCGGTAATCGTCGCCAGCCGGTGCGCGATGACAAGCGTGGTGCGTCCCGCCGACAGTTCTGCCAGCGATTGCTGGATCGCCCGTTCGGTCTCCGTGTCGAGCGCCGACGTCGCCTCGTCGAGAATGAGAATCGGCGGGTTCTTCAGGAAGATGCGGGCGATCGCCAGACGCTGCTTCTGGCCGCCGGAAAGCTTGACGCCGCGCTCGCCGATGATCGTGTCGAGACCAGCGGGCAGGCCGGCGATCACCTCGTCGAGACGGGCCCGGCGGGCCGCGTCGAGAATGTCGGCTTCGGTCGCACCCAGCCTGCCATAGGCGATATTTTCGCGCATCGTTCCGGCGAAAAGGAACACGTCCTGCTGCACGATGCCGATGCTCGAGCGTAACGATGCCAGCGTCATCTGGCGAATATCGACACCATCGATGCAAATGGCGCCGCTGGTGACGTCGTAAAAGCGCGGCAGCAGCGAACAGACGGTCGTCTTGCCGGCCCCCGATGGCCCGACGAAGGCAATCGTCTCGCCCGCCTTAATCGTCAGGTCGAGCCCGTCGAGAATGGGCTTTCCGGCCTGATACGCGAAGCGAACGTCGTTGTAGCGGATGTCGCCCGTCAGGCGTGGCATGTGGCGAGCGTCCTTGATATCGGCGATATCGGGATCGGTGTCGAGAAAAGACGTATAGCGCTGGAAGCCGGCGATCCCCTTGGGATAAGTCTCGATGACGGAATTGATCTTGTCGATCGGCCTGAAGAAGACACCGACGAGAAGCAGGAAACCGACGAAACCGCCGGCAGAAAGCTCGCCCCTGGTCACGTACCAGGCGCCGACAAGCATCACCACCACCTGTACGAAGCGCATCGAAAGATAGGACAGCGACGTCGAGGCAGCCATCGCCCAATAGGCCTGCAGCTTGGTCGAGAGATAGCCGGCATTGTTGACGGCGAAGAGTTTTCGCTCGTGGTCCTCGTTGGCGAAGGCCTGAACGACGCGAATGCCGCCGACCGTCTCCTCGATGCGGGCGTTGAAATCCGCCACCCGTCCGTAGAGCGAATGCCAGGTCGTCGTCATCCTGCGACCGTAGCGCGTCGTCACCCAGGCCGTCAGCGGCACGATCAGCGCGGTCACGATCGCCAGCGGCGGATGCTCCCACCACATGAGAATAAAGGCACCCACCAGCGTCATCACGGCGATGAAGATGTCTTCGGGACCGTGATGCGCGACTTCGCCGATCTCTTCGAGGTCCTTGGTCAGCCGCGCCACGAGGTGGCCGGTCTTCTGGTTGTCGAAATAGGAGAAGGAAAGCTTCTGCAGATGATCGAACGCCCTCGCCCGCATCTCGGTCTCGATCTTCAGCCCAAGCATGTGGCCCCAGTATGTGACAATCACCTGCAGACCGGCGTTGACGACATAGATCGTGAGCAGCCCTAAGGCGGCCAGTCCGATCAGCCCGAGTTGGCCCGTCGGCAGAAGCCTGTCGATAAACATCGTCACGGCAACGGGAAAGGCAAGCTCCAGCAGACCCGCCGTCACCGCGCTCCCAAAATCGAGCACGAAGAGCCCACGGTGCGGCTTGTAGTAACCGGCGAACCGTTTCAGCAGCGACGATGTGCTCATCCGCGAGCCCTCCCCATTCTATGTAAAAGCTTGCGATGCGCCATCAGGCACTGAATGCAACCGTGTGGAAGAAAGTGCGTCTTGGCGAAGGCCAGCCGCTTCAAGGATTTGCCCGATATCCAAATCAGGCGTCAAAAAGTCAAGTTACTTCTTGGTGAGGCCGCGTCCCGAGGTTGTGGGCGACATTGGCGCGTCCGGCTTGCGGAATATTCAGGCATGGTCGCGTGTGGCCAAAAATTTGAGCAGCAATGTCTGCTTTTTCGGCACGAAATTTATCGTTCGGTAAAAATTTGATCAAACGATAAATAAATCAGCTGCACTCATCTTTCATCACGCTGATTTTATTGACGTTTATCAATCTGGCACGCCGCCTGCATTGAAAATGCCGAACCAGGCCCTTTGCCGCATTGCCTCAAGAGGAGAGCAGATATGGAAGTCGGTGTTTTCATCCCGATCGGAAACAATGGTTGGCTGCTGTCGGAAAACGCACCGCAGTACAAGCCGAGCTTCGAGCTCAACAAGGAAATCACCCTCAAGGCCGAGAAATACGGCTTCGACTTTGCCTTGTCGATGATCAAGCTCCGAGGTTTCGGCGGCAAGACGGAGTTCTGGGACTACAATCTGGAATCCTTCACGCTGATGGCCGGCCTCGCCGCCGTCACGTCGAAGATCAAGCTGTTCGGCACGGCCGCGACACTGGTCATGCCGCCGGCGATCGTTGCGCGCATGGCGACCACGATCGACAGCATTTCCGGCGGTCGTTTCGGCGTCAATCTCGTCACCGGCTGGCAGCGGCCGGAATACAGCCAGATGGGCCTGTGGCCGGGAGACGATTATTTCGGCGACCGCTACGAATATCTCGGCGAATACACGACCGTCCTCAAGGACCTGCTGACATCAGGTCAATCCGATCTCAAGGGCAAGTTCTTCCAGATGGACGATTGCCGGATGAAGCCGGTTCCCGAAAGCGTGAAGCTGATCTGCGCCGGATCGTCCGACAAGGGCATGGCGTTTTCCGCCAAGTATGCCGATTACAGCTTCTGCTTCGGCGTCGGCGTCAAC
>UCJD01000002.1 GCA_900472605.1 Hyphomicrobiales bacterium | reverse complement strand
CATTTTTGCAACGGCTCCCACTGGGGCGAGCCGCATCAACCCACCGAGCGCGAGCTGCGCATGCTCGACATCATCGCCCGTTCTGCGGCCGACCTGATCGAGCGCCGTCGAGCTGCGGTGACGCAGCGGCTGCTGCTCAACGAACTGAACCATCGCGTGAAAAACACCTTGGCGGTCGTCCAAGCCATGGCGACTCGCACGCTCGCCCGCTCGTCGGACCCTAAGGTCTTCGCGAAGGCTTTTGGCGGACGCGTACAGTCCTTGGCAAAGATTCACGACCTCCTAAGTGCCAAGAGCTGGGAAGGCGCCGATCTCAAGCAGCTCATTCTCGGTCAGGTCTCGGCAGGCGCTTCCGACGAAACGCGCGTGGCGACCAGCGGTCCCGCCATTCGTCTTGATCCCCAGATGGCGCTTCACCTGGCGCTCATCATCCACGAGCTCGGCACCAACGCGACCAAGTATGGATCTCTCTCCGTTCCCGCGGGAAAAGTCTCGATCGATTGGCGCATCGACGACGGTCTTCGCATCCGCTGGTCGGAACTCGGCGGGCCGCGCGTCACGCCGGCCGTTTCGCAAGGTTTCGGAACGACTCTGATTTCGCAGAGCGTTCGCGGTCAAGGCGGCGAGGCGCATATGACCGCCCTGCCTGAGGGCATCATCTGGGACATTGCCGTGCCTTATACGATCAAGTCGTCAGCCGCGATTGCTACCGTAACGAAGACGGGCAACAAATCCTCCGCAGCAATGGAAACATGGAACTTGACTGGCCGCCGGATCCTGGTGGTGGAAGACGAGCCTCTGATCGGAATAGACATCGTCGCTGCGCTCGAAGATGCCGGGGTCAAAGTCGAGGGGCCGGTTGCTTCGATAGAAGAGGCGCTCCCCATTATTGCGAGCCGAGAGTTCGACGCCGCCCTTCTCGATGCAAACCTGCATGGCAAGCCGGTCGGTCCGATCGCGGCCGCACTTGCCGAGCGCGGAGTGCCTTTCGCTTTCGCGACGGGTTACGACAAGGACGGTCTGCCTGAAGGCTTCCAGGAAAAGCCCATTCTCGGCAAGCCCGCCGGGCCCGAACAGGTCGTTGCCATGGTCGCCAGCCTGATCGCCGCCTCACGATAGGGCCCTCATCGACCGATCCACCCCGTACTGACCAATCGAATTTCCGAGCCTCCATGGACGCAGAACAAATCTGGAAGAACGTCAGCATCGGCCATAGGGCCGGGTTCCTGTCAGGCGGAGGCCGCATGGCCGAAGCGATCCTTGCATTCGACTGGGCCGGCACGTCGATCGGCCCGATCGACACTTGGCCTCAGTCCTTGAAGTCCGTCGTACAGATGGCCGCACTGACCCGGCAGGCGATCTGCCTGTTTTGGGGCAAGGATCTCAACATGATCTACAACGACGCCTATGCGCCCATTCTTGGTGCGAAGGAGGCCGGCGCGCTTGGCAAGCCCGCCCAGGAGGTCTGGTCCGACGTCTGGAGCGACATCGCGCCAATCATCGAGGAGGCCTTGTCGGGCCGAGGCACCTGGGGCGAGAACATGCCGCTTACCATGGCGCGCAACGGCTACGAGGAGCAGACTTACTGGTCGTTCTCCTATAGTCCGCTCTACAGCGACGACGGCACCATCGGCGGCATGATCAACATCACCACGGATACGACCGCGGCGGTGGAAAACAAGACAAGGCTCGAAAACAGCGTTTCAGAAGCGAACGACCAGATCGTGCGACAGTCAAAGCTGGACGCCCAGCAACGTGTAGTCCAGCGCAAAATGGCGCACCGTATCAAGAACATCCTGACGATGACCATGGCCGTGGTCTCCCAGTCCATGCGCCACGCAGGCAGCCTGGAAGAAGCGGCCGATACGATTTCGAGACGGATCGAGGCACTGTCGAACGCACAGGACGTTTTGACGAATGCTCGGTTCGAGGAGGCGGACGTCGCGCTTCTGATCTCGGAAGTTCTTTCACCGCATGTTGCCGCCGAAGGGCGTATCACGCTGAGCGGGCCGAACGTCACCGTGCCGGCACAAGCGGTCTTGGCCATGGCGCTCGCCATTCACGAGCTTGCCACCAACGCGACAAAGTACGCCGCGCTCTCGAACGACGAGGGTGTCGTCAATCTCCATTGGACGACCTCCACCGACGGCGCCTTTCGGATGGAATGGCAGGAAACCGGCGGCCCTGAAGTCGCAGCACCAACGCGTAGCGGTTTTGGCTCGCGATTGATGAGGCGCATCGTCCCCGGATACTTCGCCGGAACTGGTGAGAGCACCTACGAACCGGCCGGGTTCAGATACGTTCTGTCCGGCTCGATATTATTAGATGAAGGGAATGAAACGAATGCGCGCCCAGCCAGTTAACATCTTATGACCCCATCCATTCGCAATTGCATCCTCATCGTCGAAGACGAACCTCTGCTGCGCATCGACACCGTCGACATGGTGGAGGACGAAGGCTTCGAAGCGTTCGAGGCATCGAATGCGGATGCCGCATTACTCCTCCTTGAGAAGAACCCGCAGATTAACGTGGTGTGTACGGACATCGACATGCCGGGATCGATGGACGGATTGGCTCTTGCCATGCTCGTGAGACAACGGCGGCCTGATATAGCGATCGTAGTCGTCTCCGGGCACAAGCGACCGGGCGAAGCCGATCTTCCAAGCGACGGACGCTTCGTTCCGAAGCCCTACGTCAAAGCTTCCATAATGAGTGCGCTCAGGGCGACGATCGCGACGTCTCAAAGCTAACAAGCTTCCCGACGCCTCGGCGAAATCCCTATATGCTTCACCTCGCTAAGACTATATTGTTCCTCCACAATATCAGGCACCAGGTTCCTCCGAATTGGCGGCGGCTTTCGTGTCCCTCGATCGGAAAACGGAGTCCGGTTTGTCTGCGATCTTGCGTAACAATGTAAAAATGTCTGGCACCACTGGGCCGGCAATGATGTTCGCGCATGGCTTCGGCTGCGACCTCGCCATGTGGCGCCTGGTCGCTCCGTCCTTCGAAGACCGGTTTCAGACGATTGTCTTCGATCATGTTGGTGCTGGCGGGTCCGACATCGCGGCCTACGACGCTGCGAAATACTCCACGCTCTCTGGATACGCACAGGACGTGGTCGAGATCGGCTTCGAGCTTGGCCTGAAAGACGCGGTCTTCGTTGGCCATTCCGTCAGCGCGATGATCGGCGTGCTGGCTTCCCTGCAGGCGCCTAGCATGTTCTCGCGTCTGGTGCTCGTGGGCCCTTCGCCACGCTACATAGACGACGGCGAGTACGTCGGCGGGTTCGCCGCCGACGAAATCGAGGAGCTGCTCGCCTCTATCGCCGATAACCACATGGGCTGGTCGGCGGCCATGGCTCCGGCGATCATGGGCAACCCGGATCGTCCCGAACTCGGCCAGGAGCTCACTGCAAGCTTCTGCCGGACAGATCCCAAGATCGCGAAGGCATTCGCCCGCGTGACCTTCACCTCCGACAACCGCGCGGATCTGGCCAAGGTTACCGCACGCACGCTCGTCATGCAGTGCCGCGAGGACATCATCGCCGGCGAGGAAGTCGGAACATACGTCCGCCGAAACATCCCCGATTGCGAGATCGTCTATCTCGACGCCACGGGACATTGCCCCAACCTCAGCGCTCCTGCAGAGGTCATCGCTGCGATCCGCGCCTTTGTCTGAGGGGTTCGTCTTCGGCCCCGTTGATGCCGTTGGAGATGAGGACGCGTTCCAGCACGCTCCCTGTGGCTACCTGATCCTTGCCCGCGACGGAACGATCTCGCGCGCCAACGCCGTTGTCGAGCAATGGACGGGACAAGCCTCCAGCGACCTGATCGGCAAGCGCCTGCCCGACTTGATGAGGGCGGCCGGCCGCATCTTGCACGAGACCCATTTCGCGCCGCTGCTCAAGATTCAGGGATTCGTCAAGGAGATCGCATTCGACCTGAAGGGTCACGACGGCCGGCCGATCCAGGTCCTCGTCAACGCCGTCGAACGCAAGGATGCGCACGGCGAGGTCGTCGGAACTTACGTCGTGATGTTTCCGGCCGTAGAGCGCAGACGGTACGAGCGCACGCTGGTCAATGCTCAGGACGCCCTTGAGGTCGAACTGCTATCCGCGACCGAGACAGGGGCGCTGCGTGATCAGTTTATCGCTGTCCTAGGCCACGATCTGCGCAATCCGCTCGCCTCGATTTCCAGCGCCTCGCGGATGCTTGCCAAGGAGCCGGTCAGCGACCGTGCCCGCCGGGTTCTCGATCTCATGGACGGCAGCGTCAGCCGGATGGCCGCCCTGATCGACGACGTTTTGGACTTCGCCCGCGGCAGTCTTGGCAGCGGGATCGGCATCACCGTGCAGCCTGAGGGCGCGCTTTCAATGCTGATTCAGCAGGTGGTCGACGAACTGCGTGCGGGAAACCCGAACCGTCTGCTCGAAGCGGAGATCGACGTCTCGAACGTCGTCGAGTGCGATGCTGGCCGGATCGGACAACTCGTCTCAAACCTTCTCGGTAACGCGCTGACGCACGGTGCTACGGATCAGCCCGTGAGGCTCGCCGCCACGACAACCGTCGCCGACCTCGAAATTTCCGTCAGCAACGGAGGAGCGGCGATCTCCCAGTCCGCCATGGACCGGCTGTTCCAGCCGTTCTTTCGAGGAGATACCGGCGAGAAGTCCCTGGGTCTCGGCCTGGGGCTGCACATCGCGTCGGAGATCGCGAATGCGCATGACGGCAAGCTCTCGGTGTCTTCAGACGAGACGGAGACCCGCTTCACCTTCCGCATGCCTTTGCTGCAGACTGGCCGCCCGCAGTAAGCCTAGCTGGCTGGGTCGCGAGGATCGTGGCTGGCAGCCGCACGGTCACCATCGTCCCCGTGGCTCCGGAGGCGGTGGGTCGGATTTGAGGCCCGATCAATGCCTTATCGGTTTGACGTTTCAGGTCGTTGGTTCGATTCCGTTCACGGCGGATAAGGCTATATGGACGTATCGCTTGTACTTTGGCGTTTTCCCTGAGCAAAGTGGGCCGGTTTGCTCTAGCTGAAATCGACTTCATCGAACAAACCCCGACAAGTGCCGGAGCTTGGACTGAGGCTGTCTCCTTCGGCCCGTTGCGTTCAGTGCTGCTGTCGGTGGCACCTGGCACAAGCGATATTTGCAGCCGACGGCCTGTCGCATTATGTTATGGAAGAATGGAAAGGAGATCGCTGATGCTTTTGCAGAAATACCGCGAGAACAAGCAAGGCTTGAAGCAGATCGGCCGGGAGGCCATCGCCGAGAGCCGCCGTATGGGCCTAACGATCACTGCCAAGGATCGCCAGAACGAGGCGAAGGATAAGGCCCAGCATGAGCGTAAGGAACGTGCTCCGGCTACCGTGAGGTAGCAATCGCTTCATGCCCGAGTTGTCGTGTATCCTCCTCGCAGGGCCGAACGGCTCCGGCAAAACTTCCGCCTTCGCAAAGCTGAAGCTCGAGGGTGTTTGGATCAACGCGGACGAGATCGCCAAAGCGATGCCGGCCGCCGATAACAGATCGACTGAAATCCAAGCTGGTCGAGCGGCTCTCGTGAAAATTGACGAGATGATCGACACCAGACAGTCTTTTATTTTCGAGACGACGCTGAGCAGCAACCAATCGTTGAGAATGATGCGGGCTGCCAAGGCGGCCGGGTTCAAGGTCGGCCTGTACTATGTTGCTTTGGATTCCGTTGAGACAAACGTCGAGCGCGTTACAGCGTGTCCTCAAGGGAGGTCACGACATCCCGGAGGAAAACATCCGCAGGCGGCACGATGGATCCTTCGAGAAGCTGACCGAAGCGCTCAGGATCGCAGACGAAGTTCTGTTGATCGACAACTCAGGGATAGAACCGCACGAGGTCTTCGCCATTAACGGCGGCGTTGTCCAATCCTTCGACATCGATGACAACCAAGCGCTGCACAAGCTCTTTGAGGCCAAGGTCTGCGAAGCGTACCATCTCATGCGAGCGCTGGAAGGCTTTGAGAGCAGGTGATTGAGGAGGCATAGGCTGCCTCGCGGCCCGTGCCAGTTCAGCCTGCTCGGATTGACGTTCTCCAGATTAATTCTGCTGTCAGCCGGACGGAATGATGCAGGATGTTGTCTGCAGCTTCGCTCGTCGAAAGCCATTCAACCGCTTTCGAGGCAATCTCTGCAACCGGCTGCGCGAATGTGGTCAGGCCATACGATGACCATGAGGCTTGATCGATATCATCAAAACCCGCGAGACAAAGCTGCTGCGGAACACCGATACCAAACTGGTGTCGGGCCGTGTCCATGAAGCCGCACGCCAGCAGATCTGTCGCACAGAAGATAGCCTCTGGGCGTTGTGTGCGCGTCAGCAGCCTTTGCGCCAGTACGCGACCGGCCTCATAACCAGTCCAGCCGTAGCGTTCAACAGAGACCTCGAGGCCAAGTTTCTTCGCGGCTGCAACGAAGCCATGTTCGCGACCCATCAGGCTCGGCGTCCCCGCCTCCGAGTTTGCAAAGGCGAGCGATCGGCAACCTGCTCTGGCAAATGCTGTGACGATCCGTTCTCCGGCTTCGAAATCATCAAGATTGATCTTGAGCGGACCCGGCTCCTCGTCGTCGCGGTTGATGAGGACGAGCCGCTGGCCGTTTTTGAGGCATAGCCTGACAATCGAAGCGTCAGGAAGACCCGACAGGATGATGGATGCATCGGCCCGGTAACGGATCGCTTGAGACAGAGCGCGGTCAACACTGCCATCCGAGCGATCCGTGTTGATCAACATTGCGACCTTGCCGACATTCTGCAGCTTACTTGTCAGCTCGCGGAGCAATGCCGAGCGATAGGGAGTGGCGACGTCCGATACTACCAGGCAGACAATGCCACTTTCATTCCGCATCAAGCCGCGAGCAAGTTCGTTGACATGATAGCCGAGCGCTTCAGCCGCGTCGGTGACCTTTTTACGAGTCTCGGCGGAGACACTGGCGCCGGGCGTGAAGGTGCGAGACACCGCTGATCTGGAGACGCCGGCGCGCTGCGCTACCTCGAGTGCGCTGACGAAGTCCTTTGGCGGCATTCGATCCCTCCCGTTTTGCAAGCGCTTGCAACATTGTTCGCATCTGCAAACATCGATAGATGTCGAGAAATTCATTGACAGCCTTTTCTGTCATATGCAAGCTTTGCACACGCTTGCAAAATAGCGGCGACGTGGAGGCGTCGTTAAAATGGAGGAAATGATGAATTCTATTAAACTCGCCACAGCCGCGTTCGCCGTTGCTATCTCATCGCTTGCCGTTCCGGCTCACGCTGCTGGAAATCTCAACGTCATATGCTCCGCCGACCAGCAGGTCTGCGACTTGATGAAGGGTCTGTTCGAAAAGCAGACGGACATTTCGGTGAACATGGTTCGCCTTTCGGCTGGCGAGACCTATGCGAAGATCCGCGCGGAAGCGCGCAATCCCAAGACCGACCTTTGGTGGGCCGGCACTGGCGACCCCCATCTGCAGGCAGCGAGCGAGGGACTGACGCTCGAATACAAGTCACCGCTTTTCGACCAATTGCAGGACTGGGCAAAGAAGCAGGCCGAAAGTGCGAACTTCCGCACCGTTGGCGTCTATGCCGGTGCTCTTGGTTGGGGATACAATACCGAGATCTTGCAGAAGAAAGGCTTGAAGGAGCCCAAATGCTGGGCCGATCTGCTCGATCCCTCGTACAAGGGAGAAATCCAGATCGCCAACCCGAACTCGTCGGGAACCTCCTATAACACCCTGGCGACGCTCGTTCAGATCATGGGCGAGGACAAGGCCTTTGACTATCTGGCGAAACTCAACGCCAATATCTCCCAGTACACGAAGTCTGGTTCCGCGCCGGTGAAGGCCGCAGCGCGCGGCGAGTCCACCATCGGGGTCGTCTTCATGCATGACGCGGTCGCTCAGACCGTCGAGGGCTTCCCGATTAAGGCGATCGCGCCGTGTGAGGGGACGGGCTACGAAATCGGCTCGATGTCGATCGTCAAGGGTGCCAAGAACCTGGAAAATGCCAAGAAGTGGTACGACTGGGCGCTGAGTGCGGATGCCCAGTCGCACATGAAGGACGCGAAGTCCTTCCAGCTACCTTCGAACAAGTCTGCCGAAGTGCCGAAGGAGGCGCCGAAGTTCGAAGACATCAAGCTGATCGACTACGATTTCAAGAAGTACGGCGATCCAGATGTTCGCAAGGCTCTTCTGTCCCGCTGGGACAAGGAAATCGGCGCCAAGGCCAACTGATCGAATGACAGGCAGGGGTCCTGAGGCTCCTGTCTTTCCGGCCGTCACGAAACGCTGCGGACAACCGACATGATCTCTAGCAATCGCCGTCTCGATATCGCCATGCTCATGGGTGGCGTGGCCTTCCTGCTGTTGCCCTGGTATCGCATCGAAAGCGGTTTCTTCGGCTTCCAATGGCTTTCCGGCTACTTTTCAGATGCAGCAACCGCACCGGCGGCAATCGAGATCGCAAGCTTCGGACGCTGGTGGCTTGGCTTGGTTGCCTTGATCTTTGTTGCTGGTTGTGTCGCGCGCTTCGTTCCCAGTGCCCGAAGCCGCGGCCTTCTATTGGCGGTCTGCGGCGGCGCCGGACTGGCGCTTCTCACACTTCAGGGGCTGGCTATCACCTTTTCCGGCTGGTCGTGGGCGGTTAGCGAAGCAGTATTTGGCGCCTTGCCGGACGGGCAGCCATCCATGGGGGCAGGTGCCGTCGTCGTCGGCATTGTTTTCGTGCTGTTCTTTTCATTCGGTCTTGCCGATCGCGGTGTCATGAAGGGTGACGCCTTCGTGGTCAGCGCCATCTCGATGCTTGTGGTCCTGGTTGCGGTTTTCGTCTTCTATCCGGTCGGAAGCATGTTCATTGCCGCTTTCCAATCCGTCGATGGTTCGTTTGATCCCAGCGGCTTCTTCAACACTATTCAAGATTCGTCGGTTTGGAGCCTTGGCTGCGTCGTCGGGGGCGAGCGCTGTGGCGTGGCCTGGCGCACGCTGTGGCTCGCAATCATGACGGCTAGCGGAGCGACGTTGCTTGGTCTTTGCTTCGCGCTCGTCGCAACACGCACACGGTTCCCTTTCAAGCGGGGACTGCGGCTGTTGACCATCCTGCCGATCATCACGCCGCCTTTTGTCGTTGGTCTGGCACTGACATTGCTGTTCGGGCGCGCGGGTGTGGTAACGCAGTTCGCAGCATCAGCGCTCGGTATCGAGCCGGGCCGTTGGCTCTACGGTCTGACCGGTATCTGGATCGCGCAGGTCCTGTCATTCACGCCAATCTCGTTCCTTGTCCTGATCGGCGTCGTCGAAGGTGTCAGCCCTTCGATGGAAGAAGCGTCGCAGACGCTCAGAGCCGATCGTTGGCGCACCTTCTGGCGGGTTTCCTTGCCGTTGATGAAGCCAGGTCTCGCAAATGCCTTTCTGATCAGCTTCATCGAAAGCATGGCGGATTTCGGCAATCCGATGGTTCTCGGTGGTAGCCATGGTGTCCTTTCCACGGAGATCTTTTTTGCCGTCGTCGGATCGCAAAACGATCCCGCCCGCGCCGCAGTCCTTGCGATGATCCTTTTGGCTTTCACCATGACGGCCTTCCTCACCCAGCGACTTTGGCTTCAGGGAAAAAGCTATGCCACGGTCACCGGAAAGGGCGATTCTGGAGCGCATGCCGCCTTGCCGCGTGGCCTATCCATCGCCGTTCATTCAATCGTCATTCCTTGGGCGCTGTTTACCGTCGTGGTCTACGCGATGATCCTCTTCGGCGGCTTCGTGCGCACCTGGGGACTGGATAACAGCCTGACCTTCCAGCACTATATCAGCGCTTTTTCCATCGGCTGGCGCGAGGACGGCGGCATAGCCTGGACGGGTGTTGCCTGGAACTCCTTCTGGACGACGATGGAAATCGCGCTGATCTCCGCGCCATTGACGGCCGCTGTCGGCCTTCTGACGGCTTATTTGATCGTCCGCCAGAAATTCGTCGGTCGTGGCGTCTTCGAATTTGCGCTCATGCTGAGCTTTGCCATACCGGGCACAGTGATCGGCATCAGCTATATCATGGCGTTTAACCTGCCGCCGCTGGAGATGACGGGCACTGCGCTTATCCTCGTCGCGTGCTTCGTCTTCCGTAACATGCCGGTCGGTGTGCGCGGCGGTGTTGCAGCAATGAGTCAGCTCGACAAGAGCCTCGACGAGGCATCTCTGACCTTGCGTGCAAACAGCTTCAGAACAGTGAGAAAGGTCATCCTGCCGCTGCTGCGCCCGGCGATCACTGCGGCTCTCGTCTATTCCTTCGTGCGGGCGATTACCTCGATCAGCGCCGTGATCTTCCTCGTCAGCGCCGAATACAACATGTCCACGGCCTACATCGTCGGCCTTGTCGAAAACGGCGAATATGGCGTTGCGATCGCCTACTCGTCCGCCCTTATCGTCGTGATGGTCACTGTGATTGGTGGTTTCCAGTTGCTGGTCGGCGAACGCCGACTTCGCCGTGAGAACCGTGTGGCGCTCGCTGCCCCGACAGCCAACCCCTCCCTGCCGCTCAATCAGGAGAAAACCGCATGAGCAAGACTGTGCCCGGCTCCGTTACGTTCGAACGAGTGAGAAAGACATTTGGCGCCTTCACAGCCATTCCCGACCTGTCGCTCACCATCGAACCGGGAACGCTAGTCACCCTTCTTGGACCGTCAGGATGCGGTAAGACGACGACGCTGCGCATGCTGGCCGGTCTCGAGCACCCCTCGGCGGGACGTATCCTGATCGGCGGCAAAGACGTCACGATGCTGCCGGCAAATGAGCGCGATGTTTCGATGGTGTTTCAAAGCTATGCGCTCTTTCCGCATATGACATCGCTCGACAACGTAGCCTACGGTCTGGAATCATCAGGCATTAAGCGCAAGGAAGCGCGCGAACGCGCTAAGGACGCGATGAAGCTCGTCGGCCTCGACGGAATGGGCGAGCGGCTGCCGGCCGAATTGTCAGGTGGCCAGCAACAGCGCGTTGCTGTGGCGCGCGCCCTGGTCCTTGAGCCGCAGGTGCTGCTGCTCGACGAGCCGCTCTCCAATCTCGACGCACGTCTTCGCCGGCGGGTGCGCACCGAAATTCGCGATCTGCAACAGCGATTGGGTTTCACAGCGGTCTATGTCACGCACGACCAGGACGAGGCTCTTGCCGTGTCGGACCAGATCATCGTGATGAAGGATGGCGAGATCGCGCAACAAGGCGCACCACGCGACCTTTACGATGCGCCCGCCTCCGCCTTCATCGCCGATTTCATGGGTGAGGCCAACGTGTTGGCCTGCCAGATCGAAAGTGTCGAGGACGGCATAGCACTGATCGATATCGAGGGGCTGAAACACCGCGTTTCCGCCAGGAATGCATCGACCGGCAGGGCCGAACTCGCCATCCGGCCGAATGCAATTCAGTTGCATCGCACGACGACCAAGGGTGCCTTCACCGGCAGGATCACACATGCCGCCTATCTCGGCGATCATGTCGAGTACGAAGTCGCAACCGGCAGGGGGAACTTGTTCGTCATCGACAGGACAGCGGATTCACCATTCGATACGACGACCGAAGTCGCCATCAGCCTCAAGGATCGCGGGATCGCGCTGATTACCGCACCAACCAAGTAAGAAATCGCAAGAGGATTTGAAATGAAATCGCATTCTTCACTGGGCCTCGATGCTCCCAGGGCCTTTGCGGAAGCCATTGCAAAGAAGGCAGGCGCACTGGCGCTCGGGTATTTCGAAAAGAGGGAAAGCCTGGTCATAGAAACCAAGCGGGATCCTCAGGACGTTGTATCGATCGCTGACAGGGACGTCGAAAACCTCATTCGAGACGCCGTGCACGAAACCTATCCCGGTGATGGCTTCCTCGGGGAGGAATACGGACTTGAAGCCGGCACGTCGGGCCTGACCTGGGTCGTCGATCCGATCGATGGAACGAGCCCTTTCGTCAATGGCATGCCGAACTGGTGCATCTCGGTCGCGCTTCTCCAGGACAACGTGCCTGTTGTCGGCGTTATCTTTGCACCGTGCCACGGTGAACTCTACTCTGCAGCTGCTGGATCCGGTGCGACGTTGAACGGACAATTGCTGTCGCTCGATTCTTCACGCACGATCCGTAATTCCGTGACAGGTATCGGCGCCAACAACCATGTCACGCCGGCATTCGTCGCCGCGATGGTGGAAAAGCTGTTGTCTGCCGGTGGCAACTTCATTCGAAACGGATCGGGCGCGCTAATGCTTGCATATGTCGCTGCCGGCCGTCTTGTGGCCTATTACGAACCCTACATGCATGCCTGGGATTGCCTGGCCGGTTATTGCCTCGTGAAGGAGGCGGGCGGCTGGTACCACCCATTCCCGACCGACGGCGACCGGTTGACGAAGGGAGCTCCCGTTCTTGCGGCAGCGCCCGGCGCCGTCGAGGATCTTCGCGCTATTGCCGGAATTTGACAACGCACGATTGCCGATATCTGGACAGATCGCTTCGCGGCGTTAGTTGTGACAGGAGACCAATTTTAAGCCGGCTATCGGCTTTGACAGTTGTGCGGCGTGGCTGACGGGGAGGTCGGCTGCGCCACGCAGGCGCAATAGGCGCGAATTGACCCAAGGGAGGAAACATGTTTCGTCATTCAATCGCGATCGGCTTTGCCACAGCCCTTCTTTCAAGCACGACTGCCGGCGGCGCGTATGCCGCTACCGAACTGCAATGGTGGCATGCCATGGCAGGCGCCAACAACGAGGTCGTCGACCAGCTCGCCAAGGAATTCAACGAGAGCCAAACCAATTACAAGATCGTTCCGGTGTTCAAGGGCACCTATCCCGAAGCGCTGAACGCCGGCATCGCAGCCTTCCGGGCCAAGAAGTCGCCGGCGATCCTGCAAGTCTTCGATGCAGGCAGCGGCGTGATGATGGGGGCGGAAGGGGCTATCATGCCGGTCGCCGAAGTCCTCGAGAAGGGCGGATATAAGTTCAACAAGGACGAATATCTGCCGGGTATCGCCGCCTATTATTCCAAGCCGGACGGGACGATGCTGTCGTTCCCTTACAATTCATCCTCGCCGATCCTCTATTACAACAAGGACCTATTCAAGAAGGCGGGACTTGATCCAGAGGCCGCACCAAAGACGTGGCCTGAGGTCATCGAGGCTGCTAAGAAAATCAAGGCAAGCGGCGCTGCCTGCGGTCTGACGTCGACCTGGCTCACCTGGATCCAGACCGAGAACTTTGCCGCATGGAACAATCTGTCCTACGGCAGCAACGAAAACGGCTTGGCAGGCACCGACGTCAAACTCGCGTTCAACACGCCCGACTTCGTCAAGCACTTCCAGGATATCGCCGATCTCGCCAAGGATGGCACGTTTCGCTATGGCGGTCGAACATCCGAAGCAAAGCAACTCTTCACGTCGGGCGAGTGCGCTATCCTGACGGAATCGTCCGGCGGCCTGGGCGATATCGTCAAGAGCGGCATGAACTACGGAATTGGGCAATTGCCTTACGAGCCGGGGGCGGGGCGTCCGCAAAACACCATCCCCGGCGGCGCAAGCCTTTGGGTATTCGCTGGCAAGAGTGACGCCGAGTACAAAGGTATCGCCGAATTCTTCCATTTTCTGTCGCAGACCAAGATCCAGGCGCGCCTTCATCAGGTGTCGGGCTACATGCCTGTGACCATGGCGGCCTATGAGGAGACGAAGAAGTCGGGCTTCTACGAGAAGAACCCGGGTCGCGAGACCCCGATCCTGCAGATGATGGGCAAGGCGCCGACGGAAAACTCCAAGGGCGTTCGTCTCGTCAACCTGCCGCAGGTTCGCGACATCATGAACGAGGAGTTCGAAGCGATGCTCGCGGGCAAGCAGGATGCCAAGGCCGCTCTCGATAAGGCTGTCGAGCGAGGCAACGCGGCCATCCAGCAGGCGATCGCCCAGTAAGCTTGATCTGTCGATCATCCGCGCTCATGGGCGCGGATGATCACCTCGCCTCGCTCAAGGGAGTCTCCGCGTGCAAAATGTCGTCTTCCCGAATAAAGTCCTTCCCTATTTTCTGTTGGCGCCGCAGATCGTTCTGACGGTCGTGTTCTTCTTCTGGCCGGCCAGTCAGGCGCTTTATCAATCCATGCAGCGGGAAGACCCGTTCGGGCTGAAAAGCAGCTTTGTTGGCATGGCGAACTTTCGCAGGATCCTGAGCGATCCAAGCTACATTCATTCGCTTCAGGTGACAGTCGTGTTCAGCGTGGCGACCGCAGCTCTGGCGATGATCGTGGCGTTGACGCTTGCCACTGCCGTCGATCGCATCAGGCGGGGCCAGACGTTTTATCGCACTTTGTTGATCTGGCCTTACGCCGTGGCTCCCGCGGTCGCGGGCATGTTGTGGCTTTTCATGTTCAATCCGGCGATGGGTAGCTTCGCCTATATGCTGCGACGCGCAGGATTTGCCTGGGATCCGCTCTTGAACGGCGGGCAGGCCATGGTCTTGGTCATTGTCGCGGCTGCATGGAAGCAGATCAGCTACAACTTCCTGTTTTTTGTCGCCGGTCTTCAGGCGATCCCGAAATCATTGATCGAAGCGGCAGCCATCGATGGCGCCCGCGGGAGCCGTCGGTTCTGGACGATTGTGTTTCCTCTGTTGGCGCCAACCACGTTCTTTCTGCTCGTCGTCAACACGGTTTACGCCTTCTTCGATACGTTCGGGATCATTCATGCCGTGACCGGCGGAGGACCGGCCAAGGCGACCGAGACACTGGTCTACAAGGTCTACAATGACGGTTTCGTCAATCTGGACCTCGGCTCGTCCGCTGCCCAGTCCGTCGTCTTGATGGTGATCGTTATCGCGCTGACAGCCGTGCAGTTTCGCTTCGTCGAACGCCGCGTCCACTACGCTTGAGGTTTGAGATGATCGATCGGCGCCCCATCGCGAATATCACTGGTCATCTGATCCTCGTGCTCGGGATCATCATTGTTGCCTTTCCGATCTATTATACGTTCGTCGCATCGACGATGACATCGGCGCAGATTCTGCGCCCGCCAATCACCATGCTTCCACAAGGTCATTTCGCAGAAAATTACGGCGACGCCCTAGTCGGTGGGGTTGAGCGGGTCGTCGGGGTCAGCCTCGAGCGGATGATGTTCAACACGATCGTTGTCGCGGCCCTGATCGCGATCGGCAAGATTATCATTTCCTTCCTGTCGGCTTTAGCGATCGTGTTCTTCCGCTTTCCGTTGCGCATGGTCTTCTTCTGGATGATTTTCGTGACGCTGATGTTGCCCGTAGAGGTCCGCATCCTGCCGACATACAAGGTCATCGTCGATCTAGGCATGATCGACACCTATGCGGGGCTGACGCTTCCACTGATGGCATCGGCGACCGCAACCTTTCTGTTTCGGCAGTTTTTCCTGACGATACCTGGCGAATTGGTGGAGGCCGCCCGTATCGACAATGCAGGGCCGATCCGCTTCATGCGCGACATCCTGCTTCCGCTCTCACGCACCAACCTGGCGGCGCTTTTCGTCATTCTCTTCATTTACGGCTGGACACAGTATCTCTGGCCGCTGCTTGTGACCAACGACGCGAGCATGTCGACGATCATCATCGGGCTGCGCAAGATGGTCGATTTCGCCGACGCGGCGACGCCCTGGAACCTCGTCATGGTCACCGCAATTCTTGCAATCATTCCCCCGATCCTCGTTGTCGTCTTGATGCAGCGCTGGTTCGTGAAGGGCCTCGTGGAGACAGAGAAGTAATGGCAAGCATCACGATCAGGGACGTTCGCAAGACATATGCAGGTGGCTTCGAGGCAATAAAGGGAATCTCGCTCGACATCGCCGACGGTGAGATGGTGGTCCTCGTCGGGCCGTCCGGGTGTGGGAAATCCACGCTCTTGCGGATGATTGCGGGATTGGAAGCGATCTCCTCCGGAGAAATCGCGATCGACGGGCGCGTTGTCAACGCTTTGGAACCATCCGAGCGGGATATCGCGATGGTTTTTCAAAACTACGCGCTTTATCCGCATATGACCGTCAGGCAGAACATGGCCTATGGTCTGAAAAACCGAGGCATGGCTGCGGCAGAGATAGAACGGCGTATTGCTGCTGCGGCGGCTTCCCTGGAGATCGGCTCCCTGCTCGAGCGCAAGCCACGACAGTTGTCGGGCGGACAGAGACAGCGCGTCGCGATGGGCAGGGCAATCGTGCGCGAGCCGAAGGCATTTCTGTTCGATGAGCCGTTGTCCAATCTCGATGCGAAGCTGCGTGTGCAGATGCGGGTGGAGATCCGCAAGCTGCAGCGCTCGCTGTCGACGACAAGCGTCTACGTGACGCATGATCAGATGGAAGCAATGACGCTCGCCGATCGTCTGGTCGTGCTGAACGGCGGGAAGATTGAGCAGGTCGGCACGCCGATCGAACTTTACGAGCGGCCGGCCACCACGTTTGTCGCGGCCTTCATTGGCTCGCCGGCCATGAATCTTATCGGCAAAGATGCTTTGACGGCCGACGTTGCCGGCCTGTCGCTTCCTCCTGATGTCTCTACGCTCGGCGTTCGGCCAGAAGACTTGAAGATTATCGGCTCGCAGAAGGATTATCCGGTGCGTTTGGCTGTCGAAGTCGGTGCCGTCGAACTCGTGGGTGCCGAAAGCTATGTCCATGCAACCACGGCGTCCGGGGTCGAGATTGTCTTCCGCGTCGCGGGGCGATCGATGACGGCCGTGGGAAGTCGCGTTGACGTCGGCGCCGAAACCAATGCCATTCATCTCTTCGATGCAGAGGGTCGTCGCCTTGAAGGGCATGGCCAAGGGGCCGCTACTCGTGAGGTTTAAGCAAAGCAACAGTCTTCGCCGGTGCTCCGCGGCGTGATTGCGCATGTCGATCTCAACTCGCGTCCAGCGCGTTGCAAGCCCCGCGACCGCTGGCTTACGGAGGCGCTGGAACCGTCATCAACTTGCTGCGCACTGGCGATAACCGGAAACAAGTGCTGCGCCTGAGAAGGATCAACCCGAGACAAAACTGTAATCAGGGTAGGTCCATTCCCGGCGCATGCGGCGCTCATTTTGGTTGGAACGCCATTGTTCGACGTAGAATTGCGATCGTTTCCATCACCGATGGACCTTCGATCGGTGGCGGGTCCGGACGTTCACAGAATTCCCGCCAGACAAATAGGGTCAGTTCAGCGCCATCGGCCGCGGTTTCGCCGGGGCCATGCGCGAAATTGCCAAGTATTCGGTAGCGGTCGTCTTTCCAGAAGCGGTCCTCGACCCAATCATAGATCGGTATCGCATGAAAATGGATTGGATAGCCGGGGGAGTGCCCGTATCGCCCGATATACACCCGCTTTGCCCCGAGCTCAGTGAGTGCACGCTGCACTGTCGCGAATATCAGGCCTAATGAAGACAGCGTTTCAGCAGGCAAGTCGCTGAAGTCATTCGGGGCCATTTCCGCAGCGATCACAAGATAGCCAGGCAATTCGGAGTTGAGTCGATGATTTATCGACCATCCGGCAATATCGGCGACATGATACTGTGCCGGAACCTTGTGTCCGTGTGTCATGGTTGTAATCTATCGAAGCGACGTGCCCAACGTTCGGCAGTAGCGTGTTCGCTATCCAGATTCGGCACGATTGCGTTTTCCTTTTGGCTTGAAGTCCACCAACAGCGATTTCAGCTCCAACTCGCGCACGCGCCGGGCGGCTTCATCCGGTTCGACCCAGGCGAGACGGCGCTGCCCCTTTTCCTTGAATTCGTCTTGCTGCACAGTGACCTCGATCTGGAACAGGTCGACGATTGTGGGAACAACGTCACCGTCATCGAGAAACTTGAGGTAGGTGTATCGACCGATAGCGGCCTTATGGACCGCGCCTTTGACGCCGGCCTCCTCCCAGGCCTCTATCGCGGCCGCCTCGTGGGGCTTTTTCTTTTTCATTGGCCAGCCCTTGGGCACAATCCATCGACCGGTGTCTCGCGACGAGATGACAAGCACCTCGATCTTCGATGTCTCCCCGACATAGCGAAAACAGACCGCACCGTACTGCTGCCGGAAGGCACCGGAGAACAGCTTCTCAGGTTCGTCGGCGAGCTGAGCTAACAGGGAAGGGCGTTTCTTCGGAATGTCTGTAGTCTTCTTCTTACTCGGCATAAGGATCATCCGTGAACCACCAGATGGTAGCGGTCCATGAACGTGACACATAGGGCAGACCGTCGGTCTGAAAGGCTCAATCGACGGAATCCACATGATTGATTGCAGTCATGATCGTATGGCGCGAAAGATTTCGTGCCGCTTACGCTGCGATTGTCCTGCTGGCCTGTATGTTAAAAGACACGCCATGGTCGCTTCTGGCGCATCGCGACGTGACTGCCGTCAACTCAAACCGATCATGAGCCTCTTTGATGTTCACGGAGCCGTTTGCTCCTACCGCTATGTTCTGCGATAGACGAGGTCAGGCGCGACGATCCATTCGCCTTGCAGCAATGCCGTCACATCAAGACAACCGCGCGGGTCACGTCTTGCAACGCCGGCGAAATGGTAGCGCCGACCACGGCGATCTATAACGGATTCAGGAACCGTGCGGTCGCCAAGTCTGGCAACAATCGGTCCGCTGTCATCAGCAACGTCAAGCACGAAATATTCGTGGGGAATGCTTCGGCTGACCATCAGGATTGAGCCTCGGCGTCGCTCTGAAGCGCTCGAGTAGCCGCGTGGTTCAGCGGGATCTGCCTTGTCGTCTTTTTCAAGATCGGTCGCTTCTTCTTGATTTCGACGACAAACGGTTTGCGTGGGGTCATTGTTGAGCCTTTGGGGAGTAGTTATGTGAAAACGCAGTCGACCTGTCCGAGCGGACCAAAGTCCGCGGCGACGTGCTGTCCGGCCAGGACCTGCAGGATGGCGGTGCATGAGCCCGTCGTGACGATGTCGTTTGGCTCTAGTTGACGCCCTTTCGCGGCAAGTTGGCGCGCGATCCAGACCACTGCATTGACCGGATCGTCCATGATTGATGAAGCCTTGCCAGAGACGACGGTATCCTTGAACAGGAAAGACGTCACCTCGATGGAGGCGAACTCCGCAAGGGATGCTGCCGGCACGTGATTGCCGCACAACGTGGCGACATGAAGTCCGAAGTCGGCGATCGCGGCATTGTTGCCTGCAAATGTCCTACGTGTTCGTCGCCCCAACAGGCCTATTGCCGGGCGGCAGGCGAGAATAGCCCCGCGTGCGCTGACGAGATCAATGCGTTCGCCTGCGTCGGGATAGGGTCGAAGCAGGGTGAAGGCAAATTCGCATTGCACACCAATCACGCCGGGAGGTAGTCGAAACTCCCTAGTGTCATGCAGAAAGCTCGAGGCTTGGATTTCCGAGAAAATAGGTGATGTCAGGCCGAGGGCCCTTTGCGCCCCTTCGGTCGAGCCAACAACCGCATAGCCTTTTCTCTCAAACCCCAGGGCGTCCTGCGCGGCGGCCTGGATGTCGTAGGCCTCGCTTTCCGACGCAATCAGTTGCAGCGGCAGATCGCAAAGCTCATCGTGGCGACGGCTTCGCGCAAGAATGTCGGCGGTTGCGTCCTTCAGCTCGAAATACATCTTCATCTCCAATTCGATGTTTCGACATGGGAGAAGATGGGCTTGAGCGCATAAGCGATCCATCCGCGGCGCCTCGCGAAGGTATTAAAATGTCATAGGACCCGGTTGATTAGGAGTCGAGGAGCTGAGTACGCTCGTGGCGCGAAGCGCAAAACCACAATGGGACAAGAGTGCTAGATGCGAATGACCGGACCTTGACTCAGTTCCTTTCAAGGCGATCAGCCTGCTCCTGACCACGCCTGCTTGCCGAAGCCTTGGCGTGAAGATCAATCGAGTCGGCTAATTCGGCGACCAGATTTCCTAGAAGCTTCACCGAACGACGCAGCAATCTTCATCATGAACGCTTTGCTGAATCGGCCAAGAACGTTTTCATCGGGCTCGATATACCACGACCGCTCGGCGATATCGTAATTGTACTCGTCAACCATAACCCAGCAGCGCTTCAGGTCGCTCAAGCCGGCGCGGCGTGCTTCCGTATCGGGAACTTCAACGGCGCCACGATCCGACTGCGGTGGTTGCGTCGTAACAGCAAGAAGAGCAAGGTGCGTGAGGCTGTCCTTGGCGTTGCGGACCGAGATCACGACGCAGGTTGGGCGCGACTTGCGTCCCTCTGTCTCTCCGCGGTCGTTCTGCCAAGCCCAGAGATAGGGATAGGCGATGATTTGTCCGGGGAGGAATTCACGGCTCATCGCCATAACCTTCGCCGCGCGCCAGACGATCGATTTCCACCTCAAACAGGTCTATATGTTCGGCGGGCATTTCCGCCGATCGATGTACTTTGCGAGTATCGCCGCCCGTGCGCAGACGCTCATAATGATCGTAGCTCATTAGGACAAAGCGCGGCTTCCTATGCTTTGTCAGGACGACCGGCTCCCGGCTGGCAGCATCTGTGACGTCACCGACCTGTTTATTGAGGTCACCCGTCGTGAACTGGCGCATGAAACGAACTCCGATTGAAGTTTCCAGAATATCCATATTTTCCACATTTGCAAGAAAAGGTCGTTCGTCGCGGGTTTGCTATCGTGACGCATATCAGCGACTGCGTGATCAGAGGCGAAATAGGCAATCAAGAGAGAAACTGGCGTGCGTGCGTTTAGCTTGCTTGTTAGCGTGCACCGAACACAGTCTCCCACTCGGCGGCCCACGGACCATCAAGATATCTCCATAGATCAAGCCCTGCGATGTTGATGCCGTGCATCTGGAAACCCGCCGAGAGCTCACGATAAAGCTTGTCCGCTTGCGCCGGTGCTACCTTGTTGTGTATGGTAATGTGGGGTTGCCACGCCCGCATGTCCTGCGAGCCCAGCCAGTTCATAAAGGCCTTCCGCAGATCATCCCTATTCGATATCAGCTCTGGGCTTTCGACACTGAACTCAATTCCCATTCCGAGGGGGCGAACGCCAGTGACTTTCGCTGTAAATGGGCCTTGGTGGACCGCAACAGACTGAAAACTTCCAGTGATGCGCTCAACATATTCACCCGGCAACCGGTGAAACATTGTCAGATGCGCGCGGAGAAAATTTCGCTCCGGCCGGAAATGCGTTTTGCGGAGAAGATCGAATGGCTGGAGATCGACCTCGGCAACGCGGGCGGTGAGGTTAGAGGCTTACTCGTCTTCAAATCGGCGCTTCGCTCCTCATCACTCGAATGGCTCTGCGATCCTATCGGACAATCTACCAAGTGCGAACATCCCGTCGTTGGCGTTAGCCAAGAACCGTCCAATCTCAACCTCAGCTTAGCGCCATGGCTTCGTGGCCTCCAACCATTGCCGGGTGCGGGTCGCAGGATCGGCATTACGGGTGATGTCGGTGACAACCGCTGCCGCTGCCGCTCCTTCCTTTAAAACCGACGGCGCTCGCTCGGCCGTAATGCCGCCGATGGCTACCAGCGGCATGGAGCCTATCCGCCGCTTCCAGTCGGCGACCCGTGCAACGCCTTGCGGATCCCACTTCATCCGCTTTAGTATCGTCGTCCAAATGGGACCGAGCGCAATGTAGTCAGGTCGGGCGGCGAGGCGGTCTGCAGTTCGGCCTCGTCGTGGGTGGAGAAGCCGAGCTTGACGCCGGCGGCGCGGATGGCGGCGAGGTCGGCGGTCTCAAGATCCTCCTGGCCGAGATGGACGAAATCGCAGCCTTCCTCGATCGCCAGCTGCCAGTAATCGTTGACGATAAGCTGGCAGCGATATTCCGCGCAGATCGCCCGAGCGCTGCGAATCTCTTGGCGCAGATCGGCCTCGGAGCGATACTTTACGAGCAACTGCACCAGCTTGACGCCCTCGGGCACCAGCCGTACGATCCAGTCGGCGCTGTCAACGATGAGGTAGAATGGATCGAGCTTCATGCGAACACCGCCTGTCCGGTAACCGGCGTCGACGGCACGGCCATGTCGCGCGGCTTCAGCATCCCCGCCTCGAAGGCCTGGCGGCCGGTTTCGATGGCGCCTGCGAAGGCGCCGGCCATCAGGACCGGATCGCCGGCGCCGGCCACGGCGGTGTTGAGCAGAACGGCATCGAAACCGAGCTCCATGACATGAGTTGCATGCGAGGGGCGCCCGATGCCGGCATCGACGATGAGGGGCACATCGGGGAAATGGGCGCGCATGGAGCGCAGCGCCATCGGGTTGAGCGGGCCGGCGGCGCTGCCGATCGGCGCGCACCAGGGCATCAGCACCTGGCAGCCCGCTTCCATCACCCGCTCGGCGACGACGAGGTCGTCGGTCGTATAGGGAAAGACCTGAAAGCCTTCGCCGACGAGAATGCGGGCCGCCTCGACGAGGCCGAAGACGTCGGGCTGCAGCGTGTCGTGGTTGCCGATCACTTCGAGCTTGATCCAGTCGGTGGAAAACAGCTCGCGCGCCATCTTCGCCGTCAGCACCGCCTCGGACACGCCGTGGCAGCCGGCGGTGTTGGGCAGCACCTTGACGCCGAGCGAGCGGATCGTCTCGAAGAAGGCGCCGCCGTTGCGCCCGCCGGCGGTCTCGCGGCGAAGCGAGACGGTGACGATCTCGGTGCTGGAACGGCTGACGGCATCGGCCATGATCGACGGTGACGGGTAGCGCGCCGTGCCCAGGAGCAGGCGCGAGCGCAGTTGCGTTCCATAGAGTTCAAGCATCGGTCAGCCTCCCTGCATCGGTGACAGGATCTCGATCCGGTCGTCCGTGTTTAGCGAATGGTCCGGCCGGTCCTCGCGGTGCACAAGTTCGCCGTTGACGGCGGTCGCCAGCCAAACGCCTTCGTAATCCATCAGCGCAAGCAGCTCCTCGAGCATAGCGGCGGCGATCTCCTTGGCTTCGCCGTTGACGATCAGTTTCATGATGCGTGTCCTCGTGCGGTATCGATGTTGAAGATAAGGTCGGCCGCCCGCGTCGCATGGCGGGCGCGAGCAGAAAGCCGTGGCGGTAAAGGCCGTTCAGCGACATCAGTTTTCCGCGTCGCTCGACGCGGGGGAAATTGTCGGGGAAGGCGGGGCGGATGCCGGCGCCGGTTTCCACCACGGTCGCATCGGCAAAGGCCGGGTGCAGCGCGTAGGCGGCGTTCAGCAGTTCCATCAGCGAGCGGGCGGTGATCGGGCCTGCGGATTCCGTCTCGATCATCGTCGCGCCGACCACGAAGAGGCCGTTGCCGCGCGGCACGATGTAGACCGGGATGCGCGGATGCAGCAGCCGAACCGGCCGGTCGAGGATTACCTCGTCGGTCCTCAGATAAAGCATCTCGCCGCGGACGCCGCGCAGCGAAGCGGTCTCGCCGATGCGCGCCGCGCCGGTGCAATCGACGACATGGTCAAAGTCCTGCTCCTCGGGGTTCGAGCCGACGAAGAAAACGCGGCGTGCGATCAGCTTGTCGCGCAAGGCAGTCAGCGCCCGGCGCGGATCGAGATGGGCTTCGCGCGGGAAGAACAGCGCGTGCCGGAAGCGACCGGCCAAGGAGGGCTCGAGCGCCGCGATCCGCTCTTCGTCGAGCCATTCGTATCCCGTCGTGCGGCCGGCGAAGCGCTTTAGCTCCGCCTGGTCGCGCGCGGGCGCCAGCACCAATGTGCCGTTGCGTCTATCCTCGCGGTGACAATAAGTGGCTGACGGGTCTTCAATCCGAATTCCTGGCGACGGTCGTGCGCTTTCCGGGCCATGCCGTCAGGGCAACGTCGATCAACCTTTTCAGAAGCGCGTTGCAGGCGCCATCGCAGGCTTGGGCCGACATGCCTTGGATAATTGCACCGTAAAAGCGTGCGAGCGTGTCCGTGTCGGTCCCCGCAGGCAGTTCATCCTCGCTGACGGCGCGATCGAAACGGGCTTTAAGAACCTGCATCGATGCCTCCCGGAGTTCGGCTGTCATCCGAGCGACCGATGCGTTTTCTTCCGCATGCTGCAAGACTGCGGTCGAGACCATGCAGCCTGCAGGCTTGTCAGGTTGTGTGTCTCCGTCGGCGATATTGTAGAGGTAGCGGCTGAGTGCTTCATAGGCGGGCAGCGCGGACGCCAGGATTTGCGCTCGGCAGCCGCTTTCACGCGCGATGCTGAAATCCAGCGCCTGACGATACAATTCCTCCTTCGAACCGAAGTTGGAATAGAGCGTGGGTGGATTGATCCCCATGGCCTTGGTTAGCTCGGCGGTCGACGTTCCTTCGTAGCCGCGCTCCCAGAACAGGCGTGCCGCGATTTCGAGGCCGGCGTCTCGATTGAGCACGCGCGGTCTGCCCCGTTTGCGAACCGGCTCTTCCATTAAAATAGCGATCCCTATTTAATTATTGACAGAAGCGTTTACCTCTTTAATGTAGCGATCACTATTTTAATTTGCAACGGAGTACATCATGTCCAAGAAACTCGCAGGCAAGACAGCGCTAATCACCGGAAGCTCACGTGGTATCGGACGGGCGGTCGCGCTCGCATTTGCAAAAGAGGGTGCCGCGCTGATCGGTGTGCACTACAGCGCCAATTTGGATGCGGCCAGCGCCACCGTGCGCGAGATCGAGGCGTTGGGCGTCAAGGCTGTTACTGTGAAAGCCGATCTGCGGCGGGGCAGGGAAGCGGCCGACAGCCTTTGGTCGCAGTTCGGAGACGCAGCGCGTTCGCAGACGGGTGCCGCTGTCCTCGATATTCTCGTCAACAATGCAGGTGTTGCCCCCGCCGTGCCATTGAGGCAGACCAGCGAGGCTGTCTTCGACGAGGTGATGACAATCAACTACAAAGCGCCGTTCTTCTTGATCCAGGCAGTGGCGGACCACATCCGCGACAGTGGCCGCATCATTAACGTGTCCACTGGGTTTACCCGGATCGCAGCACCGACCCACCCGGCTTATGCGGCCTCCAAAGGAGCGCTGGAGACCTTAACCCTGGCGCTGGCGCCGGAGTTCGCGGCCCGCGGGATCACCATCAATGCGGTCATGCCGGGCGTCACCGAAACAGATATGAACGCCGAGTGGCTGGCGTCGCCAGATGCGCGCGCCGGCGCAGAGGCACTATCTGTCTTCTCGCGTGTTGGTCGTGCCGAAGACATTGCTGACGTAATCGCCTTCCTGGCATCGAACGATGCCCGCTGGACGACCGGGCAGATCATCGACGCCACGGGTGGAGCCCGGATCTGATCGATCCAATGGATTCGCTATTTTTGCCGGCCATCATGCCGGGCGCGTTCGAGCGTATTCCCAACGCGATACCGGCTGAAAGCCGGCGCCCCGTCTGCCCATCAGACGGGGCCGCGCTTGTCGCACGCGGTACTAGGCCGCCCGCACCTTGGAGCGGCTGGAAACGCTGCCCATGTCATTGCGTATGATCCGCGAAATGCACACTAGGCTCCTACAAAGTGGCCGAGGCGGATAAAAGGATCGAGGAGAGTTCCGCCGCTCGCAAAATCGGATTGGCGGCACGCGCCCCGATAACGCAATCTTTGTGCCGCCACCCATCACTGAAATGGCCGGTTGCCTGGATGCTTTCGAGCACTTCATCCATGACGACCAATCGCGGCTACCAGCACTCATCAAAGCCGGCTTGCTGCATGTGCAGTTTGAAACAATCCATCCATTTCTCGATGGCAACGGCCGTATCGGCCGGCTGCTCGTAACTCCATATCTCTGCATGAACGGCGTTCTGGGAAAGCCGCTGCTATACCTTAGCCTCTGTTTGAAGTCCCATCGGCGAGAATATTATGGGCTACTGCAAGAGGTTCGCGAACAGGGAAACTGGGAAGCCTGGCTAGACTTTTTCCTGGCCGGCGTGGCCGATACAGCCAATCAGGCCTTTGAGGCTGCGACAAAAATCGTCGCTCTTTTCAAGGAAGATCGGGAGCGGATCACTATGGAAAGCGATAGAGCAGGGTCGGCGCTTCGCATTCACGAGCTTTTCCAGCAGAATCCTTTTCATACAGCGAACCAGATTGTCCAGATTACAGGCTTGTCTGCGCCAACGGTCAACGCAGCGCTCGTCGATCTGGAGCGCTTAGGCATCGTTGATGAAGTAACCGGCCGCAAGCGAAGTCGCGTGTTCAGCTTGAAGATATATTGAAATTCTAAGCGGAGGCACCGATCCTCTACCGCTCAGTTCATGAAAAATTGATGGATCGAAGGTTCTATCTTCGTCACGGCGAAAAGACCGAGCTTCCTGGATTGGTCGCTGGCTGCGGCGCGATTTCTCGCCACAGCCAGATATGAAATCTATCAAGGATACGCCGTTGCTCCGTCCGGCTTGCGCGTAATCTTGCGCTCCCAGTGGATATAGTCTTCGGTCTGGAGCGCCTTTTCGTCGATTTCCAGGCCCCAGCCAGGGCGATCGGGGCGCAGTTCCATGTGGCCGTCGACGGGCATGTAGGGATCGGCCGCCCAGGGCGCGTGGACGTGCGGCTTGAATTCCAGCACCTTGAAATTCGGCTGGGCCGCGCAGAAGTGGATGTTGACTGCTGTTGCCAGCGGGCCCATCGGGTTATGCGGCGCGACCGTCACATAATGAGCCTCGGCGATGGCCGCGATGCGCCGCATTTCGCTGACGCCGCCGACCACGCAGATGTCGGGCTGGATGATGTCAGCCCCACGGGCAGACAGCAGCGACAGGAACTCGTAGCGCGAGTAGAGCGATTCACCGGTTGCCAGGGGAACCGTGACCTTCGCCTTCAATTCCGCCCATGCCGGAATGTGTTCCGGCCGGATCGGCTCTTCATAGAAATACGGGTCATTCGGCGCGATGGCGGCGGCCAGCTGGACGGCCTGGTAGGGTTCGAAAATCTTCGCATGTGCGTCGAAGGCATAGTCGAAGTGTGATGGCGTGATCTCGCGGATCTTTCCGAACCAGTCACCCGTCTCCTTGACCAGTTCGCCCCAGCGACCGGAATGAAGATCGCGGCGATAGGGGCTGAGCTTGAAGGCGGTGTAACCGTATTTCTCGTTGAGTTCGAGCGACTGGTCACGCGCGGCTTCAGGGTCGGGTGCGGTGTAGACGCCGCAATAGACCTTGACGCGATCGCGCACATTGCCGCCGAGCAGCATGTACACGGGGAGACCGGCGGCCTTGCCTGCGATGTCCCAGAGCGCATGGTCGATCGCCGAAATTGCGGCGAGGCCGATCGCACCCGGCGGGAAGCGGCATTGCTGATTGAGCTTGAGCACGAGGAATTCCACACGGCGCGGGTCCTCGCCCTCGATCTGGTGAAAGAGGTAGTCGAGTAGCGGCGGCAGTGCCCAGTCCGGGCCGTGGTTGTAGCATTCGCCCCAGCCGGAAATGCCTTCGCTGGTTTCTATCTTGAGCAGCAGGCGAGGGCGATTGTCCACGCGCTGCATGTAAGTCTTGATGCCTGTGATATGCATTGGATCTTCCTCAGGCCGCGCGGCTTTTCTCGGCGACATTGTCGACGATGGCGCGAAGGTCCGCGCGCTCTGCTTCGGTCAGGCTCTCGACGCCGGGCACGCGAACGGGGCCGACTTCGCTTCCAAGCATGCCAAGCGCTTCCTTGACGACGGTGACATTGGCGCCGTTGAAATACTTGGTGCGCAGTGCCTCGAAGCCGGCGATATCGTCGATGAGCGCACGGGCAGCGGCGTAATCGCCGGTTTCCAGCGCCTGATGAATGGCGTGCGAGCGCTCGGGGAAGACATTGACGAGACCGGAGGTGAAACCACGGGCACCCATGGCGTAAAAGGCCGGTGCCCAGCCCTCGGCAAGGCCGCAGACCCAGATCGCCGGTGCGTCCCTGGTCGCGCGGATCACTTCGGCCAGCAGCATGAGATTGCCGGAGGCAAACTTGATGCCGGCGATGTTCGGGTGCAGTGCGAGCTTGCGGAAGTCGGCGACGGAGAAGGTGTCGCTGCGTACATAGGCGATGACTGGAACGGTGCTGGCATCGGCAAGCTCGAGGAAATACCGGGCCTGGTAGCTTGGGCCTGCGAATGGGTCCATCGGATGATGGCCCATGATCGCATCGGCGCCTTCGGCGATGGCGTCGCGGGCCAGTGCCTTGGCTTCGGTCAGCGAACGACCGACTGCAGCGCTGACAAGCGACTTGCCGTCGGCGGCCTTGATCGTCGCGGCGTGGACCGTGCGCACTTCGTCCATGGTCAGGGTGAAGAACTCACCGGTGTTGCCGGCGGCCATGAGATTGTGGACCCGCGCATGGGCGAGGCGGCTGATCAGGGCCGAGAGCTTGGCGATGTCGACGCTGCCATCCGCCTTGTAGGGGGTCACGGGCACGCCCGATATGCCCGTCAGGGCCTTGCGGATCTTTTCCATTGCCTCGGTCACGTCAGATGTCCTCCTTCTTCTTGAACACGATGTTGAGGTAGGTTTCGCCGGAACGCACGACGTGGTCGCGCATCACGCGTTCGGCCTTGTCGCTGTCGTTGGAAATGATGGCGGCGGCGATCGCGGCATGTTCGGCGAGCGCCTTGCCGCGCTCGAGCGGGTCGGAGTGGATGACGCGGCGGATGCTGGCGTCGTAAAACTGCTGCCGTTCGATCATGCGCGAGAGATACTGGCATCGGGAAGCGATGTGGATCTGCTCGTGAAACGTCTCGTTGAGCGAAATCAGGTCGTCGGCCACACCGTCGTCCGTCGCTTTGCGCATCAGGGCGACGATCTCGCTCAGCTTGCTGGCCCCGGCCTCTTCGATGCGCTTGGCAGCAAGATGGGCGATCATCGATTCCAGGGCGGCGCGCGCCAGGATCATCTCTTCCGCCCAGCCGGCATTGAAGCGGATCAGCACGCCGCGGCGTGGCAGTGTCTCGACAAGGCCTTCGGTCTCGAGTTGGCGCAGGGCCTCCTTGATGGGTGTCGTGCTGACGCCCAGCTGCTCGGCGAGTTGCCGCTCGTTGACACGCTCATCGGGCGCGAAGCGGCCGGAGAGAATCGCTGTCCGCAGCGTCTTGTGCACGTGGTCGCGCAACGTCGTCAAAAACCGCGGGTCGATCTTCTCGATGCGATCTGCGCCAGGCTGCGTCGATGCCTCTTTTTGCATATCCCGAAAATTCCCCCGTTGACGACAAAATCGTTTTGTGAGATCTGATATACCAGATTTCAGATCGATGTCGATATGAAAATTCGCGCCCGGGGCGAGGTCCGGCGCACCAGGGAGGAGATAGAGCAATGAAAAGACGCAGCTTTCTCATGGCGTCGGCTATGGTGGCATCGACGCTTGCCATGCCGCTCGCAGTGCATGCGGCAACGCCCAAGGACCAGCTGGTGATCGCCACCAACATGTCGTCCATGCGCGGGCTCGATCCAAACGAGCTCAACCAGCTGGAGTCGGCGGAAATCGTCGCCAACCTCTATGAGCGACTGATCGTCCTGTCGGCCGACGACATCACGAAGCCGCAGCCCGGTATCGCCGAAAGCTGGACGGTGTCCGATGATGGCAAGACCTTCACCTTCAAGATCCGCTCCGGCGTAACGTTCCACTCCGGCAACCCGCTGACTGCCAAGGATGTCGAGTGGTCGCTGCGCCGGCTGGTGAAACTCGGCCTGGCGCCCTCTGTGGATCTTCGCCAATGGGGCATCACCGACAAGAATGTCGATGAGCTGATCAAGGCGGCGGACGATTCAACGGTCGTGCTACAGACGCCCGAGGTTTGGAACCCGAACCTGATCCTCTTCTCGCTCGCCAGCTTCTCGACCTCGATCCTTGACAGCCAGCTGCTCGCCAAGAACGAGAAGAACGGCGACATGGGTCGCGAGTTTCTGCAGACGAACGATGCCGGATCCGGCCCGTATTCGCTCAGAACCTGGCGGGTCAATGATCTCCTGATCTCCGATGCTTTCAAGGACTACTGGCAGGGAGCGCCGAAGATGCGCCGGGTGATCCTTCGCCATATGCCGGAATCGTCAGGCCAGCGTCTGCAGCTTGAAGCCGGGGACGTTGATGTCGCGACACGTCTTTCCTCCACCGATCTGGCGGCGATCGAGGCCGGCGGCAAGGCCGATATCCAGAAGACGCCGGGCTTCGGCTTCTACTATCTGGCGCTGAACCAGAAGGACGAGATCCTCTCCAAGCCCAAGGTTCGTGAAGCATTCCGCTATCTCATCGATTATGACGGTCTCGCCAACACCGTCATGAAATATTACGGCATCAAGCAGCAGACGATCATTCCCGGCGGTCTGCCGGGCGCCAGCACCGAGAATCCGTACAAGCTCGATATCGAAAAGGCCAAGCAGTTGCTGGCCGAAGCCGGCTATCCTGATGGCTTCTCCAAGGTCTACTACGCAACACCCGTTACGCCGGAATACGAAGTTGCTCAGTCGCTGCAGGCGAACGCGGCCAAGGCCGGCATCAAGCTGGACCTGCAGGGTGGCGATCACATTGGCAAATTCCGTAACCGCGAATTCGAGATATTCTCCGCTCGCACCGGCGAGCGCCTGCCCGACCCGCACGCGGTTCTAGCGTCCTATGCGACGAACCCGAACAATGCCGACGATGCGAAACTCTCCGGCCTGATCGCCTGGCGCTCTGCCTGGGAGGTTCCGAAGGACATCCAGGACATGGTCACGGCTGCCGCGCACGAGACCGACCAGCAGAAGCGCGCCGATCTCTACGCCAAGATCAACAAGGCCTATCTGGACGCTTCGCCGGCCTTGATCACCTCCTTCCAACGCACGGACGCGAAGGCGGTGCGGAAGGAAGTCAAGGGCTATGTCGGCCATTCGACCTGGCTCACCCGTTGGGACACCGTCTCGAAGGGCGAGTAAGCCCTTCCTGTCGAGGAGAATGACGTGAGTATCTCACAGACATCTGGAAACGCTTCCGCAGGCGCACGTGCTGCGCTCGGCGCGCTGCGCAAGGTGACGGCATCCTTTGCCGTCATCCTGACGACGCTGCTCGGCCTGCTTGTCATCACCTTCGTTGTCGGCCGCATGGTGCCCGCCGATCCTGTCATCGCCGTGATCGGCGACCAGGCCGATCACGAGACCTATGAGCGCGTCTACAAGGAGATGGGGCTGGATCAGCCGCTCTATGTGCAGTTCGCCACCTATCTCGGCAATGTCGCGCATCTGGATTTCGGCCAGTCCCATGTAACGAAGAACCCCGTCGCCAGCGATCTCGCCCGCGTCTTCCCGGCAACGTTGGAGCTCGCCACGCTGGCAACGATCATCGGCGCAGGCTTCGGTATCCCGCTCGGCATCATCTCGGCCGTCCGCAAAGGCACCTGGGTCGATCATCTGGCGCGTGTCGTCGGCCTACTCGGCCACTCGACGCCGATCTTCTGGCTGGGCACCATTGTCATCCTCGTCTTTTACGCGAAGTTCGGCATCATACCCGGCAGCGGTCGGCTCGACGTCTATAATGAGGGGCTGGTCGAGGGGCCGACCAATTCGATCCTCGTCGATGCAATCCTTGCCGGCGAATGGGAAGTCTTCCGGGACGCCCTGCTGCATGTCGCGGCCCCCGCGCTGATCCTCGGCTATGCCGCGATGGCCTATCTCAGCCGCATGAGCCGCAGCTTCATGCTTGAGCAGCTCAGGCAGGAATATGTGCTGACCGCCAAGGCCAAGGGCCTCGGTCAGCGGGCAATCGTGTGGCGCCATGCCTTCCGCAATATCCGCGTTCAGCTGCTCACGATCATTGCCTTGGCCTATTGTGGCCTGCTTGACGGCACTGTTCTGATCGAGACGGTCTTCGCTTGGCCCGGCCTTGGCCAGTACCTGACCTCGGCGCTGTTCTTCGCCGACATGAACGCGGTGCTTGGCAGCGTGCTCCTCATCGGCATCATTTCGATTGCCATCAATCTCCTGTCGGACCTGACCTATCGGTTCCTCGATCCGCGCACTCGGTGACATCATGGCGACACGTTATTTCAACGATCTGCACAATTGGCTGATCAACGAGGAGTTTTCCTCGACACGGCAGGCGCGCCTCCACAAGGCCTATGTCCTGTGGCTGAACCTGATCGCCAACCCATTGGCATTCGCCGGCTTCGTCGTCGTGCTGATGCTGGTTCTCATCGCGACCTTCGCGCCGCTGCTCGCCAATCATGATCCGATCGCCCAGGATCTGACGATGGCGCTGAAGCCGCCATCCTCGGCCAACTGGTTCGGCACGGACGAATTCGGCCGAGACGTCTATTCCCGCCTCATCTACGGCGCCCGCACAACGCTTTACATCAGTATCCTGGTCACGGTCATCGTTGCGCCCATCGGCTTTGCGATCGGCGCGACCGCCGGCTATCTCGGTGGCTGGGTCGATGTCGTCCTGATGCGCATCACCGATATCTTCCTGTCGTTTCCAAGTCTCGTGCTGGCACTCGCCTTTTCCGCAGCACTTGGTCCTGGCATCGAGAATGCGGTCATCGCCATCGCGCTCACCGTCTGGCCGCCGATTGCGCGTCTGGCGCGCGCCGAGACACTGACGTTCCGCGCCGCCGATTTCGTCGTTGCAGCCGAGTTGCAGGGCGCCGGTATGGGGCGCATTCTGTTTCGCCATATCGTGCCGCTTTGCGCCCCGTCGATCATCATCCGCCTGACGCTCAACATGTCGAGCGTCATCCTGACGGCGGCAGGTCTTGGCTTCCTCGGGCTCGGCGCTCAGCCACCGATGCCGGAATGGGGCGCCATGGCTGCCTCCGGCCGGCAATATCTTCTCGATGCCTGGTGGCTGACGACGGTTCCCGGCATCGCCATTCTCCTGGTCAGTCTCGCCTTCAACCTGCTTGGCGACGGACTGCGCGACATCATGGATCCCCGCAATGCCTGAACAGTCAAAACCGATCCTCTCGGTCAAGAATATGTCGGTAGAGTTTCCGACGCTGTCCGGCGTCGTCAACGCCGTCAAGAATGTCAGCTTCGATGTCGGCCGCGAGAAAGTGGGCATCATCGGCGAGTCCGGCTCCGGCAAGAGCACGACCGGGCGCGCGATCATGCGACTGCAGCCGGGCACGGCTCGCGTCGTTGCCGATGAGTTGCGCTTCGAGGACGTCGATCTCCTGTCTGCCAGCGAAGCCGACATGCGGGCAATTCGCGGCAGCCGGATCTCGATGATCTTGCAGGACCCGAAATATTCGCTCAATCCTGTCATGACCGTCGGCGAGCAGATCGCCGAGACCGTCATCCTGCACGAGCGCCTTGGAAAGAAGGCGGCGCGCGAGCGCACGCTCGCCATGCTGGAGCGGGTGAATATCCGCGACCCTCAGCGCGTCTTCAATCTCTACCCGCACGAGGTCTCGGGCGGCATGGGGCAGCGCATCATGATCTCGATGATGCTGATCTCGTCGCCCTCGCTGATCATCGCCGACGAGCCGACTTCGGCGCTCGACGTCACGGTGCGCCAGCAGGTGCTGTCGATCCTCGATGACCTGATCACCGAGCGCAATATCGGCCTTATCTTCATTTCCCACGACCTCAATCTCGTGAAGAGCTTCTGCGACCGTGTCATCATCATGTATGCGGGCCGCATCGTCGAAACGATCGAAGCCGCTAGGCTCGACGAAGCAACCCATCCCTATACACGCGGCCTGCTTGAGGCACTCCCAAGTCTCGATCATCCACGAGACCGCCTGGAAGTGCTGAAGCGTCAGGCAAGCTGGGGGGAGGCGTGACATGTCCATCATATCGGTAAACGATCTCGCCGTGTCTTTCGGCACCGGCAATGATTTCAAGCAGGTCGTCAAAAGCGTCGCCTTCGAGGTGGCCCCCGGCGAGACATTCGGCCTCGTTGGCGAAAGTGGATGCGGCAAGTCGACGGTGCTTGGCGCACTGGCTGGACGCATCAAGGGATGGAGTGGTTCGGTTTCGGTCGATGGAGACCTGGTCGGTCCGAAGCGGTCCCGCGCACAACTCGCCAAGCAGCAAATGGTGTTTCAGGATCCTTTCGGCTCCCTGCATCCGCGCCACACGATCGGGCGTACGCTGCTGGAGCCTCTCGAAATCCATGGGCTGGATCGGAGGCAGGAGCGGGTCGAGCAAGTGCTGCGCGATGTCGGCCTGCCGCCGGGCTTTCGGCATCGTTTCCCGCACCAGCTCTCCGGCGGGCAGCGGCAGCGCGTGGCGATTGCCCGTGCGCTCATCCTCAAACCGAAGATTCTTTTGCTCGATGAACCGACCTCGGCGCTCGACGTCTCGATCCAGGCGGAAATTCTCAATCTGCTGAAGGATCTGCGGGAACGCTCGAAGCTGACCTATATCCTAGTCAGCCACGACATGGCTGTTATTGCGCATCTCTGCAACCGGGTGGCTGTCATGCAGGATGGCGTTTTCGTCGAGATCGCAACGCGGAAGCAACTGCTGGAGAACGAAGTTGAGCACCCGTATACGAAAACGCTACTCGATGGCAGCAGGGGATATATTCGACGGTCCGAGGGTGAGATAGCCGTTCAGCTATAAGGGGTCTGTGGTATATCGCGAGGCACGTTTAACAGGTGGATAGTCGATCCAAATCTCTTCAAGGAGGTCGATCTCCGCGTACGCAGTGCCCAGAATGCAAGCTGGGGGACGGCGAGACGTCACGAGGTGTAACCGTTGTTCTCTCCTTACGATTTCCACGCCGTTGTAATCCTGTATGGCGCTTGCCCAGTGTTATCTGGTCGCCGTCGATGCGATAGCCGACGCTTCGCGCCGGCCCGTCGGCGCAGCTCCACTAGCAACCCATTGGCCTGAGCTTTTTAGCGGGCTGTCGCAAATTCGATATAATCCCGCTGGTCGCGCATGTCGACATCAGCCAAGATGTCGTCAAGAGGAAGCGGGCTCGAAAATTCGCCGTATTGTGCAAGCTCTCCGGCGATACGTTGGACGGCGTTGTTATAAGGTGTGGCTATGCCGTGCAGGCGGCCGAGCAGGACGATCTCGCCGTTGAGAAAATCCACCTCGCTTGATGCGCCACGGGTGAAGCTTTGCCAGGTCGATTGCTGGCCTGGGTGGATGCCGCTGTTCTCAGCCACCCCCCAGTTCGAAATATCGATGTTGCGCTCGGATGGCGCGGCAAGCCTGTAGCCGGCCGCCTGGAGCGCACGCCGCGCTTCGTCCACCAAGCTTTCGCCGATCTCGCTCCTGAGGTCCGCCGGACCATGGAACAGTTCCAGCACGTTGCGGGCGTTGTGAAGCAGTTTGGCCGATTTCCAGCCGGTTATCTCGCCCGTCGTTTCGGCGAGGTAACCCGCCCGTTTGAGGTCTGTTGCAATGCGGTTGCTGGTTTCGTCTCGGCCTCGTGGAAAGCGCCCGATCGTGACGACGCCGACTTCCGGGTCGCCGCCGCACACGACATTGCCGGTTTCGGTGAACCGGGCCGGCGTCATGATGCTGGCGCCATAGACATGGGCGAAGGTTCGAAGCGCCAGCGCCTCGGTTGCCAAGCCGTTCTGGAAGGCGACGATTGGAAGGATCACCGCAGCCGGATCAGCCGCGCCCGAAACGTTGCGCCAGGACCAGAAAGCAAGCGCGCTTGACGCATCTTGCGACTTGACCGTCAGGAGCAGGATATCCTGGGGCGTCAGTTCGGGCGGATCCGACAGATCAAAAGCATTGAGCTTCACCTGCTGCGTGCCCGTCGGCCGGCGGTAACTCAATCCGTGCTCCCTGATATGGCTGATCTGCGCGCCGCGGCCGACCAGAGCGTAGGGAATTCCTGCCAGTTCGAATTGTGCCGCAAGGCTAGCGCCGACCGCGCCGGCTCCGATGATTACATAGCGTGTCATGTCCTTGTCCTCGCCTTCCTTGGTCAGACGCCCAGGTTCTGCCTGAGGGTTTCATGTTGATAGTCGTAATGGAATATGCCGCGCTTCTGCAGTTCAGGAATCAGGTGATCCGTGACGGCGGAGAGACCGAGCTCGTATTTCAGGGTGAAGGCCAGGAAGTTGAAGCCGTCGCTTGCGCCCCTTTCGTAGCGGTCCTGCAGCTGATCGGCGATGTTCTCCACCGAGCCGATCGGGAACCAGTGGCCGGCACCGCTGGAGTGATAAATGATGAGGTCGCGCACCGTGCGGACCTTGCCGCTTTCGATAAGCTCGCGGAAGACGCCGAAGCGGGACCGGCGCCCCTGGACATTGGCCGTTTGCGGCAGGTCGTTGAGCGGGATTTCCGCGTCGAGGTCGATCCCTTCGAAATCAATGCCACCGAACTGGCCGGCGAGCGATTTGCGCCCTTCCTCGAAATCGATGTCGTCGATCACGTTCCGCCAGAAGCGCTTGGCCTCTTCGTCGGTGGAGCCGATGACCGGCGCCACGCCCGGCAGGATCTTGATCGCATCCGGCGATCTCCCATAGGCGGACGCACGTTGCTTGAAGTCGCGATAGAGGTCGATCGACGGCTCGGCCTCGGTAAGCCCCGTGGTGAAGATGACGTCGGCCACGCGCGCGCCGAGCTGCCTTCCTTCGGTGGACGATCCGGCCTGAGCAAGAATGGGCTTGTCCTGCGGGCTGCGCGAAACGTTGAGCGGTCCCTGGACGGAAAAGTGGCGGCTGTTCCAGTCGATGCGGTGCACCTTGCCTGCATCGATGATCTGGCGGCCGCTATCGTCATAGCTGACGGCGTCGGCCTCCCAGCTTTCCCATAGCGCCTGGACCACGCCCGCAAACTCCTCGGCGATCGCATAGCGATCGTCGTGCGCGGGGAGCGGCTTGCCGAAGTTCTTCTCCCCTGCCGAGGACGTGACGAGGTTCCAGCCAGCCCGGCCCTTGGAGATGTGATCGAGCGACAGGACCTGCCGGGCCAGATTGTAGGGCTCGGTGAAGGATGTCGAGATAGAGCCGATCAGCCCGATCCGAGACGTCTTTGCGGCAAGTGCGCTCAGCAGCGTCACCGGTTCCAGTCCCGGTTTCGGCGCAGTGTCGCTGGTCACGAGCGCATCGGCAAGGAAGACCGTGTGGATCTTGCCGCGTTCGGCCTGTTGCGCCTGCTCGACATAGGCGTCGATATCGAGCAGGTTGTCGGTTGGGCCGTCGCGCCCCTTCTTCTTCGTCTGTCCGGTTCCGCCCAGGAGCAGGCCGAGCACCAGTCCTGGGCCGCGTTCACTGCTGCGGCCCGCCCATTTGTTCGTCATGTCGATTGTCCTCGAAAAAGTTTCAGGCTGTCGCATAGCCGCGCTGTTCAACGGAACGCGGCCCGTGAGCAGGCTCCGGTGGTGCAGAATGCAGTCCGAGAGCGGACTGATCGCGCTCCGACAGCGGATGGACCTGTACGAAGCCCTTGTGCAGCGACAGTTCCACCTCCACGCCGTAAACCCGTTTGATCAGTTCGGGCGTATACACGTCCGCTGGGCGCCCTTCGGCAATCACCACTCCGTCCTGCAGGAAAACCACGCGATCGGTAAAGCGAGCAGCCTGGTTGAGATCGTGAATGGCGATCACGGCTGCGACATTGTTCTTGCGGGTGACGTCTCTGGCAACGGCCAATGTCTGCCACTGATAGCGGATATCGAGAGCGCTGGTCGGTTCGTCCAGAAGCAGGATTTCCGGATCCTGGGCGAGGGCGCGGGCAATCAGCACGCGCTGTCCCTGGCCGCCGGAAAGCTCCGTGACGGACCGGTCGCCTAAATCGTCAAGGCCCATGCGCTGCATGGCGGCATCGACATGGGCCCAGTCCTCGTCCCGCGGGCGGGTGCCGAAGTAAGGGGTGCGTCCGAGTAGCACGGCTTCGCGGATATCGAGCCCGAAAGACAGTCCGATCGATTGCGGCACGTAGGCGACGATACGGGCGAGATCGCGGCGTGCAAGCTTGGTGATATCCGTGTCGCCGTTCCAGGTGATCGACCCTGATGTCGGCGTGTTGATCCCGGCGATCGTCTTGATAAGCGTCGACTTGCCCGAGCCGTTCGATCCGAGAAGGCCGACGAGTTCGCCTTTGCCGATCGTCAGGTTCGCGCCCTTGACGACCTGTCTTTTGCCATAGCCGACTTCGAGTGAGGAAATCTGGAGGGTCATTCGATTGCCTTTTGTCGAGAGAGGATGAGGTAGAGGAAGATCGGTGCGCCAACCAAGGCGTCGATGATCCCGACGGGGATGACGCCAGGAGAGATGACGAGCCTGCCGACAGCATCGGCGACGACGAGAAGGAGAGCGCCGATGATGGCCGAAAACGCAATGAGGAAGCGGTGGTTGGGGCCGACGACCAGCCGCGCGATGTGCGGTGCGACCAGTCCGACGAAGCCGATAATGCCGGTGAACGCGATGGTCACCGCCGTCAGCGTCGCGGCGATCGCGATCGTCTGCAGCCGGACCGTCGAGACGGCGACGCCGAGGCTCTTGGCCGAATCGTCGCCAGCAAAAGCGATCGCATTGAGGGCGCTTGAGCGGAAGCGAATATAGGGGAAGGCGAGGGCAAGCAGTGCGAACAGCGCGAGCACCTGATACCAGGCCGAATTGTTGACCGAGCCCCATGTCCAGCGCACGATGGCCGCAAGCACCTCGTCCTCGGCAAAATACTGGATGCAGGCCGTCAGCGCGCCGAAGAGCTGCGAAAGCGCGATGCCGACGAGGATAAGGGTCGTCGCATGGAGATTGCGTGAGGATGCCAGCGAAAGAACGAGCGCTGTGTTGATGAAGGAAAACAGAAGCGCGCCGATAACCAGGGACACCGCGGCGCTTCCTGCCGTCGCGCCAAAGACGACGATCGCCAGCGAGGCGCCGAAGGCGGCTGCCGGGGCGATGCCGAGCGTATAGGGGCTGACCAGCGGATTGCGCAGCAGGCCCTGAAACAAAGTGCCGGCGACGGCGAGCGCCGCGCCGCCGAGAATGGCCAGGAGCACACGCGGCAGGCGCAGTTCCCAGATGACGTTGTGCATCAGAAGCATGGTGCGGTCCGTCGGCACCGTGCCGGTAATCTTGGCCCAGAAGGTCTGCAGCACATCGATCAACGTCGCGCCCGAGGTTCCGATCTGGATGCCGACAAGAGCGGTGACGACGACGGCGGCGATCCCGAGGCCGATCGCAAGCTTCTGGCCGCTGTAGCGGTCACGCGGTTTCCGGGTGGTGGCGGGCAAGGAATGCGGCAAAGGCGGAGAATGGGATTCCGTTTGGACTGAACTCATATTTTCCTCGAGTCTGAATGGGTATCGTCGCGCTACGGCGCGTTGCTGCATCTCAAACCTTGCCGTCGAGCTTGTAGGCGTAGTCGGCAACGAAGCGGGCTTCGACACCCTGCGCCTTGAGCCAGCGGGCGAAATAGGCATCGACATCGACATCCGCGAGGCGATCCGGATAAAGCCATTTGGCGACCGCCAGGGCGCCGAGCTGTTTGCCGAGGGCGGAGAAGAAAAAGTTGCTGAAGACGATGACGTTCTTGTCCTGAACCGCCTTGATCGCGCTCCAGCCGGGACGATCGATGATACGCTGCGCCTGCGCCGCGAACTGTGTCTGGTCCCACGGCGCATAGCCGGCCGCCAGCCCGTCGACGCCGTTGTGGATGATCACATCCGGGTTGCGGTTGATGATCTCGACCGGATCGATCGTGTAGGTGTGGACCGACGCGCTGCCGGTATTGGCGATGGTGATGTCGCCGAAGATGTTCTTTCCGCCACCGTGCACGATCGTGTCATGGAAGCCGGAGCCGGGAAGCGACGTGGCGAAATCCGCGTTGTTTTCGAAATAGACCTTCTTCGGCTCTACGCCTTTCAAATGCTCCGCGAGGACCGCATCGATATCATCGTAGAGCGTGGCGAGATCGGCCGCGCCCTTCTCCTTGCCGAAGATTTTGCCGAGGTTGGGCAGTTGCGCGCGCAGAACCTTGGGATCCCAAGTACTGACGACGACAACCTCGATGCCGAAGGGTTTCAGCTTCTCGATCGCATCCTGCCATGGCGCGTTGCGGCGGGTGAAGAAGACCTCCGCGCCGGAGGCGGCAATCGTTTCCCAGTTGGGGCCGTTGTAATTGCCTGCATCAGGAAGGTTCGCGAACTTGGCGAAATAGTCCTTGTTCGCCGCGTTCTTCGCGGGATTGGTGCTCTGGTCGATCGAAACAATCGTATCGCCGGCCCCAATCGCCCGAACGATCTCCGCCTGGTACCAGAGGTCGGTGTAAACGGCCTTGATCGGCGCCTTGAGGCTGACTTCGCGGCCGAGTTCATCGGTGATCGTTACAGTCTTCCGGTCATCGGTCTCGGCAAGGGCCGCCCGGGAAAGCCCCTGCACTGACAGCAGCGAGCTGAATGCCAGGGCACCCGAAAGCGCGAGCGCCCCACGACGGTTGATAGAAAGGTCGGATAGGTTGGTCGATTTGCGCATTGGCGTCCCCTTGCAGCCGGATGGTGAAGGCGGATCGAACGAAAACCCCTCGTCGACCGCTTGACCGTGAGCTTAGGGAAATAGCCAACGTCTGAGAAAGGTCGATTTTTTATTGTCTATAGATTTAGTAGAATATTATTTGGCATTCGGCAGGCGCGTTGTGCCTGTAGCTGTAGCGCCTATGCCGAAGACCCTTCCGTTAGAGCAATTGCCCTGACCTTGTGCTAGCCGATCAATCGACTTTCTGGTGAATTCGGTTCGAATTCCTTCAAAAGTTGATAACATGTCCCTTCGCACCCCTTTAGGCTATCCGCGAGATTTCACGGTAGGACTCTCTGATTGCAGTCCAGTCGAGACGGTCGGTCAGTACAGGCGGCCGCTTGCGGTAAATGATCGGGCTGTCCAGATAGGGACGGACATTCTGCAGCACCCGCTTGAAGATATTGGCGTAATCAGCGCCTCGCATCACTTCGAAGTCCTGCTCGTCAAACGCTTCGATCGTGGCACCAATGGTGAACGGATCCATATCGAGGACTTCGCCCAGGTCTTCGGCATTAATCCTTCCCGGAAGTACGAGGGAGCCGCCTATCATGATATCTCTGCGGCGTTGAACGTTGCTGTGTCGTCTGCCGCTGCTCTCGAGTTCGTCCGCCGATTGGCTTTGGCTGCCTTGACGGGCAATGGCGACATGCACCTGAAGAACTGGTCATTGATCTATCGAGGTGTTGGCGACAAACCGGATCTCGCCCCTGTCTATGACGTCCTCTCGACGATCCCGTACATCCCGGCGGACGCCATGGCTCTGTCGCTCGCCAGCGAGCGCCCTTTCAAGGCGTTGAACGCACAGCGATGGAAAGCCTTCGCTTATCGCGCACGACTGCCGGAAGCCGCAGTCTTGAGGGCGGTGGTCGACACGGTCGAACGTGTGAACGATCGCTGGTGGTCGCTGCCGGAACGCGAGGTCGTTCCGGCAAAGGTACTCGAACGTATGGATGCGCATATCAGGATGATGACGCCGATTCTCAGCACGTTTGCAAACTGAGGATCCGGCAGCACGTGCCGAAACTCTGTCCTAGCCTGCCCGCCAGTTTTCCTGGCGGATCTTCACGCGTTGCCAGAGAGCGTCATTTATAATCCGAAGTGACGGCACCTCTTGGACAATGTGCATCTCGGCAGCATTCTCACGAGAAACCCGGCGTTCGGTGGCGGGATTTTTTCCGATAGGCGAGACGGTTGAAGACGATCCGCCCGATATAGGCCTGATTGTTCAAAATGCCGCTGCCACGATAACGATGACCGCGGATTGCGGTTCCTTGCCACGGTCGACCGCGCGGACCAGGGACTCCGCGTGCATTAAGTTCGTCGGCAATCTTCACCGGACTTAGGCCATCGGCATATCGCTCGAAAATCCAGACGATGGTGGCCGCCTCGTGGGTGTCGATGGAGCGCAGCCCGCGCACAGGCTCGCCGTTCTCATGTATGCTATCGCGCTTGAGTGTCTCGAGGAGCATATCACCGTCGTGCGCTGATCGAGATCACCAAAAGCTCGTCCAACAAGATCAAGATGATCGATCTGGCGCATCAGGGAACAGCGACGAATGGTTGCCGTTTCGTGATAGTCATGATCACTGACAAAAAGCGCGCAAAGGCGCCTCGCGACGAGTTTAACGGCAAGCACTTCGTCGTTGCTTGAAAATGACGCCCTTTTTCAGGAGGCATCACTTTCAGTCAGCTTCAGAGCGTATCGATCAGGCCGCCGTCCACCCGCATCGAGGCGCCAGTCGTGGCCGACGCCAATGGCGATGCCAGATACGTCACGATATTCGCGATCTCGTCGACACTGGCGGCGCGTTGGATGAGAGAGCTGCTCCGGTGCTGCTTGACGAAGTTGGCGGCGACCTCCTCGATCGACTTTCCGGTCCTCTCGCGCTCATCGGCAAGCATAGCTTCGACACCCTCTGACAGGGTGGGGCCAGGAAGAACTGAATTTACGGTGACGCCGGTGCCAGCCATGCGTTTGGCAAGTCCGCGGGCCACGGCTATGTCGGCCGTCTTGCTGACGCCGTAGTGGATCATCTCGACCGGAATGTTGAAACCCGATTCTGACGCAATGAAAACCACGCGGCCCCAGTTGGCTTTCTCCATTCCTGGGAGATAGGCGCGTGACAGTCGAACCGCCGACATGACATTCACCTGCCAATGTCTGTCCCAGACTTCGTCCGTGGTGGCGAAAAAGTCGCTGGGTTGGAAGATTCCGGCATTGTTGATGAGGATGTCCACATGCGGCAGTTTTGCGACGAGTGTAGCGCATCCGTCGGCGGTGGCGAGATCGGCCGCCACCGAGGTGACGAGGCCAGCGGCGCCTTCACGCTCCAGTCGTTCGGCGGCTTTCGCGGTCTTGTCTTCGGACCGGCCGTTGACGATTACGTCCGCACCGGCTATGGCGAGCTGGCGGGCGATGGCATAGCCGATGCCCTCCGTGGAACCCGTCACCAGGGCGGTCTTTCCTTTTAGATCGATCTGCATGTTCTGCTCCTGTGAAATTGGGTGTCGATTAAAGATTGCCCATACCACCGTCGATAGCGAGCTTGCTGCCGAAGATATAGGAGGCCCCGCCTGATGCGAAGAAGACCACCGTTTTCGTAACTTCCGAAGCGTCGCCGAACCGGCCGACGGGAATTGCTGGATGGCGATCGCGTCGTCGTCGAGTTTCTTGCGAGCTTTCGCCACCCCGGACACGCTTAAGCTTGCTCAGAGACAAACTCTGACAATTCCAAACGAGTTTAAGGTTGACCGGCGTTGAACAAACTTTCGGTGCTGAAAGTAAGCTCCCGCTAGGGCAAGCTTAACGGACATCTCGACGACTTTTCAAAATTTAAAGTTTTGTGCGACGCAACCAACCCGTCGTAACCAAGTTCACCTCTGTCACCGCCGTTCCGGCTTTGATGGCTGGAGAACGACATGACGCCCCTATCAGATACGATCAAACGCCTTGCGGAACTTCGAGCAGGTCATATATCTAGCAGGAGGTCAGCGCGTCATCTTGCTGACCTGCCGTACCGCTTCGGATCAAATCCCGGCAATGTAGCCGGAAGAATTTTCGTTCCGACCAACGCTGGCAATGATCCCGCTTTGGTTGTTGTGCTTCACGGCTGTACACAGTCAGCCGCCTCCTATGATGGCGGCTCAGGCTGGGCGGAACTGGCAGCCGAGCACGGGTTCGTTGTCCTCTATCCAGAACAGAGACGGCAGAATAATCCCAATCTTTGCTTCAACTGGTTCGAACCCGAAGATATTCGTCGCGACGGTGGCGAGGCGTTGTCAATCCGGCAAATGATCGAAGCCGTGTGCTCGCAACACACTGTTGACCGAAAGCGGATATTTATCACCGGTCTGTCTGCGGGTGGCGCAATGGCGAATGTCATGCTTTCAACGTATCCGGAGCTGTTTTCCGCCGGGGCGATCATCGCAGGCCTGCCATATGGCGTAGCGTCGTCTATTCCGCAGGCTCTCGAACGCATGCGCGGTGTTGGCCTTTCGTCGGGAGCGATTTTGTCTGGTCTTGTCCAAAAAGCCTCCAGCCACCGTGGACCTTGGCCAGCTGTCTCGATTTGGCAAGGTTCGAGAGATCACACGGTCGCAGAGGCGAACGCTCACGCGCTTGTCGAACAATGGCTGGGAGTTCACGGGTTGCCGGTGTCGTCTTCCAGCATATCGCTGAAAGATGGCTTGCACCACACAACCACTTGGTCAGACAGCAATGGGTTCGTGCCAGTAGAGTTTCACAGAATCGATGGCATGGGGCACGGCACGCCAATCGACGAAAAAAGCGGCTTAGGAGCTGCCGGGCCGTTCATGCTTGATGTCGGGGTATCCTCTACAGCGGAGATCGCAAGAAGCTGGGGTTTGACGCCGTCATTCGCCGTCGACCGCTCTGCTGACGCGGTTCAGACCTTTCCGTTGAAGCCTCAGGGCGTGCCCGCGACCGGGATACAGGACATCATCGAAAAGGCACTCCGCTCAGCCGGGCTCATGCGCTGAACCCGAAGTAGCCATTCCCGAATACGGGAATACTCACGGCCGTGTCCTGGCGGCATTTCCAGGCATCACCCAGAGGAGTTGGCAATGTCCCAACCTATCTCAACACACTCGCCCACAGGCATGACATACGCGACCGACGAAGCAATCACAGCCCTCGACAAAATATCCTGGGGGGCAGTGTTCGCGGGTGTAGTTATCGCGCTCGCGACGCAGTTTCTGCTCAATCTGCTAGGCGTCGGAATCGGCGCAGCCGTCCTCGACCCTGCCACCGCAGACAACCCTACCGCATCGTCGTTGTCTATCATCGGCGGCCTTTGGTTTGTTGTGGCGGGAATCGTGGCGTCGTTCATCGGCGCATACGTGGCCAGTCGTCTCTCTGGCCGTCCAAACGAAACGACGGGTGGATTTCACGGCATCACATCGTGGGGCGTCACGACCCTAGTTGTGCTGTACCTTCTCACCACGTCTGTGGGTGCCCTCGTGGGAGGCGCATTCAGTGGTCTATCGAGCGTGGTCGGTGGAGCAGGACAGGCAGCCGCCTCGGCTGTTTCAGCCGCTGCGCCAACGCTCATGCCATCTGATCCGATGGCCGCAATGGAAGCTCAAATTCGAGACACCAGCGGCGTGAGCGATCCGCAAGCGCTGCAGGCGACGGCGCTGTCAGCAATGAAAGACGTCACATCTGGTGATCCGTCAAAGGTGGCCGACGCCAAGACTAGAGCGGCCGAGGCTTTGGCCAAGGCACAAAATGTCCCGGTCGACCAGGCGCGTGCGAAGGTTGACGAATACGAGGCGACCTATCGCAAAACACTCGCTACGGCCAAGCAAGAAGCTCTCAACGCCGCGCAGACCACTGCCACTGTCGTATCGAGGGGTGCCCTCCTTGGCTTCCTCGCCCTTGTGCTTAGCGTCGTTGCCGCATGGGTTGGCGGCGTCGCTGGCACGAAACCCGTCACTGTAGTCCAGGAATACACCCTCGGACGGACACTCTAACTCTGCCCTCAACCTCACCCGAACAAAGGAACACGACCATGACGGAACCAAAGAACCTCAACGATCTGCTCTATGAAACTCTGAAAGACATTTACTTCGCCGAAAAGCAGATCGTCAGCGCCTTGCCGAAAATGGCGGAAGCGGTACAATCACCTGAACTCAAGCAGGCGTTTCAGACCCATGAAGGGCAGACTGAGACCCACATCGAACGCCTTGAGCAGGTCTTCGAGCTACTCGGCAAGCCCGCCCAGCAAAAGACCTGCAACGCTATTCTCGGCATCATCGAGGAAGGCAAGGAGGTCATGGAAGAGTTCAAGGGTACAGATGCTCTCGATCCCGGTCTCCTCGCAGGGGCGCAGGCCGTCGAACACTATGAGATCAGCCGCTACGGCACGATGATCACCTGGGCGAAAACGCTTGGCCTAGACGACGTTGCCGAATTGCTCGCCATGACCTTGGACGAGGAAGAAGAAACCGACGAACTGTTGTCCGAAATCGCCGAGACCACTGTCAACGCCAGAGCGGCCTGACTGATCGAGCGTGCGTCGCCCGTCGACGCGCGCAGTTCAAAGGAGAATACAATGCACATCATCAACCAGAGTGTCGCCCGCACAGCATCTGGCACCGCCGTCGAGTTCGTCGGCGAAGGCGGAGAGAAAATCTCGGTCTTAATGACCAGCACGAATATGCCACCCTCCGATGCCCTAGCAATCGACAAAGCGAAGGCCGCTATGGTCCAGGTCGCAACGTTCGAGACAGAGTTCGACGACACCCGAGCTGAAACAGCTGGCGAGCCTATCGTGCAACAGCATCAAGAAGCGTCCACCAGTCGCACCTACAGCCCAATCGATTGATAGGGCAAACAAGACCCTGTTGCGTCTCAGTAGGTGATCGTTCGAGCCCTTTGCGATGGAACAGATAGGCCTCCGCTCGATTGAGCTGCCGCATCTGCGCAATGGTCGGCAAATCATCCCTCCAGGAGACCGCCGGCCGTCAATCGGGATTTCACCTCAAAATCTCAGGATGGAAGCTTCAGTAAAAGCTCGGCCTTATGTCTTAGTTAATTGTACTATCTGATTTTAAGCGTACGGTTTTCTTCATCGGCCCCAACCGCGATGGTAGAGCTCGTTTGGGTGTTGCTACTTGCTCTTGCCGTGAACGGAGGAGCTTGCCGATGCTGAAATACCTGATTTTCCTATCTGATTGCTAAATCGAACGCGTTACGAGCGCGGTTCACGATTGGTGCCGAGCGCATCAGAGGGGCATCGATAGTCGTGAAGGACATCGCGCTCGCACGACGGCTGTCATTTTGGTTCAGGCCACACCGAGGAAGTGCTGGTTGCGTTGTTAAACGCAGCGTCTCGCACAGGTAGATGGAACGAGAGGACAACGTGCACTATGAGGAACACTATGACCCAAGGCGAGCGGCGGGATAAGTTTGCTGAGACACATCAAGTCGCCACGGAACTCATTGATGCTCAAAGAGCTGCGCGTGATGCCAAGACACGTCGATTACGTGCGTTGAGATTGGCTGCGGAGGCCGAGGAGGCTGCAAGACACGCGGCTTCGTCGCATGCAAACACGAAGATTAAGGTGTAACCTTAACAGCCTATCGGATGCGGCATCTCGGCGTCGTGAAGGTCGTTTATCTGGGTTCCATTCTAAGGCTCAGATAGGTATCGTCGAACTCGGCGATATCAACCAATCGCTCCCAGTCGAGTATGGTCATGGTCCGATTTTCCCAGATAAAAGCGCCCTCTCGTCGGAGCAGTTGCAGCGTCTTGTTGACGTGAACCAGGGAAATGCCCATGACGTCAGCTAGTTCCGATTGCGTCAAAGGCAGTTGGAACGACCTATCATCTACCCGTTCTACCGTTCGCAGCCGAATGTATAATTCGCAAATAAGGTGGGCGATATGGGCTGCCTTGGATCGACGGCCCATCGACGCGATCCACTCACGGTTGATGGCCGCATCGACAATTGTATTCAGCCACAAAAGCCTTGTGAGGTGAGGCATCGTTTCGGTAATTGCCTTTAGGTCACCATGGTCGGCAAACGCGACGCGACAGGGAGACAGTGCGACGATGCCGTGGTCCAGCTTCTTCAACAGAAATGCGTGCAGATCGACGAAGTCGCCGGGGACCTGCAGGGCAGTTATTTGTCGGGAGCCGTCTGCCATGTCCTTGTAGCGAGCAGATAGACCCTCGATCATCATCAACGTGCTGTATCCGGGACGTGACCCTTCCGTCACAATGTCCTCACCCGCGCCGAATGTCCGGTGGTTGGTTATGATTTGCTGCAGCTTATCAACCTCGCGAGCGAAAACAGCATCCCGGCTCTTCAAATTGAAAATAAGGGCTTCGATCATAGGTTGTTCACTAACCGGTAGAAACAGATGGAAGGGAACATTACTCAGATCAAAGGCTTTAGCAACCAGCGCGAAGGAGTCTGCGATGACGCGATACTATTTCGATCTGCACAATGGTGATGGCCCGCTTAGAGATGACTTGGGTATCGAGCTCGCTTCCCGGACCGGCATCTCGCAGGAGGTAGCAAAAATCATGCTGGGGATCGCCCGCGACGAACTCCCGATAACAGATCGAGCCACGATTTCGGTGACTGTGAGAGATGAGGATGGAGACCCTGTGTCTGTTTCTACCCTCACATTCAACAATGAGTGGCTTGTCTTATGCAGTTG
>UCJD01000082.1:1296-4904 GCA_900472605.1 Hyphomicrobiales bacterium | reverse complement strand
TATGTGTCCGGGCTGGGCAATTGGGATGATGGCGGAGAAGATGGGATTCGAACCCACGATACCCTTCCGGGTATACTCCCTTAGCAGGGGAGCGCCTTCGACCACTCGGCCACCTCTCCGGTCGAGAGCCTGATAGAGTCATTCGCTGGGGGACGCAAGCGCTTTTCGGCTTTGTCCCTGAAGAAAAAGCCGGCTTATTTCTAAGCCAGCAATTGCTTCAGATCGGAAGACGCATCGGCGAGGATCGACTTGTCGGGGTTTATGCCGAGTTCCAGCATCTTCTTGCCGCTGACATAGGCCTTGGCATCGTTGATCGCATCGACGGCGATGAACTTGCCCGCTTTGAAGTACCAGATCGAATGCGCGCCCTCGCGCGCGCCGGGGCGCAAAAGCGTCTCGTCATAGCCGAGATTGAAGCCGGCAATCTGCAGTTTCACATCATATTGATCGGACCAGAACCAGGGCTTCGGCTCATAAGGCGCGCTGCCGCCTGCGATGATGGCAGCGGCCGCATCGGCCTGGTCGACGGCGTTCTGCACCGATTCGAGACGGATGCGCCCACCCTGCCAGGGAAGCGCCGCGCAATCGCCGGCCGCGAAGATCGACGGATCAGAGGTGCGCGCGAACTCATCGACGACGATACCGTTCGCGACTTCGAGGCCCGATTCCTTAGCGAGCTGGTCGTTGGGCGTAACGCCGATGCCGACGATGGCGAAATCGATATCGATGATCGAGCCATCGGAGAGTTCGGCGCCGACGAGCTTGCCATCGCGGCCGATCAGATGCTTGAGGCCGGTCTTTTCGCGAATGCGGACATCATGCGTCTCGTGAATCACGCGCATGATATCGGCCGTTTCCTTGGACGCGACGCGCTGGAGAATGCGGTCGGCCATTTCGATGACAGTCACTTCAAGGCCCAAATGGCGCGCGACGGCAGCAGCCTCGAGGCCGATGTAACCGCCGCCTATAATAAGGATGCGCCGGCCGGGGCGCATCTCGGCGGCCAGAAGATCGGCATCGCGCTTGTCGCGGGCGACATAGACGCCTTCGAGGTCGCCACCGATCGCCGCCGGCAGGCCGCGCGGCGTCGAACCTGTCGTCAGCGCCAGGGTGCCGTAATCTATGGTGGAGCCATCCTGGAGTACGACCTGCTTCTTATCGCGCTTGATCTGCTCGACCCATGTGGAGAGGCGAATCTCGACATCGTTATCGGCGAACCACTGCTCAGGGCGAAACAGCAGGCGGTCGAAGCTCATTTCGCCGAGCAGATACTTCTTGCTGAGCGGCGGACGCTGGTAGGGCAGCACATCCTCGGCGCCAAGAATGGTGATGGGCCTGGCATCCTTGAGCGCGCGCAGCTTGGCTGCCATTGCAAAGCCCGCCTGCCCCGCGCCGATAATCACCAATCTGTCCGTCACGATATCACTCCCGCATTCGCTGTCTGAAGCAAAGGCCTATCCCCTGCCCCTTGCGTCGTCAACCGGAGCGGAACGCCCGTCAGGCGATCTCGATCCAGCGGCGCTGGTGGAACGACTCTGCCATGGCACGAACAGACTTTTCTATCCCAAGACCGTCTTCGAATGTGACGATCACCGACGGCTCACCGAAAATTCAGGGGCGCGCATCGGCGAGATGCACGAGGTGGGACACTGGGCATCGCCGAAGACGGTCTTGGCCGCGTTCCATGCAAGCGCGTGGCACTTGCCCATNNCATATAGCCCGTGCCGATCAAGCCAACGCCCAATGACTTCATGATGTCCTCCCGCTCCGGGCATGATTTTGGAATGATTGAACCATTTTCCCGAGACTGGTGAGCGGGCTCGAAAACGGCTGAAATCGGCCAACAAGCTGAAATGCATCAATATTATTCGGACAAAAAACAAATATGCCCGGGAATGGAAATCATCTATGGTCGGGAAACTGGAATATACGTTTCATTTTCGGATCAACACATGGACGACGAACCCAAGCCCCCCTCTCGCGTTCCCAGGGATTTCGAGAGCCTGCGCAGCACGATCATCGAGCGCAAGGCGACCATGCCGAAGCGCCTGGCGCAGGTGGCTGCCTTCGCGCTTTCCAATCCCGACGAGATCGCCTTCGGCACGACGGCAAGCATCGCGTCTGCCTCCGAAGTTCAGCCATCGACGCTGGTAAGGCTTGCGCATCACCTGGGGNNATGAGGGCTTTTCCGACCTACAGAGCATTTTTCGAGAGCGGCTGCGCGACCGGACGCTGACATACGAAGAGCGGTTGGTGACGCTCGAGCAATCGGGCGGCGAGGACGAGGATGCCAATCTGCTTTCCGGCTTCATCTCGGCGGCTGGCCAATCGATCAACCGGCTGGCCGCGACCGTTCAGTCGGACACCTTCAGCAAGGCGGTGGACATTCTGGCGGCAGCCGACACCATCTATCTGATCGCCAAGCGCCGCTCCTATCCGCTGACGGCGCATATGAGCTACGCCTTCTCGAAGCTCAACATCCGCCACCAGATCGTCGCCTCCCCGAATGGGGTCGATCCCGAGACCGTCCAGTTCGCCACACCGAAGGACGCGGCGATCGCGGCTAGTTTTTCGCCCTACGCCGCCGAGAGCCTCGGCCAGGCCGAGATGCTGAAGGAGCGTGGCGTGCCTGTTGTCGTCATCACCGATTCGGCTTTTTCGCCGCTCGCCAGCAATGCCGCCTGCTGGTTCGAGGTGGCGGAGGCCGATTTCGCCGGTTTCCGTTCGCTTTCCGCCTCGATGGCGCTGACCATGGCGCTGCCGGTGGCAATCGCCGAGCGGCGACGAAAGCTTGGGCAGCCAAAATCCAAAAAAAGCAAAAATGGAATAAACATTCTGAATTGACATTCAAACGGAACCGATGTTTCATTGATCGATATCACCGGTGGACATTCACGCCGGATTGAAAATGATCGGGAGGAGATGATGGCAGTAACTCAACCGGGCGCAAATCCGGGGCTGTCGCTTGATGTGATCACCATCGGCCGTTCGTCGGTCGATCTCTATGGACAGCAGATCGGCTCCAAGCTCGAGAACATCGCCTCCTTCGCCAAGTCCGTCGGCGGCTGCCCGGCGAATATCGCAATCGGCACGGCACGCCTCGGCCTGAAATCGGGCCTGATCACCCGCGTTGGCGACGAGCAGATGGGCCGTTTCATTCGCGAGCAATCGGCGCGTGAAGGTGTCGCGACCGATGGCATCGTAACCGACAAGGAGCGCCTGACGGCGCTGGTGCTTCTGGCGGTCGAGGCCGAAGGCGTCTCGCCGATGATCTTCTATCGCTCCGACTGCGCCGACATGGCGCTCGAGGAAGCCGATATAGACGAGGCCTATATAAAGTCCTCGCGCGCGGTACTGGTGTCGGGCACGCATTTTTCGCGGCCGAACACGGAAGCGGCCCAGCGCAAGGCGATCCGTATCGCCAAGGCCAACGGCCGCAAGGTGATCTTCGACATCGATTACCGCCCGAACCTGTGGGGCCTTGCCGGCCACGCCGAAGGGTTCGAGCGCTATGTGAAGTCGGACCGCGTGTCTTCGAAGATGAAGGAGACGCTGCCGGACTGCGACCTGATCGTCGGCACGGAAGAGGAAATCCTGATTGCATCGGG
>UCJD01000082.1:0-1278 GCA_900472605.1 Hyphomicrobiales bacterium | reverse complement strand
GCCGACGACGTGCTCGGCGCGCTGAAGGAGATCCGCCTGATGTCGACCGCGACGATCGTGTTGAAGCGCGGCGCCATGGGCTGCATCGTCTATGACGGGCCAATCTCGGACGATCTTGAAGCCGGTATCGTCGGCGAAGGTTTCCCGATCGAGGTGTTCAACGTTCTCGGTGCCGGCGATGCCTTCATGTCCGGCTTCCTGCGCGGCTGGCTGAAGGACGAACCGCTGAAGACCTGCGCCACCTGGGCGAATGCCTGCGGCGCGTTCGCGGTCTCCCGCCTGCTCTGCTCGCCCGAATATCCGACATGGGCGGAGCTCGACTTCTTCCTGAAGAACGGCAGCAAGCATCGGGCGCTGCGCAAGGACGAGGCGATCAACCACATCCATTGGGCCTCGAACCGCAAGGGCGACATTCCGCNNCCTGATGGCGCTGGCGATCGATCACCGCTCGCAGCTGACCAGCGTCTGCGACGAACTCGGCGTCGACTACAAGAAGATCGTCGAATTCAAGCGGCTGGCGGTGGAGGCTGCGGCGCGCGTCGCCGATGGCCGCAGCGGCTACGGCATGCTGATCGACGAGCGCTTCGGGCGCGACGCCTTCTTCGACGCGGCAACCAAGAACTTCGCCTGGATCGGGCGTCCCGTCGAGCTGCCGGGCTCGAAGCCGCTGCGCTTCGAGTTCAGCCAGGATATCGGCTCGCAGCTTACCGAATGGCCGCTCGATCATTGCATCAAGTGCCTGTGCTTCTATCATCCCGACGATCCGGCCGATCTGAAGAGCGAGCAGCAGGAAAAGCTGCGGACGCTGTTCGAGGCGGCGCGCAAGGTCGGCCGTGAGCTGCTGGTCGAGATCATCGCCAGCAAGAACGGGCCGCTGACCGACGACACCATCTCGACGGCGATGGAAGAGCTCTATGCACTTGGTATCAAGCCGGACTGGTGGAAGCTGGAACCGCAGGCATCGAGCGCGGCGTGGAAGAAGATCGATGCAGTGATCGCGAAGAACGACCCATGGTGCCGTGGTATCGTGCTGCTCGGGCTGGAGGCGCCGGCGGACGAACTGGTGAAGGGCTTCGAGGCGACACTGGCAGCGCCTTCGGTGAAGGGCTTTGCCGTGGGACGCACTATTTTCGCCGAGGCCGCCCGAGGCTGGCTATCCGGCACGATCAATGACGAGCAGGCGGTCGCCGACATGGCCGGACGCTTCCGTGAACTGACAGAAGCGTGGTTGAAAACGCGCGGGCTCGGCCGATAGGATTGAAATACCCCTCCCCAACC
>UCJD01000012.1 GCA_900472605.1 Hyphomicrobiales bacterium | reverse complement strand
CCGCCCCCGGCGTACCGAAGGCGCCGCCAGACCCGCCGGCCCCACCATCGCCACCCGTGACCGTCGCCCCCGCGCCGATCGTGACTGCCGTCGGAACAGTTGCGAGCAACCCAGGGCCACCCTGACCGCCGGCGCCGCCGGCGGATCCCGGCGAGCCACTGGCCGCGCCGCCCGCACCCCCTGCACCACCGGAGAGCGTGCTGCCCGGTGCAACGTCGTAAGGAATGCGCTCTTGCGCCCTCGAATGGCCAGGCATCAAAAAGGCCGCGGTGCACAGCAGGAGCAATAGCGAATTTTGGGCGTCACGAAGAGAGTGCGCCCCGGAGATACGCTCGCCGTGACCAGCCTTGCGATGACGAAATAGGCGCCAACGATTGATAATGGACTTGTCCCCCTGCCCAGAATCTCAGCGTAAGCAAGTATTTGCGAATTGTCTAATGGATGCGCGCGAAAATCGGGGGCAGGAGATGATCAATTTATCCTGATGGTAAATTTCAACGACCGCCGCACGCGCGTCTCTCGGGGACAGGGGTTCCCAAGCCAGTGCGGCTGATCGGCAAGTGGCGCTTGGCATGAGATATGCATGTTCTTCTTCGGGCTCCTTTGGTTGGAGGGAAGAATGACGGCTTTGGTCACTGACATCGTGAGTGCCACCGGACAGCTTGAGACGGCGATCCTGAACGCGACGGTTGCTTCGCCGGACATATGGGTCGGCTCCAAATCCATGAAAACGAAAGCAAAACTGCTTCCGCAGGTGCTTGTGCGGCAGTATCCCGAACTGTCCGAGATCGAATGCGAGCTGCGCGGACTGTTCGAGACATGCTCAAAGGCCGTTGATCGGAATTCGATCAATCCGGTGGTTGCAAAAGCGGCAATCTCGCTCGCACACGAATATCAGGCCGTCATCGAGGGACTGCGGCGCTAATCCTAGAGGCGCGTCCAGATCAACGAGCGGCAGATCACCTTCATCGTGCAGCCGCGCATCTTAACGGTGTCGCCGGAAACGGTCAGCACGCCGTCGAAGGTCTTCTTGCTGTCCGGCTCGATGATCGTGCCGGTGAAATTGCCGTTCTCTCCGGTAAACGAGCCGATCTTCTGGCCGGCATGATCGCCGGTCTTCATGGTGATGCAGTAGCCTTGGCCGCATTGATCGATCGTCGCGGTCGTTCCGACCTGCGTCTTCCAGACGCCGACCACCGGTTCCTGGGCCAAGGCCATCGGCGTCAACGCCAGCTGCGTCACAAGCGCCAGGGGCGCTGCGATTGAAAAGAGCGGTTTCATGGGATGCTCCTGTATCGTTCATGCCTGAGCGCGGGTCGCCAAGCGGCCGATCGCGCGAAATTGCGCCCATCCGAGCGCTGCTCCAACCCTTCGTCGGAGCGCTGAGACCGATATAGGTCGAATGGCGGCGAGCGCCAGAAAAAAAGCGGGAATCCGGAGCCCGAATTCCCGCTTTCTCAGATCATCCTGGGAGGCGATGAACTATGCCTCGAGCCACTTCACCTGTTCAGGTGTCAGCTTGATATCAAGCGCCGAGAGGCTGTCTTCCAGCTCGGCGATCGTGCGTGGCCCGATCAAAGGAATGACCGGGAACGGCTGCGCGATCACATAGGCGAGCGCGATGTGGATCGGGCTGCGGCCGAGCTTGCCCGCAAGCTCGATGGCGCGGTCACGGCGCACGAAGTTGCGATCGGAATACCAGCAACGGACGATTTCCTCGTCGTCGTGCTTGTCGCGGCCGGCGCGGTCGGTGAAGAAGCCACGGCCCTGGCTGGACCAGGCGAAGTTCGGCACCTGCCGCTCGTTAAGCCAGGTCTTCCACTCGTCGGTGGACGAAGTCACGCAACCGGCCCAGATCGGATCAAGCATTTCAGCCAGCGAGAAGTTGTTGGAAAGGGCCGCCGGCGCCGCCTTGCCGTTCTTCGCCGCATAGGCCGCCGCCTCGTCCATCCGCTCGCGCGTCCAGTTCGAGCCGCCGAAGATGCCGCGGATGCGGCCGCGCTTGACCTCGGCATCCATGGCATCGACGAATTCGCCAACCGGCACCTCGGGGTTGTCGCGGTGCATGAAGTAGATGTCGACGTAATCGGTCTTCAGCCGGTTGAGCGACTGGTCGAGCTGCTTGGCGATGACATCGGGGTAAACCAGCGGCGAGTGCGCGCCCTTGCCGATCAGCACGATCTCCTCCCGCGGCACGTTGCGGCTGGTGTGCCAGTCGCCGAAGATGCTCTCCGTCTTGCCGCCGCCATAGACGAAGGCGGTGTCGAAGACATTGCCGCCGGCTTCGTAGAAGGCGTCGAGCGTCAGCGATGCTGCCGCGAAGTTCGGGAAGAACTCGAAACCGAGCGTGACAGCAGAAGCGGGCTTGGAAATGCCGGGGATCGTACGCTTCGGGATGCTGTTGCCGTATGTGACAGGGCTACCTGCGAGGTTCGCCGTGCGCTTGTCGGCCTTCTCGACGCTGTATTCGAGGCCGATCGAGGCGCGCCACTGATCGAGTACCCGGAGATTGCCGATCGAATCGGCCCAGCCCATGCCGGGTGCCGCGAATTCCTTCTGCCCGGCGCGGATGGCGTCGCCGGCCGCGTCAACCTCGAAGGAATAGAGCCAGCGCTCTTCTTTTACCTCGATCGTCTGCTGTTCGTTGCCCTTGAAGAGCTCGATCTTGCCGGTACCGCCCTTGTGGCCGGAGGCGAACCAGAAGTCCTTGACCTCGATGCGCCCTTCCGAGCCGATGATGCGCAGCGTGTTGTCCTGGTTGGCCATGATCGAGCACGAGACCTCGGCGATGATGCCACCGGGGAACTTCAGAACGGCCGACGCCCACTCGTCGACGCCGGACTGGCCGAGATGGCCGACGCCCGCGACCTTCTCCGGCTCGACGAACGGCTTGCCTTCGGCGGCACCCGCAATCAGCCGCGCCATGGATACCGGATAACCGCCGACATCGAGAATGCCGCCGCCGGCCGTCTCGTTGGCGAACAGCCGGTGTTCGGGCCGGAAGGTACCCATGTTGAAGCCGAAGCTGGAGCGGATGATGCGCACCGTGCCGATCGCACCGGATGTGACCAACTCAACGATCTTGGCGGTCTGTGGGTGCACGCGGTACATGAACGCCTCGCCGGCAAAGACGCCGGCCTTCTTCGCCTCGTGATAGATCGCCTCGGCATCGAAAGACGTCAGCGCGATCGGCTTTTCCACGAGCACATGCTTGCCCGCGCGGATCGCCTTGATCGCCCATTCGGCGTGGCCTGTGTGCGGCACGGCGATGTAGACGGCGTCGATCTCGCTATCCTGCAACAGCGCCTCGTATCCCTTGACGATACGGGCGCCGGGGAAGTTCTCGGCAAGATCAGGCTTTTCGGGATTGCGGGTGGCGATAGCTGCGAGCTTGCCGGTGCGCGAATGCGCGATGCCGTCGGCGAAAGTGCGCGCGATGGTGCCCGGGCCGATGATGCCCCAGCGGATCGGTTGATCTGAACTCATGGAAAAGTCCTCTTCTTTCATGTCAGTCTAGGTTCAAGTCTTGGGATGGAAAATTGCTCAGCGCAGGCGTTTGCCCGCGCTGTCGAACAGGAAGACGCGTTTTGCCGTGAGCCCGACCGTCAGTGTGTCCCGCTCTCCGGCGTTGCGCGATTCCGGGCGTTCGATGATCATCTGCTGGCCATTTGTCGTGGTGGCGTAGATGTAGCTGGTGTTGCCGAGGTGTTCGGCGACATCGACAGTGACCGTGAGATCGGTATCGCCCTGCCCCGCATCGCTGAAATGCTCCGGCCGGATGCCGAGCGTCACATCGGCACCCTTCTGCACTGCGGCGCTGACCGGCAACGTCAGGCGGACCTTGTCTTCGCCGACAATCGCAATCGTCGCCGTGCCCGTGCCGGTTTCGACAACCGTGGCCTTGAGAAAATTCATCTTCGGCGAGCCGACGAAACCGGCGACGAACTGGTTGGCGGGGTCGTCGTAGAGATCGAGCGGCGCGCCGACCTGCTCGATATTGCCGGCCCTGAGCACGACGATCTTGTCGGCCAGCGTCATCGCTTCCGTCTGGTCGTGTGTGACGTAGATCATCGTGGTGCCGAGCTGCTTGTGCAGCCTGGATATCTCGACACGCATCTGCACGCGCAGTTCGGCGTCGAGGTTCGACAGCGGTTCGTCGAACAGGAACACCTGAGGCTCGCGCACGATGGCGCGACCGATCGCCACGCGCTGGCGCTGGCCGCCGGAGAGCTGCTTCGGACGCCGCTGCATCAGCTCGTTGATCTGCAGGATGTTGGCAGCATGCTGCACGCGCTTTTCGGTGTCTTCCTTCGGATTGCCGTTCATGCGCAGGCCGAAGCTCAGGTTCTGCTCGACCGTCATGTGCGGATAGAGCGCATAGGACTGGAAGACCATGGCGATGCCGCGATCGGCAGGCTCGACATCGTTGACGACCTTGCCGCCGATGTTGATCTCGCCGCCGGAAATATCCTCCAGTCCGGCGATCATCCGGAGCAGCGTGGACTTGCCGCAGCCGGACGGGCCGACGAAGACGACGAACTCGCCGTCCTTCACCTCGAGGTTGGCGCCATGGATGATCTCGAGCGCGCCGAAGCGCTTGACCACGTTCTTGAGTGAAAGTTCTGACATCAGGCGTTCCCCGACTATTTGACTGCGCCGGCCGAGATGCCAGCGATGAAGTGACGTTGCAGGAACACGAAGACCACGAGGATCGGCGCGGTGAGCAACATGGCGCCGGCCATGATGCCGCCCCATGAAACCTTGGTGAGACCGATCAGCGATCCGAGCGCCACAGGTGCCGTCATCATTCCGGGCTTGGAATTGATGAGCAGCGGCCAGAGGTAGTTGTTCCATGATGCGAGGAAGAGAATGATTGACAGCGCCGCCATCGTCGGACGGGCCAGCGGCAGCGCGATCCTCAGAAAGATCTGGCGCTCCTTCACGCCCTCGACGCGGGCGGCGTCGAACAGTTCCGCAGGCATCATCGAGAAGGCCTGGCGCATGAAGAGCACACCGAGCGAGTTGAACAGCGGCGGCACGATCAGCGCCACCCAGGTGTTGGCGAGCTTGAACTCGCGCGCCACCATGATGAACTGCGGAATAACGACGACTGCGAACGGCAGTGTGATGGTGCCGAGAATGATGGCGATGACCACCGAGCGGCCGATGAAGCGATAGCGCGCCAACGCCCAGCCCGCCATGGACGTCAGCAGCACAGACAGGAACGTGTAGACGGAGGCAACCACGACCGAGATGAACATGGCCCGGACGAAATCGGTGTCGGCCTGCAGGTTCTTGAAGTTCTCGACGAAATTGGTCGATGGCCACAAGACGATCTCGGGGCTGAAGATGCCGTAGTCGGGCATGGTCGAAAAGACGAACATCATCCAGATCGGAAACAGCCAGACGATCGCCAGCGGCGTGAGGACAACGTGCAGCATCACGGTCTGCAGCGTTTTGGATTGGGACTTGGATTTCATTTCTGCTCCCTCCCGACCCACAGATTGAGAAGCGAGATGGTGATGGCGAGAATGGCCATGGTGTAGGCGATCGCCGAGGCGTAGCCGAAGTTCAGCGACAGAAAGCCCTGGCGATAGAGCAGCAGGCCGAGCGTCTCGGTCCCACCGCCGGGACCACCGCGATTGGTGATCAGGAAGGGTTCGGCGAAGAGCTGCATCGTGCCGATGACAGACAGGATGACGCAGAAGAGAATGATCGGCTTCAGCAAAGGAAGGGTGATGTGGATGAACTGCTTGGTCTTCGACACCTTGTCGAGCGTTGCCGCCTCGTAGACGTCGTCGGGGATCGACTGCAGGCCGGCGAGCAGGATGATGGCGTTGTAGCCGGCCCAGCGCCAGGTGACGGCGATGATGACGAGCGCCATGGCGGCATTGGCGTTGTCGAACCACGAGACAGCAGACAGGCCGACCGAAGTAATCAGCTTGTTGACGATGCCGAAGTCGATGCTGAACATCAGCCGGAACACCGCCGCATAGGCGACCTCGCCGACGACGACGGGCGCGAAGAAGGCGAAGCGATAGAGCGGGCGCGCCTTGAGCAGCGGCGAGTTCAACAGCACGGCCATCAGTGTCGCAAGCGCGATCATGACCGGCACCTGGATCACCAGGATGATTAGCGTGTTGTAGAGTGCGTTGTAGAAAGCCGGGTCGCCGATTAGGCGCCCCCAATTAACGGAAGCACTGAATTTCCAGGGGTTTACACGCGTATTCTGAAACGAGATCAGAAATGAACTGATGATAGGCCATAGCCAGAAAGTGGCGAAGACGAGCAGATAGGGCGCAAGAAAAAAATATGCGCTCCGGTTTCGGATCGGCATTTCATTCTCCTCAAAGTCGAAGCGAGCATCCCCAGGGCTGTTTCCTTGGGGGATTAATGCCGGGCACCGAGAGGGTGCCCGGCATCGTCACTCATTCCGCAATGGGAAGGCCGGTGGCGGTCTCGATCTGCTTGGCGGCATCGTCGAGCGCCGTCTTCGCATCGGGGTAGCCGCCAGCGAAATACTTGGTTTGGGTTGCCTTGTAGATGGCGTCAGCATCCGTCTGGAACTGCGTGCCGCGGCTCGGCTTGATCTTCGGCAGGGTCGAGAGAATATCGGCCCAGACCTTCTGGCCGCCCCAATAGGGCTGCGCCTCGTTGACGAACGGGTCCTGGACGGCCGACAGCAGCGACGGCACGAGGCCGAAGGACTTCAGCATCGCGACCTGGCCTTCATTGGTGCCGAGCGCGTAGTCGACGTAGGTCCAGGCAGCTTCCTTGTTGGCAGAGTTGGCAGCGATCGCCAGCGACGAGCCGCCGAGGTTGGCCGCATGCGGGCCGTCAGGCGTCAGGCTCGGCATCATGTAGACGCCCCACTTGCCGGAGAGATCGGACGAGCCGGAGCGAACGGTACCTTCATACCAGCCGCCATACATCTGGCTGGCGGCCTTGCCGGCGGTGTTGGCCTGGATCTTCTCGTCCCAGCCGGCAGCCGTCAGCGTGCCGGCATCCTTCATCTCCTTGACCTTTTCAAGGGTGGCGACGCAAGCGGGCTGGTTGATGGTGATGTTCTGGCCATCCGTAGAGAAGTAGCCGCAGCCCTGCTCGTTGGAGATCATGCGGAACCATTCGCTGTCGCCGTTGAAGTCGGCCTGCGCCATCACGACGCCTGGATTGGCGGCAGAGATTTTCTTGCCGGCAGCAATAAAATCGTCCCAGCTCTTGATCGATGCCGGATCGACGCCAGCCTTTTCATAGAAGTCGCGACGGTAGAAGACGGCGACCGGACCGGAATCCCAAGGCATCGCATAGGCGACGTCGCCCACTTCCAGCTCCGTGCGCTTGAACTCGGGGAATTTCGCTTGAATATCAGCGTTGTAACCGAGATCCTTCAGGTTAGCGAAGCAATCCGGGAATCGATTCCAGAAGATTTCGGCCTCGAAATTCTCGACCGTAACGATGTCAGGCAGACCCTCGCCGCCGGCAGCACATGCTGCCAGCATCTTGTCGAAAACCTGTTGATTTCCAAGGTCTTCCACGGTGACCTTGATATCCGGATGCAGCTTGTTGAAGCCTTCCAGCGTGGATTTCAGCGCCGATGCGGCGACGTTCCAGCTCCAGATGGTGAGATTGGCGGACTGCGCGAATGCGGAGCCGGATGCAAGAAGTGCAACAGCAGCGGTTGCACCGATAAGTTTGAAGCGCATTGAAAATCCTCCCTTTTCAATTGCCGTCCCTTAGCGAACGTGGCTACACTAACCACAAGGGAGCCGCTGTCTCCTAAAAAGGGAACATGGATTTGGCGGAAAGTAAGATCGAACACAGGGCTGTCTATCAGCCGGGAGCGAGCAGCATCGAGGGATTGCCGACGGCACTCCAGATGTTCCACAACCATCCGCCCAGGATGCTCATGCCGCATTGGCATGTGCAGGTGGAGCTGAACTACATCATGCGCGGTGAGGTGCATTACCGGCTAAACGGCCAGGAGATCGCCATGAAGGCCGGCGACATGTGCCTGTTCTGGGGCGGACAGCCGCACCAGATGGACAAGAGCAGCGACGATTCGATTTACGCCGGCGGCCATCTGCCGCTGGTCTATTTCTTCCGCATGCGGCTGCCGATCAACATTTCGAGCCGGCTTATGAAGGGCGAGATTCTATTCACGTCCGCCACCGATGCCGCCGATGTCGAGAACTTCCCGCGCTGGGTGGCCTATGCAAAATCCGGCGACCCCGCCAAGGCGCAGCATGCCGTCGAGGAGATGTTGCTCAGGATCGAGCGGATCGTGCTCGACCCCTATTCAATGCTGGCGCCGAACGGACTGTCTGCGACTGATGACGTCGAGCAGGCCTATCCGCAATCCTCGCGCAGCGTGGCGCGCATGTGCGATTTCATCGCCGGCAACTTCCTGCACGAGATCGATTCGGTCGATATCGCCCGCGCCGCCGACCTGCATCCGAAATACGCGATGAACCTCTTCAAGAAGACGACGGGCATGACGCTCAGCAAATACGTCAACCTGCTGAGGCTGTCGCGCGCCCAGGCGATGCTGATGAACGAGGAGGCGAATGTGCTGCAGGTGGCGATGGATAGCGGCTTCGGCTCGATCAGCGCCTTCAACAAATCCTTCCGCCACATCGCCGGCATGTCGCCTTCGGATTTTCGCCGTGACGCGCGCTCCGTTTCGCAATACGTTCCCGCCTGAACTTTTTCCGTAAACGTTGCCGGCCTTGAGGAGGGCCACTTCGTTTGCCGACAATCCGCCATTCTTGCCGTCGACACTTGGCTGAACCGATCGGCTCAATTCATGACGATACCGCAGCAAACCCGGAGGAAAATGACCGTGGTAGAGAAAACACCCGCTCCACAAGATGATACCAAGCCGCAGCTTCGCTCCAGGGCCTGGTTCGACAACCTTGCCAATCCGGATATGACCGCGCTCTACCTCGAGCGCTACATGAACTTCGGTCTCAGCCAGGAAGAGCTGCAATCCGGGCGCCCGATCATCGGCATCGCGCAGACCGGCTCCGACCTGTCTCCCTGCAACCGCCACCATATCGAACTTGCCAAGCGCGTCCGCGAAGGCATCCGCGATGCCGGCGGGATCGCCATCGAGTTTCCTGTCCATCCGATCCAGGAAACCGGCAAGCGCCCGACCGCCGGCCTCGACCGCAACCTCTCCTATCTTGGCCTCGTCGAAGTTCTCTACGGCTATCCGCTCGATGGCGTCGTGCTGACGATCGGCTGCGACAAGACCACACCGGCCTGTCTCATGGCCGCGGCAACGGTGAACATCCCCGCGATCGCGTTGTCCGTCGGCCCGATGTTGAATGGCTGGTTCCGCGGCGAACGCACCGGCTCCGGCACGATCGTCTGGAAGGCGCGCGAGATGATGGCGCGCGGCGAGATCGACTACCAGGGCTTCGTCAAGCTCGTCGCCTCGTCTGCCCCCTCCACCGGCTATTGCAACACGATGGGCACCGCGACGACGATGAATTCACTCGCCGAAGCACTCGGCATGCAGCTGCCGGGTGCCGCCGCCATCCCTGCCCCCTATCGCGACCGCCAGGAAATTTCCTATGAGACCGGCCTGCGCATCGTCGAGATGGTCCGCGAGGATCTGAAGCCGTCCGACATCCTGACCAAGGAGGCCTTCATCAACGCGATCAAGGTCAACTCGGCGATCGGCGGCTCGACCAACGCGCCGATCCACCTGAACGCACTGGCCCGCCATGTCGGCGTCGAACTCACGGTCGATGACTGGCAGACCTATGGCGAAGAGATCCCGCTGCTCGTCAACCTGCAGCCGGCCGGCGAATATCTCGGCGAGGACTATTATCACGCCGGCGGCGTTCCCGCCGTCATGGGCGAGTTGATCAAGCACGATCACCTCAATACCGGCGCCATGACCGTCAACGGCAAGACCGTCGGCGAGAACTATACGGCTTCGATGATCGAGGATGAGAAGGTCATCCGTCCCTTCGACCGGCCGCTGAAGGAGCGTGCCGGCTTCCGCGTCTTGAAGGGCAATCTGTTCTCTTCGGCGATCATGAAGACCAGCGTCATCTCGCCGGAATTCCGCGACCGGTATCTCTCAAACCCCGCCGACCCCGAGGCCTTCACAGGCCGTGCCGTGGTGTTCGACGGGCCGGAGGATTACCACCACCGGATCGACGATCCGTCACTGGCGATTGATGCCTCGACGATCCTGTTCATGCGCGGTGCCGGGCCGATCGGCTATCCGGGTGCTGCCGAAGTCGTCAACATGCGGGCGCCGGATTATTTGCTGAAGCAGGGCATCTCGTCTCTTCCCTGCGTCGGCGACGGCCGCCAGTCCGGCACATCGGGGTCGCCATCGATCCTCAACGCCTCGCCGGAAGCAGCCGCCGGTGGCGGCCTTGCGATCCTGCAGACGGGCGATCAGGTGCGGATCGATCTGAAGAAAGGAACTGCCAACATCCTGATCAGCGACGAGGAGATCGCCAAGCGCCGCGCGGAACTAGTCGCGGCCGGCGGCTATGTCTATCCGGAAAGCCAGACGCCGTGGCAGGAAATCCAGCGCTCCTATGTCGGGCAGATGGAAACCGGCGCTGTGCTGGAGCCGGCGGTGAAGTATCAGCGGATCGCCCAGACCAAGGGTATCCCGCGCGACAACCACTAGCGACGAATGTTATCGGCCGGGGTCAGGAAAGGCGCCGGTCGATAAGCGTTTTCGCGGATAGGCGATCATTCGCCCGCGTTCCGGCCTTGCCCGGCGTCGGCGAATGTGATCGATTTTGCTGCCGCTAGGTTGGAGGGCGGCACATCCCCTGGCTCATAGAGCGCGTCCATCGCTCGCGTGACGGAAGATTATCATGCCTTATACCCTTCTCGACGCCGCCGCTTCGGGTGGCTTGTTCGTTGGCCGCGTCTGGAATCCTGCCGCTGAGGGCCCCAGCATCGTGACGATCCGCGATCAACAGGTGATCGATATCACCTCGAAGGACGTGGCCACGGTGAGCGCGCTTCTGGAGAGACCTGATCTCGTGGCTTTCGTCCGCTCGGCCGCCGGAAAATCGCTTGGAACGCTCGAGAGTATCGCCGAAAACAGCAAGGGGACGCCGGATGCGTCGCACCCCTATCTGCTGGCGCCGGTCGACCTGCAGGCAATCAAGGCCTGTGGCGTCACTTTCGCGCAGTCGATGATCGAGCGGGTGATCGAGGAAAAGGCGGCCGGCAGCGCGGATCGGGCAGCCGCGATCCGCGAGCGAGTGAGTACACTGATCGGTGGCAGCCTCAACAATCTGAAGGCCGGGTCGCCCGAGGCAGCGAAAGTCAAGGAGGCGCTGATCGAGGAAGGCATGTGGTCGCAATATCTCGAGGTCGGTATCGGCCCGGATGCGGAAGTCTTCACCAAGGCTCCGGTGCTCTCCTCCGTCGGCTGGGGTGCCGATGTCGGGCTGCATCCGGTTTCGACCTGGAACAATCCGGAGCCGGAAATCGTACTCGCCGTCAACAGCCGCGGCGAGATCAGGGGCGTAGCACTCGGCAATGACGTCAACCTTCGCGACGTCGAGGGACGCTCGGCGCTGCTGCTCGGGAAGGCGAAGGACAACAACGCCTCCTGCTCCATCGGCCCCTTCATCCGCCTGCTCGACGAAAGCTTCGATCTCGACGCCGTGCGCAACGCGGAACTCGATCTGAAGGTAACCGGCGAAGACGGTTTCGTGCTTCACGGCAAGAGCTCGATGTCGAAGATCAGCCGCGATCCGACCGATCTCGTCCGCCAGACCTGCGGCGCGCATCACCAGTATCCCGATGGCTTCATGCTGTTTCTCGGAACGCTGTTTGCACCGACACAGGACCGCGACGCGCCGAACCAGGGTTTCACCCACAAGATCGGGGATGTCGTGGAGATTTCGTCGGCCGGGCTCGGCTCGCTCGTCAACACGGTGCGCCGCTCGAACGACTGCCAGCCCTGGACCTTCGGCATCCGCGCGCTCATGGCCAATCTGGCGAAACGCGAGCTGCTCTAGGCGCATGACCTGATGGCGGCGGCGCCGTCATCAAAAAACATTCGCGATAAGCCGGTATCGCCTGTCCATTCCAAGCCGTGACCATATATGCACGAGATAGGCGAAGCGAATATGTGAGGGTGCGATGAAACGGACTGTGGTTGCGATTGTCGCGCTGGTTCTCATGGCCGGATGCACAACGGGCAAGGACTATTCCGCGCCCGGTCTCACGCCGATCCCCGGCAGCATCATCTACAGTGGCCAGCCTCGGACGAAACTCACCAAGTCGCCGATCGGCTCCACCTTCCCGCACAGCTTCATCGACCAGTACGGGCAGGAGGTCGAGGAAACCTACATGATCCAGCCCGACCGGACGCTGAAGATTGTCCACCGTGTGATCCGGCCGATCCGCTTTGGCGGTAGAGATTAAGCGGAACGCACGCATAGAGCGCATATTCGGGCTTTCTGCGCACAGATCACCTTATCGTCATAATCCTGAGGTTGAATTTGATCGCTTGCTAAGACAAACTGTTGTTGCTGGATAGAGCCGGTTTGCCGGGGACTGTTTCGCTTTGATTCCGGCATAGGAAATACAGGATGAATGCAAAGACACCGAATGCAATCGATAGCTATGTGGGTTCCCAAGTCAGAATGCGCAGGCAGTTGCTGGGACTAAGCCAGGAAAGGTTGGCCGAGCAGATCGGCGTGACGTTCCAGCAGGTGCAGAAGTACGAAAAGGGAATGAACCGGATCGGCGCAAGCCGATTGCAGCGTATCGCCGAGGTTCTGAACACCACGCCAAGTTTCTTCTTTCAGCAGGATCCGTCCGAGCCCCTGTCGCTCGCGGGTCTCGATCTGACGGCGACGACCGACCCGGTCGCGGAATTCCTGCATTCCAAGGAAGGGCTCGCGCTCAACAAGGCGTTCATCAAGATCACGGACACGCAGCTGCGCGAAAAGATCGTGGCGCTCGTGAAGGCGATGGCACAGACCCAGGTTGCCGCGGACAAATCCGCCGGCTCGCCCAACCAATAGTGGAATTTCCGGCCGACGGCGCATCCGCGCCGCGGACTGCATGACATAAAAGAAGGGGCGCCGGTTCGGGCGCCCCTTCTTCGTTTCTTGGGAGAATTCGATGCCGGACGCTTACTCGTCGAGGTAACGTTCGGTAAGACGCGCCCACATTGCCGCGCCGGCCGTCAGGCTATCGTCGGCAAAATCGTATTTGGCGCTGTGCAGGATCGCCGAGTTCATGCCGTTGCCGAGGCGCAGGAAGCTGCCCGGCTTGTGCTGGAGGAAGTGCGAGAAGTCCTCGCTTCCCGGGATAAGCGGGCACAGCGCGACATTGCCTTCACCAACAAGCTCCTCGGCCACCATGCGGGCGAACTCGGTTTCCTTTTCGGAGTTGACGACGACCGGGTTGCCATAGGCGTAGTCGATCTCGACTGTCGCGCCAAAGCCTTCGACGAGCGACGTGGTCAGTGTGCGGATGCGCTTCTCGAGAATCTCGCGCACCTTCGGATCGAAGGAGCGCACCGTGATCAGCATCTTGGCGCTCTCGGGAATGACGTTGGCGACTTCGCCGGCATGGATAGCGCCGACGGTGACGACAGCTGTCTGTGTCGGATCGACATTGCGCGAGATGACCGATTGCAGCGAAACGACGAGGTTGGCGGCGATGACGATGGGATCGATCGTCAGATGCGGACGCGAGGCGTGGCCGCCCTTGCCTGTGATGGTGATCTCGACGGTGTCGGCGGCGGCCATCAGCGGGCCAGAACGCATCAGCCAGCTACCCTCCGGCGCGCCGGGATGATTGTGCAGGCCGAAGATGGCGTCGAACGGGAAGCGTTCGAACAGGCCGTCATCGATCATCGCCTGGGCACCACTGAAGCCGCCGGCCTCTTCGGCGGGTTGGAAGATCAGGTTGACCGTACCGTTGAATTTGCGGGTACGCGCCAGATATTCGGCAGCGCCCAGGAGCACGGTCGTGTGGCCGTCGTGGCCGCAGGCATGCATCTTGCCCGGCACCTGGCTGGCATAGGGCTTGCCGGTCTGCTCGGTGATCGGCAGCGCGTCCATGTCGGCGCGGATGGCGACGCTCTTCTTGCCGGCACCCTGCGTCATGCGGGCGACGACGCCGTGGCCACCGACATTGCGCGTCACCTCATAGCCCCAGCCCTCGAGCTTGTCGGCGACGAAGCGGGCGGTTTCCGTCTCTTCGAACGAGAGTTCGGGATGGGCGTGCAGATGCTGGCGGATGGCGCGCAGTTCGGCGTCCATGGGCTCGAAATCCGAAAGGCGGGCGAAATCGTTGTCGATGGTCATGTCCGTTCCAATTCTTTGCATGCGTGGTCCGCTACCGGCCCCATGACAGGGCCGGCCGGGTCTTCGATTGCATCATGGGCGGCGTTGCGCCGGATGAGCTGGACGTCAGAGAAAGCGCGACAGGAAGGCCTGCGTGCGCGGATGCTGCGGATTGCCGATCACATCCTCGGGCTTGCCCTGCTCGACGACGACGCCGCCGTCCATGAACACCACCCGGTCGGCCGCCTCGCGGGCAAAGCCGATTTCGTGGGTGACGACGATCATCGTCAGGCCCTGTCTGGCGAGATCGCGCATCGTCGCCAGCACTTCACCGACGAGTTCGGGATCGAGTGCCGAAGTCGGCTCGTCGAAGAGCATCAGCTTCGGCTTTATCGCGAGTGCTCGGGCGATCGCCACGCGCTGCTGCTGGCCACCCGAGAGCTGGCGGGGATAGGCATCCGCCTTCTCCGACAGGCCGACACGCTGCAACAGCTGCTTGGCGTTCTCGATCGCGTCCTTGCGCTTTTCGCCGTGGACGCCAACGGGCGCCTCGATGATGTTCTGCAGTACCGTCATGTGCGGATAGAGGTTGAACTGCTGGAACACCATGCCGATCTTGCGGCGCTGGCGGGCGATGCCATTGGGCGAAAGCCGCTCCAGTCGGTCGTTGCGCAGGCGGTAACCGATCTGCTCGCCATCCACCTCGATGTAGCCTTTCTGAATGGACTCGAGGTGGTTGATACAGCGCAGGAAGGTCGACTTTCCCGAGCCCGAAGGTCCGAGGACGACGACGACTTCGCCCGGCATGATGTCGATATCGATGCCCTTGAGCACTTCGAGATGATCGAAGGACTTGTGGACATTGCGCGCCTGAACCAGCGGCTTGGTATTGGAGACGGCGGTCAATGGCTTGCCTCCTCTGCAGCGGCGACGGCGGCCGGCTTGGCGGTCGCGCCGTTGCGGCGTTCGCTACGGCCATAATAGGCTTCGATGTAGCTTTGGCCGATATTGAGCACCGAGGTGATGAGCAGGTACCAGATGACGGCGACCAGCAACATCGGAACGATCTCGAAGGTGCGGTTGTAGATCGACTGCACGGAGTAGAGCAGATCGGCCATGGCGATGACGCTGACGAGAGACGTCGCCTTGATCATGCTGATCAGCTGGTTGCCGGTTGGCGGAACGATCGAGCGCATCGCCTGCGGAATGATGATCCGCCAGAGTGCCCTACCCTTGGTCATACCGAAGGCTTCGGCAGTTTCAGCCTGGCCGCGATCGACAGAGAGAAGGCCACCACGAATGATCTCAGCCATGTAGGCGGCTTCGTTGAGCGCGAGGCCCACGATGGCTGCCGTCATCGGCGTGATCACCGCGTTGGTGTCCCAGCTGATGAGCGAGGGGCCGAACGGAACTGATATCGACAGCTGCGGAAACAGCGTCGACATGTTGTACCAGAAGATCAGCTGTACCAGCAGCGGCGTGCCGCGGAAGAACCAGATGAACAACGAGGCAAAGCCGCTCGCCAGCCGGTCGTTCGACATGCGCATGATCGCGATGATCAGGCCGAGCGCGACACCGAGGATCATCGCGATGACGGTCAGACCGAGGCTCACATAGAGGCCGCTGATGACCGTCGGATCGAAGAAATATTGGGCAACGACCGGCCAACCGAAATTCTCGTTGTTGGCGACGATCCAGACGAAATCGATGACGACGATGGCGATGATCGCCCAGAGAACGAGGCGTCCCGTTCTGAACGGCGTATGCGCGGTAACGACGTCGCGGAAGTCAGCACCGCCCGAAGGCGGTGCATTGGTCGTGGTGTTGGTGCTCATTTGGGAAGCTGTCCGCCGAGGTTGAGACCGGGTTCCTTGATCATGTTGTTCTCAAGGCCCCACTTTTTCATGATCGCGGCATAGCTGCCGTCGGCCATCAGTACCTTGATGGCGTCGATCAGGATAGGACCGAGCGGCGAACCCTTGGGAACGACGGCGCCCTGGAAGATGTCCTCGAAGCCGTTCTTCTGGCCGACGCCGGTCAGTTCGAGCTGGCCATTGGCCTGGCTGACGAAATAGGTGAGCGGCGCCTGCGAGGAGAAGAAGGCGTCGGCACGCTTGGAGCGCACGGCGAGGATCGAGCTTGGCTGGTCGGTGTAGGACTGGACTTCGACCGCGCTCTTGCCATCGGCCTTGCACTTGTCCGACTGGGTCTTGATCACGCGCTCGGCAGAGCCGCCGGCCATGACCGAGATGCGCTGGCCACAGGCCGTATCAAGCGAGGTGATGCCCTTCGGATTGCCCTTCACGGTCGCGAAGACGACGAATTCCTGCACCCAGTCGACAAAGTCGTTGGATGCTTCGCGGTCCTTGTAGTCACCGACGGGACCGAAGGCGAACTGGTAGCGGCCCGAGTTGACGCCGGCGAGCAGGGCGGGCAGACCGCCGACCGTTTCATGCTCGATCTTGACGCCGAGGACGGCGCTCAGGGCTTCGGTCAGATCGGCGCTGGCGCCGGTCATGACGGTGCCTGTGACGATTTCGTAGGGAGGGAACGACCCGTTGTTGACTGATATCATCTTGCCCGAGGTCTTGATCGCGTCGGGCAGCTTGTCATGCAGCGCGGCGTTGAGCGCCGGCTTCGGCAAGGCGGCGTCCTCTGCCATCGCGGCGCTGGTGGCCACGGCGCTTGCCAGGACGAGGTAGGTCATTTTCTTCAGCAACATGTTCATTCCCCTTATTAATGCTGTCGTGGTTGCATGTGGTTAGGCGGTGGTCCCCGTACGGCTGCCGTCGGCGTCGAACGGGAAGAGTTCCAGCGGCGTCATCTCGCGAGCAAGAATGCCCTGGGCGTGCAGCTCGGCCGAGAAATCGGCGATCATCTTCTCGTTGGCGGCAAGACCGTTTTCATCCCAGTTCGCAGGGAGTTCGAGGGAGGTCTTCAGGAGCTCGTCGAACATCCACGGCGAGGTGTCTGCATATTTGCGGCGCTTGTTCAGCCACATGCGCTGCGATTCCTCGATCAGCTGGCTGAGCTCTGCAATGATCCAGGGGTTCTCTTCCACGATCTCCGCCTTGATGCCGATGAGGTGCATGCCGGGTACATATCCCACCTCGTCGAAATATCGACGCTCGGCACCACGGAAATCAGAAAGAACCTGCCGGAAAGGTGAACCATTGGCAAAATAGCCATCCGGCATGAACGGGGTAAAGATCGCGTCGAGCTGGCCTTCGCGCAAGAGGTCGACCATCGGGCGTTCGCCGGGAGCGGCTTCGATCAGGCCGGGGCGGCCGAAGCCGTCGAGCCGATCGACGATCGGATGGGCCTCGGTCAGGCGGCCGGCATACCACATCGCGTCCTCGACCTGAACGCCTTCACGGCGCACGGCGGCGCGCGTCCAGGTGTTGCCCGAGTCGCGCCAGCCGGTGACGCCGATGCGTTTGCCTGCAAGCTGCGACAGCTCGGTGATCGGGCTGTCCTTCATGGTGATGACGCAGCGATGGCGGAAACCGCGCATGATGAAGTTCGGAATGCCGACGACGCTGTGATCGCCGTCGTAGCGCAGCTGGGTGTAGCGGCTGAAGGACATTTCGGCGGCGTCGCAGGTGTCGCTCTTGCCGACATGCGAGACCAGGGTGCCGATGCGCTCGACCCTGACGTCCAGCTTCGACGACGAGACGTCGCCGAGAATGAGAGGGGTCATGTAGTCCCAGTCGCGAAGGGCAAGGCGGATTGTGATCGGCATCTGCATTCACTCTCAAAATTTCTTGTCTGGCGCATCGTTAAATGTTCAAATAAGACTGATCAAATGTTATTACGTTATTGAACATTAAATATGGGGCAAAAAATGAGCGATAGTCGGGATGCGAACTGGTTTGCCCAAAAAATAACCGATCGGACGATTCGCGGGATCGCGCTCGAGACCAGCGCCCTGATCAGGGGCGGCGCGCTTCCCGTCGGCACCAAGCTGCCGGCCATTCGGGATCTGGCGTTTGCGCTCGGGATAAGCCCGGCGACGATCTCCGAGGCGTGGAGCGAATTGCGGCGCCAGAAGATCATCAGCGGTCGCGGGCGTAACGGCACATGGGTGAGCGGCGATCGCTTTGTCGCGAAACCGGAGCGGCTGGCGAGTTCCGGCAACTACGGCGCGGACGTGCTGAACCTGACGGCGGCCGTTCCCGACGTTACGCTTCTGCCGAAGCTTGAGGAGGCCATGGTCTATGGCGCATCGGCCGAGAACCTGAACAGCTATGAGCGCAACCGCATTCTGCCCGAGCTCGAAGCGGCAGTGAGAGAGACCTGGCCCTATGAGCCCGAGGCGTTTCTAGCCACCAACGGCGGCTACAACGCCGTCTACACGCTGATGCATGCGCTTGTCATGCCCGGCGCCGCAGTAGCGATCGAGAACCCTACTGCCATGCGTCTGCTTGATATCCTCGAAGATCGCGGCGCTCGCATCATTCCGGTCGAGTGCGACCATGAGGGCCCCCTGCCCTCGTCCTTGCGCCAGGCGATGGCCTATCGCCCTGTCGCTTTCATATTCCAACCGCGCATCCATTCGGTCACCGGCCAGACGGTGACTGCCGCGCGCATGCAAAGCCTGGCCGACGTCCTGCGCGATGCCGATACGCTGATCGTGGAAGATGATGGCGTCGGCGATATTTCCGATGCGCCAAGACAATCGATGGGAGATATCTTCCCGGACCGGGTGATCCATATATTTTCCTTCTCGAAGACCCACGGGCCGGATCTGCGCCTGGCGGCGCTCTCCAGTTCGCGAGCGATCGTCGAGCAGATCCAGTCGTTCCGAAGCTTCAGCGCCGGCTGGACGAGCCGCATCCTGCAGGCGGCGGGCGCGTGGCTGATCCGCGATCCGGCCACGCAAGAGACAGTGCGCACGGCGCGGGCGATCTATGCGCAGCGCCGCTACGATCTGGTGCAGGCATTGCGCGACCGAAACATCAACGCCGCGCATGGCGCCGGCCTGTCCGCCTGGGTGCCGGTATCCTCCGAGCCGTTCGCGATGGTCACGCTTGCCGCACGCGGGATTGCCGTACATCCAGGCGCGAAATTCTCGGTGCTGCCGGGAAACTACCTGCGCGTCGCCACCGCCACCCTATCCGATCGCTGCATCGAGGTCGCGGATTCGATTGCGCTTGCGGCATCGCATGATTGAACTGCCCGGTAGCGATGCCGGTGTGATGAACCATCAGCTTGGCGTGAAGTTAGTCTAGTAACTGCAGGTCCAGTTGTTTGTCGGTCTAAATCCAGCGTCGCAAGCCGGGTTCACTGACGTTCGAGGACTATAGTAGTTATCAGCCGGATTGTGGTTGGGGGCCGTCGTGCATGCGGAGGCGAGCGCGGCCACGATCATCACTACTCCAGCAGATATGAACCTGTGAACGGCGTGCATTAAACTTCCCCCTATGGCCAGTCTCTGTCCGAAAATGCTCTGCTGACGCAGGAGATGCAAGACCGAGATCGGTATGTCCGCCCACCGCATCCCAATCCGCACATGTCTCATCCTTGTCGCGGCGCGTGCACCGGCAATCATATTGCGACCTGCTTGACACAAAAGAAAAGTGACTTAATCTAGTCGATGGATCGGAGGAAGCCCGCTGTTGTGGAGGCAGAGGCTCGTAACGGGATCCTGAATCGGGAGGAAATACTGGTGAAGAACAAGGCAATCATGCTCGCCCTTCTGGCGGGTTCGTTCCTGGCCGCGCCTGTTATCGCGGCGGCTCAGGACCTGATTACGGGCGACATCGTCGGCAAGGCCGATGCCCCCAACAAGCTCATTTTCCGCATGACTACCGACGGGCCACGCAACAACGAACCGGCCTATGCCGAAGGCTACAGCAAGCTCTTCAACGACTTCATCGCCAAGCGCCCTGACTGGCAGATCGAGCTGCAGATGATGTCGGGCGATATCGGTCAGGAACAGGCGCGCATGCTCGAGCAGGCGAAGTCCGGTTCGGCGCCCGATTGCGCTGCGGTCGATTCCTTCGTGCTGCCGCTCTTCAAGAAGTCAGGCGTGCTGCAATCCTTCTCACCCTACTTCAGCAAGGAAGAGATCGGTCAGCTGTTTCCCTTCATTCGGGAGGGCATTACCGGCGATGATGGCAACATTTACGCCTGGTGGTGGTCGACCGACCTGCGCGTCCTCTACCGCAACAAGGAGATCGTGCCCGACGCGCCTCAGACCTGGGACGACCTGAAGAAGGCCGCGCTGCATTCGGTCGACGAAGGCATGGAAGGCATCCTCTTCAATGGCGGCCGCTACGAGGGCACGACTTTCGACTGGCTCGCCAACTTCTGGGGCCAGGGCGGCAAGCTGGTCGACGATCAAGGCAAGCCGATCTTCGGCGAGGGCGACAATCGCGCGAAATTCATCAAGGCCGTGAACTACTATCGAGATCTCGTGGAATCGGGCGCAGCGCCCAAGCGCGTCGCCACGCTCGGCAGCTACGACGACTTCAACGCCGCCGCGGCCGCCGGAACAACCGCGCTCTTTGTTGGCGGCAACTGGCAGTATGCGCAGCTGAAGACCGCGCTCGATGAGGACGAGTTCGCCAAGTGGACCTTCTCGCCACTCCCCGGCCCGACCGCCAATGAGCGCTCGACCGGCACCGGCGGCTGGACCGTCGCGGCCTTTAGCAAGGATGCCGCCAAGGTGAAGGTCTGCGCCGACCTTGCCCGTGAAGTCTACATGGGACCCGCCAACGCGCTGCAGGAACAGTTGCCGACGCGTGCCGATCTCTACGACAAGTACGAGGTCTTCTCGACACCATCCAACAAGACCTTCGCTGAGGCGCTGAAGGTCGGGCAGGCGCGGCCGGGTGCTGCCGTCTATCCCGAAATATCCAACCAGATCCAGATCATGATGGGCAAGGTGCTAACAGGCACGCAGGCGACGGATGCCGCCGTCGACGAGGCCTTCACCGCTTCGCTCAGCGCCTTCAAACGAAGCTGAGCTGACGATCGGTGGCGCGGGGTAACCTCACCCGCGCCACCGATGACGGAAATGCCATCGTCAATGATACATGACCGGACGGATCGATGACCAATCTCAGCATAGCGGCCGAGACTGCGCCTACCGGAAGCAGGTTTGCCGCGCGAAAGTTCTACCCCTCGCCCGCTCCTTGGCTGATGCCGCTGATCCTGGTTCTCGGGATCTTCTATCTCTACCCGCTGATCGACGTCTTCCGCTTCGCCTTCACCAACATTTCGCTTGTCGGCAACGACGAGGAATACACCCTGCGAACAATCGCCAGCACGCTCTCGAAGCCGGAATTGCTGCAGATACTCTGGGTGACGCTCGTCTTCACCGCGTCCAGCGTCGTTGCGCAGCAGGTGCTCGGGCTGTTCATAGCCCAGGTCGTCGTGCGCAGCGAAAAGCGCGGCCTGTTCGGCTCGACGATCGTGCGCACCACCGCGCTGATCGCCTGGGTCGTGCCTGGGATCGCCGGCGGCATCATCTGGAAGATGCTGTTCAACGAAGCGCCCTTCGGTGGCCTCAACAGCCTGCTTAGAATGCTCGGAGCCTCCCCCGTTCAATGGTTGTCCGATCCGAACATGGTCATGTGGTCGGTCGTCATCTCCAATGTCTGGCGAGGAACGGCGTTTTCGATGGTCGTCATGTATGCTGCCATCAAGGCGATCGATCCCGAGCTCTACGAAGCCGCGGAAATGGACGGCGCCAATCCCTGGCAGCGGCTGATCTACATCACCCTGCCGCAATTGCGCGCCGCCATCCTCGTCAACATGATCCTGATCACCATCCAGACGCTGAACACTTTCGATGCGATCATCTCGCTGACCGGCGGCGGCCCAGGGCGGGCGACGGAGGTTCTCTCGCTCTATACGTTCAACGTCGTCTTCAGAAACTACGATCTGGCGGCCGGCGCGGTTCTGTCGATCCTGATGCTTGTCATCAGCCTCAGCCTGGCGCTCGTCTATGCCCGCTTCCTGCCGAAGGGAGAACCCGTATGATCAATTCGAGACAGGAACGCATCGGTGATCTCTTCAGCTACATCTTTCTGCTGATCACCTTCCTCTTTTTCGCCTGGCCACTGGTCTGGCTACTATCGCTGGCGCTGCGCACCCGCAAGGAGGTATTTCTCGGCGTGTCCAGGCTGATCCCCAAGTCGCCGACGCTCGACAATTTCATCGCGATCCTCTCCTCCGACAAGTTCGCGGGCTATCTCTGGAACGCGCTCATCCTGTCCACTTCGAGCGCGATCGGCTGCCTGATCGTGGCATTGCCGGCAGCTTACGCCTTCTCGCGCTTTCCGTTCCGCGGCAAGGGTCCGTGGATGATGGTGCTGCTCGCGTTCCAGATGATCTCGCCGCTCGTCATCATGGTGCCGCTCTACCGCTACATGGCCAAGATCGGCCTTACCGACAGCCATTTCGGCGCCACCATGGTCTATATCGCGCTCGCCGTACCAATGGTGACCTGGATCCTCAAGGGCTTCATCGACGGCATCCCGCGCAGCCTCGACGAGGCGGCCCTGATCGACGGCTGCAGCCATTTCGGCGTCTTCTGGCGGATCATTCTGCCGCTTTCGACGCCGGGCATTGCGTCCGCCTTCATCATCTCCGTCATTGCTGGCTGGTCGCAGTTCCTCGTGCCCTTCTTGCTGATCAGCAAGGAGGCGCTGATGCCGATCGGCGTCGGCATCTTCCAGTATGCCGGCACCCAGAACGACAGTTCCATTCAGTTGTTGGCGGCCGCCTGCCTCGTCTCTGTCGTCCCTGCCATCGTCGCATTTCTTTCGCTCCAACGCCTCATTCTCGGCGCCATGACGGCAGGCGCCGTCAAGGGCTGATGTCTTTTCAAACCTCAGGATATGATCATGTCGCTTACGCTTGCCCAACGCCTCGACCGCATCCGCGTCCGCATGTCGGAACTCGAACACTGGCGCGCCCGTGAAACCGTTCAGATCAGCGATTGGACCTTCGAGGGCGAACCCATCGCGATCGGCGCCGCATGGCCGCGCAAGGATGGCACGGTGAGCTTCGCCGCCTCGGCACGCGTGCCGGAACATTGGCCGGTCGAGGAGGCCCGATTGAGCCTCAATCTCGGCGGCGAAAGCCTGATCACCATCACCGACGAGGCCGGAGACGAAACGCGGCTTGGCCTCGACCCCTATCACCAGGAATTCCGCCTGACGTCGCGCCGGATCGCGATCTCGTCAGAAACGGTCGCGCGCCTGCCGTTCGGCGAACCCGTCCGCGCGCCCCGGCTCGAGCGGGCGAACCTTTTATGGCTGGACGGGCCTGTCGACCGGCTGTGGCTGCTCTTGCGCCAGATCTCGGAGGCGGTCGATACGCTGGAGGGACATGAGGTCATTCCGCATCTGATCGATATCGCCGAAGCTGCCATGCGCGGGCTCGACTGGCCGTCGTCGACGGCAGCCTATATCGCGCGCATGTCGCCATCGGTCGGCCAGCAGAAGATCTGGCAGCTGCCCGAACTCGAAACAGCTCCAGAAGGGCTCAACCAGGGGCAACGCGCCAGCGTGGTTGCGGCTTACGACACGCTGATCAAGGAACTCAAGCAGCTGCGCGAACGTTTCCCGCCGCAGGGCGAGATCGCGCTGACCGGCCACGCGCATATCGACCTTGCCTGGCTGTGGCCCTACCGCGAGACGCGCCGCAAGATGCGCCGCACCTTCCACACGGCGCTCTCGCTGATGGAACAATCGTCCGACTTCCGCTTCAACCAGTCGACGGCGCATTACTACAACCAGATCGCCGAAGACGATCCCGAACTGCTGAAGCGCATCGTCGAGCGCGTGAAGGACGGGCAATGGGAGACGCTGGGCGGCATGTGGGTCGAGCCCGATACCAACATGCCGACGGGCGAGAGCCTCAGCCGGCAGATCCTCTATGGCCAGCGCTACTTCGAAAAGACCTTCGGCGTTCGCCACACCGTCTGCTGGCTGCCGGATTGCTTCGGCTTCTCCGGCGCCCTTCCCCAGCTTCTGCGCCAGGGTGGAATGAAGAGCTTCTTCACGATCAAGGTGAACTGGTCGGAGACCAACAAATTCCCGGCCGACCTCTTCTGGTGGGAAGGGCTCGATGGCAGCCGGGTGCTGACCCATACGTTCGACAATCCCATGCATGGCTATAACGGCTTCGTGCAGCCGGATTGCTTCGTGCCCACCTGGCGGAATTTCCAGCAGAAGGACAAGCACGAGACCACGCTTCTGGCCGTCGGCTATGGTGACGGCGGCGGCGGCGTGACGCCGGAGATGATCGCACGCGAAGAGCAGCTGCGTACCTTCCCGGCATTGCCCGCCGCGCGCTGGACCAAGGTGCACGACTTCTTCGAGGGCGCGCACAAGAGTGCCGCCGAAAAGGAGCTCACCACCTGGCAGGGCGAGATCTATCTCGAACTGCACCGCGCGACGCTGACCAGCCAGAGCGTCGTCAAGCGCCTGCACCGCAAGGCCGAGCGCAGCCTGATCACCGCGGAAACGCTTGCCGGACTGGCGCACCTCATGGGCGGCGAGAAGCCGGCATCGCTGGAGAACGAATGGCGCGTCGTCCTGAAGAACGAGTTCCATGACATTCTGCCGGGATCCTCGATCGCCGAGGTCTATGCCGACAGCGCGGAGGAACTCGAAGGCGTGATCGCCGATGGCCAGGCGGCACAGGCGAGCGCCCTTGCGGCCATCGCCCGGCAGTTGCCGTCGGGAAGCGGAAGCAATGTGCTGGTCGTCAACCCGTCGCTGGACGAACGGCCCGTTAGGCTGACGCTGGCGGATGGCAGCCACGTCTCGTCACGCGAGCGCATCGCGCCGCTTGGTATCGCGGTTATCGACATCGCCTCGCTGAAGGCGCAGCCGGGCCTTTCGGCCAGCAGCAGCCACCTCGAAAACGAAACGCTGAAAGTAACGCTGGCGAAGGACGGCTCGGTCGCAAGCATCCTGCACAAGCCGAGCGGCCGCGAGGCGCTCGATGGCCCCGGCAACCGGCTCTTCGTCTACCCGGCCGACAAGCCGCGCAACTGGGACGCCTGGGACGTCGAGGAGGACTATGCCGCGCGTGGCGAGGAGATCACTGCGCTCGACAGCATCGAACTGATCGAAAACACCGCCCACCGCGCAGCGATTAAGATCGTGCGGACCTGGCGCCATTCGCGCATCACGCAAATCCTGTCGCTCGGCGCCAATGCGCGCCGGCTGGATATCCAGACCGAGCTCGACTGGCACGATCGCCGGGCCTTCCTCAGGACGCTGACTGATGTTGCCGTGCGCAATGCGCGCGCCACCTGCGAATGCGCCTATGGTGTCGTCGAGCGGCCCACGCATTCCAATACGTCCTGGGATGCAGCGATGTTCGAGGCGCCGGCGCATCGCTTCGCCGATCTGTCGGAGCCGGGCTTCGGCGTCGCGATCCTGAACGACGCGAAATATGGGCATAGCATCCGAGGCAACGTGCTCGGCCTCTCGCTGCTGCGTTCGCCCATCTATCCCGACCCGCTGGCCGATGAGGGGCTGCAGAGCTTCACCTACTCGCTGATGCCGCATGAGGGCTCGTGGTATGAGGGTGGCGTGCGTGAGGAAGCCGACGACCTCAACCAGCCACTGCTGGCGATGGCCGTGTCCGACCGTGCCGTCGGGGCGTGGCAGCCGATCAAGACGGATGGTATCGACGCGGCGCTCTCGGCGATCAAGCCCTGCGAGGATGGCGATGGCCTGATCCTGCGTGTCTACGAGCCCGCCGGCCGGCGCGGTGCGTTTGGCCTGACGCTGCCGCAAGGATGGCGCAACGAGGGAACGGTCAGCATTCTGGAAGAGCCGATGCGCGACGTGCCCGTCGAGGGATTGATGCCGTTCCAGGTCAAGAGCTGGCGCATCTCGCGATAGTCCGCGTCAACGGATGGTCGGAGTCCGGTCACGGAGTGGCTGGGCTCTTTCCGGCTACAGCACAATGACTTAGTCTCGATAGATCTTGTGGCGGTTCAACACGCCGGACACCGGCAGGGAGAAGACAGAAGTTGCAGGTTTCGGGTTCCAATCCTGAACAGGCGGCAGCGGCCAATCGGGCGATGATCCTGAGCGCGATCCATCGCGGCGGGCCGATTTCGCGTACCGAACTGGCGGCGCGGTCGCGCCTGACCAAGCAGGCCGTGACCCGGATCGTCGAACGCCTGCTCGATGAGGGCCTCGTCATGGAGGCGCGGCGCCGGCACGGGCTGCGCGGGCAGCCGGCGATCGAGCTGGAAATCGATCCGGAAGGCGTGTTTTCGATCGGCGCCAACATCGACCGCGATCATCTCACCATCGTCGCCGTCGATGCTGTTGGCACGGTGCGCGGCCGCATTCACCACGAGGCGCGGTTTCTGCTGCCGGATGATTTCGTGGCACTCATGGCCGATGCGCTCTCATCGTTCAGGCGACGCAAGGTCATCGAGGAGAGCCGGCTGGCCGGGATCGGCCTTGCCATTCCGGATTGGCTTGGCGAAGTGCCCGTTATCGGCTTCCCAAGGGAATACCGGCGCTGGAGCGGTTATGACGTGCGTGGCGCGCTGGAGGCGATCTCCGACCATCCTGTGTTCATCGACAATGACGCCAACGCGGCGGCTCTTGGGGAAATCGAATACGGCCTTGGGACCGAGATCGGCAGCTTCTTCTATATCCTGGCGAATGCCTGCCTGGGCGGCAGCCTTGTCATCGATGGGATCCGCCACAAGGGCGCCAGCGGGATCGGCGGCGAGATCGGCTGGCTGCCAGTGCTGTTCGACGACGGGCCTTTCGCTGGCAGCACCCAGCCGCTCGGCGAGATGTTCTCGCTCTTCATCCTGCTCGACCACCTGAAGCGCAATGGCGTCGAGGCGTCCATACCCGCTGATCTCCTCAAGCTCGATGCATCGGGTCGAGCGATCGTCAGCGCATGGCTGCGCAAGGTCAGCGTAAAGATCGCCCAGGCGATCGTCCATATAGGCATGATCGTCGATCCCGAGGGGGTCCTCATCGGCGGACGCTTTCCCGTGCGGCTCATCGACGAGTTGCTGCTGTATGTTCACGAAGAGATTGGTCGCCTCGGCGCCAAGGCACCGTCGCTGCATCGGGCGGCGGGCTCGGAGGATGCGGCGGCACTCGGCGCCGCGGCCATTCCGCTCGCGCATCGTCTCGGCCTGCCATCGGCCGAAGCGGCGCAGCGGTTCCGCAATCCGATCGGTAGCCTCGCCAGCAATCCGGAGAGATGGCCAACGGTCGCGGCCGAGTTTACCCCGGGCTGACGCCGTCAGGCGGGAAACAGCGTTTCGTTGAAAGGTCGAAGGGCAGCACCCAGCACGACGCCGTCTTTTGGATGCGTCGCCAGCTGCACCACGGGAATCCAGGGGGCAATCACCAGATCGCGGATTTTATCCTCCCGCTCCCGCGCCATGCTCGATATCACGGAGGCCAGAATGTCATCAGGCAACGATCCGCCAATGAGGATCGCACCCGGCGCAATGAAGCCGGAGATCGCCAGAACCGCTTCGTGAAGATGGCGGGCTGCCACAACAATCCAGGCATCCGCTGAAGCGCTTTCGGTCGCCAGGTGACGCGCAAGCGAGGGCAATGTTGCGACCTCGTTCAGCGTCGCGCCATCCACGCCCGATCGCATGTCGCCGATCTGTCCGGCAAGCCCATGAATGCCGCGAAACGGTCGGCCGCTGATGAGAAGTCCCGCGCGAACGGTGTCGTCGATCAGGATGGTCACGAGCCCGCCTTCCGGATCGCCGATCCCGAGCGCGCGTTCCGCGCTGATCGCCGCTTCGCTGTCGTCGAGAACGTAGACTGGCCCGAGCGCCTCGCCGATGCTCTCCTCAAGTGCCGCGCGATCGATGGCGGCTCCTGCTGGCGAGAGGGCCACGCCGCAGCCGACCAACTTGCCCGGCGCGATATGCCGGATGCTTTCGATAGCGTCGCCGATCCCGTCGATATCAGTGAAGTCGATGCGTGCGCGAATCTTGCAAGAGAGGTCGATGACAATGATCTCCCCACCATCCGCGTTGACCGAGATACCAAGCGAGAAGGCCGCCTCGGGACAGAGCGCGAACTCCAGCGCCGCGTAACGCGTTGTGCTGGCGCGCTTGCGCCCGGCGACCAGTCCTGAATTCGCCAGGCGCTGCACGATCCCCGCGATCGCCGGCTCCGTCAGCCCAAGCCGCCGCGACAACTCCTGTCGCGTCAGCGGGCCGAAGCGACGCAGGAGACCGAGCGTCGTTCGGGAGTTGTGATCGGCGATATCGACAGGGCTGATACCAGGACGTGCGTCCGACGGATCGCGGACCTTCGGTGTGCCAGAAACAGAAAGCCGCCGCGCCGTCTTCAACCGCGAGATCCTTGAACGATGTTCCTGGCGGAGCTCACCGGCAGCCTCTCCTCGTGTGCACAAATCAGTCCCTTGAAATATCGCGCAATTTTCCACACGCAGCAAGAAAGCCGTCCCCGATATGCCACGCGATCACTGAAAAAGTCGAATGTATCGTGGCATGTCGATGCTTTTGACGAAAAGAAAGGTGAAAGGCCTTGTTGTTTCCATAGTCGGCTCATAGATGAGCTTCCGAAACGACCACTAATTTTTTAGGGTTTTCTGTTTCAGTCTTTATGACCGGATTGGCGTGCACCCCGGAAATGTAAGTGGTCTACCGTCCATCATCGTCCGTAAGAGCGACATGGCCAAGAGGCCGGCTGCTGCATTCCGATTTTCCGCCAGGGTCATAAACATTGAATCAAAAAGCTGCCATCAACCCCGTGGCCAATCCGCTGGTGGAAAGACGTGTCGTTCTGCATTTCCCCGGTTTCGAACCTCTTGATTCGAAAGCCCACCATGCGCGCTACGCGCGGTCCGCAAAGCTGAGCGCCAAGGCCTGGAACCTTGACCTCAATGTCGGCGCCCACAGGGACGGCGGTTCGTTCGACGTCAGCTGCGGCTCGAACGCGGAAAGAACGTCGAGCCGCGTTTTCGTCTTCGACCACAACGACCTCGTGCGCAAATATAGCGACAAGAGCCTTATAAGCCGCCTTGCCTCCGGCTATGCAAGCGCTGCCCACGTCATCCTCCAGGGCGGCTTCTTCGGCTATTTCAGGCACGCCTGGCGCTTCGGCTTGTTCTTTGTCTTCCCGTTCGCACTGGTTCTGCTGGCGCTTGTCCTCAGCGTCACGATCGCGGGCACTCCCTATTTTCTCGGCCTGCAGCGCTGGAATTTCCTTTGGAGCGCGCTGCTTGGCGTGATGTTCTTCCGCTTCGTCTTTCTGCCCTTCGCCGGCAGGTTTCACACGCTGCACCTTTTTGCGGACTGGGACCTGGCGGTGGCGCTGGCGAAGCTCGACGACCCCGCCATCGTGCGGTGGCTTGACCGGTGCAAGGCGCAGGTGCGCGACGCGCTTCGCGAGGATGCGGACGAATATCTGATCACCTCGCACAGCATGGGATCGAGCGTCGCCAGTCATGTCATCGGCATGCTGGTCGAGGAGGAGCCGGAGCTCTTCGCGAACAAGCAGGTGGTCTTCGTCACGCTCGGCGGCGCCATTTTGCAGTGTGCCCTGCTGCGGCCGGCGAAGAGCCTGCGGGCAAGAGTTGGCGCAATTGCGCGCGCACGCCAGATTTTCTGGCTCGAAATCCACTGTCTGACCGACGTGATCCATTTCTACAAGTCGCGCGTTGTCGCGCTCTGTGGACACGCGGACGCGCCGCAAGCCTCGATCGCCACGATCCGCATGCGCCACATGCTGACGGGCGAGCACTACCGCAAGATCCGTCGCGATTTCCTGCGCGTGCATCGGCAGTATGTACTGGGCTCCGATCTGCGTTCCGCCTTCGACTTCACGCTGATGACCGCCGGCCCGCTTCCCGCCGCCTCCTTCGCCGACTTCGACCAGGACTGGATCGCAAAGGCTTAAGCGCTTGCTCTGAAAGGAAAATGCGCGGTCGAGACTTTGTCCGACCACGCATGCTTCATGCTCAATGCAACGCTATTTGCCCGCCGATCACGGGATCGCCGACAGCGCCTCGGCCACGGCCGCAGGCGATGCTGATTGTGACATGCCCGGCTCCTGACCAACAAGACAACGGATCAGCTCGCCCATGCTGACACTGCCGATCTCCTGACCATCACCAGACACAATAACGGCCGAGGACGCGTTGGCGGCAGATAGCTGCCGCAGGGCTTCCTCGACGGTCGTCCCCGTGGGTATGCGAACGCCGGACTTCACCGACGCCGATGGCGGCGACATGACGGCGTCGACCTGGATCACCCTGGCGCGGTTCACTTCCTTGACGAAGGCGGTGATGTATTCATCGGCGGGCCTGAGCACGATATCGGCAGAAGTGCCCTGCTGGATCACCTCGCCGTCCCTGAGGATGGCGATGCGGTCGCCGAGGCGCAATGCCTCGTCGAGGTCGTGCGTGATGAAGACCACGGTCTTCTTCAGCTCTTTCTGCAAGTCGAGAAGCACCGTCTGCATATCGACACGGATCAATGGATCGAGCGCCGAATAGGCCTCGTCCATCAGCAGGATTTCAGCATCGTTGGTCAGCGCGCGGGCAAGGCCGACACGCTGTTGCATGCCGCCCGAGAGCTGATTGGGGTAGTGGTTGGAGAAGCCGTCCAGACCGACGCGCTTGATCCAGTGCTGCGCGCGCTCCTCGCGCTCGCCCTTCCCAACGCCTTGAATTTCAAGACCGTACACAGCGTTCTGCAACACGTTTCGATGCGGCAGCAGGCCAAACTTCTGGAAGACCATGGCGGTCTTCTTCTGGCGGAACTGGCGCAGCTGCTCCTTGTCCATGCGACAGACATCGACATCGCCATAGCGAACCTCTCCGGAGGTCGGGTCGATCAGGCGGTTGATGTGGCGGATCAGCGTGGATTTGCCGGAGCCTGATAGACCCATGATGACGGTGATGCCGCCACCGGGGATGGTGATGTTGATGTCCTTCAGCCCGAGCACATGACCGTGCTCCCGGTTGAGCTCGGTCTTCGACATCCCGCGCATGACAGGCTCGACGAAATCGCGAGCGCGGGGGCCGAAGATCTTGTAAAGGCTGCGAATATTGATCGACTGGCTAGCCATGGACGACCTCCCGGTGCTTCTGCAGACGCAGACCGTAAGCCTGGCTGATGCGGTCGAAGATGATGGCGATGCCGACGATGGCGAGACCGTTGAAGACGCCGAGCGTGAAATACTGGTTGGCGATGGCCTTCAACACCGGCTGGCCGAGACCCTGGACGCCGATCATCGAGGCGATGACCACCATGGCGAGCGCCATCATGATCGTCTGGTTGATGCCGGCCATGATTGTCGGCAGCGCCAGCGGCAGCTGGACATTGCGCAGCTTCTGCCAGCTGGACGACCCGAAGGCATCGGCCGCTTCAAGCACGTCGCGATCGACCATGCGAATGCCGAGGTTGGTGAGCCTGATCATCGGCGGGAGGGCATAGATGACGACGGCGATAACGCCGGGGACACGCCCGATGCCGAGCAGCATGACGACGGGAATGAGATAGACGAAGCTCGGCATCGTCTGCATCACGTCGAGGATCGGGTTGACGATCTTCTGCAGCTTATCCGAGCGCGACATGGCGATGCCGATCGGAATGCCGATCGCGATCGACAGCACGGTGCAGACGAAGATCATCGACACGGTTTTCATCGTGTCTTCCCACATGTCGAAATAGCCGATCAGCATCAGCGTGATGATGCAGCCGATGACGATGCGCCAGCTGCGCGTGGCAAGCCAGGCAATGCCGCCGATCAGCGCAATCACGAGCGGCCACGGCATGCCGGTCATCAGGCGTTCAGCCCAGATCAGAAAGCTTTGCAGCGGGCTGAACAGATTTTCAATGCCGCTGCCATAGCCGCGGGTGAAGGCGCGAAAGCCTTCGTCCACGCTCTTTTTCAGGGCGCGCAGCATATCCTCGTCCATCGACGGAAATTTCCAGAGCCAATCCATGTCGGTTCCCCATGACAAAATCGGCGGCGGCATTGATTATTGTTTGGCCGTCTCGCCGGTGCGTAGGCGGGCGGCCATCCCGTCATCGGGGCCGCCCGCTGTCGATGCGGTGCTTAGAGCGAAGCCTTGATCTTGGCAGCGACCTCGGGCGATACCCAGGCGGTCCACAGCGCTTCGTTGTTCTTCAAGAAATACTTGGCACCTTCTTCGCCGCTGGCCTGGTTGTCCGACATCCAGGCGATCAGCTTGTTGACCGTGTCGTTGGTCCAGGCGCGCTTGTTCAGGTAGCCGACGACGTCAGGGCCAGCCTTGTCGGCGAAGGTCTTGGTGACCAGTGTCTCGACATTGTCGGCCGGCCAGGCGTTTTCCTTCGGATCGGCGCAATCGGCGACCGAGGTGCAACGCTTCCATTCGGCGGCGTCATACTCGGCGCCATAGCCGAGCTTCACCATCTCGTACTTGCCGAGGAGTGCGGTCGGAGCCCAGTAGTAGCCGACCCATGGCTGCTTGGCTTCGTAGGCCTTGGCGATCGAGCCGTCGAGGCCGGCGGCAGAGCCGGTATCGACCAGCGTAAAGCCTGCCTTTTCGCCACCGTAAGCCTTGAAGAGCTGCGCTGTCACCACCGTGCCGCCCCAGCCCTGCGGGCCGTTGAAGACAGCGCCCTTGCTCTTGTCTTCAGGTGCCGGGAAGAGTTCCGGGTGCTTCATCAGGTCGGGGATCGTCTTGACGTCGGGGTGCGCGTCGGCGAAATACTTCGGAATCCACCAGCCCTGGATGGCGCCGTCGGAAAGGATCTTGGCGGCCTTGATGAACTTGCCGTCGGTCAGGCCGCGGTTGACGATCTCGGGCTGCAGGCTGACCCAGGCCTCGGGCGCGATGTCGGGCTGGCCCTTTTCGGCCATCGAGGTGAGCGTCGGAACGGTGTCGCCGACGACCAGTTCTGCCTTGCAGCCATAGCCTGCTTCAAGGATCAGCTTGTCGATGTTCGCCGCCACTTCAGCGGACTGCCAGTTCATGTTGGCGATCGTGACATCACCACATTCGGCGGCGGATGCAGCACCGCCAAGGCCAAGCAGGCCGGCGGCAAGGACGGTGGAAGCCAAAAGCATTTTCATTTTCTTGTTCCCTCTGGTCGCGGTGCAACGTGAACCCGGGCGCTGGCAGCACCGCGTCCGCCAGCCTCCCCATTGAGCCGTCATTGGCCCGGCATGCGCCAGTCCGATTGCGTCAAAAAATGGCGCATTGGAGGTTTCTTTCAATGTTCTCATGTAGCGGCCGTCGCAATAAGATCATCCTTGTCGCTCCTGATCTCAAAGAAGTGATGCGAAGCGGAAGGCTTCATAGATCGCGGCATGGATATTGCGGCTTGCCACCGCATCGCCGATTCGAATGAGATCGAAACGACCCTCCGAATTGCGCTGCCGCAACGGCGCTCGTCTTGCAATCAGGGCGCCGTAGTCGACAGCGCCGAGATTGCGCGAGAGCGGCTTCAGTTCGAAATAGAGTTCGGCATTGGCCATCGTGCCATGCTCGACGACCACCTGCGACACCCGGCGCTCCCACTCTGCCGCTTCGGCATAGTCGGAACCCAGGACGGCAACGAGCTGATTGCCGTCGCGGCGCACGGACTTCAGCCGCGTGTTGATCGTAACCTTGACGTTATTCTCGGCGAAGACCTTGGCATAAGGCACATGGTTCATGCCGCCGATCTCGGGCGCGAAGAAACGCTCCGGCGACACCAATTCCAGCTCGGCGCCGGTCGCGGCGATGACTTCGGCCGCCGACATGCCGGGATGTGCGCCATTGTCGTCGAACAGAAGAACGGTGTCGCCCGGCTTCGTCGAGCCGGCAAGAATATCCCATGACGATGTGACCAGCTCATCACCGGCATCGAGGGCCGGCGACTGCGCGATACCGCCGGTCGCCACCACGACCAGATCCGGCTCGAAGGCCAGGACGTCGTCGCCGCCCGCAAAGACGTTGTAGTGGATCGTAACGCCAAGCCGCTCGAGCTCTTCCAGCCGCCAATCGACAATGCCGACCATCTCGCGCCGCCTTGGGTTGCGCACCAGCAGATTGATCTGGCCACCCGCTTCACCGCTCGCTTCCAGGATGTCGACCGTGTGGCCGCGCTCGGCCAGCACGCGCGCGGCTTCGAGCCCGGCCGGCCCAGCGCCCACGACCACTGCCCGTCGCGGCGACGCGGCCGGGGCGACCTCGTGCGACAGTTCCGTTTCCCGGCCCGTCACCGCATTGTGAATACAGAGCGCCTCGCCGCCCTCATAGATGCGGTCGAGACAGTAGGTCGCGCCGACGCAAGGCCGGATCCGCGCCTCTTCCCCCGATTCGATCTTTCTGACGATGTGCGGATCGGCGATATGGGGGCGCGTCATGCCGACCATGTCGAGCTTGCCCTCGGCGATCGCGTGGCGTGCGGTTGCGACGTCGGAAATGCGGGCAGCGTGGAAGACAGGAAATTTCGTGGCAGCCCTGACCTCGCCGGCGAAATCGAGATGCGGCGCCGATGGCATGCCCTGGATCGGGATGACGTTACTCAGCGCGGCATCGCTGTCGATGTGACCGCGAATGACGTTCAGAAAATCGATCGAGCCGCCGGCCACAAGCCTTCTGGCGATTTCCATTCCCTCCTCGCGCGACAGCCCCTTGTCCCACTGCTCGTCGGCGACAAGACGGATGCCGACGATGAAATCGGGGCCGACGGCCTTGCGCACGGCCTCCGTCACCATCGTCGAAAAACGCATGCGGTTCTCGGGCCCGCCACCGAACTCGTCCTCGCGGATGTTGGTGGCCGGCGACCAGAAGCCGTCCATCAGGTGACCGTAGGCCTCAAACTCTATGCCATCGAGGCCGGCAGCCTGCATACGTTGTGCCGCCGAGACGTAATCATCGACGATCCGCTCGATATCCCACTCTTCCGCCTCCTTGGGAAAGGAGCGATGGGCGGGTTCGCGGATCGGGCTTGGCGCCAGCACCGGCAGCCAGTTGCCCTTGTTCCAGCCGGTGCGGCGGCCGAGATGGGTCAGCTGGATCATCACGGCCGTGCCGTGCTCGTGACAGTCGTCCGCCAGTCGCTTCAGCCACGGCACGATCTCGTCGCGATAGGCGTGCAGGTTACCGAAGGCCGGCGGTGAATCCGGCGAGACGACCGCCGAGCCGGCGGTCATGGTCAAGGCGATACCACCCTTGGCCTTTTCGAGATGATACAGCCGGTAGCGATCGGTCGGCATTCCGTCTTCCGAATAGGCCGGCTCATGCGCGGTCGACATCAGCCGGTTCTTCAGCGTGAGGTGTTTCAATTGGAATGGTTGAAGTAAGGGATCCTGCGAAGCCATCGATCTGCACCACCAATAAGAGAAGCGCCGATCTTCACTCAAAACGACGCCGGGTGCGATGAACAAAAACGCCATGAAACGCCCCCAATGCGTCGCGCTGTGATTTTTGCGCGACGCATTGGTCGCCTACTGGTCGCTACATCAGCATCGTCTCATCTGACATTGGCAGCGGAACCAAATCCTCCGGCCCGCGTTAAGGCCGCCGATGAGGTGATGCATGACTGATGAAAAGCTTTGGAAAAGACCCCTCGTAATCGCGATTGGCTCCGTCAAATACGTCGTGAAAGGCACGCGCGATGCGGCTTGGCTGCTGGCCGACAAATGGCCGGTTTTGACGAGTGAATCCTTTGTCCGCGCGCTCAAGGCGTGCGCCGCAGTGCTGGAAGGAAGACGGGGCGGCGGCCACGCCAGGCAGGCCCTGATCGCCGCAGCGCGCGATGCCAACCTTCAGATCGAAGGCTGATTTTCACATTAAATTGAATCGGAAGCGCCAGCCGGAACACGGCTGGCGCTTGTCTTTGCGCACCGACGCGGCGCCTAGCGATGTCCGGTCATCTTCGGCTGCGCCCGATGATCGAGCAGTCTGACGCCGAGCGACACGACAGCGAGCAATCCACCGAGAACGGTCACGGCCGGCCATGCGCCATATCCCCAGGCAAGGGTCGCAAAAGCTGATCCCGCAGCGCCGCCGAGAAACATGCCGGTCATGAAGATCGTGTTCAGACGGCTGCGGGCCTCCGGGTCCAGCGCGTAGATGATATGCTGGTTCGAGACCAGCGCGCTCTGAATGCCGAAGTCGAGCACGATCACGCCTATGATCAGAGCCGCGATCGACCACCACACGCCGAAGACGATCCAGGCGACGAGCGTCAAGAGAGCGCCGAGCCACACAACGAAATGCGGGCCGCGGCTGTCGGCGATGCGGCCCGCAACCGGCGCCGCGAAGACGCCCACCGCACCCACGATGCCGAACAGACCCGCGACATCGGCCCCGAGCCCGAACCGCGGACCTTGCAGGTAGAGCGCCAGGATCGTCCAGAAACTCGTGAACGACGCGAACAACGCGGCCTGCACGAAGGTGGCCGTGCGCAGCGCCGGATGTTGCTTCCACAGGTGAGCGAGAGAGCGGATGGCTGTATGATAGCGCATGCGCGAGGTCGGACGATGGTTTGGCAGGGCGGCGAACATCATGGCTGCGGCCACGAGCGCCATCGGAACGCCGATCCAGAACATCGCGCGCCATCCGGCATGCTCGCCGACGAAACCGGACAGGGTTCGGCTGAACAGGATGCCGGAGAGCACGCCCGCCATCACCGTGCCGATCGTGGCACCACGTTTTTCAGGCGATGCCAGCGAGGCCGCGAAGGGCACGATCTGCTGGGCGACGGTTGAGCTCGCGCCGACCACCAGCGATGCCGCAACCAATGTCCAGGCTGTGGGTGCGATCGCCGCAAGCGCCAGAGCGACGGCAAGCACAAGGAACTGGCCGATGATCAGACGTCGGCGATGCACGAGATCGCCAAGGGGCAGCAACAGGAACAGGCCGAGCGCATAGCCAAGCTGCGTGGCGGTCGGGATCAGCCCGGTGGCCGACTGGCCCGGAAAATCGGCTTCGATGATCCCAAGCATCGGCTGGTTATAGTAGATGTTGGCGACGGCGATGCCGCTGGCCGCAGCCATGGCGAGAAGGCCGATCTGGCCTATGCCGGCTGATGTGGCAGTACCCGGCCTTTCGATGGTGGTGACGGTGGTCATGCTGTTTGCCTTTCGGGCTGCTGTCGAGTTTGTCATCGATTGCCGTCCGATCCGTGTTTGAGAGACGCCATCATGCAGTCAGCACGGCGTCGTACTCCCCCGCTTCGCGCATTGCGGCAGGGCGAAGGCGGAAGCGCCGCCAGGCGCTGGGGGTCGTGCCGGTTGCGCGGCGGAAAATACGCGAGAGGTGGGCCTGATCGGCAAGGCCGCAATCGAGCGCTATCTCGCACAGCGGCGCATCGGTGGAGAGCATCAGGTGCTTGGCGCGCTCGACGCGTTGGGCGACTATGTAGCTGTGCGGAGAGAGACCAAAACTCGTTTTGAACGCTGCCGAGAAATAGCTGGTGCTGAGCCTTGCCAGTCCCGCCAGTTCGTCGATTGCAACAGTCCGCGATATGTTCTCGGCAACATGCCGCTTGACCCGCGCCAATTGCCACGGCGCCAATCCACCCGATGCCGCCTTTTCGCGCGGCACGCTGTTGCCAGAGCGAACGGGTGATGGCTTCAGGAGCATGGAGGCGCGTTTGACGAGATCGATCGCGATTGCCTCGTCCTGATCGAGGCAACGTATGGCGCGTGCCAGGAGCCGCGACACTTCGGCGGAAGCTTGCTGAATGACGCCGGCGTTCGGCTGGTGGTGGTCCGTCGCAGTCATCGCGGTCGAATGCATCGTCAATCTCCGTCGTGAAACCCGTTGAAGTGTGATTTTGTGGGTTCATTCTGGTTATGTGACCGCGTCGGCGTAATCCTACTATGATCAAGTTTGCATAGACCTGCGTCTTGTGGGGGCATACGCGAGTATAGTTGCCTGCGCGGTGACCGACTGCATAACTCCTGCTGGGAAGCCTGCGAATCTCCTTTGCCTTGCGCAAGGAGGCCAGTGATCGCGCAGCCTCGCGAGAAGCGATTGCCAACAGCCGAAGCCGCACGCATAAATTCAGCTAACGAGAGGAAGAACCATGTCGCACACCTGCAAACATGTTCGCCTGGTCCGCGATGTCCGCCCAGGGACGCGCGGTTGTGAAGAATGCCTGGCGATCGGTCAGGCCTGGGTGCATCTGCGACTGTGCCGGGAATGCGGCCATGTCGGCTGCTGCGACCAGTCGATCGGCAAACATGCCACCGGCCATTTCCGCCAAACCGGTCACCCCATCATGGAGGGCTACGATCCGCCCGAAGGGTGGGGCTGGTGCTATGTGGATGAAATCATAGTTGACTTGCCGGATCAAACCGAACAGGTAGGGCCGATCCCGCACTTCTACTAGGCCTCGCCAAGGCCATGTTGATCAGGCGCTCTCAGACCGATCCGGCCCTGGATCTCACGCACTCCGAATTCACATGGGAACCCATACATGGCCAAGGTGCTCGTGCTTTTCGCCCACCCCGGACAGCGCCATTCGCGCGTCAACATCCTGATGGCCAAGATCGCCGGCAGCGTCGAAGGCGTCACCTTCGTCGATCTCTACGCCGACTATCCAAAGCTCGATATCGACATCGACATCGAGCAGGCTCGGCTGCTGAAGCACGACGTGATCATCTTCCAGTTTCCCATCTACTGGTACTCGACGCCATCCATCCTGAAGGAGTGGCAGGACCTGGTACTGGAATATGGCTTCGCCTACGGCCACACGGGAGACAAGCTGGCGGGCAAAGCGTTCCTGCCTGTCATCACGGCCGGCGGTCCGGATCACGCCTATACAGAAGAGGGCAGCAATCATTTCCGCCTGCGCGCGCTTCTTTCTCCGCTGGAGCAAACAGCAAACCTGTGCCGGATGCGCTTCATCGCCCCCTATGCGCTGTTTGCGGCGCACGATGCGCGTGGCGACGGCCGGGCCGAGCCGCATCTGGAGGGCTACCGCCGGCTGCTGCAGGCTCTGCGCGACGAGACCTTCGACATCGACGCCGCCGCCCGGATGGAATTGCTGAGCGCCGATACGCTTCCGCTTCGTGAGAGCACGCCCCATGAATAGCTTCATTTTCCACGCCTTCATCTATCTGCTGGCCGCCGTCGTCTCCGTGCTGATCGCCAAGCGGCTGGGGCTCGGCTCCGTGCTCGGCTACCTTATCGCCGGCATCGTCATCGGCCCGGCTTTGCACTTGGTCGGCAACGAGACGCAGGACCTCCAGCATTTCGCAGAGTTCGGCGTCGTCATGATGCTGTTTCTCGTCGGCCTCGAACTGCAGCCTCGCGCGCTATGGGAAATGCGCTCCAAGCTGCTCGGGCTTGGCGGGTTGCAGGTGATCGTCACCTCGCTCGTGGTCATGGCCTGCGCCATGTTGCTCGGCCAGGTGTGGAGCGTCGCGCTGACGATCGGCTTCATCTTCTCGCTGTCTTCGACCGCGATCGTCCTGCAGACGCTTGGCGAAAAGGGCCTGCTGCGCTCGTCCGGTGGGCAGGCGAGCTTCTCTGTGCTGTTGTTCCAGGATATCGCCGTCATTCCCATGCTGGCGTTCATTCCGCTGCTGGCGCTACCGGAGCTTGTGCGCCACCCGCTCGGGAGCAATGCCGAGAATGGCGGCCACCACTCGTTCAGCCTCGTCGAGGGATTGCCGGGCTGGCAGGTGACGCTCGTGACGATCGTTGCCGTTGCCTTCGTCATCGCAGCCGGCCACTATCTGTCGCGCCCGATCTTCCGGCTCATCGCCCGCGCCAAGCTGCGCGAGATCTTCACGGCCGCCGCCCTGCTCCTGATCATCGGCATCGCGCTGCTGATGACCGTGGTCGGACTGTCGCCTGCGCTCGGCACGTTCCTCGCCGGCGTCGTGCTCGCCAACAGCGAATTCCGCCACGAGCTCGAGAGCGATATCGAGCCGTTCAAGGGATTGCTGCTCGGCCTGTTCTTCATCACCGTCGGCGCCAGCATTGATTTTTCGCTGCTTTATGCGCAGGTCTGGGCCGTGCTCGGGATCACGCTTGGGGTGATGGTGCTCAAGGCGATCGTGCTGCTGGCGCTCGCCTTCGTCTTCAAGCTGCGGGGCACCGACCGCTGGCTTTTCGCGCTGGGGCTGGCGCAGGCCGGCGAATTCGGCTTCGTGCTGATCTCGTTTACCGTTCAGAGCGCCGTGCTGCCGCCCGATCTGGCGGCGATCCTGCTGCTCGTCGTTGCCGTTTCCATGCTGTTCACGCCGGCGCTGTTCATCATCTTCGACAGGCTGATCGTACCGCTCTTCGACCGTCGGCAGGAAGAAGCGGCCGACGAGATCCCCGAGCCAGGCTCCGTCATCATCGCCGGCCTCGGTCGCTTCGGGCAGATCGTCAACCGCATGCTTCTCGCCAATGGCTACAAGACCATTGTGCTCGACCACCAGGCCGATGTCATCGACGGCCTGCGCAAGTTCGGCGTCCGCTCCTTCTTCGGCGATGCCAGCCGGCCGGACCTGTTGCATTCGGCCGGGCTCCATGAGGCGAAAGTCCTTGTCGTCGCGATCGACGATCCGGAGCGGGCGATCGAGATCGTCAAGCATGCGCGCAGGGAGAACCCGCATATCCACATCATTGCCCGCGCGTTCGACCGGACGACAGTCTACCGGCTCTATGAGGCCGGCGCGCACGATATCGTTCGTGAGGTGTTCGATAGTTCCGTGCGCGCCGCCGGCTATGCGCTGAAGGGGCTCGGCATGCACCCCTACGACGTGGAAAAGAGCAAGGCGGTGTTTGTCCGACAGGATGTCCGGGGCCTTCGCAAACTCGCGCCGCTGTGGCGGGAAGAGGTCGCGGTGTTCGACAACAAGGAATACATCGCCAAGGCCACGGAAATCGCAGACCTGCTCGAGCAGGCGATGATGGGGGACCGCAGCGCGCTCGGCGGAAAGGCTGAACGCGGTTGGACGCCGCCCGATGTCGCGGCGGAACAATTGGAAAAGAACATCGACTGAGCGATCAGCGGCCGGCGTTCACGTCGCGCTCGCTGCGCTTATCGCGCAGCAGTGGCGTTGAGTTCCGCTTCGTCATGCTCGGCGTGGCGCTGGCGCTCGAGGAACTGGTGGATCGCGGCGATCACCACCGATCCTTCACCGACAGCGGAAGCAACGCGCTTGACCGAACCGGCGCGCACATCGCCGACCGCGAAGATGCCGTCCTTCGAGGTTGCATAGGGAGAAGACGAGGTGCCGCCCACCGCAGCCATGCCTGTCTCGACGAAGCCGTGCTGGTCAAGCGCGAGGCAACCATCGAGCCAGCCGGTGTTCGGGGAAGCGCCGATCATGACGAAGATGCTGGTAACCGCCAGCTCATGTGTCTCCCCCGTCCGATGATCGATCCACGTCACGCCGTTCAATGTCTTGTCGCCATGCAACGCAGTGATTTCGGCCTGCTGGTAGAGGCTGATGCGCGGCGACCGTTCGATGCGCTGGACCAGATAGTCGGACATCGTCGACGCGATGCCGCTGCGCATCAACATATGCACGTGCTTGACCGTTCGTGACAGGAAGACGGCGGCCTGGCCTGCGGAATTGCCGCCGCCGACCACGACGATGGTTTCATCCGCGCAGACCTGCGCCTCCATGGCCGTTGCCGCGTAATGAATGCCCTGCCCCTCGAATTTGTCGTAGTTCAGCACATCGAGCTTACGATAGCGCGCGCCTGTCGCAATCACGATGGAGCGTGCGCGCAGCGACGTCTCGTCGTCGAGAAAGAGGCGATAGGGGTGAGAGGTGCAATCGAGCTTCATGACCTCGTGGGAAACCGAAATCCTGGCGCCGAACTTCTGTGCCTGGATATGCGCTCGGCCGGCGAGCGCCTGTCCGGAAATACCGGTGGGGAAGCCGAGATAGTTCTCGATCTTGGACGAGGTTCCGGCCTGCCCACCAGGCGCGAGTGTTTCAAGCACGATGGTGCTCAGGCCCTCGGATGCGCCATAGACCGATGCCGCGAGACCGGCCGGGCCGGCGCCGACGACCGCAACATCGTAGATCGCGTCTCTCTCCGGCGGCTCGTTGATCCCAAGCAGATCGGCAAGTGCGGCGTTGGACGAGCGCGGCCAGACTGTCCTGTCAGGCGTTACCACGACAGGAAGCGCGTCCGCTGTCACCGCCAGGCTCTGCATTAGCGGCAAAGCCGTCGGCTCGGTTGCCGGATCGACGACGGCGACCGGATAGAGGTTGCGCGTCAGGAACCGCTGGATACGAAGGACGTCGGCATGATGCCGGTCCCCGATCAACAGGACGCCACCCTCGGAATGACGCAGGAAACCGGCGCGACGCAGGATATAGGCGCGAATGATCGTTTCGCCGATATCAGGCTCGCCGGTGATGAAGGCATGGAAATCCCGATTGGTGATCCGCAGCAGGCGGGAGCCGGATTTTGCCAGCCCCGACAAAAGCATCGGCCGCTTGGTGAAGATGTTCTGCTCGCCGGAGAACTGGCCGGGGTGATAGGTGAAGACCAGCCGGCGGCCGCGCCTGACATCGTCGATGAACAGCTCGATCTCGCCTTCCAGTACCAGGAAGAAATCGATCATGCGCTGGCCGCGCTCGAAGACGAATATGTCCTCCGTCACCACCTCTTCGCGACCATAGGCCCTGGCGCGCTCGATCATTTCCAGGGAAAGAACGGGGAATGTCTGTGCCTGGCGCAGCCAGGGATCGGTGGGGTCGATGGGCGTGGCAATCATCATCCGTCTCCGAAGCGTAGACACCTCGTTGCCGGGATGCCGCGGTTCAATTCAAGCGGCGGGTCTTCGACCGCCACCACGCAGTATAGAGGGATCGCCCGGGAAGGATTGTACGAATGGATCGTGTTTGCAATGATCGGGGGCGTAACGCGCTATTGCGGACTGGCAGACGATGCCAACGCATATTTCGGCGGATCAGCCCTTTTTGTCGCCTTTCGTCTCCAGCGATTCCCAGCGCCGCTGCTTGCGTGACTTTGGTTTCAAGCTCTTCCAGGTCCTATCGAGGAAGCGAAGGAAGCGGGTGACGTCCATCAGGCGATCGACGATCGAACTCAAATTGACAAGTCTCTCACCAAGAACCTCATCCGCCGTCAACGCCACCTCGGCCGGCGAGTATTCGGGAAAGTGCGCGGAGAGATCCGCATAGGGATTGGACGCGTCGCGCCCGACAATGTTGATCTTCCCCTTGCGAAACATCAGACGCAAAAGCACCTGTTCGAACGTCCAATCGTGAACATCCAATACCTTGTAGCGCTCGCTTCGCTTCGACGAGAAGCCTGCGAGCGTTATTCTGGTTCCAAGATTGAGCGTCGTCAGCCAGAAGCAAAGCGCAAAGCCGGTCGTCGGCACGCTGGCGCGCGGATAGAACGGCGTGAAGACATCCGTCAGATCAAGGTGCCTGACATGCACGTTGCCGAAATCCGACGCAGGGCTGAGCTGCTCGTTCGGCCCGGCCTTGATATTCACGACACCGTGGAAGGTGCGCATGTCGAAATAGGGCAGAACCTTATCGACCTTGCCACTCTTGACCAGGTTGGCGCCCAGCGTTCCGCTTCTTGAGAAGAGCAAGGAATGCCGGGTGAAGGGCTCGCTCAGAACCTTGAAGACCTTGTTGAAGAAGATGAAAAGCGTGGTGTCGGGAAAGCGCGCCTTCAGCTCCTCGATGTCCACCTCATCGCTGTTTGCGACCAGAACAACATCGCTATAGTCCGCCAGCAGGGATTTCCACTCCTCTGCCGCAGCAGCCGCGCGGCTGGTCGTCTCAAAGCCGGCATCTCCATCCCGATCGATCATGGTTCCCTCCCTGTCGTGTCGGGCAAGGCGCGTCTTTTGACCAAACGCGCGGGCGAGCCCACATAGACACCAAACGGCTCTGTTGTTCCCTTGACGACGCTATTCGCGCCGATCACACAGCCGTCGGCAATGTTGCTGCCAGCAAGCACCTTGGCGCCCGCGCCGATCCATACGTCCCTGCCGATCTCCACCCTGCCCTTTTTGATCGGCTGATCCTTTATGAGGACCCGGGGGTCGTCATAGCTATGTTCGAACGAGACGATGACGACGTGTGCCGCGATCCTCGCATTGTCGCCGATTGCGACACCACCATGTCCCAGCACGATCGAATAATCGTTGATCGAGACGCCGTTTCCAATCTCGATCACGCCGCTTTGCGCATCGACAACAACGCCGCATCGGGTGAAAAGCCCGTCACCGATCTTGATCTTTCCATGCCGGTACCGAAGCCTTGGCAGATACCGCATGTTCGCGCCCCTGCCGATCTGTAGCGCTCCGCCCGAGAAGGCGGCGCGTAGGCCGACCAGGAAGCCGAGGTTCATGGATCACACGGGGGCGAAATGCGGATCGAGCGCGCGTGCCTTCTCAAGCCAGACATCCGCGTATTCGACGTCCTGCCAATTATGAAACCATGGGCCGCCGTTGGTATAGTGAACGCCCTTCGGAAGCCCCTGGGACGGCTTGGTGCTCCAGCCCTCAAGCCAGTTCCATTCTTCCGGAATCTCGCCGATCTCGCTGTCCTTCGCCCATTGAAGGCGGTGAAGATAGGCACCGGTCTGCGAATTGACCAGCTCGGGTGTCAACTGGCGGGTCGAAGGATGCTCGCAATTGAACAGCATGAACGAGGACCAATTCTTGCGGGGGTAATTGGTCTGCACCTTGCCATCCATCTTCACGCCCTCCTTGGGCGTGTAGTCGTGGTGGACGCAGGCGACGGCCTTCGTGTCGTCCTTGTAGCGCAGCAGTTCGGCGACATCGCCGAAGAACAGGAAATCGCAGTCGCAAAACAGCGCCCAGCCCTTGTAATCGGCAAGCCACGGCGTGAAAAAGCGGGAATACGTAAACTCGGTCGACGCCAGAGGATCGACTTCACGGGTGTAAACACCACGATCGACGAGCTCCTGCAGCTTGATTGGATGGACCTCGACATCAATGGATGCATTTTTGAGCAAGGTGGCCTTGGCAACCTGATAGGCAATATCTTCGCGGGAATCCCATCCGATATAAACTGCTAGTTCCGCCATGCATCTCCTCCAAGCGTTAGCGCGCAACAGTCGTAGATAATGAATTTGGAATGCTGAATGCGAAAGTCAACATCTGAATGCGATTGGAGAGCCCGACGTCCGATTGCTCTTCCTCACGCCAACAGCTGCCGCAATATCGATGACAACCACGTCGCCGCACGGCGTTCGAATTGATGGAGGCGCCGTCAGATTGCAATCAATGATAGTGCAATGTTTACGGTATTAGCCTGCACGCGCCTACTCGACCAAAGTGATGATACCAACACAACATTCCCAACAGCGCCACATTCGCGCAAAGGATGTGTCACGTCGAAGTCACAACACCCAAAGGCGCGTCTGTGCTTAGTTGATCCGGTCGCCGCAACAATAGCATCGGTCAGCAGCAGGTTCGGTATGACGTTCAGCGTAAGACGAATTGATCAAGCAGAGGCGTTGCGAGGCGCCAATATTCTCATTCAGGCCTATGCCGAGCCACCTTGGGAAGAGGCTTGGACGATGGAAAATGCCAGGAGGCGGCTGGTCGAGTTGTCTTCACCATCGGATGCCGTCACGCTCGGCGCTTTTGACCAGGGCCGACTTGTCGGCTTCGTATTTGCATCGCCGCATACGTCTGCAATCGGCACCGGCTTGTATGTCGCGGAGATTGCCATCTCGCCATCGCATCAACGAATGGGCATAGGAACTGCGCTGCTCGCTGATGTCGAGGCGACGGCGATTCAACGAGGCTATCCGCAAGTGTGGTTGGTTTCGCGCCAGATCGGTGGCGTCGCGGACTACTACACGACCAATGGATACAACCGGTCCAACGCTTTGTGTGTCTACTCGAAAATGCTCGGCGCCACTGTCTTGCAAGACACGTAGCTCAAGATCGCTGATCGCGCCGCCTTGCTATAGATATCAGTGGGTGCTGCGGCCGTCCGTCGTCGCCCCGAAGTAAGGCGCAACGATCTCCATGTTCGGCGATGCGAGAATCTCGCGGTTTATCGCCTGTATGGCAAGCTCGAGCCAATGGACGGCGCCGACGAGCTCGACATCTTCGGCGGCAGAGCGCGCGTAGCTGATCAGGCGCGCGAGTGCCGCGAGTTCCTTGATATCCTCTGGTGATCTTGCGTTGTCGCCGTGATCGTCCCCGTGGTCCTTAGGCATTGCAGTCATGTTTCTTCTCCGCCAACGTGAAGCAACATAGGCCGGTGACGCGCGCGACGCCCGTGAATAAAGCGTGAAACAACTTGCGGGTGGTATGACGCACCGGCCGTTTGCAGCCGCCGGGATAGTCTCTTTAGAAGCGGAAAGCTCTTGAAAGAGCCCGGGTGCCAAACCGCCGAGCGCGCTTTCCATCCGGATTTTCCAACTCCGGTATCAGCACCTTGACAACACTGAACGGAAGATCGGGATCGCTGAGCTGCACCGCTGCGACCGTGGCTATCCCCGCAGAGCGCAGCCTATCCAGCGTATGCTCCAGATACTGCTGCAACGACTGGTCTTCGGTATGGGAAAGCGGTGCGAGTGCAATCGGTTTGCTCCGGAAGCTTTCACACAGATGTCGGGGCAGCGGTACTTGAAAGGTCATGGGCGCAATATCGTCCCGCGCGCCACTGATGAATGTCAGCCGCGATTGCACGGCTTCTGTAATCGCACGAATGGCTGCGCGGACAGGAGACGGATGGGCACCACTTCCACCTGTGACTTCGGCGAAGCGGACGGGCGGCTCCGACAGGCCGCCACGCGGCCCCACCAAGGCGGTAAAGCACGGAATAGCGACATCACTGGTTATGTCGAACAACTTCATGAGTAGACCGGCGGCCTTTATCTTGTCCACCAGCCGATTGAGAACATCGTCATCGAGCGAGGCGGGGTCTACGCATCGGGAATTCCTGAAGCTGTCGTCGCTTATCTGCCAGAGCACGTATGCGTCCCGCTCGATGCGTTCGAGAACGCCGTGCAACACGGCTTCGTCGAGGGTGTTTCCCGACGCCAGGCCATCGGAGGACATCCAGAAGCGGGATTCCTGTGTGCGGTTCAAGACGACAGCCTCGAATGGAACATGGATAGAGGCGCCCGACATCAGCTCGCGCCCGATCACCCAGTCGATTGGCTCGTCCGGGCCGATATCGGCCTTATGCAATGCAGTCAGGCAGTCAAGCGTCGTCAGTCGGCGCCCCTGGTCCTGCAGCTCCCGGGCGGTAGCCCGCAAGGTTGACACCGCCGGTCGGCTGGCAACGGCTCGTTCAAGCGCCTCCATGACTGCCGAAACTCTGGCATCGTCATCGGATAGTCCTTTGCCTTGCGCCACGACGGCGGATGGCGCGTTCGGTACATAGGCGCACCATACGGGTATGCCTATATGATCGAGACCCGTGTGGCGGGCCACGCGTGTTACACCGAATTGCGCAAGAAACGGCGTGATGCGAGATAGCGTCTCACACGCCGACATGACCCGATCCGAATAGCTCGGTGGCTCGAAAGTATCGGTCAGAGCCGCTCCCCTAGTCGAGTGAGACAGGCAGGCCACGTTTTGCGCGAGCGGCTGGATGGCACCATATTTTCTAGCTGCCTTCGAGTTCCGCCTGATCCGCACTGTCGCGATCATTTATGACGATCCCGGCGGAACCAAGGCTGCGCGTCAAGGCGAGCAATTTCTGTCGGACGTTGGGATCTTCGATGGCAATGAAAGCCTTGCCCAGCGCCAGCCCCTCTTTCGAGGCCATGAATGCAGCGACAGCGTCAGTCTCCGGGCGGGTGCTGTCGTCACCGGCGCTGGCCATTCCATTTTCGAAGAAATAGCCGACGGCGACGCCGAATATCTCCGCCATGCGCAAAAGCCGGCTGGCGCCGATGCGGTTGATGCCTTTCTCGTATTTCTGAATCTGTTGAAACGTTATGCCCAGCGCTTCCGCAAGACTTGCCTGGCTCATGCCGAGCATCTTGCGGCGCAGCCTCACCCGCTCCCCGACATAGCCGTCGATCGCGTTCGTCGATTTCGCCTTCATGGCGTCCCTCGCCTGCAATATTAGGAATGTTGATGCATAATGAAGCCGCCGCGGAAAAATGCAACCAAAAGTAAAGCGGCATCGAAGAATCTTTGCTTACCGTCCCGAACATTGAACAAACCATAAACATGCAGCGTGTGACGCCTTCACCTCGACTACCTCATTGAGGGAGTAATTGGCACAAAAGCCACTTTAGATGGTGTCACACCGATTTCACGGGATCAGCGAGACTTACCCTCTATACTAGAATGCGAAGATCGGGGCATGCGTGTGGCCATGGTCGCGCAGGCGACCCTAAGCGCCGGAGCAATCAAGGCACGGAACTTCGTTTCAGGCGCAGCACATTGGGGACAAATGTCATGCAGATACCTGCCATTGAAATAAACCATGCCGACCGATTGTCGGCTTGCCGCCAGCAGATCGAGGAAGCTGTTCATCAGATGATCTTCGGCGAAAAGCAGATGGAGTTTTCGCCAGCGGAAATTGCGATGGCGATCGCCGACATCGCCGACGACTATATTCTCAGCCTCTCCAAGCAGAAGCGCACGGCGACGCACTAGTCGGCAAAAATAAGCGTCGGTGCGCCAAGCCTTCCGCGCGCAGGCACTGTGGACACCAAAAGCCCAAGCGACTTTCGTTCCACGACAGGACTTTGCGGTGAACTGTGGCCGAAGCGGTCTTGTCGGCCACACTATTTTCGTAAATATCGATTTCATAGGATGCCGCACCGGCGCCCCCAACGCGCGCTGGTGCATGCCATGTTTTCGATGAGAGCGGCCGTCGACATGGACGCAGGAAAAAGCGCGCGGGCAGAAGTAGATATATTGAACAACTCGTTCCGCGCGTCCAGCGCAAGCATGAGCCCTGCTCTTAGGATATTCGGCTGCCTTCTGTGGCTGCTCGCTTCATCGGCCTTGTTGGTGGAGAGTGATACCTATCGTTACGCATGTGCGATCCTGGCCGTCATCGCGCTGGCGTACTACATCAAGGAGCCATCGCGCCCGCGAACGAACTGGCTGGGCTGGCTCTGCATGGGCTGGGCAATCTATGTTCTGGCGCGCTTCGCGTTCATCTATTTTACGACCGAACATCACGATCTTGGCGGGTCCGACTGGCTCTTTGCCTTTCCCTTATTTTTCCCGATCCTCGGCATCGCATTCGCGCTCTATGCGGGCGAGATGGAGAAGATCATCGCGGCGTTTTTTGTCGTCGCACTGATCATGCTCGGCGTCACCGTGAGCTTGACGATAGGCACGATCGCAACCGGCGTCGCTGTTCGTCCGCTGATCATGAACAACCAGATTCATGGCGCGGTCGCCTGCGGCCTCATTTTCGTGACGTCGACCTTCTGGCTTCTGCATTATCTGACAACGCCCACAGCCGACCGTCGGTTCGCGCGGATCGCCTTCGTGGTGTCGCCGCTTATTCTCAGTCTTTGCGTGATCGCCATTTATGGCGCGAAGTCCAAGGGGGTATGGCTCGCAATGGCGTTCACGCTGCCGGTTCTCGCCGTTATCGGCATGCGCTACATCAAGATGCGCGCCCGTGGCGGACTGGTGATCGCGTGCGCGGTCGCACTGCTTGGCGTTGGAATATACGCTGTGCGCCATAATCTCGTCCAGACTGCCGGTCCTACGGTCACAGCGACCGCTTCGATGTTCAGTGACATTCTCGGCAGCGCGAACGGAACAGAGACAATCACCCAGACCATCCAGTCGGGCAAGACACCGGTCGCGATGGATGAGCGCCTTCAGCTATGGTCAAACGGCTGGGAGCTTTTCTCTTCCGCGCCGATCTTCGGCTGGGGCAACGAATGGTTGGAGCGCTGGCATCATACACGCTACGCCGACGTTTCCTATACGCTGTTGCACAACGGATATCTGGAAATATTGATCCGTTTCGGCCTATTTGGGGCCTTCGTGATGGCGCTTATCCTGGCGAGCTTCATCGTCTTTGTCTGCAAGGCTTGTCGCAAAGGTATCATCCCGCGCGCGGCAATGCATGCCTATCTCGTCTGCATCTTCTTCTTTGCCCTGACGCTGCTCAGCAATTCGAACAACAGACTGGCGATCGGGGAGAGCCTCGCTCTCGTGACGTCTGCGTTTGCCTGTTGGTGCAATCTGCGTTTGCGGCCAGCACAAGCCGATGCGCCGAGTTTGCAGCCCGCGGTCCGCTAGGCGTTTCGCGAGCGCAATCTAGCGTGGCCTGAAAGACGACCACGTCACGCGTGCGAGAGCCGCTTACTTCAGCGCGGCGTCGCCTTTTCCCTTGCCCATGACCGAGCCGAAGATCATGCTGATGTCATGCCAGAGGCTGCCGGTCTTGACGTATTCGGCATCCGCGGCCGCGAGTTTTTCCGGGGTCGACATGTCGATACCGGCGATTTGCGCCAGACCGGTTATGCCGGGGCGGACAGCAAACACACCCTTGGCTCTGCGGGCAGCTATGACATCAGGCTGGCTCGGTAGGCACGGGCGCGGCCCCACCAGACTCATCTCACCCTTCAGCACGTTGACGAGTTGCGGCAGTTCATCGAGCTTGTAGGCGCGAAGCGTCTTGCCGATCGGCGTGATCCAGGCCTCTGCGGCGTCGTGTGAACCCACGTTCGGCGTGCCGGCTGCCATCGTCCTGAATTTCAGGCAGGTGAACGGAACCTCGTCTCGGCCAATTCTCTGCTGGCGGAAGAAGGCGCCGCCGGGCGATGAGCGCCGAACCATGATGGTGAGCACAAGCAACACGGGAGACAATACGACGAGACCGCCCGACGCCGCGCAAAAGTCGAATGCCCGCTTGATCCCCTGGTTAAGCTTGCTTGTCATATCACTCCTTAGTGCGTTTTGCGTGACCAAGCGTTCGCGACAGTGCGTCGGCCAACTCGAATGGTGGGGTCCAGCCAAGGCGGCGGCTGGTTTCGGATATGTCGACTTCAAGCGAGCGGGTCAGGCGGTGAACCAGTTCGTGTTTCCCGGTCACCTTTCCAAGAAGTTCCAGCAACGCTGGCGGAAACGGCAGCAGCGATGCTGACGAGCCGGTTGCCGCGGCAATCGCGCGCACGAGTTCCGATGTCGATGGGCTCGTTCGGTCCGCAACCATGAACGTTCCGCCTGCGGCGTTCGGATGATCTGCCGCGGTCACGATGAGATCGGTCAGGTTCTCAAGATAGACCATCGAGCGGCGATTATCGATCGACGCGAAGGGCAACGGCAAGCCACGTTGGACAAGCCGCACCAGTGCCTGGAAACTCCCGCGCATGCCGGGGCCATAGACCAGTGGCGATCGAATGACGACGATCTGCATTTTCGTCTTGTCGCCAAGAGCATACAGCAATTGCTCGGCTTCGAGTTTCGTTCGGCCGTAATCGCTTTCCGGAGCGGGTATGCCCGCGGCCGTAAACGGCTTGCCCTTGGCCGTAGCCTCGCCGTTCGCCTTGATCGAACTCAGGAACACGAACCTTCTCACACCCGCGGCTGCTGCCTGACGCGCTAGGTTGATCGTCCCCTCGACGTTTACGGATCGATACTCGGCTAGAACGGCCGGCGACCCTTCAACGACATTCTGGTTCACGGCAGCCAGGTGGACGACGACGTCGACCCCATCAAGGGCGGTTGACCAGTCGGTCGCGCCGTGCACGTCTCCGACGGAAAAAAGATCGCCACTCCTGCTTCTGCTCGTGCCGCGAAACGGAATGCCGCGTTGCCGCAGCGTGTGCAAAAGCCCCTGGCCGACAAAGCCGGAAGCGCCGGTTACCAGGAACATGCCATGCTCCGACCGGACCTGCATTCTTGCAAGCTGGAAACCGTCATGGCGATACCTCCTGCCGCAGCGCGACAAGATCCACCACACGCTCCATGGGACTGTATCCCGGCACCAGTTCGCTCAGCGCTGCCTTCAGCTGCCTCGCATCACCATCCCGTGCGAACTGCGCCAGCACGTCGAGTTTTGCGGATAGTTGCGGCCAGCCGAGGAACTGTTCTCGGGCACGTCGGATCTTCGGGTGGTCCGTCACCTCGGGATTGTCGTTGATCAGCAACTCTTCGTACAATTTCTCGCCCGGCCGCAGGCCGGTTGTCACGATGCTGATATCGCCGCTCGGATTCTGCTCGTCCTGGACCGTAAGCCCGGACAGCTCGACCATGCGGCGCGCAAGATCGATGATCTTGACTGGCTCACCCATGTCCAGCAGGTAAACATCGCCACCTGATGCCATCGCCCCCGCCTGGATAACGAGCTGCGCGGCTTCGGGAACGGTCATGAAGAAGCGGGTGATCTCTTCATGCGTAAGCGTGATCGGGCCGCCCCGGCTGATTTGCTGGCGAAAGAGCGGCACGACCGACCCCGACGATCCCAATACGTTGCCGAAGCGCACCATGGAGAACGTCGTGCTCCCGTTCTGCTCGGCGAGCGCCTGCAGGATCATTTCGGCCAGCCGTTTGGTGGCGCCCATGACGTTGGTCGGCCGGACGGCCTTGTCCGTACTCACCAAGATCATACGCTCCACGCCGGCAGCCAATGCGGCACTGGAGACTGTCAGCGTTCCGAAGACATTCGTCTTGACGCCTTCGGCGGGGTTCTGTTCAACCAGAGGCACGTGCTTATATGCCGCCGCATGATAGACTGTGGCGGGCTTCCACGTCTGGATGATCGTATTGATGCGATGTTCGTCGCAGACATCGGCAAGAAGCGGAACAATCGGAAAAGGCGGCTCCGCATCTTCGCCTGCGAGCTCACCCTGCAGCGAGTATATGCCGAACTCGTTTTGATCCAGAAGCAGAAGAGCCTTGGGGCGCAGCTTGGCGATCTCGCGACACAGCTGGCTGCCGATCGAGCCGGCCGCACCGGTGACCAGAACAATGCGATCGCGAACATTTTGATCCAGCAACGCGGTGTTCGGCAAAACCGCCGTACGGCCCAACAGGTCCTCGACATCCAGGTCCTGGAGGTCGGTCAGCTGCGCCTGTCCTGTCGCGATTGCACTGATATCGGGAACGGTACGCACCGCGACCCGAGCGGAACGCAAGCGTTCAATAATCTCGTTGCGTCGAGCACGATCGATCTGCGGAAGAGCAAGAAGAACGGTCTTGACCTCAAGATCCGCGCAGACCTTCTCGATGTTGAGAGGGCTGTAGATCTTCACGCCATTGAGCGACATCCCCTTCAGGCCGTGATCATCGTCAAGAAAGCCGACAACCTTGAACTCGGCAGAATGGCCCAACGCGCTTACCAGCTGCCGGCCCTGTGAACCGGCTCCGTAAACCAGCGTGCGGATCGGCACTGCCTCGCCCAGAATCTCGCTGTAGGCATCGTAGAGAAAATAGCGTGCCACGAAGCGCGACAGGCCAACGGCAAGCAGAAGCAGCATCGGCTGCAGGATACCGACGGTTCGAGGGATGCTCGGCACGCTGATAACGGTAAAGATCACCATGTAGACAGCGCCGTAGATCAGTACGCACTTGATGACCGTGGAGAACGCGGCCCAGCCCATGAACCGGAAGATGGCACGGTAGAGCCCAAAGGTGATGAACAACGGCAACGCGATGACGAGCGAAACCGGGATCGTCCAGAACTGTACACCCGAAAGCAGGTACCAGTCGTTGAAGCGAAAGCAGAACGCGATCCAGACCGTGAGAATGCACAAGCACGCATCGAAGAGCAGCGCGATGACCCGCTTCGCCGGCCGTGGCAAGGCAAGAACTTGTTGAACGTAATAGTCAAACATAGGGTTGGTTCGATCGTGACTGGTTTGGCGATAGCGGCCGACGCGCGATGCTATGGCAAAAGCTGGCTCGGAAAAGATGGCTCATGAAACTGCGTACCGTACCCGGCGAAGAAGTTCCACCATGCGCCAGATATGCGTTGGAATTTTACGGATTCCGCGCAGCTTGATCGATCGATACCGCGCGCGATCGGCGATCTGACTCTCCTTTGACCGAATCGACAAGGCGATCAGATCGTCCTTCACGGTGTAGACTTTAACACCGGTGGCCCAACCACGTTCCAGCGCTATGTCGAACGGGCATGTGATGATCTTGAGGGCATCGACAAGCTTCTGCGCGCCGGCGCGGGTAACGAGATAGCATGCTGCAGACCCCTGCGGGCCGAACAGGCATTTGCCGATCACATCCCCACCTATCGAGCGGGTAACTGGCCGAAACCAGACCACGCGGTGGTTTAACAGTTTGAGCACTTCGGCGAACGGCGCCGCCTCGTGCGCGCCGTAGGCGCGCGAAACGAGATCGGCGCTGAGATTGACGTCATCCTCCATGATGACCGCGCACTCCGCCGTGCTCTCGAGAAACGCGTTGAGCGCTTTGACGTGAGCGAGATAGCAACCATATTCCTGCGGCAGCATCGGGCGGCCATTGCTACGAACGAAGGCGGCGCGATCATAGTCGGGCCATTGGGCTCCGCTCGCCGGATCTATCTCCACTCCGGCGATGCGCTGGACATCAAGACCGAACTCTTCAGCCTGGCTCTTGATATGCTGCCAGCGGTCGATGGAGCGATCGAGGTTGATGACGTAGGACACGATTTCCCGCCGAGACAATGCTTCGCTCGATCCGGATGGGCGCGCATCGCTGATATCAGCCGCGCTCTCGGTCTGCTGGCGTTCACGCACAGTCATCTCCTAGGGCATCCATCGGGCGCCAGGCTTGCTACAAGTTTCTTCGCTGGACACACGTCTCGGCCAACCGAGACAGCCATTAATATGTATGCGAGGCAGGTGCAAGGATCTACCCAAACGGGCAAAATGTTTTCAAAAGGAGAGTGGCTCCAGAGCCAGTTAGCACCGACCAGCCAAACGGGATGACATCCCTGCAAATGACAGCAACTCAGCCACCTCAGGGCATCCGCATGGGTCGCCTTCGCCTGCGGTGAAACTGCGAAGTGGCAATCCGCTTCGATCCCATTTCTTGAGTCAGGATTGTCAATCCAACGCGGCGGAGTAGGCCACTGTTGCAACCTAAGGGCTACAATGGGGTCAGCCCTTTCGCGGTCCCCGCTTCAGCACGTCCCTGATCGAGAAGCTGGAATGGATACGTGCCACGCCCGGTAAGGTCGACAGGATGTCCTTGTGGATACGCTCGAAATCGCGTGCGCTTTCGACTTCGACCTTGAGGATATAGTCCGAACCGCCGGTCATCAGAAAGCATTCCTGGATCTCGGGATATCTGCGGATGGCCGCCTCGAATCTGTTTAGATGCTCCTCGGTTTGCCGGTCGAGCGTGATGTTGACGATAACCGCCAGCGCATCGTCGCTATCGGAGGTGCCGATCAGGGCTGTATAACCCCTGATATGGCCGGATTTTTCCAGTCTCGCGATCCGGCGAAGACATGCAGACGGCGAGAGGCCAACTTCGGTCGCGAGCGCCGTGTTGGCGATGCGCGCGTTCAACCGAAGCTGACGAACAATACTCCGATCGATCGAGTCCAGGATCACGTGCAACAATTCCTCTTTCAGCGCTCGATAATTGCGTAAGGTTTGGTCGATTGCAATATCGGCATGATGATCAGTAGGAAATTGCTCGATTGTTCAGCTATCTTCACGGCAGCGATCAAAGGGCTTCGACCGACGCCACGGGCGCCAAGACAATTGGCAAGAAAGCCATACATACAAGAGGCAACCATGAGAGTGACCATCCTCGGCGCCGGCGTCATCGGTATCACCAGCGCCTACTACCTGGCCAAGGCGGGACATGAGGTCACGGTGATCGACCGCCAGTCGGGCCCGGCTCTCGAAACCAGCTTCGCCAATGCCGGCGAGGTGTCCTTCGGTTATTGCTCGCCTTGGGCAGCACCGGGTATCCCACAGAAGGCGCTGAAGTGGCTGTTCATGGAGCACGCGCCTCTGGTCCTTCGCCCGAAGGTCGATTATGCGATGATTTCCTGGATGGTCAGGATGCTCGCCAATTGCACCTCCGAGCGCTACGCGATCAACAAGTCGCGCATGCTGCGCCTTGCCGATTACAGCCGTCAGTCGCTTGCGGAGCTGCGCGCCGAAACCAATATCGCCTATGACGAGCGCATGCAGGGAACACTGCAGCTCTTCCGCACGCAAGCGCAGCTCGACGCATCGGCAAAGGATGTGAAGGCGCTGGCTGCCGACGGCATCCCATACGAAGTGCTGGACCGCGAAGGCTGCATCCGCATGGAGCCGGCGTTGCGCCACGTCAGCGACAAGATCGTCGGCGGCCTGCTGACGCCCAAGGACGAGACCGGCGACTGCTTCAAGTTCACCAATGCGCTTGCCGCCAAGTGCGTTTTGATGGGCGTGACCTTTGACTATGGACGCCAGATCAAGGGGCTCGTGGCCGAGGCCGGACAGGTCAAGGGCGTCGTCACCGATATCGGCACCCTCTCCTCCGATGCTGTCGTCGTGGCGCTCGGGAGCTATTCGCCGCTGCTCTTGAAGCCGTTCGGCATCAAGCTCCCCGTCTATCCTGTCAAAGGCTATTCGCTGACCATCCCGATCACCGATGCGTCGCGCGCGCCTGAGTCCACTGTCATGGACGAGACCTACAAGATCGCCATCACCCGGCTGGGCGACCGTATCCGCGTTGGCGGCATGGCAGAAATCTCGGGCTACACCAACGACCTTGGCCCCGCGCGCCGGAGAACGCTGGAGCATTCGGTCAGCGATCTCTTCCCCGGTGGAGATTTGAAAGCAGCCAATTATTGGTCGGGACTGCGGCCGATGACGCCGGATGGCACGCCCGTTATCGGTGCGACCAACATCCGCAATCTCTTCCTCAACACCGGCCACGGCACGCTCGGCTGGACGATGAGCACCGGCTCGGCACGGGTACTGACGGATGTCGTCAGCGGCCGGGAGGCCGACATCGACGTCAGCGACCTGTCGCTCGCCCGCTACGGCCGATAGCCGGCAGAGCGGCCGCAGGATAACGCCGGATTTTGGGCGCAACCCGGTCCAGCAGCGCGGCTGAGCCGGGTCGCAACAATGGGTCTTGCGCAGCCGCTGGTCCGGCAACATCGTTGCCCGCTGCGAATAAACATCGCAATAATTTGCCATCGCTTTCAACGCACGGCGCGCTTAGACTTTGCATCATCTTGATTGCCTGAAGCGCCGCGGGAGGTTGCTGCGACACAGCGCGATCGACGAGGTGACGCGTGGGAGGAGAACCGTGCCGATCGACGACTTTTTGCTCTTCCCGTTCCGAGGAGGGCAATTCCGTTGTGGCCTACGGTACGGTCCCATGCCGGCTTGGAGGAGAAAGTCGCGATGACGATGCACGATCCAATTGTGATCACAAGCGCGGCCCGCACGCCGATCGGTGGCTTTCAGGGGGCCTTGGCATCGCTAGCCGCACCGCAGTTGGGCGCGTCGGCGATCGCAGCAGCGCTCTCGCAAAGCCGTGTACCGGCCGACAGTGTGGACGAGGTCATCATGGGCTGCGTGCTTGCCGCCGGCCAGGGGCAGGCGCCGGCGCGACAGGCCGCGATTGGTGCCGGCCTCCCCTTCTCCGCCGCCGCCAGCACCGTCAACAAGATGTGCGGCTCCGGCATGAAGGCGGTGATGATCGGCCATGATCTGCTGGCCGCCGGCAGCTCCTCGGTGGTGATTGCGGGCGGCATGGAAAGCATGACGAATGCGCCCTATCTACTTGATCGTGCTCGCGGCGGCTATCGGCTCGGCCATGGGCGCGTGGTCGATCATATGTTCCTCGATGGGCTCGAGGATGCCTATGACAAGGGGCGCTTGATGGGGACGTTCGCGGAAGACTGTGCCGAAGCCTATCAGTTCACGCGCGAAGCGCAGGACGCCTATGCCATTGCATCCCTCACCCGAGCCCAGAAGGCGGTAGAGGCTGGCTATTTTGACAGCGAAATCGTGCCGGTGTCGGTCATATCAGGCAAGAGCGAAACGACGATCCGTGAGGATGAGCAGCCCGGCAAGGCCAGCATCGACAAGATCGCGAGACTGAAACCAGCCTTCCGCGAGGGTGGCACAGTGACGGCCGCCAATGCGAGCTCGATTTCCGACGGCGCCGCCGCGCTCGTGCTGATGCGCCGCTCAAGGGCCGCGCAACTCGATATGGCTCCGCGCGCGACAATCGTCGGCCACGCCACACATTCGCAGGCGCCCAGCGAATTCGCCACGGCGCCGATCGGCGCTTTGAAAAAGCTCTGCGAGCGTACGGGGTGGCCGCTATCGAGCGTCGATCTGTTTGAAATCAATGAAGCCTTCGCCGTCGTACCGATGGCCGCGATGCGTGATCTCGATCTCCCCCACGATAAGGTCAACATCCACGGCGGCGCATGCGCGCTCGGCCATCCGATCGGTGCCTCCGGCGCCCGTGTCATCGTCACGCTGCTCGCTGCACTCGAGCGATACGGGCTGAAGCGGGGGATGGCGGCGCTCTGTATCGGTGGCGGCGAGGCGACCGCCATCGCCATCGAGCGGCAGTGATGATGATCGAGGAGGCGCGCTGATGATCTTGTCCGACACGCAGCAGCAAATCCGGGATCTCGCGGGTGATTTCGCACGCGAACGACTGGCGCCCGGCGCCGCCGAGCGGGATCGCACCCACAGCTTTCCGCGTGACGAACTGAAGGAGATGGGCGAACTCGGCCTTCTCGGCATGCTGGTGCCGGAGGCCTATGGCGGTTCCGACACCGGGACGGTCGCTTATGCGGCGGCGCTCGAAGAGATCGCCGCCGGGGATGGTCCCTGTTCCACGATCATGAGCGTCCACAGCTCCGTTGGCTGCGTTCCCATCCTCAAATTCGGAACAGAGGCGCAGAAGCAGCGCTTCCTGCCGAAGCTTGCCACTGGCGAATGGATCGGCGGCTTCGCGCTGACGGAGCCGCAGGCCGGCTCCGATGCCTCCAATCTGCGCACCCGCGCGCGACGTGACGGCGATCATTACGTGCTTGATGGCGCCAAGCAGTTCATCACCTCGGGCAAGAACGGGCAGATCATCATCGTCTTCGCGGTCACGGATGCGGCAGCTGGCAAGAAGGGCATCACCGCCTTCATCGTGCCGACCGATACGCCGGGATACGAGGTCATTCGCGTCGAGCACAAGTTGGGCCTGCATGCCTCCGACACCTGCCAGATCGCCTTCAACGATATGCACATTGCCGCCGATCTTCGGCTCGGCGAGGAAGGCGATGGCTACAGGATCGCCCTTGCCAATCTCGAAGGCGGCCGGATCGGGATTGCGGCGCAGGCGGTCGGCATGGCGCGCGCGGCTTTCGAGGCGGCCCGCGACTACGCCCGCGAGCGAACGGCTTTCGGCAAGCCGATCATCGAGCACCAGGCAGTGGCCTTTCGGCTTTCCGACATGGCGACACAGATCGAGGCGGCGCGGCAGCTGGTGTTTCATGCCGCAAGCCTGCGCGAGGCGGGCCTGCCCTGTCTATCCGAGGCATCGATGGCCAAGCTGTTCGCTTCTGAAATGGCCGAGCGCGTCTGTTCCGATGCGATCCAGATCCACGGTGGTTATGGCTACATGAGCGACTATCCTGTCGAGCGCATCTACCGGGACGTCCGCATTTGCCAGATCTACGAGGGAACGAGTGACGTGCAACGCATGGTGATCGCCCGCAACCTATAGGGAAAAATCGCTGTGTCGCTCCTGAGGAGAGGATCGACGCGAGCGGAGGAGGAACATAGGAAATGCCAGACAGTCAACGACTGAGCCTCTACGTCCCCGAACCCGCCGTTCGCCCTGGCGGTCTACCCGATTTCTCCAACGTCAAGATCGCCAAAGCGGGCGCCGTGCCGCGTCCCGAGGTGGACGTCGCCTCAGAAGACATCCGCGATCTCGCCTATTCGATCATCCGCGTGCTCAACCAGGAAGGCGAAGCCGTCGGCCCCTGGGCGGGATTGCTCTCGGACGAAGCGCTTCTCACCGGACTGCGCAACATGATGAAGCTGCGCGCCTTCGACGCACGCATGCTGATGGCGCAGCGCCAGGGCAAGACGTCCTTCTACATGCAGCATCTTGGCGAAGAGGCCGTCAGCTGTGCCGTGCGCAAGGCGCTGAACAAGGGGGACATGAATTTCCCGACCTATCGGCAGGCCGGTCTCCTGATCGCCGACGACTATCCAATGGTCGAGATGATGAACCAGATCTTCTCCAACGAGAACGATCCGCTCCGCGGACGGCAGTTGCCGATCATGTATTCATCCAAGGAGCACGGCTTCTTCACCATATCAGGCAACCTCGCGACGCAATATGTCCAGGCCGTCGGCTGGGCGATGGCGGCGGCGATCAAGAACGACACGCGGATCGCGGCCGCCTGGATCGGCGACGGTTCGACCGCAGAATCCGACTTTCACTCCGCCCTCGTCTTCGCCTCGACCTACAGGGCGCCGGTGATTTTGAACATCGTCAACAATCAGTGGGCGATCTCAACCTTCCAGGGTATCGCGCGAGGCGGTTCCGGCACGTTTGCCGCTCGCGGGCTAGGCTTCGGCATCCCGGCACTACGCGTCGACGGCAACGACTATCTGGCCGTCTACGCAGTGGCCCGCTGGGCGGCGGAGCGGGCGCGGCGCAATCTGGGGCCGACGCTGATCGAATATGTCACCTATCGCGCCGGCGCCCACTCGACCTCCGACGACCCGAGCGCTTATCGCCCGAAGACCGAGTCTGACGCGTGGCCGCTTGGAGATCCCGTGCTTCGGTTGAAGAAGCATCTGATCCTCAAGGGCGCGTGGTCCGAAGAGCGTCACGTGCAGGCTGAAGCGGAGATCCTGGACGAGGTGATCGATGCGCAAAAGCGCGCCGAAGAGCACGGAACGCTGCATGCCGGCGGCAAGCCCTCGGTGCGCGACATTTTCGAGGGCGTCTACGCCGAGATGCCACCGCACATCCGCCGGCAGCGGCAGAAGGCGGGGTATTGATATGGCGCGCATGACCATGATCGAGGCGGTGCGCAGCGCCATGGATATCTCGATGGCCCGGGACGAGGACGTCGTCGTTTTCGGCGAGGATGTCGGTTACTTCGGCGGCGTGTTCCGCTGCACGCAGGGGCTTCAAGCCAAATACGGCAAGACCCGCTGCTTCGATACCCCGATCAGCGAATCCGGCATCGTCGGAACGGCGATCGGCATGGCGGCCTATGGGCTGAAACCCTGTGTCGAGATACAATTCGCCGATTACATGTACCCGGCCTATGACCAGATCACCCAGGAAGCGGCGCGCATTCGCTATCGCTCGAATGGCGATTTCACATGCCCGATCGTGCTCAGGATGCCGACGGGTGGCGGGATCTTCGGCGGGCAGACGCATAGCCAAAGCCCGGAAGCGCTGTTTACCCATGTCTGCGGCCTGAAGGTGGTCGTTCCCTCCAATCCCTATGACGCCAAGGGGCTGCTCATCGCCGCAATCGAGGACCCGGACCCTGTCATGTTTCTCGAGCCCAAGCGCCTTTACAACGGTCCGTTCGATGGCCATCACGAGCGCCCGGTCACGCCATGGTCGAAGCACGAACTCGGTGAGGTGCCCGAAGACCATTATGCGATCCCGATCGGCAAGGCGGAAATCCGTCGTGCCGGAAGCGGGGTCACGGTCATTGCCTACGGCACGATGGTGCATGTGGCGCTCGCGGCGGTCGAGGATACCAGCGTCGATGCCGAGGTGATCGATCTGCGCAGCCTGCTGCCGCTCGACCTCGATACCATCGTGCAATCCGTGTCGAAGACCGGTCGCTGCGTCGTGGTCCATGAGGCGACACTGACATCAGGCTTCGGGGCCGAGATCGTGGCGCTGATCCAGGAGCATTGCTTCTACCATCTGGAGGCGCCGATCGTGCGGGTCGCGGGCTGGGATACGCCCTATCCGCATGCACAGGAATGGGATTATTTCCCCGGCCCCGCGCGCGTCGGACGGGCGCTTCGCGAAGTCATGGAGGCGTTGTGATGGGCGAGTTCACGATCAAGATGCCCGATGTCGGAGAAGGTGTGGCCGAGGCGGAACTGGTCGAGTGGCATGTGAAGACCGGCGATCCGGTTCGCGAGGACATGGTGATCGCGGCCGTGATGACCGACAAGGCAACGGTCGAAATCCCGTCGCCGGTCAGCGGCACGGTAACCTGGCTGGGTGCCGAAGTCGGTGACACCGTGGCGGTAAAGGCGCCGCTGGTGAGGATAGAGACGGCAGGAGGCGACGATGCGCCGGCGCCCGTTCAGCCCGCGCCGTTGGCGACCGAGACACCGTCTACCGCCGCCGCTGCCAGCGAACGCGAGGTGGCCGCTCGATCACAGCCGACGCAAGCCAAGCAAGTGCCCTCCGAGCCACCAAGCAGCACACCAAATGCGAAGCCTCTGGCATCGCCGTCCGTCCGTCTCTTCGCCCTCGAAAACGGGGTTGATCTCCGGCAGATATCACCAAACCGTCCGGACGGACGCATTTTGCGCGAAGATGTTGAGCAATATCTCGCACGCGGTGCGTCTCCGCTTGCTGCCCCTGCCCAGTTCGCCAGGAATATGGCGACAGAGGACGTCAAACTGACCGGCATGCGGCGGCGGATCGCCGAGAAGATGTCACTGTCCACCTCGCGCATTCCCCATATCACCTATGTCGAGGAAATCGACATGACGGCGCTCGAAGATCTGCGGGCGACGATGAACAGGGACCGCAAGCCAGATCATCCAAAGCTGACGATCCTTCCTTTCCTGATGCGGGCTATCGTCAAGGCCGTCGCCGACCAGCCCGACATCAACGCCACCTTCAACGACGATGCCGGTATTCTCACACGACACGGCGCCGTGCACATCGGCGTCGCGGCACAGACGCCTGCCGGCCTCGTCGTGCCTGTTGTGCGCCATGCCGAGGCCCGCACGATCTGGGACTGTGCCGGCGAGATGGCGCGGCTCGCCGATACCGCCCGCAATGGAACGGCGACGCGTGACGAACTGACCGGCTCGACCATCACCATCAGTTCGCTGGGCGCGCTTGGTGGGATCGTCTCCACGCCTGTCATCAACCATCCGGAGGTCGCGATCATCGGCGTCAATAAGATTGCCATCCGCCCCGCCTGGGATGGAGCGCAATTCATGCCGCGCAAGATGATGAACCTGTCGTCGAGCTTCGACCACCGCATTATCGACGGCTGGGATGCGGCCACGTTTATCCAGCGCATCCGCGTGCTGCTTGAAACACCGGCGTTGATTTTCATTGAAGGCTGAGGGCGATGAAAGAGATCATCTGCAAGTTGCTGGTCGTCGGCGCCGGGCCCGGCGGTTACGTCTGCGCGATCCGCGCCGGTCAGTTGGGCATCGACACCGTAGTCGTCGAAATGGAAAAGCCCGGCGGGACCTGCCTCAATATCGGCTGCATTCCGTCCAAGGCGATCATCCATGCCGCCGACGAGTTCGACGCCGCGCGGCGGATGGCGAGCGATCGAGATCCGCTTGGCATTCGTGCCGAGGGTGTGGCGATCGATCTCGCCAAGACCATGGCCTGGAAAGACGGCATCGTCGGGCGCCTCACCGGTGGCGTTGCCGCCTTGCTGCAGAAAGCAAGGGTGAAGCAGGTCCATGGCCGAGCGCGGTTCCGCGACGGGAAGACAGTGGAGGTCGAGACGGAAACCGGCGCACAAATCATCCGCGCGGAGAACATCGTCATCGCGACGGGCTCCGAGCCGGTCGAGCTACCGGGGCTACCGTTCGGTGGACGGGTGATTTCCTCCACGGAGGCGCTGACGCTGCAGAGCGTGCCGGAAAGGCTGGTGGTGGTCGGCGCCGGCTATATCGGCCTAGAACTCGGCACCGCCTTCGCCAAGCTTGGCTCTTCGGTTACGATTATCGAGGCAACAGGCCAGATCCTGCCGCAATATGACGCCGAACTTATCCGGCCTGTCGCAAAGGCGCTGAAGGAGCACGGCATCGATCTTCATCTGGCGGCCAAGGCAAAGGCGCTGTCGGATGACGGGGAAGGCTTGATCATTGAACGGGCCGATGGCCGTGAGGTCAAGCTGCAGGCTGACCGGATTCTCGTCACGGTCGGGCGCAGGCCGCGAACCGCAGGCGGGGGATTGGAGGAGCTCGATCTCGATCGCGCCGGGCCATTTCTGCGCGTCGACGACCGGTGCCGCACCTCGATGCGCGGCGTCTACGCCATTGGTGACATCACCGGCGAACCGATGCTCGCCCACCGGGCGATGGCGCAGGGCGAGATGGTGGCCGAGATCATCGCCGGCAGGCCGCGTAACTGGGACAAACGCTGCATTCCCGCCGTGTGCTTCACGGACCCGGAAATCGTCAGCGCTGGACTGTCGTCCGATGAAGCCCGCGCGCAGGGCTATGAGATCAGGGTCGGCCAGTTTCCCTTCTCTGCCAATGGGCGCGCCATGACCATGCAATCCGAGGATGGCTTCGTGCGTGTGGTGGCGCGCGCCGACACCAATCTCGTGCTCGGTCTGCAGGCAGTCGGTCGCGGCGTTTCGGAATTGTCGGCGGCGTTCGCGCTGGCGATCGAGATGTGCGTCCGCCTGGAGGATATCGCTGGCACGATCCACGCTCACCCGACACGCAGCGAGGCGGTTCAGGAAGCCGCGCTGAAAGCGCTTGGCCATGCATTGCATATGTAGGGCGCGGCACGGCCGAAATTGGGGCGGTGCCGCCAGCGTCTACGATCGCCGCTCGTCCAGTACGGTCTCCGCTTCATCGCGGCTCATGCCGAGAACGGAGCGTCCCAATTCGAAACCGAAGCCGTTGCGGGCGAAGGCCGACATTTCCTTGTTGTAGCGCTTCTCGTCGGCCTCTACCCGTCTAAACGGGCCGAAGGCGCGTTTGCGGGCGAAATTGATCGCGGCCACGAGATCGTCGCTCTCCTCAAGAGCAATGACGGCTGTTTCGCGGTCGATGCCTTTGATTGCGAGTTTCTGCGCCATGATCCGCTTCGAGCGGCCGCTGCGCACGCCTGAGCGCACGCTGATCTCGGCGTAGGCGACATCGTTCAACCCGCCCTGTTCGTAGCCGAACTTGACGGCGAGATCGGCGAGCGCCTTGACCTGGGCTTCGGATATGTCCTCGAATTTTTGCCTGGCCTTGCGCGAAATCGCATCGGCCAGCTGCTTCTCGGTCATCATCTGCCGTCCCAAGCGGTAGATGGTCGAGTTGCGCGCCCAGCTTTGCATGCGGCTGGTGGGTGTATCGGATTGCGTGTCTTCGTCGGCCATGGCGTTCCGGATCGCTCACGGAATCGCCCGGAGCAGGTCGTTTCCGCCAGTTAAAGCCATCCGGCCGGGATTTCCAGCACTCTCCTGCCTCACCCCGCCTCAGGCGACGTGCAGGACTTCCGCCGATAGAAGCAGAAGGAAGGTGTCGTCATCCAGCCTCTCGGCGATCTCGCCGGTGTCGGTAACGTAATCGGTGCGCGGGCTCGCGCCGACATCAAGCGCCAAACGCGATGTCAGGATCTGCTCGATAACAACATAATGCGCGCCGGAACTGCTCTCACAGTGAAAGCGGTTGGTCTCTTTGTACTGCGCCATGATCAAATTCCTCAAGAAATGACCGCCACGCCGACAATACTTGGCAGCCAGCTGCCGATAGTCAAGAACACCGGCCCTACCCAATAAGTTTTCTGTTAACAGAAACAGTAAAACTGCGGGGCGTGCGCTTCGCTAGTGCGCGGGCTGCTGCTTCGCCCTTGCGACGATCTGCGTCGGGTTGACGAATTGCAGCGCGATCACCAGCCAGAACAGGGTCGTCACCATATAGACGACGGCCATGGCATCGATCGACTGACCAGCCCGCACGCCGGAAGCAAACACCGCGTAATAAAGCGAGACGACGAGGGTCTGCGTGGTCGGCCCGGCGATGAGGAACGTGAGCTCGAACATCGCGATGGTGCGCACCAGCACCAGAAGCAGCGCTGCCAGCATGCCGGGCAACAACAGCGGCAGCAGGATGCGCAGGAACAGGCTGGCGGTGCCCGCGCCGAAGACACGGGCGGCGGCTTCGATGCGCGGGTCGATCTGCTCGATGAAGGGGATCATCACCAGCACCACGAAGGGAAGCGACGGCACGACGTTGATGAGAACGACGCCCCAGAACGTTCCACCGAGACCGAGTTGATAGAGCACCGTCGCAAGCGGGATGCCGTAGGTCAGCGGCGGAATGAGCAGGGGCAGAAGGAAGAGCAGAATGACCACGCGCTTGCCAGCGAAGTCGCGGCGCGCCAGTGCATAGGCGGTCATCACGCCGAGAATGCCCGAGATGATGACCACGGTGAAGACGATCTCGAAGGTGACGAGGACGACGCTGGAGAGCTGGAATTCCTTCCAGGCGCTGAAATACCACTTGGTCGTCCAGCCAGCCGGCAGCCATGTGCCGAGCCATCGTGTCGCGAACGAGTTGACGACGACGGCTGCGATGACTGCCAGCAGATTGAGGACGAAGAGCGTGGCCAGCGCCCAGATCGCAAAACGCCAGATCTTCGAAGTGAGGCCTTGGTCGCGGATCATGGTCAGCCTTTCGTGCCGCCGGCGGGGCCGCGGTAGAAGAATGAGCGTGCGCCGAGAACGGCCAGCACCACAGCCAGCTCGACGCCGCCCATGACGAGCGCGATCGCAGAGCCCAGCGAGTGATCATATTGCTCGAACGCGGCCTGATAGGCGGCGATCGAGATGACCCGGGTCGGGCCGGCCGGCGCGCCCAGCAACACTGCGGACGGAAACACGGCGAACGCCTGAACGAAGGCAAGGCAGAAGGTCACCGCGAGCCCCGGCACCAATAGCGGCAGGAAGACGCGCATGAAACGCTGCCTCGGGCCGGCCCCAAGCGTGGCGGCTGCCTGTTCGATCGCCGGGTCGATGCCCGTGATATAAGACAGCGTCAGCAGGAAGGCGAAGGGAAAGCCGGTGATCAAGAGCGATGCGAAGACGCCCCAGTAGTTGTTGGTCAGCTTGATCGGATTGTCGATGATACCGATCATGAGAAGCGTGTGGTTGAACCAGCCGCGTGGTCCGAGAAACGTCAGCAAGCCGTCGGCGACGAAAACCGTGCCAAGCGTGATGGGCAGCACGAGGATGGTCGTCAGCAGACGCTGCCGGTGCATGAGCCGAACACGGAAGGCAACCGGCACGGCGAAGGCGAGATTGATGATCGTCACCGGCAGCGCCAGCCAGAGCGTTGCGCCGATGGTGTTGTACTGGAAGGGATCGCTGGAGAACTTGGCATAATTGGCATACCACGCGCCATCCTTGGGCGTCAGCGAATCCACGACGCCGTAGAGAAACGGATAGACGAACAGCGCGATCATGAAGCCGAGACCGGGGAGGATCAGCATGGTGGTGCCGTCGAAGCCCCGGGCGGCCAACCGCGTTCGCAGCGATGGCGCGCTCATCGAGCGCTATCCCCAAACAGGAGCGCCCTGCCCGCGATCGGCTTCAGCCGCGTTGCCGTTCCACGCGGCAGCGCGTCGTCGGCCCGGAAGTAGAGGTCCGATCCGTCAGCGGAGCGCGCCATCCCGAAGAAGGCGCGTCCGCGATATTCCATGCTCGATACGGTCGCGGCAATCCCCTCGTCGGCAGCCACCAGATCCTCGGGGCGTACCGAAAGGATTGCGGCGTCGCCGGTCTTGAGCGGCGTGCGCATCGTGCCGGTGATGCGTGCTCCCGCGACATCGATCTCGGCCTCCTCCCCCGAGACCGACACGATCTTGCCGGGGACGCGGGTCCGAAACCCCATGAAGTCGGCAACGCCGACATTGACCGGCCGCTGATAAAGATCTTGCGGCGAACCGATTTGCTCGATGTGTCCCTGGCTCATGACGACGATCCGGTCGGCCAGCGACAGCGCCTCGTCCTGGTCGTGCGTGACATAGATGGTCGTCGAGCCGATCTGATCGTGGATGCCGCGGATTTCGGCGCGCATCTCCAGGCGAAGCTTGGCGTCGAGATTGGACAAGGGTTCGTCCATGAGGACAATTGGCGGACGAATGACGATGGCGCGGGCGATTGCTACGCGCTGCTGCTGCCCGCCGGAGAGCTGCCCGGGCAGTTTGTCCGCCTGGCTTTCCAGGCGCACCAGCGCCAAAGCGTCGTTGATCCGCTTGTCCGCTTCCGGTCCCTTGATGCCCTGCATGGTGAGGCCGAAGCCGACATTCTTGCGCACGGTCATATGCGGAAAGAGCGCGTAGCTCTGAAACACCATCCCGAACCCTCGACGTTCGGGCTCGAGCTGGTCGATGCGCTTTCCGCCCAGACGAATCTCCCCGCCGGACAACCCCAAGAGGCCTGCGATACAATTGAGCGCCGTGGACTTGCCGCAGCCGGAGGGGCCGAGCAGCGCCACGAACTCACCGGGCTCGATTGCTAGATCGATGCCATCGAGCGCGTTGTAGGCGCCGAAGGAGCGGCTGAGCCCATCGAGTTCAAGACGCGCGGTGCCGCGCCAGGAGGCCACCGTATTCGCTACCGAGTTCAAACCACTCTCCATGTCAGGATCGAAACGGCCGGCACCGGCTGTCGCAGCCGGCGCCGGCGATGTCAGGGATCAGCCCTTCTTGGCGCCGATCTTTTCGTCCCATATCCGGAAGGCCTCGACGAGCTGCTTCGGCTCGAGCGGCACTTCCAGCGGATTGTTGGCAATCCAGTCGGCATATTCGGGCCGGCCGAACTCCTTGATCGTGTCCTGGCTTTCCTGCGGCGCCATCTCGATCGTCACGTCCTTGACGGCCGGACCGGGATAGAAGTAGCCGGCGTCATAGGCGATCGCCTGCTGCTTGGGCTGCAGAATGTAGTTCAAGACGTCGATCAGCACAGCGATCTTCTCGTCGGAGACGCCCTTGGGGATAACGGCATAGTGCGCATCCGTCACCCAGTGGAAGCCTTCCAGCTTCTGCACCTTCGCTTCGGCGGGAACGATGCCGAGTGCACGCGGATTGATGTCCCAGCCGGTGGTGGAAACGACGATGTCACGCGTCCCCTCGCCGAGCTCCTTCATCACCTGGCCGGTGCCGGTCGGATAATATTCGATGTGCTCGCCAAGTGCTGCCAGATATTCCCAGGTCTTGTCCCAGCCCTTGACCGGATCGCGCGGATCGCTGTCACCAAGCAGATAGGGCAGGCCCATGAGGAAGGTGCGGCCGGGGCCGGAATTGGCAGGGCGCGCGTAGATGAACTTGTTCTTGTTGGCTTTCGCCCATTCCAGCAGTTCCGGCGCAGACTTCGGCGGCGCGGCGACCTTGTCGGGCATGTATTCGATCAGCGGGCCCGAGGGATAGTAGGTGATGACGATGCCTTGATCCTTGGCGAGCGCCTGCATCTTGAACGCCTGCGGCTGCAGGATCTTTTCGATGTCGGGCAGGTCGGCCTTGTGCGCGGACAGATCCAGCCAGAGGCCTTGGTCCAGGCCGGCGGACAGCGCGTCCGTACCTGTCAGCACAAGGTCGATATCGACCTTTCCGGCTGCCTGCTGCGCCTTGATCTTGCCGGGAAGTTCAGGGGCCGGCGCCTTTGTGAAGGCGAAGTTCGAAACCCAGTCGGCTTTCTCGGATGCATAGGCTTCGAACATGCCTTGCGTCAGCGCCAGATTGCCGGCGACGTCGGCGATGGTGATGGTCACGGGGCTTGCGGGCTTCTTGGCCTGCGCCCAGACCTTGACGGGAAGCATGGCGGCAACGGCAGCGCTCGCTGCGGTTCCGACGAATGTTCTGCGGGTAAATTTCATGCTGTTCTCTCCTCCTCTTTTGGCCGCACAGAGCACAACATTGCCGTGCACGCGCGTATCCTGATCCATTTATGCGGTCGGATTGTCTGGCCGGCTTTGTTTGGAACCTCCTGAATTCCCTGCCAGAAACACCGTTCCTCCGCGGTGTATCTTGGCAGCCATGTAGAATTGATATACTAGTATGCACACGCAAGTCAACGTTAGGGCCTTTCATGCATCCAGCCGCCGCCACCGCAATTCCCGGCCTTTCGGCCGATGCCGAGCGGCCGACAAAGCTGCGGCGCGTGACGACGGCGGACGCCATTTTCGACCGGCTTTACAACGACATCGTCTCCCTGAAGATGCCGCCCGGCATGGCGCTGCAGGAAAAGCGCATCGCCGAGGATTTCGCGGTCAGCCGGACGCCCGTTCGCGAGGCCCTGCTACGGCTCTCGGAAGGCGGGCTGGTCGATATCTATCCGCAATCCGGCACCGTCGTGTCGCGCGTGCCGGTATCGGCGATCCCAGAGGCCGTCGTGGTGCGCAAGGCGCTGGAGGGAACGACGGTCGAGCGCGCCGCGGAGATCGCCTCGCCGTACGATCTTTCTCGTCTCGACGCCATCATCACCCGGCAGCGGGCGCTATCCATTCTGGGTGACACCTCCGGCTTTCATGAAGAGGATGAGGCCTTTCACGAGGCGATCGCCCAGATTGCCGGATATCCCGGCATCTGGGGGATCCTCAAATCCGTCAAGGTCCAGATCGACCGTGCCAGACGGCTGACGCTACCGGTTCTCGGCCGCATGGAGAATGTGGTCGGCGAGCACGCGATAATCCGCGACACGATCGCCGCGCATGACGTGGATGCCGCGCGCGCGGCGATGACGCATCATCTGAGCGCGGTCATCCCCGATGTGGCGGAGCTGCGCACCCGCTACCCCGACTATTTCTGCTGACGAACAGCAACACCAAAACAAAAGGCATTGAAGGAGGAAACAGATGCGGCAGGGTTGGAGATGGTTCGGACCGGATGCGCCGGTCGCGCTCGACGAGGTCAGGCAGACCGGAGCGACCAATATCGTGTCATCGCTGCACCAGGTGCCGATCGGCCGCGCATGGACTGAAAACGAGGTGCGCGAGCGCCAGACGATGATCGAGACGACGCCATCGGGGCGTTCGCCGCTCACCTGGTCCGTGGTCGAGAGCATTCCCATTCCCGATGCCGTCAAGCGCAAGGGTGGGCAGGCGAAGGCGGAGATCGAAGCCTGGATCGCAAGCCTTGAAGCGGTCGCCGCCTGCGGCATACCCATCGTCTGCTACAACTTCATGCCTGTTGTCGACTGGACCCGCACCGATCTCGACCACGAAATCGACACCGGCGCGACGGCGATGCGTTTCGACCACGAGAAGTTCGCCGCCTTCGATCTCTTCATTCTTCAGCGCGACGGCGCCGATGCGGCCTACTCCCCGGACGATAAGGCCCGCGCCCGCGCGGTCTTCGAGGCGATGTCGGAGAGCGACATCGCCGACATCACCCGCAACATCACCTCGGCATTGCCGGGATCGACCACCGAGCCGCTGACCATTCCGGAGTTTCGCGACCGTCTCGCCGCTTATGCCGGCATCGACGCTGCGCGGCTACGTCAGCATCTCATCGAGTTTCTGGAGACGGTGGCGCCGGTGGCCGAAGCCCGTGGCGTCAAGCTGACGCTTCACCCCGACGACCCGCCGCGCTCGCTGTTCGGCCTGCCGCGCATCGCGTCAACCGCCGAGGATTATGCAGCGTTGTTTCATGCGGTCCCATCGCCGGCGAACGGCATGTGCTACTGCACCGGAAGCCTCGGCGTAAGAGACGACAACGACTTGCCCGCCATCGCACGGCGTTTCGCCTCCCGCATTCATTTCGCACATCTTCGCGCGACCAAACGCGAAGGTGACGGTCGCAGCTTCCATGAAAGCGCTCACCTCGAAGGCGATGTCGACATGGTCGCGGCACTGAAGGAACTCGTCGCGGAGGACCGCAAACGCACGGCCGATGAGACGATCGTTTTCCGCTCGGACCACGGCCACCGCATGCTCGACGACCTCACCAAGACCACGACGCCGGGCTATCCGGCGATCGGTCGCTTGAGAGGGCTCGCCGAGCTTCGGGGTATCCTGCACGCGCTCGGCGCGCCGCCGACCTGATTAAGACCTGACAACCTTTCACAGAGAGGTGGCGATGCCGCCACCGCTGCGACGATAAGCCATCCGGCGCCCAAAAGCATCAGAAGGAAAGGTCGAGCGCCCTGCCCTCGAACAGACGATCGCGAGAGCCTTCGAGATGCGACTGCATCAGGTCGCGGGCCTCTTCCGCCCGGCCTTCGGCGATCGCCTTGTAGATGGTGTTGTGCTCCTGGAAGACCTGCTCCAGTCCGGGTCTCGGTCCCAGCAAGGACAGACCGTGGAGATGCATGCCGACAGCGATATGGGCTTTGAGCGCATCGATCGAGGCGGTGTAATAATGATTGTTGGCGGCCTCGGTCACGGCGCGGTGGAAATTGAAATCCGCGTCGGTCCGGTGCAGCTGGTGGCTGGTCGCCTCGCGGAGATCGGCAAGCGCCGACGCGATTTTCTGGATCGCCGCCTCGTCGCGGCGCTTGGCCGCGAAGTAGGCGGCCGCCGGCTCGATCGTCAGGCGGAATTCGTAGCAGCGCTGGATGTCCGCGATCGTCTTGACCGGCGAGTAGGAGAGATGCGTCGTCGGCGAGCTGTTGGCGCTGACGAAGGTTCCGGCGCCCTGCCGCGCGTAGACCATGCCCTGATCGCGCAGCTTGGCCAGCGCATCACGCACGATCGGCCGGGAAACACCAAGCATGGACGCGAGCTCGTGCTCGCCGGGCAGCCTTGAATCCGGCGGATAGTTTCCGGCACGAATACGCTCCTGCAACTGATCGAACACACGGTCCACCAGTTTCATGGGCTTGCCGCGCTCCGGCTTCGGCGCCGGGGTTGCCGGCGCACCGTTTGCTTCATCCACGTCCATTCTCCCCGCCGGCATTGTCTCACGCCGCCTGATTCTGAGGAATCAGTCTTAGCAAACTATCGGAATTCCCAAAGCCCCCGGATTTTACGGCACAGCGGAAATGGCGACCATCGACGTCAGTTACGTCGAACCAGGGAATACCCGCCTCTATCTCCCCCTTGGGCAACAGGGTGCGAACACCCAGCGCCCGGAACACCGCCAGCGCCGTATCGCCGCCGCCGACCATCAGCATATCAGGACGCGTCTGCTCGATCGCCGATCTCACACCCTCAGCGAAACGATCCGCAACGGTTACCGCATCCTCGGATATCTCACCTGTGCAGCAGAGCAGCGCCGGCAAGCTCACCGTTCCGCTCTCTCCGACCGCGCCCATCGGCGCGGAGATCGACGCATGCAAAGCGCCCGACGCTTCGAGCCGGGCCATCTGCGCACCGGTAATCGGGTCTCGTGAGCCGAAAGCGAAAAGCGTGTTGCGCGACAGTTCGAACGCCGGCTTCGTATCGTGTCCACGACGAAGGCGACGTGCGAAGGCGCTGCCGAGGCCGCGTGCGCCGACGGCAAGTGTAGCCTGCCAATCGTGCTCGGAAACAAGTCGGTCCAGATCCGCATCGCAATCGGCGTCGATGATTGCCACACGGTTGCCACGCCCCTCGAACAATGCGCCAACCGAAAGCGGCTTCTCGACCCCACGCCCGATAACATGTGCGTCGCGAGTGAAGCGCTCCTGGTCGGGGATGGCCGGGGCGATAGTGATCTCGCGATGGCCGAATATCGCAGCAATAGCGGCACTCTCCGCCGCCACGTTGCCCTTCAGCCGGGAATCGATCTTCTTCAGGACGATATCGGGGTGTGCGGCAAGAAGAGTGCTGGCCGCGAGGCCGACCCTTCTCGCCGCTTCCCCCTCCGGGAGGGCGCGCGAGGCGGTGTTGACCACGACCACCTCGCAAGCAGTCGCCAGGGCATCCTCAATGGCCTCGATCTCGATCGCGACGGCAACTGACAGACCGGCATCGACGAACGGGGTACCCGTGTCGAGCGCACCCGTCAGATCGTCGGCGATGATCGCGACCTTCAATGTCATGCAGTCTGTCCCGTGTTAACGGCGTGGCAGGCGACGAGGTGGCCGGGCTTCGCCTCTTTCCATTCCGGCACAACCTTGCTGCATACGTCCATGGCGATCGGGCAGCGCGAATGGAAGCGACAGCCGCTCGGCGGGTTCAAGGGGCTCGGGACGTCGCCCTGCAAGATTTGCCGGTTGCGCGTGCGCTCCAGCTCCGGATCGGTCTCCGGCACGGCCGAGAGCAGCGCCTTCGTGTAGGGATGCAGCGGATTGTCGAACAGTTCTTCGCGCGTCGCCAACTCCGCCAGACGGCCGAGATACATGACGCCGACGCGGGTGCTGATGTGGCGGACGACCGCAAGATCGTGGGCGATGAAAAGATAGGTCAGCCCGTATTTTTCCTGCAGGTCGAGCAGCAGGTTGATGATCTGCGCCTGGATCGAGACGTCGAGCGCAGAGATCGCCTCGTCGCAGACGATGAACTTCGGTTGACAGGCCAGCGCGCGGGCAATGACGACGCGCTGGCGCTGGCCACCTGACAGTTCGTGCGGATAGCGCTGCGCGAAGCGGGTCGGCAGACCGACGTCCGTCAGGAGTGCCGCGACGCGGTCCTTGAGTTCGGCCTTGGTGCAGAGCTTGTGGAAGAGGATCGGTTCGCCGACTGCCTCGCCGATCGTCATGCGCGGATTGAGCGTCGAATAAGGATCCTGGAAGACGATCTGCAGGTCGCGCCGGAAAGGCCGCATCTGCTTCTCGTCGAGCGTTGCCAGATCCTGGCCCTTGTAGACGACCTTGCCCGATGTCGCCTTGTAGAGGTTGAGGATGGTGAAGCCTGTCGTCGACTTGCCGCAGCCGGATTCGCCGACCAGCGACAGTGTCTCGCCTTCCATGATATCGAGATTGATATTGTCGAGCGCGTAAACCGTCGCCGAGCGCTCGCCGAAGGCGCCGAGCTTGACGTGGAAATGCTTGACGAGGTTTTCGACCTTCAGAAGCGGTTGGGCACTCATCACGCGGCCTCCTGCATTTTCTGGACCACGAAGCAGGCGGTGCGGTGGTTTCCGGCGCCCGGCATCGGCTCAAGTTTCGGCACGCGTTCATGGCAGACGGGTTCCGCCAGCGGACAGCGCGGCGCGAACGGACATCCCTTGGGGCGACGACCCGGCTCCGGCGGCGTGCCGCCGATCGAGCTCAACCGGCTCGCCGGCGCATCCGACAGCTTGGGGATCGAGGCGAGCAGGCCGCGCGTATAGGGGTGGCTGGGGCGGGCGTAGAGCTCGTCAACAGGAGCATCCTCGACCACCGTACCTGCATAAAGCACGGCAACGCGATCGACGAGACCGGCGATCAGCGCCAGATCGTGGGTGATCCAGACGACCGACATGCCAAGCTTGGCGCGCAGATCCTTCACCAGATCGACGATCTGCGCCTGGATGGTCACGTCGAGCGCCGTCGTCGGCTCGTCGGCGATCAGGAGCTTCGGATTGCAGGCGAGGCCGATCGCGATCATCACGCGCTGGCGCATGCCGCCCGACAGTTCGTGCGGATAGGCCTGCAGCCGTTCTTCGGGGCCCGGAATGCCGACGAGGCGCAGCAGTTCGACGGCGCGGACACGTGCCTCAGCCTTCTTCATGCCGCGGTGATAGATCAGCGGCTCGCAGATCTGGTCACCGATGCGCATGACGGGGTTTAGCGAGGTCATCGGGTCCTGGAACACGAAGCCGATATCGCCGCCGCGCACCTTGCGCAGCTCCTTGTTCGACATCTTCTGCAGGTCGTGACCGTCGAAGCTAGCGGAACCCTTGGTGACCTTGATCTTGTTCGGCAAGAGCCGCATCAGGCTGAGCATGGTCAGGCTCTTGCCGCAACCGGATTCGCCGACGACGCCGAGCGTCTCGCCCTTGTTGACGTGAAGGTCGATACCATCGACCACGACCGCCGGGCCGTTCCTGCCGTCGATCTCGACGGTCAGGCCGCGGACATCGAGCAGTTTTTCATTGGATCGAGAGGTGTTCATCACTTGGACCCCCGCGGATTGAGAGCGTCGTTGAGGCCATCGCCGAGGAAGCTGAAGGCGACGGAAGCGAGGCCGAGAACGGCGGCCGGGGCTGCAAGCAGGTGCGGATAGTGCTGCCAGACGCGCAGGCCGTCGGAGATCATGTTGCCCCAGCTTGGCGTGGGCGGATTGACGCCGACGCCGAGAAAGCTGAAGGCGCTTTCGAGCACCATCGCCGTGCCGAGACCGGCGCTGACGGAGACGATCAGCGGGCCGAGCGCATTCGGCACCACATAGCGCTTCATGATGATCCAGTTCGACAGGCCGAGCGCCTGCGCGGCGGTGATGTAGGGCCGGCTGCGGATCGACAGCACCTGGGCGCGAACGAGACGCGCATAGGGCGGCCAGGAGATCAGCGCCATCGAGCCGAAGACCAGCATGAAATCGACCCAGATCGTCTGGCGATAGAAGGGATTGAGCGTCGCCAGATACTGCGCCTCCATCCACTTGGTGATCGGCGACTTCAGCGATGCGTTGATAACGACGACGAGCAGCAGGTTGGGCACCGACATGGTCATGTCGGTAAGCCACATGATGACGCGGTCGAACGGATTGCCGAAGAAACCGGCGATCGCGCCGAGCACCGTGCCGATGAAGACGGCGATGACAGTGACGATGACGGCGACCAGAAAGGCCGTGCGCGTGCCGAAGACGACGCGGCTGAAGACATCGCGGCCGAGATCGTCGGTGCCGAAAAGATGCTGCAGCGAGGGCGCGGCGTTGCGGGCCTGGAGGTCCTGGCTCAGATAGTCGTAGGGCGTCAGATACGGGCCGAAGATCGCGGCGAAGGCGAGGATCAGCACGACGATGAGGCCGAAGACGGCAAGCTTGTTGCGCTTCAGGCGATACCATGCGTCGCGCCACAGGCTGACCGGGGCTTCGTCCTGGGTAACAATGGGGGAGAGAGGGACGGCGGACATGGTCAGCGGCTCCTTCTTGAATCGTTGGCGCGCGGATCGAGCAGCGGATAGAGGACATCGACCAGAAGGTTCGACATCATCACCAGGAAGGATCCGATCAGTGTGATCGCCAGAATGACGGGATAGTCGGAGTTGGTGAGCGCCTGCACGGTCAGGCGGCCGAGGCCGGGCAGACCGAAGACGAGCTCGACGAAGATCGCGCCGTTGACGATGGTGATCATGATCAGGCCGAGCTGGGTGACCACAGGCGTCAGCACCGGGCGCAGGATGTGGCGCAAAGCTACGATGATCTCCGGCACGCCCTTGGCGCGGGCGGTGCGGACGAAATCCTCCGACAGCACCTCGATGACCGCGGCGCGGGTCTGGCGCACGATCAGGGCGATCGGCTGGAAGGAGAGAACGACCAGCGGCAGCAGGATACGGACATCGAAGACGCCGCCCCAGCCATAGGGAACGCTGACGCCGGGAAGCAGAACGATCAGGCCGACCATCAGCAGCGGGCCGGCGACATAGGCCGGGATCGCCCAGAGAAACAGGGCAGAGCCGAGGATCGCATAGTCGAGACGGCTGTTCTGGTTCATGGCGGCGATCATGCCAAGCGGAATGGCGATGACCGTCGTCAGAATGATGGAACAGAGCGCCAGCTTGAAGGAGACGGGAGCCGCAGCCGACACCATGGCCCAGACCGAGCGGCCCGAGGTCAGCGAATTACCGAACTGGCCGTGCAGCAGGTTCCAGATGTAGCCGCCGAACTGCATGAGGAACGGCTTGTTCAGGCCCGCACTCTCGCGAATGGCCTCGATGCGCTGCGGATTATAGGCGACATCGCCGGGCGCACGCAGAAAGATAAGCTTGATCGGATCGCCGGCGCCGTAGAAGGCCAGCGCGTAAACCGCCAGCATCACGATCAGAACCGAGGGAATCCAGATGGCAAACCGGGTCAGCACGTAGCGGAACAAGGTCACCTCCCACCTGTTGGCAGACACGCGTCGGCGATCATGCGCGGATGCGATGTCTTCTTGACATTTGCGCGAAGGCCTTGCGGTCTTCGCGCGGTTGCTGAAAGGCCCATCAGGGCTATCTGTTCAAGAGTTCCGGACCGGCTCAGCCGATCGAAATGTCCCAGGGCGCCACGACCTGCCAGTCGAGGTTCTTCTCCATCCCCTTGACCTCCTTGGTGGCCCAGCGCGACATCGCCTGAGAGTACCACGGAATGAAGGCCCAATCCTCGCGGAATGCCTTCTGGGCATCCTGGGCGAGCTTGATGCGATCGGGATCGTCGGCAGCCTTTGTCGCGGCCTCGGCGAGTGCGGCATCGACCTTGTCGTTCTTGTAGCCGCCAAGCTTGTTCTGGGCGTTGGACGAGGTCGAGGCGATGCAGCCGGCGAGGTAGGAGACGGCGTCAGGCACGCGGGTGCCGACGTCGTCGCGGAAGATCTGCACCGCGTTCTGGTCCGGACCGGCATAGCTGTCCTGCTGCGGCTTCATGTCGACGGCGGTGATGCCGAGGTTCTGGCGCCACTGCTCGGCGATGTACTGCGCGGCGGCCTGGATGGCCGGGGCGGAGATGCCGACGAAGAGGATCTTCGGCAGACGCTCCGGCCCACCGTAGCTGGATTCGGCAAGCAGCTTCTTGGCCGCTGCCGGATCATACGGGAAAGGCTCGAAGCCGGAATTGTCGGCGCCGGGAACGGAGTTCAGAATCTGGTCGGCCTTCTTATGCGGCCCATCGGGGTAGGACGCCTTGAACAGGCCGTCGCGATCGATCGCCATGATCAGCGCCTGGCGAACCTTCGGATCGTCCATCGGCGCGCGGGTGACGTTGAACCAGAAGTGCTGGCTGGTCGGGATCAGCGGGCCGGCGGAGAATTCGGGGCCGAGATCCTGGATGATCGTCGAGGTCACCAGTTCCGTATGAGCGTTGAATTCGCCCGACTTGATGAGCGACGTCGCGGTGACGTTGTCCTCGATCGAGGTGATCTCGATGCGCGCCAGCTTCGGCTTCGGGCCGAAGAAGTTCTCGTTCGGCTCGAACACCAGCTTGCCGGCGTCGATGTCGATGCTGGTGAGCTTGAACGGGCCGGAATAGACGGCGCTGCTGTCGGGCTTGTACCAATCGGCCACTTCCTCGCCGTCACTGCCGCGCGACTGCGACGCCTTGGTGATGGGCGCAATATGGTTGGCGAGGCGCATGAAGAAGATCGGATCGGCTTCCGTCAGCGTCACGACCACGGTGCCCTCGTCGGGCGTCGCGACGCCGGTGAGTTCGTTACCGGAGCCGGCGCCGATTTCCTTGTAGCCGGCAACCTTGCTCAGCACCTGATCGGCGCGCTGGCTCTTGGTGTTGGGCATGGAGGCGACTTCCCAGGAACCCTTGACGTCGGCCGAGGTGATCTTGCTGCCGTCGGAGAAGGTCGCCTTCGGGTCGATCTTGAAGGTCCAGACCTTGTTGTCGGGCGATTCCCAGCTGGTGAAGACGTAAGGCTTGATCTTGCCTTCGCTGTCGAAATACATCGGCGAGGCCCACCAGACCGAGTTCCAGCGGAACGGTACCCCGCCGCCGCGCAGCGGCGACCAATCCTGGTTGAACGCCGGGTTGGCGACCTTGAGCACCTGGCCGTCATCGGCAAGCACGATGCGTGCATTCAGGCCGAACACCGTCAGGCCGACACCGGCCGCAAGGCCAAGCTTCAGCGCTTCGCGACGCGACATTCCCTGGTTCTGGCCGTTATTTTCATTCGTCCGATCAGTCATTCCATCCTCCCATGACAAAACCGATGACGCTTGCTTCTTTCGCTCCATCCCGAAAGTGCGTCATGACATGGCGCAGACACTCGCTCGATAATGTAAATATGTCAACAAAAATTAATTCATCCACAGTTCGGCAAAATCGACAAAAATTTCCTGCTGTGATTTCAATGGCTTGAAAAATACGATCGATTGAAACGCTTATTGTCATATTGACAACATGAGAGGCGAGGATGAAGAAAACCGCATCTTGCAGGCCGGGTTTCCCGCCTTTTGCCGCCATATGCGGCGTTCATCCGAGGAGGACGACATGAACAAGCACAAGATCACGGGTGTCTACAGCGCAGCAGCGACGCCACTCAATGCCGATGGGAGCCCGGATCTCGGCCTCTTCACCGAACATTGCCAACGCCTGCTCAGCGAGGGATGCCACGGAGTGGCACTGCTCGGCACAACGGGCGAGGCGAACTCGTTTTCGTCGAGCGAGCGCAAGGCGATCCTCGAAGCGGCACTGAAGGCCGGCATTCCTGCCGACAAGCTGCTTCCGGGCACCGGCGTCGTCGCTATTCAGGAGACGGTGGATCTTACCAAGCACGCCCTGTCGCTCGGCGTCACCAAGGTCGTGATGCTGCCGCCGTTCTATTACAAGGGCGTCTCCGATGACGGCCTGTTTGCCGCATATTCGCAAATCCTGGAGAAAATCGCCGACGGCAAGTTGCAGGTCATTCTCTATCACATCCCACAGGTTTCGGGCGTTCCGCTCTCCGTGCCGCTGATCGGTCGGCTGATCAAAGCCTTCCCCGAAACCGTCGTCGGCATCAAGGAATCGGCAGGCGATTTCAATAACATGCAGGCGATCATCGCTGCTTATCCCGGTTTCTCGGTTCTCGCCGGCGCTGATCCGCTACTGCTGCCGTTGCTGAAGGCCGGTGGCGCCGGATGCATTACCGCGACCTCCAATCTTGTCGCGGATTCGCTGCGCACCGTCTATGACAAAGTCCATGACGAAAGCGGTGCCGCTGCCGTCGAGACCGCACAGGCGCGCATCAACGCCTATCGAACGCTGTCCAACTCCTATGTGCAGATCCCGACGATCAAGGCGATGGTCGGCCTGAAGACCGGCAATCCGGCCTGGAAGCGCACGCGCGCACCGCTGATGCCGATCAGTGACGCCGATTACGCATCGCTTGCCGAATCCTACAAGACGCTGCCTTAAGGAGGATATCATGGCCTTCACTGGTTTGCAGCCGGATGCCGTTCCTGATCTGATGACCGGCGAAATCATCGCCAATCCGAGCGAGAGCGGGCGTTTCGACGCCTATCTCCCCTCCCCCTGCATTCAAAACCATGCCGCCAACCTGGCCTTCTTGCCGGATGGGACGCTGACCTGCGTCTGGTTCGGCGGCACGATGGAAGGCATGGGCGACATCTCGATTTACATGTCGCGCCTGACACCCGGGTCGATGCGATGGTCGCAGCCGGAAAAGATGTCCGACGATCCGCAGAAATCCGAGCAGAACCCGTTAATTTTCAATGCGCCGGACGGGAATGTCTGGCTGCTTTACACCTCGCAAACATCCGGCAATCAGGATGGCTCGGTTGTCAAATGTCGCATCTCCATGGATGGCGGCCACACCTTTGGCGAGGTGCGAGTGCTGTGCGATATCCCCGGCACTTTCGTGCGCCAGCCGATCGTCGTGAACGGCGCAGGCACTTGGCTGCTACCGGTCTTTCGCTGCATCGGACTGCCGGGCGAACGCTGGACGGGCGACGCCGATACAGCGGGCGTCTTGATCTCACGCGACGCCGGCAAGAGTTGGGCGATGACCGAGGTGCCCGACAGCATAGGTGCGGTTCACATGAACATCGTGCCGCTGCCAAGCGGTGAATTCGTCGCTTTCTATCGCAATCGTTTCGCCGAGTCCGTGCTTTCCAGCCGCTCGCGCGACGGCGAAAACTGGAGCGCGCCGGAGCCGATAGACCTTCCAAACAACAACTCGTCCGTCCAGGCGACAAAGCTGGAAAACGGCGCGATTGCAATGGTTTACAACCACTGCAACGCCTCGATGTCCGACGCCCGGCGCCTGTCGCTTTATGACGAGATCGAGGGCGACGAGACGACAGAAACCGTTGCCAGTGAGCCGAGCCAGAGGCGCAAGGCGATTTGGGGCGTGCCTCGCGCACCGCTCAGCCTCGCCTTCTCGACGGATGGTGGCCACAGCTTTCCGCGCCGGATCGACCTCGATACCGGCGACGGTTACTGCCTGAGCAACAACTCGAAGGACGCGGTCAACCGAGAGTTCTCCTACCCATCGATCACGCAAGGGGAAGATGGCACGGTGCATATCGCCTACACCTACTACCGGCGCGCAATCAAGTATGTGCGGCTATCTGCGGATGCGCTCTGATAACGCCGGAACCGCGCTTCGCTTGTCAACTCGGCGTGCCAACGAACCGGTTCGGCACGCCGATCTGGCGAAATGTTGCCTCGAGTTTACAAATTCATCCTTTGGGTTCAAGTGCCCAGCTTGAAGCACGATCGCAGGCGAGAGATTTCATCTCTCGCCATTTAATCGAAATATATCAACATGATAAAAAGCCTAATTAGCCGACACGATTGCTGAGACACGGCAGCAGAAGGCATTTTTCCAGCCAAACACGATGTCCAAGCTTGCCAACGGAAGAGAGCTGGTATAACAAATTTACATCTTAGCGGCACGAACAAATGCCGCGATACCGCAGGGGAGGAGTAATCCGGTGGTCAGCTTGGATTCGCCTATCACAATCATCAGGCCCGAAATCATCGAGTTCGGCGTGGGGACGGCGGAGCGCCTGGGCAAATGGGCGAGCGACAAGGGCTATGCCCGCATCCTCGTTATCTCCGACGCATTCAACGCCACGCGCGTCGACACACTCGGCCTCAAGGGTGAAATCACGGTCTTCGCGGATGTGACGCCGGAGCCGGATACCGCCAATCTCGAGAAAGTGCTCGCGGCCGCCAATGCGGCGGATTCGCAACTAATTGTCGGCTTCGGCGGCGGCAGCGCCATGGATCTTGCAAAGCTTGCTGCGGTGCTTGCCGGCTCGTCGCAGACGCTGCGCGAGGTCGTTGGCCCGAACAAGGTTCACGGCCCGCGCCGCGTCGCACTGGCGCAAGTGCCGACAACGGCTGGCACGGGAAGCGAGGCGGGCATTCGCGCGCTGGTGACCGATCCCGAAACAATGGCCAAGCTCGCCGTCGAGAGCATTCACATGCTGGCCGATATCGCCGTCATCGACCCGGCACTGACCTTCACCGTTCCCGCCCGCACGACGGCGGCCACCGGTGTCGATGCAATGGCGCATTGCGTCGAGGCCTTCACCAACCGCAAGGCGCATCCGATGATCGACCTCTACGCGATCGAGGGGACGCGGCTGGTCGGAAAATATCTTGCGCGCGCCGTCAAGGATGGCGCCGATGCTGAGGCCCGCGCCGGGCTCGCGCTGGCCTCGCTCTACGGCGGCTTCTGTCTCGGGCCGGTCAACACCGCCGGCGGTCACGCGCTGGCCTATCCACTCGGCACGCGCTGGCATATCGCGCATGGTGCTGCGAACGCGCTGATCTTCCCGCATGTGCTGGCCTTCAACACGCCGTCGGTCCCGGAAAAGACGCGGGCGGTGATGGATGCGCTCGGCCGAAAGACATCCGACGACGTACAGTCGGTCTTCGACGCGGCCTATTCCTTCTGCGCCGATCTCGGCATCGAGATGAAGCTCTCGGCGCTCGGCGTGCCGGATAGCGATCTCGATGCCATGGCGGATGATGCTTTCGCCATTCGCCGTCTCCTCGACAACAACCCGCGCGATCTCGCGCGTGCCGACATACGTTCGATATACGAAGCCGCCTACTAGGTGCGTTTGACCCGATAAGGAATGTGACGGATGGACAGAAATGCAAAAGTCGCGGTGACGCTGGGTGATCCTGCTGGTGTCGGCCCCGAAGTGATCGTCAAGGCGCTGGCGGCATTGCCCGAGATCGAGCGCCGCGATTTCGTCATTGTTGGCAACACCGAGGCGCTCGAGCGCGCCAATCGCTCAGCCGAGACGGGGCTGCGGTTCGCGCTGTCCGGCGCCGCCGGTGAGGGCAAGATTGCCGTCGACGAAGTGGATCTGGGCGCTGCCCTCCCCGAGATCGGCAAGGTCAGCCCGGTCGCGGGCGATGCGTCGGTTCGTTACATCACCCGTGCCGTCGAGCTTGCGATGTCCGGCGAGGCCGATGTCATTGTGACCGCGCCGATCAACAAGGAGGCGATGAACCTCGCCGGCCATCACTTCGACGGCCATACGGGTCTTCTGGCACACCTGACCGGCTCTAAGAGTTCATTCATGCTGCTCGCCTCAGAGCGTCTGAACACTATCCATGTCTCCACGCACATCTCGCTGAAGGGTGCGATCGAGCGGGCGCGCACCGAGCGCGTGCTGGCCACCATCGAGGCCGGGCACAAGCATTTCCTGCGGCTTGGCAAGAAAGCCCGTATCGCTGTTGCCGGCCTCAACCCGCATTGCGGCGAAAACGGCCTGTTCGGTACCGAGGACACCGAATTCCTGGCGCCCGCCGTCGAACTGGCGCAGGCCAAGGGCATCGACGTCGTTGGCCCGATCTCGGCTGATACCGTGTTCGCCCGCGCCTATAACGGCGCCTTCGATCTGGTGATCGCGCAATATCATGACCAGGGGCATATCCCGATCAAGCTCGTGGCGTTCGAGACGGCCGTCAACGTATCGCTCGGCCTGCCGATCGATCGCGTGTCCGTGGACCACGGCACAGCCTTCGACATCGCCGGCACCGGCAAGGCCAATCACGTCAACATGCTTTCGGCGATCGCCTATGCCAGACTGATGGCCCGCTCGCCGCGTCGTGAGGCAGCCTGATCCGGACGGAGATCTGAAGCTCTCGGCAACACCACGCGCCGAGGCCTGCCATTCTCTCGGGAGGAGATGAGCAATGGACAAGACGGTTATCGTTCTCGGCGGCCAGTTGGCGCCGGAAGGATTTGCCTTGCTGGTTGAAGCTGGCGTCACGGTCGTGACGACGGAGCCCTATCTCGACCGACAGGCCGTGATCGACATCATGACAGCCCACAGGCCGGATGCGGTCATCATCCGCCTGCTCACCGACAAGCTGGGTCCGGAGGAGATGCAGGCGGGCGGACGGCTCAAGCATATCGCCAAGCACGGCGTCGGGACCAATGACATCGACGTCGCCGCCGCCACCGCGCTCGGCATCCCGGTATCGATGACAACAGGCAGCAACGGCCATTCGGTCGCCGAACACGCGCTCGCCATGATCATGACGCTTGCCAAGGATCTGCTGCGACAGGATGCACTGATCCGCGACGGCATCTGGGACAAGAACCAGTATCAGGGTCGCGAGTTGCGCGGCCAGACGCTCGGCGTCGTCGGCTTCGGCTTCATCGGCCAGACACTCGCGAAAATGGCTGGCGCCATCGGCATGGAGGTCATCGCCTTCGATCCGCATACAGCCGAAAGCGCCTTTGCCTCGGGTATCCGGCGCGAGACCGATCTGGATACGCTGCTTGCGTCGTCAGATATTGTCAGCCTGCACTGTCCGTTGACGCCGGAGACGAACAAGCTCATCGATGCCCGCCGGATCGGGCTGATGAGACCCGGCGCGCTACTGATCAACACCGCGCGAGGCGAGGTCGTCGACGAAGCAGCGCTTGTTCGCGCGCTGCAGGATGGCCATCTCGCCGGCGCTGGCCTCGACAGCTTCGAGCGCGAGCCGCCCGGCATCGACAATCCGCTGTTCCAGCTGCCCAACACGCTGGTTTCGCCGCATGTGGCGGGCGTGACTGTTGACGCCAAGCGCGCGGTATCGGTGATGGCGGCAAGGAATGTCCTGGATGCACTCGATGGAAAAGTGCTCGAAGCGCGGTTTCTCGCACGCTGAACACATCGCAGCTTCAACAACCGACGGAGAGACTGGTGAGCGACACCAACGATATCCGCTATGCGCCTGACGCGCTGCGCAGTTTTGCAATAGACCTGTACACGGCTGCCGGACTTGAGGACGGCAAGGCCGAGGCCGTGGCTCGCTATCTCGTCGAAGCAGACTTGATGGGACACACGACCCATGGCCTGGCGCTCGCCGGCTGGTATCTGCAGAGCATCGCCGACGGCGTGATGACGCGCGAGGGCGACCCCGACGTGATATCCGACCGTGGGCCTGCGGTTGCCTGGGCTGGCAAACGCCTGCCAGGCGCGTGGCTGACGTCGCAAGCGGTCAAACTCGCCTGCGATCGAGCCGAAACATACGGCACGGCGACGATCACCATCGCAAACAGCCACCATATCGGCTGCCTTGCCGCCTATCTGTCGATCGCCACCGACCGGGGCTACATGGTGAGCGTTGCAAGCTCGAGCCCTTCGGGCGCGCAGGTCGCGCCATTCGGCGGCCGCAAGGGCGTCTACACGCCCAACCCCGTGGCGCACGGCATCCCGACGTCGGGCGATCCGATCCTGATCGATATCAGCGCCTCGATCACCACGGTCAACATGGCGCAGCGCTTACTCCGGGAAGGCCGGCAGTACGAGCACGAGTGGCTGATGGACGAAGACGGCAACCCCAGCCGCGACCCGCAAGTGATCGAACGCGGTGGCACGCTTCTGCCGACCGGCGGGCTGGACCACGGCCAGAAGGGATACGGCATGGCGCTGCACGTCGAAGCCTTCACGCAGGCGCTATCGGGCTATGGCCGCGCCGATGCGCCGAAGGGGACGAATGCCGCCGTGACGGTCCAGGTGTTCGACCCGGCCGCCTTCGGTGGCCGCGAAGCGTTCCTGCGCCAGACAGGGTGGCTTGTCGATGCCTGCCACGACAATCCGCCCCGCCCCGGCGTCGAACGCGTTCGTCTGCCCGGTGAAAATGGGCTGGCGCGCAAGCGCAGCGCGCTTGCCGATGGAGTCCGGCTGTTTCCTGGGATTATCGACTCGCTACGCGGCCATGCCGAGCGGCTGGGCGTTGCGATGCCTCCGACGCTACCTTGACGCTCACCGCCGGATGGCGATGAGCCAGACGAGATAGGGCGCGCCGGCGAGCGCCGCGAATAGCCCCAGCGGCAGCTCGTAGGGGAAGGTCGCCGTGCGCGCACCGAGGTCGGCGATGATCATCAACAGAGCGCCGATCGCCGATGACGCCAGAAGCTGATGCGCCGGTTTTATGAATCCCGCGCGGTGGGCGATATGCGGTCCCATCAGCCCGACGAAACTCAAGGGGCCGACGAGAAGCGAAGCCGCGCCGGTCGCAAGCCCGGCAACGAAGATCATCGCAGTGCGCGCCGAGCGCACCGGCACGCCGAGCGCTACCGGCACCGCGCTGCCGAGCGGCAGGATCGTCAGCCAGCGCGTGAAGAAAAGCACGATGCCGGTACAGGCGATCGCCAGAACCGCCAACACCGTCGATGATGCCGGCGTTGCCGTATTGGATGAGCCGCCAAGCCAGGACAGGATCTGCCATGAGCGCTGATCGCCGATCGCCAGCAGCGCCGCCAGAATTGCTGACGTCAGCGAACTGACGGCGATCCCGGCCAGCAGCAGTCGTTCCGGCGATAGCTGACGCCGGCTGGCGAAGGCGATGACGATGATCATGACGATCATGGAGCCGATGCCCGCTCCGGCGAAAAGCTCGGCGACACCGGCAGCCGGCACGATGGTGATAGCCGCTGCAAAGCCGACACCGGCGCCGCCGCTGACCCCCAAGACCTCAGGGCTAGCCATCGGATTGCCCGTCAGCCGTTGTAGAATGGTGCCCGCGACCGCAAGCAAGCTGCCCGCCGCCGCTGACGCCAGAAGCCGTGGCCAACGCATCGGCAGCAGATCGGTGAAGTCGTGCGCCGAAAGCCATGTGAACCCGGCAGGCGTCCGCGCCAGGAAAAGTACCAGTAAAGCGATCGCCGGCAGGACAGCGATAAGCAGGATCAACCATGTGCGCGGCGCCCTTGCTGCGGCCACATGCGCGCGCTCGTCATGCAACTCGACCGGCTTCACCTTCGGCAGCAACCAGAGCAGCAGCGGACCGCCGATCAGGGCTGTCATCGCGCCGGTTGGAAACGTCTCGCTGGTGGTGGAGCCAAGGAATTGCACCAGGCCATCGCACAGCCAGAGCAACACACCGCCTGCGATCGGCGATGCGAGGATGATGGCATGCGGTTTCCTGACGCCAAGGCCGCGCACCAAGGCCGGGCCGGCGAGACCGACGAAACTCACCAGACCGACGCTCGCCGCGACACCCGCCGCCAGCCCCACCGCGATCACCGCCACCGCCACGCGTATGCCAACGAGCCCGACGCCGAGCGACTTCGCGCCGCTATCGCCGAGACCAAACAGCGCCAGCGGCCGAAGCAGCAGGATGCTGGCGGCGATGCCCGCAAGCAATTCGAGCGCCAGTGTCGAGGCGACGGACCAATCCTGCTGGCCGAGCGCACCGCCGTTCCACGTCACCAAGGACATGAGATACTCGCCCTGAGACAGCGTCATCGCGGCCGACAAGGCACCACAGGTGATGCCGACGAGCAGGCCGGAGACGACCATCGTGACCGGATCGAAGCTGCGGCGCCAGCCGAGCATGAAGACCAGCGCCGTTGCGCCGGCGGCACCCGCAAGCGCCACCAGCGCGCGGTAACCATCGAGGATCGCCGGATAAAACAGCGTCGTCGTGACAATGGCGAGCTGGGCACCAGCCGAAACACCCAATGTCGAGGGATCGGCGATCGGGTTTCTGAGCAGGCGCTGCAACAAGGCGCCGGCTAGGCCGAGGGCGGCGCCTGCCAGTATGGCAACTGCAGCTCTTGGAAAGACACCGTAGGCCAGGATGATCTGCTCGGTGGTCATGCCATCGGGCGCAAGCGGCAGCGATGGCCAGGCGGCGAGCGGCAGGAAGGCGAGCGCCTGCCGCAGGAAGAGCAGGACCGCAAGCGCGGTCGCGGCGGCGAAGAAGATCCAGGCTGTGCGCGTCGTCAAAGCGTCTCTCCGCCGTTGGAGAGCGCCTCGCTCAATAGCCGCGCAAAGCGAAGTCCTGCGGTGATGCCGCCATAGGGATTGACGTTGCCGATGTTGACGACACGTCCTTCCTTTACCGGCTTCAGAGACTTCCAGATCATGCTGTTGCGCAGGCTGCTGCGCGCCTCGACGGGGATATCGGATACGATGACGATCCGCGCCTCGGGATTGGCGGCGAGGTTTTCCATGGGCACCGGGGCTGCAAAGGTGAAACGCGATCGGTCGGTCCAGGCGTTCGGCAGGCCAAGCCGCTGCAGGATATCTCCAAACATGCTGTCGGCGCCGAAAGCGCGGAAGTGACGGGAATCGCCGATATTGATGATGTAGGTCGGCCGCGCCGCGAACGGAGCAAGCTGCTCGCGAAGCCCCGCCAGCAGCGTGTCCTGATCGGCCAGCACGCTGGATGCGGCATCCGCGCGACCAAGCAGACCGCCCAATTGCGAGATCGCGTTGAGCGCCTTGGCATAGGGCGGCTCGCCCTGGACATAAAAGGGCAGTGAGTAGACCGGAGCAATCGCCTCAAGCGCCGGCTGATGCCTGACATAGAAGGGCGAGATCAGGATGAGCTCGGGCTTCAGCAGGTGGAGAAGCTCGAAGTTGGGCGAGCCGCGCAGGCCGAGATCGACGACGGAAGACGGAATCTTCGGCTCGACGGCGTCGCTGCGAAATTGAAGGAGCTCGGTGGCCGCGATCGGGGTCACGCCGAGCGCCATCAGGGTTTCGAGCATCGCCCAGTCGATCGCCGCGATGCGGCTTGGCGGTTCGGCCGCCTTTGCATCCCATGCAACGGCAAGGGCAGCGAGCAGGCCAAGAGCCTGCCGCCGCCCCATCAGAGCTGATCTATTGGAATTGTCTGAAATCATTCGCCCACTTTATCTGCCGCCTACCAGGCAAAACTCAATCTGGCCATGACGGTGCGACCATCACCATAGGTGCAGCCGAACGAGGAGCAGCTTGAGACATAGTTCTTGTCCGCAATGTTCTTGAGGTTGAGCGACGCGGTAACGCCATCCTTCTTGTAGCGGATCGCCGCGTCGAGAAGCGCGACACCACCGAGATCGAAAGTATTGGCGGTATCGCCATAGCGTTGCCCCACATATCTCACGCCACCGCCAATCCCGAAGCCATCGAGATCGCTTCCCTCCTGGAAGGTATAATCGAGCCAAAGGCTTGCCGCGTTTGTCGGAACGTTGTCCAGGCGCTTGCCATTGTCCGTTCGCCCCAGAATTTCCGTGTCCATGTACGTGTAGGCGGCATGCAGGTCCAGCCCGTCCGTCAGACTTGCCACACCTTCGAGTTCCACGCCTCTGGCATGGACTTCGCCGATCTGCGCGATTGTCGTTCCGCCACCGGGAAGAGCGACCGTGTTGGAGACATTGCTCTGGCGAAGATCGAAGACTGCCGCCGAGAAGAAGCCGTTCCAGCCCTCGGGCTGATACTTGACGCCGATCTCCACCTGCTTGCCGGTTGTCGGGTCCAGCAGCTGGCCGGTCGTGGGCACCGGAACCGGCTCAAATGACGTGGCGTAGCTGATATAGGGTGCAATGCCGTTGTCGAAGACATAGCCCAGCCCGGCGCGTCCGGTCAGCTTCTGATCGTCCTTGTCGAGCGAGCGCTTGACGTTGTTCAATCCGTTCAGCGACGTGCCTGTCGTGCTCGCCCAATCCTGCCGAAGGCCGAGCGTCGCGCGCCAATTGTTGTAGGACATCTCGTCCTGGATATAGATCCCGAGCTGCTGCAGGTCGGAGACGACGTGCGCGTCCGTCGTCTTCGACGTCAACGTGATCGGGCCGCCATAAACAGGATTGAACGCATCAATCGGCGTCGCGCGCCAGAACTGCGTGCTGGCATCGTTGGAGAAGTATCGGTAGTCGAGCCCCATCAGCAGCTTGTGATCGACATCGCCGGTATCGAATTCGGCCAGGAAGCTGTTGTCGATGTTGAAGGTGTTGAGATTTTCGTCCTGGAACGTCGCATTTCGATTGATGGTCCGGCCGTCGGCGGCGAGACCGGACGTGGCCATGCCGAGTGCCTGGTAATTCCAGTCGAAATTGGAGTAGCGAACATTCTGGCGGAAGGTCCAGACGTCGTTCAGGCGATGTTCGAATTCATAGCCAAGGTTCGTCAGCGTCCGCGATGAACGGTCGAAGCTTTCATCGCCGACGAAGAAATCGCGGGAGAGCCGATTGCCCGTCGCGTTCAGCGTCAGCTGGGCAGGCAGGCTGGATGGGGTGCTCGGGTTGTCATGCTGGACGCTGGTGAGGATCGTCAGTTTCGTGTCGTCATCAGGCTGCCATGTCAGCGCCGAGGCGATGAAGTAGCGGTCGTTGTCGATATTGTCGGTCTGGGCGCCGGCGGCGCGCACCAGTCCCGTGACACGGTAGGCGAAGTCCGAGCCATCGCTGACCGGACCGCCGACGTCGAAGAACGAGCCGTAGGTGTCATAGCTTCCCGCCTGCAGGCCGACTTCCCCGAAACGCTCGAAGACCGGCCGCTTGCTGATCAGATTGATCATCCCCCCGGGATTGCCCTGGCCGTACATGACCGATGCCGGCCCTCTGAGAACCTCGATGCGCTCCAACTGATAAGGATCGACCGCAGGCGCGCCGGCGGTACGCATCATCTTCAGGCCGTTCAAATATTGCGACTGGCGACCGTCGAAGCCGCGGATTCTCGGCGAATCGAAACGCGGATCGGAGCCATAGGGCGTGCCGGAAACGCCCGGCGTGTATTCGACCGCCTGCCCGACCGTTTCGGCGCCCTGGGCGCGGATCTGATCGGTGGTGACGACCGAGATGGATTGCTGGGTCTCGAGCAGCGGGGTTCCCGTCTTGGTCGCCGTCGAACTGGTCTTCGCGACAAAGCCTTTCACCGGTCCCTTGGGGTCTTCCGTGCCCTTGGCCTGAACGGTGATCGGTGCAAGCGCCGTTGCGCTATCGCCGTCCTCAGCGCGCAACTGGCCTGGAGCCGATACCGATACGCCCACCACTGCCGTCGCTGCCAGCGCTTCCATGAAACTAAGGTGTCTTGCCACTTTGCTGCCCAATCCAGTCACGATCCGAAAACTGGACTTGTTTAGTCACCTTATCCCATTTCATCCAATAAATGACAGGGGGTATTTTCATCATCATCAGTTATGGTATTTCCGATCGCCATAGCTTATAATTATTCTCAAGCAGGCCAATATGACGAATACTGAGTTGCGGCGGGTTCCTCGCAATCCTTCCTTCGAACTGCGTCACCTCAAATACTTCGTGACCCTTGTCGAGGAGCGCAATTTCGAGCGCGCGGCCGCAAGGCTCGGCATCGCGCAACCGGGCCTCAGCCAGCAGATCATGAGCCTTGAAGAGATCTTGGGAACATCGCTTCTCGATCGCACCAGGCGGTCCGTCCATCTCACACAGTCCGGCCAGGTTCTCTACGACGAGGCGACCAAGATCCTCGCGCAGGCGGATATTGCGATGGTGGCGGTCAACAGGGTCAGTCGCGGCGAAACGGGGCGCGTCTCCATCGGATATGTGGCGTCGGCCGCCTATTCCGGCGCCGTCGTGCAATCAATCAAGGCCTACAAGCGCGATCATCCCGGCGTCGAGATCGAACTGACGGAGATGGAACTACGCAAGCAACTCGCCCGCATCGTCGAGGGGCTGCTCGACTTTGCCTTCATCCGCGGCCCTGCCCCCATTCCGGACGGCCTTGCCACCCATATCATCCGCCGCGAGCCCATTGTCCTGATGGTGCCGGATGGACACGCGCTGACACTCGAACGCGGCGCCGCCAATCTCGCCGGTCTCGCTGGCGAGACATTTCTGACGCCGCAGCAACCGCGCGACGTCGGCTTCCACGGCACGACCTATGCGGCTTGCAAGGAAGCGGGCTTCGAGCCGAACATCAATTCCACTTCCTGGGACTTCACGGGTATCGGCAGCATGGTTGCGATCGGCGCGGGCGTGGCGATCGTGCCGAAATCACTTGAATGCGTCAGGCTGCCGGGCATCCGGTACGTGCCGCTGCCGCATGCCAACGTCACGTCCGATCTCGTCGTCGCCTACAGGAAAACGGAAGCCTCTCCGGCTGTTCGGGCGTTCATCGCTCACAGCAAACGCAACCTTTGACCCAAAGACAAGGCCTCGGGCGAAACGCTCGGCTGATTTGAGCTTGAGGCCGGTCAAGGCCCGTGCTTTCATCCTCGGGAAGCGCCGGGCGCTTTTGCCTGAGGCAATGCTTGGCGACCGACATCTGCGGGAGAGTTGCAACGTGACAGCAGACGCAGGAACGCTGCACCGCCCGCCCACCCGCAGTCTGCTGCGGCGAGAGTGGTTCCTTGCGATCAGCGCGCTGACCAGCGTTGCTTTCCTGTTTCATGGCCAGGCGCTGTTTGCGCTGCTCGCCAATCCCTTCTGGCTGACGCTCATCTTTATCTGGCTCTTCGCTGTTGTTCTCGGATCGGCACTGTCAGTCGTGCGGCATGCCGATCACCTCGCCGAGCGCCCGGGCGAGCCCTACGGAACGCTTATCCTGACGCTGGCGATCACCACGATAGAGGTCGTGGCGATCACCGCCGTTATGCAGCACGGCGAGAACAACCCGACGCTGGTGCGCGACACCCTGTTTGCCGTCGTCATGATCATCCTCAACGGAATGGTGGGGCTATCGCTGCTCCTCGGCGCATGGCGGCGGCATGAACAACGGCATAATTTGCAGGGCGCGAACGCCTATCTCGGTGTGATCGTGCCCTTGGCGACGCTGAGCATGATCATGCCCAACTTTACCCACCCGAGCGGTGGGCCGGGTTATTCGACCGTCCAGCAGACGGTGCTGGCATTCATCTCGGTCGGGCTCTATGGCGTCTTCCTTACGCTACAAACAGGCCGCCACCGGGGCTTTTTCATCGACGATACCGAAGAAGCGGTACCGCAAAGCCATCACGCTTCTCACCAAGGGCCGCTCTGGTGGCCGATCGTGATGCTTGCCCTTTATATGTCGCTGGTCGTGTTCCTGGTGGAGCAACTGGCGCCGCCGATCGATTACTTCATCGAAACTCTGCGTGCGCCGGCGGCTCTTGGCGGGGTCATAATGGCCGTTCTGGTGGCGACGCCCGAGGCGATCAGCGCAGTGCGCGCATCGGTCGCCAATCACCTGCAGCGATCGGTGAACATCTTTCTCGGTTCGGTGCTATCGACCATCGGCCTCACCGTCCCCGCCATGCTGGTCATCAGCCATCTCACGGGAAATCCCGTCATTCTTGGGCTGGACCACAGCAGCCCGATCATGCTGGTGCTGACGCTCGCCTTGAGCATCATCACCTTCTCAAGCGGCCGCACGCATCTGATGCAGGGAGCGGTACACCTCGTTCTCTTCGTGGCCTACGTGCTTCTGATCTTCGAAACGTAAGCAGAATCGCGATCAGCTCGCCCGGTCGCCTTTCGCGTCGAAGACGTGAACATGCTGTGCGGGGAAACTGACGTTCACATCCGGCCCCGCCGTCAGCGCCGCCCGATCGAGCGTGAAGATCTTGAACGGCAGCCCATGCAGCGAGAGATGGAGGATAATGCCGAAGCCTGTCGGCTCGATCAGCTCGACGCTTGCCTTCATGCCGGTCTCTTCCGACGTCATGACGACATGCTCGGGTCGAATGCCGAGCGTCACCTTGTCGCCGTCGGCGAGCTTGAGCGGATTGGACAGCGCGATGACAGTCCCGTCTTTCAGTTGCGCGCCGCCGTTTCGGTAGGTTGCGTCGAGAAAATTCATACCCGGCGAACCGATGAAGCCGGCGACGAAGAGGTTGGCGGGGCGGTCGTAGAGCTCGAGCGGGCTGCCCACCTGCTGCACCACCCCGCCATACATGGCGACAATCCGGTCCGCCAGCGTCATTGCCTCGATCTGGTCGTGGGTCACGTAGATCGAGGTCGCCTTCAGGTCGCCATGCAGTTTCTTGATCTCGGCGCGCATCTGTTCGCGCAGACGGGCATCGAGGTTGGACAGCGGCTCGTCGAAAAGGAACGCCTTCGGCTGGCGCACGATGGCGCGGCCCATGGCGACGCGCTGGCGCTGGCCGCCGGAAAGCGCCTTCGGGCGACGTTCGAGCAGCGGATCAAGACCGAGCTTCGACGCCGCCGCGCCGACCACGCTGGCGATTTTTTCCTTGGCCGTCTTCCGGAGCTTCAGGCTGTAGCTCATGTTTCCGGCGACATTCATGTGCGGATAGAGCGCATAGGACTGGAACACCATGGCGATGTCGCGGTCTTTCGGATGCAGTTCGTTGACCCGGTTTCCGGCGATGCGGATTTCGCCCGAGGTCACCTCCTCAAGGCCGGCGATCATCCGGAGCAATGTGGATTTTCCGCAGCCGGACGGGCCGACGAGGACGACGAACTCGCCATCCTCGATCTTCAGCTCGACGTCCTGCAGGACGTGCACATGACCAAAGGATTTCTTGACGTTCTGGATATCGATCGATGCCATGTGATTAACCCTTGACCGCGCCGGCCGTTAGGCCCTGGACGAGGTAGCGCTGTATGAGAAGGAAGAAGAGACCGGCCGGGATGAGCGCGAGAACACCCGCAGCCATCATCTGACCGAAGTCGACCGAGAATTTGCCAACGAAGGTCAGCAGCCCGACCGGGAAGGTCGCGCCGTCGTTGCCGTTGATCAGCATCAGCGCGAAGAGCAGTTCGCTCCAGGCGGCGGTGAAGACGAAGCCGAGCGTCGCTGCGATCCCCGGCAATGTCAGCGGCAGGATGATCTGGCGAAAGGCGGTGAACTGCGTCGCGCCGTCGATCATCGCGGCTTCCTCGAGATCCTTCGGGATGCCGTCGAAGAACGACTGCATCAGGAAGGTCGCGAAGGGCACGTTGAAGGCGGTGTAGACGACGACGAGACCTGTCAGGCTGTTGGTCAGATGCAGCGGCGTCAGGATCTTGAAGATCGGCGCCACCAGCATGACCAGCGGGAACATCTGCGTCAGCAGCATCAGCGCTACGATCCAGTATTTCGCCCGGAAATTGAAACGCGAAAGCGCATAGCCGGAAAGCGAGGCACAGATCGTGACGACGACAGCGGTCGATGCCGATACGATCAGGCTGTTCTTGAAGAATGTCGGAAACGCGCTGTGCTGGAGGACGAAGCTATAGTGCTCCCAGGTCGTGCGCGACGGCCACATCCTGACACCTTCGGAATAGAGAAGGTCGTTGGGCGTGACGGAGACCTTGAGCAGCCAGAACAGCGGAAACAGCGCGAAAACGATGTAGCACAGGATCGCAAGGCGGTGCGCGATGGTGGGGATGATGGATCGTCTCATGGCTCAATCCTTGTTCAGCAGTGTCTGCCGCAGCAGGATGATCAGCATGGAGTAGGCAAGCAGCAGCACCAGCAGCACAAGCGCGATCGCCGAGGCGTATCCGAAATCGAGCCGCTTGAACGCCTGTGTGAAGATATAGCTGGCAACGATCTGCGTCCTGTCGGCCGGACCACCGCCGGTCATGACGACGATGAGATCGGCGAAGTTGGAGACCCAGACTGTGCGCAAGAGAACGGTGATAGCGATGGTCGGCGCAAGAAACGGCAGCGTGATCGAGCGGAACCGCTGGAACCATGTGGCACCGTCGATGGAGGCCGCTTCGTAGAGGTCACGCGGGATTGCCTGAAGGGCTGCGAGCAGCGTGATGGCGAAGAAGGGAATGCCCCACCAGACATTGGCGATGATCGGTCCCCACATGGCGTATTGCGGGTCGGACAGGATATTGCGAGGCTCGCTCATCAGGCCGAGCGCGTAAAGCCAGTGCGGAATGGGACCGATGACGGGATTGAACAGCCATGCCCAGTTGAGGCCGGCGAGAAACGACGGGACGGCCCAGGGCAGGAACACCAGCGCCTGAACGAGGCCCCTGCCCCAGAACGGCTTGTCGAGCAGCAGGGCGAGGATGAGTCCGAAGATGAACTGCAGGACGACCGACGCGCCGGTCCACCAAAGCGTGTTCTTCAGCGCACCATAAAAGGCGGCATCCTTCGAGAGTTCGCGAAAATGCTCCAGCCCGACAAAGCCGCCGGAGAAGGGGTTCAGAAGCTGGATATCGCGGAACGCATAGGACACGCCGATCACCAGCGGCACCAGCATCACGGCAATGATGAGGACGAGCGATGGCGCGCTGTAGAGATAGGGTTCCGAGGCATCGGCGACGCGCTTCAGCCACGGCCTGCGGTCACGGCGACTGTCGAGCGTATCGGCGGTCATGGTCATCTTGGGCGGCTTTCATGGTTACGTTCTGTTTGCCCGCAGTAGTGCCCGCGGCCCCCTCATCCGGCCTTATCAGGCCACCTTCTCCCCGTTGGGGAGAAGGGAACGGAGAGGTTGCTACGGAACCCCTTCTCCCCAACGGGGAGAAGGTGCCGGCAGGCGGATGAGGGGGCTCCACTCTCTAAGCCCCACTCTGAGCCCGCTTACTTCTTCGCGAGGTACTTCTGCTGAGCCTTGGTCAGATAGTCCGCCCACTGGTCAGCCAGTTCCTTCGGCGTGATATCGCCGAGAAGCGCCTGCTGCGTCGTCTTGATGGCGAGCGAATCCTTGAAGAAGGCGAATTCCTCGAGGTAGGTCGGCATCACGGTCGGAACGATGTTCTTGTCGGCCAACTCGTCGAACCAGCCCTTGAACTGCTCGCTGGCGTAGAAGGGATCCTTCTCTGCCGAAGTGTGAACCGGCAGCGCGCCCGTGCGCTTGTTCCACTCGATGTTGCCTTCGGGCGATTCAAGCGTCTCGATCAGCTTCCAGGACAGATCCTTGTTCTGGCTGGTGGTGAACATCGACCAGCCGGCGAAACCGATCGTCGTGAAGCCCTTGCCGCTCGGGCCGACAGGCATCTTGGTGACGCCGAAATCCTCGGGCTTCATGCGCTGGGCAACCGCGATCAGGGCATCCGGATCCTGGTCGAGCATCGCGCAGGTGCCGGAATAGAAGCCGGCGACGGTCTCGTTGAAGCCCCAGTTGACGCTGTCCTTCGGCGCCAGACCCTTCTTGTAGAGATCGACGACCCATTCGAGACCCTTGGTCCAGCCTTCGCTGTTCATGGTCGAGGTGCCGTCGTCGTTGAAGAACTTGTTGGAGCCGGCCATCGTGGCGCCGAACATCACCCAGCCATTCAACCCACCCGGTCCACCGCGCAGGCAGTAGCCGGACTTGCCGGGAAGCTTGGAGACCTTTTCGGAGGCGGCGACGAATTCATCCATCGTCTTCGGCGGCTCGGAAACGCCGGCTTCCTTGAAGAGGTTCTTGTTGTAGAAGAGAGCGCGCAGATAGAAGCCATAGGGCAGCATGTAGGCGGTGTTCTTGACGTCGCGGCCGAGTTCCAGCGCGCGCGGCGTCAGGCCCTTGGTGTATTCCCACTTTTCGAGGTAGGGCTCGAGGCTTTCCAGCATGCCGTTGTTGGCGTAGAGCGAGAGCCAGGTATCCGGCATTTCCATGACGTCAGGGGTGTCGCCCGCCGATACCATGGTCGCGAACTTCTGGAACGCTTCGTTCCAGGGCAGCGAGATGATGTCGACCTTGGTGCCCGGATTGGCGGCTTCGAACTTGCCGACGAGCGACTTCAGGGTTTCGGTGCGCTCCGGGCTGGTGATCACCTCCACGAGCTTCAGCGTCGTGTCGGCCATTGCCGTACCCGCCATCATCGTGGCCAGCAGCGTTGCGGTTATCAGTCTTTTCATGCTCAGTTCCCCCTTCCAGGTTTTTCCTCGGTTTCTGGACTTTTTACGAAGCGACGGCGAGCGCCTCCTCGATATCCCTCCACAGCGCCTCGGTTCCTTCGAGGCCGACATGGAGGCGTACGGACCGCGCATGGATCCCGAAGGTATGCGCGGAATTGGGCTGTGCCTTCTGCTGAAGGACGACCTCGCCTGGTACGATCAGGCTTTCATGCCCACCCCAGCTCACTCCCAGTTTGAAGAGCTTGAGGTGATCAGCGAAGGCGCGGATATCGACACCCTCGCGGAATATGAACGAGAACAGCCCCGACGTGCCGTTCAGACCGGCCGGCAGCCGGTTGGCCAGGCCCGGATGGCAGACCGTTTCGACCACATCGAGATCCTGCAGGCGCTTGGCGATCGTCATGCCGGCCGTCTCGTGTGCCTTCATGCGGATCGGCAGGGTGCGCATGCCGCGGATCAGAAGCCAGGCATCGAAGGGCGACAGCTTGCCGCCGAGGTAGGGATAGGATTCCGCCTTGACGCGGGCGACCATCTCCTTCGAGCCAGCCACCACGCCGGCAACGACATCGCTGTGGCCGCCGAGATATTTCGAGGCGGAGTGAATGACGAGATCGACGCCGAGCGTGATCGGGCGCTGGAAGACCGGGCTTGCCCAGCTGTTGTCGATCATCGATATGACGCCATGCTGCTTCGCCAAAGCAGCCAGTGCACCGACGTCGTGTGCCTCCATCACCCAGCTCGTCGGGCTTTCCATATAGAACAGCTTGGCGCCGGGCAGCGCCTTGGCGACGGCTTCCTCGTCGCGTCCGTCGACATAGGTCACCTCGACCTTCATGCGTTTCAGGACCGTGCCGAACAGGCGGAAGGCATCGGGATAGACGTGCTTGACGGCAACGATGCGGTCGCCCGGCTCGACGAAGGCGAGCACCGCAGACGAGATCGCCGCCATGCCGCTTGCAAAACCCAGCGCATCTTCCGCGCCCTCGAGCTTGGCCAGCATCTCCTCGAACATCCGCACCGTGGGATTGAGACCGCGCGTGTAGATCGGGCGTACCTTCTCGCCGCGATAAGACGCGATCATGTCGTCGTAATCGGAGAAGGTGAACAGCGACGTCTGGAAGATCGGCGGCACCACGGCTTCGGCGAAGTTGCCCTCGTCGTGCGCGGTGATCAGGGAGGCGAATTCGAACGGATCTGAACCGTTGCTCATTGGGACATGTCCTTGATGTCTTCCTCGACGACCGCGAGGATTTTCAGTGTCTCTTCACGCGCCGCCTCGGGATCGCGCGCGGCGATCGCGTTGAAGAGCGTGCGGTGAAAGGGAAAGGAACGGCGGGCAAAATCCTGCCGCTCGAACGGATGCTGCCAGAACTGCCAGAAGGTCTCGCGCATCTGCTCGAGAAGCTGGCGAAACAGCGGGTTGTGGCTGGCATCGTAGATGGCGAGATGGAAGGCCAGATCCTCCGGACCGGACGTGCCCTTTTCCAGATGAACGCGCTCCATCTCGTTGAGCTTTTCTTCGATGGCAATGATATCCTGCTGCGTGCGCTTCTTCGCCGCCACCATGCCCGCCTCGCACTCGATGCCGCGGCGCACTTCCAGCGTTTGCAGCAATGCGTTGCGTAGGTCCGTCGCATGCAGCGACAGCGGCATGTGGATCGTCGCCTTGGAGATCGGCTTCAGCAGATAGGTCCCGCTGCCCTTGCGCGTTTCGATCACGCCGAGCGCCTGGAAGTGCCGGATCGCCTCGCGAATGGTCGACCGCCCGACCCTGAGGTCTGCCATCAGCTCGCGCTCGGCCGGTAGCCGATCGCCGGCCTGCAGCCGCGCATCTTCCACATAGTCCGCCAGCGCATCCGTTACCTGACGCGCGCGATCCATCGCCGGAAGCGGCCGAATAATCGGCCTATCGCTGTGTGGTGCCTTCATGGTTCCCCAACACTTTTATAGGCAGCCCGACCGTTGAATTGGTCTGACATCTTAGCATTTCATACAAATTAATGACTCGTCAAGATGCCGAGTGACGTGCCGATTCCCCTTCACAGTGGCCTCATTTCCCATCCACGCGTCCACGATTTCCCTGTGAGAATGTCCTCGCGCCCGAAGATTCGACATAAGGTGATGTAAATAATGGTCTTTTTGGAAAATTGTTGAATTGAAAGACTTGTGATGCGCCGGCAGAGCGGAAGATCGCTCATAGCGTGGGGAAAGCCCTGCCGGCATAAACCGCTGGTCGCCCCGACTTGGACCGTTTACGCCGGAAACATCTTTTGGAGACGATCAACTTATTGCGTCCCGCCAATTGCAGGTGCGCTACGCGTGAACTCGCTTTTCGGATCGATAGCGAGGGGCTCACCGGGCAAAACCATCTCTCTGGGGTTCGTCTTGCTGGTCAATTTGACATCAACACTGCGGTGCGAACGCGGTCCACTCCAATGGTCTCGCCGGTAGCGCCGCACTGTAAAAGCGCGTACTCCCGTGAATCTTGCGACCAATTATTTGAAGATCGTATGCGCATACCCAGTCCTCTCCGTACGTCGTGAGAGAGAATTGCGTACGCCCTCGCAACAAAGTGCGAAGCGGCGAGATACCGTTGTGGAGCGAGATAAAACCTATGACGACTAAGAAGCCGCAACTTTCTCCAGAATTGCTTTACTCCATCACTGACCTGAACAGGCTTGGATATTCCAGAACTGCGGCCGGCAGGCTCGTGCAAACAGGTAGGCTGACTTCTCCACTTCGAGGCGTCTACCGCCCTGTCGGAGGCGAGGAGGTGCCGCTCTTGGACAAGCTCGCCTCAATGTCGAAGCATTGTCCGAACGCTGTCTTTTTCCTCTTCACCGCTGCGGCCGTGCATGGCCTGGCGACACGGGAACCGGCCTTTGAACACATCGGTCTTCCACCAACTCAACGCGCCTCGCCTACCTTTTCGAACAGCGAGCTTCCCGTCGACGTCGTCCGGTGGTCCCGCTTCGAGGACTGGGAAATCGGAGTGGACATTCATCACCATCTCGGCGTCGACATCCTCGTGACGTCCCCAGAGCGGACGCTTTTCGATCTTTGGCGATACTCGTTCCGAAATCCGACCCTCAGGGGAACACACGAGCGTGTGACCGACGAGAACTTGTTTGACGGGTTCGGGGGCTACTTTGACAGGGTGTCGAGGAACACGGCGGCTGAGATAGTCGCGACCGAGGTGATCGGTGCCGAGAATATGATCCCAGGTGCCGTTTTCCATGAACACCGGCGGGATCAGGCGATCCACAAGGGACTGCTCATAGGGCGAATGCGGTGCAAGCCAGGGAGCGAAGATCGCCACCAGGAAGATGAAGGCGATGATCACGGCACCGGTATAAAGGCCCCACTGGCCAACCGGCAGCCTTGGTCTCGACCAGAGACGGGCGGTTTTGGTGTTGTCTGCGAGTTCTGTGGCCATGGTCTAGTTCAATCTGATGCGCGGATCGATCATCACGTTGACGATGTCCGCGAGAAGCGTGAGGACGACGTAAGCCGCGGAGACGGTCAGCAAGGCCGCCTGCACCACCGGATAGTCGTTCTGGTTGATGGCCTCCCAGGTGAGATAGCCGATGCCGTGCACGGCGAAGATGTTTTCAACCACCACCGAACCGCCGAGCAGGAAGCCGAACTGCACCGATGCGACGGCAACGACGGGCACGAGCGTGTTGCGCAGGGCGTGGTGAGTATAGATCTGCCAGGGGCGCAGGCCCTTGGCGCGGGCGGTGCGGATATAGTCGGAGCGCATCACGTCGATCATGCCGGCGCGGGAAATGCGAATGACGGCGGGCATCGAATAAAAGGCCAGCGCCATGGCAGGCATCAACAGGTGTTTGAACGAGCCACCACCCGAGATCGGCAGGATCGCCCATTGCAGGCCAAGCACGAGGATGAGCAGGAAGCTCAGCCAGAAAATCGGGGTGGAAACGCCGAGAAGAGCGATGAACAGCGCGATCTTGTCGACGATCTTGCCCTGGTAGCGGCCGGCAGCCATGCCAAGCGGGATGGCGATCGCCAGCGCCATGACGATGGCCATGCCCCCCAGCGCCAGCGTCGCCGGCATGCGTTCGGCGATCAAGCTGGTGACCGGGCTGCCGTAATAGAAGGACGTGCCGATATCGCCGGTCAGCGCCTTGATCAGCCAGTCCCAGTATTGCACGACCAGCGGCTTGTCCCAGCCATAGGTCTTGCGCAGGAACTCGACATAGTCGGCGCCGCTGCCCTCGCCGGCCATCGAGATGGCGAGGTCGCCGGACATCTTGAGCATGATGAAGCTGAGGAAGGAGATCGTCAGCATCACCAGAACAGCAAGGCCCAGTCTTCGGGCAATGTAGTTAGCCATTCGGTTCGTCTTTCATCAAAGGAGATAGGTCCCGCCGGGCTTGTTTCGGCCGGCGGGACCCGTTCAGCTTACTTCCACTTGGCGCGCCAGAATTCGACGTTCTCGTCTGCCGGAACCGGCACGTCGGCGGTCTTCGACATCACGTAGTTGACCGGCATCGAGAACATCGGCACCCAGTAGGCTTGGTCGGCGATCTGCTTGAGGGCCTGCGAATACAATGCCTTGCGCTTGTCCTGGTCGGCGATCACGCCGGCCTCGACAACGGCCTTGGTCACGACCGGATCTCGCGACTGGTCGTCGGGCGATTCTGCGAAGAAGAAGGGCAGGATGCCGCCGACATCGTTCACACCGGCAGAGCCGTAATCATCGATGACGATCGGGGTCTTGTGGTCGCGGCGGGCCTGGATGACCGCCGAATACTGCAGCCAGTGCAGGTTCGGGCGGATGCCGATGGCGTTGAGGTAACCGATGATAGCTTCCGCCACCGGGCGACTGCGGTAACCGTAGATGTCGATGTCGAAGCCGTTGGCAAAGCCGGCTTCCGCCATCAGTTCCTTCGCTTTCTTGACGTCATAGCCATACTGCGTGACGTCGGGCTCGCAACCATACTGCGACGGCGTGCAGGCGGACGGCACCGGCTTTGAAGCGCCGCCGACAAGACGCTTGGCAATCGCGTCACGGTCGATCGCATGGGCGATCGCCTGACGGACCTTGACGTTCTTGAGCGGGCTGTTGGGATCCGACAGACCGGCGGCGTCGAGCGTCAGAAAGCCGATGCGGAAGGTTTCGGCGTTGATGACATCGACCATCGGAAGCCGCTTCAGCTTTTCAGCCTGGTCGGCGGGGATGTAATAGGCCCAGTCGATGCCGCCGCTGATCAGTTCTGCAACCTGCGTGTTGACGTCTGGTATGGCCCGGTAGATGAGTGTCTTGATGGCCGGCTTCGACTTGCCGCCACCCTCATAATAGTCGTCGTTGCGGGTAAACGTGATGTCGTTGCCGCTGCTGCCCGTGATCTTGTAGGGACCGGTACCGACCGGCTTTTCAGCAAAGCCCTGGATGCCGACGGCTTCGCGGTACTTCTTGGGCACGATCGGCAGCTGGATGATGTACTCGATGGCCAACGGCGTCACCTGCTTGCCGACGACGCGTACCTTGAACGGATCGACGACTTCGACCTTGTCGATCCAGCCACCGGTCATGCGGTTGAAGACGCGGTTGTCCGGATCCGACGCATAGGTCAGGCTGTAGGCGACGTCTTCTGCCGTCATCGGGTCGCCGTTGTGGAATTTCACGCCCTTGCGGATGTCGAATTCCCAGGTCTTCTCATCGACCTGACGCCAAGCGGTGGCGAGCAGCGGCTTGACCTCGAACGTGTTCGGATCGCGATAGACAAGCGCGTCATAGGCGAGAAGGCCGAGCAGGAAACCCTCTCGGCCCGGCGCATGATAGCGGTCGAGGCTCGGCAGCTTGGCCTGGAAGGCGGCAACGAGCGTGTCGTTGTCCTTGCCCGCGAAAGCCGTCATGGGCATCAGGGAAAGGCTGGCTGCCATCATGGCGAGTGCGCCCCGACGAAGAGGATTGAACATTCGGCAGTCTCCGGTTTGTTAGGTCACATCATAAAAGGGGAATGGCGGCAGCAATCGCCGGTCGTGCCAGATCGGGATCGACCGGCAGCACGGCAGACAGAAGCTGTCGCGTATAGTCGTTGGTCGGGCTTGAGAGGACCGCATCGACCGCCCCCTCCTCGACGATCTTGCCGTGATACATCACGGCCACCCGGTCGGAGAGTTCGCTGACCACACCGATATTGTGGGTGACGATCAGATAGGACAGGCCGAGCTCCGCGCGCAGGGTTTTCAGCAGTTCGATAATCTGTGCCTGCACCGAAACGTCGAGGGCGGAAGTCGGCTCGTCGCAGACGAGCACGCGTGGCCGGTTGATCAGCGCCCGGGCAATCGCCACGCGCTGGCGCTGGCCGCCGGATAGTTCGTGCGGAAAACGCTCGGCAAAAGACACCGGCAGATCGACCTGGCGCAAAAGCGCCTCCACCCGTGAGCGAACCTCGTCCTTCGACGGCGACGACGAGGCTTTCAATGGCATGGCGATGACGTCGAGCAGACGTTTGCGCGGATTGAGCGAGGCATACGGATCCTGGAACACCGGCTGGACGATGCGGGCGAGATCGAGACGCGAATAGGTGGAGATGTCGCGGCCGAACACCTGCACATCGCCGCGGGTCGGCGGCAGCAGGCCCAGCATCATGCGCGACAAGGTCGTCTTGCCGGACCCGGATTCGCCCACGAGCGCCAGCGATTCCCCTTCGTATAGACGAAGGCTGACGGTATCCACCGCCGTGAACGGCACTTTCTTTCCCTTGACCGGGAATTCGCGAACGACGGCTGCGGCTTCGAGCGCGATGTTTCGGACGAGCTCAGCCATGCGCGGCCTCCGCAACGGCAGCGTGCACGGCGGCAAGCGCCTTGACCTTGGGAACGGCGGCGATCAGCGCCTTGGTGTAGTCCTGGCTCGGCGCCTTCAGCACCTGGCTGACTTCGCCGAACTCGATGATCTGACCGGATTTCATCACCGCAACGCGATCGGCAATGGCGGCGACGACGCCGAGATCGTGGGTGATGAACAGGATGGAAATGCCAAGATCGTTCTGGATCGACCGCAGCAATGCCAGGACCTGAACCTGCATGGTGACATCAAGTGCCGTGGTCGGCTCGTCGGCGATCAGCAGAGACGGTTCGCACATCAGCGCCATCGCGATCATCGCGCGCTGGCGCAGGCCCCCGGACAACTCGTGCGGATACTGGCCCATGCGGGCCTCCGGCTGGGTCATGCCGACCTTGCGGAACAGATCGAGCGCCTTGGCGCGGGCTTTCGTCTTGTCGCGGGCGATGTGGCGCAGATAAACCTCTTCGAGCTGGCGACCGATGGTCATGGTCGGATTGAAGGCCATCATCGGGTCCTGAAAGATGACCCCGATGGCTTTGCCGCGCAGATCCTGCATCTGGGGTTCGGAAAAGCCGGCAATGTCCTGGCCGTCGAACCTGCTCTTGGAGACGCGCTTGATGCCCTTCGGCGGCAAAAGTCCGATGATCGACATGGCCGTCAGCGACTTGCCCGATCCGGATTCACCGACAAGACATAGCGTTTTGCCCTTTTCGATCGAGAAGGAAACGCCCCTGACGGCATGAAGAATGCCGCTTTTCATTGGGATATCGATCTCAAGATCGCTTATTTCAAGGATGTTCTGCACTGTCATTCCGGCTTCAGGATTTCGCGTCACACACCCATTGCAGAATATGACCATTAGAACTAATACAAAAAACAAATGCCAACATAAGTCCTAGGTTATGAACATCAGTTTTAGACAATTGGAAACGTTTCGGCTGTTCGCGCGCACCCAGAGCGTGACCGAAACGGCCCGACTCCTGCGGGTGTCGCAGCCCGCGGTCAGCCAGACCCTAAAGGACCTGGAAGGACAATTTGGCTTCGCGCTCTTTGTGCGGTCAAATGGCCGCACTCGTTTGACGACTGAAGCCAACAATGTCCTTCCGGACGTGGAACGCATGTTCGCGCAGATGGCATCCCTGAAGGGAAAGGCTGCGGAACTGCGGGACACCCAGGCGGGTTCTCTTTCCATCGCCTCGGTGCCGTCCTTCACCACCGACCTGCTGCCAAAGGCGCTGAAAGCGTTTCGTGTAGAACGCCCGAATGTCGCAGTCCGGCTGGAGATTCACGGCGCCGCGGACGTCGTTCGTCAGGTCCGACAGGAATACTGCGACATTGGTTTCGCTTTTCTACCATTTGACGAAGCCGGAGTGGCGGTGCAGCCCCTCATCCGCATGTCGATGATCTGCCTTGTTCCAGCCGATCATCGTCTCGCGTCGAAACCGATGATCTCAGCCGCGGATCTGGCGGGCGAGACAATCATCGCGCACGGCGCGCAGACGACGCCGGGGTTTCTGTTGCGCGAAGGCCTGCGCTCCGACGTCGGCCAATTCACTATGCTAACCACCAATCAGTCGATGGCATCGATGCACCTTGTCCAGCACGGGATGGGAATCGCTTTCTCGCACCCGTTGATCCTCCCGTTCGACCACCGAGGCGTTGTTGCCGCAATCCCCTACGAGCAGAAGGTACCGCTGACCTTTGCTATGATCTATTCTCGAAACCGACCGGTGCCACGGCTGATCCTGCGCTTCGAAGCCATTCTTCGTGAAATCATGCTCGCCTATTGTAACGACATGGTCGCAAAGGGTTTGGACCTGGAGCCGCAGATCTAGGAGGACCCGCACGCGTGTCATACCGGCGGTCTTGAGAACTCGTTAATGAAGTATCTCGAACGAGCAAATCGACGCCGGCTCACATAAGATCGAGCACAAACAATCACTCCTCTCGATAGGCGTTCCGGCTCATGTCTCGCAGCATGTCAACGTTACCGGGGAATATCGTTGGCCAGAACCTCAGAGTGGGCTCTACCCCTTCCGGAAATGCCCCATCTCCTTCTCCCAGTACCAGGCAACATACATCGATTTTCGATCATGCTTGCGCTCCTTGAGGAAGCTGCGCACTGATCGGGCGTCTTCTTTCTCGCAGGCGACCCAAACAAAGGTGTCGGGACCCGAGGCGACAATCGCGGCTTTGGCCTGATCCGCCAGCATTCCGTTCGCACCCAGCGGATAACGGCTACGATGCAACCAGCGCACCTTGAGCGTGCCTTCGGTCGGCAACGGCTGCTCCTCGCGGCTATCTTCGACTTCGATGATCGCCTCGATATCTGTCCCAGGCGCGACTTCGGCGACGATGCGGGCAATCGCCGGCAAAGCGCTTTCGTCGCCGACAAGCAGCATGCGAGAAGACACCGGCAAGCCGCCACTGCCCGGACCGAGCAGGGCGAGGCGATCGCCGGGCTGGCAATCGCGGGCGAAATCCGCACCTGGTGTCTTTATGTTCGGCATCGGATGCTGGAAGAAGTCGATCCACAGTTCTCTACGTTCAACGTCGACGGCGCGGATCGTGTAAGCGCGCACCAGAAGCTCATCCTCGCCGTCAGGCCATGCAATGCGGCCGTCCGTGCGATAGCGAGGCCAAACCGGCTGCCGTCCTTTGGGCGGCACGAGTACGCGGACATGCATGTCACCGCCGATGAAAGGGGTAACGTCCACACAGCTGACCTTGACCCGCCGCATATGTGGCGTGACATCCTCTGCCGCTGTCACCATAACCTCATGCATGTTCGGCAGCAGCGCTGCCGACACGGGCTGCGCCCATGCGATGTCGAATGCTGTCTCGCCGGCGAAGTAGTACAAGTGCTCGGCGATGCTCGTGCGGACCATCTGCAAGCTGTGTTCCGACGGGCAGTCCAGATCGATCAGCAATCTTTCGTCTTGAAGGCGGATGCTGGCCGTTCCGAAAGGGCTTTTCAAAACGGCATGGTCGGCGTTGCGCAGCACCTCGGCATGTTCGACGAAATGGTCGCATATCTCATCGAGCATATGCGCCGGGTCCTGCGGATATGCTATGCCTGAAAGCTGGAATTCATGAACCATGCTCATGCGCGTTGCGCCTCGCTCCTGTGTTCGGCGAGCCGATGCCGTCCGATCGGCAGCATCATCGGCCTATCGGAAACCGGGTCGGTGATGATCTCGCTTTCAAGACCAAAAACGTGCCGGACGGTCGCCTGCGTCAAGACCGCCTCCGGCGCGCCGGTGACCTCCACCCGCCCATCGCGCATGGCGACCAGGTAGTCCGCATAGCGCGCGGCGAGATTGAGATCATGGAGCACCATAATCACCGTCGTACCGCGTTCGCGATTGAGATCGGTCAGAAGATCGAGAACCTCGATCTGATGGCTGATGTCAAGGAAGGTGGTCGGCTCGTCGAGAAGCAGGATATCCGTTTGCTGGGCAAGGGCCATGGCGATCCACACACGTTGGCGCTGTCCGCCCGAAAGCTCGTCCACCGAGCGCTCCGCGAGGTCTTGTGTCCGAGTGGCGGTCAGCGCGCTTTCCACGGCTTCATCGTCGCTCTTCGTCCAGCGCGAGAACAGACCTTGATGCGGATGCCGGCCTCGGCCGACGAGGTCGGAAACGGTAATTCCTTCCGGCGCGATCGGCGACTGGGGCAGCAGCCCGAGCGTACGCGCGAGTTGGCGTGGCGCAGTCCGATGGATCGACTTGCCGTCGAGCAGCACGTGGCCCTCCCGCGGAAACAGCAGCCTGGACATGGCGCGCAGCAAGGTGGACTTGCCGCAGGCATTTGCGCCGACGATCGCGGTAATCTGTCCAGGTGGCACGGCGAGATCGAGGCCATGAAGCACTTCGGTATCGCCATAGCCGGCCGAAATCCGGCTGGCGTTGAGGGTATGCGCAGTCATAGCGATCCTCCACTGCGGTTGACGCGTATGATCAGGTAAATCAGGTAGGGAGCGCCGAGAGCGCCTGTCACGACTCCGACCGGATAGCGGCTCGGCAAAAGGAACTGGCCGACATAATCTCCGCCGAGCACAAGAACCGCGCCGATCAGCGCGGACGGAATCAGCAGCGATCCACTGGCACCTATGATACGGGCGGCAATGGGACCTGACAGGAAGGCAACAAAGGCGATGGGGCCGGTAACGGCTGTCGCTGATGCGATCATGCCGACCGCAGCGACGATCACCAATATTCGGGTTAATGAGATCCGGACGCCGAGGGCGGCGGCCATGTCGTCGCCCATGCGCAATGCATCGAGATCCCGCGCCCGGCTGAGCAGCAGGCCGCCGAAGACCGCGAGCGCCAGCAGCAATGGCAAGGCCTGGCCGAACTGGGCACCGTTCAGACTGCCGGTCAACCAGCGCATGGCCTCCTGCAGCGTCCAGGATGGCGCGACCGAAAGAATATAGGCGATGACGCTTTCCAGCATGGCCGAAATGCCGATGCCGACAAGGATCAGGCGTGTTCCTGACACCCCGTTTCGAAACGACAGCGCGTAAACCAGAACGGCGACCGCGAGACCGGCGGCAACGGCCAACACGGAAACCTCTGTACCCTTCATTGCCAGGACGACGATGGCGAAGACGGCGGCGGCACTCGCTCCCGATGTAATGCCGATAATATCGGGGCTTGCCAACGGATTGCGAAGCATCGTCTGGAAGGCGACGCCGCCGAGCCCGAAACTCAGTCCGGCCAGTATGGCAACAACGGCTCGCGGCAGCCGCAATTGGCCGACGGTGAAGCTGGCACCGGCGACATTGTCGCCCATCAAAACCCTGATGACATCCGAAATCGGTGTGTAGGACTGCCCAAGCGTCAGTGTCAGGACAAAAAGGGCGGCGACGATTGCCAGAAGCACCGCGACAACCATGGCATGGCGACGCGAACGGTGCTGCCGGGCGGAGACGATCAAATCGAGAGTGGAAGCCATTATGGTCACAGTTCTCGCACCCGCTGGCGTCTGACGATCCAGATGAAGAATGGTGCTCCGATGAGTGCGGTGACGATGCCGACATCGATCTCGGAAGGCCTTGCGACGATGCGCCCCGCGACGTCTGCGAGTGTCAGCAGACAAGCACCGCCAACAGCCGAGAACGGCAGCAGCCAACGGTGATCGACCCCGATCAGCAGCCGGCACAGATGCGGCACGACCAGTCCGAGAAAGCCGATTGGGCCGCATACCGCGGTGATGGCACCGCATAACAGGATGGCACCCAGCGAGGCGATTGCTCGCGCCACCGCAACCCTTTCTCCAAGCCCGGCGGCCAGTTCGTCGCCAAGCGCCAGCGAATTCAGCTTGCGTGCGGACAGAAAGCTGATCGCAAAGCCCGCTGCGAGAAACGGCAGCACGGGAAGGACGCGTTCAAAGGTTGCGCCGCCGACGCCACCGATCTGCCATGAGCGGATGCCGCCGGCAATGTCGCCGCGCGGCAATACGACTGCAATCACCATGGCCGAGAATGCCACCGAGGTCGCGGCTCCGGCGAGCGCGAGCTTCAAAGGTGTCGCCCCGCCGCGTCCGAGCGAGCCGATTGTGTAGACAAAAAGAGCTGCAGCGCCGGCGCCCAGGATTGCCGTCCATATATAGGCATCGGCCGAATCGATGTTGAACCAGGCCACGCCTATAACCACTGCAAGCGATGCGCCCATGTTGACGCCGAGGATACCGGGGTCGGCAAGCGGATTGCGGGTGACGCCCTGCATGATCGCGCCGGCAAGTCCGAGGCCCGCGCCGGCCAGCACTGCTAGCAACGTTCGTGGAATACGCAGAGCGACCGCCGACTGCCCGATCGTCTGTGTCTCCCCCCTCAAGGCCGCGACGATGTCCACCCACCCGACGTTGCGGGCGCCGATGGTCACCGACAGGACGCAGAGCACAGCGAGCATCAGAAGAAGGCCAAGCAGCCAGAAACCGCGCCCCCCGTTCGAGCGCGCGATCACACCAGAACGGTGGTTGTCTGACTTTACGACTGCAACACTCATTTCGACTTGCTGGCCGACTTCTTCGCAGCCTCGGACAGCAAGGCAACATAGTCCTTCAGCACCCAGGATACCGAAAGCGGCGTCGGGTTTGCGGCATTGCCGACCGGATTATTGCCCAGCATCACCAGCGAACTGTTAGCGACAGCCGGCATCTTTGACAGCAGCGGGCTGGCATCCAGCGCATTGAGGAGTTTCTGTCCTCCATAGGTCACGAGGATATCGACATCGTCGAAACTGTCGACGTGTTCAGCGCTGACCGAGCCAAAGAACTTGCCGGGCTGCGAGGCATCGACGACGCTCTTGGGCGACGTCAGCCTGAGATCGGCAAAATACTTCACTCGCGTGTCGTTGGTCGTATAGAAGTTCACGATGCTCAGATCGGTTGCGTTGAGATGGGTGATGAACATCGCCGATTTACCCTTGAGTTCTGGATGCCCGGCTACCGTCTGCGCGATCTCACCTTCGATCTTCGCGATCAGCGCCTCGCCTTCCGCAGCCATGCCCATTCCGGCGCTATCCATCCTTATCGTTTCCCGCCAATCGGTCGAGTAAGGCGCCTCTGGATAGGCGACAACAGGTGCGATCTGGCTCAGCGTCTCGTAGTCGGCCTGGCTCATGCCGGAATAGGCGGCAAGGATGACATCTGGCTTCGTGGCCGCAACCGCCTCGAAATCGATACCGTCGCCTTCGTCAAACAACACAGGCGTAGCGGCATTGAGTTCCTTCAGCTTCGCCGTATTCCAGGGCAGCACACCATCGCCGTCGTCGTCACCGAAATTGGCCCGCGCCATGCCGACGGGAACGATCCCAAGTGCGAGCGGCACCTCATGGTTTGCCCACTCGACCGTGGCGATACGTTCGGGTTTCTTGTTGATGACGGTTGTTCCGAACGCGTGTTTGATCGTGATCGGATAGGTCGTGGCTTCCGCCGCCCATGTGATCGCGGGCGCGAGGCCCGTAAAAACACTGAACACCGCTCCCAATGCAAACAAAAACAATCGCGTCATTACACTCATCCATCCAGTCAATAAGTTGACTTTCAGTTTCAGGTTAGCCCAGTGTCGTCAACACCGGGAGTGTCGTTACGGCCACAGGCGCGTGATATTTCCGTGGGTTCGTACAAGGCGATAGAAAGTTACAATACTGGATTGCGCTACTCAAGTTAAGAGCAGCGCCGGGACATATCACACAAGATCGATTGCAGGCCACGAGCAGTCTCGCTCACACGGTGCTGCGATTGGCTTGGGCGATCCTTTCGACGTCAACTTTTTGGAATTTTGATCATGGATATTGACACAATGGGCCGCCGCTCTGGCAAAGTTTCCCTACGCTGCCGGACTGCATTTCTTCTGGGCTGCACAGCGGTCGTCTCCCTGACGCCGACATTGCTCTTGGGCCAGGACGCAAATGGTGGCGGTTCCGAGACCTCGTTGAAACCAATCGTTCTGCAGAGCAGCGGCGGCCCGCAGGGCGTTCTCAATACGGAAAATGATTCAAAGTCGGTTGTTGCGACAGAAACAACCGGTGTCGGAAAGATGCCAACCGACATTCTAACGGCGCCCGCCTCCGTATCGGTCATCACCTCCAAGGAAATCCAGGAGCGCGCCGCTGAGACCGTCGAACAGGTCGTGCAGTACAGCGCAGGCGTATCGAGCGATTTCTATGGTTCGGACGATCGCTATGACTATTTCGATATCCGCGGCTTCGTCCCCTACACCTATCGCGACGGCCTGGCGATCGGCCGCACCTTCGCTGGCGTTCGCGAAGAGCCCTATGCGTTCGAGCGCATCGAAGTGCTCAAGGGCACCAGTTCCGCGGGCTTCGGCGTGGCCGAGCCCGGCGGCTCGGTGAACTACGTCACGAAGCTGCCCAAGAGCGAGCGGTTCGGCGAAGTGTATGGCACAGCCGGGTCTTATGCGCATAAGGAAGCCGGCTTCGATTTCGGCGACAACATTACCGAAGACGATACGCTGTCCTATCGCCTCACAGGCAAGTTCCAGAATGCGGATGCCGAATACGACTACTCCAAGGATAACGAGAAATTCCTCATGGGCGGCGTCACGTGGCGCCCGAGCGACGCCACCAGCCTTTCCTTCGTTTTCGATCACCTTAACAAGGCAGGCGTTCCTGGCAGTGGCGGGCAACCATACGGAACCGACTTTGACAGAAGCGCATTCTTTGGCGAGCCGGACTACTATTTCAGCAATACGAACCGCAACAGCTACAGCCTGCTGTTCGATCACGATTTCGGCGACGGCCTGAGCTTCAGTTCGAACGCCCGCTACAGCAAGTCGAACCTCGACTTCGGCAGCGCCTACCTGTCCAACACACGAACCGACGGCTCGTTCCTGGCGGACCGATATTACTTCGGCAGCGACACGGCCAACGAGCAGTTCGTGATAGACGCGCATCTGATGTATGAGGCTGATATCGGAAGCGTCCAAAGCCGCACGCTGCTGGGTCTCGACTACAATAATTTCCAGTCGAAGAACTACGGCCTCTACCTGTCCGACGCTCCGCCAATCAACTGGTTGAACCCGGTCTACTCCGGTGGCCCCAGCTCGACGGACCCTACCTACGGCACAAGCAACGATCAGAAGACAACGGGGCTGTACCTTCAGCAGGACCTGACCTTCTTCGACAGGTTGACAGTGAGCCTCGGCCTGCGCAACGACTGGCTTGATCTCAGCGAAACAGACCTGTTCACTGATGCACGAACAGCCGATACCCATAGCGAATTTTCCAAGCGCATCGGCGTGAGCTACAAGATCACCGACGAATTGGCAGCTTTCGCGAGCTACGGTGAATCGGTTGCGCCTCCGGCAATCGGGGCTGACCCTACCACGGGCAAGCAGTATGAGGTCGGCGTCAAATACCGGCCCGACGCCTTCCCAGCTCTGTTCACGGCGTCGGTATTCGACCTGACCAAGGGCAATATCACAACCTACGATTCCGTCACCTACATCCCTCAGACGGTGGACAAGGTCAGGCATCGTGGCCTTGAACTCGAGGCCAAAGCGGAAGTGACCGACCATATCGATCTGATTGCGGCCTATACCTACATCAATTCCCGCATCGACGAGCCGGGCGGCGCGAACGATGGCAATCGCCTCATGCATGTCCCGAAACATATGGCATCGGTTTGGGGCACCTATACGCTGGAAGGTAACGGAGCGCGCGGCGACATGACGTTCGGCGTTGGCGCACGGTATGTCGGCTCGTATTTCACGGATCTTGCCAATACCCCGTCGGCAAAGTCTGAGAGCGCGGTGCTGGTCGACGCTTCGTTCACCTATAAGATCCAGGAGAACACCACATTCCAGCTCAACGCCAGCAACCTCTTCGATGAGAAGCATCGCGTCCATCAGGACAGTGGTGGCATCTTCTACAATCCTGGCCGAACGGTCATGGCGACGCTGCGCCAAACCTGGTGACACCAACGGCCCGCCGACATCTCTGTCGGCGGGCCTATTTCTTTCAAGACGCTCACACAACGTCACTGTTTAGGGGCAGGAGATGGAGCGTTTAGCCATCGCTGAACGGTCTAAAGCGCATCGTGGAATCGGCGCCAGGCGGCCGGTGTATCGCCCGCAACTTGCCTGAAAACACGCGTAAAATGCGCTTGGTCGGAAAAACCGATCTGTGCGGCAACCGCGGCAATCGTCATATCGGTCTCGACAAGAAGGCTCTTTGCGCGCTCGATTCGCTTGGCGAGTTGCCACTGCAGCGGCGTTTTTCCCGTGGTCTGCTTGAAGACATTCGAGAACCAGCTCTCCGACAATCCGACCGCCTGTGCCATTTCGGCGACCGTCAGCCTGTCGTCTCGGAGTTCATCGACACGCGACGCGAGCTTCTTCATCTGAGCCTGGGTGAGCCGACCCGCCGCCTGCCCCTCGTTCGGTTGATGAATATCAAGCAAGTTCGCCACGATGCTGCCCACGAGGCTTTCAGCATACAGGGCATGCTTCGACCAATCGGAAAGTTCATTCACCATCAGACCGGCGAGCATCTGAAGGGCTTCAACGTCGTAAATCTCGACGGGCTGACGAATGGCGGCGAGAGCGGCGGACGAGCCAATCGAAGGCGAAAGGAATCGCAGAAGACGATCTTTGTGAAGGTGCAGGTTCAGATGCGAAAAGCGATGCGTGGCAGTGCTGCCGGTCCACACAGGAACGCCGGGTGGAACATAGATGGCACGTGGCATCGGCCGGCACTGTCGGTCAAACTGGCCGTCATGGTTCGAAATCCGGAACTGATCCGACATGTCGTTGAAAAAGACCATGATATGCGGGTGCCCGGCCAGATAGTAGCCACGCGCGCCAGGCTGGCTTTCGGCTTCCCAGAACGCACTGACCAGACCATCAAACTGCCGCCACCGCGCCGGGGCAATCGGCCGAATGCCTTCGGTGCGCCAGATCATCGATTGCAAGAAATCCAATATTCCAACCCACTCTCGTCGCCAGTATTCCAGGTGCAAAGCCGCGTGGAAGATAATTTGGCCGGCTGAACTCCCGTCTATTACCTTCTCGATAAAGGTGAGTATCCCTATCATATTTAGTTGGATAATCAACCGATGGGTAATGCTCCTTCAAAACCGTGGCAGCGCACTTGTGTAGCGGAGAGGCAGGATTTTGCAGTCGGATGGGACGCCGTTGGCCAACAGAACACTCGCGAGCATTCAGCAATTGCCACTGAACCAAGCGCGATATATCGACACGGACATATCGATTCATTTGTTCGTCGCATGCAACAAGGAGTTCCCGTTGCCTTTCGAGCTTTTGGTCTCTCAAGGGCGGATCGCTGACCGCAGCCTTGGCGCGATCCGCGGTGCCGCGCTTGCCGCAAATGCGCTCAGCGCACTGACCGGCCTTGAACCAGTCATCATAGGTACGCCTTCCGCGCCCAAGGTCGACGACTGGTCACGCAGTCTGCTGGAAGCACGAGCCACACTTGAGGCTTTGCAGGATGCAGTCGCTGCCACCTTCATGCGGGAAAACACGCCACTGGTGGTGGCCAACACCTGCTCGGCAAGTCTTGCGACCTTGCCCATCTTGGCTCAGCGGCATCCGGACACAACGGTTCTGTGGATCGACGCGCATGGCGATTTCAATACCCCCTCGACGACGGCAAGTGGTTATCTTGGCGGCATGGTGTTGGCAGCCACCTGCGGGCTCTGGGAAAGCGGCTTCGGCGCCGGCATTGACCCAGCTAGGGTCATCATTGCCGGCGCGAGAGACATCGAAACCCCGGAGCAACGAGCACTGTCGGACGCAGGAGTTCGGATTTTCGGGCCAGATGAAAGCGCGCCGACAACGATCCAAAAGGCGATCGGCGATGGACCTGTGTGGATCCACATCGATTGGGACGTCCTTGAGCCGGGTTTCGTGCCCGCCGCATATGCGATCGGCGGCGGACTGACGCCGACCGCGCTGCGCGCGCTATTGGAGTCCATACCTGCGAAACAGATCGTAGGCATCGAGTTGACCGAATTCGAAGCCTCGAGCAACGAGGCGAACGACGCGGCGGCATTGGCTCACCTTATTCATACGGTTTCGCCCCTTTTTGACGGGTCGCGTGGACTCTAGCCTGGCTGCGTCCCGCCCTTTCCACCTGTACGCCCTGGATGTCCGTCATGCCCACCTTGCTACTTTGCGACCACTAGACGGAGCGATCCCTCGAAAAAGGGCTGTGTGCGGAGCCCGCCATAGCGCACATCCCAGGTTCCGTTGGCCAAGTCCCGGCTCAGATCGGCGGCAAATCGAGCTCCGACGCTTTGGTCGACGAAACTCCAGGCCGAATTGGCAAGACGCGCGCCAGGTTCCAGAATTCGCTCGGGTCGGCCGTAATAGGCTTCACTAAACCCATCCACGCAGCCAAGCGGAATAGGGACAGCGAGGATATCGACGGCGCCGCCCAAACCCTTGGCTATCTCGCTCATGGCCGGATAACGTCGGGCCTCCACAGCGATCACCTCTGGCGCATAGTCGTTCAGCCAGCATCGCGTCAGTTCATGCGGATCGCAGGTGAGAACGAGGACCGGCCCGCGGGTAACGCGACGCATCTCGACAAGGCCGGCGGCCAGGTCAGACCATTGATGGACGGTGAACGAAGCCATGCTCGCGTCGAAGAGTTTGTCGGCGAAGGGCAGCCTTTCCGCGACCGCGTCTATCGCCGGCGGAAGATGGGCCGGCCGTTGCGCACGCATGGAGGCCGATGGCTCGACGGCCACGACCGAACGATCCACGGGCTCGTAGGAGCCAGCGCCCGCGCCGACGTTCAAAATCGTGCGCGCATCACCGAGAGCGTGCTGGATGAATTCCGCTATGCGAGGTTCCGGCTGGCGGTAGCTTGCATATCCTTTGCCGATCACGCCGTAGTTCGCATCGCCAGCACTTCCGTCTTGGTGTCTCTTGCTCATCGCCTTGAACCTTCCCTTATGCAAACGCCCGGAAACGTCGGCCTTGATGTTCATTAATCGAATAACGACGTTTCTCGATCGTCATATGATGCTATGCAGGACAGCTTGAAAACCGATAAGATCGAACATCTTATGTTCGGAAATCTCACATGAGCAGACAAATCCCCTCACTCAACGCGCTGCGCGCATTCGAGGCCGCCGGCCGTCATGGACGCATGACGCTTGCGGCAGCCGAACTTAACGTGACACACAGCGCCGTGAGCCGTCAGATCCAGCACCTTGAGGCTCTTCTCGGTGTGCCCCTATTCGAGGGACCGAAGAACCGGTGGCGGCTGACCGAAGCCGGGCTGAGATTGCTGGCTGGACTTGGCACGGCCTTCGATCAGATCGATGCGTCGGTGCGCGCGGTTGCCGATACCGACGAGGGAGCGATCGACGTTTCCTGTCCAGGAACCTTCACCATGCGGTGGCTTATTCCGAGGCTCTACCGTTTCCAGGCGGACTACCCGAAAATCAACGTTCGTTTGACGGCATCCTCGAAGCCGGTCGATTTCGAGCGGGATGGCGTGGACGTCGCCATCCGCGTGGGAGATCCTCCATGGCCGGCTGGAGCAGACGTCATTGCGCTATTTCCGGAACAGATCGGGCCGGTCCTTGCCGCCCACCTGGCACAAGGGCACGTGGGAGGTCTCGATATCATCCCGGAACTGCACACACGCACGCGGCCGCAGGCCTGGAGCGACTGGCGTTCTCGCTCCGGACGTCAGCTCTCCGCCGGGCCAAGAGTGGACTACGAGCATTTCTACTTCATGTTGGAGGCGGTGCGGGCAGGACTTGGCGTGTGCGCCGCGCCTTGGCCCTATGTGGTAGACGACATCCATGCCGGTCGCCTGCTGGCACCGTACGGGTTTGTCGAGAGCGGACACCAGTATGTCGCTTTGAAGCGGTTGAGGCGAAACCGCAAGGCGAGCCTGTTTTGTGAATGGCTTGCCGCACAGGCGCGAGAATTCCAGACATTGAACCCGGCCTCAGTAGAGATGGAGTGAGATTTGTGCCGCGACAGTCTTCGTCTTTCAGCTCACCGACGGCATTCGGGCCAGAACCATCCCTTACAACGAATAGTGAATTCGGTGGCATTGCAATTGTTAGCGCACCATCTAAATTGTGTCGGAAAGTGGACACATTTGGAGAAGCGTACATGTCACGGTCCTACGGCAATATCGAGGATTCAAACGTCCCCACACCATTGACCATCGATCTTGGCGAAGCGGTGCGCTCGGCAAGAAGCGTGGCTGGCTACAGTATCGAACAAGTCGCCGTGACCTGCGGGCTGACGGAGATGGAAATTGCGAAGGTCGAAGCCGGCCACGAGGGAGATCGACGGCTTGTGACGCGGATCGCCAAGGCGCTGGGGATGACGGCGAGTGCGTTGTTTCCGGCGGTTGCCGCGTAGTTCCACGTGATCTGCCGGACCCGACCAAGGACGTCCGACACCGCGAGCAGCGAAATTTCGTCTGACGCACAGAACTCCCCGCAGCCTTTGCCGTGGGGTATACGGCGTGCGGGTGTAGAGACCATGCACATAGGCGATACGCGAAAAGAGCGGGGCGGATTTGGCCGCTCCAGTCCTGATATCCCGCTCATCGCGCCACGACCGCCAATCATCGTTACGTCAACGACGTGCAATGAAGCGCGGCAGCATTCGATGAGTGATCGTCGGCCTCTGTCATATCGACAGTGCCGACAACCCACTCCCCTGTAACGCAAAACGCCCCTCAATGGATTGCATTGAGGGGCGTTTCTGTCATGTCAGAGCCTTAGTAGTGAACGGACCGGGAATCGATCGGCGTCGTCTTCGGCGGCGCGAACTTTGTCAGGTTGATGCCTTCGACCGCCACGCGGTATTCTTCGATGCTCGGCGTGCGGCCGAGGATCGCCGAGAGCACCACCAGCGGGGTCGAGGCGAGAAGCGACTCGCCCTTCTTCTCGGCAGTGTCCTCCACGACGCGGCCCTGGAATAGGCGGGTCGAAGTAGCAAGCACGGTGTCGCCCTTTTCGGCCTTTTCCTGGTTGCCCATGCACAGATTGCAGCCCGGCCGCTCGAGATAGAGGATGTTCTCGTACTCGGTGCGGTTCGATGTCTTCGGCTTCAGGTCGTCGAATTCGAAGCCCGAATACTTCTGGAGGATCTCCCAGTCGCCTTCGGCCTTCAGTTCATCAATAATGTTATAGGTCGGAGCGGCGACGACAAGCGGGGCCTTGAACTCAACCTTGCCTTCATTTTTCTCGATGTTTTTCAGCATCTGGGCAACGATCTTCATGTCGCCCTTGTGCACCATGCAGGAGCCGACGAAGCCGAGGTCCACTTTCTTGGTGCCGCCATAGTAGGAGACCGGGCGGATCGTATCGTGGGTGTAGCGGCGCGAGACGTCGGCGTTGTTGACGTCGGGATCGGCGATCATCGGCTCGTCGATGAGGTCTAGATCGACGACGACCTCAGCGAAATATTTAGCGTTGTCATCGGGGGTCAGCGCCGGCTTTTCGCCCGAACGAATTTCCGCGATACGACGATCCGCCTTGTCGATCAGGCCCTGCAAGGTCTTGGCCGTGTTGTCCATGCCCTTGTCGATCATGATCTGCATGCGCGACTTGGCGATCTCGAGGCTCTCGATCAGCGTCTCATCTTCCGAAATGCAGATCGAGGCCTTGGCCTTCATCTCGGCCGTCCAGTCGGTGAAGGTGAAGGCCTGGTCTGCGAGCAACGTGCCGATGTGCACTTCGATGATGCGGCCCTGGAAAACGTTGTCGCCATGCTGCTTGAGCATCTGTGCCTGCGTTGCATGGACCACGTCGCGGAAGTCCATATAGGGCTGCATCGCGCCCTTGAAGGTCACCTTGACCGACTGCGGGATCGGCATGGTTGCTTCTCCGGTCGCAAGCGCCAGAGCCACCGTGCCGCTGTCGGCCCCGAAGGCCACGCCCTTCGACATGCGGGTATGGCTGTCGCCGCCGATGATGATGTCCCAGTCATCGACAGTGATGTCGTTCAGCACCTTGTGGATGACGTCGGTCATCGAATGATAGGCGCCCTTCGGGTCACGCGCAGTGATGACGCCGAAATTGTTCATGAACGACATGAGCTTCGGAATGTTGGCCTGAGCCTTCTTGTCCCAGACGGATGCCGTGTGGCAACCCGACTGATAGGCGCCATCGACCAGCGGCGAGATGACGGTCGCCGCCATCGCTTCCAGTTCCTGCGCGGTCATTAGACCGGTCGTGTCCTGGGAGCCGACGATGTTGACCTTGACGCGGACGTCGGAGCCGGCGTGCAGCACCTTGCCGGGCGTCACGCCAACGGCATTGCGGTTGAAGATCTTCTCGACCGCCGTCAAGCCTTGTCCTTCGATCGCGATTTCCTTGTTCGGCGCGAAGACGGGGGTGGCTTCAACGCCGAGCGTCTGCGCGGCGAAGGTCTGGAGCTTCTTGCCGAAAACGATGGCGTAGGAAGAGCCGGCCTTCATGAACTCCATCTTCTGCGGCGTAAAGGAGGAGGCGACATCGACGAGCTCGTTGCCGGCTTCGTCGCGCAGCTTCTTGTTCTTCGCGTCGATCTTCAGGACGGTGCCGGTTTCGACCGAGAACTTCTGCTCGAGGATCGGGTTGCCGTCGTTGTTCAGAATCGGCTTGCCGCTGTCGTCGAGCTTCTTGACCCAGTTCTTCAGGTTAAGGCCGATGCCGCCGGTGACGTCGACGGTGGTCGCGAAGATCGGCGAGATGCCGTTCGTGCCGGCAACGACCGGGGCGAAGTTGACGAAGGGAACGTAGGGGCTGGCCTGCTTGCCGGTCCACAGTGCCACGTTGTTGACGCCGGACATACGCGAGGAGCCCACGCCCATCGTGCCCTTTTCGGCGATCATCATAACCCGCTTGTCCGGGTGCTGCTGCTGCAGGGCGACGATCTCCGCCTGTGCCTCAGGCGTGATCATGCACTGGCCGTGCAGCTGGCGGTCGGAGCGCGAGTGCGCCTGGTTGCCGGGCGAGAGAAGGTCGGTCGAGATGTCGCCTTCGGCGGCAATGAAGGTCACGACCTTGATCTCGTCTTCGACATCTGGAAGCTTGGTAAAGAATTCGGCCTTGGCGTAGCTTTCGAGAACGCCCTTGGCAACAGCATTGCCGGCCTTGTAGGCATCGCGCAGGCGGAACATGTCGGCGTCGTAGAGGAAAACCTGGGTCTTCAGCACGTCGCCGGCCTGACAGGCAATTTCGGGGTCATTGCCGAGCGCGACGTCGAGCAGCACTTCGACCGACGGACCACCCTTCATGTGCGACAGCAGCTCGAGGGCGAATTTCGGGGTGATCTCAGGGACGATTGATTCACCAAGAATAATCTTCTTGAGGAAGGCGGCCTTGACGCCGGCGGCACTCGTCGTGCCCGGCAGCGTGTTGTAGATGAAGAATTTCAAAGCATCGGCGCGGTATTCGCTGCCGGTATCCTCGATCAGGGCAATGATTTCGCCAACCAGCGCGCCGTCGTCAATCGGCTTGGGGGCGAGCCCTTGAGTTTCTCTGCTTTTGATCTCGGCCAGGTATTCCAGGTAAAGGTTCATCGCAATCCCAACGTCATGGTGTGTGGGGCGCTGACGCGCAGCGCCACCGAACGGCAGTGTTCATCAGCCGAGGTCTTACAGCTTTCGTGCGCGTCAACCAAGGCCATCGGTGCAGATACCGCACTTCAGCAAAAAAAATATTACTTTCGGTCGATAACTGCGCAATTTAGACGACGCCTCCGTGAACGCGTGCGGCTGAAGTGGCGCCGGCAAACCAACTTTTTTCATAGGGTTGAAGCCGATCGTTAACCGTCTTTTCAACACTGTGAACGATTGTGGCAAGGCAACTTCAACCGGGTGAACATGATGTCCACTATTCCATCACAGCATGGCCAGCCGCCCCTTATGGCGGAAAATGCGCTGTTGCCGCCACGGCTTCGTTCCGCCGGCTTCCACATTGGCTTCCAATCCATTCATCCGTCGACGCTCGCGCGACTGCCCGCCGTATCGGGCTAGTCGTCACATTTCGTACCTAAACTTTCGGGGACGTCGGACCGCGCGATATCGTGGACGATGATCCCCGCCTATTTCATTGGGAAAACCATATGCAGGAAGACAATCGGAACCCGCAGGGCATTGCTGCTCTGGCGGAGCAACTTGCGGTCCTCGGAAACGCCAACCGGCTCGCTATCCTGACCAATCTCGCCGAGGGCGAAATTCAGGTCAACGTGCTCGCCAAGAAACTCGGCCTCGGCCAATCGGCGCTCTCGCAACACCTCGCAATCCTGCGGGCATGCGAATTCGTCTCGACGCGGCGGGCCTCGCAATCCGTGTTCTACTCTATACAGCCGCGCTCGATTGCAGCGGCGCTCGCAAACGTCCGCGATCTGCTGGTTGGCGCCCGCGATGGCGAAGCGGAGCGCGTCGCCGGACAGCGACCATAAACCTGAATCGCTTAGCGCCCGCGGCAGGCGAACTTCGGCGCGGGCAAGGCGACACGATACATCTCGCATTGTCTCCGGGGCGATCCGGACGCAAGCCGGTTGGAGGCATGGCCACAGCCGACATCAACATCATGTCTCGAAAGCGCCGGGCACGTCACGAAATCGTCACGCGGCTCTGCCATGCGTTCTGGCCGTGCTACAGTTTCATTACCCGGGTTTCTAATGACATCCTATCCGATAGCCTCGCGCCTCTCGCCAAGCGCCTCCATGCGCCTCATCACTCTCGCATCGACGGTTGTGAAGGCCGGCGAAACGGCACGCCGGTCGTTGCAGCGCCGGCACATCAGCGATGTGGTGTCGAAAGGGCCGCGCGACTACCAGACTGAGATCGACGTCGCAGTCGAGAAGATCATCGTTACGGATATGATCGCAGCATTCCCCTCCTATTCCATCATGGGCGAGGAGGATGTTGGTAACCGGACGGTAGGCACGGATGCGCCGATCATCTACATCGACCCGATCGACGGAACGACCAACTTCGCCTGGGGCATCCCGCATTTCGGCATGACCATCGCGATCGCCGAAGGCGGACGGATCGTTGCCGGTGTGGTGTACGACCCCATGCTCGACGAGCTGTTCAGTGCAGAGCTGGGCGGCGGCGCCTACCTCAACGGCGAGCGTATCTCTTGCGTCGATAATGCCGATATCGAAAACGTCGTGGTCGGCGCCGGACTGCCCGTTCCCGGCCAGGTAAAGGCTGTTGCAACGAACGTCTATTTCGAGGCTTTGAAGAGGCTGATGGCGAATACCGCCGGGGTTCGGCGGTTGGGCTCGGCGGCGCTGTCGATTGCCTATGTCGCAAGCGGCCGTCTGGACGGTTTCTTTGAAGACGGGCTGTCGCCGCATGATTACGGGGCGGCCGCACTGCTGGTGACCGAGGCAGGCGGCACGGTCTCGGCCTTCAAGGGTGGCTCCGTGACGGCGAATGGCGACATCCTCGCCGCCAACAACGCGCTGCACCCGTGGATCGTCAAAGGGTTTGACGGCGACTAGCCCAAATCGCGTTCAGGGAGGCGCTGCGCCGCTTTCGCTGCCGCCCGCCAAGACCGCACCATCACAGGGGAACCGGCCTGGATACCTGTCGATAGCGCGCGTGCGGGCATTCTCCGGCGCGAATGTCCGCGTTTCTCTTATGCGCGTTTTGCTACTGTACATTCACCTCGGCAGAAGCAACGATAAGCCGCGATCGACACCACCAAGGGTATTGACCGCACCGATCGACGACTTCAAGAGTGCATGCCTGACTTTCAATTCAAGCTGCGGTCTGCTCAAATGTCTTCGGAGGCAAAACACAGTCGCGATGACCTTCTCTCGCGCGTGGGTGACATTTTCTATGCCAACGGCACCTATCTCGTCGGCATGGCGGAGCTGATCAAGCATCTCCGAACGACGAGAGTTACCTTCTACCGGCATTTTGCAAGCAAAGAAGACATGATCGTCGCATACCTGCAGCAGCGCGACGCCGCGGTGCGAAACCAGCTTGCGCAAGCTATTGGCGGCAGAACGGGACCGGAGGCGGCGCTCGATGTCTTTACGAACCTCGAGCAAAAGACCAGCGCCGAAAATTTCCGCGGTTGCGCCTTCTTTCTGGCGGCGATCGAGAACCCGCAATCGGCGAAAATCCAGAGTGCGGCTCGCGCTCACAAAAATTTTCTGAAGAACTTCTTCCTCGGCCTGATGCAGAAGCCCGACGAAGCCCTCGCCGAGCAGCTCCTGCTTCTCTACGAGGGCGCACTGGCAAGCTCAGCCTTGCGGCGCGAGGCCGGAGCGGCCGCGACCGCCCGGTCGATCGCGGCACATCTCCTGTCGGACGCCTGAGCGATCAGCCCGGCAGCACGTCGATCAGGCCGTCGTTTTCGTTATAGCGGATGGCGGTGCCATAGGCCTTGCTCATCTCGGCCATGTCGGCGGCGATTTCGCGCGCGAGCTCTACGGATGCGCAGGCCGGCAGGCCTCGTTCCGACGGCCGCTTTCTGTTGAGGTCGAGATCAAGCGCCACTAGGCGGACGCTCACCTCGCCGTCTGCGATATCGAGCAGCGCGATGCAGGACTTCGAAAAGCGGGCATCGCCGTAGAAACCGATCGGTTCGCCAGCGGCGTTGCGCGCACGCGACATGTGAAGATGCGAAGGCAGCGCATCCTTCGTGAAACCGTAGGCCTCGTACATCTCCGGCGTCATCTTCTGCATGCCGGCCTCGAACTCCATCAGCAGGCTGCCGAGCGAATAGAAGATCGGCTTGCCCTTGTAGAATTCGATGCCGCGCAGCATGTGCGGACCGTGGCCGATGACGGCAGTCGCACCCGCATCGATGGCGCGGCGGGCGAAATCCTCCAGGAACGGCGCCGGACGCGGCGAGTACCAGTTTTCCTCCGTCCCCTCATGCGCATGCAGGCTGAGCAGCACGATTTCCGCGCGGTTGGCGGCATCGCGGACGTTTTCGAGGATCGCCTTGGCATCCTTCTCGTTGGCGTAATAGCGGATGTGCGCGTGCTCGCCGCGCTCGAACTGCAACGACCCTTCAAACACCGAACCGAACGGCAGGCGGTCCGGTCCCGGATCCGCCATGACCTCGACATCCATCACTTCCTTGCGGCCGCCGGCGATGCCGAGCATTTCGTCAATGCGGCGCAGCTGCTGGAACTCGGCTTCAGGAAGCACATAGGCCCGGCCCCAGCGGAGCGGATTGAGCCCGGCGCGCGCTGGTATGCCGGTTCCCGCCGTGCTTGCGGCAAATTCGGTCGAACGCGTGGTGCCCGTCGAGATCAGCGCGATACGGCCGTCGCTCGTATCGAGAAAATGCGGCAGCCGCGCTTCTTCAAGGCTCCGGCCGATACCGCTGTGGATGATGCCCCGCGCCTCGCAGGCCTCGATTGTATCGATGACGCCCTGCGGGCCGAAATCGCCGGTGTGGTTGTTGGCAAACGACAGGAGGTTGATGCCGATCGATGTCAGCTCGTCCACGGCCTCGATACCCACGGCGGTCATGAAGCGCCGAGGCGCGGGCGCGGTGGTGCGGGCGGGGCAGATGAACTCGGCGTTGACGAAGGCTGCATCGCACTCGCCAAGATATTCGAGCAGTTTTTCATCAAGGCGACCGGCGAGATTCCCGCCGGAAAAAAGTGCGTCACCACCTGCAACAACGCGCATGCAACATTCTCCTGATCCGCCGGAACGTGCACCGAACCGACAAAGAAACAACAACTTGACTACCGCAACCGAAGGCGGAGCCGCCCGGCAAATATTCCAAATTGCGGCCAGCAATTGGAAAACTGTTCCTTCGGCGAAAACCGATTCATGCCATAAGTAGCCCACTAGAACGATCGTTCTACAACATTGGTTAGAACGATAAGACGAATTGCGCAATGGGGCTCATATCATGTCATCAAAGACCGGCTGGACCGAAAACCGGCCGCCCGTTATCGCCTGCAACTTGGACCCCGAGCAGGCTGAGAAGCTGAGCGCTCACACGAGCCGTCCCAAGGTCGTCACCTATAGCGACACGGCATCGGCATGGGATGTGCCGAAGGATGCGGATTTCCTTTTCACCTTCTTTCGTGGCTGGGCCTCGGCACCTCGGCAGAAGCCCGACGGCTGGCCGTTCAACCTGAAATGGGTGCAGATCGCCTCGGCGGGTATCGATGCATTTCCCGAATGGGTTTTCGACGTACCGCTGGTCACCACCGGTCGCGGCATCTCGGCCGAGGCGATCGCGGAGTATGTCGTCGCCACCATCTTTGGCCATGAAAAACAGATGTTCGACGGCCTGCTTGCGCGCTCGGCCGAGCAATGGACGAAGCGCACGCTCGGCCTCGTCTCCGGGAAATCGGTCGGCATCTATGGTTACGGCGCGATCGGCCGCCGGGCCGCTGAAAAGCTCAACGCGCTCGGCATGACTGTCTCCGCCGTCAAGCGCGAGACACCACCGGAAGAAGGCAACGTCAGCTTCTTCGCATCCCTCAAGGAGATGGTTGGATCGGTCGACCACCTCGTTCTGGCGGTGCCGCTGACGCCGGCCACCCGGCGTTCGGTCAACGCAGAGATCTTTGCTGCCGCCAAGCCCGGTCTGCACGTCATCAATATCTGCCGTGGCGAAGTGCTCGATGACGAGGCCCTGCTCGTGGCACTAGACAGCGGCCAGGTCTCGGCCGCCACGCTCGACGTGACCGCGCCCGAGCCGCTGCCGCCGGGTCACGTCTTCTACACCCACCCGAGAATTCGCCTGACGCCGCATATCTCCTGGTCATCGGAAGACAATGCGGAGCGCATCGCCGCCAAGCTGCACGGCAATCTCGACCGCTATCTGACTGGCGAGACGCTCAACGATGTCGTCGTCGCCGGGCGCGGATACTGACGTCGCAGGCTGGGAGGAATGAATTTGCAAGTTAGCACGACGAATGGCCAGCGCGACAACACCCATGTCCCGCTCGGTGTCTTCCTGATCGCGATCGGGCTGGCCGCCTTGTGGGTCGCGCGCGACTATGACACCGGCACCTTTACCAGCATGGGACCAGGCTTCTTCCCGAAGGGCATTTCGGGCTGCATGATCCTCATGGGCATTCTCGTCATCCTGTTTCGCAGCAAGGATTTGCCCGACGTGGAAGAGGACGGGCGAGACGCACCGACGGCAATCGCCCGGCTGCGCGTCATCGGCTTGGTCACCGCCTCCATCCTTGTCTTCGCCGCGACGCTTTCGCCGCTCGGCCTGCCGGTCGCGACATTCTTCATGGTAACGATCGCCGGCTTCAGCCACCGTGGTTCGCAGCCGCTCACGATCCTGGCAACGGCGATCGCGCTTGCTGCATTTGCGACCGCGCTTTTCGCCTGGCTGCTCGGCCTGCAGATACCCGTCCTGCCGGAGGTCCTGCGATGATCGGCGGCGTGGATGTTTTCGGCGGCATCGCCCTTGGTCTCAGCGTCGCGCTGACGCCGACCAACATGTTCTTCTGCCTCGCCGGCTGCCTGATCGGCACGCTGGTGGGCGTTCTTCCCGGTCTCGGCCCAACGGCGACCATCGCCATCCTCCTGCCGCTCACCTTCGGCCTGCCGCCGGAAACGGGCCTCATCACGCTCGCGGGCATCTACTACGGCGCGCAATATGGCGGCTCGACCACATCGATCCTGCTGCGCCTCCCGGGTGAAGCGTCATCGGTCGTGACCGCACTCGACGGCCACGCGATGACGCGCAACGGGCGCGGCGGCGCCGCTCTCACCGTTGCGGCCGTCGCTTCGTTCTTCGCGGGCACCGTGGCTACCTTCTTCATGGCGGCCTTCGCGCCCATCCTTTCGGCCGCCGTGCTGAAGTTCGGCGCGCCGGAATATTTCATGCTGATGTTCCTTGGCCTGATCACCTCGGTGGTCCTCGCGCAGGGATCGGTGCTGCGCGCCATCGCCATGATCTTTCTCGGCCTGCTTCTCGGGCTTGCCGGCACCGATATCAATTCGGGCCAGTATCGCTATGACTTCGGCTTCATGGAGCTGTTGAACGGCGTTCCCTTCGTGCCGCTCGTCGTCGGGCTTTTCGGTGTCGCGGATATTCTAGTGACGCTGGAAAACGCGGTACGGGACGAGAAGCCGCCGACGCTCAACCCGATCAGCAGCCTGTGGCCGACCCGCGAGGAAACCAAGCGTGCGACGCCCGCCACCGTGCGCGGCACGCTGATCGGCCTGTTTCTCGGCCTGCTTCCCGGCGGCGGCGCCCTGCTCTCGTCCTTCATGGCCTATACGGCGGAAAAGCGCGTTTCGAAAACGCCGCAGAAGTTCGGAACCGGCATGGTCGAGGGCGTCGCGGCGCCCGAGGCCGCCAACAATTCCGGCGCGCAGACCGCCTTCCTGCCGCTGCTGACGCTGGGCATTCCCTCCAACGCCATCATGGCGCTGATGGTCGGCGCAATGATGGTTCATGGCATCGTTCCCGGGCCGCGCATCATGAGCAGCCAGCCGGAGCTGTTCTGGGGCCTGATCGCCAGCATGTGGGTCGGCAACCTGATGCTGCTGGTCATCAACCTGCCGCTCGTCGGCATCTGGGTGCAGCTCCTGAAAATCCGCTACCAGTTCCTGTTCCCGACCATTCTCACCGTCAGCATCGTCGGCATCTACGGCGTCGAATTCACGACCTTCGACGTCTATCTGACGGCGATATTCGGCGTGCTCGGATACTTCCTCCATAAATGGCGCTGCGAGCCGGCACCGCTCATTCTCGCCTTCGTGCTCGGGCCAATGATGGAAGAATATTTCCGCCGTTCGATGCTGGTGGCGCGCGGCGATCTGATGATCTTCGTCAACCATCCGATCAGCCTCGCGATGCTCGTGGCCACGGTATTGCTGCTGCTCAGCATCTGCTTCCCCTTCATCCAGAAATTCCGGCAAAAGGCGTTTGCCGAGTGACGCGCAAGGATCTCCTGACATGACCTTCAACCCTACCCGTCGCGGTTTCCTCTCCGCCGCATCGCTCCTCTCGGCCACCGCGCTCTTTGGCCTGCCGGCCTTCGCCGAGGAGTTCCCGACGAAGAAGATCGATTACATCGTGCCCTATAATGCCGGCGGCATGAGCGACAACATCTCCCGCCTGCTCGGCGAGAAGCTGACGGCGCTGATCGGCCAGCAGGTGATCAACGACTACAAGCCGGGCGCCGGCGGCGCGATCGGCGCCAATTACTTCATGACCACGCCCGCCGACGGCTACACGCTGCTGCAGTCGACCAACAGCTTCTACGGCATCATTCCGCTGGTGACCAAGGTCCAGTACAAGCCGCTGGAGGATCTGGTTCCGCTGGTGCTGGTTGGCGATGCGCCGATGGTGATCGCGGTCAACCCCGCCGTCGCCGCCAACACGCTCAGTGAACTCATCGCCTACGCCAAGGCCAACCCCGGCGCTTTGGCCTACGGTACCTCGGGCAAGGGTACCGTCGGCCATCTGAGCGGCGTCTGGCTCTCCAACAAGGGCGGCATCGAGCTGTTGCACATCCCTTACAACGGAGCACCCGCCGCACTCCAGGCGGTGCTCGCCAACGAAGCGCAGATCTTCATCGGTCCCGAAGCCGCCGAGCATATCGCCTCCGGCACACTCAAGGGCATCGCGGTTCTCGGCGACACCCGCTGGCAGCAGCTGCCTGATCTCCCGACCACAGCCGAAGCCGGCATCAGTGGCTGGGCGCCGCGCAGCTGGCACACGGTCTCGATCCAGGCGAAGGCTCCCGATGCGGTCAAGACCCGCCTCAACAGCCTCATCAACAGCATTCTCGAGCAGCCCGACGTCCGCCAGCGCGTGACCAGCTTCGGCCTCATCCCTGGTATCGAGACCCTCGACCAGGTTCGCCAGCGCGCGAAAGACGACAATGAGCAGTTCGGTATCCTGATCCGCGACGCCGGCCTCGCCCTCGCGCAGTAAACCCGCCAACGGCGACAACAACATCCAGAGGACACGACATGACAAAGACCATCGACTACTTCTTCGGCGTCGGCTCGCCCTGGGCCTTCATCGGCCTTGCTCCCTTCGCGGAGCTCGCCGCAAAGCAGAATGCCGTGATCAAACCCTATGTCATCCCGTTGATCGAGGACAACGGCGCGATCTACTCGCGCAACCGCCCAGAAGCGCGCCGCGCCTACTGGATGAAGGATCTGAAGCGCTGGGCGGCCCTGCGCGGCAAGGTGCTGAACTTCGAGAACCGGGGAGCGCTTTCCGACCCGACGCCGGCAGGCTTCATGGTGATCGCCGCGATCGAAGGCGGCAAGGACTGGCTGAAGCTCGCGAGCGCTCTTCAGGAAGCCTTCTGGACCGGGGGCAAAGACATCGGCAACGCCGCCGTTCGGATTGCGATCGCCGACGCGGCGGGCTTCGACGGCGCGGCATTGGACGAGCAGGGTCAGAGCGAGGCGGTGCAGGCGGTCTGGAAGGCCAATTACGAAACCGCCAAGGTAGCCGGCGTCTTCGGCCTGCCGACCTACCGCTATGAGGGTGAGCTCTACTGGGGACAGGACAGCCTTCCCTTCCTCGAGCGTCACCTCAAGGGTGAAAAGCTGGTCGCCTGACCCGATACCGAGCCGGGCCTCAAAAAGGGACCCGGCTTGTCTGTTTCGAGACTATCTCCGCGGAGTTGATTATGTCTTCCACCCTTCCATCGTCGCTCGGCGAAACATTGCGCCAGCTCTTCGGTGACCGCTTCTCGACCGCGCAGGTCATTCGCGAGCAGCACGGTCGCGGCGAATCCCACCACACGCCGGCGATTCCGGATGCCGTGGTGTTTGCGCAAAGCACGGAAGAGGTGGCACAGATCGTTCGGATCTGCGCGGCACAAAGCGTGCCGGTCATCGCGTTCGGAGCCGGAACATCGCTTGAGGGTCATCTGACGGCCGTGCGCGGCGGCGTTTCGATCGATCTCTCGCGCATGTCCAAAATCTCGCGCGTCAGCGCGGAGGACCTCGATTGCACGGTGGAGGCCGGCGTCACCCGCGAGCAGCTGAACACCCATCTGCGCGACATGGGGCTTTTCTTCCCGATCGACCCGGGCGCCAATGCCTCGATCGGCGGCATGGCCGCAACGCGCGCATCCGGAACCAACGCGGTGCGCTACGGCACGATGCGCGAGAACGTTCTATCGCTGACGGTGGTGCTTCCCAACGGCCAGATCATCCGCACCGGCGGCCGGGCCCGCAAATCCTCGGCGGGCTACGACCTGACGCGGCTCTTCGTCGGCTCCGAGGGCACGCTGGGCATCATCACGGAAGTGACGCTTCGGCTTTACGGCATTCCCGAAACCATCTCGGCAGCGCTTTGCTCATTCGAAACCGTCGAGCAGGCGGTCGCCGCCGCGATCGCGGTCGTGCAGCTCGGCATTCCCGTTGCCCGCATGGAGTTGATGGACCGTGGACTTATCCAGGCGGTGAACGCCTATTCAAGCCTTTCGCTGAAGATCGAGGACACGCTGGCCTTCGAGTTTCACGGCTCGCCCGCCAGCGTCCGGGAACAGATCGAGATGGTCGCGGCCATCGTCGAGGACAATGGCGGCCGGGATTTCGAGTGGGCCAATGCACCCGAGGATCGCAACCGCCTCTGGAAGGCGCGCCACAATGCATTCTACGCCGTCGTGTCGCAGCGCCCGAATGCCAAGGGCTGGTCGTCCGACGTTTGCGTGCCGGTGTCGGAACTCAGCGGCTGCATCGTCATGACACGCGAATTGCTGAAGACCTGCAGCGTGCCGGCCGCCATTCTGGGCCATGTGGGAGACGGCAACTACCACGTCGTCTTCGCGGTCGATCCGGACAATCGGGCCGAACTTGAGGAGATCGCGGCGATCAACAAGAAGATGGTGCGATACGCGATTTCGGTGGGCGGAACGTCGACCGGCGAACACGGTGTCGGCTCAGGCAAGATCGCCTACATGCGCGAGGAACACGGCGATGCCGTCGACCTGATGGCCGTCATCAAGAACGCCATCGATCCCCAGAACATCATGAACCCCGAAAAGATCCTTCCGCAATAGATCGCATATCCTCCAACCGGCCGCGATGGCGAGGGCGTTTCGACATGAATACGTTTAAACCTCACAGCTCTCACTGGGGCGCGTTTTCCGGCCGAATGGCCGATGGCCGGCTGGAGATAAAGCCGCATCCTGATGATCCGCATCCCTCGCCGCTGCTGGGCAATCTGGCGGCAATCGCCGACAGCCCGGTGCGCATCAGGCGGCCGGCCGTGCGGCGGGGCTGGCTTGAGGGAAAGACCGGCCACGCCCAGAGGCGCGGCGCCGACGACTATGTCGAAGTCAGCTGGCCAGAAGCGGCAGACCTCGTCGCAGCGGAGCTTCGCCGGGTTTACGAGATCTTCGGCCCGACGGCCATCTTCGGCGGTTCCTACGGCTGGGCGAGCGCCGGCCGTTTCCATCACGCGCAAAGCCAGATCCATCGCTTCCTCAACGTGCTCGGCGGCTATGTGCGTTCCGTCAACACCTACAGTTCCGGCGCGGCGATGGTGATAATACCGCACGTGCTCGGTCCCTATGACAGCTTCGATCGCAAGAGCGTCACCTGGGACGCGATCGAGCGCAGTAGCGAGCTGGTCGTCGCCTTCGGAGGCATGGCGATCAAGAATGCCGATGTGCACGGCGGCGGCATCAGCAATCATGTCGTGCTGCCAAAGCTGAAAGGGGCGAGCGCCCGCGGCGCGCGTTTCGTGCTGGTCAGCCCCTTGGCCGATGATTTTCCAGCCGAGGTGAAAGCCGAGTGGATGCCCGTCGTTCCCGGTACAGACGTCGCGCTGATGCTCGGCCTCGCCCATGTGCTCGTCAGCGAAAAGCTGCACCATCGCCAATTCCTCGACCGCTACACTGTCGGATACGACCGCTTCGAGGACTATCTCCTCGGCCGCACCGACGGGGCGCCGAAGACCGCCGAATGGGCGGCCTCGATCTGCAGCATCGGCGCTGACGCCATCCGCGACCTCGCGCGAGCCATGGCGCGTTCCAGAACACTGATCACCGTCAGCCATTCGCTGCAACGCGCCGATTATGGCGAGCAGCCGGTGTGGATGGGGATCGTGCTCGCGGCCATGCTCGGACAGATCGGGCTGGATGGCTGCGGCTATTCCTATTCGCTCGGCGCCCTCGGCAATATCGGCAAGAAGCTTCTCGCCGTCCCGTTGCCGACGCTCAACCAGTTCAAGAATCCGGTTCCCGATTTCATTCCCTGCGCCCGGATCGCCGATATGCTGCTCGGCCCGGGCGAAGCGTTTCATTACAACGGTCAGGCTCTTCGCTATCCCGATATCCGCCTGGTCTACTGGGCTGGCGGCAATCCGTTTCATCACCACCAGGATATCAACCGACTGCGGGCGGCATTCCGGCGGCCGGAAACGATCATCGTTCATGAATCGGCTTGGACCTCGACGGCCCGGCACGCCGACATCGTACTCCCCGCAACCACGACGCTTGAGCGCGACGACATCGGCGCTGCGGATCGCGATCGCCTGATGATCGCAATGAAGCGGCTGATCGAGCCGGTGGGCGAAGCCCGGGACGACTACGAAATCTTCTCCGAGATCGCGCGACGGCTGGGCAAGTTCGAACTCTTCACCGAAAACCGCACGAGCCGCGAATGGCTGGCCTTTCTGTTCGAGGCCACACGCCAGGCGCTTGCCGCCGGCGGCCACGAGGCCCCGGATTTCGAGACATTCTGGCAGCGCGGCGAATTGCGCCTGCCCATCAAGCCGGATGACGGTGGCCCGGCGAACGGGTTCCGGCGCGACCCGGATGCATCGCCATTGCATACGCCGTCAGGAAAGATCGAGATCTTCTCCGAAACGGTCGCGCGCTTCGGCTACGACGATTGCGGCGGCCATCCGCAGTGGTATCCGCCGGGTTCGAGAGGAAAAGCCGGAGACGAAAGCCGCTACCCGCTGCATCTGATCTGCAATCAGCCCTACCAACGCCTCCACAGCCAGCTGGACTACGGCGCTTTCAGCCGTTCGACGAAGATCGACGGTCGCGAACCCATCCGGATCAATCCCGCCGACGCTGCCGCGCGCCAGATTTCGGACGGCGATATCGTCAAGCTTTTCAACGAGCGCGGCAGCTGCCTGGCGGCCGCCATCCTCAGCGACGACGTGCGGCCGGGCGTGATGCAGCTGGCGACGGGAGCGTGGTTCGAGCCCGCCGATCCTGAAGCGGAAACCACCATGTGCATTCACGGAAACCCGAATATCCTGACACGCGACATCGGGACGTCGAAGCTCGCGCAGGGCTCGACGGGGCAGATCACCAGGGTTGAGGTCGAACGCTTTGCCGGCCCGGTGCCGCCGGTCCGGATCTTCGAGCCGATGCGCTTCGTACCGCGCGAAGAGGATGCCGGCATCGGGGCCGCGCTCGACGAGCGGACTTGAGGTCTGCTCTGAGAAAACGCCCTGAAACACCAATCCAAACAGCGTCCGAAATTCCGGCAAATTAATCTATAAATTCCATAGAAAAAGAATAACTACTCTTTCTCCAACGGGATGCGCTGCTAGGCTGTCCGTCATGAACTTACCGCCGAAACAAGGGAGCTCTTCATGACCGACACAAAGACCAGAACGCACGTTGCCCGCGCAATGTGCTCCCTTATGCCGGCTCGATAACACCAGGCTTTCGGCCACCGCCTATCGCTCATGCGCATTTACAAGTCGCGGCATTTTGCCGGGGCCTCGCGCCCGCACGTCGCCGTACCAAGATATCACTCCCATCATCTGGATCACCCATGACCGAACGTTCCTCCCTGCTTTCCCTCTCCCGACGCCGCCTGCTGATCACCACATCCGTGGCCGCAGGCGCAGCGCTCGTTGCCTCGGCGACCCGTTTCGCACAGGCGGCCGACGCGCCGCGCGAGGGTGGCGACATCACCTTCCTGATCGATTCCCTCGGTGATACCTGGATCCCGAACAACAGCGCGATCTCCAGCTTTCAGGGCCACATCTGGGGCCACGTTACCGACAAGCTGCTCTATGTCGATCAGGACGGCAAGGTCAGCCCCTGGCTGGTGGAGCGCTGGGAGCAGAATGACAAGGCCACCGAATTCACGCTGCATCTGAAGAGCGGCGTGACCTTCTCCGACGGAGCGCCGCTCGATGCGGCAGCCGTCGTCGCCAACCTCGATATCTGGTACGCGGGGCGCAAGAACGAAGGCATCAATCCGATCGGCCTCTTTCCCAAGACCTACGATCACGCCGAAGCCGTCGATGCCGGCACGGTGAAAGTCTTCTTCAAGAAGCCGACGCTCGGCTTCATACCGACGCTCGGCTATCACGGATCGATCCTGATCTCTCCCAAGAGCATCGCGCTGCCGGCCTCTGAGCAGGCCGACCTCAGCAAGACGGCCGGCAGCGGCCCGTTTGTGGTGGAAAGCTGGAAGGAGGGCGATCACGTCACCCTGGTCAAGCGCAAGGATTACAATTGGGGACCTCAAGCCGTCGGCCACACCGGCCCTGCCTTCCTCGATTCCATCACCTACAAGCTGGTATCGGAACCATCTCTCCGCGTCGCCTCGGTTCAGTCCGAGCAGGCCGACATCGCCTACAACGCCTCGCCCCAGGAACTGAAGTCGCTCAAGGATGAGGGCCTCACCATCGCGACACCGCGCTATCTCGGCTTCGTCAACGGCTGGGCGGTCAACACCAAGCTGGCGCCCTATGACGACGTCAAGGTCCGCCAGGCCCTTCAGGCCGGCATCAACCGGCAGGAAATCATCGACACGGTCTATACGCCGGACTGGAAGCTGGCGACGTCCTTCATCCAGAGCAACGTGCCCGGCGCGACCGATCACAGCGATCTTCTGAGCTACAATCCTGAGAAGGCGGAAAAGCTGCTCGACGAGGCAGGTTGGGTCAAGGGCGCTGACGGCATTCGCAGCAAGGACGGCAAGCCGCTGGTGCTGACCATCCACTCCAACCCCTATCTCGCAACCTCAAAGTCGGTAGACGAACTGATCGCCCAGCAGCTCGGCAAGATCGGCTGGAAGGTCGCGATCCGGGCCTATGACGTCGTGACCTTCGGCGAAAAGGTGAAGTTCGGCGGCGCGGCCGTCCCGACCTACGAGGTGACGCGCAGCTTCATCGACGCCGGCACGGTCGCCAGCATCCTGACGAACGCGAACAATGGCGAGAACTGGTTCGCGCTCGATGAGCGCGACGCCAAGCTCAACGACCTGCGCGACAAGATCGCCGGCGCCGGTTCCATCGACGAGCGCAAGCCGCTGCTCGACGACCTGCAGCAGTATGTTCTGGACCAGGGCTACTTCATCCCGCGCACGCAGATCGTCCAGCGCATCTACGTGCAGTCGCCGAAGCTGAAGGGCGAGGTCTACAACGGCGTCGCCTATGCCAGCTACTACACGGCCTCGCTCGTCGGCTGACGCGCGAGACACCTGAAACATGAGAGGCATCGGCATGAACAATGTCTACCTAACCTACGCCGCCAAACGGCTCGGCCAGGCTGCCGTCGTCATCCTGCTGGCCTATGTGTTTACATTCGTGGTCGTCAGCATCCTGCCTGGCGACCCGATCACCAGCGTCCTGCGCAACCCGCAAAACGGCTTCAGCGAAGAAGAAATCGCCGAGATCATCGCGGCGCAGGGACTGGACAAGCCAGTCATCGTGCAGCTGTGGAATGCCCTTTCCGGATTTCTGACCGGCGATCTCGGCATGTCGATGCGCTCCAACAGGCCCGTCGCAACCCTGATCGGCGAGGTGTTGCCCTCGACGCTCATTCTTGCCGGGGCCGGCCTTGCGGTGGCGTTGGTGCTCGCAATGGCGGTCGCTTACGGCACCCGCTTCGTGCCCAAGCGGTTCGGACAGGGTTTGTTGCGCGGCTTTCCGTCACTCTTTCTCTCCGTACCCAATTTCGTCATCGGCCTGGTGCTGATCCACGTCTTCGGCTTCCAGCTCGGCCTCTTCAGGGTGATCAATCCCGACAGCGCCTGGGCGACCTTCTTCGCAGCCGTAGCACTTGGTATTCCCGTCTCCGCGCAGATCGCCGAAGTTCTGATCGCCAATCTCGACAAGGAAGCCGAGCAGGAATACGCCGCCGTTGCCCGCAGTCGCGGCATCGGCCAGATGCGCCTGTTCGTGCGGCATCTGCTCAAGCCCGCCTCGCTGCCCGTCGTGACCGTCGTCGCGCTCACCATCGGGGAGCTGCTAGGCGGATCGCTGATTACCGAGACGGTATTTGGGCGTACCGGCGTCGGCAGCCTTGTGCAGCGATCGGTGAGCACGCAGGACCTGCCCGTGCTGCAGGCGATCGTCTCGCTCGGCGCCGTCGTCTTCGTGCTGGTCAATCTGATCGCGGATCTCCTCTACCCGCTGCTCGATCCTCGCGTGAAAATCCTCGGAGCCGCGAAGCGTCGCCCGACAACGGCCGATGACAGGGCGCTCGGCACGACAACGGTGGTGCATCCATGAGCCTCGTTTCCAATCTCTCCCTTTCGAGCGCAGGCTCCGGCCGCCTCGCCGCTCTGCGTCTCCCCGCCACCGTCGCGCTTTCGTTCGTAGTCATCGCGATCGTCATCGGATGGTCGATCGCACCGCAACTGTTTACGAGCCATAGCCCTGTTGTCGGCGTTCCCGCCGACAAGCTGCTAGGTCCGAGCTTCGCCCATTGGTTCGGCACCGATCATCTCGGCCGCGATGTCTATGCCCGCGTCGTCTTCGGTACGGCCTCGTCGGTCTCCAGCGCACTCGTCGCCGTCGTCATCGGTGTCGTGGCGGGCGGGTTGATCGGGCTAGTCGCGGGCTTTCTTGGCGGATGGGTCGATATCGTCTTTGCACGGCTGGTCGATGTGTTGCTCTCCATTCCCAAATTTCTGCTGGCGGTCATCGTGGTCACTGCCATCGGCTTCGAGACCATCAACGCCGCCATCGCGACCGGTGTCTCGGCCGTCGCCTTCTTCGCGCGCGTCACGCGCTCGGAGGTCATCAAGACCCGGCAGTCGACGTTCGTCGAGGCCTCGTTCCTGCTTGGCGGTTCGCGCTGGTACATCCTCTTACGCCATGTCCTTCCGAACGCCTCGCGCTCGGTATTGCCGCTCGCCGTTCTGCAATTCGGCGAGTCCATCCTCGTCATCGCCAGCCTTGCCTTCCTCGGCTACGGCGACCCGCCGCCCGCTTCGGATTGGGGCCTGCTGATCTCGATCGGCAAGGATTATCTCAAATGGCCCTGGCTCGTTTATGCACCCGCTTTCGTCACGATCGCGACCGTCCTCTCTGTGAACAGGATCAGCCGATGGCTTCGCAAAACAGACTGAACACCGCCTTCATCGCCCGCCACGACGCAGCTGTGTCACCCAGCGCGGCGCCTCTTCTGACCGTTGAAAACCTCACGGTGTCCTACGGGCGCCAGGAGGTGGTCCATGGCGTCGACTTCGAACTCGGACAGGGCAAGAGCCTGGCGCTCATCGGCGAATCCGGATCGGGCAAATCAACGATCGCGCGCGCCCTGTTGCGGCTTCTGCCTGGTGGTGCCGCAGCGAGTGGCAACATCCTTTTTGGCGGCAAGGACATACTGGCGCAATCCGAGCGCCAGTTCCGGCCGCTTCGCGGACGCAAGATCGGCTTCGTGCCGCAGGATCCTGGCAACGCGCTCAATCCCGTCCGCACGATCGGCGTGCAGGCGATGGAGGCTGCGGCGCTGACCGACGAGCCCAATGCGGCGATCCGCAAGGCGCTCATCCTCGAAACCTTCGCGCAGGTCGGCCTCGACAATCCCGCCCGCGTCTACGAATCCTACCCGCACCAGCTTTCCGGCGGCATGCTGCAGCGCGTGCTGATCGGTCTCGCCGTGCTGCCCAGGCCCACACTTCTGCTCGCCGACGAGCCGACCTCGGCGCTCGATGTCACCATCCAGAAGCGGATACTCGATCTGCTGTCGCACCTGCAGCAAGAGCTCGACATAAGCCTGCTCCTCATTACCCACGACTTGGCGATCGCCGCCGAGCGGGCGGATTCGCTGGTCGTCCTCAAGAACGGCACGGTCCAGGAGGCCGGCAGGACATCGACGGTATTCGCCTCGCCGGCATCCGATTATGCGCGCAAGCTGCATGGCGATGTTCCGGCGCTCAATCCGAACCGCTACGCCAGGCTTCGCGACCCCGGTCTTGCGCTTCTCAAAGACAGCAGCCGCGCGCCGAAAATCACTGTCGGCGGCGTGACGAAGCGGTTCACGGTCGACGGCAAGACGCTGACGGCAGTGGACGACATCTCCTTCGAGGTCCCCGCGGGAACCACGCATGCGTTGGTCGGCGAATCCGGCTCGGGCAAGACGACAACCATCCGCCTGCTGCTTGGACTGGAGGAGCCCGACGGCGGCGCGATCACCGTGGCCGGCGAAACGGTGACCGGCCAAAGCCGGACCGCGTTGCGCTCGGTGTGGCGCCACCTGCAGCTCGTCTATCAGAACCCGTTCACCTCGCTCGACCCGACCTGGAAGGTCGAGCACCTCGTTCGCGAACCGCTCGACCGCTTCAAGATCGGCACGCGCAGCGAGCGCGACCTTCGCGTGCGCGAGGCACTGGCCGATGTCGGGCTTGGCGAACATCTGCTGGGCCGCAAACCGAGCGCGCTGTCCGGCGGCCAGCGCCAGCGCGTGGCGATCGCCAGATCGCTGGTGCTGAGACCCGATGTTATCGTGCTTGACGAACCCACCTCCGCGCTCGACGTCAGCGTCCAGGCCGATATCGTCGAGGTGCTGCTGTCGCTGCAGGCAAAGCTCGGCCTGACCTACGTCTTCGTCTCCCACGATCTGGGCCTGGTGCGCCAGCTCGCGCACACGGTCTCGGTCATGCGGCAGGGCCGCATCGTCGAGCATGGAACGGTCGCCGAGATCTTCGGCGCGCCTAGTGATCCCTACACCGCATCCCTGCTGGAATCGATCCCCGCGGGGATCGCCGAAGCCGCTCCCGCGCCGCGCGGCAAGCTCCGGCAAGTCAAGCGTCAGGAGCAAATCGCATGACCATCGCCGCATCCGCCAACACCGTGCCTGCGGGCTTCCGGCCGAAGCAACGGCTTGGGTTCAATACGCGCGTCTCGTTCAGCGACGACACCGGTCCGGCGCAAGGCTTGAGGGATGGGATCGAACTGTTCAGGCAAGCCGAGGCGCTCGGCTATCAATCGGGCTGGGCCTATCAGCGGCACTTCGACCACTACCTGTCGTCGCCGCTGCCCTTCTTCGCCGCCGCCGGCCAGCACACCAGCCGCATCACGCTCGGATCGGCGGTGATCCCGATGCGCTATCAAGACCCGATCCTGCTTGCCGAAGCGGCGGGCACCACCGATCTCCTGATCGACGGCCGGTTGGAACTGGCGATCTCGACGGGCGCGAACGCGGCCTTCGACGCGGTGTTCGGCACCACCGATACCGATGCGCGCACGGAAGCGAAGCGCCGCCAGGCGCGGTTTCTCGCAGCGATCTCGGGAGAGGTTCTTCACACGGTAACCGAACCCGGCCAGGGTGCACCCCAAGGCGCTGCGCTGCGCGTGACGCCGCACAGTCCGACATTGCGCGCGCGTATCCGCCAGGGCTCGGCGAGCCTGAGCTCGGCCGTTCAGGCGGCAGAACTCGGCATCGGCCTGATCTCGGGAACCGTGCTGCATGACCTGGACGAGGGTGAGACCTTCGGCCAGTACCAGGCACGGATCATCGAAGCCTATCGGTCGACCTGGCGCAGGCTCTGGAAAACCGAACCGCCGCCCGTCGCCGTCGCCGCCTCGATCCTTGTCGGCACGAGCGCCGAGTTGCGCGAGAAATACGCCGCCTACGATCTCGAACGGCGGACCAAGGGCATCGCGGCATCGCGCCCCAACGGCGCGCTCGCGCCGCCGACGCAATCCGCCGATCTCAGAATCTCTCCTGTGTTTCAAGGATCGCCCGACGAGGTGATCGACGCCGTCTTCAACGACCCCGGTCTTGCGGCCGCCGACGAGGTGGTGCTGTTCCTGCCCCCCGCCTTCGGTCTCGCCGACAATGTCAGACTGTTGAGCGACCTTTCCCGCACGGTTGCGCCAGCGCTTGGCTGGACACCGAGTTTCTAGCCTGACGCATAGCATACTCGTGACCACCGCCTCCACTCAAAGCCGCAGGGCAGCAAAATATTCTATCTTTTCTATAGAAAAAGAAATGCCTCTCTTCATTATCAATTCGCCACTGCTTAACATCCAAGCACCGGCCGACACCATCAAGGAGCTCCCATGACCGCGGAATTCATCAGCGTAAGCTTTCCAAACGCGTCGAACGACCTGAACCCGCTGCCGGACGCGCCCGTCGATCCGCTCTTCCTGGAACGCTACGCACGCGCCCTTGACGACTACGGCTTCAACTACACCCTCATCCCCTACTCCTCGTCGTCCTTCGATCCCTTCACCCTGGGCGCCACGGTGCTGGCGCATACCAAGAACATCAAGATCATCGTCGCGCTGCGGCCGAACACGGTGTACCCGACTGTGGCGGCGAAGTCGCTTGCGACGCTCGACCAGCTGAGCGGCGGCCGCGTCGTCGTCCACTTCATCGCCGGCGGCAGCGACGACGAGCAGGCCCGTGAAGGTGACTTCCTCAGCAAGGAAGAGCGCTACGAGCGACAAGAAGAGTATATTCGCATCCTGCGCCTCGCCTGGACAGCGAAGGAACCCTTCGACTTCGACGGGAAATATTACCAGTTCAAGCAGTTCCGTAGCGCCGTTCGCCCCACCAACGGGCTCATCCCGATTTCGCTCGGCGGCTCCTCGGATGCGGCCTATCGCATCGGCGGCTCGCTTTGCGACATTTTCGGACTCTGGGGAGAACCGCTCAAGGAAACCAAACAGCAGATCGATCGGATCTACGCGGAAGCCGCAAAGGCGGGCCGCACCGACCGTCCCCGCATCTGGGTCACCTTCCGCCCGATCGTCGCCGAAACCGACGAACTGGCCTGGGAGAAGGCTCACAAGGTTCTCGATCAGCTGACCGCCAACCGCCAGAAGGGTCTGGCGCGTGCACCCATCAACGCAACGCCGCCGGCCAATGTGGGGTCGCAGCGCCTGCTCGATATCGCTGCCCGCGGCGACGTGCATGACCGCGCCCTCTGGTATCCGACGGTGACGGCCACCAATGCAAGCGGCGCGACCACCGCGCTCGTCGGCTCCCCGCGCACCATCGCCGATTCGATCCTCGACTATATCGATCTCGGCGCCGACCTGATCTCGATCCGGGGCTACGACAATTTCAACGATGCGGTCGATTACGGGCGCTACATCCTGCCGCTGGTGCGTGAGGGCATCCGGGAGCGGGAGAACGCCAAGAAGAAGAATGCAGCATGATGCATGCGGTCCGGCCATTCCGCCGGGCCGCAGCGTCCTCCACCGGATCCGACTGCAGAGCATCCTCGCGATATCACACGGATGCTCTCCGACAGCCAGAAGGCCTCAGCATGCCCTATAACCAGATCGCCCTTGATGACACTGTCCGGCTCCTCGCGGAAGCGGCACCCGAAGCCGATCAGGCAGGCCAGTTTCCCTGGGCCGGCATTCGCGCCGTTCACGAGGCAGGGCTGCTCGAAAGCACGGTGTCCAGCCGCTATGGCGGCAAGGGCGGCACGTTGAGCGATGCCGCTCATATCCTCGCGGCACTTGGCCGGGGCGATCCATCGGTGGCGCTGATCAGCGCCATGACGATCTTCAACCATCTCGGCCAGGCAACCAAGAACCACTGGCCTGATGATCTCTATCGGCGCCTGCTGGCGGAGGCGAAGCAGCGCCCATTGCTGCTCAATGCCGCGCGCGTCGAGCCGGAACTGGGCTCGCCGGCCCGGGGAGGCCTTCCCGCCACCGTCGCGCGCCGCACGCCGAACGGCTGGGCGATCACCGGCCGCAAGCGTTTCGTGACGGGCGCCCACGGGCTCACCCATTTTCTCGTCTGGGCACACACGGACGAGCTTTCCGCGCGGGTCGGCACATTCGTCGTGCCGAACGGCCTGCCGGGCATTCGCATCATCGAGAACTGGAAGAGCCTCGGAATGCGCGCGACCGGCTCGCATGACGTCGAATATGTCGATGTCGAGGTCCCCGCTGAGAACGCCCTGGAACTGGTCGATCCCTCGGTCGCGCAGCAGGACAATCGCGCCCACGCCGCGATGAACCTCGCGCTGACCGCGATCTACCTCGGGGCCGCCGAAGCCGCGCAGTCGGCCTTCATCCGCTTCGCGCATGAGCGCGTTCCCACCAACCTCGGCCACCCGATCGCTCGGACCGAGCGGTTCGTCACCCTCTCGGGCGAAATCGACCTTCTCGTTTCAGGCGCCCGCGAGATCATCTTCGGCGCGCTGGCATCGACCGACGGCGCTGCCGAAAGACTGATCCGGGCCCGCCTGATCGCCGGCCGTCAGCTGCGCGAGGCGGTGCAGATCGCCGTGCGCGGCCTTGGAAATCCAGGCCTCAATGCCGATCTCGGCATCGAGCGGCATTTCAGGGACGTGCAATCCGTGCTGGTGCACGCGCCGCAGGAAGACACCTCAATCTCGATGCTGGGCCGCTCCGCCTATCAGAAATGGAACGCCGAGGAGGCCGCTCGCGCAGAGCGCTCTTCAACCATACCGGTGCGCAAGACGGCGTAGCGACCAGGCCTCGCGGCAAGGTCGATATTCTCTTGTACCTGAAACATCTGCAGGTGCGAACCGGCCTTCAGGCCAGTGGCACTCCTCGAATAAGCGGGACGACCCGTGAAAGGAACTTTGATGAGCAACGATCTTATTGTCGGCTTCTCGGGAAATATCACCCGCCCCTCCAGCACCAAGCGTTTCGTCGAAAGCGTGACGGCGTCGCTGGCGGAGCGCGCGGGTCTGGATCACGTTGTGTTCGATGTCGAGGATTTCGGCGCAGCGCTTGCCACGGCACGCTCGATTGCCGATCTCGATACGAAGGCCCAGGCGGTGATCCGCACGATCATCGAGGCAGACGCCCTGGTCATAGGCTCTCCGACCTACAAGGGAAGCTATACCGGCCTTTTCAAGCACGTGATCGACCTGCTCGATCCGGCCGACCTGCGCGGCAAGCCGATCATTCTGACGGCAACCGGCGGCGGCGACCGGCACGCGCTGATGGTGGAACACCAACTCCGCCCGCTGTTTGCCTTCTTCGAGGCCTTTGTCGTTCCGACTGCCGTCTACGCATCGAGCCGGGACTTCACCGATGGCGCGCCCTCGCCTGCGATCACCGGACGCGTCGAACAGGCGCTCGCGCAAGCGGCCGCGCTGGTGCGCACCCGTTCTGCGCCCACCGCCATCGCCGCGGAATAATCGACCGTTACCGCATCTGGCGATGCGTTTCTTCAAGACATGCAGGCAGAGCCAGAGGTGGAGCAAGGCATGGCAGGACAAAGCAAATATGTGGTCGGCATCACCGATCACATGTTCGGCACGCCTGACCTCGAGGCGGAGCTGTTCGGCGACGCGGTCGAGATCGACTACTTCGCGACCACCGACGAAACGCGGTTTTCGCCGGAGCGCCTTGCGCGCCTGGACGCGCTGATGGTCTGGGGCGCGCGGCTTGGCGCCGGAAGCATCGCCCATCTTGCGCGCTGCAAGGGCGTGGTGCGCTATGGCGTCGGCTACGAGAAGATCGATCTGCCGGCGCTTTCGGCGGCCGGCATTCCGTTTGCGAACAATCCCGATTACGGCACGGAAGAAGTGGCCGACCACGCCGTCGCGATGTTGCTCTCGCTGCACCGCCGGCTCTGGGAGCACGACGTCCGCGCTCGCGGCTATCGAACTGGCTGGCAGGTTCACAGCCTGAAGCCGCTGCCGCGCTCCAACCGCGCCACTGTCGGCGTCATCGGCGTCGGCCGGATCGGCACGGCTGTCATCAACCGCCTCAAGCCTTTCGGCTTTCGCATTCTCGGTTACGACCCCGGCCAGCCGCGTGGCCATGAAAAGGCGATCGGCTACGAGCGCGTCGACCGGATTGACGAACTCCTTACCAAGGCCGATATCGTAACGCTCCACTGCCCTGTCAATGCCGAAACGCGCGGCCTTATAGACGCAAGGACGTTATCTCGGCTGAAGCCCGGAGCGATCCTCGTCAACACGGCCCGCGGCGAATTGCTCGACGATCTCGACACACTTGAGACCGCGCTGCGAAGCGGCCATCTCGCGGCAGCCGCGATCGACACGCTGGCCGAGGAGCCGCCGCGCGACCATTCGCTTCTGGCGGCGTGGCGCAACAGGGAAGACTGGCTCGCCGGCCGCCTGGTGATCACCCCGCACAACGCCTTCTACTCCGATCACGCGGCAATCGAGATGCGCCACAATGCGGCGATGACGGTAAAGATCCTGCTGGAGGAAGGGCATCTCAGAAATCGGATCGATATCTGAGATGCCGTGCCGGGCAAAGAGTTGGGGCTCTATTCATCGGCCCTGCGTTGCTCGGCAAGCGAGATGTCATGGATCCAGTTGTCCAGCGCGGCAGCGGCAGCGTGACCTTGGGTGACGATTTCCGGTACCAGGTCGATATCCGGTAGGCTGCCCAGGCCAAGAGGGCCCATGGCAAACAAGCCTTGAAAGCCCTTCGGCTCCGACGCTGTTCGACCGCAGCGATCGACGAGGATACCGAGCTCGACTTCATCACGCTTTGCGAGACCCGCGCGTAGTACGGAGCGGTATAGCGGCGAGTCCATATCCGTTGGCCGCGACCGGCAATCGACGGCCCTGCTGGCGTAGAGAACCTCCAGACCTGCCGGTCCCGAGAGAAGCACGCCATTCGTCGCAATGCGTTCCACCTTGCCCTTGCGCAGGGTGATGGCACCATCTGCGATTGCCTGATGAAGACGCTCGAAATGCTCGGGCGGCAGACGATTGCGATGACTATCGTATATGGCGCGCACATGGCGCTTGAAGCGACCGCGTTCCTCCGCGCTCAGCTCCTGCCACAGGTCGTGGGCACGCGATCTGAAGCCATTCATGATCCCCTGCCAGCCAGAACCATCGGCATTGGCGCTCTCCGCCGCCCGACGCAGATGCCTGAAGGCGCCGCGCAACGTGCGCGGAAAAGGCTCCTCCGACACGATCGGCCCCACGGCCGAGCGGGCATGCGATTGCGGCAGGAAGCCGGAGGCCGATATCAGCGTGACGTGTCGCGCCTGACCGTCGGCCAACAGGCGAAGGGCACGATCGACCGCCCGAACGCCGGCACCGATCACCACCACATTGTCGCCGACACGAGTTGCCTGTCCTTCCGCTGGATTCTCACGAAGTCCGTAGCCGGTGGCCAGAAAGACGGCATCGAAGCGAGCTCTCTGCTGGTCGCCGAACGAAAGCGAAAAACCCAGTTCCTCGCTTTGATCCAAACCCGTCACGATCTCTGGACAGATCTGCAAGACGACATCGGGCCTTCTTTGCAGCGCCTCCGAGAAGCGCTGATGCACATACCGGGAAAACAGCTCTCCGGGCACGAATGATTGATCCAGCCCCGCCCGCTCACCACCGTCGTCACCAAGCTTCTGCCCTGCTTCGAGCCATCTGCTGAAATCGTCGCGGACCACCGGATCGACGGAAAGGTCACGAACCCGGCTATTGAGCAACGTCGTTGCCGATTGGCTCACGCCCCTGCCGATATCGACCGTCTGCTGCGGATCATACATGACAAGATGGAACGGCCCGCTCACCGTCCTGAGCAATGCGATGGCCGTCACAATGCCGGTGAAGCCGCGACCGACGATCGCTACCTTGAAAAGCGAACGCGTCCTCAGATCTTGCGGTCGTCTGGAAAAATTGGAGGGGAGCTGTGTCATGCGTCAGTTCCTTTCCTGCATTGGCCCGGCAACATGCGCCGGCTAATTCGTTCGGATCGGGATGAAGGCATATTAGTCCATCAAAAGCATAGAAATTATGCCTTCGAAGGCAAGCTCTTTTTGCAAGACGCCGATAGCGCCCGATGCGGTGCGACGTGCAAGAGCGTTGGCGCCCCAGTGCCGCGCGCGGTCAGCAGCATCGAAGAAATGACTTTTCTCACCTTCGATAGTTTATGGATTTAATGTTCTTTTCTTTCACCCGTGGATCTTTCACGCTGTTCAACTCAGCCTGGGAGAGCACGAGATGGACAGGGTACCTCATGCAACGGGTCGAATTCGCCGCCTGACTGCCCGACTGTCAAGCGAGGGAGAAGCGATCACAACAGCGGATCAGCTCGCAAGCCGCTTCAGGGAACAGACGTTTGCGCCCGCTCGGCATAGGCGGTTGGGTTATCATGAATTCGACGCGCTGTCGCAGTCCGGCCTGCTTGCGATCACCGTTCCTCCGGAATATGGCGGCATTGATATATCCAACGTCGTACTTGCGAAGGTCACCGCGCTTCTCTCGCAGGCCGACGCGCGTATTGGCCGGATCGCAGAGAGCCACTACTATACTCTCGAGGCACTGAGAACCGACGGGACGGAAGAGCAGAAGCGATTTTTCTTCGAACGCGCGCTTGCCGGTGACAGGTTTGCCGGCGTGCCGGCGCAACGCGTGGCGGCGCCTGCCTCCTATGGGGGCGTAAGGATTAGCCGAGATGGGTTGGGCTATCGTCTCAACGGATGCGGGCGCGATGCCACAAGCGCGGCGTTCGCGGATTGGGTTGCTATCGCCGCGCTGAACGACGATGACAAGTTGACCATGTCGTTCATCCAGTATGGAATCGAAGGTTGCGGAAGCGTCGGCAACCACGCTGTCGTGACGGCGGTTCTGGACAATGTCTACATCCATGCGGACGCCGTGGTCGCGCACCACAAGGGTTTTGAGCGCCCAACGACGATTGGCGCATTGGGTGAGATCCTTGACGCCGGCATTGATCTAGGGACCGCGCGGAAGAGCTTTGCAGCTGTGATCGAGGCCATCAAAATGCACTCACGGCTGTCACGCGATGGCGGCGCCCGTGGACGTTCGGGAAACACGATTTCCGTCACCCGCGTTGGAGAGTTGGCGGTGCGGCTGGAAGCCGCAACCGCCCTGATCGAGAGCGCCGGCCTCAAGGTCGATATCGCCCAGATCGAGACGACTGAAGAGAACGTGACGGCCGCCACACTCGCCGCGGGCGCAGCCAAGGTTCTCACCTCGGGGGTCGCCCTCGACGCCTCCGAAGCTTTGCTCGAACTCGTAGAGACATCATCCGCCGGCCTCGATCACGATTGCCGCGAGACCGGCACTCGCGCGCGGCAAGATCCCGCGCATCGGAAATACCACGCCGCACTCGGCAATTACCATCTCAATGGCGTGACACTGCCGAGCAGCAGCTTGAGCCTATAAAGGGCAGGCCGCGGCCTTGCCCTCATAGAGCATATGGTCGTCACATCGGCCGGTTCGCGTCTGCTCCATGGAGAGGCGAACCGATGATCGCGGCAATGGGGGACGGCTCGTTCGACGTGACATCGTAGATGCAGGGCGATGCGAAGACCGCCGCGATCATGACCGCAAAGACAGCTATCTTCATTGCAATGCCTCCCTTGCCACCCGCTCAGACCAATGTCAGCTCGACGGCGATATTGCCGCGCGTTGCCTTCGAATAGGGGCATGTCTGGTGGGCATCCTCAACGATCGCACGGGCGACTTCGGCCTCGATCCCCGGCAAGCTGATCGCCAGGCGCGCCTGAAGGAAATAGGCGCCATCGGTGGTTCCGAGATCGACTTCGGCATCGACCGCCGTTTCGGCCGGGAGCCTGAGCTGACGCTTGCCGGCGGCCTTGGTCATCGCGCCAATGAAGCAGGCCGACCAGCCGGCCGCGAACAGCTGCTCCGGATTGGTGCCCGGCTTGCCGCTACCGGGAGGCGACAGGCGAACATCCAGCTGTGAGTCATCGCTGCGGGCAGATCCTTCGCGGCCGCCTGTGGTGTGGGTCTTGCCGGTGTAGAGGACGGTATCGGTCTTGGTCATGAAACACTCCTTTGTTGCGTCGCTCGGCTTCATCGCCTGGGCGACGTCTGCTGACAGGGAGTGTTTTGATGGATGCGCGTATCCGGGATGTTTCCAAAAAAGCGGGAAGTGTATCAGAACGTACGCAGCGACTTCGGCGACATTCGTGCTTACAAAAACACAGTGCGACCAACGCCGAGATCGCTCCTATCGGAACCGGATTTCCGCCGCCAAGCCGCCGTCCGCGCGGTTGTAGAGCCGCACCGAGCCGCCGATCGTGCCACTGAGTTGCTGGGCAATCGCCAGCCCAAGGCCGGTCCCGCCTGTATCGCGGTTGCGCGATGTCTCGACCCGGAAGAAGGGTTGCATGGCGCTTTCAAGCATATCGTCCGGAATGCCGGGCCCGCGATCGAGAACGGTGACGACGACATCACCCTCCCCGCTCCGCTCGACGGCGATCTCAGCGCTCCCCGCGAACTTGATGGCATTGTCGATGAAGTTCGTGAGAATCCGCCGCAGCGCATGCGGCTTGGTCGACGCGGTGCCCTGAACGACACCGAGCACGGTCACGGCCTTTCCCGTGTCCTGATAGTCGTAGGCAATGCTGTCGATGAAGGAAGAGAGATCGATGCGCGAGGTCTTCTCGCCGCTACCATGCGAGCTCCTCGCATAGGCGATGCCGTCCTGCACCAGGCGCTCGATTTCGCGGAGGTCCTTGACGAGCTTGTCCCTCTCAGGCGTATCGTCGGCCATGTCGGCGCGCAGTCGCATACGGGTGATTGGTGTCTGCAGGTCGTGCGAGATCGCGGCCAGGATCTGTACGCGCTCCTCCAGATAATGCGCGATCCGGTCGCGCATCGCGTTGAAGGCGCGGGCGGCATGAGCAACTTCACTTGGGCCTCGCTCGCTCATCGGCACACCCTTCCTGGCCGGATCGAGCGTGTCGGCAGCCGCGGCAAGCGCGCTCAGCGGACGGATGGCCAGGCGGACGGCAAACCACGTGCATATGACGAGAAGCGCCATCTGCGCGGCGAAGACATAAGGCAGCCACTCAGCCAACGGCATGACGCCGCGCGGCGTGACGTCGATCGTCAGCGGCGCACCGTCGGAGAGCGTCAGATGGGCCTGAAGTCTCTTGCCGTCGCCAGGGATGGATTCGACCCTGAGGGGAAACTTGTGGCCCGCCGCCTCTTCTATTCTTTCGGCGATCTCGGCGCCCCGGCCGGACATATCGGACACACCGGGCAAGCCGGGGCCGAGAACAAGGCGATAATTGCCGCGGCTGAGGCGATCGACCCAATCGGCCCGCTCGTTGGCGGGAAGGCGGTCGATGACGGCGATCGAGGTCGCCAGATCGCTTTCGAGCGTGCCCAGCATCACGGCCTTCGCCGACATGTAGCGTTCGGCGAAAAGAATGCTGAACGACAGGCCATAGGCGATTGCCAGACCCGCAAACAGGATGAGAAAAAGCCGGGAGCGCAACGAGCCCGGCCACCAACTGGCGCGAGGGGGCGCCTCACTCATGTCCTCGGCTCCGATATTTCAACTGGAACGGAAAAGACATAGCCTTCTGCGCGCACCGTCTTGATATAGGTCGGCTCGCGCGCATCATCGCCTAGCCGCTGGCGCACGCGGCTCACCAGAAGATCGATCGAGCGGTCGAACAGCTCCGCATCGCGGCCCTGCGTCAGGTTCAGCAGCTGGTCGCGATTGAGCACGCGCTGGGGATGATCGATGAAGACCCGGAGCAGCCGGTATTCGGCGCCGCTCAGGGCGATCTCGGTTCCCTCCTTGTCGAGCAGATGGCGGCCGACCGTATCAAGACGCCAGTCGCCGAAGGTCAGAAGCTGGCCGGCCTCGGTGATCTGCAGATTGGGCGGCAGCATCCGCGTCCGGCGCAACACCGCCTTGATCCGCGCCAGAAGCTCACGCGCCGCGAAGGGCTTCGGCAGATAATCGTCGGCGCCCATCTCAAGGCCGATGATGCGGTCCATTTCGTCGTCGCGCGCCGTCAGCATGACCACGGGAATGGCCTTGTGTTTCCCCGCCCTGAGCTCGCGACACAGCACCAGGCCGTCATCACCGGGCATCATCACATCGAGAACGATCAGATCGACGGAATTGCCTTCCAGAAAACTGCGCATCTGGCGGCCATCGGCGGCAACGGTCGTGCGCAGGCCGTTCTTCTTCAGGTAGCTCGATACGAGCTCGCGAATCTCACGATCGTCGTCCACGATCAGAATATGGTCAATATGCTCCATGTCTCGTCTTTCACACGATTCGCAGCCGTAAAGTCAGCCATTAGTTTCGCGTCGGCCACCGCGAGTAAAGGAGATTTCTCGCGGGTGGCCGATCGCTTTAGAACGACGCGACGTCGATCACGGCCTGGGCAAAAGCTTCGGGTGCTTCCTGCGGCAGATTGTGCCCGATACCGCCTGTTACGTTGCGATGCTCGTAGCGGCCAGAGAACTTGGCCTTGTAGACGGATGGGTCGGGATGGGGAGCGCCATTGGCGTCGCCTTCCATGGTGATAGCAGGCACGGTGATGACGGGCCCCATGGCCAGCTTCTTTTCATAGGCATCATACTTCGCTTCGCCTTCGACGATACCGAGACGCCAGCGATAGTTATGGATGGTGATGTCGACGTGATCGGGATTGTCGAAGGCGGGTGCCGAACGTTCAAAGATCGCGTCGTCGAACTTCCAGGTCGGGGACGCGGTTTCCCAGATCAGCCGCACGAAGTCGCGGGTATTGGCGGCATAGCCGGCGCGGCCGCGCTCGGTGGCGAAATAGAACTGATACCACCAGGCAAGCTCGGCCTTGGGAGCGAGCGGCTTCTTGTTGATCTCCTGACTGCCGATCAGATAGCCGCTGACGGACACCAGAGCCTTGCAGCGTTCCGGCCAGAGGGCTGCCATGATGTCGGCGGTGCGGGCGCCCCAGTCGTAGCCCGCGACAATCGCGCTCTCGATCTTGAGTGCATCCATCAGCGCGATCATGTCGGCTGCGAGCGCTGACTGCTGGCCGTTGCGCGGCGTATCCTTGGAGAGGAAAGTCGTGGTGCCGTAGCCGCGAAGATAAGGGACGATCACGCGGTATCCCGCGTTGGCGAGGATCGGAGCGACGTCGACATAGCTGTAGATATCGTAAGGCCAGCCATGCAGGAGCAGGACGGCAGGACCGTTTGCCGGGCCAGCCTCGGCGTAGCCAATATCAAGCACGCCGGCATTGATCTGCTTCAGAGCTTCGAACGACTGGTGCCCGCCAACCTTCCTTGCAGGCGAAGCGGCAGCGGCCTGGGCATTTGCCAGCGTTGCTGCGCCGAATTCGACGGCGGCGACTGTCATTGCGGCGATGCCGAAGAAGCGGCGGCGATTAAGGTTGATAGCGTTGGTCATTGGTCTCTCTCCTGTCCGTGTTGACTATGATCGCCATAAAGCCGGCGGCGTGTATCCCCGATGTGTCGCCGGCGGACCGTTATTGCATGCGACTGTAGCGCCGACCCGCCTGGATACATTGCGATACAATGCGCAAACCCTTTCGTCTTGAATGTTTCGCTCTGTAGCACGCGCCGCGATCGCTACAGTTCGACACACTTCTCCGCGAAGCCGGACACATCCCGGATACGTCCCCATAACAGATTGGCGTCACTGCTGATCGCGCCAGTCGCCGTTCAGCATCCAAACCTTGTCTTAAAGGAAACGACGATGACGCTTCTCATCATTGCCTATCTCGGAGGCGCGCTGACCATTCTCAGCCCCTGCATCCTGCCCATCCTCCCCTTCGTCTTCGCCCGCGCAGGCCAGCCATTCCTGCGCAGCACGCTGCCGCTGCTGATCGGCATGGCCGCCACCTTCGCGGTTGTCGCGTCGCTTGCGGCGGTGGGGGGCAGTTGGGCGATCCACGCCAATGAGTACGGTCGCCTCGCGGCACTCACCCTGCTCGCCATCTTCGGCGTCAGCCTGCTTTCACCGCGCGTCGCAAGCACCATTACGCAGCCGGTCGTGGATTTCGGCAATCGGTTGATGAAGGCGTCCGGAAAGCCGGGCGCAGCACCGACGGCTCTAAGCTCGCTCATCCTCGGTGTCGCGACCGGTCTCCTGTGGGCGCCCTGCGCCGGACCGATCCTTGGGCTCGTCCTGACGGGTGCCGCGCTGCAGGGCGCCAATCTCGAAACCACCTTCCTGCTCATTGCCTACGCAGCTGGTGCGGCCACTTCGCTTGCCGTGGCATTGCTTGTTGGCGGCAAGGTATTTGCCGGCATGAAGCGGTCGCTTGGCGTCAGCGAGCGTGTTCGCCAGGTGCTCGGCGCTGCAGTCCTTGCCGGAGTGGCGGCAATCGCGCTCGGCGTCGATACCGGCCTTCTGGCGCGCCTGTCCTACGCCAGCACGACCTCTTTCGAACAGGCAGTGCTTGACCGCTTCAACGCAAAGCGCGATCTGGCCGCACCGTCGGAGGTTGCCAGCAACGGTGCGATGACCGCCGCCGCCAGTAACCTGCCGTTCAAGGCAAGCCTTCCGGTCGAAGGCATCGCGCCATCGCTTGATGGTGCCGTCGAATGGCTGAATTCGCCACCGCTGAGCGCCGAACAGCTACGCGGCAAGGTGGTTCTCGTCGATTTCTGGACCTACTCCTGCATCAACTGCATCCGTACCACGCCTTTCGTGCGTGCCTGGGCCGAGAAGTACAAGGACCAGGGTCTCGTCGTGATCGGCGTGCACGCTCCGGAATTCGCCTTCGAGAAGAAGATCGACAACGTCCGCAAGGCGGTTGCCGACGCCAAGATCACCTACCCCGTCGCGATCGACAACGACTACAAGATCTGGCGCGCCTTCGAGAACAACTACTGGCCGGCCCACTACCTGATCGATGCCAAGGGCCAGATCCGCTACCACCACTTCGGCGAAGGCAACTATCGCCAGACCGAGCAGGCAATACAGGACCTGATCCACGAAACTGGCAGCGCGAAGATGGCCGCCAGCACGGTAACGCCGGATGCCATGGGCGCTGAAGCAAGCCCTGACCTCAAGGATATCCGTTCTGGTGAAACCTACATCGGCTACGAGCAAGCCACCAACTTTGCCTCGCCCGAGGGTCTGCACAACGACGCCAACCAAACCTACTCGGTCGGCGATCTCGGCCTCAACGAATGGGGGCTGTCAGGCGCATGGACCATCGGCCGTGAGCAGGCAACGCTCGAGCAGGCGGATGGCGGCATTGCCTACCGGTTCAGCGCCCGCGATCTCCACCTTGTTCTCGGCCCGGACACATCCGGAAAACCCGTTCGCTTCCAGGTGACGATCGACGGAAAGGCGCCCGGTGCCAACCAAGGCGCGGACACCGACGCCGATGGCAAAGGCACCGTCACGTCAACCAGGCTCTATCAGCTTGTTCGCCAAGCCGGCGATGTCGAGGCGCATAACTTCCAGATCCGCTTTCTCGACCCCGGCGTCGAAGCCTACGCCTTCACCTTCGGCTGACGCCTTCCTTCTAGCCAACCTCACCATCGATCCAAAGGAGACACTTCCATGAACCGTCGCATTATCGCCACCCTCGCCCTTGCATTCGCCACCAGCGTTGTCGCCTACGCGGCCAAAGCCGCCGAGGTGAAGAACATCGTCATCGTCCACGGCGCGCTTGCCGATGGCTCCGGCTGGCGCAAGGCGACCGAAATCCTGGAGAAGCGCGGCTTCAACGTCACGATCGTCCAGGAGCCGATCACCTCGCTTGCCGATGACGTTGCCGCCACCAACCGCGTGCTCGACCTTCAGGATGGTCCGACGCTGCTCGTCGGCCATAGCTACGGCGGCATGGTGATCACCGAAGCGGGTCACAACGCAAACGTCGCGGGTCTCGTCTATGTCGCTGCCTTCCAGCCGGACAAGGGCGAAAGCCTGCTCTCGCTGGCTAGCTCCAAGCCGGCGGGCGGCATGAACATCCGCGAGACGAAGGACGGACAATATCTCTATCTCGACCCCGCCGCCTTCGCCAACGACTTCGCCGCCGACCTGCCGAAGGACGAAGCTGCCTTCCTCGCCAAATCACAGGTCTTTGCCGCAAAGCAGGCCTTCGCGGCCAAGATCAGCGATGATCCCGCCTGGAAGGCGAAGAAGAGCTGGTCCGTGGTTGCGACAGACGACCGTTCGATCAATCCCGAGCTCGAGCGTGATATGGCCAAGCGCGCGGGAAGCCCGGTGACGGAGATCAAGGCAAGCCACGCGGTCTTTGCGTCACACGCCGACAAGGTCGCCGCGGTCATCGAAGCCGCCGCGCATGATGCTGGCAAATAGAGACTGCGCCTTGGACAGTCGCCCTGAAAGCAGAGACGAGGGGAGCGCGGCGACAACGCGCTCCCTGTCGTCTGCCACTCACGACAAGTTCACAGCCGAATGCCCTTGACGCGGCGGCCACGAGGAATAGTAAGGGCACTATCAATAACCGTCGGCGCCCATGCTTCATCATCTGCACCGACGTTTGCCTCGAAAGCCTCCTATGACACAAAGAACTTCGCATCGCGGATTGGTCGTTGTCGCGATCATGGCAAGCATGGCGATGATCGCCATCGAAGCAACGATCGTCTCGACGGCAATGCCGCAGATCGCAGCCCAGCTCGGCCAGATCAATCTCTATTCGTGGGTCTTTTCGTCGTTCCTGCTGACGCAGACCGCCACCACCGTGATCTTCGGCAAGCTGGCGGACATCTACGGCCGCAAGCCGATGCTGCTGGTCGGCATCGCACTGTTTCTGCTGGCCTCCATACTCGCCGGCTTCGCATGGTCCATGCCGTCGATGATCGCGTTTCGCTTGCTGCAAGGGATCGGCGCCGGCGCCCTCCAACCTGTCGCGATGACCGTGGTCGCGGACCTCTTTCCTGGAAACCAGCGTGGCAAGGTGCAAGGGTACCTCGCAAGTGTATGGGCGCTGTCAGCCGTCGTCGGCCCGCTTCTTGGAAGTATCATCATTCACAACCTTCCATGGGCCTGGATTTTCTGGATCAACATACCGGTGGGTCTTCTGGCGGCGCTGTGCTTCATGTTGTTCCTGCACGAAGAAAAGCGCCCGCGCGCCGTCTCCATCGACGTTCTCGGCGCCGCACTTTTCGCCGTCTCGATTTCTGCACTGATGATCGCGCTCACCGAGGTGGAAACCGGCCTCTCCGGATACACGATCGCGGCCTTCGTCATCTTTCTTTTCGCTCTGGTCGCCTTCATTTGGCAGGAGCGTCGCGCCGAAGCGCCAATGGTCGCACCCGATCTTTGGCTGAAACGACCGATCGCCTTCGCCAATCTCGCGGTCTTTTTCGCCAGCATGTCGATCATGGGTCTGACGACCTTCCTGCCGATGTACGTCCAGACCGTGCTGGACCGCTCACCGCTCGTCGCCGGATTCGCTCTGACCATGCTGCTGCTCGGCTGGCCCTGCGGCGCAACAATCGCATCGCGGCAGTTTTCCCGCTTCGGTCTGCGGCCGATCATGATCGTGGGAAGCCTGTTCATACCGGTTGGGACCTGCCTGCTCGTGCTGCTGGCGCCATCGAGTTCCCCGGTGCTGGCGGCTGCCGGCTCGCTCATCATGGGCTTCGGAATGGGTTTGCTTAATATCGGCGCTCTCATCCTCACCCAGGAAAGCGTCAGCGCCTCCGATCGAGGCAGCGCCACCGCCTCCAACGTCTTTTCGCGCAATCTCGGCAGCACGCTCGGTGCCGCGGTGCTGGGTGCCGTTCTGACCTATGGTCTGGCGCATGCCAACAATGGGCAGGCAATCGCTCCTGAGCAATTACGGGCTTTGCTGAACGGTTCGGGAACCGTGCTTGACGGGGGCGATGAGATCCGCCTGGCATTGCAGCATGCGCTGCACACAACCTTCATGGTGATGATGCTCATCGCCGTCCTGATCGTTCCGGCATGTCTGCTGGTACCGCAGCAGCAAGCACCGCAGGCAGAGCCAAAGGGCGCCTGATCGCTACCCACCCACGACAGTCGTTTCTGATGGGCGCGGTTTGCGCAGCGCCAATTTCAGCCCGACCAACTATCGTTGGATCGGCCAGTTCCCTGGCCGATCCAACTTCTGTGCGAAGCCGTGAGACCTCTCGGCGACAGCCAGATCAGAATTCTTCCCAATCATTCTGCGCGACCGCGACAGCGGCGTTTCCGCCCCTGAAAGTGGAGGCCAATCGCTGCTTCAGCGCCCGCGCCGGCGACGCCACGGGCCGCGATGCTTCGGTCGCGGAACCAAGCGACACCTGTGTCGATGAGCGGTTGCGCTGATCAAGCGTGAACTGACCGAGCAGTGTGTTCAGCGCGCTGGCTTCCTTCGCCAGGCTATGGCTGGCTGCATTCGTCTCCTCGACCATGGCTGCGTTCTGCTGCGTGCCTTGGTCCATCGTGTTGACGGCAGTGTTGATCTCCTGAATGCCCGTCGATTGCTCGCGGGCCGCCTCAACGATCGCCCTGACGTGCTTCGTGATCTCCGTGACCTCTGCTTCGATATGCACAAGCGCCGTACCGGTTTCGCCAACCAGATTGACACCAGTGTTGACCTGCGTCTCGGAGGTGGTGATCAGGAACTTGATTTCCTTCGCGGCCTGGGCAGACCGTTGAGCGAGTTCGCGGACCTCCTGTGCCACGACCGCGAAACCCTTGCCGGCTTCGCCAGCGCGCGCCGCTTCAACACCTGCGTTCAGTGCAAGCAGGTTGGTCTGGAACGCGATATCGTCGATCACGCCGATGATGTTGCTGATTTCGCCGGACGACTTGGCGATTTCATTCATTGCCGCAACCGCATTACGGACAACGCCACCCGACTTCTCGGCGCCGGACCGCGTACGCTCGACAAGCACGCTGGCCTCTTCCGCCCGCTTGGTGGAATCGCGCACGGTCGTGGTGATCTGTTCCAACGCGGCGGCCGTTTCCTCCAGCGAGGCAGCCTGCTGCTCGGTGCGACGAGCGAGATCGTCAGCAGCGGAACGAATTTCGGCAGCGCCCGAGTTGATCACGCCGGCGTTCTTGCCCACTTCCTGAAGTGCCGCCTGCAATTTGTCGAGCGACATGTTGTAGCTGTTGCGCAGCGCATCAAGGTGATCCACGAACGGCTTGGAGATGCGGTGGGAGACATCACCGTCTGCAAGGCGGCTAAGACCAAGGGCCAGCGCTTCGACGGCTTCCCTGGTGTTGGCGGCATCCTGCTCCTTGGCGGCCTCACGTGCACGGCGCTCCTGTTCCGAAAGCGACCGGCCTTCATCCGCCTCGCGTTCAAGGCGCGACCGTTCCACCGCGTTATCGCGGAATACGGCAACGGCGGCGGCCATCTGGCCAACTTCGTCCTTCCGCTCCAGACCAGGCGTCTCGCTGGCCGTATCGCCAGCTGCCAGTGCTCGCATGCGCTCCCGCAGACGATCGATCGGAGCCGTGATACCGCGCGAGGCAACGAAAAGGCCGAGAACGATGATGGCGACCAAGCCGGCGACCAGCGCCGACAGGCCGGTAACAATCGTATGGTTCGTCGTCGCCTGGAGATCGGCCGTTCCCTCTGCCAGGGCCTTGATTAGCTGGTCGTTTCCGCCTGCGAACAACGGGAGAATAGCCGTCAACCGGTTGCCGGCCTCACGCATGACGCCAACAGCCTCGTCACGCTTTCCTTCTTTTACCAACGTGATGACGCGCTGGCCGAGTTCGTCGAACGCATCGATGGCGGTCAACATCGCCGCGGCCGGCTCGGCTCGCGATTCAACGAGACGGCCGGTGGTCGCGATGCGCTCCTTCATCAGCGCAAGATTGTCCTTGTAGATCTTGATGGATGCAGCGAATTCCGGCGATGCGGGATCGTTGATCATCATCAGGCCGAGCTGGAAGCCAAGCTGCAAGAGGCCACCAGTAGCCCGGGCATTGAGCGTTGCAGCCATGCTCTCGTGCGACAGGAAGCTGGCATAGCGACTATCGGCATTCTTGAACTGCATGCTGACATAGGCAAGACCGGCTATGGCAGTGATACCCATCAAGGCTATCACGGCGACGATTTTCGTGCGAATTTTAGCGTTTTGGAGAAAACTCATTGGGAAGCCTGTGGGGACGCCGGCTTGGCTATCTGTCATCCACACGCGCGGAACCGCTACCGCGGGCCAGGCGAGACATAAGCATTTGCCGATATGTGATGGGTCATGGCAGCAGAACTCCCACCCTCATGGCGATTAGCTCCTCCCATACTGCCAATTCGAATTTGTCCTACTATTAGTTTACTAAACATTTAAAATTGTATCTTTTAGGGCAATAACGCCTCGTCATTGAAACATAATTGCCCTGCTGGGCCAAAGATGGTGGGGGATCTTCAGGCAATCATAAACAGTCACTCAATTTCAGGCATCCGCGCCAGATATAACTTGACTGATAAAGTCATAAAATAATAGACGGGGTCAAATCCAAGGGAGTGACCCACCAATGCGCCTTACCGGCAAAATCCACGCATTAGCAGCCGCGTTCTTCATCTCGACCGCCTTACCGGCCGTGGCCGATACCGTCACCATCAAGGACGTGACGGGGCGAAGCGTGGAGGTGAATACTCCCGTGAAGCACATGATTCTCGGCGAGGGTCGTCAAATCTACTTCCTCGCGGCTCTCGACAAGGAGAACCCCTTCGAACATGTGGTCGGCTGGCGCGACGATCTGCCCAAGGCCGATCCGGAATCCTACGACGCCTACCTCGCCAAGTATCCGGAAATCGCCAAGCTGCCGACATTCGGCGGCATGAAGGATGGAACATTCGATATCGAGCAGGCCGTGGCGCTTAAGCCCGACGTCATCCTGATGAACATCGACGCCAAGACCGCGACCGAAGAAGCAGGCTATATCGAGAAGCTCGGCAAGGTCGGCATTCCCCTCGTCTACGTAGATTTCCGCGAAAAGCCGATGGAAAACACCGAGCCGAGCATGCGCGTCATGGGCCAACTGATGGGCAAGGAGGCGGTCGCCGAGGACTTCATCAAGTTCCGAGCCGACAGCATCAAGCGCGTGACTGATGTGCTTGAGAAGAGCAACCCGAAGAAGCCCGTGGTCTTCGTCGAGCGCGCAGGTGGCTATTCGGACGATTGCTGCATGTCGTTCGGCAACGAGAACTTCGGCAAGATGGTTGAGATCGCCGGCGGCATCAACATGGCCAAGGATATCATCCCCGGCACGTTCGGAACGGTCAATCCGGAGCAGGTCATCGCCTCCAACCCGGATCAGATCATCGTGACCGGCGGCAATTGGGACAAGTATGTCCCGGGCGGCGCCTGGGTTGGCGTCGGTTACGGCGCTGACATCAAGGAAGCCCGCCGCAAGCTCGAGGCATTGACAAAGCGCCCGGCCTTCACCGGCGTCAAGGCTGTTTCGGACGGCAATGTCCACGCCATCTGGCACCAGTTCTACAATAACCCCTACCAGTTCGTCGCGATCCAGGAGATGGCGAAGTGGCTGCATCCCGATCTCTTCGCTGATCTCGATCCCGAAGCGACCTTCAAGGAACTGCACGCCCGCTTCCTGCCGCTGGACTACAAGCAGGGCTACTTTGTCTCTCTGAAGGACATGTGAGAATGGCTGTGAACGCCATCGAGACAACGGCAACCGGGCGCGCGCAATATCGCGCCCTTGCCTTGCGTCGCATCGTGATCCTGCTCGCCCTCACGATCGCGCTGTGCTTCAGCATCGCGCTCGATATGGCGCTGGGACCGGCCAACTACGCGCTATCGGACGTGCTGGCAGCCCTTTCGGACCCGAGTGCCGTGACTGCGCAGTTGCGGGTGATCATCTGGGATATCCGCATGCCGATCGCCCTGATGGCGGTCACGGTCGGCGCATCGCTGTCGGTTGCCGGCGCGCAGATGCAGACCATCCTCTCCAACCCGCTCGCGAGCCCGTTCACGCTGGGAATCTCGGCGGCGGCGAGTTTCGGCGCGGCTCTTGCGCTGGTCGGCGGCGTTTCGTTGTTTCCGGGTGCCATCCAATACATGGTGCCGCTCAATGCCTTCCTGATGGCGATGGCAGCGGCCCTGTTCATTCATTTCGCGTCGACGATGCGCGGCGTCAGCGTCGAGACCATCGTGCTGCTGGGCATCGCGCTGGTCTTCACCTTCAACGCGGCCCTGTCGCTGCTCGAATATCTGGCATCGGAGCAGGCGCTCGCCGCTGTTGTTTTCTGGACCATGGGCAGCCTGACCAAGGCGACATGGCCGAAGGTCTGGTTCACGGCCGGCATTCTCGTCGTGACCGTCCCCTTGTTCATGAAGGATGCCTGGGCCTTGACCGCGCTGCGGCTCGGCGACGACAAAGCGGCAAGCATGGGGGTCAACGTACGGCGCTTGCGCCTGCAGACGATGATGATCGTCAGCCTGCTCGCCGCGATACCGGTGTCGTTCGTGGGAACGATCGGCTTTGTCGGCCTGGTCGGTCCGCATATTGCACGCATGGTCGTCGGCGAGGATCAGCGCTTCTTCCTGCCCGGCGCGGTGATCTGCGGCGCGCTTCTTCTTTCCGTGACATCTGTGGTGAGCAAGATGCTCATTCCCGGCGCCATCCTGCCGATCGGCGTGATCACAGCGCTGGTGGGCGTACCATTCTTCTTCGTCCTCATTTTCAGCAATAGGAGACGCGCATGGTAGCGCTCGCGCTCAGGCAAGTTGGCGCGACCTATGGTCGGGTCAAGGTCCTCCAGGATGTCGGCATCGACGATCTTCGCGGCGGCAGCGTTACCGCGATCATCGGCCCGAACGCGGCCGGCAAGTCTACCCTCTTCAAGCGCATCGCCTCACTCATCAAGGGGCCGGGGCTGGTCGAACTCTCCGATACCGAGGCCGGCCCGCGAACGATCTGTTACATGCCGCAGGACACCGGTGCCAACGCGGTGCTGACCGTCTACGAGTCCGTATTGCTATCGGCCAAGCAAGGTAGCGGTTGGCGGGTGGCCGACGAGGAGCTGGCAGCGATCGACCGGCTTTTGAAGGCATTGCGCATCGACGATCTTGCGTTTCGCGGGCTTGGAGAACTTTCCGGTGGCCAGCGCCAGTTGGTTTCGCTTGCCCAGGCGCTCATCCGCAATCCGGAGGTCCTGCTCATGGACGAGCCGACCTCGGCGCTGGATCTGCATCGGCAGGTGGAGGTTCTGGACTTCATCTCCACGACCGCCAGACGCAATGGCATGATCGTTCTCATCGCGCTTCATGATCTCAATCACGCGTTGCGCTATTGCGAAAACACCGTCGTCATCAGCAACGGCAAGATGGTGGCCAGCGGCAAGACCGGCGACGTGATCACCAAGACCATGCTGCGCGATATCTACAAGATCGACGCGCGGATCGAACACTGCTCGCAGGGAACGCCGCTCGTCATCGTCGATGGCGCGATCTGACGACTTCCCCTGGCTTAGACCGCGGCCTGCGTTGCGCCGAAGACCTTGGCGCGGCGAACCGTGACGAAGCCACGATCGCCTGCCCGCACGACGCGTTCGGGTTCGACGTCGAATTCGAGTTGCACGCCACTTTCGGTGCTTGCAAGAATGCGGCGACCATCCGGCCTGTCGAGAACGCGGTCGACGCTGGCGCCGATGCCGGGCCCGTCTCCCGACCAATCGAGATCGGCCGGGCGCGCGTAGATTTCGCCGGCACCATCGGCAATGCCGGGTGCAGCGATCGAGGCGACGCCGGCATAAGCGACGCCAGAGCGGATTTCGGCCGGCAACACGTTGGCGTCACCAAGGAATTTCATCACGAAGGCTGATTGCGGATCGCGGCAGACCTGCTCGGGCGTTCCCTCCTGGACAATCTTGCCATCCTTCAGGATCACGACGCGATCGGCGAGATCGAGCGCCTCTTCCTGGTCGTGGGTCACGAAGATTGTGGTGATGCCGAGCTCATGGTGGATCTCGCGCAGCCAGCGGCGCAGGTCGTGACGAACATTGGCGTCGAGCGCGCCGAACGGCTCGTCGAGAAGCAGCACCTTCGGATCGACGGAGAGCGCGCGGGCAAGGGCAACGCGCTGGCGCTGTCCACCGGAGATCTGCGCCGGGAACCGATCTCCCAGCCCCTCTAGCCGCACGAGGCGTAGCAGCTCGACAACGCGCGCCGCGATGGCAGCCTTATCGCGCTTGACCTTCGATACCTTCATGCCGAACGCGATGTTTTCGGCAACCGTCATGTGCGGAAAGAGCGCGTAATGCTGAAAGACGAAACCGACGCCACGATTGCGCACCGGAATATCGGTCGCATCCTGATCGCCGAAGAAGATCTGGCCGCCATCCGAATATTCAAGACCGGCGACCATGCGCAGGATCGTGGTCTTGCCGGAACCCGATGGCCCCAGCAACGCGAGAAGTTCGCCGCTACGAATATCCAGCGAAACATCGCGCACGGCGCGAAACGTATCGAAGGTTTTGACGACGTGGTCGAGGCGGATCTTCATGAGCTTTTCTCTGCTGGCTGGGCAACGAGCGCCTGATGCGCTGCGGGCTTGGCGCTGCTGGAGCGGCGACCGGCTCCCTGGCGTTCGAGCGCCACCTTGGCGATGATGGTGAAGATGGCGATGACCGCCAGGATCGAGGCCGCGGCGAAGGCGCCGGTTGCCTGATAATCGTGATAGAGCAGTTCGATATGCAGCGGCAGTGTATTCGTCTGGCCGCGGATATTGCCCGAGACCACCGACACGGCGCCGAATTCACCCATCACGCGCGCATTGCAAAGCACGACGCCGTAGAGCATTGCCCATTTGATATTCGGCAGCGTGACCGAGAAGAACGTGCGCCAGCCGGACGCGCCGAGCGACGTCGCCGCCTCCTCCAAGTCGCGCCCTTGTGCCTGCATGAGCGGAATGAGTTCGCGCGCGACGAAGGGTGCGGTCACGAACATCGAGGCGAGCACGATCCCTGGAATGGCGAACAGGATCTTGATGTCATAGGCCTCAAGCGTTGGCCCGAAAATGCCCTGCAGGCCGTAGACGAAGAGGTAGGCAACGCCGGCGACGATCGGCGATACGGAGAACGGCACCTCGATAAGCACAAGCAGGAAACGCTTGCCCCAGAAATCGAACTTGGTGATCGACCACGCGGCGGCGACGCCGAAGGCGGTATTGATGGGCACAGCGATCAGCGCGGTCAGCACAGTCAGCATGATTGCATGCAGCGTATCCGGATGGCTGATCGTGGCGCTGTAGACCTGCCACCCCTTGGCGAAGGCTTCGACCCCGATGATAATAAGCGGCGCCAGAATGAGGAAAGCGCCGGTGACGAGCACCAGGGCGATCAATGTGCGTCTGACAATCGGTTGATCGCCGACACGCGGCGGTTTGCGGCGGACGGGAGTGCTGCTCATGCTCAGTTCCTCACCGTATATCGGAGCGCCCGCGCCTGCATCCAGTTGGTGAGAGCCAGCATGACGAAAGCTGTCAGCAGCAGAACCGAGGCGATCGCCGCGGCGGCTTGGTAGTCGTATTCCTCGAGCCGGATGAAGACGAGCAGCGCTGTGATCTCCGTCGACATCGGCTGGTTGCCGGCGATGAAGATGATGGCGCCGAACTCTCCGAGCGAACGGGCGAAGGACAAGGACACGCCGGCAAGCAGCGCCGGCGTCAGCAATGGCAGCATGACCTTGCGGAAGATCGTCCAGTCCGAACCACCCAGCGACTGGGCGGCCTCTTCATATGCGGGGTCGAGATCCTCAAGAACCGGCTGCACCGTGCGCACGATGAAGGGAAGGCTGGTGAAGCACATGGCGACCATGATCCCAATAGGGGTATATGCAACCTTGATGCCGATACCCTCAAGCACCGAACCGAACCAGCCGTTTGCCGCAAATAGCGTTGTCAAGGCGATCCCGGCCACCGCCGTCGGCAGCGCGAATGGGAGATCGACCATCGCATCGACGAGGCGCCAGCCGGGAAAGCGATAGCGCGTCAGCACCCAGGCGAGCGCGAAACCGAAAAACAGATTAAAGATCGTGGCGCCGAGCGCCGACAGCACCGTCACCCGGTAACTTGCGAGCGCACGCGAGGACGACACGATACGCCAGTAGTCCTCCGGTCCGAGGCTTGCGGCCTTGAACACGAGGGCGGCCAGAGGCAGGACGACGATAAGGCCGACATAGAGAAGGGTCACGCCCAGCGACAGGCGTAATCCGGGCAGGACATTGCGTCTCAAGCGGTCATTCCCTGTTTCATAAGTCCTGCCCTACAAGCACGATGACGAAAGCGGCCCGGCAGGCGAACGCCAGCCGAGCCAAGCGATATGATGTCTGGTTAGGGCTTAACGGCTGCCATAAAGCTTGTCGAGAATGCCGCCGGAGGCGAAGTGCTCCTTCTGGATCTTTTCCCAACCACCGAACGTATCGTCGACATTGACGAGGCGGATTGCCGGAAACTGATCCTTGAACTCGCCGACCACCTTCTCATCGCGAACGCGATGGCCGAACTGCGCGGCAATCCGCTGGCCTTCTTCAGTGTAGAGGAAATCGAGATAGGACTTCGCGAGCGCCTCGGTTCCATGCTTGGCGGCAATCTTGTCGACCACTGCGACGGGGAATTCGGCAAGCAGGCTGACCGACGGGATCACGCCCTGAACCTTGTCGGAACCGTACTGCTTCTCGATGCCGCGCGTCTCCGCCTCGAACGTGATCAGGACATCGCCGGTCTCGCGCTCGACGAAGGTCGTCGTGGAGGCGCGTCCGCCGGTGTCGAAGACCGGTACGTTATCGAAGATCTTGGTAATATAGGCTTCGATCTTGCCTTCGTCGCCCTTGTAGGCCTCCTTGGCCCAGGCATAGGCGGCAAGATAGGTGTAGCGCGCGTTGCCCGACGTCTTCGGGTTCGGGAAAACCGCATGCACGTCGTCGCGGGCGAGATCGCCCCAGTCCTTGATGTTCTTGGGATTGCCGGCGCGCACCAGGAAGGATGGGAAGGAGTAGAAGGGCGACGCGTTGTTCGGGAACGCCTTGGTCCAATCCTTGGAGACGAAACCATTCTTCGCCAGGAAATCGATATCGGTCGACTGGTTGAAGGTGACGACGTCGGCTTCCAGGCCCTCTATGATCGAGCGCGCCTGCTTGGAGGTGCCGGCATGCGACTGGTCGATGGTAACGCCGGGATGCTGCTTGATGAAGGCTTCGTTCTCCGAGGCGAAAAGCTCGCGCGAAACGTCATAGGACGCATTGAGAAGCTTCGTCGGCTCTTCGGCATGGGCCTGAACGGAGAAAAGGGCGGCAAGCGCTGTGCCGAGAATCAGAAGGCGTTTCATCTATCGCTCCGGTGTTTCACTCTGCGCTGAAACTAATCGGACCGCGCCCCGATCGCGAGGAACCACCGCCCCCGGTTGTGGACTGGCTTAGAAATTCTGTCCTTTTTCCGCCATATTTCGCGTCGGTTTTGCTTCCTGCGACGCGCGATCAGCCTTACGAAGCGTGCCTAAGCCCCTGCTAACAGGATGCTTTCCGCCGCATGGGAGTTTGAGATTGCCGAATAGAAATCGCTGCGAAGTGATAGCTCATTTGCCCAATGTATAGCCCTTGCGCTCTTTCGGCCTTTGGCGTATCAACCCGGCATCACAGGGGTGCTCCGTAATGCCGGGGCTGAGATACGATCGCACGATCGTGGACCCTTAAGCTGATCTGGATAATGCCAGCGGAGCGAGGTAGAGCGATGTTTTCCGGCGCGCAGATTTCACTGTATCCCATGACCGACGATTTCGTCGGTGTCATCACCCATGCGCTTTCCGCGCTCGATCCCCATCGCGATCGGCTGCGGATCGAGACGGATGACATTTCAACCCTGATCATCGGCACGCCTGATGTCGTCTTCGCCGCCATGCGCGATCTGTTCGCGGCAGCGGCAAGTAGCGGCAAGCATTGCGTGCTGCATGCGACCATCTCGCGTGGCTGCCCCGGAGAGCCTGACGATCCGATCTGCCAGACACCCGAATTGACCGGTCCCATGGCGCCGCTCGACGAGCGCAAGGCCAGGGCGCACCAGGCAGTCAAGAACGCCCCTGTTCTCGGCCAGGAAACGGCTGCGCAGTTTTCGCTCTATACGCTCGGGATCGACGGCCACATGGACGAGATCTACGGCTGCATCGACTTCCTGAAAAATTCGGGCGTCTTCGAAAAATCGAAGAACTTCTGCACGAAGCTGCGCGGCGACACTGGCGCGGTTTTCTCGACGGTGCACGAGGCGCTGGTGCGCTTCGGCTCACCGGCGGGCCATGTGACAATCGACCTTACCGTCTCGGCAAACAGCCCATCCAAGCGTTAAGCGCCGCCCCACACTCGCGCCCCAAACGGTTGCTCCCATGTCGATATCACGCTCGCCTTCACGGCAGGTCGTTTGCGACCTGCAACATCATATCCGTACCGGTCTTGGCCGGGCGCTACCAGCAATCTCGGCCGTCTGCCTGCTGTTGGCGGCTTGGGAGGCCTATGTGCGTCTCTCGGGTATTTCACCCACGACCTTGCCCGCGCCGTCCCGCGTCCTCGCGCAGACCTTTCAGTCCCGGCAGGCCTTGTTGGACAACACGCTCCCGACCTTGCGGGCGACACTTGCCGGTTTCGGCTGCTCGCTTGCTGCAGCCTTCATCCTGTCGGTCCTGATCGATTTCTGCCAGTCCCTGCGTCGCGCGCTGTTTCCTCTCTTTATCATCAGCCAGACGCTGCCGCTGGTGGCCATCGCGCCGCTGATCGTGCTGTGGTTCGGCTTCGGGCTGATGCCGAAGATTCTCCTTGTCGCGCTCGTCACCTTCTTCCCGATGCTGGTGGCGCTTTGCCAGGGCTATCAATCGACCGAAGATGAGTTGCAGCAACTGGTCGCCTCGATGGGCGCGCCGCGCTGGAAGCAGTTCGTGCTTACCCGTCTGCCATCCGCCCTGCCCTTCTTCTTCGCCGGCCTCAGGATATCCATCACCTACGCCGTGGTCGGCGCGATCTTCGCTGAATACGCCGGCGCCGCCAAAGGGCTCGGCATTTACATGCTGAACGCCAAGAACAATTTCCGGCCCGATCTGGTGCTGGCCGCTGTGCTTGTCAGCGCCGTGCTGACCCTCACTTTGTTCGGTCTCACCGTCATCGCCGAACATATCGCAATGCCATGGATGAGACGCGGAAAGGGAAGCGCCCGATGACCGCGCCGCGACTGGAACTGGACCAAATCACCTGCCGCTACGGCGAGACCCCTGTTCTGTCCGATATCTCGCTGACGGTCAAACCCGGCGAATTCGTCTCCATCCTCGGGCCGTCGGGCTCCGGAAAATCCACGCTGTTCAAGCTTCTCACCGGCGCACATGAACCTGAGGGCGGCAGTATACACTTCGACGGCAAAGCGCTTGACCGAACGATCCGCCCCTTCGCCTTCATGCCGCAGCGCGATGCGCTGATGCCGTGGCGGCGTATAATCGACAACACCACGCTCGGCCTCGAGGTTCAGGGCATGCGCCGCGCAGAAGCGCGCCGACGAGTGCTGCCACTGTTTTCCGAATTCGGTCTCGACGGCTTCGAACAGCACTATCCTTCGGAATTGTCCGGCGGCATGCGGCAACGCGCAGCACTGCTGCGCACTGTGGTGCAGGACAAGCCAATGTTGCTGCTCGACGAGCCGTTCGGCGCGCTCGACGCTTTGACGCGCGCAGGCATGCAGCGCTGGCTGCAGGAGATGTGGTCACAGCACGACTGGACCGCGATGCTCGTCACGCATGATGTGCGCGAGGCGGTCTATCTCTCCGATCGCATCTATATCTTCTCCCCGCGCCCGGCCCGCGTCATCCGCGAGGTCTCCATCGAACTGCCGCGCCCACGGATATTGGACGGCGCGGCGCGCGCACGGGCGGCCGAGATCGAGGCCGACATTCTCGACACCCTCTTCAATGCACCGAACGATGCCATAACGACCAACTTGGAGGAACCACGATGAAAACCCCGATGCTCACCCGCCGTGCCGCCCTGGCTTCGGCCGCAGGGCTTGCTCTTACGCTGCCGATGTCGCCGCTTCTGTCGAAGCCAGCCCGCAGCGAGGAAAAACGCCCCGTCAAGGTCGCCCTGGACTGGACCCCGAATACCAACCACATCGGCCTCTTCGTCGCGCGCGACAAAGGGTTTTACCGGGATGCGGGTCTCGACGTGGAAATCCTGCCCTATACGGACACGTCGGCCGGCACGCTCGTTGCCAACCACGTCGCTGATTTCGGAATTGTCGGCACCATCGGCCTCATGGCCCAGCGGACGGCAGGCGCCGATCTGGTGGCAACCTATGCCGTCGTCCAGACCGAGACCGGCCGCCTGGTCTTCAATGCCGACCGCGATGACATCCGCAGCCCCAGGGATCTCGACGGCAAGACCTATGGCGGCTTCGGCAGCGCCTGGGAGAACGCGCTGATCGGCTCGCTCATCCGCCATGACGGCGGCAAGGGCGAATTCGAGACCGTGACGCTCGGCACCTCCGCCTATCAGGCACTGGCCAACGGCAGTGTCGATTTCACGCTCGAAGTCTACACTTGGGAAGGTGTGCAGGCGGAACTCGAGGGTGTGAAGCAGCGCGCCTTCCGCTATGCCGATTATGGCGTTCCGGACGAGCACACGACACTGCTCGCCTCAAGCCAGGCATTTCTCGACGCCAAGCCGGATCTCGCCCGCGCCTTCCTGCAGGCGACGCGCAAGGGCTACGACTTCGCGGTCGATCACCCCGATGACGCGGTCGATCTCATGATCGCAGCCAATAGCGACGCACTGACCAATCCCGCACTGGTGAAGGCGTCATTGAACGCGTTGATCGAGGGGCATTATTTCCGAACAGAGGATGGCGTCAGCGGCCGCATCGATCCAGCCAAGATGACGGCGATCGGCGACTATCTGTTCCAATCGAAAATCCTGAAGGACGCCGACGGACAGGCGCTTCCCACGGCGCCCGACTTTACGCGCTACTTCAGTAATACTCCGCTGGACGCTGCCTGAGCTAAAAGTCTGACCGCAGCTCCAATTCGAAGCCCGCGGCAGAATTATCATCTTGTTAAAAGGGCGGCGTCCCGAAACGCCGCCCTTTTTGCGTTCGCCTCGCGGACCACCAAGCCACCTTGGTGGCGAGGAAAATCGCATTCGACGCCGACTCAAACTTGACTCCAATCATCAAGATAAGTAAGCAATACTGACGTAATCGAAGGTCAGCCATCGGCGGCCGTTACGCAGGTCCATTTTGACGATGACAGCACGCGCCTACAGCAAAGCAACGGTTCTTACGGCAGCGATTGAGCAGCCGGCCGCCACGCGTGCGTCCACGCATACCGCCAATAAAAAACGCCTTTAAATCGCCAGCGGAGGAGCGTGCCAGGTTACCTGCGGCTCCGCCTGCGGGACCGAAACGACACGCGCCGAGGCGCGACCAAGGGAGACGGGCAGATGAGCGCACAAGATCGGGTCACGGGCCTCTACGACATCAGCGAAGACAAGAGCAGCTGTGGTGTCGGCTTCATTACCCGCAAAGACGGCGTTCAGACCCACGATGTCCTGAAGAAGGGACATGAAGCGCTCTGTGCGGTCCCGCATCGTGGCGGCATGTCGGCGGAAGGCGTCGGCGATGGCGCCGGCATCTCGGTCGATCTTTCCCTCTCCTTCTTCCGCAGCCTCACCGGTAAGCCTCACCTCGCGGCGGGTCGCTTCGGAGTCGGCAATTTCTTCCTGCCGAACAATCCGGACGAGCACCAGCGCGCGGCTGATATCATCGAGGCGGCGCTCGCGGAGGAAGGGCTCCCGGTGCTTCTCGTTCGAGATGTGCCTGTTGATAATGACACGATCCGTCCTATCGCCGTGCGCTACCAACTGCCGATCCGCCAATGGGTCTTCGCAGCTCCGGACGCTGCAAAGACGCCGGCCGAATTCGACTGGCGCATACACAAGGCGCTGCTTGCGATCGAAGCCATCGCCTACACCAATCCGGCTCTGGCCGGCTTCTATCCGCTGTCGCTCAGCGCCCGCACGCAGGTGTTCAAAGGTCGGCTGAACTCGAACGAGGTCCTTCCTTATTTCCGTGACCTGGTGGACCCCGCGCACGAAATCCACACCATGTATTTTCACACGCGCTTTTCCACCAACACCGACCCCCACCCGTCCATGGCCCAGCCCTTCCGGCTGATGGCGCACAATGGCGAGCTGAACACCGACAAGAAGAACCGCCTCTCCGAGGCCGCGATCGCGCTTGCCCGAAATTCCGCGATCATCCGCCCGAATGGCCAGTCCGATAGCTGCCGTCTCGATCAGACCCTGCAGAGCCGCGTGATGGAAGATGGTCTCGATCTCGTCACCGCCGTCGTCTCGATGATGCCGCCAGCCTGGGAGAACGACGAGACCTTGTCCGACGACGTGAGGGCGATGTTTGAATACTTCTCGCTTTACGAGGAGAAGAATGACGGCCCAGCCGCACTGATCTTCGGCAACGGCACCATCGTCGGCGCCAGGCTCGACCGCCTCGGCCTGCGGCCGCTGCGCACCGTCGAGACCTCCGACTATCTCTGTGTCATGTCGGAAGCAGGACAGATCGCCTTTCCGCCCGAGACCGTTGTCAGGCGCGGCCGGATCGAGGCCGGCGGCATGCTCTACTTCGACCACGCGGCCGGCCGATCCTTCTCCACGTCGGAAGCGCTCGAGATGCTGGCGGCACAGCGCGACTACAAGACGCTTCTCGCCGACGCCCGCATTCGCCTTGAGGACCTGCCGGAAGTGCCTGCCGACCAGCAGGGGTCCCCGCTCCGCTACAATGGCGATCTCGCGCGTCACCAGCGCTACGTCGCCTATTCGCACAATCAGGAAAGCTTCAAGTTCCTGATGGATCCGATGCTGGCGACCGGGGCCGAGAAGATCTCGGCAATGGGCTACGGCAATGCCATCAACGCCCTTTCCGATCAGGAAGGCGGCGTCGCCAAGTATTTTTCACAGCGCTTCGCCCAGGTGACCAACCCGCCGCTCGATAGTATACGCGAAGCCGACGGCATGACCTTGCGCGTGGCGCTCGGCGCCAAGCCGAACATCGGCGCCAAGGCGGCTCGGCAGATCGTCGTTCGCTCGCCGATCCTCACCCATCTCGACATGCTGAAGATCCGCGAGCAGACCGAGACGCCAGTGCGCCGCTTCGAGATGCTCTACACAGCGGTTGCCGGCGATGCCAAGGCCAATGAGCAGGCGCTTGAAGCCGCGATCTCCAAGCTTTGCGATGTGGTGGAAGCCTTCGCCGCCGAAGAGGGCGGCATCGCCGTCATCACCGACCGTCACGTGGCACGCGATCGCGCCGCTTTGCCGATGATCATCGTCATCTCCGCCCTCAACCAGCGCCTGATCGAAACCGGCCTGCGCCTACGCGTTTCCATCATCGCCGAGAGCGGCCAGATTTCCTCGTCGCACCATATCGCCGCAGCTCTCGGCTTCGGCGCCTCGGCCGTCTACCCGCTCGGCGTCCAGTTCCGTGCCGAGGAGAAGTTCGGCGCCGATGCCGACAAGGCGTTCAAGCGCTTTGCCAAGGCAGCGGAAAAGTCGCTTATGAAGACCATGGGCAAGGTGGGTCTTTGCACTGCGGAAAGCTATATCAGCGGCGAGTTCTTCGAGCCCAATTTCCTCGACACCAACGATCCTGTGCTGCGCCGCTATTTCCCGAATGTGAAGACGCCTGTCGGTGGCGTGAACTTTGCCGTCATCGCTCAAGCGGTGTGCGACTGGCATATGCGAGCGCTGACCGTTACCGGCGAAAACGAGATCCCGCTGCTAGGCCTATTCAAGGAACGCGCCGAAGGCGCCGGCCATTCCTATGGCACGACCGCTGTGCGTGGGTTCGTCGACATGACCGAGGAGAAGATTGATTTCGAGCGGATGGCTGCCGATACCGAACAGTCCGAGTTCTTCCGGCTGCTGCCGCTCAACCGGCTGGAGGATGCCTTCGGCCTTAACGACGCCGCCTATTACAGCACCAGTTTCGAAAAGCTGACGCCTAAGGCGATCGACCGCTTCGAGATCACGCCCGGCTACCGCGCCTTCGCACGCATGATGATGGAAGAGCGCATGCGGCGACCTGCGGCCCTGCGAGACGTGCTGGAGCTTCCAGCCGATGTCAGCTTTTGCACCAGCCCCGAGGACTTCCGTCGCGAGATGGGCCGTTTCTCCCGCAAGGGCAACAACTCCTTCATGGTGCGCGGGCTCGCCTGCGAGCGCGTCGGCGACGATGAATTCCGCCTACGGCTGACCGCCACCGGCCCAAGCCAGCTGACGCTGTTGACCGCGCTCGCCCAATCGTTGGTCATGCGTTTCAAGAGTGAAATTGTCGGCCATTGGCTTGAGGCCGGCGCGCTTTCCGTGCAGACGACAGGCCAGGCCCGCGACTATCTCTCGCTGTTGCGCACTGCGCCCGCGAGCATTCCGCTTTCCGACGTCCAGAACGCAAGCGAGATCACGCCGCTGCTCGCCTCCGGCGCCATGAGCCACGGCGCGCTTGTGGCCGCCGCCCATGAGGCGGTCGCCCATGGCACCAACATGGCCGGCGGCATGTCGAACTCCGGCGAGGGCGGCGAACATCTGTCGCGCTACGGCACGATCCGCGCCTCGAAGATCAAGCAGTTTGCCTCCGGCCGCTTCGGCATATGGGCCGGATATCTCGCTGATCCGATGCTCGAGGAGATCGAGATCAAGATCGGCCAGGGCGCCAAGCCCGGCGAAGGCGGCCAGCTCCCCTCTCCCAAGGTGACCGTCGAGATCGCGGCGGCGCGTGGCGGCACGCCCGGCGTCGAACTCGTCTCGCCGCCGCCGCATCACGACACCTATTCGATCGAGGACCTGGCGCAGCTGATCCATGACGCCAAGGCGGCGCGCGTGCGCGTCGTCGTCAAGCTCGTCTCGTCCGAGGGCATCGGCACCATCGCCGTCGGCGTTGCCAAGGCTGGCGCCGACGTCATCAACGTCGCCGGCAACACCGGCGGCACCGGGGCGGCGGCTGTGACCAGCCTGAAGTACACCGGCCGCGCCGCCGAAATCGGTATCGCCGAGGTGCACCAGGCGCTGTCGATGAACGGCCTGCGCGAGAAGGTGACGCTGCGCTGCTCGGGCGCGCACCAGACGGCGAGCGACGTTATCAAGTCGGCCTTGCTCGGCGGCGACAGCTTCGAATTCGGTACCACGGCGCTGATGATGCTGAAGTGCGTCATGGCGAAGAACTGCAACATCAAATGCCCGGCCGGCCTCACCACCAACCAGGAGGTCTTCAACGGCGATCCCAGAGCGCTTGCGCAATATCTGCTCAACATCGCCCACGAAACCCGCGAGTTGCTGGCGACGCTGGGCATACCTTCGCTGCGCGCGGCACGCGGGCGGTCCGACCTTCTTCACCTCCTCGACCACCCCTCAAGCGTCGGGCAGCTTGACCTCCGCGCGATGCTGGCGGTGGTCGAGGAGGTGAAGATCACCGACCCCGTCTACATGGAGAAGGACTATGCCGTCGATGACGGCTTCCTCGATCTCGTGCACTCGGCATTGATCGAAAACGGAAAGGCGAGCATCGAGCTCGGCGGCAACCGGTTCCTCAACAACTGCAACAAGAGCGTCGGCGGGCAGCTGGCCGTCGATATCGAGCGGCTGCTCAACTACGAGCTAGACGAGGCCACCGCCGCAGCCCTTCCCTCCGTTCGTCAGGACGAGCGCGGCCGCCGCTTCCTCGAACCCCGTAGCGTCAACATTTCCACCTCGGGTTCGGCCGGCCAATCGTTCGGCGCGTTCTGCAACGACGGCATGGTGCTCACCCACACCGGCACCTGTAACGACGGCGTCGGCAAGAGCGCCTGCGGCGGTACAATCGTCGTCAAGTCGCCCGGCGGCGGTTCCGACGAGGCAGGCGGCAACGTGCTGATCGGCAATTTCGCCCTCTTCGGCGCCACCGGCGGCCGCACCTTCGTGGAAGGTCAGGCCGGCGACCGCTTCGCCGTGCGCAATTCCGGCGCGACATCGGTTGTCGAGGGCGTCGGTGACTTCTGCTGCGAATACATGACGAACGGCGCCGTTCTCAATCTCGGAAGCTTCGGCAAGGGATTCGGCAACGGCATGAGCGGCGGCTTCGTTTATCAGTATGACCCCTATGGCGATTTGCCGAAGAAAGTCAGCCACGACTCGATCCTGCTCAGCTCGATATCCGAGGATGGCGACGAAGCGGCCATCCATAGCCAAGCCGTGCACATGCTGCTTACCTGGCATCTCGCCGAGACCGGCTCGTCGAAGGCACGATGGTTACTGGAGAATTGGGAAAGCGAGCAGCACAATTTCGTCTACGGCATGCCGCGCGCGCTGCTGCTCTACCAGGACAGCGATGCGATCCTGAAGGCAAAGCCGCGCAAGGAGCTCATCGAGGAGCTGGCCTCGGCGCTAGCCGCCCATCAGGTCCGCAAGTTTAAACTGGCCTATCGCGATCGCAAGCCGGTGCTCAACGGCCGTGTGCCGGGTTACGGCGAGACCGACACGGAAGAGATGTTTGCGCTGCTCAACAACTATACCGTCCTTTCCATGGCGCAGGGGCTGGCGATGGCGCGCGTTCCCAACGCACTTGGCCCCTCCGAGCCTGCCGTGGAAAAGGCGGTGCGCAATCTGATCCTGACGGAGGATTTCGCGCTGATGAGCAAGCTAATGCGGCACTCACGCGACGCTATTGACGGCCACAGCGATGAGCAGCTGGCGGTGATGATCGCCGCCAAGCGCCTTGCCGACTACAAGGAAGCGCTTTCGCGCCGCAACATCCTGTCAATGGATAGCCCGGGTACCTATGGCTGGATCATTCACCAGCACGCCCGAAACATCGAAAAGATCGGTCGCCTGCCGAGCTTCGAGGAACTGTTCGCCAAGCGCGCAGTCTCCGACCTTACGACTTCAGCCAGAACCAGCCGAGTGTGACGATGAAAGTGCCCTATATCCCCGCCGACGCCCCCTTTGATGGCGACCAGCGCGCCTGGCTTTCCGGTTTCCTGGCCGGCCTGCACTCACGTCTGGCAATCGATGGCGACGGCAGCACCCCAGTGGCGGCCACGCCGCAACAGCAGTCCGCAAGCCCGCTGCATATCCTCTATGGCACGCAGACCGGCAATGCCGAAGGCGTCGCCATGGATGCCGCGGCGGCGGCTCGCGCCGCCGGAATGCAACCGGTCGTCGAGCCGCTCGACGATATCGACATGGCGCGCTTCGCAACGATGAAGCGGGTCATCGTGGTGGTCTCCACCTATGGCGAAGGAGAGATGCCGGATAATGCGCAACTCTTCTGGGAAGCGCTTTCGGCGGATAGCGCGCCGCGGCTGGAGGCCATGAACTTCGGCGTTCTCGCGCTCGGCGACACCGGTTATGATGGCTTTTGCCAGGCGGGCAAGCTGATCGACACAAGGCTGGAGCAGCTTGGTGCACGCCGGATGGCGACCCGCCTCGACTGCGACGTGGACTACGAGGACGCCGCCTCGGCCTGGGTGGGTGAGGCCATGCCGATAGCAGCAACAATCGATGGTGGCCAGGCTGAGCCGGCCGCACCGGCGGAGGCGATGGCACTTCCGGCGCGCGAGAAATCGCAGTGGAACCGCAAGTCGCCCTATTCGTCGGTCATTACCGTCAACAAGCGGCTTTCCAGCGCCGCCTCGGCGAAGGAGATTCGTCATTTTGAGTTTGATCTCGGTGATAGCGGATTGGTCTACGAAGCGGGCGACGCCCTGGGCGTCATGCCGGTCAACAATCCCATTCTGGTCTCGGCCATTCTGGAGCGACTGGGCGCCGACAAAGATGCGGCCCTTCCCGGCCTCTCGCGGCCGCTGGACCAAGAATTGACGGCAAGCTTCGAAATCTCCACGCCATCGCGCGAGTTGATCGCCGAGATCGAACGGCGCGCCGGCCACGACGAACTCAGCCACATCCTGCGCCATGGCGACAAGGAGGCGCTGGAGAATTGGCTATGGGGCAAGGACAGTCTCGATCTGCTGCAATTGCTGCCCAGTGGCGCCATGAGCGCCGCCGATTTCGTCGGCCTGCTGAAGCCGCTACAACACCGCGCTTATTCGATTTCCTCAAGCCCGCTGGCTGCCGAGGGGCGTGTGCACCTGACCATCGCCAGCGTGCGCTACACCACCGACGGCCGCGAGCATGGCGGCGTCTGCTCGACCTATCTGGCGGAACGGGCCGAAGGCGAGATGGTCGGCATTTTCGTATCCCAGAACAAGGCATTCCGCGTCCCTTCAGATGATGCTGCCCCCGTCATCATGGTCGGCCCCGGCACCGGAATCGCCCCCTTCCGCGCCTTCTTGCAGGAACGCCGTGCACGCGGCGCTAGCGGCCGGAACTGGCTGTTCTTCGGCGACCAGCACCGAGCCGACGATTTCATCTACGAAGAGGAGCTGGCGACGATGAGTAGCACTGGGCTGCTGACGCGGCTCGACCTTGCCTTTTCGCGGGACCAATCAGAAAAGATCTATGTGCAGACCCGCATGCGCGAAAACGGCAAGGCGCTCTACGCCTGGCTGGAAGAAGGCGGGCATTTCTATGTGTGCGGCGATGCGACCCGAATGGCGCGTGACGTCGACCAGGCCCTGCACGACATCGTAGCCGCCCACGGAGGCCACTCCGCTGACGCCGCGACGACCTACGTCAACGAATTGAAGCGCCAAAAACGCTACGTTCGCGACGTCTACTAGATCCGCGTCAGGCCGCGTCCTCCACAATCCAACAACGGCTTCGAGCGGTCGAGAAATTCGGCCGCTCGAACGCGTTTATCAACCCGGACCATGTGCCGGGTAGGAAAGCGTGTGCGTTCGTGCTCTCTTGGCATTGCTCGGTGTCATTTCGGGACGATGCTGGCTATAGTTTATTGGATATTAAGAACGTTGAACGAGACTCGCCTAGCCGTGACAGCGAAGCATGTAAATCGATGCAGGCAAGAATCGCTTGCATGAATGGCATGGCGGAAAACATGGAACATGAAGGTTTCGATTTACCGTTCCTCCTCAAGGAGATTGATATCCTTGCGGATGAACTCAGCAAGCTGCCCCCGTCGATGGACAGGACAGCGCTGGAACTTAGACTGGCACAGATGCGCCAGATCGTTGAACTGCGGCATACGCGCCGCGGCATGAAGAACCTTGATCCCAACTAGCAGTTCGACTGTCATCATGTGGGACACTCGCCTGCGGTGAATGCGGCAAGCAGATGCCCGGTCATCCACGAACTGTCGCGCATGGCTCTCGCGAGCATGTGGCCGCGTTAAGGATTGTGCTTCGATATTTCCGGTAAAGGGGCTAAAGAACGCGCAAGCGAACCCGAGGAATGGCCATGGAACCGGACACTGTGACGATCGACAACCGCAACGACTTTTCGCTTTGGGCGATCGAGCGTGCCAAGCTGATTGTCAGCGAACAGGGCACGGCGCTGGCGCTGGCGGCGCGAGAGATGGACGATAAAGAGATCGGCCAGGCCGGCAACGCGCTCGGCCAGGCAATCGCCGACGCCATGCTTGAAGTCTTCGATGGGTTGATGAACGGCGTTGCCGAGGACTAACGGGTTCACGGTTACTCCGTTGGCCGAAAGATCGACAGGAACTGCGTCCGATATTCTTTGGGAACCTTTTCTCAGCTGAAGGGTTTTAACTGCGCAACGTATTGAAATCCGCGTTGCTGGATCAGCAAGCCCAATGCAGTCCAACCAAAAGCCCGGTGCAGCCCCTCGCACCGGGTTTTTTCATGCGCTTTGTTGCGAGCGCCCACGCTTGATGCATAAAGAACATACTATATGTTAAGAGCACGGTGTCAGCATTTGCAAAGGCTGGCCGCCAATGGATTGCGCTCCGAGGGGTATAAGCGTTGGACACGAGACCATGGACGATCCCCGTGTTGATCGCCTGCCGGCGCAGCGGCGCCGTCTTTACGGTCACGAGTACCCGTGAGGCGCTCAAACTGCTTTTCACCGCATGGCCGGTCGCCGAAGGCAAAGCCTACTTTTCCGCCCTGGAAGTCTGCGACGGCGTCGCGATCGGCAAGGCATCGCCGGAAGACGCGCGCCTCGCCTTTATCGCCGCGGCCGATGAAGCCAAGGTAGCGTATGACGTGGTCCCGGCCGCACCCGTTCCGCTTTAGGTAGCGTCAGCGCGCTCACTCCTCGACACCTTCCTCGAACGTATAGGACGCGCACATCTCGTCGGAACTTTTCGGCGCATGCCGACCAGTGAACACCGCGATGGCGGACAGGCCATCGCCGGCTGACCAATTCGCGACATAGGTGACCGGCCCGGATCCGCAGAGGCGATTGCCATTCAGCAACTCGGGGTCCGAGGGATCACCCACGCGATAGACGGACGCCGGCACGCGCTCGCCGTCGACGATGAAGTGATCGGCAACCAGATTGGAAAACGAAAGCTCGTCACCCGTTTCAAAGGTGATGCTGAAGTCGTCCATCGAGATGTCGCCGGTGACTGACATGGCGGTGTTGCTGACGGCCTTGTACGCGTCGGCCCATGACGGGCTCGCTGCCGACAACACGAAAAGCGATAGAAGGAGACAGGATTTGAAGAAGGGCACGGTGACCTCGGGAGCAAAGGCAGGCACGGCAGGGCCGTGCCTGCGCTATATTATTCGGCTGCTGGTTTCAGGGAGCTGATGATCGCCTGGAGTTCGGGCCCATGTGCCTCCTGCGTTCCCTGCGATCCCCAATAGGTGATGACGAGGAGCTTGCCCGCCTTCGGCGAGAGCAGCGAGAGGCCGATGTTGACGGCGCCGTCATTGTCGGTGCCGGTCCAGTCGAAGTTGGTCATGTCCATGCCGTTGATCGGCTCGTCGGACTTCTTCTGCGTCGAGCCGTCGACCTTCACGCCGTTCTTTTGAAGAAAGGCAATGGCGTCGTCGATCACCTTGTCCGTGCTCTTTTCGTCGGCAACGTCGATCGAAAGATAGATGGCGGAATCTTCAGACGTCGCCTGGATACCGGTTTCGGTTTCCTCGGGCTCCCAGCTGTCGGGAATGGCGATCTGCGCAATGGGCGCGTCGCTCGGGAATGCAAGCGTCTTGGCCTGGCTTATGCCGGGTATGAGGGCGGCAAGTAGCGCCCCGACGATAATCGTCTTCATGTAAGGTCCCTGGGGGTTAGAGAACATGTTTGCGGACGCATATTAGCGCTGCGGCGTTAAAAGATTCGCACGCAGCTTCAGCACTGCCGCTCCACCCCAGAAATGGTTCGGGCCCAGAAATGGTTCGGGCCGGCGTGGACATCATGTCCGCGCCGGCCCGCTGTTCGAAAGACCCTGTTACTCGCCGGGGGCGATCGCCGCATTGTTGCCGGGTGCCGCTTGCGGCGTATTGGCGGTCTTCGGCGCCTTCCAGGCGATCAGGCGGTAGAACATCGGGATGAAGAAGGTCGCGATGAACGTCGCTGCGAGCATGCCCCCGATGACGCCGGTTCCGATGGCGTGCCGGCTGGCCGAGCCAGCGCCCGAACTGATCGCCAGCGGCACGACGCCCAGGATGAATGCCAGGGACGTCATGACGATCGGACGGAAGCGCAGGCGCGCGGCTTCGATCGCAGCCTCGCCGGCCGACAGGCCCTCGTAGCGCTTCAGAACGGCAAACTCGACGATGAGGATGGCGTTCTTCGCCGCCAGACCGATCAGCGTGACCATGCCGATCTGGAAGTAGACGTCGTTGGTGAGACCGCGCAGCATCGTTGCGAGCAACGCACCGAACAGCGCGAACGGGATGGCGGTGATGACCGCCAGCGGCAGCGTCCACTTCTCGTACTGCGCCGCAAGGATCAGGAACACCATGATGATGCCGAAGAGCATCGCCTGCGTTCCCGCGCCACCCGTTGCCAGTTCCTGGTAGGCCGAGCCTGTCCAGGCGATCTGGTAGCTTGGCGGCAGGGTTTCGTTGGCGACCTCCTGCAACGCGCGGATGGCGTCGCCCGACGTATAGCCAGGAGCCGGGTTGCCGGTGATCTTGGCGGAGTTGAACGCGTTGAAGCGTTCGACCTGGTCGGGGCCGATGATGCGCGTGACCTTCACCAGCGCGTCCAGCGGGATCATGCTGCCATTGGTCGAGCGAACGAACACCTGGCGCAGATCGTCAGGCGATTGGCGGAAGGCCGATTCCGACTGCAGATTGACCTGGTAGTTGCGCCCGTAGAGCGTGAAGTCGTTGACATAGAGGCTACCGAACGTGGCCTGCATGGCATCGAACACCGTGTTGATCGGCACGTCGAGCGCCTTTGCCTTCTCGCGATCGAGATCCGCGTGGTATTGCGGAACGCTAGCATCGAATGTGGTGCGCACGGCTGTCAGTTCGGGGCGCTTGGACGCAGCGGCCACCAGAGCCCCCGCCTGCTCGGCAAGGTTGGCAATGCCGTTGCCGCCGCGGTCCTGCACATAGGCTTCGAAGCCACCCGTAGTGCTTAAGCCCTGGATCGGTGGCGGATTGAAGGCCAGAACCATGCCATCCTTGATGCCGCTGTTGGCGCCGATGATCGGCCCCGCCATGTTGCGGGCGTCGAGGGCAGCGGTCGTACGCTCCTTCCAGTCATCCAGAATGATGAAGGACACACCGGCGCTGCTCTTGATGCCGCCGGCAAGGATATCGTAGCCGGAGACCGCGAAGACATCGTGGATGCCATCGAGCTTCGAGGTGTTTTCAACCACCTGATCCATGACCGCCTCCGTGCGTGGAAGCGCTGCGGCCGGCGGCAGGATGGCGACCTGCAACACCCAGCCCTGGTCTTCGTCGGGCACGAGCGACCCGGGGATGGTGTAGAAGAGGTAGCCTGTCGCACCGAGCAAGGCGCCAACGAGCACGAGTCCTATGGCAAAACGCTTGACGAAGAAGCGAACGCCCGCCGTGTAGCCCGACGTCAGTCGCTCGAAGGCGCGGTTGAAGACGCGGAACGGCAGCGCCGGTTCGTGATGACCTGGCTTCAGGATCAGACCACAGAGAGCCGGCGTCAGCGTCAGGGCCACGATGCCTGACAGGATCACGGAGATCGCGATCGTGACGGCGAACTGCTTGTACATCTGCCCCGCAAGCCCGCCCATGAAGGAGACGGGAATGAAGACGGAGCAGAGCACGAGCACGATCGCGACAACCGGACCTGTGACTTCGCCCATAGCCTTGATCGCCGCATCTTTCGGAGACAGCCTGTCCACCGTCATCAGGCGTTCGACGTTCTCAAGAACCACGATCGCGTCGTCCACGACGATACCGATCGCGAGAACCAGCCCGAACAGCGTCAGGAGGTTGATCGAGAACCCAAGCAGGTACATCCCGGCGAAGGTGCCGATGATCGAGATCGGAACCGCAATCACAGGGATGAGTGTTGCCCGCCAGTTCTGCAGGAACAGGAACACCACGATCACGACGAGGGCGATTGCCTCGAAGAAGGTGTGAATGACTTCCTCGATCGAGACCTGGATGAACTTCGTCGTATCGTAGGGAATGCGGTAGTCGATACCGTCAGGGAACGACTTCTTCAGTTCCGCCAAGCGCGTCGAGAGCTCGTGCATCGTGTTCAACGCGTTGGCTCCCGGCTGCAGATAGATCGCAATCGGAACCGCCGGCGTGCCGTTAAGGCTGCTCTGCACCGCATAGCTCTTGGTGCCAAGCTCGATGCGCGCGACATCCTTCAGCCGCAGCGTCGCGGCGTTGCTGGTCGAGCGCAGGATGATGTTTCCGAAGGCTTCCGGATCCGTCAGGCGGCCCTGCGTTGAGACGCTGTAGGTGAAAGGCTGCCCGGTTGCGCTCGGCTGATCGCCAAAACGGCCGGCGGCGAACTGCGAATTCTGTTCTTGGATGGCTGTCGACACGTCGCTCGGCGTCAGGCCGTATTGCGCCATTTTGTCGGGCCGCAGCCAGACGCGCATCGAATAGTCGATATCCCCCAGCACGTTGACGTCGCCAATGCCGGGCAGACGCTTGAGATCGTCGATGACGTTCAAGAGCGCGTAGTTGCCGACATAGGCACGGTCATACTGCGTGTTGTTGGAGAACATCGCCACGAAGGCGAGGATGGAGTTGGAGCGCTTGGCGACAACCACACCCTGGCGTGTGACTTCCTGCGGCAAGGTGGAGGTCGCACGCTGGACACGGTTGTTGACGTTGATCGCGGCCTGGTCCGGATCGGTCCCGAGCGCGAACGTCACCGTGATCTGCATGGTGCCGCTGTTGGAGTTTGTCGATTGCATGTAGAGCATGTTCTCGACACCGTTGATCTGTTGCTCAAGCGGAGCGGCAACGGTTTGCGCGACGGTTTCGGCGCTTGCCCCGGGATAGCTGGCCGTGACGACGACCTGCGGTGGCACGAGCTCCGGATACTGCGCGATCGGCAGCGCCCGCAGAGCCAAAAGGCCCGCCAGAACGATGACAATGGAAATGACCGCCGCGAAGACCGGGCGGTCGATAAAGAACCTGTTACCCATCAGTTTGAAGCCGTCTCTTTCGTATCCTTGCCGGCATCGACCGCGGCCGCTTCAGCCGTTGCGTTGACGGCCGAGCCCGGGCGCACCTTGATGACGCCTTCGGTGATCAGCTGCTCACCGGCCTCAAGGCCCGAGTTGACGATCCAGTTGCCGCCGACCTTCTGGCCGAGCGTGACGGCGTTGATCTTCGCCTTGCCATCCTTGCCGACGGTGTAGACGAACTGGCCCTGCGGCCCCTGCAGCAACGCGACTTCAGGGATGACGATCGCGTCATCGGCGGTCACGCCGCTTACCGTCGCGCGGACGAACTGACCGGGGATGAGCTGGCGATCCGGATTGTCGATGATCGCACGGGCCTGAATGGTGCCGGTGTTGACGTCGACGGTCGCCGAGGTGAAGTCGACAACGCCTTCATGGTCGTAGGTCGAACCATCGCCGAATGTCAGCTTGACGCGCAGCTTCTCCTCCTGCCCCTTGCTCTTCATCAGATCAATGAGATGGCGCACTTCCCGCGCCTCGGAATCCGAGAAGGAGAAGTTGACGTAAACAGGATCCAGCTGGGTGATGTTGGTCAGCAGGCTTGAATCGGTGCTGATCAAGCTACCTTCGGAAACCTGCTCAAGGCTCGTGATGCCGCTGATCGGAGCAGTCACCTTGGTGTAGCCGAGATTGAGCTCGGCGGTCTTGACCTGGGCTTCGGCGGAAGCGACGGCCGCTTCGGCGAGCTCGCGCGCCGAAATCGCATCGTCGCGGCTTTTCTGGCTACCAACCTTCTGGTCGAAGAGGCTGATGTTGCGCTTTTCTTCGCGGATGCCCTGGCTGAGCTGTGCCTGTGCCTGCTTCAGTCCGGCCTGCGCCTGCATCAGCGCGGCTTCATAGGGCGCGGGATCGAGGAGAAACAACACGTCGCCGGCCTTGACCTGGGCGCCTTCGACGAAATTGCGCTTAAGCAGAATACCGCTGACGCGGGCGCGCACTTCCGTCTGGCGAAACGCCGAGATACGAGCGGCATATTCATAGCTCAGCGGCACCGAGCTCTTGGTAATGTTGACGGTTGTCACGGATGGGGGTGGCGGAGCCGCAGCCTGCTGGGCCACTGCAGAGGAGGCCATGAATATCGAAACAGCCGCTACAAGCACGCCGCTACGAACGGTGAAAAAATGCCGCTGATTTTTGTTTTGCACTATATTCGCCTTTACTTGGGCTCGATTCAACCGAGCAGCCTTCGTTCCCTCCTCCCCCTGGCCCTCCGCCAGACTGTATTCATTGTGAAAATTGGCCTAAGAGACCCCACCCGCAAGCGGCCAAAGCGATGTCCGCTTGCCGCTCGCTTGCCTCGAAGAACCTGTGCACGTCTATGAGGAAACAGCCGCGCGGTTCGCCTCTGCTTCCAATTTTTTGTTTTATATCCCGTATTTAACAACCGACCGGAGCCTGAGCCCGATCCTGGCAGTTACGTAACAGTTCGGTTGATACATGTTAAGACGTCCAGATCGGCATAAGCCCATGTAGCATGTTCATGAATGCCGGTGGATTGAGCGAAGCGGCTGATTTGTGCGCATGGCTCTGCCCGTTTTGAGGTGAACGTTTGACACCATAGAACTTCTCTAAAGTATTTTTCTGGCTTTTTTATTAGGTCTATCTAATTGCGTCGCGCCATTATTGCCGCTGCCTGAACATCATCGCCCCGATGGCGACGTATCGACGCAAGCAACTTTTTGTGTTCGCAACTTGCCGTCCCCATTTCAATGACCCGTAAATTAACGATTGGTTAACCATATCCGTCGTTTAGAATGATTAACGGCCGTCTGGTCGTTGATTCGAAATCAGGCGCCAAAATTGCGCCGGATACAGGGAAATACGATTGCGGCGATCGGAAACATGGGTTTGCTAAGATTGATGGCCCTTGCTGGGTTGGCTGGTCTTGCTGCCAGCTGCACATCGACGGGAAATATCAGACAACCGAACGCCGCTGAAACAATAGCGAGCGAGAAAGCGCTTGTCTTGCCGCCGCCCGGCGGACCGTCGATCGTCAGCGTCGTCGAGCAAAAGCGTGGCAATGGCGTCGATCAATCCATTTCGCTGTTCACGTCGTCCTCGGTCCCCGGCCAGAACTTCCTCAAAGTGCAGTTTCTCGGCGGTCGGGGCGAGAACCCCGGAGCAGGCAACTCATCCTACAGGATGGTCAACGAGAGCACTCTTGCCCGCGAGATGGTTGCCTCCGTCCCCGGCGTAAGGATGGCGCGCTCCACGACGTTCCTGCAAAACAGCTACGGCCCCTTCGGCTATGCCTCCGGCACCAGCCGCAACGGCGACACTTGCGTCTATGGGTGGCAGCAAATCCGTTCCAGCCGATCGGACCAGACGCAAGCCCGCAATTTTGGCATGATCCAGGTCCGTCTACGCCTATGTGATGCCCGCGCCACTGAGCGCCAGTTGCTGGGCGTCATGTATGGATACACTGTCATCGGTACGTTCAACGGCGAAATCTGGAACCCCTACGGCATGACGCAAGGGGGCGGCCCGACGCTTGGACGCCCCGGGAACCCGATCTATCCCGACGAAGGCGGTTATCGCTCCACGCCGATGCCGATCGGTTACGAACCGGCGCCGGCGCAGACTTTCTCGCGCCCTGCGCCTGTAAGACGCGCGGTCGTTCGCCCGGCCGCCGCGGCGCCAGCGGCTCCCACCTTGCCGCAAGCGATCGGCCCTCGCGTACCGGGACCCGACCTTTCCGAAAACGCGCCGCAGGCGCCGATGGAAGCACCCGCGCTAGCGGGCGGTTCCGCGCGCCAGCAAGCCGCGCAGCAAACTATGACCGCGAGCGGCGTGAACGTTCCTTCGCCCGAATGCATCGGCAGTACCGCGGCAAGTGCCGCCTGCCAGAGATGACGATCAGCTAGGCCGGGACCGGAAACGGTGTCGGCGCAATGCCTTTAAAGGAAAGCCGATGCATAAGGCCCGCAGCATCTTGATCTGGGCAGTCGTTGCGATCTGTGTGATTGCGCTGGTGACCTTGCCGGTGAATTTGCAAGCGCAGCTGATCGCCAGCATCACCGTGGTTGCCGTAATGGCGATCATCAAGGGCTTGAAGGGAGAAGGCACGTGGCGCCTGATCGCGCTCGCCTTCGGTACCGCGATCGTCATGCGCTATGTCTATTGGCGAACGACCAGCACCTTGCCCCCGATCAATCAGCCGGAAAACTTCATTCCCGGCCTGATGCTCTATCTCGCCGAGATGTACAGCGTCGCGATGCTGGCGCTCAGCCTTTTCATTGTCGCCACCCCTCTGCCACCGCGCCCTTCACGTGCGGGAAAACTACAGCGTTTCCCGCACGTCGACGTTTTCGTGCCGACCTATAACGAGGACTCGCACCTTCTCGCCAACACGCTCTCTGCCGCCAAGGCGATGGACTATCCGGCGGACAAGCTGACCGTCTGGCTGCTCGACGACGGCGGGACGGTACAGAAGCGCAATTCGAACAAGCTGCTTGAGGCGCAGGCAGCCGTCGCGCGCCACAACGAACTCAAGCAGCTCTGCGAGGAAATCGGCGTCCGCTACCTCACACGCGAGCGCAACGAGCACGCCAAGGCCGGTAATCTCAACAACGGCATGCAGCACTCGACGGGTGAACTGATCGCGGTTTTCGATGCCGACCACGCGCCGGCGCGCGACTTTCTTCTGGAGACCGTCGGCTATTTCGACGACGACCCGAAGCTTTTCCTAGTCCAGACACCGCACTTCTTCATCAACCCCGATCCCCTGGAGCGCAATCTGCGCACCTTCGACAACATGCCGAGCGAGAACGAGATGTTCTACGGCATTATCCAGCGCGGACTCGACAAGTGGAACGCGGCCTTTTTCTGCGGCTCGGCGGCGGTTCTGAGCCGCAAGGCGTTGGAATCACAGAACGGTTTCAGCGGCATCAGCATCACCGAGGACTGCGAAACAGCGCTTGCGCTGCACGGAAGCGGCTGGAACAGCATCTACGTCGACAAGCCGCTGATTGCCGGCCTGCAGCCGGCGACGTTCGCGAGCTTCATCGGCCAGCGCAGCCGCTGGGCGCAGGGCATGATGCAGATCCTCAGGTTCCGCTTCCCGCTGCTCAAGCGCGGACTGACGATCCCGCAGCGCTTCTGCTACATGTCGTCCACGCTGTTCTGGCTTTTTCCCTTCCCGCGTACGGTCTTCCTGTTCGCGCCGCTATGTTACCTGTTCTTCGACCTTGAGATCTTCACCGCCTCCGGCGGCGAGTTCCTGGCCTATACGCTCGCCTACATGCTCGTGAACCTCATCATGCAGAACTATCTCTATGGGTCTTTCCGCTGGCCGTGGATCTCCGAGCTCTACGAATATGTGCAGACGGTGCATCTGCTGCCGGCGGTGATCTCGGTGATGCTCAATCCGAGAAAGCCGACTTTCAAGGTGACGGCAAAGGACGAGTCGATCGCCGTCAGCCGACTGTCGGAAATCAGCCGTCCGTTCTTTGTCATCTTCGCGGTGCAGATCATCGCGCTGATCGTCACCATCTACCGCATCTACACCGAACCCTATAAGGCCGATGTCACGCTCGTCGTCGGCGGCTGGAACCTGATCAACCTGATCATGGCCGGTTGCGCGCTGGGCGTCGTGTCGGAGCGCGGCGAACGGGCCTCGTCGCGCCGCGTGCGGGTCAACCGCCGGGCGGAGTTCGGCATCAATGGCAAGTGGTACACGGCGTCGATCGAGGACGTGTCGGTGCATGGCGCCCGCCTGCATGTGTTCGACAAGCAGCTGGAGCAGTCGCTGGTCGGCGTGGAAGGCGAGGTCCGCTTCCGCCCGTTCAGCGGCGCCGATCTCGAAACGCTGCCGCTGGTGGTCCGCAACATCCAGCCGACGGACGGACTGCTTGCGGTGGGCTGCCAATATGTCCCGAAGAGCGCGCTCGATCACCGGCTGATCGCCGACCTGATGTTTGCAAACTCCGCGCAGTGGACGCAATTCCAGGAAGGCCGTCGGCGCAATCCGGGCCTGATCCGCGGAACCATCTGGTTCGTGGGGCTCGCGTTTTACCAAACGAGCCGCGGCCTGGTCTATTTCTTCCGCAGCATGCGTCCGGAACGCGAAGAACAACGGCAAGTCTCCAAGGTGAATGGCTGATGCGCAGGATCGCCACATCCCTCAGTTTCCTGCTTGCCGCCTCGGCGCTCGCCTATGCGCAGACGTCGCCCTTCGACATGTCGGGTGAACGGCCGCCGGAAACAATGTCCGTCGTCCCACGTCTGACGCTTCCGGCGACCCCACCGGCTTCCCCTCCCACCGAAACGTCTTCGCCCGCGCCGGCGGTTGCTACCCAGCCACCCGCAACGCCCGCACCTGCCGCCCCGCCCACGGCGGTTACGCCTCTCCAACCTTTCGCCATCAGCCCCACAACGCCAACTGCGCAACAGTCGATATCTTCGCCTGTCCAAGCGGAAGCCCCAACCGCGCAGCCGGGGCCAGCATCACCGCCTTCGCCCGCAGCGCAGACGGGAGCTCGCTCCGCGCGACCGACGCCATCCGCATCGGCGGCAGCCGCGGCTTCCGCCGCCCTGCCACCCGGCACATCGCGCCGCTACGTCGTACCTTTCGCAAAGCTCGGGCTGGACGGCGAGTATGATCGCAGGTCATGGTCGGTGTATCTAACGCCGGAGCAGGCGGCGGCGCAGGCGACCTTCAACTTCAGCTACCAGAATGCAATCGTGGTTGCGCCCGAGAGCTCGAAGTTCACCGTCCTGCTCAATAACAGGGTCATCGGAGAGCAACCGGTTGGCTCGCCAGATGGCTCGTCGACCGTGTCCTTCAGCGTGCCGCCGCGCCTCTTGCAGCCAGGCGCGAACCTGTTGACGATCGAAGCGGTGCAGCGCCATCGCACAGATTGTAGTGTGCAGTCTACCTATGAGCTCTGGTCCGACATCGACCCGGCACAGACCTATCTGACGTTCGTCGGCGAGGAGGCCGCCAAGTTCTCCAGTACCGACGCCATTCGGGCCATCGGCGTCGATGGCGCGGGCCAGACGGCATTTAATTTCGTCGTGCCCGGGCTTGAGCAACCGGGAACCACGAAGCCGTTGCTGAGGCTCGTGCAAGGCCTCTCGATCCTGAGCGGCATGCCGAACCAGACAATGTCGTTCACGAGCGGCTCCCTGCCTCCCTCGTCGCCGGGGCGGATGACGGTAGTGGTAGGCACCCCCAGCGAACTGCAGCCGCTGTTTGCCGTGCCGGCCGCCGCGCAGACGGCGCCGCTCGCAACCTTCGCGACTGATCCGCGCTCCGGCCAGACCGTGCTCCTGATCACTGGTCCCTCGTGGCCGGCGATTTCCACAGCGATCGAGACCATCGTCTCGACCACTGACCGCGCTGTAACGGTGCGCCGTGACGCACTCGCCACGCAGCGGTGGACCGCGCCCGATGCACCACTGATCTTTGCCGACAAGACGATCGCCTTCTCCCAGCTGGGTGTGAAATCGACCGAGTTTTCGGGCCGCCGCTTCCGCACAACCTTCAATATCGCGGTGCCCGCAGATTTCTACGCCAATGCCTATGGCGAGGCGACCGTTTTGCTCGACGCCGCCTATACGCAGAATGTGCTGCCGGGCAGCCACATCGACGTCTACGTCAACGGCAACATCGCCTCGACGCTGCCGATCACCACGAGAGGCGGCGGCATCTATCGTCACTTGCCTATTCGCGTGACGATGCGCCACTTCAAGCCCGGCTTGAACTCGGTATCGATCGAAACGATCCTGCAGACGGACGAGGACAATGTGTGCGTGCCGGGAACGGCGGCTGGCGCCGGGCCACGTTTCGCGCTGTTCGACACCAGCGAGTTTCACATGCCTGACTTCGCCCGGGTCGGCCAGCGTCCCAATCTCGCGGCGCTTGCGGGAACAGGCTATCCCTATAGCCGCGCCGCCGCTCCCACACCGCTCTTTATCGACCGCGTGGATGCCGATACGCTGTCTGCCACCGCGACCTTGCTCGGCCAGATGGCCTTGATGGCCGGCCGGCCGATCGACGTCGAGCCTGCCGCGTCGCCGGGCGCGATCGGCGAACGCGACGCCATATTCGTCGGCTCCATATCGCAAATGCCGCAGGCGGTGCTCTCGCAGCTCAATATCGCGACAACCAGCCAGGCGACCTGGAGACCACTTGCCGCAACGCAGACGACGCCCAGCGAAACCAACGTGATGTTTGACGAATGGCGTTCCAAGGTCAGTGGCGGCGTCTGGCAGGGTCAGATCACCTCTTTCCAGGAATGGCTGCGACGCAACTTCGATATCTCGCTGAGCACGTTGCAATTCGTGCCCGGCGCCGAGCAGGTGTTCACGCCTTCAAACACCAACAGTTTTATGATCGCACAAGGCGCGAATACAGCCGGCAACGGGACCTGGACGATCGTGACGGCCCCATCCGCAAAAGACCTCAGAGAAGGCGCAGACGCCATGACAGCGCAGCTGAACTGGCCAGAGATCGAGGGGCACGTGACGACCTATTCGGCTGCGACCGGCAAGATCGATACCGTGCCGGTCAGCCGTTTCGACTTCATCGCGACGGAGAGCTGGACGTTTGCAAACTATCGACTGATCGCGGCAAACTGGCTCTCGACCAATGTGCTGTCCTACGCGGTGCTGCTCGTCGTGCTGTCGCTGCTGATCGGCGTTGCCACGGCCGGCATGCTCTCAAGACTGGGCCGTCGCGAATGAAGGAATGGCTGACGATAATGCTGGCAGTGGCGCTCGCATCGCTGCTTGGATTGCAGCAGCCTGCCTGCGCCCAGACAGCGAGGATCGATGCGGCGTCGTGGAGCGCCTATAAGGCGAAGTTCCTCGACCCCAGCGGTCGGATCATCGACAACGCCAACGGCAATATCAGCCACAGCGAGGGACAGGGCTACGGCTTGTGGCTCGCCTATCTCGCCAACGACCAGGCCGACTTCGAGCAGATCTGGTACTTTACCCGGACCGAGTTGCTGTTGCGCGACGATGGGCTTGCCGTATGGAAGTGGGACCCGTCGGCCAAGCCGCATGTGACCGATGCCAACAACGCATCCGATGGCGACATGCTCATCGCTTACGCCTTGGCGCTGGCGGGCTCGGCTTGGAAGAACAACGACTATCTCGAAGCCGCTGCCAAAATCGCAAATGCGCTTCTGGCCAACGCCGTCGTCAAATCGGGTGGACGTACAATCCTGCTTCCCGGCGTAGAGGGTTTCAATGCTCCCGGCCGCAAGGATGGCCCGGTCATCAATCTGTCCTATTGGATTTACGAGGCCATTCCCGTCATGGCTCTGCTTGCCCCGTCCGATGCGTGGAATGCGCTGACAGAGGACGGATTGGCGTTGCTTCGTTCCATGCAGTTCGGACCACGCAAGCTGCCGGCCGACTGGGTGAGCCTTCACCGCCAGCCGCAACCGGCCGACGGGTTCGATGCAGAGTTCGGCTACAATGCCATTCGCATCCCGCTATATCTCGCCCGGGCGGGAGTTTCGGACAAGGAATTGCTCTTAAGATTGACAGCTGGAATGACCACGGGCGATGGGACCCCGGCGACGATAGACTTGAAGGCGGGCCGGCCGAAGCAATCGCTCGGCGACGCTGGTTATAGAATTGTTAACGATGTTGTGGCCTGTGTAACACAAGGAACGAAGCTGCCTGCGTCGTCCCGGCAGTTCGCGCCATCGCTTTATTATCCATCGACCCTTCAGCTCCTGGGGTTGGCCTTCGTCGCGGAGAAACATCCAGAGTGCCTTTGAAATCCTCGCTTGTCGCAGTGTCGGTCGCAGTGGTGGTGGCAGGTCTTGTCACCGCCCTGAAGGACCGCGCCGCCATCCAGGATATGTTGGGCCTTAACGAGCCCGCGGCAACACCCCAGTTGATGCTGATGGGACGGATCAGCGGCCCCGACGGCGCGGCTAAGCGGCCTGCCGCCGACATGCAGTCGATCGCCGAGCAGATACAGGCAACGGCAGGCGCCCAAGCCTCGCTCAACGCGCAGCCGCAAGGCGATACGGCCGCGCCGCAGCCAGACGCTGTCGCCCAGGCGCAGCCGCAACAACCGGCAGCGCAGAGACCGGCTCCAGCATCGTCGGGCACCGAACCTACCGCGCCGAAGGTTGATGAGAGCGCGCTTCGCTATTTCGCGAGCCGCGGCGACAAGGCCAGATTGCAGGCCGAGATCTCGCGTCTTCAAGCGCTCTATCCGAACTGGGTGCCGCCGGCTGATCCGCTCGCCGTTCCCCAGAGTGGCGACAAGCAACTTGAGGCCATGTGGCAGCTTTATTCCGAGGGCCGTTACGCCGAGCTTCGCAAGGCGATCGCAGACCGGCAGGGAGCCGAAGCCGGCTGGCAACCTCCGTCTGACCTGCTCGACCGGTTGGATGTGGCAGAGGCACGGGCACGCCTGGTGAACGCCTCCGACTTGAAGCAATATACGACCGTCGTGCAGATCGGCGCGGCGGCGCCGAGCTTGCTCACTTGCGCGGACATCGATGTGCTGTGGCGCGTGGCGGAAGCGTTTGCCCGTACCGACCGCATGCAACGGGCACAGGATGCCTACACCTACATTCTGAAGGCCTGCACCAACCCGCAGGAGCGCTTGGCCACGGTACAGAAGGCGTCTGCCTTGCTGCCTTATGCGCCGATGCAGGTTCTGCTGGGGCTTGAGCGGCCGGATGGAAACGGCGGTCGCGAATTCGACGGCATCCGCAACGACCTCGCGCGCAATTTCGTCGCCGCCGGCAACGCCAATCCTGACCTCGCCGTCTCGCCCGATTACCTGACGCTGGTGCAGCGTCTGGCGGAGACACAGGGGCTTGCTTCCGACAATCTGCTATTGGGCTGGTATCACCTGCGCCGCGAGAACTACGCCGATGCGGAAAAGTGGTTCCGCGCCGCACGCACGAAGGAAGATTCCGCCAGCGCTTCGCAAGGCCTGGCGCTGGCTCTGATCGCGGAAAAGAAGGAGCAGGAAGCGGAAGACATCATGTACAAGTGGCGCGGCGATTCAAAGGATGCGACCGCGACCTATCTGGCCGCCACAGCCAATCTGATGGCCCTGCAGCCGCCGGCGAATATTCCCGAGGACGTTCTGAGCCGTATAGCAGCCGAGATCATCGCGCAGAAATACGTACCGACAGCGCAGCAGTTCGGCTGGTACGCCCGCTCGCTCAATCAGCCACAGACAGCGGCGCGCTGGTTTGAAACGGCGTTGCGCTGGAAGCCGGATGACGAGCCCTCTGCATACGGCCTGGTCATTACGCGCGAACAGCTGAACGACAGAAGGGGCGTCGCAGAAGTGCAGCGCCTCTGGGCAGGGCGCTCGGCGCGCATCGCCCAGCTCGGCGAGACCTCGGCATTGACGCCGCCGGCGCAGGCCCCTCTTCCCGGACCCGGTCAGGCTCCGCAACTTCAGCAGATGCAGCCGCAACAGATTCAGGCGCCGCAGGCGCAAACCTACCAACCGCAAGTGATCGCCGAGCCCGCTCCGGTGGTTGCTACAGCCGCTCCAGCCCGGCGCCCGATGCAGCAAGCGACCCAGCCTGCCCCCGCCGCGCGCGGAGGACGACAGGCACGCGGTTGCGCGACGACCATTGACGCCCGCCTGCTCGATCCTCAAAGCGCGCTGACCCGTGGCTGGTGCCTGATGGATCTGAACCGGCCGATGGAGGCCGTGGAAGCCTTCGAGGCCGCGCTTGCCAGCCCGACCCGCAAGGTTCGCGAGGACGCGGCATATGGCCAGAGTTTGGCCTATCTGCGCGCCGGTCTGTCCAACAATGCGGCCGTCGCGGCAACAAAGGCGCCACAAACCCGCCAGCGGGCCGCGGAACTGCAGGTTTCCATCCTTGCCGACCGAGCGCTTGCTGCCTTTACCGCCAAGCGTTACCGCGAAGCACTGGTCTACCTTGATCAGCGCGCGCAGCTGCAGCAGGAGCGCATCGACCTGATGGTGCTCAGGGGCTACAGCTACATGAACCTGCAAATGTACGGAGATGCCGAGCGCATCTTCAATGCGGCCGCCGCAGTCGGCAGCAAGGATGGATACCGTGGGCTGGCGGACCTGAAGGAAGCGACACATCCCGAAGGCAAGCAATAAGCCCGATAAATCCCGGCAAGGCGCCTGACGCGCCTCCACAGCCATTCCCATGCAAAACGCGCCAAAGCTAACCGCTCTTGACGTTGTTCTAAAAATGGAACATAACAAGAACAAATAGCGAGGTAAGCGTATGACAAGAACTGAGGAAGTCATAGCAAACGCATTGGCGGTCGTGGCCGCGTCACGCGCGGAGCGGGAGCGCGATGCCGAACGACGCCGCCGCGTCTTCGGCAAGATCGAGATCGGACTGCCGCTACCCAAGATCAAGGGGCAGCAGCTCAGCCTGGACCTCCACTGATCCCGGCTTGGGGAGGCAAGTTTTATCCTTCTGGCGGTTTCAATAGCTAAGCGGATCAGGTATCTCCGCTGGCGAGAAACGAAGATGGGCGAGCACGTTTGTCCGTCACAGATGAGAAAGCTCGTCCATTGCCGGATACCACGCCTTCCTGCTTCGACCGCCCCTACTCCGCCTTCCTTTTCGACATGGACGGCACGATCCTTAGCTCTCTGCTCGCCGCCGAGCGCGTTTGGGGCGCATGGGCTGCGCGCCAGGGGCTGGATGTCGAGGCATTTCTTCCGACCATGCACGGCGCGCGCGGCGTCGATACCATCGCCAAGCTGAACCTGCCCGGCGTCGATCCGGTCGCGGAAGCCGCAGCGATCACCGAAGCTGAGATCAACGATGTGGAAGGCGTTTTCGCGCTCCCTGGTGCTGCGGCATTCCTGGCCGCGCTGCCGACGGACCGCTGGGCGATCGTTACCTCGTCACCACTTCGGCTTGCGCACAAGCGCCTGGAAGCGGCCGGCCTGCCAATCCCGAAATTCATCGTGACTGCCGAGGACGTGGAGATCGGCAAGCCGAACCCGCAATGCTACATCCTGGGCGCCGAGCGCCTGGGCTTCAGCCCGAGCGAATGCTTGGTGTTCGAAGATGTGCAGGCCGGTATCCTGGCTGGCGAAGCGGCAGGCTCCGATGTCTTGGTCATCACGGCAACGCAGCACCACGATCTCGAAACGTCGCATCCGACGCTTCATTCCTACGAGGACGTCCGCGTTCGGATCTACGAGGACGGCGAGGTCGGCCTCGGCAGGTAACAGGAATTGAAAATGCCCGCCGCGAGACCAGCGACGGGCATCTGCTCTTCGGCTCGGGAGAGAGTGAGCCTTAGATGTTGGCGAGCAGTTCGTTGATGCGCGACTCCATGTCGGCAAGCGCTGCATCGACGTCCTTCTGGCCCGTGATCGCCGCGCTCATTTCCTGGCCGATGATGTCCTGGATGGCGAATTGGCGCTGGACGGTCGACGGCAAAGCGGTGCCGAGTGTGGCGATCGAGGCGATCGTGTCGCGGTGCGGCAGCGCCTTGAATTCCTTCGAGTCGAGGACGGACTTGACCGCCGGCAGGTGTCCGGTACGCGACCAGTCGAAATCATTGTCGTGGAAGAACTTCAGGAACTTGCCGATCGCGGCATTTTCCTCATCGGAACGGTCCTTTGTCGAAACCGCCCAGCTGTGGCCATCCGCATACTGCGCCTTCTTTCCAGCAAAAAGCTGCGGATAGGGATAGACGGCATAGCCGCCCTTGTTGAGTGCCGTGCCCGCCGTCTCGGACGAGGCATTGTAATCGCCGATTACCCATGTACCGTTCAGATGCACGCCGCCTTCTCCCGCGAGGAAGGCATTGATGCTGGCGGCGTAGTCGAGATCCTTGACCGTATCGCCATTGTCATAGATCGCCTTGTACATCTCGAGCACCTTCTTGGCCTCGGGCGTATTGATCTTCACCTGCTTGGAATCTGCGAAGAACGCGGAATCCTGCTGGAAGAGGTAGGTGTAGAGATTGCGGGTATAGAGCGCGACCTCGTTGGCGAGGTTCTGAACGAAATAGGGCTTGCCGGTCTTTTCCTTGAACTGCTTGGCCTGGGCCAGAAGTTCCTCAGGGCTGGTTGGCAGCTTCGGCGTGCCGTCAGCGTTGACGAGTTCGGCCTTTTTGAAGAGGTCCATGTTGATGTGGTAGAGCATGGTCCAATTGTCGATCGGCAGGCCGTAGATCTTGCCGTCCTTTGTCACGCCGCCGAGGCTGGCATCAGTGAAATCGGCGGGCGCGACGCCGACGGACTTCAGCACGTCGTCGAGCGGCATGATGAGGCCCTTGCTCTGGTAATCAGCGAGCACCGACTGGTGGATGGTGACGATATCGGGCGGGTCGCCAGCGGCGAACTGTGCAGTGAGCTGGTCATAGCCCGGCCATTCGACCGTCGTCACGGTCACATGCACATCGGGATTGTCGGCGTTGAACTTGTTGATCAGCGAGGTGATGATACCGCACTCGCCGACCGCCTTGCTGACATCGGTGTTCTTGCCCCAATCGGCATCGCAGGCGCCGAAGAAGCGCTGCACCGTGAGCTCGGTCGCGGCGAATGCAGGCGACGCGCCGACGAGCGCGATCACCGACGCCGCCGCCAACATGTATTTCCTGAAGTGATGTGTCATGCCCTTCTCCTCCTCTTTGGGGCTTTACCCCTTTGGCTGGCCTCCTCCCCGGAAGCCGGTTGCGACGTCACCGCTTCAAGCCTCAGCGCACGGCGGCGCCTGAGACTGCCGTCACGATGTATTTCTGGAAAAACAGGTAGAGAATAAGGATCGGCGCGCTGGCAAAGACCGCCTGCGACATCAGGAAGCCGAGGCCTTCCGACTGCGCGAAGTTGGTCTGTGTCGAGGCGATGCCGACCGTCAGCGTATACATTTCTTTCTTCGTTCCCGAGATCAGCGGCCAGAAGTAATCGTTCCAGGCGCCGAGGAAGGTGAAGATGCCGAGCGTCGCCTGCGCGGGAACCGTCAGCGGCAAGAGCACCTTCCAGAAAATCTTGAAGCGGCTGGCATTGTCGAGCAGTGCCGCCTCGTCGAGTTCCTTCGGGATGGCGCGGAAATACTGCGTCATCAGGAACACCCCAAAGGGTGCCGACAGACCGGGCAGGATCAGCCCGTGATAGGTGTTGTGGAACTTCAGCCAACTGAACAGCTGGTGACGGGCGATCAGCACCGCCTGCTCCGGAACCGCCAGCCCCAGCAGTACGATGATGAAAAGCGTGTTGCGATAGGGGAAGTTCAGGCGCGCGAAGCCGTAGCCTGCGAGCGACGAAAGCACCAGGGTGCCGATGGTAAGTCCACCCGCGACGATTACGCTGTTCATCACCCAGCGGAACACGGACGAGGTCGCCAGAATGTTGATATAGTTGTTGATCGTGTAGGGCGCGTTGAAGACGGAGTTCATGTCCGCCATCAGTTCCTTGTTGTCCTTCAGCGACAGGCCGATCACCCACAGCACCGGCGCAAGCATAACCAGCGCGCAGAGGATGGCGAGAAAGAGGATTACGCGGTCGCCCACCGAACGGCCGACCATATTGCCACCTGTTGCGAGGCTCATCCTTCTTCTCCCTTTCGGCGCGAAATGACGTACTGCGCCATGGCAGCAACGAGGATCAGCATGAAGAGGATTTCAGAGGCGGCGGCACCCAGCCCCAGATCCCATTTCGTGAAGGCCGCTTCGTAGATGTAGAAGACGATCGGCTTGGAGACGTTGTTCGGGCCGCCCATGGTCATCAGCTTGGCCTGGCCGAACAGCTGGAACTGCAAGACGATCTGGATGATGACGACCAGCGCGAAGGTGCGGCGGATCGAGGGCAGCGTGATGTACCAGAGCGTGCGCCAGCGGCTGGCATTGTCGAGCGCCGCGGCCTCGTAGATATCACCCGGGATCTGCTGCAAAGCGGAGAGGAAGAGCATCATCGGCAGGCCGATGCACCACCATATCGTCGCAATGGCGATACCAATCATCGCCAGCTTCGGATCGGAGAGAAACGCCGGCGGCGTTGCGCCGAACCAGCCGTAGATGGTGGCGAGCAGGCCGAAATTGCCGATGAAGACGATGCGCCAGATCAGCGTGACGATGGTGACCGATAGAACCGATGATGAAAAATAGATCGTGCGCAGAGCCGCGGCTGTGCGCGTCTTGCGGTTCAAGGCAAGAGCCAGCATAAGGCCGATGATGGCGAGCGCAGGCACGGTCAGCAGTACGAAATAGAAGGTGTTGCCGATCGCCTGGATGAAGATCTTGTCGCGAAACAGCCTGAAATAGTTGTCGATGCCGACGAAGCGGCCGACGCCGAAGGCATCCGCCTTGTGCAGGCTGAGCCAGATGCCCCAGAACAGCGGCACCACCAGCAAGGTGACGAAGAAGAACAGGTAGGGCAGGACGAAGACGGCATTACGCCAGAGCGGCGCATTGATGTTCTGCACCTTGAGACGCGCCGAAGCCCTGGCCAGCGCCCCCGTGCCTGACAAGGTGGTCTCAACCATGCCCCGGCTCCTCATTGTGCCAAGCGCGACCCTCGGCGTCGAAGAGATGCGTTCTGCTGCCATCGAGCGTCAGCCCGACCTCGTCGCCGATCGCGACGCGGCTGTTGCCGATATCCTCGGCGACGACGACGCTGCCGTCCTTCAAGCGCGTGTAAAGCAGCGTGCGGTCGCCCAGGCGCTCAAGCACATCGACCTTTCCTGTCGTCGTTGCGGGCACGCCATTTGCAAGCTTCACCGCTTCGGCGCGGATGCCGAGCGCATACGCGCCGCCGGCAACGCCAGCGGAACGGATCGCGGTCTTGAGCTGCGTGCCGTCAGGCAGCTTGGCGCTGATGAAACCGTTGTCTTCGGCAATCCCAACATCAAGGAAGTTCATCGTCGGAGAGCCGACGAAGGTGGCGACGAAGCGACTGGCCGGGCGGGAATAAATCTCCATCGGCGAGCCGATCTGCTCGATCTTGCGGTTGTTCATGACGACGATGCGGTCGGCAAGCGTCATCGCCTCGATCTGGTCGTGGGTCACGAAGATCATCGTCGACTTCACGCGGTTGCGAAGCTGCGCGAGCTCGACGCGAGTGCGTACGCGCAACGCCGCATCAAGGTTCGACAAGGGCTCATCGAACAGGAAGGCCTTCGGCTCCTTGACGATGGCGCGGCCGATGGCGACGCGCTGGCGCTGGCCGCCGGAGAGCTGGCCGGGCTTGCGCTCCAGAAGATGGCCGATCTCGAGCATGCGGGCGGCCTCGGCCACGCGCGCCGAGATCACATCCGAGGGTACCGCGATGTTGCGCAGTCCGAAGGCCATGTTGTCGGCAACCGTCATGTGCGGATAGAGCGCGTAGCTCTGGAACACCATGGCGATGTCGCGCTGGCCGGGTGGGAGTGTGTCGATACGCTCGCCGTTGATCGAGATCGTGCCTTCATCGACACTTTCGAGCCCGGCGATCATCCTCAGAAGCGTGGATTTGCCGCAACCAGAGGGACCGAGGAACACCATGAACTCGTTGGCCTTGATCGACAGCGACAGGCCATCGAGCACGGTCATCGAGCCATAACGCTTGCTGACATTGCTGATTTCGATATTGGCCGTCATCCGGCTGCTCCCAAGCTGCAGTCAGAATCCGAAAATCCGATATGAACACATGGCTGGCACGAAGTGGCGCGAATGGCGCCTGCTCTGGCGAGCAGGCGGCCTTCCGTCCATGATGGTGCCAAAACAGAAGCGGTTGCTCCCATCTTCTCCTCCCAGTGGCACGTCAAATCTGGTGCGCTGACGTTAAATCATACAATTACGATGTCAACATATCTTCGATATGTATCAGTTATCGTGATTTAATTGATCAGGCCTGCAGCCGGATCACGCGATAAGACAATGGCGCAATCTTCGCCGTCAGCTTTCCATCGGCGAACGTCGAGCCGCTGGCCTTCACCGGCACCACATTGTTCGGCTTTTCGGCCGTGTTGGTGATGGTGAGATCCGAATGGGCGACGACCTGGTCGTCGATGACCTTGAGGTTGCCGAATTCAAGCAGGCTGGCGTCGAGATCGAGCGCTTCCGTGCCGTGGCGGTTGACGATGAAGAAGGTGACGGTCTTGGCATCCTTGTCGTGGACGGCCGAGACGTCGAGATAGGGAACGCTGCCGACATCCTCGACGTCGTAAGCCGGACTGTCGACCATCAGCTTCAGCGCGGTGCCGCGACCATAGACCGAAGCGAAGTAGTACGGATAAAAGATCGTCTGGCGCCATGCCGCACCACCCGGCGTCGTCATGATCGGGGCGATGACGTTGACCAGCTGCGCCAGGCAGGCGATCTTCACGACATCGGCGCGGTTGATGAAAGTGTTCAGGATGCAGCCGACCTGCAGCACATCCTCGAAGTTATAATCGTCTTCGAGCAGCGCCGGGGCATGCGGCCAGCCATTGGCGCCGGCGAGCGTCGCCTTGTCGCGTTCCTTGGAGTGGTACCATACGTTCCACTCGTCGAAAGAGATATAAACGTCCTTGGTCGAGCGCTTCTTCGCCTTGATGTAGTCGATGACGCCGGCAACGGTACCGATGTAGTTGTCGAGCTCGATGCTCCGGGCGAGGTAGTTCGCCGTGTTCTTGGCGCGGTTCTCGAAGTACATGTGCAGCGAGATGTAATCGACCTCGTTGTAGGTATGGTCGAGAACGGTCGCTTCCCATTCCGGATAGGTCGGCATGTGGGCGTTGGACGAGCCGCAGACGACGAGTTCGAGCGAGCTGTCGAAGGCCCGCATGGCCTTGGCGGTCTCGTGGGCAAGGCGGCCATATTCGTCGGCGGTCTTGTGGCCAATCTGCCAGGGACCGTCCATCTCGTTGCCGAGGCACCAGAGCTTGACGTCCCAGGGCTCGGAGCGGCCGTTGGCGATGCGCTTGTCGCTCCACTCGCTGCCGCCGGGGTGATTGACATATTCGAGAAAGTTGCGGGCCTCATCCAGCCCGCGCGAGCCGAGGTTGACGGCCAGCATCATCTCGGTCTTGGCGGAGACGCACCAGTCGGCGAACTCATGCATGCCGACCTGGTTGCTCTCCGACGTATGCCAGGCGAGGTCGAGCCGCGTCGGGCGGCTTTCCTTGGGGCCGATACCGTCTTCCCAGTTATAGGCCGAGACGAAGTTGCCGCCGGGGTAGCGCACGATCGGAACGTTGAGTTCCTTGACCAGATCGATCACGTCCCTGCGCATGCCGTTTTCATCGGCGGTCGCATGGTCGGGTTCGTAGATACCGGTATAGACGGCGCGGCCCAGATGCTCGATGAACGAGCCGTACAGGCGCGGGTCGATGTCCGAGATCGTGTATTTGCTGTGCGCGGTAACCGCAGCCTTCATGATATCCTCCACCATATCATTATTTGTGATCTGTATCACAATTTTAGGTGAATAAAGCGGAAGCCTTGGCTGAGGTCAAGCGTAAAATTCAGAAAATCGGATAAGGTCTAGCGTGTTTTGATACGCAGCAGTATGTCCTGGTCGTAGTTCCCGAAGCCGCGTCCGAAAATATTGATCCCACCAGGGTGCTTCGCATCATCCCGCACGCCGATGCGAAGGCGAATCGAGTGATGCTCGTCGAGCCTCAGATCCGAAAGCGCCACGTCGGAAATACGCAGCCCATCGACGAAGGCGCCGTCGTCGTTGATACGAAAACTCTTCAGCTTGCCATATTGCGAGCCCTTCAATTTCCACCAATCCGGCGTGAAAACCCCGCGTTTGTCGCCGAAATCGCCGGGAGACGTCCAGGTGCCAATGTCGACGCCATTGACCGTAAGCGTAATATCTGAAGGCCAGTCGGCGCTGGTTCCGGGCACTTCCGAGCTCAGTTCCATGACGAACTCGATCTCGCGGATGCGGGTGTTGGTGAGCCTCGCGTTGTTGGGAAACTGGTATTCGACGTGCCCCCTTGTAAACCAGATCAGCGCCGTCTTCATGCGATCCGGATCGAGGAAGGTGTTGGGCACGTCGAGCAAACCGATGATGCCATCCACCGAGCACAGACCGCAGGGCGCGGTTACATCGTAGCTGGTGTAAAGGCCCAGCGGCATCGCCACTTCGATCGCATCCGGTTCGGTTTCCTTGATTTCATTCTTGAAGACGACAAGAATCTCGTCATAGATGCTATGGCAGACCTTCTGGTTGCCCTTGCGCGCCTTCTGCGTCTCGGTGCGGATCAGCCCGGCCTCTTCCAGCATCTGCACGTTGGTCGAGACGCTCGACTGCGGCAACTCAAGGATATCAGCGATTTCGTTGACGTTCAGCGGCCCCTTTTCATGCAGGAGCTTCAACACCGAAACTCTTGCCGGCGATGCCAGCCCCTTCAGAATGGGCATGCCCTCCTCGGGATCGACGACAAGAAAGTTGCGGCTCATTGGGATTCCGTTCGCGGGAGATGAAATGCGTATTGCTGTTGTATATCGAATATTTTGATTTATTCAATTGCCCGCGATGAAATCGCCGGCCTCTTTGATGGTGTTCAATTCCCGGCTAATTTTATCGGCTGCGTTTCCGTCATGGTCATGATCCCATGCTAAGACTTATTCATCGCAACATGAGGGTGCCACTCTTGAGAGCCACGTCCAGCACGACATTCCTGCTTCTGGCCGCCTTGGCGCCGACATTTGCGGCAGCGCAAGGCTGGCAGACCGATGGCCGAGGAACCTCCATATGGAGCGTGGCGCCCTCCGAGGGGCAGTGCAATGTCAGCCAGGCGAAAAACCTCGCACGGCGCGCTGGCATCATCCGCACCGATGTAGTCTACCAGGACCACGACACACTGACGCTCAGAGGCCTGACGGAATGGGGCGAACGGCGCGACATCATATTTGGCAATGTTCGTGGCTGCCCCGAAATCGGCTTCCAGGATGTACTACCCCTCAACCAGCGACAATCGCCGCCAGTTCAGAGACGCTAAAAAAGCCCCGCGGCTGAGCCGCGGGACTTCTTGAGGCCGTGACCGGGAGAGAGTTGGTCAGGCGGCCTGAACCTTGCGCGCGGTGCGCGCCCATGCCGGCAGCCAGTCGCCGTGCGCGGCCAGCAGTTCGTCGGTCATCGCCCAGATCTGGTCGAGGTCGAGTTCGGCCGCCGTATGCGGGTCCATCATCGCGGCGTGGTAGATATGCTCGCGATTTTCCGTCATCAGCGCCTGAACCGTCAGTTCCTGGACGTTGATGTTGGTGCGCATCAGCGCGGTCAGCTGCGGCGGCAGGTCGCCGACGAAAGTTGGCTGGATGCCGGACGCATCGACGAGGCACGGAACTTCGGCGGCGCAATTATAGGGCAGCGAGGTGATGCATCCATTGTTGCGCACGTTGCCGTAGATCACGGAAGGCTCGCCGGTCCAGACCGAGTTGATGATCGAGGAGGCATATTCCTTCGACTGCTTGACCTCGATCTTGTCGGCCGAGCGATAGGCTTCCGCCTGGCCCTTCCAGCGCTCGATCTGCTCGATGCAGCGCTTCGGATATTCGTCGAGCGGAATACCGAACTTCTCGATCAGGTCCTCGCGGCCTTCCTTGATGAAGTAGGGCGTATACTCGGCGAAGTGCTCGGAGCTCTCGGTGACGAAATAGCCGAGGCGGGTCAGCATCTCGTAGCGCACCTTGTTCGGGCAACGCGGATTCCAGCCGGGCTTCGGCGCACGTCCCTCGCGGTAGGCGCGGACCAGATCCGGATAGAGATCCTTGTAGGAGCCGTCGGGCTGGCGATGCTCGAACTTCAGATAGAAGGCCATGTGGTTGATGCCTGCCGAGCGGTAGCGGATGTCCTCGTAGGGGATATCGAGATCGTGCGCCAGTTCCATCGCGGTTCCCTGCACCGAGTGGCAGAGACCGACCTGCTTGATCGTGGGGTACTTCTCGGCGATCGCCCAGGTGTTGATCGCCATCGGGTTGACGTATTGCAGCATGATCGCTTCAGGGCAAACCGCGAGCATGTCCTCACAGATCTTCCACAGATGCGGCACGGTGCGCAGGCCGCGCATGATGCCGCCGACGCCGAGCGTATCGGCAATCGTCTGGCGCAGCCCGAACTTCTTCGGAATGTCGAAGTCGGTCACCGTGCAGGGCTCATAGCCGCCGATCTGGAACGCGACGACCACGAAGTCGGCGCCCGTCAATGCCTTGCGCTGGTCCGAATAGGTCTCGGCCTTGGCCTTTGCGCCCAGCGTCGAGATCAACTTGTTGACGACGATGGCGCTCTCTTCGAGGCGCTGCGGGTTGATATCCATCAAGGCGATGGTCGCACCCGACAGCGCCGGGCGCTGCAGCACGTCGCCGATGATGTTCTTCATGAAGACGGTGGAGCCAGCTCCGATGAAAGTGATCTTGGGATTTCTTGCCATATTATCCTCCGGCATGGGCAATCAGGCTACCTCGAAAGCGGCTTTGACGAGCCGTTCGGTGTAGGCGGTCTTGGGATTGGTGAGAACTTCGTTGACGGGTCCCTCTTCCATGATCTTGCCGTGCTGCATGACGATCACCCGGTGGCAGAGGGCACGCACGACCTTGAGATCGTGCGAAATGAAGAGGTAGCTGAGACCGCGCTCGTCCTGCAGCTTGCGCAACAGTTCGATAATCTGCGCCTGGACCGACAGGTCGAGCGCCGAGGTCGGTTCGTCAAGCAGGATGAATTCCGGCTCCAGCGCGATGGCGCGCGCAATGGCAATACGCTGGCGCTGGCCGCCCGAAAACTCATGCGGGAAGCGCGACAGGATATTGCCCGGCATGCCGGCGGCGATCAGCGCCTCGCGCACGCGGTCCAGTCGTTCACCCCTGGTGGCGCCGAGCTTGTTGACGACAAGCCCTTCCTCGATGATCTGGCCGATGGTCATGCGCGGGTTGAGCGACGAGAACGGATCCTGGAAGACGATCTGCATGCGCGAGCGCAGCGGCCGCATCTCCGTGCGTGACTTGCCGTGGATCGGCTGGCGGTCGAAATAGATTTCGCCGTTGTCGGCGTCGTTCAAGCGCAGCAGCGCCTGCCCGAAGGTGGTCTTGCCGGACCCGGATTCGCCGACGAGGCCGAGCGTCTCGTGCTTGCGTAGCGTCAGCCCGAGGCTGTCGACGGCGACCAGTTCCTTGAGCTCCGGCTTGAAGAAGCTGCCGTGCCGCATCATGAAGGACACGCGCACGTTCTTGGCGTCGAGGATGACCTCGGACCCCTCGGGCAGCGGATTGGCCTGGCCGCGCGGCTCAGAGCTCAACAGGTGCTTGGTGTAGGCGTGCTGCGGATTGGCGAAGAGCTTCTCCGTGGTGTTGTGCTCGCGCATTTCGCCATGCTGCATCACGTAGACATAGTCGGAGAACTGCCGCACGACGGTAAGATCATGGGTGATCAGGATCACCGCCATCCGCATTTCCTTTTGCAGGTTGCGGATGAGGTTGAGGATCTGCGCCTGCACGGTCACGTCGAGCGCGGTCGTCGGCTCGTCGGCGATCAGCACGTCGGGTTCGTTGGAGAGCGCCATGGCGATCATCACGCGCTGGCGCTGGCCGCCGGACAGCTGATGCGGATACTGCCTCAGGCGCGCTTCCGGATCGGGAATCTGCACCTGCTTCAGGAGTTCCAGGGCGCGCGCTTCCGCCTGCTTCTTGCTCACCTTGCGGTGGACGCGGATCGCTTCGACGATCTGGCTGCCGATCGTGTAGATCGGATTGAGCGAGCTCATCGGCTCCTGGAAGATCATCGAAATCCGGTCGCCGCGAAGCTTGCGCCGCTGGCGCTCGGGATATTTCAGGATATTGGCGCCGTCATACTCGACGGTCGATTTCGGCGCGACGATGGCGCGCTTTGACAGAAGGCCCATGACGGTACGCGCCGTCACCGACTTGCCGGAACCGGATTCGCCAACGATGGCGATGGTCTCCCCGCGATAGAGTTGGAAGGAGATATCTTTCACCGCTTCCACCGTGCCGTGCTCAACCTTGAAGTCGACCCCGATGTTGCGGGCATCGATGATGGGCGTATCCGTGCGTCCCTCATGGTCGAGGCGGATGGGCGGGGCGAAAGAATTCACGAGAGAAAGTGCCATATTCTTCACCTCAATAAGGGTCGACCGCATCGCGCAGACCATCACCCAACGCGTTGAACGCGAAGACGGTGACGAGCACGAAGCCGACGGGAGCGAGTATCCAGGGATAGGTGCCGATGACCGAGTAGTTGGCGGTGTCCTGCAGCATAAGACCCCAGGAGATGAGCGGTGGCTTCACGGCGAAACCGAGGAAGCCGAGGAAGGATTCGAGCAGCACGACGCTCGGGATATGCAGCGTGACGGCAACGATGACGTGGCTCATCACATTCGGGAAGATGTGCTGGAAGATGATGCGCCGGTCGGTCGCGCCGACGGCCATGGCGGCGCGAACATAATCGATGCGGGCAAGCGCCAGCGTCTTGCCGCGCACCTCGCGCGACATCTGCGCCCAGCCGAGCGCCGACATGACGACGATAACGAAGGCGAGGAAGACATTGGTCGGCGCCGTCACCGGAATGAGTGATGTCAGCGCCAGATAGAGCGGCAATTGCGGGAAGGCGAGCACGACATCGACGAAGCGCTGCACCCAGGCATCGAAAGTACCACCGAAATAGCCGGACACCATGCCCACGGTGGTGCCGATAAGCGTGACGATGAACACGACCGTCAGGGCGATGGTCAACGATATGCGCGAACCGATGATGGCGCGAGACAGCACGTCGCGGCCGAACTTGTCGGTGCCGAGGAAGTGTACCGGCTGTCCATCGACCGAACCGAAGAAATGACGGTCGGTGGGGATCAGGCCAAGCAGCCTGTATTCGGCGCCCTTGACGAAGAAGCCCAAAATGCGCGGGTTGTTATAATCGGGGCCGACGATCGGCTGGAAGGTGACGGGGTCGAGCTCCTCGGATTCGCCCAGCGCATAGACGCGCGGCGGATAGGTAAGGTTGCCGTCCTTGTCGTGAAAGCTCACCATCTGCGGCGGCGCGAAGCCGACATCGGTGGCCTTGGGATCCATCGGTGCGAAGAAATCGGCGAAGACGGCCATGAGAAGCAGCAGGCCGACAAGCACGAGGCCCATCATCCCGGTCCAGGAACGGCGCAGGCGGCGCCAGACGAGCGACAGATAGCTCTCGTTCCCGGCTGGATGGCCCTTGACGGTTTCTTCGTGTGGCGGCGGGGGAGCGGAATCGAAGGCGAGCATATCAGGCTCCTCCGTACTGGCGGACGCGCGGGTCCAGCATGGCAAGCAGCATGTCGGCGATGATGTTGCCAACGATCAGCGTCGCCGAAAGAACCATCATGAAGGTGGCGGTGACATAGACGTCGCCGACTGCCATGGAACCGACAATGGCGGGACCGACTGTCGGCAGCGAGAAGATGATCGCCGTCTCGATTTCGCCCGTCAGCATGTAGGGAAGCACGACGCCTTGGTACATGACAAGTGGGTGCAGCGCGTTAGGCACGGCATGGCGCATGACGACGGCGCCGCCGGACAGACCCTTGGCGCGGGCCGTCTCGACATACTGGGCATTCAGCGTGTCCAGCAGATTGCCGCGCATGACGCGCATGTTATAGGCGAGGCCGCCGAAGGTGGCGATGGCGACGACGGGCCAGACGTGGCTGACAAGGTCGACGAACTTGGCCCAAGACCACGGCGCTCCGCCATATTGCGGCGAGAAGAAGCTGCCGATCTCCGAGACGTTGAACTGGAAGACGAGGAGGTAGACGATGATCAGCGCCATCAGGAAGCGCGGCACCGTCATGCCGAGGAAGGAGACGCCCGAAAGCAGGCTGTCGATCCAGGAATACTGGCGCGTCGCCGCCCAGATGCCGAAGCCGATCCCGAGCACCGATGCGAAGATGTGACAGACAAGCGCCAGCAGAAGCGTGCGCGGCAGGCGCTCCGCCACGACGTCGGCGACCGGCTTGTTGTAGAACATGCTGTAGCCGAAATCGCCCTGGGTGACGATGCCCTTGATCCAGGCGAAATACTGGATGACCATCGGCTGATCGAGACCATGGGCGACGCGGTAGGCCTGCGCCTGCGCTTCGGCCTGCTCGAAGGATGCGCCGCTCTGATTGATCAGCTGCGATCTGATATAGTCGGCATAGTCGCCAGGCGGCGCCTGGATGATCGCGAAGGTCACGATGCTGAGGATGATCAGCACCGGTATCGCGGAGGCTATGCGCACGAGCAGAAATCGAAACATTGGAGGGTTCGCCTCTCCTTGCGGCCCGTCGCGCCAATGCGGTGCGGCCGGCTTGTTGATCTTGGCCGGCCGCGCATCACGCGCGGCCGGTTCGTTTCGTCGGGAGGAGAACTTAGTTTATAGGACCCTTTTCGCCGGGCTTGCCTGGCAGCTGTTGCGGGAACAGCTCGTACTTGCCCTGCTTGTCGGCGGCCACCCACAGACGCTCGCGGATGACGCTATCTTCGGCCCAGTTGAACATGAAGATCGGCGTACCCTCCGGCACGTTCGAGAAGCGCTTGTTGATGATCAGCGCACCCGGATATTCCGTGAGCCCGATCGTATCGACATTCTCGGTCGCGATCTTCTGGTACTGTTTCATCAGGTCGACGCGCTCGTCGTTGTTCTGGCTGGTCCGGAACTTGTTGACGATCTCGACGAGCTGCTTCTCGTAGGGCAGCAGATCGACACTGCCATCCTTGCCGGCGCGGTGCTGCCAGCTGGTGCGGGGGCCAACGGGTGCAAGCTGTTCGGTGTTCTGTACCACCGAGGCAAGCTCCGTCGCGTTGCGCTGGATCAGCCAGTCGAACCGGCCGCCGTAATGCGCGTCGTCACGCTTTGGTCCGTCGAGCGCATTGAGGATGACCTTGATGCCGAGCTTTTCCATCTGGCCCACGACACCTTCCGCAAGGCTCTTGTCCGTCGCGTAGGTATTGTTGACGAGAAGCACGACCTCGAGGTTCTTGCCGCCTTCGGTCCCTGCCGGGAAGTTCACGAAGCCGTCACCGTCAGTATCCTTCAACCCGACTTTCTCGAGCAGCGCCTTGGCGCCCTTGAGATCGAAGGGATAGTAGACGACGGAGTTGCGGTCGTAGAAGCTGGTGCCCGAGGACAGTCCACCAGGATAGATCGCCGTGAACGGACCCTTCACCAGCGAGTCGCCGATTGCCTTGCGGTCGAGGGCCATCGTCACGGCCTTGCGGAAGTCCTCGTTGCGGTTCAGCTCGCGGATTGCCTGGCTGCGCGTATCCGGTTCACCCCAGCCGTTGCCGGAGAGGTTCATGCGCATATTGTAGCCAATCAGGCGCGGGCCGAAGGCGAGACGCGCGGGAGCGGTCTTTTCGGCCGCACGCTTCAGCGAGGCCACGAAGTTTTCAGGCTGCTCCAGGTTGGAAATGTCGCCGGAGCCGGCAACGGCCTGCACGTCGCGGTCCGCCCAGGTGGAGAGCTTGTAGTGCAGCTCGTTGAGGTAAGGCAGCTGGTTGCCCTTCTCGTCGACCTTCCAGTAGTAGGGGTTGCGGCGCATCACGATGATATCGTCGGGACGATACTCGACCGGCACCCAGCCACCCATGACAGGCATGTTCATGTATTCGGGCGGGAAGGCGTTCTTGAACTGGTCGTAGGTGTTCTTCGAATATTTCGGATGCTGGGGCTTCAGGATATGCGACGGGCCCGGGCAAAAGTTCGGGTAAGCCATCGTGTAGAGATACTGCTTTGGGAAGGCTTCCTTGAAGGTCCATTCGACGGTGTAGTCGTCAATCTTCTTGAGCGTGGTTCCCTCGCCGAACGCTTCCGGCGATGCGCCGCCGCCGAGAGGCGAGACGTTGGGGTCGACGACTTCATCTTCCCAGTAGAACATGATGTCATCGGCATTGAAGGCGACGCCGTCGGACCACTTGGCGCCTTCGATGAGATGCATGGTCAGCTTGTGCCCGTCTTCCGACCAATCCCAGCTCTTGGCAAGGTTCGGAAGCGGCTCGGTGTCCTTCGCCTGAACCTGGAACAGCGGTGCGGTGCGCGTCAGGCATTCGGAGAGGCCGATGTCGATGCCACCCCAGCCTTGCGTCTGGCCGGCACCGTAGTTCCAGCCTTCTGGACGACCACCGATGACGTGGCGCAGCGTGTCGCCGTAGACACCAATGCCGTCAGCCATATTCTCGGTCTTGAAGACCAGCGGCTCCTTGGGGAGGCGGTCCTTGACCGGCGGCAGCTTGCCGGTATCGACGAAGTTCTTCTTCACCCAATCCGGCTCGCTGTAAGACGGCAGCGCCTTGTACTCCTCGATGGAGTCCCTCGATACATACTTGATCTTGCCTTCCGCCGGGAACTGGGGCGGAACGGGCGGTGCCGTTGGCTCGGAAGCATAGGCGCTCATGGCCTGAACCGAGACGCTCAGCGCCAGTCCGGCCAGAATGCCAAGGTTGCGGAAATGTCTCATCGTCTCTCCCTTTTCGTATCGAGGCGCCGGTCGGCGGCTCGGTTCTCCTCAACGATCCGGAAACGGGCTTGCGGCGATGAGGCCCCCTCCTTGGAACCTCATCGCCACCCGTCCTCCGGGGAACTCAGACTGCCTGCTTGAGCGCCGCCTTTTCTGCACGAAGTTCATCGATCGAGCGCACGTTGCGGCGGGCGGCCCCAGCCCAGTCGCGGGTCTTCACCGTCGACTTTGCAAGGCGTTCCTTCGCCGCCGGAACGGCATCGGCGTATTGTGGCAGCCAACGCGCCTGGGCGACAACCATTTCGTCCACCATCTGCCAGACTTCCTCAGGTGTCGAGACCGCGCCGACCAGCGGGTCATGCAGCACGGCGAGCTTCAGAAGATCGATGTCGCCGCTGATGGCGGCATGAACCGACATGCGCTGGACGTTTATCGAGGCCATGCAGGTCGCGGCACATGCTTCCGGAATGGTGATGCCGGAGACCATGTTGATGCCGAAGCGATCGACGAAGCCGGGCGATTCGATGATCGCATCGGACGGCAGGTTGGTGATTACGCCATTGTTCTTGAGGTTGAAGTGACCGCGATACACCCGGCCGGTCTCCAATGCCTCGAGAATGTGGCTGGCATGTTCATTCGAACGCTTGGCCGGATCGATCGGCTTTTCGGCCGAAGCGAGGAACTGCGGGAATTCCGTCTCGAACCAGTTGCGGGTCTCGGTGGAGTGGCGCAGGTAGCCGCCGGTCTCGCCGTGGATCCAGTCGGACATGTCGATCCACTTGGTGATCTCGTCCGGCCGCTTGCGATACCAGGGCAGGTATTCCGAGAGGTGGCCGTTGCTCTCCGTCGAATAGACGCCGAAGCGCTTCAGCACATCGATGCGCAGCTTTTCCTGCTGCGAGAAGACGGGATGCGCCTCGAAGGCGGCAACCAGTTCGTCCTTGCCGATCTTGCGGCCGTTGAGCTTGAGATCGACGAACCACGTCTGGTGGTTGATGCCCGAGCAGATGTAGTCGAGCTCGGAAACCGACTTGGCGCCGAGCACTTCGGCGATCTGTTCGGCGCCGTGCTGCACGCCGTGGCAGAGACCAACGGTATCGACCTTGCCGTATTCGATTGCCGCCCAGGTGTTCATCGCCATCGGGTTTGCGTAGTTCAAGAACTTGGCGCCCGGCTCGGCGACCTCGCGGATATCCTTGCAGAAATCGAGAATGACAGGGATGTTGCGCTGGCCATAAAGAATACCGCCGGCGCAGATCGTGTCACCGACGCACTGGTCGATGCCGTATTTCAGCGGAATGCGGATATCATCGGCATAGGCTTCCAAGCCACCAACACGTACGCAGCTGATGATGTAGCGCGCGCCAGTCAGCGCCTCGCGGCGGTTGGTCGTCGCCGTTACCTTGGTCGGCAGTTTGTTCGATGCAACAATCTTGTCGAGGATCTGCTTGATCATCTGAAGATTGTGCTCGCTCATGTCAGTGAGCGCGAACTCGATGTCCCGGAATTCCGGAACGCACAGAATGTCGGTGAACAGCTTTTTCGTGAAGCCGACGCTGCCTGCGCCGATGATAGCGATTTTGAAACTCATGATCCTAACCTCGATGCGATCAAATTTCCGGAATTGGATAACGGGAAGAAGAATAGGCCGCGGGCTTGCGTCCGACGCCAAAAAAGGCCAGAAATCCGGCTTATTCTCCTCCCCGCCGCTCAATAAGCCCGGCGGTGTTCTCTCTCTTGGGGCGGATTATGCGTAAAATTTTCCGGGCCGCCAGAGAAGGATTATGCTTTCATGGGTAATTCTGTGCTGCAGGATTTGATCGACCGTGGACCGTCCATGCGCACGGTTTCGCTGCCGCGCGGCCGACAATCCCTGCACACAATGCCGACAAGCACCGGTTACGAGGTTCGCGAGAATGCCACCTATGACTGGGATGGCCGCAAGCGCGGGCAGACGCCGTTTACCGTCTTGCAGCATACGATCAGCGGCGCGGGAAACCTGCGCTATGAGAATCGCGAGTTGCGGGTGAAGGAGGGCGAGACGCTTCTGGTGCTGGTACCGCACAATCACCGCTACTGGCTGGAAGAAGGCGATCGCTGGGAGTTCTTCTGGATCTCGATGAATGGTGAGGAGGCTCTGCGCATACACCGGTCGATTCTAGCCGTCACCGGCCCAATTCTCAAACTGCAGCCGCAAACGATCGAGCACCTTGCCGATTGCAGCCTACGGCTGATCACGGGCGGCGAGACGCCTGGACTTGCATCGTCGATCGCCTACGAGGCGGCGATGGCGCTTTATGACGACGTGTTCGGTTCGCATCCCGTGTTCAGCGAGGAATACCGGACTATGCAGCACGTAATCGACTACATTACCGACAATCTGGAAAAGCCGCTGCCGGTGGAAGACCTCGCCAGAGTGGCGGGCCTAAGCCGCGCCCACTTCTCGCGCATGTTCGCGGCCAACGAAGGCCTGCCACCGGCGGAATATGTGCTGCAGAAGCGGCTGAAGCGCGCCGTCAAACTTCTCACGAAGACCGCCCATATGCCGGTCAAGGAAGTGGCGATCCGCTCCGGCTTCGAGGATGCCAACTACTTCTCCAAGGTCTTCCGCCGCGTCTACGGTACGAATCCCACGGAATTTCGCACGACCGGCATGTATGCCAGCGTCGGCAAGTCGCGCTGATAGCAGTCGGACCGGATCAGTCCGCGGACTTTTCCGGCCCGGGCCTGGGATCCGCGTCCGAGGGCGCTGGTGCGGATGGCAGCGGCCGCGACCCGACATAATAAGCACATCCCCCGATCACCAACCCGACGAAGAGCGCGAGCGGTATGCCCGGCCTGGCCGCCAGGTAAAACGCCGCATAACCGCCGGCCATGCCTGCCAACGCCATAGCCTTGGCGCGCATCGATATCGCACCCTGATCGCGCCACGCACGCAGCGTCGGGCCGAACGTTCGGTGGTTTAATACCCAGGCTTCAAGGCGCGGCGACGAGCGGGTAAAGCACCAGACGGCCAATATGAGAAAGATGGTCGTCGGCATCAGCGGCAACAGCGCGCCGATAAAGGCGAGCACCAGCATCAGTAAACCAAGGACGAAATATCCTGCACGCAACGTATAGGCGGTGACGCGGCCGGGTTTCACTGACATCTTCCGGTTTATGAAGGGCTGGATATCCCTTTCACCAGAGTGTCGCGCAATGCAAGATGCATGGCCGATTTTCCGGCGATGCTATTCCGCCGCCTCCCGCAGTCCCTGCGGTTCGACATCGTCGAGCCGCTGGGCATCGGGGAACAGATTGTGCCGAAGACCGACCAGCGTCATCAGAATCTTCCGCGCCGACGACGATTTGGCGGGGTCGCGAACGCGATCGATTGCCGCGTCGACCGCCTGTAGCAGCAACGGGCCCGGGTGCGCCTCGGCCCTGCGCCGTCTCTCCGTGTAGAAGGAAGCAACGGCATCGAGAACCTCGTCCACGGCTGCGCGCTGTCCGGCAAGAAGCAACCCCTTGTAAGCCTGCAGATCGACGACGCTGATGCCGACACGCATATCCTTCAGCATGTCCGCCTGGATCACGGCTGAGCCCGCAGAAAGCGAAGCGAGACGCGGCACCATTAGCGAGAGCCGATCCAGCATTGTATAAAGCAGCGCCTGGGGATCGCGTTTTTGCGACCTGCGCGCCACCGTGGCTATGTCCGCCCACGCAGCCTTCAGCAGCCTGCGCGCACTCCACTCAGCACCGACCGAGCGAACCACGGCGGCAATACCGATCGCCATCAGCGTTCCAAGGATTGTCGAGAGATTGGTGTTCAGGAAAGAGGCGAGATCGAAGCTGGGCCGAGATTGCAGCGTGAGCATGGTCGGGATGTTGGCGGACAAGGCCATGCCGAGCAGGAAAGTCGATGGCCGGGCGATCAGTACGCCGAGCGGCAGAAAGAGGAAGCTCAACGCCAGCACAAGCGAGGAGAACCCGCCGAGCACCGGCATGACCGCGAATACGAAGATAAAACTGAGGGCAATCGCGACCATGCTGAAGATCATGAACTTCCGGATGATCGGTGTCGGATTGTCCATCGCCGCGAAGAAGCAGATGAGAATGCCTGCAATTAAAGGAGCGCCGGCGCCACTGTTCCAGCCGGTCATGATCCAGAAGACCGTTCCAAGCACGATAGCCAGCGCTGCCGCAAAGCCTGAGAACAGCGCCATGCCATAGTCTTTATGAATGGGGCGCATGGTTGCCTGCTCGAAGCCGAACAGCTGTTTCGTCCGGGCATGCCGGGATCCTGAAGCAATATCCTGCCGCAGGCCGACGCATTCGTTCCAGATATCCAAGAGGTCGCGCAGACGAGCCGCAAAGTCGAGCACCAAGAAATCCTGCCACCGGCTTGAGGACCTCGCTTCGGCTTCAAGCTCCTGAAGTGGTGCCATGAACTCGCTGCGGCGCTCCGCAGACATCGGCTCTTTTGTCCGCATCCACGCATCAACATCGGCGATGAGCCTTTTTACCGTGGATGTGTACCCATAGCCGGTTTTTGCAAGCGCAGCGTCAACGTCCGCGAGACCAGACACCACAGGCAAGAGCGTGATCATCAACCCCTGCAACTCGCGCGAAGCGCCGACGAGATTGCTGTGGCTTGAGGTGTCGTAGGACACATGCGTCGTGAACATTCTGATATCGGCAGCCTCGGCCGCAAGACGGCGCGCAGTCCGCACCAGCGTGGGGTCTTCGGGGCGCCTGTCGAGTGCTGCCGTAATCAGGACGGACGCATCGGTCAGCCAGGCGTCTATGCGCGCCGTCAGCACCGGCCCGGCATGGCGCGGGAAAACCACCCTGTTGATAACGGCGGCGCAAATGATGGCGACGAAGATTTCGATGACCCGCGACGTGGTGTATGTAAACACAGTCGCCGGATTGTCGACCAGCGGAAAACTAGTAAGCGCAGTTGTATAGCCAGCCAGCATGAAGCCGTAGCTGCGCGGGGTGCGGTCGAGGAGACTGATCGCCAGGCACCCAGCAACCCAAAGCGCGATCGCCAAGGTGAGCAATTCGGGCGCATTGACGAGAGTGGGCACGAGCACGATGCTCATCGCCCCACCAACCGCCGTGCCGACCAGACGGTAAACCGCCTTGGACGTGCTTGCGCCGGATAGCGGATGGGCGACGATATAGACGGTGGTGACGGCCCAATAGGGGTTGGGCAGGTCAAAGCACAAGGCGATGAACAGCGCCAGCATGGCCGCGGCGAAAGTTTTTATCGAGAAAACCATATCCCAAGTATCAGGGAGCCAGGTGAGCTTCTTGCTTGCCATGAAAAACCGGAGGGAGCGCAGCCGCCGTTATGATTTAGATCGCTTACGTACTATTCGCACACGAATTAAAATAAAACAATATGCTTTACTGCGCGCCCACGCGCCTTTAGCGCTCTTCCAACAAAGATCAGCGCAGGGAGGACCAACGGCATGACCAGGCAGACGAAACCCCTGAGCCGCAGGGCAGCGTTAACCTCCAGCATGTTGCAGGCAGGAAGCATCTGGAAGCGGATGGCGGAGAAGGCGCTTGCCGAGGACGGCATTTCGGCATCGCGCGCCAATCTGCTCCTTCTCGTCGGCCGATCGGGCGGTGGTATTCGCCAAGTTCAGCTTGCCGATAGCCTAGGGCTCGCAAGCCAATCGCTGGTCCGCCTGCTTGATGAACTGACGGCCACTGGCCACATCGAGCGCAGGGACGATCCCGATGACAGGCGCGCCAAAACGGTGTGGCTGACGTGCGAGGGACAGGAACTGGCCGATCGCGTCGAACGCGTCATTGCGTCATTGCGCGAAAGGGTGCTCCGCAACGTCGATGACACCGATATCGAGGCGGCCTACCGCGTCCTGGATGCCATCGTGCGGGCGAACGGCGAAAATTCCACCAGTGATTGAACGCAAGAAGAATTGATACAAAATCGTCACAAATAAATAGAGTTGAGAGACCATGATTGAATACGTTTCTCAACTATTGCTGTCATTATTGCAACAGCAACAGGATCAAATAGAAAAATTCAGTCAATACATCATTTTGAATGTCAACATTTTATTTGCCTGAATATTTGGTCTGCTATAAAAGACATTACAAATAAAAAATACTACCCCGGAAACGCCCTTCAAGTTACCTGCAGCATGATGATGTCAGGATTGAAGAAGATGAAGGCCGCAACCACGAGTATCGATCCGAGGGACCGTAAGATACTGTCTGTATCGCGTATCCTAGGTTATGCGTTCGCATTTATGCTCATTTTCATCATCGCCATGGCGATGATCCCAAACCAGTTCTTCATCGTCTCGACACGGGCGGTGATCAACGCACCGGTGCAGATGATCGCCTCGCCCATCTATGGCAGGGTCGATAAGATTTCGCTGCAGGTCGGCCAGGTCGTCAATCTCGGCGACGTGATGGCGACGGTTTCAAATCCCAACCAGGATCAGACATCGCTGACCGGGCTCAGGCTCGAAAAGCTGGACCTGACCGAAAAGCTCAACAACACGACGAGCGTGGTGGCCGAGCGCACGGAGCAGCTGAACAAGGTGAAGGCGCAGATCGATAGCGTCAAGGCCGGCGTTCTCAGCGAACTGTCCGCGGTGATCGTCAATTCCGAATTCAACGTACAGAATTACCAGGCCCGCCTCGCCGAACAGGACGCGCTGCTGCAACGGCAGCAGACACTGCTGAAGAAGGGCATGATTTCCGACACGAGCCTCGAGCCGCAGCGCCAGAAGCGAAACGCCGCCCAGGCCGAGCTTGACTCAGCCAAGGGCGAACTGCGCCGCAACGAGATTGTCCAGTCGCTCGTCGGCCGCGACATCTATACCGGCGGGACCGTTGCCGCCAATCTGCTGACGCTCGAGATGCAGCGAACGAAGCTTGCCGGCGACATCGCCGAGGACAATATCGAAATCAATCAGATGACCGAGCGCAAGCAGCAGGTCGAAAACCTGATCTCGCGGGAAGAAGGGCGCCTCGGCAAGACCGGCGCGGCCGAGGTCACCGCCGAACGCCACGGACAGATCGTCAGCGTCGACGCATCCTTCGGCGATTTCGTCATGCAGGGTCAGCCGGTCGCCAAGTCTCTCGATTGCACAGAGGCCTTTGCCGCAGCCGTCTACCGAAGCCGTGATGTGACCGCGCTGGAGATCGGCACGCCCGCGATGGTCAATTTCCGCAGCCTCGGTGTGAAGCGCAGCGGCCACATCTACAAGATCGTCCGATACTTCAACTCCGGCCCGGAAAACCGCTATTTTGCGAAATTCCCTGAGGCAGAGGGGCATGAGGTCTATGTTCTCGTCAAGATCGACGAGCCGACGGCACAGGACGGCAGCGTGACCCAGCAGAACAACGACAAGTTCTTCGGATGCCACGTCGGCGAAGATGTCATCGTCTCTCTTGGCGAGACCATCACCTCGCGTATCGCGCGGTACTCGATGGCGGTCGTCACCGGGCTGACATCGCCGGCAAGCGTTCTCTCCGCATCTACGTCGCTGGACAAGGGCACCGGCCCGCGGCTGCCGGCCGGCAAGACTGCGACACCCTGAAGAGCCAAGCTTGAACGTTTAGTTGCGTATCGTGAGGGGCGAAAATGAAGGGCATGAACTCATCGATGGGTGAGGTTTGGCGCGGCGTACTCGCGTCGCTCCTGGCCGCAATCCTGTCTGCGGCGGCGATCGACACCGCGCGGGCCGACGACGCAGCGAACAAGCAGCTCGCCTGCTCGATGTGCGATGCGCTGGCGGCAAAGATGACAGGTGAGCCGGAGCAGCCCTTCGTTTTCCGCAGTTTCGAGCCGGCCAATGGCGGCTCGGCGCTGCATCCGTCGCTGGAGAATACCGGCTTCACCTACGACAATGCGCTCGCGATGATGGCGCTCTACGGCTGCCAGCGCAAAGCCGAAGCGCGCCGTGTGGCCGATGCGCTGGTGGTGGCGCTTGAGACCGACCGCCATTACCATGACGGACGCCTGCGCAACGCATACCGCTCGGGCGCTGTCATTCCGGGCAAGGAAGGCATGCTGCTTCCCGGTTATTGGAGCACGGCCAGCAATTCCTGGATTGAGGACGGGTATCAGGTCGGCACGGCGACCGGCAGCACGGCCTGGGGGGCGCTTGCCCTGCTGATGGCCTATGAGGAGACGAACCAGCAGGCCTATCTCGACTCCGCCCGCAAGATCATGGACTGGATCCACCGCAACACCGCCGACCCGAAGAATGTCGGCTATCTCGGCGGCTTTTTCGGCCACGAGCCGACGCCGGAGCGGATGACCTGGAAGTCGACGGAACATAATCTCGACGTCTACGCCGCCGACAGCTGGCTCGCCCGGCTGGATGCGGGTGGCGACTGGACCCATCAGGGCGACAGCGCCCTGCAGTTTCTGAAAGCCATGTGGAACGAGGCGGAAGGCCGCTTCTACATCGGCAGCGCCCCCGACAGCAACGCACCCAATGTGGCCATGTCGGGCCTCGACGCCGAACTCTGGCCATTGATCGCGGTGCCCGACTTCAAGTCCAAGGCGGATCGCGTGATGGAATGGACCGACCTGAACCACGGGGTCGAAGGCGGCTACGACTTCAACAGCGACCGCGACGGCGTGTGGCTCGAAGGCACGGCGCAGGCGGCGCTGGTGCTTCGCGAGACCGGCCACCCCGAAAAGGCCGAGCCACTCTTTGCCACAATCGCCAAGCAGCGCGAACCCGGCGGCCTCGTCTACGCCACCGAAAACGAGCAGCTTACAACGGGCCTGCAGGTCGGGCCGAACTCGGCGCCCGGCGACTTCAAATACTACCGACTGCCGCATATCGGCGCGACCGGCTGGGCCGTTCTCGCCGCTCTCGACATCAACCCCTTCGTCGGCCGCAAAGGCCAAGCGACTGCCAGCAGCAAGGATGGTCCATGTCCCCCGAAGTAGTCACCTTGTCGGACTCGATTCTGTTCTCACTGCTGGCGATCGCACTGATCGTGGGCTGCGCCTGGCTGCTGGATGCCAATCGCGGCAAGGACCGCGTCATTTTCGGCACGATCCTGGTCGTCATGCTTCTGAACTATCTGTATTTCCGCATCACCAAGACCCTGCCCGATTTCGAGTGGAGCGCCTATGCGGTCTGGCCGCGCTTCTATCTCGGCTTCGAAGTGGTCGTCATTTTCTATACGGTGCTGTCGATCGTCTTCTTCTTCAAGCGCACCGATCACAGCGGCGCCGCCGATGCCAGCGAGGCACTCATCGCGCAGCATTCGCGGCACCCGGCCGTCGATGTTTTCATCTGCACCTATAACGAAGAGCTCTCCATTCTGGAGCGCACCATCCTGGCCGCCAAGGCGATCGACTACAGCAACTTCACGGTCTGGGTGCTGGATGACGGGCGCCGCGATTGGCTCGAGGATTACTGCAGCGAGGTCGGCGTGCGCTATCTGCGCCGCAACGACAATGTCGGCGCCAAGGGCGGCAACATCAACAATGCAGTCAGACGCTCCGCCGAGGACACCAACGCCCCCTTCATCCTTATTCTCGATGCCGACTTTGCGCCACAGCGCGGCATTCTGAAACGAACGGTGGGGCAGTTCATCGACACCGAAATCGGCCTGATCCAGACGCCGCAGTTCTACTACAATGCCGACCCCGTCCAGCACAATCTATTGGCCTCGAAGGCATGGGTCGACGATCAGCGCATCTTCTTCGACGTCATGCAGCCATCCAAGGACGGATGGGGTGCGGCCTTTTGCGTCGGCACCTCGTGTATCGTGCGCCGCGATGCGCTGGATCTGATCGGCGGCATGCCGCAGGAAACGGTAACCGAGGATATTCACCTCACCTATCGCCTGATGCAGAAGGGCCTGAAGACGCGGTGGCTCAACGAGCGCCTGAGCGTCGGCCTCTCGGCCGAAAGCCTCTCCGGCTACATCACTCAGCGCTGCCGCTGGTGCCTAGGCACCATCCAGGTCGCGCTCCTGAAAGATGGCCCATTCCTCGGTCGCGGCTACACCTTGATGCAGCGGCTGCACTATTTCCATGGCCTGCTCTTCTGGTTCTGCCGGCCCTTCATCCTGCTTCTAATGGCCGCCCCCCTGCTCTTCTACTTCCTCGGGCTGCCCGCCATCCTGATGGAGCCGGAGGCGTTCTTCCTGTATGCGCTGCCGATGGTCGCGGGAATGTGGACGTTCCATTCCTGGGTTTCCGGGCGGCGCAGCCTGCCGCTCTTCACCGAGGTGTCGCAGATGGTTTCGGCAATCCCGATCACCATCGCCCTCATTCACGCCCTCTTCCACCCCTTCGGTCGGCCATTCAAGGTCACGGCCAAGGGCGAAGATCGTGGGCGCGTGGAGGTGCTCTATCCGATCGCCGCGACGTTCTTCGCCATCATCGTGCTGACCTTCGTCGGCATGCTCAACGGGCCGTTGCTCGGCACCTATAACGATCTCGACGGCTTCAGCGTCGCCTGGGGCATGGTCGTCATGGTCTACGCATTCGTCTCGATGCTGGTCTGTATCGAGCTCCCCCGCCCGCCCCTTGAGAAGCTCGAGCTTGCGCTTGCGCGCGAAGGCCAGGTCGCCAGCGGCGGGAAGGCGGCCGCGTGCATGATCGATACGATCTCGGTCGACACGGCCAAGATCACCATGCGCGAGGAGAACACGCTCAGCCAGATGCGGCTGGGCGACATCCTGATCTTCGCGCCCTTCGACAATTTCGACGTCGCCGGGCAGATCACCAGCATGGACCGGGCGAATTCGGGCCTGTCGCTCGCGATCGTCGCCATTCGAGACCGGCGCGACGATTACGAGATCAAGAAGGGCGCCGAGGATATCAGGCGCAAGATGGTGCAACGCATGTTCAGCGAAATGCCGGAGGTAATGCCTGCGCGCGCCTATCCTGTGCTCGCTGTCCAGGGGCTTATGCAGCGCATGTTCGCACGGCCGGCCGTTCTGGTCGGCGATATCGAGCCCTATACGCTGAACGGCCGCGAAGCACCGCGCAAGTTCCACAAGCCGCGCTTCTTCTCGCCCAAGATTCCCTTGCTGCAACTCGGCGGCGGCGCGGTTCCGCCGGCAGCGGCCGAATGACGCGCGGTTGTTGATACAAAACGGGAAATGCCGGACCTCCTGGAGGCCCGGCATCTCTCAACGGGTAGCCACTGGGGTGAAGGCGGCTTAGCGCCAACCCAGGGCAGGCGCGACATGGGTCAAGATCTGCTCCACCACATGCGCGTTATAGTCCACGCCCAGCTGATTGGGCACGGTCAGCAGCAAGGTGTCGGCTTCGGCGATCGCTTCATCCTTGGCCAGCTGCTTGATAAGGGCATCGGGTTCGGCGGCATAGGTACGGCCGAAGATCGCCCTCGTCTTCTCGTCGATAAAGCCGATCTTGTCGTCTCCCTGGCCGCTGCCGCCGAAATAGGCCCGGTCGCGGTCGTCCACCAGCGCGAAGATGCTGCGGCTGACCGATACGCGCGGCGTGCGCGTGTGGCCGGCTTCTTTCCATGCTTCGCGATAAGCGCGGATCTGCGCGGCCTGCTGCACATGGAAGGGCTCGCCGGTCTCGTCGTCCTTCAGCGTCGAGCTCTGCAGGTTCATTCCAAGCTTGGCTGCCCAGACGGCCGTGGCGTTCGAGCCGGAGCCCCACCAGATGCGCTCACGCAGGCCCTCGGAATGGGGCTCGAGGCGCAGCAGGCCGGGCGGATTGGGGAACATCGGACGCGGGTTGGGCTGGGCGAAACCTTCGCCGCGCAGAACATCGAGCAACACTTCCGCATGGCGGCGACCGATATCAGCATCGGAGCCCCCTTCAGGCGGCTGATAGCCAAAGTAGCGCCAGCCGTCGATCACCTGCTCTGGCGAACCACGGCTGATCCCGAGCTGCAACCGCCCTCCTGAGATCAGATCGGCGGCGCCAGCGTCCTCGGCCATGTAGAGCGGGTTTTCGTAGCGCATGTCGATGACGCCGGTCCCGATCTCGATACGGCTGGTCTTGGCGCCGACCGCGGCAAGCAACGGAAATGGTGAGGCGAGCTGGCGGGCAAAGTGGTGGGCGCGGAAATAGGCGCCGTCAGCACCAAGCTCCTCGACAGCAACGGCAAGATCGATTGACTGGAGAAGCGCGTCGCCTGCCGAGCGGGTGCCGGACTGTGGCGACGGTGTCCAATGTCCGAACGATAGGAAGCCGATTTTCTTCATGATGCGCACCGTTAAAAGCCAATTGGTGAAAGGTCACGCTTCATGGCACAGTTCCGGCCTAGGATACAGGCGTGCCAGTGTGACCACAGTGTCAACGCTTCATCGTGTCGAGCTCAAGGTTCACGTCGATAAGCATGGCCCAGAATCGAAAAAGCCTGCCGCGGGAGGAGGTGCGGCAGGCTTTCGAAAAGAACCGAACAACAGCTGGGAGGAGGAGTGCTGTTGTTCCTCAGGCGACCCTGGGAGGAGGAGTGGGGCGCCTGAACCACGAAGCTTTGCGGGAGGAGGTGCATCGCTTCGTTGAAAGTGACTGTATCCAACTCCTGTTCATTTTCTAGGCATCATTGTGCAGTGCAGCTATGCGTCAAACGCATGGAATAAAAATCGATGTCTTTATGAGATAAACAGCGGGACAAAACGCAGAAACGCCCGCTGCGATCGAGCGGGCGTTTCTGCGTTTGGATTTGTGTTCGAAAGGCTCAGAGCGCTACGGAAGCGCGGGCTACGGCACGGATGTCGCTGCGGTCGATACCGAGGTCATTCAGTTCGCGGTTGCTCATGCGGCCAAGTTCGGTGACGGTCTGACGGTACTTGCGCCAGTTGTTCAGGCTGCGTGCTACGTTCATGGTGATCCCCTTTCCTGAGGTTCGTTTGACGTCAGCAACCGTGATTGGCTCCGGCGTCGTTTGATGTCGCTAATATAGGTGCTTCTTTCTGAGCAAAACAGCGACAATGCATCACGCCACCCATGCACGAAATGCAGAGGTCCACCTGTCGGCCGTGTACAGCGATTATGCCCTGAAGCGATCGAAGGCCGTCAGCCGCCGGATTGGCGGATCGGCGTCCGGCCAGCGGTAGATATCCGACCGGAGAAAGGCGAGTTCATCCTCGAGCGCGTCCTCACCCACCTCGACCCACCAGGACTTCGGACGGCCGTCGCTACCGTCAGACCAACGATAGCCACGCGCCTTCAGATGATCCTTCATGTCGAAGGGGCTGTTTTCCGCATAGATGCGGATGCGCGCATGCTGGCTGGCCGCATAGAGTTCAGCGAACGCTGTGCCGGCACCCGCATCCTGGCAAAGCACTTCGAGCAGTGCGAAGCAATCGTCGACCGCACGATGGCCATCGTGGAAATAGCCCGCCTGCCCGACAAGATAGCCAAGCTTCGTGCCTTCGAAACCACGGGCCGACCAGTCGATCTCCGCATTGGAGCACGCCCAGGCCTTTCCGGCGAAAATCTGCGAGAAAGCCTCGCAGAACGGCCGGTCGAAGCCAGCATTGTGGGCGATGATCAGATCGGCCGGCTCGATCAGGGTCTTGAATGCCGCCAGATCGATCTCCTGCCCCGCGACCATGGCATCGGTGATGCCTGTCAGCTTGGTGATCTCGGGCGGTATCGTCACCGTCGGCTGCTGCATGCCGCCGTAAACGCCCGTGACGTCACCGATATTGCCAGCGTGGTCGAAGCTGAACGCGATGACACCGATCTCGATGATCTCATCCTTGCGGTGGCTGAGACCGGTGGTTTCGGTATCGAGGATGACGCCACGGAGCGGAAAGCCGGGGCGCTGTGTCGTAGCGACGGCGCGCGGCTCAAGCTTTTTCAAAATCCGGTAGCGGCCTGTTTCAAGGAGGCAATCGACCATGCCCTGCTCGCTGACATCGCTTGGAGTCTGCCTTTTCAGCGATACCTTACGCGCGGTGTGTCCGGAGGCCTGGCTTACGCCACCCGAGAACATATCGAACTGTTCTGCCATTATCCCTGATCTCTGCCGTCGTCCCCGTTCCGCCGCCACGGCGACCGAATCGAGTGGGTACACCCATAAAAACAATGGGGAAATTGAACCGATCGGCAAGGATAATCGTCAAGCGGAGAGGGCCAATACCAGTGGAGGTCATATACATTGTGGACAAAACGAAGGGACCGACCGCCCCCTCAGGGCCACCATAGAAGCCGGAAACTACTCCGCGACGAGCCCACTTCGCCTCAGGAGGGACAACAGCACCAACGGGATCAGCGTGGTCAGCACGACCGTGACGAAGGCCATCGCCATGCCGAGACCGATCGATCCCTGCTCGAACTGCCGCCAGATGAAGACCGAGATCGTCTGCATACCGACAGGAGCGACCAGGATCGACGCAACGAGTTCGCGGGTCGCGACCGCGAAGACAAGCAGCATCGCCGTGATCAGGCTCGGCGCGATCAGCGGCAACAGGATGCGGCGAAACGCGGTAAAGGCGCTGGCGCCGCAGACACGCGCGGCGGCTTCGAGATTGTCGCCGATCTGGTGCAGCGCCGCGGTGGTGTAGCGCATCGGCTGCGGCAACAGGATGCAGCAATAGGCGAGAAGCAGGATAAGCGGCGTGTTGTAGGGCGTGATGGGCAGCACCGGCTGGTTCCACGCCAGAATGAGCCCGACGGCGACGACCACGCCGGGTAACGCATTCGGCAAGGCTGTGAGCAGATCGAGCACCATGCGGCCGCGAAATCTGGTCTTCGCCACCGCATAGGCCGAGACGGCGCCGAGGACGCCGGTCAGCAAGGCCGTGCCCAATCCGAGTGCGAAGCTGTTGCCGAGCGCCCGCAGCGCGCCCGCGCTGTTATCAGCGATCGCGGCGAAATTGGAGAGGCCGAGGTTGCTGACCGCAAGGCCGCCGGAGATTGTGTTCGACAGCGCGGTCGCCAGGATCGCCAGAAGCGGGATCACGGTGGCAAGCGTCGTCACCAGACCAAAGAGGATGAGAACCGGAATGGTCAGGATTCCGAGCGGACGCTTGTCCTTGGCCTGGGGCTTGCCGCCTGTCGTCACATAGGAGCGGCGCGCGAGAATCCATCGCTGCGCCATGAATGCTGCCAGCGACAGGATCACCAGCATCAGCGAGAAGACGGCGGCGCCGGCAAGGTCGATGGGCCAGTCGGAAATGCGCAGATCGATCTCGGTCACCAGCACGTCGAAACCAGAACGCCGCCCAAGTGCTGCCGGCGTACCATATTCCTCGATCGCCGCGGCAAAGACCAGGAGAAGGCTGGCGGCCAGCCCCGGCGTCGAAAGCGGCAGCGTGATCCGCCAGAAAGCACGCCAGGAAGACGCGCCGAACACGCGACCGACATCGGCATAGCGCGCTCCGACCGCCTCGATCGTGCGCGAGACAGCGAAATAGACCAGCGGAAATGTGTTGAGCGCCATCACCGTCGTCATCCCCGCCAGGGAAAACAAGTAGGGGGCAAGGTGAACACCGGTCAACTGCTGCAGATAGCCGCGCGGCTGCAGCGTCATTATCCAGCCGAGCGTCGCGATATAGGGCGGGATCATGAAGGGAACGAGCAGCGCCACGTCCCAGAAGATCGCAAAGGGCACCTTGAACAGGGCGCGAAAGACGGCAAGCGGCACGGCCAGCAAGGCGGCCGCGAGCATGACGCAGATGCCGAGAATGACCGAATTGCCGCCCATGCGCAAAAGCTTGGGATCGGACAGCATCTCTGGAAGATGCAGGAACGGGGCGGCAAGAGAACTCCGCCCCAATTCAGGGAAAATCGCCTGGAGGACAATGAAGACGAACGGCACGGCCACGACGACAATCAGACCCAATGTCGCCACCCATGCTATCGGCCCGGTGCCGGCTGCGCCGTTCGCTTTCATGCTGTTCAGTCTCGGTTGCTCTTCGGTCTTAGTTGCCGGCAGCGAAAATCTTGCCGAATTCCTTCAGCGTCTCGTCGCGCTTGCCGTAAACGGCAGCGGCGTCGATCTTGAGAACCTTGAGATCAGCAACCAGCGGACGGTTGGCAGGGATATCGCTGCGGGCAGGCATCAGGTAGGTGGCGGCGACAAGCTTCTGACCTTCGTCGGACAGCATGTAGTCGATAAACTGCTTGGCTTCATCCTGATGCTTCGACCAGCTGAGGATCATCGCCGGACGCGGTGCGACGACAGTGCCGGAAGCCGGGAAGATGACGTCGATCGTTTCGCCCTTTGCCTTGCCGGCGAGCGAGATGTAATCGACCGCGCCGAAGACGGCCGCCTTAGCACCCTGAAGAACCGGGTTCAGGGCCTCGGCATTGGCACCGGCGACAACGGCGCCGTTGGCATGGAGCTTGGAGAAGAGGTCCCAGCCCTGGCTACCGGCAAGAGCGGCCACCAGCTCGAAGCTCGCACCCGACTGCGCTGGATCCGGCAGGTTGACGAGGTCCTTGTACTCGGGCTTTGCGAGGTCGGCCCATTCGGTCGGCTTCGGCGTGTTGCTTGCGGGGTTCCAGGCGATGCCGAGCGCGGAAACGCCTTGAGCGACAGCGGTCTCGGACTTGAGGAAATCGGGAACCTTGACAGCGTTCGGGCTCGTGTAGGATACCAGCCAGCCACGCTTGGTGAAATCGGTTGCCGTATCCCAAGATGCCGAAATCAGGACGTCGACGACGGGATTTGCGGCTTCGGCCTCGATGCGAGCCATGATCTTGCCGGTCGTTGCCTGGAACACCTCGACCTTGTGGCCGGTCTGCTTGGTGTAGCCGGCGGCAAGCTTCTCAATCAGGCTGCCGGGGCCGGCGGAGTAGACGGTGATGTCAGCGTGCGCGACGCCTGCAGCGAGTACGCCAGCGATGAGGGCGAAGCCCGCACCGAAAAATGATCTGCTCATATATGCCTCCATAAGTGTTTGATATGCTTCAGTTACGCGTGAACCAGCGCATGTCCCCGCTATCGATGACGAGGTTCACCACCTCACCGGCGACAGCGCGCTGACGCGCCAGGAATGTGAGTTCTCTTGCAGCCGGCCGGGTGCCTAGCGCAACCGTGGTCAGATAGCCGTCGCCACGGAACTGCGAGTGGACGACCTCGGCGGGAAAGCCTTCGCCCGATGTCAGGCGCACGGCCTGAGACGGCAGCAACACATGCGTCGCGCCGGCGGGGGCATTGTCGTCCTTCAGGACGATACCGGTTTCCTTGAGACGAAGACCATTATCCTCGCGAGCGACGGGAACGACGCAGCCGAGGCGGAGGAACTCCGCGACTTCGGGCGTCGCCGGGGCACTCACCAGCGTTTCAGGCGCTGCCATCTGCTCGATAACGCCGCCGCGCATCACGGCGACCTGATCGGCCAGCGAAAACGCCTCGCTCTGATCATGGGTGACGTAGATCGCGGTAAGGCCGAGATCCGACATCAACGCGCCAATCTCCCGCACCATGGTCTCGCGAAGCTCACGGTCGAGGTTCGACATTGGCTCGTCGAAGAGGACGATTGCCGGCTCGGCTACGATGGCGCGGGCGATTGCAACACGCTGCTGCTGCCCGCCAGACATATCGCTGATCCGCCGGCCGCCGAAACCGCCGAGGCCGACCCGTTCAAGCGCCGCAGCAACGCGCCGCTCGCAGTCCTTGCGGCTGACGCCACGCATCTGCAGCGGGAAGGCGATATTGTCCGCGACGCTCAGATGGGGCCAGAGCGCGTAGTCCTGAAATACCATGCCGAGGCCGCGCCTTTCCGGCGGCACGAACAGTCCACCGGCGGCATCGGCCACCACGTTGCCGTTGATCTTCACGCTGCCCCTGGTCGGCGCCAACAGACCGGCCACCAGCCGCAGAAGCGTGGTCTTGCCGCAACCGGACGGGCCGAGCAGCGCCAAAACCTTGCCCTTCTCAAGCGCGAGATCGACGTTCTTGAGAACGGCGTTCGAGCCAAAATGCAGGCTGAGACCCGTCACCGACACGGCGGCTGGTTGTGCAGAAAAAGTGGATGTCATGACAATCAACGGAAGGAAATTTAGCCGCTTATAGTCAGACGGAATGACACTTTCGTGACACAATTGTTAACGTGGGATGTATGACATCATAGAGTTGTGGGGCGGCAATCCGACCACATCCGAACGGACAGCCGCAATCGCCGCGGCTGTGTTTACAACGGCGATTGCCTTCTCGACGCTTGAGGGTCGCTCTTTATCGACCGCGATAGACGAACTCGCCAGGCGTGGCTGCAGCATCCTTGTCGGCCTGCAATGTCAGCGCGTCGCGCAGCGGCGAGCGAATGCAGACGGGGTCGGTGGCGCTGGCATCACCGGCAAGCGCCATTGCCTGGCAGCGGCAGCCGCCGAAATCGATCGACTTGCGCTCGCAGCTTCGGCAAAGCTCCGGCATCCAGTCTTCGCCGCGATAGGCGTTGAAGGCGGAGCCGTGGTACCAGATATCGGACAGCGATTTCTCGCGAATATTGTCGAATGTCAGCGACGGGATCGTCTCCGCCGCGTGGCAGGGGAGGACCCTGCCCGAAGGCGTAACGTTCAGGCCGATACGGCCCCAACCACCCATGCATGCCTTGGGATAAGACGAGTGGTGGTCGGCCGGCACGTAGTCGATGACGAGAATGCCTTCCAGCCGCTTGCGGGCCTCGATGACGGTCTTGTTCGCTCGCTCGACCTGTTCGCGCGTCGGCATCAATGCGGCGCGATTTCTTTCGGCCCAACCGTGAAACTGCACGGTGGCGATCTCGATACGCCGGGCGCCGAGCCTCACCGCGAGATCCAGCATATCGTCCAACTGATCCATGTTCTGCTTGTGGCAGACGGCATTGACCGTGAGCGGTATGCCGCTTGCCTTGACCCAGGCAGCGACGGCCATCTTTCGATCGTATCCGCCCTTGTAGCCGCCGACGCGATCGGCGCTCGCGGGGTTCGTTCCCTGCAGCGAGAGTTGCACGTGGTCGAGACCAGCATCGGCGAGCTCGAGCAGGCGCTTCTCGGTGAGGCCGACACCCGATGTGATGAGATTGGTATAGAGACCGGCGGCTGCACCCGCTGCCGTCAGCTCGACCAGATCGCGCCGCGAGGCCGGCTCCCCGCCAGAGAGATGCAGATGCAGGACGCCCATTTCGGCAGCCTGCTGGAAGACCCGGATCCACTCTTCGGTCAACAGTTCTTCCTTGATGCCCGTGAGCTCCAGCGGATTGGAGCAATAGGGGCAGGCAAGCGGACAGCGATGCGTTAGCTCTGCGAGCAGTGCCATCGGCGGCGGCGCTACTGAAGCTAGCGGAGCAACCGCTTGCTTGACGACCCTTGCCTCGACGCCCATCACAACACCTGCAGCATGCGACGATTGGCGAGCTCGCGAATGAAAGCCAGAACATCGGTCGCGATCTGCTCGCGCGGTGCCTGGAATTCCGCGGCGAAGTCGTCGGCAATCATATCGAGATTTCGCTTACCATCGAGCGCTTCAACGATCTTCACGGCGATCTCATCCACCGCCATCGCCAGTTCGGGCGCCAACAGAACGGTCTGCCCGCGCACGGGATCGTGGCGCAATCGAACGCCACGCGCCAGCTTGACGACCATTCCGCCGGTTATCGCGACCGTGTCTCCGCTCATCGCGCGCTCTCCTCGAGTTCGCCTATCACGCCCTCGCGACCGTCCCAGCCGCCCGGCGGGATAAGGCCCGGCGTAACATAGGCGAAATGCAACGCATCAAGCTGCGCCCACAACACTTCGGTCTTGAACGTCAATGCAGCAGCTGCCGCATCCTGTTTCTCCAGCGTGTTCGCGTGATCGAGCACATAAGCGAGGCCGAAGGCCACATCGACGGGCGCCTCGTTCAGACGCTGGCGAAAATAGGAGAGAGCCTGATCATCGGCAAAGGCATAATGCTGCAGCAGCCCGGCGATACGATCAGCATGGATTTTCGGCGCAAAAAGCTCTGTCAGCGAAGAGGCAACGGCCTCAATCAGAGGCTTTTCGCGCACGAAATGAACATAGGCTTCAACAGCAAAGCGCGTCGCGGGGAGGATACCACGACCGGAAGCGACGTAATCTGGATCGAGGCCGACGGCTTCGGCCAGCTTCAACCAACGCCGAATGCCGCCACCCTCCGTCAGCCCGCCATCGTGATCCTCGATGCGGGAGCGCCAGGCGCGCCGCATGTCGGCATCCGTGAGACGCGACATGAAGGCGGCATCCTTCATCGGGATGTGGCTCTGGTAGCAGTAGCGGTTGATCACCCAGGCGCGCACCTGCGTATTGGTGCATTGTCCGCCGTGCAGCATTTTGTGGAATGGGTGCTTGTCGTGGTAGCGATCCGCGCCGATCGCCATCAGGCGCGCTTCGAATGCCTGGCGGTCAGGTGTTTCCGTCAAAGTCTATCTCCATGCCGTCATAGCCGATCCGCAAGCCGCCCGCCTCGAGCATGTCGCGCTCGGGCCCGGCCCGCCAGATCGGATTGGTGTTGTTGATGTGGACGTAGATTTTTTTGCCGATTTCGAGCTTCGACAGCGCCGCGAAGCTGCCATCCGGGCCGCTGATCGCCATGTGGCCCATGCGCTGCCCGGTCTTCTGGCCGACGCCAAGCGTAACCATCTCGTCATCGGTGAACACGGTGCCATCGAAGAACAATGCATCGGCGCCTTCGATCCGCGCGATAAGGCGATCGTTGATATGGGCGCAGCCCGGAACGTAATAGACGCGCTTGCCCTCGGCGATCAGCTCGACGCCAACGGTCTGCTCACCTTCAAGCTGAAGCTCGGGTTCGCCGTTTTCCATGAACAGCGGCACCTTGCCAGGGACCGAAAACAGCCGGGCCTCGACGCCTGGGAGTAGCGAAAACGGCTGCTCCAGCGTTATCGTGTGGCGCTTTACAAAGGCGGGATCGAGGGCACGAAAGACGGGATTGTCGTCGATGATCTCGGCAATCGCCGCTGTGACGAAGATCTCCAGCGGCTGCTTTTCACGCAGGATCAGCAAGCCGGCCAGATGGTCGATATCGCCATTGGTGATCAGCACGCTTTTGATCGGACTGTCGCGCAGCGCTTTGGGATGCAGCGCGCGGTTGTCGAGGATTTGCTGCCTAATATCGGGAGAAGCGTTCAAAACCGCCCAGCTGTGGCCATCGAGGCTGACAGCAAGCGATGATTGCGATTGTGGCCTGACACCGGATGCCGGATCGCGCGCAAGGCGGCAATTCTGGCAACCGCAATTCCATTGCGGAAGGCCGCCGCCCGCGGCGGCCCCAAGAACCAGACCGCGAAAGCCAGATGACTCTGTCACGCGCGGACCTCAAACATTACAAGTCAAATTCGATTTAGCCGACCTTAGAAAAGGATCGGTTCGTTGCCATCTGCAGGCGCGTAACGGTTGATTTCCATACCGCAGCTGACTTCGATGAACTTAGGGGCGTGCCAAGACATATTTGTCTCCATTCATGCTGGTTTGTCTTACAGGGGTTCACCTAGGCCCACCCATGCTGCACTGCAATAGCGTTTTCAGCATGGCTGCCCGCCCATTGTCGCAAAGCCATCACAATCGCGAGATCGGGCGGGCGCTTCGGCCGGACTAGGCGGCAGGATCCCATTCAGGCGCCAAACCGTCGGGGCTGACGACGCGGCCGCCTGTTTGAGCAAGCGCGTGAATCCTTGCCGTGTCTTCATCGTTCAGAGCGAAGTCGAAGATTGCGGCGTTCTCGGCGGCGCGGACCTCCGAGACAGTCTTAGACAGCGTGACGAAGCCCTGCTCAACGATCCAGCGAAGCACGATTTGGGCGATCGAGCGGCCATGCGCGGCGGCAATTTCGCCCAGAACGGGATCGTTTAGCACCTTGCCGTCGGCCATCGCGTAATACGCGGTGAGCGACATGCCCAGTTCCCGCGCGGTCTCGATGACCGGACGCTGATCGAGATAGGGATGATACTCGACCTGATTGCTGACGAGCGGCCGTTCGCTCAGACGCGCGGCATCCCTCATCAGCGTCGTGTTGAAATTGGAGACGCCGATGTGGCGCGCCTTGCCTGCCTTGGCAACATCGTTCAACGAGGCGATCTGCTCCTCCACGCTGACGGCTGTGTTCGGCCAGTGCAGCAGCAGGAGATCGACGTAATCGGTCTTCAGCTTCGCCAGGCTCTCATCGACGGAAGCCGGGAACGTGCTTCGCTCGTAGTTCGCGACCCAGACCTTGGTGGTGAGAAAGATATCGGCACGGGCGACACCCGACGACGCGATCCCCTGCCCTACAGCGGCCTCGTTGCCATAGATCTGCGCAGTATCGACGTGACGGTAGCCGGTCTTGAGCACGTGAGAGACCATCCGTTCGGTATCGGCAGCTTCCATGCGGAACGTGCCGAATCCAAGCTGCGGGATGGAGGCGCCATTGGCGTTGACGAGTTTCATGGGGAGTTTCCTTTCGATCATATCAGGCCGCGGAAGCGGCGGTTTTGGTTGTGGCAAGCGTCCGGCGGTCGAGCGCGCCGCTCCAGAGCGTGAGAACAAGCGCGCCGACGACGAAGATGGCGCCGACCCATGGCGTGGCCCCAAGGCCGAGCGACGAGGCAACCACGATGCCGCCGACCCAGGCGCCGGCCGCGATGCCGAGATTGAAGGCGGCGATATTCAACGCCGAGGCGACATCGACAGCGGCCGGGCGAACCACGCCGGCAAGCTGCACGACATAGATCTGCAGGCCAGGCACATTGGCAAAGGACAGGAAGCCGAGGGCCGCCAGTGTCGGGATCGTCAGCCACGGCGACACGGCGGTGAAGCTGAAGATGGCGAGAACGACGGCCTGCGCGGTGAAGAGCCAGGCAAGAGCCTTGACCGGATCGCGGTTGGCGAGGCGTCCGCCGACAATGTTGCCGATGGCGATCGCGATGCCATAAAGCACCAGGATCAGGCTGACCGCCGAGGCATGGAAACCGGTTACCTGCTCAAGGATAGACGCCAGGAAGGTGAAGGTGACGAAAGTACCGCCGTAACCCAGAGCGGTCATGGCGAAGACGATTAGCAGGCGGCCGCTGCCGAGAACCTTGATCTGTTCGCCGATCGTCGCCGCCGGTGCCTTCTTGAGATTAGACGGTAGCAGGATCCAGAGACCCGCGAAGGCAATGACACCGAGGCCGGCGACAGCCGCGAACGTCGCCCGCCAACCGAAGGTCTGGCCGATCAGCGTGCCGAGTGGAACGCCGGTCACGATCGCGACCGTCAACCCCATGAACATCATGGCGATCGCCGAGGCGCGCTTGTTTTCGGGGACGAGATCGGCGGCGATCGTCGAGCCCACCGAGAAGAACACGCCATGGGCGAAGGCGGAGAGAACGCGGGCGACGAGCAAAGGCGCATAGCCCGGGCTGAGTGCTGCCATCGTATTCCCGAAGATAAAGAGAGCCATGAGGCCAAGAAGCAGCAGCTTGCGATCAAGCCGACCGGTCAGTGCGGTCAGGATCGGCGCACCGAATGTGGCGCCGAGCGCGTAGACGCTGACGATCAGGCCGGCAAGCGGCAGATCGATGTTGAGATCATTGGCAACGGTGGGCAAAAGGCCGACGATGACGAACTCCGTCGTGCCGATCGCGTAGGCCGCGACCGTTAGGGCAAACAGGGCAAGGGGCATTGTGAATCCATCCAGTGACGATGCCGGACAAGCGGCGATTTGGGATGGCTGGAATATGGATTACTGACATTATATCGATAAGCCGCTACATTGCCTCAATAGTTATGAATTGAATTCACAGGAGCAAGCATTGGACAACACCGTCGGCGAGATGGAAGTCTTCGTGCATACGGCGAGGCTGCAGAGCTTTTCGGCGGCGGGCCGGCTGCTGCGCATGTCGCCTTCGGCGGTCAGCAAGTTGGTGAGCCGGCTGGAGGAGCGCTTGAAGACCCGTCTGATTGTTCGAACCACGCGTAGCTTGCAGCTGACGCCTGAGGGCGAGGTTTATCTCGAGCGCGCCCAGCGCATTCTCGAAGACATCAAGGAAGCCGAGCAGATCGTTTCGACCGGCGCCGAGGCTACGCCGCGCGGACGGCTGCGGGTAAGCGCTTCGGTCGCCTTCGGCGTTCGCTATATCGTGCCGCTTGTGCCGGAGTTCCTGGCCCGCCACTCAAATGTACAGCTCGACCTTTCGCTGACCGACGGGATTATCGACATTGTCGAAGAGCGCGCCGATGTCGCGATCCGTTCAGGCAATCTGAGGAACACATCGTTGAAGGCACGCAAGCTGATGGACAGCCGGCGCGTGATCGTGGCCGCGCCCAGCTATCTGGAACGCATGGGAAATCCAGAGAAGCCCGCCGATCTCGACCGGCACAACTGCATGACGTTCAACTTCCGGCAGACATGGGAAGAGTGGCCGTTTCGGGACCCCGCAACCGGGCAAACCGTCTCGAAGGCGGTCCATGGCAATGTCGAAGTGAACAACGGGCCGACCATTCGCAATCTTTGCCTTGCCGGCGTCGGGCTGATCCGGGTGGGCGCCTTTCACGTGCAGGATCATATCGACGAAGGTCGCCTTGTGCCGGTACTGGAGGCGTTCAATCCTGGGGATATCGAGCATATCCACGCCGTCTATCCCGGCCACCCCCATCTCGCCAGCCGGATCCGCGCTCTGATCGACTTTCTCGCCGAGCGGATCTAGCGGCCAGCTTAAGCCGCTGACGCAAAAGCGGCGCACCGAGGCGCGCCGTTTCAATCTTCCAGTTCTAGGCTCGTATCTCAGAGACCTGTCGTTTTCATCAACTGCTCCGGATAGCGCTCGCCCTCGACCTGAATGGCAGCAGCCGCGGTCTCGATCTGCGCGAGATCGTCGGCGCTCAGCGCGACGTCGGCCGCGCCGAGGTTCTCCTCGAGACGATGCAGTTTCGTCGTTCCCGGGATCGGCACGATCCACGGCTTCCGCGCCAGCAGCCAAGCCAATGCGATTTGCGCGGGCGTGGCCTTCTTGTTCTCGGCGATGCGCTTCAGGAGATCGATTAGCGCCTGGTTCTTCTCCATGGCCTCGGGCGTGAAGCGCGGCAGCAGCTTGCGGAAGTCCCCCTCGCCGATCTTCGTGTCCTTGGTCATCGCGCCAGTCAGGAAACCCTTGCCGAGCGGGCTATAGGCGACCAGCGCGATGCCAAGTTCCTCGCAGGCTTCGAGAATGCCGTTGGTCTCCGGCCCGCGCGTCCATAGCGAGTATTCGTTCTGGAGCGCGGCGACCGGCTGCACCGCATGCGCGCGCCGCACGGTTTGCGCGCCCGGCTCGGACATGCCGAAATGCTTCACCTTGCCTTCCGCAATCAGATCCTTGACCGTGCCAGCCACGTCCTCGATCGGCACGTTGGGGTCGACACGGTGCTGATAGAGCAGTTCGATGACATCGACACCGAGGCGCTTCAGCGAACCTTCGGCCGCCTTGCGGATCTGCTCGGGGCGGCTGTTGACGCCGGCCATCTTGCCATCAACGATATTGAAGCCGAACTTCGTGGCGATCACGACCTGGTCACGCATCGGCCTCAGTGCCTCGCCGACGATCTCTTCGTTTGTGTATGGCCCGTAAACCTCGGCTGTGTCGAAGAAGGTCACACCGCGCTCGACGGCCTGGCGCACCAGTGTCACGCTCTCCTCAGTGCTCAGCGCATGGCCATAGCTGAAGTTCAGGCCCATGCAGCCGAAGCCGAGAGCCGAGACCTCCAGTCCGCTTTTTCCAAGTATCCGCTTTTGCATTTTGCGCTCCTTAAGGACGACCTCAGCCATCTTACGTCGGTGGAAACAGGAAATGCCTCCGGCGCCTGGAAGCGAACGTCGAGATGCGTTCACATGACCCAGGCCTACCAGATATTCCCGAGACCCTAAGGTAGCACCAGACCTACCATCACATTAGATCATCATTGCCGCATGGACTTATATCTTCAGATCATCAGTAAGTGAGAATGGACTGATGCAGACGCGAGCTGCCCTAGCCTTGTCGTCTGGTCGGGGTCGACGCGCTCCAGGAGAAGCAGCGCGCATTGATGAACCGGCGATTGCGCCTACATCAAGCATTATTCGCTGCTGTTACCGCGCTTTCAAGAAAGAGGGTCATCAATCATGAAGGGATCCAAGACGATTGTGCAGATGAGTGTCCGCGAACGGCAGGACATACTGGCCGCGGTTGCCGATGCGCTGGAGACCAGTGCCAAGGAGGCGCTGATAGAAGGTAACGCGAGTTTCGCAGCCAGCTCGGGTAACCTGGCACTGACAATTCGCGGCAGTGTGCATGGCCTCGCAAATACCGATCTCAAGGCCGCCGAGTTCCTGCTACAGCAAGCCATGACGCTGATCGAGCAATTCCGGTTCCGCGACCCACATCGGCCAGAGACGCTGACACTGCACTAAAACCGACATCCGAGCGGACGAGCTGACCGGGGCCGTCAGCCGCCATCATCAAACGCCTGCGCATATTGCTTCAGATGCGCCAAAAGCATCCTTGCATAGCCCGGAAGCTGCATCTCGTTTCTGACGCAGACATACAGTTCGCGGTCCGCCCAAGGCTCCGCTATCGAAGTAACCTTGAAAGCCATGAAGCGCGCATAGCGTCTTGCGGCACTCTCTGGAATGATCGATACGCCGGCGCCCTGCTCTACAACGCGGCACGTTGCTTCAAATCCCGCGATCAGCATCCGAAAATGCGGCGTGCGTCCAAGCTCGTTGGCGTGACGCCCGAGAAACTGCATCAAGGCCGGATTGCCTTGCTGGCCAATCAACTTGAAATCCAGGATGCGCGGGAACGTAATGGTATCGGACGGCACCTCAAAGTCGCGCGGTGCGATCAACACGAGACGATCCGGAACGAAACGGAAGCGCTCAAGCCCCGTCATATCCGCCGAAGAGGCGACAATAGCGATATCCGCCTGCCCCTGCTTCAACAGGTTCACGGCCTCAAGGCTCGGTTTGTCCTCGACGCTGACACTGATATCCGGACTTTCGGCAAGAAAGGCGCCCAGAGCCTGCGGCAGATGCTCGGCAAGCATGTTGGTGTTCGACAGCAACCTGACATGGCCGCTGCGGCCATCCGCGAAGGCGTCGAGATCCGCCTCGATCCGGCGGGCATCGTCCAGGATTTGGCGGGCATGGCCGGCCAGCATCTCGCCCGCCAAAGTCGGCTTGATCCCCCGTCCGGTGCGCTCGAAGAGTTCGAGATCGAAAGCCTCCTCAAGCCGCCTGAGGCGCGCGCTTACTGCCGCCACGACGACATTATTTTGCCGAGCGGCAGCCGTCAGACTGCCACCATCAAAGGCAGCCAGGAACATACGCAAATCGATGAGATCGAATTTCACTGCTGAGCTTTCATATTCGGTGAAAACTGTTTGTATGACAAATTGATTTTCAAACGCATCATAGCGCGACTATGACGATTGCCAAGTCGCGACGTGACACATCGACGCATAAAGTCATAGCCTCATTTAGAGTGAATTTGGAAAGCAATTTCAATATTTTGCTTTGCTGATTTTTTGGCTTTCTTCGCCGCTTGTGGCATTTGATCTCGCGGCGACGTGGATTGGCTACGCTCTTGGGAGGTGATGCAAAGCCGTTGTCGTTTATTCATGCTTGATGAAAGCACGTCGATAATGCACCTGCTGCCTGCTACCTCTCGAACCAGCCGCGCCTACGTGAAACGCTTGCGATCGATCGCGCTCTGTCTGTCCGCGCTGGTATCGATAACCAGCGCAGCCTCGGCGCAAGATGAAAGCAACGCGCAAAGCGATCTGATTGCCAAGGGACGCTACCTGGCAACGGCGGCCGATTGCGCCGCTTGCCATACCGCGCCGAACTCCGGACAACCTTTCGCCGGCGGCTACGCCATCGAATCGCCGCTCGGCAAAATCTTCTCGACCAACATCACGCCATCCAAGACCGATGGCATCGGAAACTACAGTGAAGAAGACTTCGCGCGCGCCGTTCGCGACGGCATTGCCAAGGATGGTAGCCATCTCTATCCGGCGATGCCTTACACGGCCTACGCCAAGCTCTCCGACGAGGACATCTCGGCGCTCTACGCCTATTTCATGCAGGACGTGAAGGCGATCGATCACGCGCCGGAAAAGACCGCACTACCATTCCCGTTCAGCATTCGCGCCTCCATGTCGGCGTGGAACCTGCTCTTCCTCGACAAGGACCGCTTCCAGCCGGATGCATCCAAGTCCGCCGAGTGGAACCGTGGCGCCTATCTCGCCGAAGCTCTTGAGCACTGCAGCACCTGCCACACGCCGCGCAATCTCTTCATGGCGGAGAGTGGAAACAAGGCGCTTTCGGGCGCCTCCATCGGCTCCTGGTTTGCGCCGAATATCACCTCCGACAAGGTTGACGGCATCGGCGGCTGGTCCGACGAGGAACTGGTGCAGTATCTGCGCACCGGCCATGTCGCCGGCAAGGCCCAGGCAGCCGGCCCGATGGCCGAAGCCATCGAGCACAGCATGCAGCATCTGACCGAGGCGGACCTCAAGTCGCTCGTCGTCTATCTCAAGGATACAAAGCCGATCACCACCGGCGAAGCGACACCACGCTACGATGTCGGCAAGCCCTCGACGGCCGAACTCGATCTGCGCGGCCTGCCTGGCCAGGCCGTGACCGAGAAGGGCTTCCATATCTTCAGCGGTTCCTGCGCCGCCTGCCATCAGGTCGATGGCGAGGGCAACGACCACTATCCTTCGCTGTTCCACAACACCGCGACCGGCGGCAACAACCCGGACAATCTGATCGCAACGGTCCTGTTCGGCCTGTCGCGCACGATCGACGGCGTCCCGACATTCATGCCGGCCTTCGGCGAGAACGCCTCCTTTACGGATCGCCTCTCCGACAAAGACGTCGCCGATGTCAGCAACTACGTGCTTGGTCATTTCGGCAACGGCAAGGTGACCGTCACCGCAGCAGACGTCCTTCGCGTCCGCGAGGGGGGAGAGAAACCAGTGCTGGCCGCCGTAGCGCCGTTCATCGTACCGGCAGTCGCCGTGGCGCTGATCCTTGCCGCACTCGTCATCGCGCTCTTTGTCGCTCGCCGTAAACGGCAGCCGGCCCACGCCTGATCGTTTCGCCCTTTTCCTAGTTCTGACTGCCTCATCGAGGATATCAGCGATGCCAATCGACCCGAACAATGCGGGCTCTCCCATGAGCCGGCCTCTCCACCGCCGAGACCTCCTGCGCGCCACCGTGGCCGTCGGAGGACTGGCAGTCCTTTCCTCCTTCGCAGCACCGCTATCGGCGCTCGCAGCCGACGACGATGTGCAGGGCTTTACCAAGCTCTCCGAATTCCTGACCGGCTACGAGCTCGACCCGGTGATCGGCGCACGCTTCCTTTCAGCACTCTCCAAGCGCAGCAAGACGCTGAAAGCAGACATCGCGGCGCTGCAGCAGGCCGTGAGCCAATCAGGTGCCAAGGACATGGACGGTTTCCTCGCGTCCATGCCCGCTGAGCCCGACATGAAGACTTCCGCGAAGATCGTCTCCGCCTGGTATCTCGGCGTGGTCGGCGAACCGCAGGACGCGGAACTCATCACCTACGAGAAATCGCTCATGTATCGCCCGACAAAGGGCCTCCTTCCCATTCCGACCTACGGTCCCGGCCCGAACGCCTGGGGACCGAAGCCCGGCAGCAAGATCTGACAGGATAAAGACAATGGCAAACGACGCATATGATGCGGACCTGATCGTTATCGGATCGGGTGTCATGGGCGGCATCGTCGCCGCACAGCTGGCCAAGGCTGGCAAGAAGGTGATCATTCTCGAAGCCGGCCCTCGCGTCGATCGCCGCGAGATCGTCGAAACGTTCCGCAACGCCCCGGTCAAGCTCTCGCTGGCCAACGCCAAGCTGCAGGGCGCAGGCTCTCCCTTCCCGAGCATGCCCTGGGCGCCATCCACCTATGGCGACTATCTGCAGTACGAAGGCCCGGTGAAATACAACACCTCCTACCTGCGCGTCGTCGGCGGCACGACATGGCACTTCGGGTCGGCGCTCTGGCGCATGATCCCCAACGACTTCAAGATCCAGTCGCTCTATGGTCGCGGCCGCGACTGGCCGATCGGCTATGACGATCTGGAAGACTACTACAACAAGGCGGAGCTCGAACTCGGCGTTACCGGCACGGACGGCCAGGACGAGAGCGGCCAGGGCGGTGGTCCGATGCCGCCGCGATCCATGCCCTTCCCGATGAAGCAGCTGAATTCCAGCTACATGTTCACGACGCTGGCGGAGAAGCTTTCGGTTGGCGGTTTCAACCCGGTTCTCGAGCCGCACGGCCGTGCCTCGCGCCCCTACGGCAATCGTCCGGTCTGCGCCGGCAACAACAATTGCAACCCGGTCTGTCCGATCGGCGCCAAGTATGACGGCTCGATGCATATCGACGAGGCCGAACGCCATGGCGCCAAGCTGCTCGACAACTCCCCCGTCTACAAGGTGGAAGCTGGCGATGACGGCAAGATCACCGCCGTCTGGTACAAGAAGCCCGACAATTCCGAGCACCGGCTGACGGCGCGCTACTTCGTGCTCGCCGCCTACGGCATCGAAAGCGCCAAGCTGCTGCTCATCTCGACCTCGGACAAGTATCCGAACGGCATCGCCAATTCGTCGGATCAGGTCGGCCGCAACCTCATGGACCATACCGGCATCAGCATGAACATGCTGACCAAGGAGGACATGTGGCCAGGCGAAGGCCCGACCGAACTGCTGGTCTACCTCAACCAGCGCGACGGCGCTTTCCGCAAGGATTATCCGAGCTACAAGATCAAGGTTCGTAACACGGTGCCGACAGCCCAGATGACCGAAGGCTTCATCAAGAAGGGCATCATGGGCTCCAAGCTCGACGAGATGATCCGCCAGTATTCGGCCCGTTCGCTGAACTGGGCGATCGATTTCGAGCCATTGCCGCTCGCCGAAAACCGCGTTACGCCTTCGAAAACCAAGTTCGACGCGCTCGGCATCCCGGTTCCAGTTCTCTACTACTCGGTCACCGACTACTGGAATGCCGGCCGCGATCGCGGCCTGGAAGACCTAAACAAGATCGCCCAGCTGCTCGACGCCGAGGTTTTATCGACCGATGTAAAGTGGCAGAACCGCCAGCACGTCATGGGCACGACCCGCATGGGCAACGATCCGAAGGACAGCGTCGTCGACCGCGATTGCCGCACGCATGACCATCCGAACATGTTCATCGCCGGCACCAGTGTCATGCCTTCGGCCTCGTGCATGAACCCGACACTGACGGGTGCGGCGCTCAGCGTGCGCATTGCCGAGCAGTTGATCAGGGAAATCTGATCTCAGGGTGCGACACATCTCGGCCATGCCGGCCGAGACTTTTCCGATCATAAATAGAAACAGCGACCGGCTTGCAGGCTGGTCGCTGTTTTCGTATCCGCCGAGGAAACCGGCTTCAGTCGCGATTGGTATAGAGCGCGCTGGAGCGCTCGAGGTGCTTCAAGATGGCCGCTTCCGCGCCGTTTGCATCGTTGGCGGCGAGACAGTCGAGGATCTGCTCATGCTCCACCAGCGTGAACTTTTCCTTGCCGGTCCAGATCAGCATGTCCGTGTGATAGGCCTTCAGCCATGCCAGCATCGCCTCGCTCACGGCAACGAAGATCGGATTGCCCGAGATTTGTGCAATGCGCGTATGGAACTGCATGTCGGCGGCGATGAACTCTTCCGCGTTGCCAAGCGACCGACGCTGCTCTTCGACGATATCGCGAAGATCGGTGATATCGGCGGGCGTGGCCTTGACCGCCGCCTCGCGCGCCATGCCGCGTTCGAAGAAAATGCGTGAACTCTTCAGATGGTCGAGCGAGTCTGCGGATTGCGCCAACATGATCTTCGCCGTCAGGTCCACCTGGCGGAAAATCGATCTTGCGGTCAGTTGCAAAACCTTGGCGCGCTCTCCGTGCGAGATGTTGACCAGTCCCATATTGGCCAGCGACTGCATCGCCTCGCGGATAGCCGGCCTTCCAACCCCGAAGCGCTCCATCAGCACCCGCTCCGAAGGCATTTCGTCGCCTGGCCGAAGCTCGCCCGAGGTGATCATTCTCTCCAGTCGATCGAAAACCTCATCGGAAAGTTTGCGACGCACGATCTGTTCGATTGGCTGGTTCATGGTGTCTCGCTGGCTCACAATATCCCTCCTTTATGCATGCTAGCGTCCCGGCAAGAAAGGCCGTCGTCTGAAATCCGTCTGTGCTCTTTCAAAAAATTTTCGTTGCAGAAATTGGAATACTCATTATACCAGTTCACGAGTTGACGCCATGGCAAACTTTCGGCCTAGGCAGGAGGAGCAACGAAACCTCATGATGATCACAGTTACTTACCGCATCGAAACGACCGGCAGCGTGGAGGCGATGGCCGCCAAGATCGCCAGCGATCAATCGACCGGCACGTTCGTCCCCGTTCCCGGCGAGACGGAAGAGCTGAAGGCTCGCGTGGCCGCACGTGTTGTCGCGATCCGCCGCCTTCCCGATGCGGAGTATCCGACGTGGCCGGAAGTAGCGCCTGGCAGCGGCCCCATTCACCGCGCCGACGCCGATATCGCCTTCCCGATGGACGCGATCGGCACGGACCTCTCCGCCCTGATGACGATCGCGATCGGCGGCGTCTTTTCGATCAAGGGCATGAGCGGCATCCGCATCGTTGACATGAAGCTGCCGGAAGCCTTCGCCACCGCCCATCCCGGCCCCCAATTCGGCCTGCCCGGCAGCCGCCGCCTGACCGGCGTCGAAGGTCGGCCGATCATTGGCACGATCGTCAAGCCTGCGCTCGGCCTGCGTCCGCATGAGACGGTGGAACTCGTCGGCGAACTCATCGAGTCCGGCGTGGACTTTATCAAGGATGACGAGAAGCTGATGAGCCCGGCCTATTCGCCGCTCAAGGAGCGCGTCGAAGCCATCATGCCGAAGATCCTCGATCACGAGCAGAAGACCGGCAAGAAAGTCATGTACGCCTTCGGCATCTCGCATGCCGATCCCGATGAGATGATGCGCAACCATGATCTCGTTTTGAAGGCCGGCGGCAACTGCGCCGTCGTCAACATCAATTCGATCGGCTTCGGCGGCATGAGCTTCCTGCGCAAGCGCTCCGGCCTCGTCCTGCACGCCCACCGCAACGGCTGGGACATCCTGACCCGCGATCCCGGCGCCGGCCTCGACTTCAAGGTCTACCAGCAGTTCTGGCGCCTGCTCGGCGTCGATCAGTTCCAGATCAACGGCATCCGTATCAAGTATTGGGAACCCGACGACAGCTTCGTCGAATCCTTCAAGGCCGTCAGCACGCCGCTGTTCAGCAAGGCCGACTGCCCGCTGCCGGTCGCGGGCTCCGGCCAGTGGGGTGGTCAGGCGCCGGACACCTACAATCGCACCGGCCGTACGACGGATCTTCTCTATCTGTGCGGCGGCGGCATCGTCAGCCATCCGGGCGGCCCGGCCGCCGGCGTTCGCGCCGTGCAGCAGGCCTGGCAGGCGGCGGTCGCCGATATTCCGCTCGACGAATACGCCAAGGATCACCCGGAACTCGCCGCCTCGATCGCAAAGTTCGGTGACGGCAAGGCAGCTTGAGACCATGACCAAACCACTGCTTACCTACTACGGTGACGACTTCACCGGCTCCGCTGACGTCATGGAGGCCCTCGCCTCCAATGGCGTGCCCACCGTGCTGTTTTTGGGCATCCCAAGTGCCGAGACCGCCAAGCGTTTTGCCGATTACAGAGCCTTCGGCATTGCCGGCACCAGCCGCAGCGAAACGCCCGAGTGGATGGAAAAGCATCTGCCCGCAATCTTCGAGTGGCTGAAGGCACTCGACGCCGACATCTGCCATTACAAGGTCTGCTCGACCTTCGATTCCGCACCGACGGTCGGCAACATCGGCAAGGCGATCGAGATCGGCAAGGCGCTCTACGGCCAGCCGGTCGTGCCCGTCATCGTCGGCGCGCCGCAGCTGAAGCGCTTCACGGCTTTCGGCAATCTCTTCGCGGCCTATCAGGATCGCTACTACCGCATCGATCGCCATCCCGTCATGAGCCGCCATCCGGTAACGCCGATGGCGGAAGCAGACCTGACCTTGCATCTGGCAAAGCAGACATCGCTTCCGGTGGCGCTAGCCGATCTCGTGACGATCTCGGCCGACGATGCCGACAAGCGCGTCGACAGCACGGTGAGCGATCTCAACGGCATCCTGCTGATCGACGTCGATAGCGCGCAGTCGCAGGCGCTGGCCGGACGCCAGATGTGGCGCGCGAGGCGCGAGGGCGGCTTGTTTACAGCCGGCTCGTCCGGCGTCGAATACGCGCTGCTTCAGGCGTGGAAAGCCGAAGGCTTGCTTGGTGAGCCGACAACCTTCGCAGAACCCGGCAAGGTCGACCGTCTCGCCGTGGTCTCGGGCAGCGTGTCGCCCACGACCGAACGGCAGATCCGCAATGCGACCGAAAACGGCTTTGACGGCATCGCCGTCGATCCGCTTGAGCTTGTCGGCGAAAGCGGTGACCGCGTCATTGATGCAGCCGTCGCCGATGGCGTCAAACGCCTGAAGGCCGGCCGTAGCGTCTTATTGCACACGGCACTCGGCCCTTCGGCGGACAAGGGTACCGATATCGACCGCATTCCGGGCTCGCGCCATCGCCTTGGCTCGGCTCTCGGAACGATCCTGCGTCGTCTGGTCGAGGAAGAGAAGCTGACCCGCGCCGTGATCGCCGGTGGCGATACATCCAGCCACGCCCTGCAGCAACTGCGCGTTGACGCTCTCACGACGCTGCTGCCCCTGCCGCAGACGCCGGGCTCCCCGCTTTGCACGGCGCATGGCCCCTACGCTCCCACCAACGGCCTGCAGATCGCGCTCAAGGGCGGCCAGGTCGGCACCGATACTTATTTCGCACAGATCCGCGACGGACGGAGGAGCTAACGATGCGTTACTGGGTTGGCACCAGCTTCAAGATGAACAAGACGCTTGGCGAGGCTCTGTCTTTCGCCGAACAGCTGGCGGCCGCCGACAGCGACCGCCACGCAGATATCCAGCGCTTCGTCATCCCGCCCTTTACAGCCGTGCGCGAAGTCAAACAGGCGCTGGCATCGAGCTCCGTCAAGGTCGGCGCGCAGAACATGCATTGGGACGCGGCCGGCGCGTGGACGGGTGAAGTCTCGGCCCCAATGCTGAAGGACTGCAACCTCGATATCGTCGAACTCGGCCACTCCGAGCGCCGCGAGCATTTCGGCGAGACCGACGAGACTGTCGGCTTGAAGGTCGAAAGCGCCGTCAACCACGGCCTCATTCCGCTGATCTGCATCGGCGAGACGCTCAACGAGCGCAATGCCGGCGATGCCGACGCTGTGCTGAAGCGCCAAGTGGAAGGCGCGCTTGCCCGCGTCACCCAATCCGGCAAGACCGCCGAAATCCTCCTCGCCTACGAGCCCGTCTGGGCGATCGGCGTCAACGGCATTCCGGCAACCGCCGACTACGCCGACGAACGTCATGCGCGGATCGCCGACGTCGCCGCCAAGGCGCTCGGCCGCAACGTGCCGGTGCTCTACGGCGGCAGCGTCAACCCTGGTAACTGCGAGGAGCTGATCGCCCAGAAGCACATCGACGGCCTGTTCATCGGCCGCTCTGCCTGGGCCGTCGAAGGCTATCTCGACATTCTGAAGCGCGTTGCCGCGGTCATCTGACCGCAGCGACCAAGTCACCTCATCCAGCCCCCGAATGATTGAAAGGACATAGACCATGAAAATCGCCATCGGAGCGGATAGCGCCGGCAAGCCATTGCTTGACGTGATCGCCGCCCATCTCGCCACCAAGGCGGGCCTCGAAGTGCATGATCTCAGCCAGGCCGGCTTTTACGCCGATCTGTCGCAGAACCTCGCCCAGACCATCGTCGATGGACAGCACGAGCGCGGCATCCTGATCTGCGGCACCGGCATCGGCGTTTCGATCTCGGCCAACAAGGTTCCCGGCATCCGCGCCGCGCTGACCCATGACACCTACTCGGCCGAGCGCGCAGCGAAATCCAACAATGCACAGATCATCACCATGGGCGCTCGCGTGATCGGTACCGAACTTGCCAAGTCGATCGTCGACACCTGGCTGGCATCGGAATTCGACCCGAAGGGCGCTTCGGCGGGCAATGTCGATGCCATCAACAGGCTCGACGCGGTTAAGTAATACTTATTCTGGCGTGGTGATTGACTCATCATACCAGCAACGTTAACAATTCCAGCAAAACACGAAGTGAGGAAACATGACTTCCATTGCTCTGTTCGGCGCCGGCGGCAAAATGGGCTACCGGCTTGCAAAGAACCTCAAGGGTTCACGCTATGACGTTCGCCACGTCGAGATCAGCGATATCGGCAAGGCACGTCTGAAGGACGACCTCGGCCTCTCCACCGTTGACGTGGACGTTGCCCTCGACGGCGTCGACGTCGTTATCCTGGCCGTTCCGGATACGCACATCGGCAAGGTTGCCGCCGGCATCAACGACAAGCTGAAGGCCGGCACCATGGTCATCGCTCTCGATGCCGCAGCCCCCTTCGCTGGTCACTTCCCGGAACGCCCCGATCTGACCTACTTCGTCACCCATCCGTGCCATCCGCCGATCTTCAACGACGAAACCGACATGCAGGCCAAGAAGGACCACTTCGGCGGTCTGTTTGCCAAGCAGCATATCGTTTCCGCCCTGATGCAGGGTCCGGAAGAAGCCTATGCCGTCGGCGAAGAAATCGCCAAGACGATCTGGGCGCCGGTCATGCGCTCGCACCGCGTCACCGTCGAGCAGATGGCGATGCTGGAGCCGGGCCTCTCCGAGACCGTTGCCGCTTCGCTGCTCGTCGTCATGAAGCAGGCGATGGACGAGTGCGTCGCTCGCGGCGTTCCGGAAGAAGCTGCCCGCGACTTCCTGCTCGGCCACCTGAACGTTCTCGGCGCCGTCATCTTCGGCGAAGTCCAGGGCGTGTTCTCGGACGCTTGCAACAAGGCTATCGAATTCGGCATTCCCGCCCTGATGAAGGACGATTGGAAGCGCGTATTCGAGCCGCAGGAGATCGCTGACAGCATCAAGCGTATCACCTGATACCGAATCCCGGGAGGGGGCAACCCCTCCCCTTTCACCGCCCTGCTGGGAACAGGGCTTCTTTTGGGAGGAAACCATGAAACTGACACGCAGACTGACCGTCGCTGCATTCGCCAGCGCGCTTGCAATGGGCGTTGCGATGCCCGCCTTTGCGGCGGACCTGATCGCCATCATCACCCCGGCGCACGACAATCCATTCTTCAAGGCCGAAGCCGTCGGCGCCGAAGCCAAGGCCAAGGAACTGGGCTACCAAGCGCTCGTCATGACGCATGACGACGACGCCAACAAGCAGTCGCAGATGATCGACACCGCGATCGGCCGCGGCGCCAAGGCCATCATCCTCGACAACGCCGGTGCAGATGCCACCGTCGCCGCCGTCAAGAAGGCCAAGGACGCAGGCATTCCGTCCTTCCTCATCGACCGCGAAATCAACGCAACAGGCGTTGCTGCAGCACAGATCGTTTCCAACAACTACCAGGGCGCGCAGCTTGGCGCTCAGGAATTCGTCAAGCTGATGGGCGAGAAGGGCAACTATGTCGAGCTCGTCGGCAAGGAATCCGACACCAATGCCGGCATCCGCTCGCAGGGCTATCATGACGTGATCGACGATTATCCTGACCTGAAGTCGGTTGCCAAGCAGTCGGCCAACTGGAGCCAGACGGAAGCCTACGCCAAGATGGAAACCATCCTGCAGGCAAACCCGGATATCCAGGGCGTGATCTCCGGCAACGACACGATGGCCATGGGCGCGATCGCAGCGCTTCAGGCTGCCGGCCGCAAGGACGTTATCGTCGTCGGCTTCGACGGCTCCAATGACGTGCGCGACTCGATCAAGTCGGGCGGCATCAAGGCTACCGTCCTGCAGCCCGCCTACGCGCAGGCCCAGATGGCGGTCGAGCAGGCCGACGCCTACATCAAGAACAAGACTCTTCCCAAGGAAGAGAAGCAGCTGATGGATTGCATTCTCATCAACGCTGACAATGCCGGCAAGCTCGAAACCTTCGCAATCAGCAAGTAACGACGGCTGAAGACCGATGGCGAAGAGCGCGTGAGATCGCGCTCTTCGCTTCATATTCTGTTTCATGGAATCGGAGTTTCGTGGATGGCGAAAGTCAGAAGCGCGGTTTTAGTCGCATTGCTTGCGATGGCATTGCCGGGCTGCAAAATCATCAAGACGCCGACAGCGGAAGAAAAGGCGGCGGAAACCGCCAAGAGCGCCTTCGACCCCGCAGCAAAGGTCGAGGCCATCTGGCAGTCGCAGGCGATACCGTATCTGCAGAAGCGCGCCGGTGAGCTGAAGGACGTCGTGGCGCTCGCCACGTCGAGCCCCGACGAGGCAGGCGCCAAGTACGGCAACACGCGCAAGCAGGCCAGCGCCCCCTGGACCTATGCCGTCAAGCTGACCGGCAAGGTCGTTGCGGCCGATACCGGCTCGCGCGCGGCCACGATCGACGTCGATGCCGACGGCGACGGCAAGGCCGACGCCAAGGTGCAGATCGGCCCCGCCGTGCGCGGCACCGCGCTACGCGACACGCTGGAATTCGTCAATTTCAACGAGTTCAAGAACCAGATCGAGTGGGCGCAATTCGGCAAGGCGTTCAACGAGAAGATCAACACAGCGCTTCTGGCGTCCCTGCCGCGCGACGGCCTGGCCGGCAAGACCGTGACTGTCACCGGCGCCTTCCCGCTGCCGGCCTCGGGACAACCTCCGCTGGTGACGCCCGCCGAAATCACGGTGGGGCCGTAGCGATGAGCGAACAGATCGAACACGACGTCATTCTTCGGCTGGAAGAGGTATCAAAGGTCTATTCCGGCATCGTCGCCGTCAAGCGCGCCGACCTTGAACTGCGGCGCGGCGCGGTCAACGTGCTGGTTGGCGAAAACGGTGCCGGCAAGTCGACGCTGATGAAGATCATCGCCGGTGTCGAGCGGCCAACGCTTGGGCGCATCGTTCTCGACGGCGAGACCGTCTCCTTCGACAGCCCTGCCGATGCGCAGGCGCATGGCATCGGGATGATCTTCCAGGAGCTCAATCTATTCTCCAACATGTCGGTGGCGGAAAACATCTTCGCCACCCGCGAGATCAAGCGCGGCATCCTCGGCATCGATCACAAGGCGCAGGTCGAAAAGGCGAACGCCTTCCTCGATCGGCTCGATGCCGGCATCAGCGCCGAGACGATGGTCGAGGACCTGCCGATCGGCCAGCAGCAGTTGGTCGAGATCGCCAAGGCGATGTCGCTCAATGCCCGCATCTTGATCATGGACGAGCCGACATCGGCCCTTTCGGCGGCTGAGGTCGAGATCCTCTTCAAGGTCATCGCGGAGCTGAAGGCGCAGGGTGTCGCCATCGTCTATATCTCGCACCGGTTGGAAGAGCTCATGCGGATCGGCGATTACATCACCGTCCTGCGTGACGGCCAGATCACCGGCCATGCGATGGTGCGCGACATCGATACGAAATGGATCGTCCGCTCGATGATCGGCTCGGATGCCAAGGACTTCGCCAAGGCCGCCGACCACGAACTCGGCCCCGAGGCATTCCGCGCCGAGGAGATCAGCCTTCCCCGCAGGACCGGTGGCCTTGCCGTCGATCACGTTTCGCTATCGGTTCGATCAGGCGAAATCCTCGGCATCTACGGCCTGATGGGCGCCGGACGCAGCGAGTTCTTCGAATGCGTCATCGGCCGTCACAGGCACTCGACTGGAAAGATATTCATCGACGGCCAGGAAGTGCGTGCACAAGACACCACCGGCCGGATCAAGAGGGGGCTCGCGCTCATTCCAGAGGACCGCCAGCGCGAAGGCTTGGTGCAGGTGCTGTCGATCGCCAGCAATCTGACACTGGCGAGCCTCGAGCGCTTCACCCGGATCTTTCACATCAAAGCCGGCGATGAGAAGCAGGGTATCAAGGACATGATCCGCGACCTGTCGATCAAGGCGCCGAACCCGGATTTCGAGGTCACCTCGATGTCCGGCGGCAACCAGCAGAAGGTCGTCATCGGTAAGGCACTGATGACCAATCCGAAGGTCCTGCTGATGGACGAACCCAGCCGTGGCATCGATGTCGGCGCCAAGGCGGACGTGTTCCGCACCATGCGCAGACTGGCCGCCCAGGGCCTCGCAATTTTGTTTTCAACATCCGACCTTGAAGAGGTCATGGCTCTCTCCGACCGCATCGCCGTCTTGAGCAACGGCAAGCTGGTCGCCGTCTTCGACAGAAGCGAAGCAACGGAAGAAGCCATCATCGCGGCATCGGCCAAGGGTCACGGACAGCAAGGAAAGCTCGCGTCATGACGGCGAACACCTCTTCAACTTTCGGGGCCAAGCAATCAAGCGGCTCCATTCTCCTGACACTAATGAAGCTCAGAACCTTCATCGCGCTCTTCGCCGTGATCATCTTCTTCGCGATCTTCGCGCCGAATTTCACATCGACCGCGAACATGATCCTGATGTCAAAGCACGTCGCGCTCAACGCCTTCCTGGCCATGGGCATGACCTTCGTCATCATCACCGGCGGCATCGACCTGTCGGTCGGTTCGATCGTCGGCCTCTGCGGCATGGTGGCGGGCGCGCTGATCCTCAACGGCGTCGAACTGCCGATCGGCTACACGATCTTCTTCAACATCTACGAGATCGTGCTGATCACGCTGGCCGTCGGCCTCGCGATCGGCCTGATCAACGGGTTGCTAATTACCAAACTCAACGTCGCGCCGTTCATCGCGACGCTCGGCACGCTTTACATCGCCCGTGGCCTCGCACTTCTCTCGTCCGACGGACAGACCTTCCCCAATCTCGTCGGCAAGCCGGAATACATGACAACGGGCTTCGACGTCTTCGGCGCCGGGCGCATGCTCGGCCTTCCGGTCTCGATCTGGATTCTGATCGTGCTCGCCCTAATTGCCGGCTACGTCGCACGTTCGACGCCGATCGGCCGTCATATCTTCGCGGTCGGCGGCAACGAGCGTGCTGCGCGGATGTCCGGTATCCGTGTCGATGTGGTGAAGATCTTCGTCTACATGTTCTCCGGGCTCTGCGCGGCGATCGTCGGCCTCATCATCTCCTCGGAGCTGATGGCCTCGCATCCGGCCACAGGCGAGAGCTTCGAGCTGAACGCGATCGCCGCGGCGGTTCTCGGCGGTACGTCGATGTCGGGCGGACGCGGCACGATCGGCGGCACGATCATCGGCGCCTTCGTCATCGGCATTCTCTCCGATGGCCTCGTGATGATGGGCGTGTCATCCTTCTGGCAGATGGTCATCAAGGGCTTGGTGATCATCATCGCGGTTGTCGTGGATCAGGCCCAGCGCCGTCTGCAACAGCGCGTGACACTCATGCAAATGGCAAAGGCAGGATAAGCAATGACGGAACTGAATGGCGCACTCATCGGCTGCGGCTTTTTCGCGGTCAACCAGATGCATGCGTGGCAGGATGTGGCCGGCGCCTCGATCGTGGCGATCTGCGATCGCGATCCCGAGCGGCTGAAGATCGTCGGCGACCAGTTCGGCATCGAGCGCCGCTACAGCGATGCGGCGCAGATGTTTGCCGATGGCGGCTTCGATTTCGTCGATATAGCTACCACCGTCCAGAGTCACCGCGCTCTGGTGGAGATGGCTGCGGCGCATGGCGTGCCGGCGATCTGCCAGAAGCCGTTTGCCAAGACGCTCGATGACGCCAAGGCCATGGTGAAGGTCTGCGCCGATGCCGGCCTGCCTCTAATGGTGCACGAGAACTTCCGCTGGCAGACGCCGATCCAGGCCGTAAGGAAGGTTCTGGAAGCCGGCACCATCGGCAAGCCCTTCTGGGGCCGTTTCTCGTTCCGTTCGGGCTACGACGTCTTCTCCGGCCAACCCTACCTGGCGGAAGGCGAGCGCTTCATCATCGAGGATCTCGGCATCCACACGCTCGATATCGCCCGCTACATTCTGGGCGATGTCAACACACTCAGCGCCCGCACGAAACGGGTGAACCCGAAGATCAAGGGCGAAGACGTCGCCACCATCCTGCTCGACCACGAAAACGGCGCGACCTCGGTCGTCGACGTCAGCTACGCCTCCAAGCTTTCCAGCGAGCCTTTCCCCGAGACGCTGATCGAACTCGACGGCACTGAAGGCAGCATCCGCCTGTCGCAGGGCTATCGGCTCGAAGTCACCGGCAAGAACGGCACCGAGATTTCGGACGTGTCGCCGACCCTGCTCTCCTGGGCTTCGCGCCCCTGGCACAATATCCAGGAAAGCGTCTACGCCATTCAGCAGCATTGGGCCGAGCGGCTGGCTGCCGGCGGCGAGACCTCGACCTCGGGTGCCGACAACCTCAAGACCTTCGCGCTCGTCGAGGCCGCCTATGAAAGCGCCGCCAGCGGCCAGACGGTCGACGTCAAGGCGATGCTGCGATGAGCAGCGCATCGTCGGATACATTCCGGATTTACGGAACGCACGCGCTTGAGCAGAAGCCGATCCGCCTCACCGCGGGCAGGCTGACCGCTGATCTCAGCGACGGTAATCTGCGCACGATCGCTTATGACGGCGTGGAGGTGCTGCGCGCCGTCTCCTATCTCGTGCGTGATCGCGACTGGGGCACCTATTCGCCCGATATCGCCGACCTGACGATCGAGCAGGGAGACGGTGCCTTTTCGGTCCGCTACACCGCCCTTTGCAAGGCGCCGGATGCGACCGAACTGTCGATCCGCGTGCGCATCTCGGCGCAAGCGGGCGCGCCTCTCGTTTTCGAGGCCGATGCGATCTCCCGCACGGGCTTTGAGACCAACCGCTGCGGCTTCTGCATTCTCCACCCAATCGTCGGCGTGGCGGGCACACCCGTTACCGTCGAGCATGCCGACGGACAACGCGTCGAGACCCGGTTCCCTGATCTGATCGAGCCATGGCAGCCGTTCATGAACATGACCGCGATCACCCACACCGTCATGACCAACGTGACGGCGCGATGCGGCATGGAAGGCGATGTATTCGAGATGGAAGACCAGCGTAACTGGTCGGATGCCTCCTACAAGACCTACGTGCGTCCCCTCGCCCTGCCTTGGCCCTACCAGATTCCGGCTGGCGAAACGGTCAAACAGCGCGTTGTCCTCGATATTGCCGACAAGCGCGCAAAGCCATCCACCGCGACGACCAATGGGCATTCGTCGCCGACGACGTTGACGCTCGGCGAGCCTCGCGGGCGGATGCCTGCGATTGGCGTGATCATCACGCCGGAGGAGGCAGACGCCGTGGTCAAGGCGAGCGCTGCGCTCGACGAGGTCAAGCCGCAGGAACTGCTCTTCCATTTCGACCCGACGGTCGGGCATGGGGCGGAAGCCTTCCGACGCTTTGCCGAAGTTGCCAAACTTCATCCCGGCAGGTCGACGCTCGAGATAGCGCTGCCATGCAAGCAGCCGCTGCTTGATGAGACCAAGCTGATCGCAACGCAGATGCGCGAAGCCGGCTTCCAGCCAGATGCGATCATCATCTCGCCATCGGTCGATCGCCAATCGACACCGCCGGGCAGCAAGTGGCCGGAATGCCCGCCGCTGGAAGATGTCAACGAGGCCGCGCATGCGGCATTCCCCGATATCCGCATCGGCGGCGGCATGCTCAGCTATTTCACCGAGCTCAATCGCAAGCGTGTTCCATCAGAACCGCTTTCCTTCATCAGCCACTGCACCAACCCGATCGTCCATGCCGCCGACGACCTCAGCGTCATGCAGACATTGGAGGCCCTGCCCTTCATCACCCGATCGGTCCGCGCCATCTATGGCGACAAGCCCTATCGCATCGGCCCATCGACTATTCCCATGCGGCAAAATCCTTACGGGAGCCGAACCATGGACAACCCGAAGGGCGTCCGCATGCCGATGGCCAATACCGATCCGCGTCACAACGGTCTCTTCGCGCAAGCCTTCGCAATGGGCTATGTGGCGAAGGTGTTGGAGGCCGATCTGGAATGCCTGACACTTTCGGCTCTGACCGGAAATTTCGGTCTCCTTGCTGGCCATGATGAGCCCTTCACCGATGATGGACATCGTCCGCTCTTCAACGCGGTCAAAACACTCGCCGGTCTCGCCGGCACCGAGTGGCGGGAGTGCCTCTCCTCCAACCCATCGCGCGTTCTCGCGTTCGCGACGAAGGGAGCGACGGACGCAGCGCTCTGGATCGTCAACATCACCAGCAGCGAGCAGGACGTCGATCTCGGATCGCTCAGGCTCTCCGACGCGTTGATGGGCGGCGTGCTCACTCTTTCCCCATATCAGGCGACATCCGTCGCGCTTTCGGATTGATCTTGCGTCTGGAAGGCGTAGCTATAGCCTTGCAGACGCGGCAATCGGGAGGATTAGCGTGAAGACCAAAAAGCTTATCAATGACGGCGGCGCGGCGGTCGACGAAATGCTCGAGGGCATCCTCGCAGCACATCCTGATCATCTCTACGCCGTCGATGGATCGCCGCGATCGATCGTTGCGAAGCACGGCCCGCGCGATGGCAAGGTGGGATTGATGATCGGTGGCGGCTCTGGCCACGAACCGAGTTTCCTTGGTTTCGTCGGCAGGGGACTGGCGGATGCTGCCGCTGTCGGCAACGTCTTTGCCTCGCCTCCCCCCGACCCAATCATCGAATGCGCAAAGGCAGTTGATCATGGCGCAGGCGTTCTCTTCATGTACGGAAACTATGCCGGCGACGTGATGAACTTCGACATGGCTGCGGAAATGCTTGCCATGGACGATATCGAGGTGCGCACAGTGGTGACCACCGACGACGTCGCCTCCGCGCCTCGCGACCAGAGAGAAAAACGGCGCGGCGTGGCCGGCAACGTTTTCGTCTTCAAAGCCGCGGGCGCCGCCTGTGACCTGATGTACCCGCTCGACGAAGTCGAGCGCATCGCACGCAAGGCCAACGACCACACTTTCACAATGGGCGTGGCGCTATCCCCGTGCTCGCTGCCGCAAACGTTACGGCCGAATTTCGAGATCGGCGACGATGAGATGGAAGTCGGCATGGGCATCCATGGCGAGCCCGGCGTCTCACGCGAAACGCTGAGACCGGCCGACGCGGTGACCGACGAGCTGCTTGACGCGATACTGAAGGATGCAGTCATCACGCCGGGCACGCGCGTGGCCGTCCTGATCAACTCGCTGGGCTCCACGCCACTGATGGAACTTTACATCATCATGCGCCGGGTGAAGGCGCGGCTGGACGAGGCTGGCCTCGTCATTCACACCTCGCTCGTCGGAAACTATTGCACCTCGCTCGAAATGGCTGGTGCATCGGTCACACTGATGAGCCTTGATGACGAATTACAGATGCTGATCGACCACCCTTGCGACTGTGCGATGTTTCGCAGCGGAAAGGTGATCTGATGGGTGTGGCGACCACGAGCGACCTCCAGCGCCTCTTCCAGGATATAGCCGACGTGATGACTGCCGAGCGAGACAATCTGTGCCAGCTGGACGGCGTCATCGGCGACGCCGACCACGGGATCGCCATGGAGCTCGGCTTTGCGGCTGCAGCCAAGGCGACCGGCGCGCTGGATCCTGCTGCTACAGATCCGACGACGCTCTTCAACACGGCTGCCAAGGCGTTCCTCAATGCCGTCGGAGCCTCCTCCGGCCCGCTTTACGCGACCGCCTTCATGCGGGCCGGCGCAGCAGTGAAGGGCAAGGCCGCTCTTGGTGACGATGATCTGCTCGAAATCTTCACCGCGCTCGCCAAGGGTATCCAGGACCGCGGCAAGGCCGAGATCGGCGAGAAGACGATGGTAGACGCCTGGGCACCCGCCGCGGCGGCCTGCGAGGCGGCCAGAACGCGCGGCGACAGCTTGCGGCAATGCCTTTCAAAGGCGCTGCAAGCGGCCGAACGGGGGCGCGATTCGACCAAGGACATGGTTGCGAGCAAAGGACGCTCGGCGCGGCTTGGCGAGCGGTCTCTCGGCCATATCGACCCTGGAGCAGCGTCCGCCACCATGGTCATATCAAGCATCCGAAACGTCTTGTCGGCGGAATAAGGTATGCACTGAACTGCCGTTTCGGCAATCAAGAGGCCGGCGAAGCGTCGTGGACGATGCGTCCGTGTTGCCTCAACACGAGCGCCACCGCGCCCATGACGGTATCGTCATTGCCGCGGAACGTGCCCACGACGAAACGAGGCCTGCGCTTTTCCGGCGAATGGGCAGGCGGCGCGACGGAGTGGCGAGCGAAGCTTCGCTCGAGGCCATCAATGAAACTCTTGCCCACCTCGGCCAGCTTGCCGGCGATAATGAACAAAGGCGGATTGAGGATGGTGAAGGCGACCCCCATCCCCCAGCCTGCGATCTCGGCCGCATCATCGACAAGCCGCGCGTATCCGGCATCGCCATTGCGGGCGCGTTCGACGAACTGTTCGATGGTGACGGGTTCGCCGAAGGATTGTTCGGCGTATCTGAGCAGCTGGAACCCGCCGGCGAAGGTCTCGAGACAGCCCCGATTGCCGCAGCGACATAGCGGTCCGCGCGGATCAAGCGACATGTGGCCGAACTCGGCAGCATATCCATGAGCGCCGCGCTGCACCGTGCCGTCGATGACGATGGCGCCGCCGATGCCGAGATCGAACTTGAACAAGACGAAGTTCGTCTCCCCGACCGCCGCTCCCCACGTCATTTCCGCGAGCGCACCGCAATGGCTCTCGTTCTCGACGTGGATAGGGCAACCGAGCTGCTCGGAAAACACATCGGCGATATTCGTACCGCACCATGTCGGCAGGATGGAGCCGTTGAGTATCTCACCGTCATAGGAGACCGGCGCGGAAATCGCCAAGCCGACGCCCAGCAGCTCGGACATGTCCACGCCGAGCACTACGCACTGCTCCTCAAGGCTCGCGCGCACACATCTGGCGGCGTCCTCGGGCGTATAGTCCGTGTCCATGGCGAACCAGATATCCGACAACACGGTGTGGGCGAGATCGCAGATCGCGATCCGGATTTCACCGAGTCCGAGAAGCACGCCGGCGCAGCGGCCCGCGGCCGGGTTCAGCGACAAGAGCTGCGATGGTCGCCCGAAGCCATTGCTCTTCGTATCGACGTCGAGAACGACACCGCTGTCTTTCAGTTCGGTGAGAAGCGTGGACACAGTCGACCGCGCTAGTCCAGTCGACTTCACCAGCTGCGTTGCAGTTGCCGATCCTATCGCCGCGATCGCGCGCACGATGCGGCCTGCCGGCGCGGTCTGATCCTCGAAAAGTTCCCTGATGCCAACCATTCATAGCTCCTCCCCATGAAATAGCCCTGACTCGACACTTGGTCGCAACATATTTCTCATTAGAAAATAATGGCGCCTATTTCGGGGGCAAAATCTGCAGTTGCGAAACATTAAGCCCGACTATGGGCGACGATGCAATCGACTTTGTTCAGTTACGAAATAAGTCTTGACTCCAATCGGAATTTTCGAGAGTGTGCGCATTAGCGGAGAGGACCGCACAAGGGAGGGTTTAATGACGATCAAGACTACACTTATGGCCACGCTATCCGTGCTCGCGATCACTGCGACGAGCCTGAAAGCGGAAGACCTGACGCTCTGGACGCTGAACTTCGACAACAACGCCGCCAACGTCGCGCTGAAGAAGGTCGCAACCGACTTCGAAGCTGCAAATCACGGCACGAAGGTCGAGATCGTTCAGCGCGCCATCGATGAGCACAAGACCGCGCTGCGTGTCGCGGCCGGCTCGAACAAGGGTCCCGACATCTACTTCAGCTGGGCAGGCCTCGGCCTGGGCGGCGAATATGTGAAGGCTGGCCTTTCGGCGCCGCTCGACAAATATTACACCGAATACAAATGGAACGATGAGCTGCTGCCCGCGGCCGCCGCATTCGCCGACCTCTATCCGGGCGGCAAGCATGGCGTTCCCTTCACCTTCAAGGGTGAAGCCGTCTATTACAACAAGAAGCTGTTCCAGCAGGCAGGCATTACCGAAGAGCCAAAGACCTACGAAGAGTTTCTCGCCGACGCGGAAAAGCTGAAGGCAGCTGGCATCCCCGCCTTCACCTTCGGCGGGTCGGTCAACTGGCACGTCATGCGCCTGATGGACGTCATCCTGGAGACGAAGTGCGGTGCTGACAAGCACGACGCGCTGAAGGCGATGAAGGCCGATTGGTCCACCGAGCCTTGCGCCACCGATGCATTCACCGAATTCGCCAAGTGGACGAAGGACTACACGCTGCAGCCCTTCATGGGCATCGACAACAAGCAGTCCTTTAGCCTGTTCACGGCCGGTCGCGCGGCCATGATGCTGGAAGGCGACTGGCTGGTCAGCCAGCTCGATACGAGCGGCGCCAATCTCGACGATTACGGCATGTTCCCGTTCCCGACCAACACGCAGCGCCTATACGGCTTTGCCGAGTACAACTACATCAGCACGAAGAGCCCGCATCCGGACCTGGCGGCGAAGTTCCTCGATTACTTCCTGTCGACCAAGGTCCAGCAGGATCTCGTCGGGCAGATCAGCTCCACGTCGGTCAACAAGAACGTGACCTACGCGAACCAGAAGCCGCTGGAAGCGAAATGGCTTGATGTCTTCAAGACCTACGGCAAGGTCTACATGAACGGCGACCAGGCCTTCCCGCTCGACGTCACGACCGAATACTTCCGCGTCATCAACGACGTCGCCGCCGGCAACACGGCGCCGGCAGACGCGGCCAAGCAGCTGCAGACCTTCATCGCCGGTCGCAGCTAAGTCCTCCTCCCAGGACGCCGGTCGGTCCCGCTGTGATCGGGGCCGACCACCGCTCTATTCAATGCCACTCGCCAGACACCTGTCGTGCGGAGCAGATTCCCATGTCTTTCAAAAACCGAACACACGATCCCCGTTTCCAGGCTTTGCTCCTGCTCGCGCCGGCAATGGCGATCTACGCGGTCTTCGCGCTTTACCCCATGCTGAACGTCGTGGTGCTCAGCTTCCAGAAATGGAACGGCCTCGACCCACAGCGCCCGTTCGTCGGCCTGGCCAATTATCAGTACATCTTTACCCGCGACCCGGTGTTCTGGGTGGCCTTCAAGAATACAGTCATCTGGACCATCATGTCGGTCGCCTTTCCGCCGATGGTCGGCCTGCTTCTGGCGCTGACGCTCAACCAGAAGATCTTCGGGCGAAATACCTTCCGCGCCATCTTCTACCTCCCCGTTATCATCGCGCCGATCGCGGTCGCGACGATGTGGAAGTGGATGTACGACCCTTTCTTCGGTCTTTTCAGCCAGCTCATGACCAATATGGGCCTGCAGATGTGGATCAAGGACTGGCTCGGGGACAGGAATATCGCGCTTTACTCCGTCTTCGTCGCCTATCTCTGGCAGTCTGTCGGCTTTTCGATGGTCCTTTTCCTGGCTGGCCTTCAGAACGTGTCGCAGACGCTGGTCGAGGCTGCCCGCATCGACGGCGCCGGCCGCTGGGCGATCTTCAAGCACGTGACGTTTCCGGCGCTGCGCACCACCATGACCATCGTGCTCGTGCTGTCGATCATATCGTCGCTGAAGGCATTCGACATCGTCTACGGCCTGACCGGCGGTGGACCAGCACAATCCACGCAGATGTTGGCGCTCTGGGCCTTCACGCAGGCGATGCAGATTTTCGACTTCGGCCGAGGCGCCGCGATCTCCGTCGTCCTGCTGCTCATCACCATCGTGATCGTCGTGCCCTACCTGCGCTGGACACAGAAGCATGAGGAGTCCGAACAATGACCATGACATCCACAGGACCGATCTCCGCTTCCGATACCACCGTCGCCGCGCATCAGCCGGGTCGTGATCCCGTCCTGATCGGGCTCTGGATCGCGCTGATCATCGTGGCACTCGTGTGGTTCGCGCCCTTCATCTTTATTGTCTTCACATCGTTGAAGACGAAGGCCGCGGTCACCAGCACCGGTGCCTTCATGCCGCCGGTCGAGTTCGCCTTCGAAAACTACAGCAGCGCGTGGAGCCGCGGCAACTTTGCCGAATCCTTCATGAACAGCGTCATCATCACCGTGTTCAAGGTTCCGCTCGGGCTGGCGATGTCGGCAATGGCAGCCTATGCGCTGGCAAAGATCAAGCTGAGAATTAGCAAGCTCCTGCTGCTTGTCGTCGTGTTCGGAACGATGATCCCGTTCCAGGTGATGCTGGCGCCGCTGTTCACGCTGGTGAATTCGTTCGGCCTGATCGATACCTATCCCGGTGTCATTCTGCCCTACATTGCCTTCGGCGTGCCCTACCAGGTCTTCATCCTGCACGGCTTCTTCAAGGGCCTGCCGAAGGAACTCTCCGAGGCCGCGCTGATCGATGGTGCCACCCACTTCACGATTTTCCGGCGGATCTTCCTGCCGGTCTGCCTGCCGGTGTTGGCCGCGCTGCTGATCCTCGACTTCGTATCCACCTGGAACGAGTTCGCGATGGCGCTCGTCCTTCTGCAGGATCAGCACATGTGGACACTGCCGCTTGGGCTGATGTCCTTCCAGGGCCAGTTCTCAAGCGATTACGGCCAGTTGAACGCCGCCATCGTCATGACCGTCCTGCCGGCCACGCTCGTCTACCTCATTTTCCAACGGTACTTCGTCTCCGGCCTCACCTCTGGTGCGGTCAAAGGCTGAGCGACCGAAATTCAAAGTCTTTCGAGGAGAAATTTCATGTCCACAGCAACAGTCGAAAAATGGGGTGTGTTCGAAGCGGCCTTCAACGGCCCGTCCGGTGGCAATCCCTATCTCGACGTGAGCCTCGACGCCGTATTCACACACAAGAGCCGCGAAGTCCGCGTACCAGGTTTCTACGATGGCGATGGCGTCTACCGCGTGCGCTTCATGCCTGATGTCGAAGGCGAGTGGTCGTTCACGACGCGCTCGCAGACCGCCGAACTCAACGGCAAGACCGGCGCATTCGTCGCGACAGCCCCGTCCGCGGGGAACCATGGCCCGGTGCGCGTGCGCAACAAGTTCCACTTCGCCTATGCGGACGGCAAGCCGTTCCTCTCCTTCGGAACGACCTGCTACGCCTGGACGCACCAGCCTCTCGACATGCAGGCGCAGACGCTCGAGACACTCAAGACCGCCGGCTTCAACAAGATCCGCATGGGCGTATTTCCCAAGGACTACCCCTACAATACCAACGAGCCGCTCTACCCCTCCTTCGAGACGGGCGCCGACGGCAAGGAAGATTTTGACCGGCCGAACCCTGTCATGTTCCGCCACTTCGAAAGCCAAGTCGCCGCGCTCTGCGCGCTCGGCATCGAAGCCGACATCATCATGTTCCATCCTTACGACCGCTGGGGCTATGCCGACATGTCGGCCGAGCAGGACTTTCGCTACGTCGCCTATCTCGCTGCACGCCTTGCCGCCTATCGCAACGTCTGGTGGGCGCTGGCCAACGAATATGACTTCCTGCTCGACACCAAGCCGGTCGAGCAGTGGGATCGCTATTTCCACATTCTGGAAGAGAACGATCCCTACCAGCACCTGAAGTCGATCCACAACGGCGAGGTGTCGATGAATTTCGATCACCGTAAGCCGTGGGTTACGCATACCTGCATCCAGAACCCTGATGTCAAGCTCACGCAGGTCTGGCGCGACTTGTACGGCAAGCCCGTCGTCAACGACGAGCCGGAGTATGAAGGCAACATCGTCCAGTGCTGGGGCAACCTGACGCCGCAGGAGCTGGTGCACCGCTTCTGGATCACCGTGACGCGCGGCGGTTACGCCGGCCACGGCGAGACCTTCTCGCATCCTGATGATCTCATCTGGTGGGCCAAGGGCGGCGAATTGCGCGGCGAGGCATGGAAGCGCATCGGCTTCTTCCGCGATCTGCTGGAACAGGACGTCATGCACGGTCTGGATCCGATGGGCGCTGTCGGCGAGTGGCCCTGGACCCGCGTCTCCGGCGTGCGCGATGGCGCCAGCGACCTGCGCTACATCTATCTCGGCGAGCATCAGCCCGTCGTCTGGTCCTCTGGCTTCCCGAAGGACGGCGACGACTACGACGTCGATATCATCGACACCTGGAACATGACGATCACGCCCGCCAAGAAGGTGGAGGCACCGGTTCCGCATCCGACCCGCCACGGCGCCATCGTCCGCGGCGGCAAGGCGGATGCAGCCTTCGGCGTCGAACTGCCGGGCAAGCCGTATCTGGCGCTTCGCGTGCGCAGCAAGCGCTAAGCAGGTCTTACAGGGAGGAATTCTATGTCCGGATTGGCCATCAGAAACGTCAAGAAGTCCTACGGTGCCGTCGACATCATCCATGGTGTTGATGTCGATATCGCCGACGGCGAGTTCGTCATTCTCGTCGGCCCATCCGGATGCGGAAAGTCGACCCTGCTACGCATGATCGCCGGACTGGAGGAAATCACCGGTGGTGAGATCTCCATCGGCGGTCGCGTCGTCAACAATCTGCAGCCCAAGGATCGCGATATCGCGATGGTGTTCCAGAACTACGCGCTCTACCCGCAGATGACCGTCGCCCAGAACATGGGCTTCGCGCTGGAACTGGCTGGCGCGAAGAAGCCGGAGATCGACAAGAAGGTAGGCGAAGCCGCGGAGATTCTCGGCTTGCAGCCGCTGCTCTCGCGCAAGCCGGCGCAACTGTCGGGCGGTCAGCGCCAGCGCGTCGCCATGGGCCGCGCCATCGTGCGCGATCCCAAGGTATTTCTCTTCGACGAGCCGCTCTCGAACCTCGACGCCAAGTTGCGCGTCAAGATGCGCGCGGAAATCAAAGCCCTGCACCAGCGCCTGAAGACCACGATCGTCTACGTCACGCACGACCAGATCGAAGCCATGACCATGGCCGACAAGATCGTCGTGCTGCAGGGCGGCAAGGTCGAGCAGATTGGCACGCCGCTCGAGCTCTACGACCGGCCGCAGAATGTCTTCGTCGCGGGATTCATGGGTTCGCCGGCAATGAACTTCCTCGAAGGTAAACTGACGGGTGGTGACAAGCCGCAATTGACGCTGCCATCGGGCCAACAGGTCGAACTCTCGCAAGGTGCGGCGCACGCCGATGGCCGCGACGTCATCGTCGGCATTCGCCCTGAGGACCTCGCCTTTGCGGAAAACGGCGGGTTGCCGGCTACTGTCAGAGTGGTGGAACCAACGGGGTCGGAAACGCATGTCGCGCTCGAAGTGGAAGGCAGGGAGATCACCTGGGTCATGCGTGAGCGCGCCGACTTGACGCCGGGCCAGATCGTCAAGCTCTCGTTGAAATCGCCGAACGTGCATTTCTTCGACAAGGCGACGCAGCGCCGCATCTAGGCTGCGACACGACAGACAAGATCTTGCATCCGTTGTGTAAAGGCAATGGATGCAAGGCTTTGTCAGGCGCCATTGCCTTCAGCGCAGCTATTGTCCCCATGGCGTGGCTGGTAACCTTACCAGCTAACCAACCAACGTACTTTCAGTTGCATGGCAACACGAAGCAATGCCATCAAACGGACAGCGGTCCCAAACACCGTGGTCCGTGGGGTTACGGATCGGTAAACCCGTCCCTACGGGGCAGGGACGGGTCCATCACTCGCAACTGCTCTATTGTGTGACCTTCAAAGCCCGTGGGATGAGCGTCGGCGTAAGGCGATCAAGACGCCGCATTTCCTCGGCCTTCAGCTTGTTCGGCAAGCATGCCGGCTCGAAACGCCGCGGATCCGCTTACAGAAAAGCCGTGGGCGCGCTTCTTGGCGGCCGTTTCCAGAAGTTCGGCGAAAACGCCGAGGCTGATCCGATCGGCCCGCAGCATCTGGCGGATCATCGGATCCCTCAAGACTTCCGACATGGTCATGTCCTGCATGGCACACTCCTTTGTTGCAAGAAGCAATACTACGCGGATGTAACACCCAAATGTCGCCAGCGTGGCAGGATCAAGGCAAATGACACGTTGGAGTTGTTGACATCGTTGTGTGGTGATTTCGGCCGCCAAACGGACAAAGATTTGACACCCGCATTGGTTTTGCCGGTTGAAAAGCTCAAAGCGGTTGATAGTTCTCGCGCATGAGCAACGCGCACACCGATTCAGGCGACGCTGACAGCATCGTCACGAAACTCCGAAAACAACTGAACTGGCTGCAACGCGGGAGGGATGTGCGTTCGCTTCAATTGCAAGGTCTGCTCGCTTTTGTCGATCTCGCCATCCTGGCCTTCTTCCTGTTCGGACCATATCTGCGAACGGGGCCTTCCTATCTCATTATAGACTACATGATCGCAGTTTGGGTGACGTTGGAACTGATCGCTCAAGCCATTGTCGCCAGAAACGTGAAGGCCTTTGTTAAACGACCGATGAGCTGGATCGATCTGTTCATCCTGGCGACCTTGCTGCTTCCCGACCTGCTCTTCAACTTTACCTTCCTGCGGGCCATGCGGATCTGGGCGATCGGCAACAGCCCATTTTTGAAGGAAGGATTGCGGCGGCTTGGCTGCGCGCATCTGCTGGATGTCGTACGGGCCTGCGTGAACCTGGTGGTCTTCCTTTTCATCATTACCGGCTTCGTCTACACGACTTTCTTCTACGGCCAAGGCGGATGGGAAGGGTTCGTGGACGCCCTGTACTTCACGGTTGCGACCGTAACGACGACGGGCTTCGGCGACATCACCTTGCCTGGCGTCATGGGAAAACTAACATCGATCATCACGATGATCGTCGGCATTTCGCTCTTCGTCCGCCTCGCGCAAGCAGTCGTACGGCCCTACAAGGTCAACTTCCCCTGCCCGCAATGCGGTTTGCAGCGGCACGATGCCGACGCCGTGCATTGCAAGGCTTGCGGACATCTGCTGAACATCCCCGACGAAGGCCAGTGACGACGAAGCCACCCCCACGACCGTTATATGTATAGATATGATTGCGGAAAGGTGCTTTCCTTGGCGCAACATCGGAGGGATCAAATGTCCGGACAATCATTCAATCTGAAGGGGCGGGTCGCCGTCGTCACCGGCGCCAGCCGCGGTCTTGGTCAGGCAATCGCACTGGCCCTGGCGGACGCGGGCGCCGACCTCTGCATCACCGCGAGAGAATTATCGTCGCTGCAGGACACGAAGGCTGAGGTCGAAGACCGGGGTGTCCGCTGCATCGCCGTCGCGCAGGATGTCAGCGACCTCACGTCAATCGACGCTGCCCTGGATCAAGCCTGCGCTTTCACCGGAGGGATCGACATCCTCGTCAACAATGCAGGCATCGAGCAGGTCGCGCCTTCGCTCGAGGTGGACGAAGCGCTATGGGATCGCATTGTCGGAACCAACCTCAAGGGCGCGTTTTTCTGGTCACAGGCTGTCGCCAAGCGGATGTCGAAACGAGAGAACGGCGGCAGCATCATCAATCTCTGCTCCCTCACATCCTTTGTCGGGGTGCCAACCGCCGCCCCCTACGGCTCGTCGAAATCCGGCCTGCTCGGAATGACCCGCGCTCTTGCCGCCGAATGGGCCGAGGCCGGCATTCGGGTGAACGCGATCGCGCCCGGCTATTTCAGGACAGCGATGACCGACGGCTTCTATGAGGACGAGGAATGGCAGGCGCGGATGCTGACAAGGATCCCGCAGCGCCGTTTTGGGGAAGCGGCCGATCTCAGCGGCGCCGTCGTGTTTCTGGCGAGCGATGCTGCGGGCTATATCACCGGCCACTGCCTTCCTGTCGACGGCGGCTTCCTCGCCTCCATCTGACGCCTGCAAGCTTGCCAAGTACAGCGCACAATTCTCGTCGCAAAGTGCGTTGACATGGCATGTATATACATGTTTCACTCGACCAAAATAATAAAGCGGAACATCAATCCTCGACCTGAGCCACTGGTTTGAGTAGACAGCCGATCGACCGGACATCGGCAGCGAAGCCGTGCCCATTTCAGTGGGTTTTCGCTGACGCTTGCCCAAGACGCCAACAAGGTTACGTGCACAATGACTGAAGTCTCCTTTTACGAATATTCGAAGCTTTCTTCAGACGAGAAATCGGCTCTGCTTCGCCGGTCGGAGACCGACATCTCCGGCTTTATCGAAAAGGTTGGGCCGATCCTCGAGGCGGTTCGCACGGAAGGTGACCGGGCTGTTGCACGCTTCGGCCGCGAGCTTGACAAGGCGGACGTGTCGGAGAGCTCGATCCAGGTGACCGAGGCCGAGTTCGACGCCGCCTTCAAGCTTGTCGAGGACGATGTCATCGAGGCGATCAAGTTCGGCATATCGAACATCCGCACCTTCCACGAGGAACAGAAGCCCGAGGCCATGTGGCTGAAGGAAATTCGCCCGGGCGCATTCGCCGGCGACCGCTTCACGCCGATCCAGTCCGTCGCGCTCTATGTGCCACGCGGTAAGGGGTCTTTCCCGTCGGTCACGATGATGACCTCGGTGCCGGCTGTCGTTGCCGGTGTGCCGAACCTTGCGATCGTCACCCCGCCGGCGCCGGATGGAAGCGTGGACGCCGCGACGCTGGTCGCGGCCCGTCTTGCTGGCGTCAACACAGTCTACAAGGTGGGCGGAGCCCAGGCAGTCGCGGCCGTCGCCTATGGCACGGAAACGATCAAACCGGCGCTCAAGATCGTCGGCCCGGGCAGCCCGTGGGTTGTGGCCGCGAAGCGTCTGCTTGCCGGCGTGATCGATACCGGCCTGCCGGCCGGCCCTTCCGAGGCGATGATCTTTGCCGACGACACCGTGCATGGCGGCCTTGCAGCACTCGACCTCCTGATCGAAGCAGAGCACGGGCCGGATTCGTCCGCCTATCTCGTCACCCACAGCCGCCGCGTCGCCGAAGAAGCGATCGCTGCCCTTCCGGAGCATTGGGGCCGGATGACGGAGCAGCGCGTCGGCTTCTCCAAGACGGTGCTCACAGGTAAATGCGGTGGCGTCGTGCTGACCTCCTCGATCGAGGAGAGCTATGCCTTCGTCAACGCTTATGCACCCGAACACCTCGAAATTCTCTCCACGGACGCCTTCGCGCATCTCGGCCACATCACCGAGGCCGCCGAAATCCTGCTCGGACCGCACACGCCTGTCAGCATCGGCAATTTCTGCCTGGGCCCGAACGCCGTTCTGCCGACCAGCCGGTGGGCGCGTACCTATGGCCCGCTTTCGGTCACTGATTTCGTCAAGCGCAGCTCGATCGGCTACGTCACGGCGCCGGCATATCCCGAGTTTGCCGCGCATGCCCACAAGCTTGCCCTCTATGAAGGCTTCTCATCGCACGCCAATGCCGTCTCCGACGTGCGCAACGCCTATCTGAAGACGAAAGGCTGAGCCCTTGAAAGCGGTGCGCCTCCACGATGCCAGGGATTTGCGGGTCGAAGCGATCGAACCGCCGTCGGCCCCACCCAGTGGCTTCGTTAATGTGGAGGTCCGCGCCGCCGGCATCTGCGGCTCCGACCTGCACAACTTCCGCACCGGCCAGTGGATCACCAGGCGCCCGTCGACGGCAGGCCACGAGTTCTGCAGTCGGGTAACTGCTGTCGGCGAAGGTGTCGAGGATATCAAGGTCGGCGACTATGTGGCGGCCGACTCGCGCGTCTATTGCGGCACCTGCCCGGCCTGCATGTCGGGCCGCAGCAACATATGCGAGGCGCTGGGCTTTGTCGGCGAAGCATGCGACGGCGGCTTTGCCGAGCAGGTTCAGCTCCCGGCAAAGCTGCTCTTCAAGCACGAGCCATCGCTGGTACCCAAGGTCGCGGCCATGGCGGAGCCGCTCGCGGTGGCGCTGCATGCCGTGAGACGCCTCAACGCGACACCGGGCGAACCGGTTCTCGTTATCGGCTGCGGCACGATCGGCGGCTTGAGCGGCCTGCTGTTGTCGAGGCTTCATAAGGGCAAGCTTCTGTTTGCCGATACCAACGCCGAGCGCGCGGCGCTGGTCGCCCGCATCTGCAACGGGACGGCGGTCGCTCTTGACAAGGCTGCGATCGAAACCGCGCTGAATGGCGAGCGCCTGCGCTATGCTATCGATGCGACGGGCAACATTCATGCGATCGCCGCTGGCCTCGATCTGCTCGCCGGCGGCGGCGCCTTGGCGCTGGTCGGCATCAGCCATGGCAAGCTGGATCTCGACCCGAATGTCCTCGTCGAAAGGGAAATATCGCTGGTCGGTTGTCATGCATTCGCATCCGAGCTACCGGAAGCGATCGCCCTGCTGCCGAAGCTGGAGCCTGCGCTCGTCGAATTCAGTGAGGTTCTGGCGTCGCTCGACGATGTCCCGGAAGCGTATCAGCGGCTACTCAAGGGGCAGAGCCAAAAACTGAAGACCATTGTCGAAATCGCGGATTGAGGTTCGCCACGCAATAGCCGTTCACCAGAACGAACTGGAGAGTTTGTCATTGAGTGCACTTTCGGACACGGCATCGCCGCTCTACGAGAAGGTCAAGGACTTCGTGCTCGCAAACATCGGCAGCGGCAAGTGGGCGCAGAATGCCCGGCTGCCGTCGGAGAACGATCTCGTGAACTCGCTGGGCGTCTCCAGGATGACGGTCCATCGTGCGTTGCGCGAACTCACCTCGGAGGGCCATCTTCGCAGGGTCCAGGGCGTCGGCACCTTCGTGGCGCCGCCCAAGGCGCAGTCGACGCTGATCGAAGTCAGCAACATCATCAACGAAATCCGTGATCGCGGCGGCAAGCATCGCGCCGGCGTCATTCTGCTCGAGCGCATCGAGCATCCCGCGCCCGCCATTATCCGCGCATTCGAGTTCGATCAGGTCAAGCCCGTCGATCACTCGCTCGTCGTGCATTTCGAAAACGACGTCCCGGTGCAGCTGGAGGAGCGGTACGTCAATCCCGCGCTCGTCCCGCATTACCTCGATCAGGACTTCACCTCGATCGCGACGCTGGAATATCTGCAGCGCTGCACGCCGCTGACCGAGGTGGAACATTTGATCAGCGCGTTGCCGGCTGGCCCGGAGCAGGCGCGTCTGCTGCAGATGCCCGAGCGCGACAGCTGCCTCGTTCTCCACCGCAAGACCTGGACCGGCGCCACGGTCGCGACCGTCAACACTTTCACCCATGTCGGCAGCCGCTACTCCCTCGGCAGCCGGTATCGCCCGACCTAGAAGCCTCACGGCTGACACGCATCAACACCCTATTTGTTCGAAAAGCGCATTCCATGAACCAGACCAACAGCCGAACCGCCATCATCCGGGACCACGCCAAGAAGCGCGATGGCGTGGCCGAGACGCTTCTCGCAGAGTTGCTTTTCGATCTGTTCGCGCTCGATGTGCAGAACCTTGCGATCAATTTCGACCAGTACAGCCTCAACTCCCTGAACGGCTTCTTCGAAAGTGGCGAGGAGAAATACTTCTTCAAATTCCACCAGGAGGAAGGCGAGGAGAAGATGGGCGGCGAGTATTACCGCGCGGATATCCTGACGCGTGCGGGCCTTCCCGTCGATCAGCCGGTGATGATGTCGACGCTCCCGGGCGAGCAGATCCTCGTCTACAAACGTCGTTTCGACCCGAGGTTTTCCGACGTACTACGCGCCATCGATCTGCAGCCGGACGCTGTTGCTGCCGCGGAAGCGGTGGACGCCGAGCGCAAGCTCAGCGAAGCCGTGCTCAAGGTCTATCTGGAAACGTTGCACCCCGTGACGCCGGAACAGGTCGCGCAGGAGCCCGTGCACCGGCTGTTTTCCGCGCGTCTCGTCAGCGAACCCGGCGCAACATTCCCCGGTGGCCGATACCAGAGCTTTTACATCGGTAACCGCTTCGCCTTTCCCGGTGCCTCGCTCGATTGGAACGAATTCGCAGCTGCGCGTTTCGTCATCAACGGTATTGCCTATGAAAAAACGGTCGGCGAACTGTTTGACGATGCGCACAAGCGGCTGGCGCCGCTTCGTCTTGCCGACGCCGGCGGCGTCACGGCCCATGGCGACGCCCACAATGCGAACGTCTGGTATCGCAAGAGCGAAGATGGCGCCACACTCTCCTTCTTCGACCCTGCTTTCGCCGGCGAACACATTCCGACGCTCCTAGCCGAAGTCAAAACCACCTTCCATAACATCTTCGCCCACCCGCTTTGGCTCTACGAGCCTGGTCTTGCCGAGCAGAAGTTCGAGGCCCGGGCGCGCTACGAGAATGGCACGTTGCATGCCGATTTCGACTGGCAGCCGAGCCCGGTCCGCCAGGCCCTTCTCGACGTCAAGGCGACAGCACTCTGGAAGCCGCTGCTGACGGAACTGAAGAGCCGAGCGCTGCTTCCACAGGATTGGAGGACGGTGATCCGCCTCGGGCTCTTCCTCTGCCCGACACTGGTGATGAATCTTCGCGCCGGTGCGGCCACGCATAATCCGACCTCCTCGCTGATCGGCTTTTCAACGGCTGTCATGGTGGGTAGCGAGCCGAAGGAAGGTGCGGATATCGTAACCCGATTCCTCGACGCGATCGATCCGGAGCATGCTTGAGATGCAGGCATTCGACCATCACGAACTCGCTAAAATGCCACATCGAAGATTGCCGAAATCATCGGGCACATTCATAGAGGGGGGAAAGGTTTTCTGGCTGTGCGCAGCGTCAATCGGCTGTATCGCGCAGATTCAGATTTACAAGTTCGGGCAAAGAAATGACTATACATAATGCTGTTCGGCCAGCCGCCCAAAATATAGGCTGAACATACAAGACACACGAATGACGTCTCGGCTTCGAGCGAACACATCATCGTAAAAAAGAGGGGTTACCATGACATACGCATCGATCAAGTCTCACATGTCGCGCCTGGCCATCGTTGCCGGCGTGATCGGCGCTCTCACGCAGGCCGTCCCGGCTGCAGCAGCCGACATTCCCGCGAAGCCGGAAGCCGGCACCTTCAAGCTCGGCATCGAGCCGTGGCTCGGCTACGGCCAATGGCATGTCGCCGCTAGCAAGGATCTGTTCAAGAAGTCCGGCCTCGAAGAAGTTGAACTGGTCAACTTCACCGAAGACAAGGACCTGAACGCAGCGCTCGCCAGTGGCCAGCTTGATGCCGCCAACATCGCGACCCACACCGCGATGGGCATGGTCGCCGCCGGCCTGCCGGTGAAGATCGTCTCGCTCCTCGATTTCAGCCTCACGGCCGACGCCATCCTCGCCGGCAGCGACATCAACAGCGTCGCCGACCTGAAGGGCAAGAGCGTCGCCTATGAAGAAGGCACGACCAGCGACATCCTCCTCAACTACGCGCTCGCTGCCAACGGCATGACCATCGACGACATCACCCGTGTTCCGATGCCGGCCGCCGATGCGGGTTCCGCTCTGATCGCCGGCCGCGTTCCCGTTGCCGTGACCTACGAGCCTTACATTTCGACCGCACGGGCGCAGGACAAGGCCATCAAGCTGCTCTTTGAAGCCGGCAAGGATCCGGGCCTCGTTTCGGACGTGCTGGTTGTGCGCGAAGACGTTCTGAAGTCCAAGCCCGGCCAGGTTTTGGCCATGCTGAAAGCCTGGGATGCAGCGTTGGCCGACTACAAGGCCAACACCGCCGAGGACCGTGCGATCATTTCAAAGGCCGTGGGCGCATCGCCTGAAGATCTCGCAACCGCATTCGACGGCGTGCAGTACTACACGACCGCCGAAGCGGCCAAGGCTTTCGCCGGCGAGTTCAAGACCAAGACATTCGTCGATGTGCTCAAGGCCGCCAAGCTTGCAAAGATCCTGACCCAGGACGTGACCGCCGAACAGATGATCGACTCGTCCTTCGTCGACGCGGCCAACAAGTAACGCGCTTACCAAGACGGATCATCCATGTCGGCATCACAATCCTCGTCTGCCAGCACCGACACCCGCGCGTCTTCGCGCGCGGGTGTCGGGCGACCGCCCAGTGCATTCCGCATCGGTGATCCGCTCGGCGCAAAAACGTTCCTCCTCATCGCCGTGTGTGTCTTTGCGCTGCTGTTTGTCATCTGGTGGGCAGCGACGGCGACCGGCTGGGTCAAGCCCATCTTCCTCCCAAGCCCGGGCGCTGTGTGGGCCAAGATGGTGGAGCTGGCGCTTGACGGAACGTTGCTGAACGATGCCGGCATCAGCATCTACCGAATGCTCATCGGCTTCGCGCTGGCGTCCCTGATGGCGATCCCGATCGGCATTATGATCGGCTGCTACCGAACCTGGGAAGCAGCGATCGAACCGTTCATCGACTTCGTGCGCTACATGCCCGTTGTCGCCTTCGTGCCGCTGACGATCCTGTGGGCGGGAACGAGCGACATCCAGAAATTCGTTATCATCTGGATCGGCACGTTCTTCCAGCAGGTGCTGATGGTGATGGACAGCGTCAAGCGCGTGCCGCCTGACTTCGTCGGGCTTGGACGAACGCTCGGGTTGTCGGAACCGAAGATCCTCTGGCGCATCGTGTTGCCGTCATCGCTGCCGGGGATCTGGGACACGCTGCGTATCAGCATGGGCTGGGCGTGGACGTGGTTGGTTCTGGCAGAGTTGGTCGCAGCCACCTCGGGGCTTGGCTACCGCATCGTGGTGTCACAGCGCTATTTCCAGACGCAGACGATCATCGGCTACATACTGCTTCTTGGCATACTTGGTCTGATCACCGATCAGAGCATGAAGGCTCTCGAGCGTGTTTTCTTCCGTTATACGTCGAGACATTGACATGAATGAACCGAAACTGAAGATCCAGTCGCTGAACAAATGGTACGGATCGGGCAAGCGAAGCGTTCACGCCCTCAGCGATATCGATCTGGAGCTGGCCGATAACGAGTTCGTGTCGTTGGTCGGCGCCTCCGGCTGCGGCAAGAGCACGCTTCTGTCGATCGTGGCCGGCCTGCAGAAATTCAACGATGGAGTGCTGTTGACCGACGGCGCGCCGATCGTCGGCCCCGGCCTCGACCGTGGCGTCGTCTTTCAGTCCTATACGCTTCTGCCCTGGCTCACCGCGCAGCAGAACGTCGAGTTCGCGCTTCAGGCCGCGGGTCTGTCGGCCGCCGAGCGGAGGGAAGTCGCGCGTCACCATATCAACCTGGTAAAGCTCGACCGCTTCGCCGATGCCTTCCCCTCGCAATTGTCCGGCGGCATGAAGCAGCGTGTCGCCATTGCACGCGCTTTGTCCTATAGGCCAAAGATGCTCCTGATGGACGAACCCTTCGGTGCGCTGGATGCGCTGACGCGCCATCAGATGCAGGAGCTGCTGACGCAGATCTGGGAAGAGCATCGCCTGACAGTGCTCTTCGTCACCCATGACGTCGAAGAGGCCGTCTATCTTTCCGATCGCATCATTTCGATGAGCATCAACCCCGGCCGGATCAACGCCACCTTTCATGTCGGCCTTGCCCGGCCGAGACATCAGGACATGATTTCGACCTCGGACTTCATCTCAATTCAGAAGGAAGTGCTGGCGGCGATCCGCGCAGGTTCGCAGCAGGAAGATGCGCTTTAGTCTGTAAACCTGCCACGAGATTGATCATGTTGCGGCCGAAACTCCAGCCTCTCCCCTCGCGAGGCTTTTTCTTTGTCGGCCAACCGTTCTTCAACAGGTGGATAACCCTTTCCAAGCATTGAACTTTTTATGTCCCTAATGCACGATATGCACAATGCGAGGGAGGCTCACATATGCGTTCAGGCTTGGGGACGATTACCATCACCGACGACGGGCACAACGGCCATGTTGCCTATGAAATGACCGAGAAAGACGGCTTACTGTTTGCCGGGGAAGAGCTGCTGCGGCGCGCGAAGGCAGCCAAACGCGTTGTTTTCCGGCCGCTCTCCGCGGCGGCCGAGCACCGCATCCGCATTGGAAGTGTCGATGCGAGTTGCGCCAATTTCCTGATACTCACCTGAGCCGGCTGGATCGCCGGGTCAGGCAGGCCGATAAAGCTCGACGATGTCAGCGCCCCGCGAAGGCGAGTTCCGCGAAATCATAGACGCGCGCGAATGCGGCGTCCGCCCCCGCGATGACCGCCCGCTCTTCATCGTCGGTCAGATCGACGCTATCGAGCGCTGCCGTGAACGTGCGCCAATGCAGGCCGCGCCCTTCGGGCGCACCGGCGAGATGGCGTGCACCCCTGTTCTCGTCGAGATCGAGCTTGGCCGCATATTTCAAAAGGAAGGCGGCGCCGAGATTGGAGCCTTCAATCACATAGAGCCATCCCAGAGCTTCGCCGAGCGCGATCTTGTCTCCGCTCGCAAATGATGGGGCATCCTCCGTTTGCGGCTTCGCGATGCTGAGATCAGCAAAATCCTGTTCGATGAGCGTCAGCCTTCGGCGGCCGGCCAGATCCGGCAGCAAGGCGTCGAGCTGCTCGTTGAAGAACAGGGCATCGAGATCCCGGTGAAACAGATATTGCATTGTGAGGAGGCGAGCGTAGCTTTCCCTGTTCGCAAAGGGATTAAGCTGCATGATGCGTTTATCAAGGCGCTCATGCGCTGCATGCGTGGCGGCCTTCAGTCTCTGGGTACGTGTTTCCTCGGCTACCGGCAAGATTTCTGTGGCACTCGGCATTACATTCAATCCTTCATTCTTTCGACCGGCTAAGCGTGGCTTGCTTATCGTCAATCAATCGATACCGCACCTAGCGCTTGGTCGCCCAGGCGCGCTCGACAGCCGATTTCAATTCCGTCTCGGAATAGGGTTTCCGCAGCAGGAAGGCCTTGGACGGAGCACCCGTCGGCAGACTGTGTTCGCCCGTCGCGAACACAACGGCGACGTCTGGATGCAGACGAAGCACGGCTATGGCCAGGTCAACACCATTGATGTCAGGCAATCCGATATCTGCAACCAACACGTCGATCTCGCTGGCCCGCAGGAATTCGAGCGCCTCCGCTCCATCCGAGGCTTCGGTCACCTGATGCCCCAACTCAAGTAGCATTTCAGCCGTGTTGGAGCGGATCAGGAAATCATCCTCGACAAGCAGAATACGCGGACCCGCCGCAGCGACGGGCTGATCGAGCGGTGATGCGCTTCGCGGCGAGGACGCTTGACCGATTTGTTTGTGGTTCGCGATCACGTGACGAAGTCGGCGAGCCAGCGCCTCTCTTGTATAGGGCTTCGAGAGTAGCTCGACGCCAGGGTCGAGCCTCCCGCCGTGAACGATCGAATTTTCCGTGTAACCTGACGTAAAGAGCACCGCTACGCCCGGCAACCGCTCCTTCGCGCGCCGCGCCATCTCGCTGCTCTTCAATGGCCCGGGCATGACGACGTCGGTGAAGATCACATCGATCTGCATGCCGCTTTCAATGACATTCAGCCCGGCCTGTGCGTCCTTGGCGGTCAACACGCTATAGCCGAGATCGGACAGCGTCTCGACGACGATCGCGCGGACTTCCTCGTCATCCTCGACCACAAGCACCGTTTCCGTGCCGCCGACCACCGGTCCGCCATGCACGGTGACCTCGCGGTCCTCGTCTGCGACGGAACGCGGCAGGTAGATGCGCACTGTCGTTCCCTGATCCACTTCGCTGTAGATCTTCACATGCCCACCCGATTGCTTGACGAAGCCGTAGACCATTGACAGCCCAAGCCCGGTTCCCTTGCCTTCAGGCTTGGTCGAGAAGAACGGCTCGAACACCTTGTTCAAGACTTCGGGCGACATGCCTGTGCCGGTATCGGTGACGGCAAGCATCACATATTGGCCAGGCATGACCTCCTGATGGCTGCGCGCATATTCCTGGTCGAGCGCCGCGTTGCCCATCTCGATTGTCAGCTTGCCAGAGCCGTTCATCGCGTCGCGCGCGTTGATGGCAAGGTTGAGCAGCGCGTTTTCCACCTGCGTGGGATCGGCATAGGTGTTCCACAGTCCGCCGCTGGTAATGACCTCGATCTCGACCGCCTCACCCAGCGAACGCCTCAAGAGGTCGTCCATTCCGCCGATGAAGCGCGCGATATTGATAACCCGAGGCTCGAGCGCCTGACGGCGACCGAAGGCGAGCAGCTGGCTTGCGAGTTTCGCGCCGCGATTGACGCCTGCCAACGCGTTGCTCAAACGCCGCTCCGCCTGCTCGTTGCCGACCAAGTCCTTGGCGAGAAGTTGCAGATTGCCGGAGACCACCTGCAACAGATTGTTGAAGTCATGCGCCACGCCGCCCGTCAGCTGGCCGATCGCTTCCATTTTCTGCGCCTGCTGCAGCGCACGCTCGGCCTGGTGGCGCTCGGCGATCTCCGCCTCGACCCGTGCCTCCAAGCCCTCGTTCAGCTGCCGAAGCTGCTCTTCCGCCCTGACGCGGTGGCGCACCTGCCGCTCCAGGCTGGTCGCATGTTCCTGGAGGCCTGCCTCCGCCTCTCGCTGCTCGGTAATATCGGTGTGAACGCCGACCCATTCCTCGATTTCACCGGTCGCGTCGAGGATCGGCACGCCACGAATGGCGAAGGTGCGGTACACGCCGTCAGCACGCCTGACCCGGTGCTCGTAGACATAGGTCGTCTTCGCAGCAACGGCGGCCTTCCAGCTCTCGACCGAACCCGCCTTATCGTCCGGATGCACGGCGTCCGCCCAGCCGTATCCCTGATACGCTTCGAGAGACTGTCCCGTCAGCGCCGACCATGCCGGCTGGTCACCGAGCATGCGGCCATCTGCGGCGTTGGTCCAGATCACGCCATGGACCGCATTGACCGCTGCGCGGAAACGCCCATTGCTGCGTTGCAAGGCGACTTCCGACCGTTTTCTATCCTCGATATCGATCATCACCACGTAGATGCCATCGACTTCACCGGACGACGCGCGCCGTGGCACATATCGAATTTCCGCGGTCCGATCCGTCCCATTCGGTCGACCGACAGAGGTATCGGTGATGATGCGCTCACCGGCCATCGCCCGTTCGATCAATGGCAGCCGCGCCTTATAGCCTACCTCGCCGATCACTCCCGACACATGCTTGCCAACGACATCGGCCGCGTCGAGGCCGAACCATTCCATGTAGCCCTGGTTCGCAAAGCGGTAGATATGGTCGCGATCGATGAAACCGACCAGGATCGGCAGCGCATCCGTCAGACGTTTCAGTTCCTCGCGGCTTTCCGCAAGCGCGGCGACCGCCTTCACCTTCTCGGTGTTCTCAAGCACCGTGCAGAGAACACCGTTCACCTTGCCGTCGTCATCGTAGATCGGCGTATAGAACAGGTCGAAGACGACTTCCTCCGGCACGCCGTTGCGGTGGAGGATCATCTTCTGGTCGCGGTAAGACTGGACCTCGCCACGAAAGCCAGCTTCGAGGATTTTGCTGTTCCAATCCCAGATCTCCGGCCAGATACCAGGAACCGTCGCCCCAAGTGCACGCGGATGGTAATTGCCGGCGATTTCCACGTAGCCGTCATTATAGATCATCACATGATCATCGCCCCACATCAGCACCTGGGGGATGGGCGAATTGACGATCGAATTGACCTTGATCCTCAGGTTCTGCGGCCATTCGCTGATCGGGCCGAGCGAGGTTGCCGCCCAATCGAAACGGCGAACAAGTTCTCCGGTTTCGCCGCCGCCGATTGGCCAATGGCCGGACGTGAACTGATAAGTCATGAAGCCACCAAATGAACCAGAAATTCTGTTGTTTCATAGGGGACGAGAGGGACCCTGTCCATGGCGCTGGAACGAGAACAGATGGCCGGACGGGCATAATCTATCCAGGTTGAGACGCTTCGGAAAACCGCAAAATGCAGAAAGCGAAACGGCGGTCGCCGGAGTTGCACTTCGGTTGCCACTGCGAGAAAAAAGACACCTGGCGCGATCGCCGGCTTTTTCATTTAAGTTGGCGCTGCTATGGGAGCATGATGTCGTCCGTTAGAACGAGGAAACAGGCGAGATGAGCGATAACGTCATCCAGTTCCGCAAGCCAGCGCCGCAGAAGACCCCAAAGCCGCCACGCCCATGGCTGCGCAAGCTGATCTCGATCGTCGCGGTGATCGCGGCCTTTGTTGCGGCCTGGATCTATTTCAGGCTGGCTGGCTGATCCAGCCAACCGGCAGAACGCATTTAGGATGCGACCGCTTTAGACAAAACCGGCTGGAGTGCGAGACAGTTGCCCTCCAGCCGTTTTCACGACTACGATCAGCCTACCACTTCTTGGCAAGCTTGAAGGTGAAGGTGCGGGCATCGCCGTAGCCGCAGGCGCCGTTGGTGCGGCATGCCTCGACATATTCCTTGTCGAACAGATTTGCGACGTTGAGCGATGCGGTCCAGTTTTCCTTTTCGTAGCGGATCGCCGCGTCGAACACGGTCGATGCAGGAACGCGAAGCGTATTGGCTTCATCCGCCCAGGAGCGGCCCTTGTGGCGAACGCCAGCGCCGAGGCTGAGACCTTCGAGCGGGCCGTTCGTCACGGTGTAATCGACCCACATCGATGCCGTGTAATCAGGAACGACATAAGGCGTCTTGCCGATCAGGCCGGGGTTCGGATCGTTCTGGACAACAGTGACATCGGTCGCCGTAAAGGCGCCGAGCAGCTTCCAGTTGTCGTTGATGTTGACCTTGCCCTCAAGCTCGAAGCCCTTCGATTCCACTTCGCCGAGCTGGTCCGTCCACGGCGCGACCGGGATCGACACCGAGTTGTTGCGCTTGTTGATGTGGAAGACGGAGGCGGTGAAGGACGCGTCCATGAATGTCGGCTCATACTTGATGCCGGCTTCATACTGCTCACCCTCTTCCGGCTTCAGCGGCCCGTGTCCACCACGACCGACAAGCGGATTGAAGAAGGTCGCCGCGCTGACGTAAGGCGTCAGGCCATTATCGAACTCGTAAGCGAGGCCAGCACGACCGCTCCAGGCGCCGTCGGAATCCTCGAAGCTGTTGGAGGAGGCCAGCCGGTCCTTGAAATCGGTGTTGACGTGGTCGTAGCGGCCGTTGAGCGTTGCCAGCCAGCCGTCGCCGAAGTGGATCTGGTCCTGGGCATAAAAGCCGATCTGGTTCATGGTCACCTGCTCGCTGTAGAGCGGGTCCATCGGGAGCTGCGGCAGGCCGTAAACGGGGTTCGTCACGCTGAGCGAGCCGGAGCCGAACTTGTTGTTCTGCACGTTGTCGATGCGATAGAGGCGGTAATCGACACCCAGCATGACCTTGTGCTCCATGCTGCCGAGATCGAACGTGTTTTCGATGCGGTTGTCCCAGGCCAGCGTATCGACGGAGGTGTCGCCCTCGAAATTGAGGAGCTGAAGATCGGTCGGGCCGGACCACAGGTACGGATAGACAAGGCGTTCATACTTATCGAGATGGCCGTAGCGGGCATTCGACGAGTATTTCCAGCCACCTTCAAACTCATGTTCGAATTCATAGCCGATCATCTGCTGATCGTAACGCCCGGTATCGATATCCGGATCACCCGGGAAGAAGCGGCGCGAGATCTTGCCGACGCCAGGCCGGTCGACAACCGTGCCTTCGTACGGCAGGAAGCCGTTGCCCGTGTGGACCTGATCGAGGCCGCCGGCATAGGCCCAGACGGTGAGGCTTGTGGTATCATCGGGCGCGATGGTGAGCTGCGGCATGACGAAGCCGCGCAGATCATGGGTGTAATCGGTGTAGCCATCGCCGCCGGCGATCTTGCCGGTCAGGCGATAGGTCATCGTGTCGCTCGATCCGACCTTATCGGAGACGTCAAAGCCGGTGAAGGCGTTGCCGTTCGAGTTGATGCCGATCTCTGTGTAGTAAAGGGGATCGTCGGTCGGGCGCTTGCGGACCATATCGATGATACCGCCGGCGTTGGCGCCACCATAGAGAACCGAAGCCGGACCCTTCAGGATATCGACGCGCTCCAGCATGAAGGGATCGATCTGGAAGTTGCCGAAGCCATAGGAGAACAGGTTGAGATTATCGAGATAGACACCGGTCTGCCCTGCGTCGAACCCGCGGATGTAGAACCAGTCGGTATCCGGATCGGTGCCGAAGGTCTGTGTGGCGACGCCAGCCGTGTAGCGCAGCGCCTCATCGACCTTGTTGACGACAGCGCGGTCGTCAAGCTCCTGGCGTCCGACGACGGAGACGGACTGCGGTACTTCGTTCAGCGGCGTATCCGTCTTCGAGCCTGCCGTCGTCTTCTTGGCGACATAGCCCTTGACCGGGCTCGCGCCGGTCGCCTCGCTCGTGCCATTTGCCGAAGTGCCGGCGCCCTGGATGACAACCGGTTTCAGCTCGGTCGCATCTTGCGCCACCGCGAATGTGGCGCTTGCGCCGAAGATGGCGACACCCGCCAGAAGCTTTGCCCTGAAGATCACTCGGTCTGCTCTCGCACCCATATTTATCGACACCCCACTCACGCCACCGTCGTCCCAACGGCCCGGCCAACATCAAGAATAAGATGAGTGATTAACTCAGTTTTAACGATCCAGCTTGTCGCGATCACGGACGAATTGAATGTTTTTGGGCAATTTTTCACGAAGCGGCCAAACGCTCAGATGGTGTGTCGTTCAGGCAACGCGGGCTTTCTTCCACGTGGCGGGCGTCGTACCGATGTTCTTGCGGAAGACGCGTGTGAAATGCGCCTGATCCGAGAAGCCCGTCTCGGCCGCGATGACCATGAGCGACTGGTCGCCATGAAGCAGGAGTTCCTTCGCACGCTCCAGCCGGGCATTCATCTGCCATTGATGCGGCGCCATGCCGGTCGATGCCTTGAAGGCATGGCTAAAATGGGACTGCGAGAGCCCCGCGAGCGTCGCGAGCTCTTCCAGCCGGATATTGCGCATGCAGTTTTCGGTGATGAAATCCGTTGCCTTGCGCAACTGCCAGGAAGCGAGCTTGCTGCGCTTGCGGACCTCGCTTTTCCCAAGCTTCATCACGTCGATAATCAACGCCAACGCCAGACCATCACCATAGAGGTCATGCAGCGGCGCCGGGTTCATGCATTCGGCCGCGATCATCCGCGACAGCGTCAGCACACGCTCGTCGGAAAACAGCAATCGCGGGCTCATTAAGCGGTCCGGATCGAGCTCTTCCATCAATCGACGCGCCACGATCTCGGCGTCGAAATGCAAATCCAGGTGCCGAAGGAACTGGAAGTTCTTCAAATCGGCCCAGAGCTCCATGCCCGCAGGCACGTAGGAGATCGGCTGGTTTTCGCCATCTTCCGCAGCATCCGCGCCCTTCGAGGTCAGTTTCATCGTAGAACGACCGGCGCCGTTCATATCCAGCAGAATGAAAAACCTGGGGTCACTGGAAACATAATAGCCACCGGCATAGGGCGCGCATTCCACATCCCAAACATCCGCGACGATGCCGTTCCAGGATCGCCTGTGAAGGCCGCCGACGACGGAGAAACCTTCGATCTTGTTCTGCATGCGGGGCTGAAATGTCATGGATGGGCGCACTATACCTTCTTGATAAACTCAAGTTTAAGGCAAACGCCGATACAACGCAATCCTGCGCTAAAAAAGCCCCACATTTTAAGGGCGCAGCGTGTATGGGGTCGCTTACCCCTTGCGGATAGAGCCGCGCCAAATGAGTTCAGCCTTCAAGCGAACCGAGTGAGCCTCCTCCGGCTCGTCCTCATGGCCGCCGGTGGCAAGCCATTTCACTGCCCGCGTGGCGATCGCCATCACCGGCTGCGCGAATGTCGTGAGATTGAACGACGACCACGACGCCTGCTCGATATCGTCGAAGCCGGCAACGCACAGCTGATCCGGGATCGACAGCCCGAACTGGTGACGCGCGGCATCCATGAAACCGCAGGCAAGCAAATCGGTGGCGCAGAAGACGCCGTCTGGTCGTTCGGCGCGCGTCAGCATACGCTGCGCGAGCACCCGGCCCGCCTCGTATCCCGTCGATCCGTAACGCTCGACGACGACCTCGAGGCCAAGCTTTGTAGCGGCGGCGATGAAACCACGCTCGCGACCCATCAGGCTTGGCGTGCCCGCTTCGGAGTTCGCGAAAGCGAGCCTTTTGCATCCCGCGCGCACGAATGCGGTCGCGATCCGGCCGCCGGACTCATAGTCGTCGAGATTGATCTTCAACGGACCCGGCTGATCGTCGTCGCGATTGATCAGGACAAGGCGCTGGCCGCTGCGAAGGCAAAGCTGGGTGATCGATTTATCCGGCAGACCGGAGAGAATGATCGATGCGTCGGCCCGATAGCGGATGGCCTGCTGCAGCGCGCGGTCGACGCTGCCATCCGAGCGGTCGGTGTTGACGAACATCGCCACCTTGCCGGCGTTCTGAAGCTGAATGGTCAGCTCCCGCAATAGCGCCGACCGATAAGGCGTCGCGACATCGGAAACAATCAGGCACACGATGCCGCTCTCGTTGCGCATCAGTCCGCGAGCCAAATGATTGACGTGATAGCCGAGCGCCTCGGCTGCTTCCAGCACGCGCCGGCGCGTATCGGCGGATACGCTGGCACCTGGGGTGAAGGTTCTCGAAACGGCTGAACGGGACACGCCTGCCTTCTCGGCAACTTCCTGCGCGCTGACGAACAATTTAGACGGCATGGCGATCCTTTTGTTGCACACACCTTTGCATCGACTTGCACTTGCGTGCAATCCGCAATGACCGCAGCCAATATGAAGTTTTCATGACGATTATTGACATCCGGCACGGCAAAGTGTTCGTTTTGCACGCGCTTGCAACGCGTTCCACGGCAGCGGCTTTTCCGCACCGTCAGCAGCTTGCGATCGTGATTTTCAGCGGCTGTATCCGGCCATCGTTTCCGACAAAGGACATGTTGCGATGACATTGCGCGTTATTCCAGGGCTCGAAGCCCGTCTGGCCCTAGCCGAAGCGGTTGCCCGCGAGGCAGGCGCCGTGGCGCTCGACTATTTCAAGCGTCGCGAGACGCTGGTCGTCGAGACAAAGCGCGACCCGCAGGACGTCGTGTCGATCGCCGACCGGGAGGTCGAGAACTTGATCCGCGCGCGGTTCGCGGAAGCCTACCCCGGAGATGGCGTTCTCGGCGAGGAGTATGGCCTCACCGCGGGCACGTCAGGCTTCACCTGGGTGATCGATCCGATCGACGGAACGAGCCCTTTCGTCAACGGCATGCCGAACTGGTGCGTCTCGATCGGCCTGCTGCACGATGACGAGCCTGTCGTCGGCGTCATCGCCTCGCCTTGCCATGATGAGGTCTACGCCGCCGCGCTCGGTATGGGCGCCACCTTGAACGGCAAAAAGCTCGAGCTCAGCCCCGAACGCAACATACGCAACGCTGTGACCGGCATCGGCGCGAACAGCCATGTCTCGCCCGCCACGGTCGCCAAGATGGTCGAGGAACTGCTGGAGGCGGGCGGCAATTTCATCCGCAACGGCTCCGGCGCGCTCATGCTCGCCTATGTCGCCGCCGGCCGCCTCGTCGGATATTACGAACCCTACATGCATGCCTGGGATTGCCTCGCCGGATATTGCCTGGTCAAGGAAGCCGGCGGCTGGTTTCACCCCTTCCCGACCAACGGCGAGGGGCTGACCAAAGGTGCCAAGGTGCTGGCAGCAGGACCCGGCGCCATCGACGATCTCCGCAAGATCGCAGGCGTGTAACGACGATCGACTCAAGCACGGAGAGACATTGCGCCTCTCGTCGCGCGCGACTTTGCAACCTATATATATTGTCAAAGATTGCCGGCGGTGCGCGCCGGCTGAACGGAGACATGTATGAGCCGAGATCCGTACGAGCTTCTGGGCGTCAAGAAGGACGCTACGCAAAAAGAAATCCAGAGCGCGTTCCGCAAGCTCGCCAAGAAACTGCATCCCGACCTGAACCCCGGCGACAAGCAGGCCGAAGACCGGTTCAAGGAAATCTCCGCCGCTTACGAGATCGTCGGAGATGAGGACAAGCGAAAGCGCTTCGACCGAGGCGAGATCGACATGACCGGCGCCGAGCAGGCGCAGCGCAATTACTATCGCGACTACGCCTCGCAAGCCGGCGCCGGCAGCCGCTATCAAAACAATGCCGGCTTCGCCGATTTCGGCGACAGCGACGACATATTTTCGAGCTTCTTCTCCGGACGCGGACGTGGCGGCGGGCAGTTCCGCTCGCAGGGGCAGAACCGACAATATTCCATGGAGGTCGATTTTCTCGACGCCTTCAACGGCACCAGGACGCAGATACGCCTGCCGGATGGCCCGGCTCTCGATTTACAGATCCCGGCAGGAACCCGCGACGGACAGACGCTACGCCTGAAGGGCAAGGGCGAGCCTGGGATCGGCGGCGGTCCGCCGGGGGACGCACTCGTGGAGATCCGCGTTCGTCCGCACAAGTTCTATGTTCGCGATGGCGACGACATCCGGCTTGATCTGCCGATATCGCTCCCCGAGGCGGTGCTCGGCGGCAAGGTCCGCGTGCCGACGCCATCGGGCGCGGTCAATCTCACACTGCCCGCGAACTCCAGCACCGGGAAGGTGCTGCGCCTGAAGGGCAAGGGCGCACCGAAGCGCGGTGGCGGCGCCGGCGATATCTACGTTTCGCTGAAAATCGTCTTGCCGGATGAACCGGACCCGAAGCTTGCCGAATTCATGAGCGAGTGGGCGCCGGCCAATCCACAGAATCCGAGAAAAAGCATGGAGGAGCAGCCATGAATGATCTTGAATTCCGCCGAACCCTGAAGATCGACGTGACCATGGTGGACGTGTGGATCGAGCAGGGCTGGCTGATCCCCGAAGCGCATGACGGCGATCGTGATTTTCGCGACGACGATGTGGCGCGTGCGCGGCTGATCCTCGACCTTACCCGCGACATGGGCGTCAACGAAGCAGGCGTCGATCTCATCATGGACCTCGTCGACCAGATCCACGGGCTGCGCGGCACGCTACGCGACATGCTCGGCGCCATGGAGCAACAGGACGACGACGTCCGCCGTCGGCTGCGCCGCAAGCTCGACGCGCTTTCCGCGCGAACAGGCTGAACGGACCTGATTGCGGGCAGGACCCGCGATCGCACAAGGGAAGGAGACCCGACTTGAGCAGCGATCATGGCTCCCACGAAGCCGATCACTCCCATGGCCCCATCGATTGGCGTGAACATGGCGTGAAGGTCATCCCGGGCAATGCGCTCGATCCGAACACGGCGCAGACCCCAGGCATGAACCGCGCGACGGCGATCAACAATGCTCGCGCCGGCGCCGAGAAAATCTGGGCAGGCACGGTCACGATCCACGCCAACGCCAAGACCGGCGCGCACCATCATGGCGATCTCGAAAGCATCATCTATGTCGTGAAGGGCAAGGCGCGCATGCGCTGGGGCAACAATCTCGAATTTACGGCCGAGGCCGGGCCTGGCGATTTCATTTTCGTACCGCCTTACGTGCCGCATCAGGAGATCAATGCGAGCCAAAACGAGACGCTGGAATGCGTCCTCGTCCGCTCCGGACAGGAGCCTGTCGTTGTCAATCTCGATATAGAACCGATTGAAAAGCCGGAAGACGTTCGGTGGATCGATCCGATACATAAATAATCCACTCTCGGTAGTGCGCTAATGAAGAATTGATCGGCGGCGACAGCCGAGATTTTATTCCGACAAATCTTTGCTCCTCAGCAGATCGGCACACCAATCTTCGAGCCTGAGATTTTCGAGAAAACGACAGCCGGATTCATATTTTCATCCAGCACCTTACGTCAAAAGCACTGTCCAGCAGGGCCTTTCGCGGGATAGCGCGAACAAATGCAGACCACAACAATAAGTTCATGAGGTACTAATCCAATCGTCAATTCGCCGCGTACACCGTTTTGTTACTGCCCGGAAAGGCCCTAAAAACACCGTTCCAGGCGGATATCACGGCCTTCGCTGCAAGTCTCAAATTCCGGCGCTTTATCTACCGGAAGATGTATATAAGCCTCGTTTGGTCAAAATGAACCGGGATACTTACTTATGATTGCATTCGACGCCGCACGAATTTGCTGAACGACAGGCTCTTTTCAGTTGAAAGTCAGGGTCTTCAGGCACATGAGTTGGCGGGAATAAAAATGGACGGCACAATTGATCCGTTCAAATATCTTGGTAAGGTTGCCGCAGGGAATAATAAGCACGCCGCAACTGGCGTTAGAAGGATAAGGCCATGAAAGAAGCTCCGCATACCGTCGACGTTCATGTCGGTAAGACGATCCGCATCAAGCGCCTGATGCGCAAGGTTTCGCAGACCGAATTGGGTGACCGCGTCGGCGTCACGTTCCAGCAGATTCAGAAATACGAAAAGGGCTCGAACCGCGTTTCGGCAAGCATGCTCGTCGAAATCGCCGGTGCGCTCGATGTCGACGTCCGCTCCTTCTTCGAAGATATTTCGGCCAACGCCAACGACAATCCGACCCCCAGCGACGAATTCGTCGTATCGCGCGACGGCGTGCTTCTGAACGCTGCCTTCCTGTCGATCAAGAACGAGCAGGTCCGCAAGAAGATCGTCAAGCTGGTGCAGGCGATTGCCGGCATGGAGCAGATCGAAAGCGAAGCCGCCGAATAAAGCGGCTTCGACGGAACCCATCGACGGTTAGTGGCGCTCCAGGACAACGAGATTTTCTCGCGCGTCTTTCATTGCCAGTTTCGTCTTGGTGCCGATCAGCTTTTCCAGGTTCACGTCCAGCTCGCGCTCCGGGTCGATCCCATCCCAATCGATGACGACCTGCAGCAGAGCCATGTTCGTAAGGTGCGTCAGATTGTTCAGCTTGAGCTTCTGCGCCTCGTCCTTCGCGGCCGACAGCAAGCGAAATATCCTCGCGTATTCGCTTCCGCTGCCCTCGTCCATCGTCTGAATGTTCATCTCGTCCGCCTCTCTGAGATGCCCCAAACACCACTTTGGGGCTCCAGTGCTTCCATCATTCAGGCAGGGCGTTATTAGAGCGTTACAGGCGTTACCGGGTTGCTGATTTCGGCATGCAGCATCTCCCAGTGTGACGTTGCCGCGAAGCCCCAGCTGCGCTTCCCAGCAGTGAATTTCACGCTGGCGAGGTAATCCAGAACCATGTCCGCGTCGGCGCGCTTGCGCTCGATCTTGTTCGCGCGAATCAAACGCACGATCTCTTTGGCACGATCGGCGCTATCGAACGCGCAACGTTCCACCGCCTTCGGATAGGTCCGCTCGGAAAAATGCAGCGCGCGGCCCGCCAGGAGAAGCTTCTTGTATTCGCCTGACAAAAGCAGGCCCTGACCGTTCAGCGCGTCGATCGTTGGCTGATAATCCACCCATGGCACCGAGAGCGGCAGCCAGCCCAGCTCAGCCGGCGCGTGAACGAGCGCCACGGCCTCGTCGTCAATAAGCCGGCCATCAGCGTATTCGTCATAGATCGAGCCGATACCGACCATGCCGAAGGCCGAACATTCGGCTGCCCTCAGCGCCCCCATGCTGGCGCCGCCGGCAACCACGACGTTCTGCTCCAGCGCGAAGAGGATTTCCTTGTGCCAGACGGACGGCATTTCGCCGAAATAGCCATCGACGATGCCAATAGCCCGCGCACCGTCTCGCACGGCCTGCAGGATATCGCCACGGGCGGCCGGCCCGCGAAACTTAATCGAAGGGTGCTCTGCCTGTAGCCTGTCGAGATCCCGACCGAAGCTTGGTCCTGCGAAGATAACTCTCATGACTGAGCTCCCTGCATGGCGCCAATCGCGCGCAAGCCAAGTTGAATGAATTCACCGCTGACATCGACTTCGAGGCCCGGAACGATCACGCGGACGACGGAAACCGGAAGGCGTGGATGTGGGATCGGCACCGCCACGACCTGCTCGATGCCGCGCGTCCGCAACCGATCCAGAATATGACGGATGGTCTGCTGGATGCTGCGCTTGGCAGGTTCGGCGAGGCTGGGAGCAACCGGCGTCTCGTCGCAGAGGTCGATGAGCTGCTGCATCGGCCCATCGCCATCAAGGCGCTGATAGACGCGCGGCGAGAAGTCGTCACGGCTGCCGGCGATCGCCGTCAACCGGCTCTGCGCCGCCTCGGTGATGGCGCGCAGTGCAGCGCGCACAGGATCGGGATGGCAGCCACAGCCGCCACAAACATTCGTCCAGCGTGCATCGACGCGCTCACCGAGGTCGCCGGGAACGATAACGGCGAGGAAACTCGGCACGCCGATGTCCGTCGTCATATCGATAAGCAGAAGCCGCATGCCGGCCCGGGCGATGCGGCCGGTGATGATGTCGATCACGGGATCGCCGAAGCCTAATGGATCGATGCGTGAGCCGCGCAGTTCATCGAAAGGGCGCAGCTGCGTCAGCGCCCACGCGTCGCGCTCGACCAATTCGCACAGGCCGTGTAACACCGCCTCGGCAGGCCGGTTGCCGGAGGCCAGCCCGTCGCTGGACTGCTCGAAGCCGGAAGGTCTCGTCCCACGATGATCGAGGCCAACAAGCGACCACGGCACGAAAACCGGCTTGTTGTTCATGATATCGAGCCCTTCGCTCCAGGCGAGCGGTCCGGCATCGATGTCCGACGGCACGCAACGCGCGACGGAATCGAGATCGATAAGCGGCGCGCGCTCAGCCTTCATGCCGGCGAGCGTGGCGATGACCAGGTCGTCCGGCTGCATCTCGGCAACGCGGGTTTCGACGGCCTCCATGGCAGCCGAGGTCATCGCGGCTTCCTCGTCGATGCCTTTGCCCTGGAAGACGGAAAGCGTATAGCTGTTCGGGCGGGTCGCGAAAGCGACAGGAATTTCGAGAAGGTCGAGCGCCGTCAAAAGGCCGACGCGCGTTATTCCAAGCTCGGCAAAGTGCGGCTTGATCGCCGCGAATGTCTGTCCAGGCGTCAAGGAGCGGTCGTGGTAGGCGCTGACGCCCGCCGCGGAAAGACTTAGATCCCCAGCCAGATCCGTGAGTGCTGCCTGAACAGACATTCGCAATAACCTCAACGGAACTTCAGAGCGTGAACGATGTTCGAGGTTGCGTTGGTGTCAAGCTGAACGACATTCTGCTTCAGAACGGCCTGGGCTGCAGCGGAGAGGCGAACGGTGGACTTGATTGCGTTGGTCATGGTTTTCTCCTTTTGGTGGCAGCGTTTGCTGCGGACAGGAGAGACTTTGACCGGCCGGCGTTATTCCGGTGTGACTGGAAATTTCGCTAATTAACGGTCAAAGCTGCCATGTGTTGCACTTCAGGACAGACCGGCCATCCTGAGTCCGTCTATCAGCTGACGAGTATCGTCAGGGTTGCGATCCGGCACGAAACGCCAGACATCTTCCGTGCGAAAATCCGGAAAATTCTCGAGGACAACCGAGGCATAATGCGCGGCAATGGCCTTATCGCCGTTCTTGGCGTGCGCCGCGGCGAGCAGACGAGAGGTCGCCGGCCGGTCCTTGACGCGGTCGAGCACCTCGATCGCCTTGGCGTAATTCTCCTGGACGAAATGGATGCCGCCCAGATTCCAGTAGTAGTAATCCGGCGGAAGCGGATTGAGCTTCAGCGCGGCGTGGCTGAGTTCCAGCGCCCGATCGCTCTGCCCGTCATGCAAAAGCGCATCGGCGTGGTCGGCCAGAATATCCGCGTCGTTCGGATTGAGCATCTGCGCCTCGGCGAAGAAATCGAGGCTATCGGCAAAGCGGCGCCGATAGAGCGCGACGAAACCGAGCTCGCGCATGGCGCGGCCGCTGTTGGGATCGCTGTCGCGCGCCTGCCATGCCGACCGATCGGCCTCTTCCAGAAGTGCAGTGTCCTTCATGCCACGAACGAGCCACTCCATGCCCAGCACCCGGGCCATGCCGGCATGGGCGGAGGAGAAACGGTCATGTCTCGACAGCGCGGACTTGAACCACTTGCGCGCCTGCCTGAGGTGCTGCAGATCGGTCTTGGAAACGAGCCGCTTGCCCTCGAGATACAGCCGATAGGCCGAGGGCGAGACATCGTGCATCATATCCGTCAGTTCGCGCCGTTCGATCGTATCGGCAAGGGTCATGACGATGCGCCGCGCCAACTGGCCGAAGGACTGGTTGACCTTCTGCATGGCAAGCGGCAGGTCGATCGCCCACAGCACTTCGGCGGTCGAGGTCTTCGTCAGCCGGCAGGTTGCGTAAATCTCGTCCTCGCGGCCATGGATCGTCACGTAGACGGTGTAATCGAAACGCAATTCCGGCGGCATGGGCTGCAGCTCACCGCTGGCGAGACTGCGGTTCAAGATCTCAACGCTGGTATGCGCCGCGATCACCTTGAAGCCACGCTGCTGGCTGAGGCCGATCGTGACGTCCTCAAGCAGGGCGCGGCCGACGCGCTGCAGCAGCGGCTCCGACAGCATCGTCTCCGGTGGAAGGATGAGCACGCGCGGCTGGCCAAGCGGATCGACGGTCGTCGAGCGAACAGGTGCTGCTTCCGGCACGGCAGGTGCTGCTGGCGCGATGATGCCGAGCTCCAGCGCGAGCGCCTGCGTTGCCGAATCAGGCTCGGCGCCGTACTCGGCCTTCAATTCATTGCGACAACGGAAGTACGCTTGCCGCGCTGACGCGAGATCACCCGCCCTCGCATGCGCCTTCATCAGCGCGCGGCATGCCGCCTCGTTCGCCGGGTCGGCGGCCACGAGCAGGCCGGCCAGCAATACGGTATCGGCAAATGTCAGCTTGTCTGGCGAATCAAGCAGCGTCATCAGATGCGCATCGCGGCATTCGGCGATGCGGCGACGCTCGATCGTGACCCACTCATCGGCTTCCATCGTCGGCGCGCGGAAACCCTCGAGCAACTCGCCCTGAAGCAGGGCCCAATCGCTCCGCGCTAGCGGATGCGTGGCGTCCCCCAGCAGCAGGACATCGGTGGCCCAATGCTCGGCGTTGAGCGTGATATGCGTGTTCGTGGCCGTGATCAGGCGGGGAAGCCCTTCCGGCACGCTGCGATCGATGCGGGCAAGGAGTTGTCGAAGGCTGCCGGCACGTTGTTTCGACACGTCGGACTGCCAGAGCATGCCCCGCAACGTCTCGCGCTCCATCGAGAACTGCGACGACGCAGCCACGAAGGCCAGGAGCGGATAGGCTTTTTCCGGAAGCACGATTTCGCCGTCATTGGCGAAAAGCGCGGGCTTTCCGAGCAAGCGAAGCAGGAGGCTGTGCTTAGCCACTGACACCAAGGGTAACTCGCGTTTGGATGATCCAAGGCAAGTATAGTGAAAAGCGACTGTAACGCAAAAGGAATGCGGCCGTTCGGTTGAGTTTTTCAACCGTTAGACGATGGCGATCTCGAATACGGTTTAGAAAAATTCGGATCGGCCGAAAAAATCACCACCACCATCGATCACCGTGCCAATGCGAGGCACATGATCAGCCCTCATTACAAAAATGGCGCCGGCCTTTCGACCGACGCCATCACAATCAATCAAGCATAAGCCTTAGGCGGCGGCCGAGGCGGAACCGGAAAGCGGTACTTCCGAGATCGTCTTCAGGACGCGCGAAGCGATCTGGTAAGGGCAACCCTGCGAGTTCGGGCGGCGATCTTCCAGGTAACCCTTGTAATCGTTCTTGATGAACGAGTGCGGGACGCGGATCGATGCGCCACGGTCGGCAACGCCGTAGGAGAACTTGTTCCACGGAGCCGTCTCGTGCTTGCCGGTCAGACGCTTGTCGTTGTCAGGACCGTAAACTGCGATGTGGTCGAGCAGGTTCTTGTCGAACTGCGCCATCAGGGCTTCGAAATATTCCTTGCCGCCGACTTCGCGCATGTACTTGGTCGAGAAGTTGCAGTGCATGCCCGAACCGTTCCAGTCGGTGTCGCCGAGCGGCTTGCAATGATATTCGATGTCGATGCCGTACTTTTCAGTCAGGCGCTGCAGGAGATAGCGAGCCATCCAGATTTCGTCGGCGGCGCGCTTGGAGCCCTTGCCGAAAATCTGGAATTCCCACTGGCCCTTGGCCACTTCGGCATTGATGCCTTCGTGGTTGATGCCGGCAGCGAGGCACAGGTCGAGGTGTTCTTCGACGATTTCGCGAGCAACGTCGCCAACGTTGGAATAACCAACACCGGTGTAGTAAGGGCCCTGCGGAGCTGGGTAGCCCTGCTCGGGGAAGCCGAGCGGACGGCCGTTCTGATAGAAGAAGTATTCCTGCTCGAAGCCGAACCAGGTGCCTTCGTCGTCCAGGATGGTGGCGCGAGCGTTGGATGCGTGCGGGGTAACGCCATCAGGCATCATGACTTCGCACATGACGAGTACGCCGTTGGTACGAGCCGGGTCCGGATAAACAGCGACGGGCTTCAGCACGCAATCGGAGCTGCGGCCTTCGGCCTGCATCGTGGAGGAGCCATCGAAGCCCCAGAGCGGCAGCTGCTCGAGCGTCGGGAATTCTGCAAATTCCTTGACCTGCGTCTTGCCACGAAGGTTCGGTACCGGGGTGTATCCATCGAGCCAGATGTACTCGAGCTTATACTTGGTCATTTGCGAGTCTCTCAAAACAAGTGTGTCAGCAAGTCCCAGGGACGCGGAAGCCGAAGCCGCCTTGCCCGTGGAGGGATGCCAAAGATTATGCATGTAGCGTGCCAGTTCGCGACGCGGGGTGAAATGGCCAACCGGAGAAGGACGGTGACGGGGGCGTTCGAGCTAGCCCGCGTCAATCGAAGGGGGCGCTGAAGTGCTAGTGGACTCAAGCGGTTACGTCGCCTATCGATCGACTGCCTCGTTGTAAAACAAGCAATAGAGAGGCAGTCGGTTTTTTCCACACAGCAGTCACTTTGCTCATTTATTGCGCAAATGCATATTTTATGTATTCCGCGGATTTCTGATATAAAGCTACTCAAATCGTGATTGCCCACGATTCAAACATTTGTTGCACTTTTTTCAATCAAATAGCGCATTCTCTGTGCAGCTGTGTTATTATCCATCTTAACGCTTTAGGGCGGACTCAATTTGGAGGCATGACATGGTTACTGGTGTGCATCACGAGTCGGCAACGATTTACGCTTTTCCGGCCAAGCGCTTCGCTTCATCGGCTCTTCGTCAGAAGGTTGACCTGGAAAAAGACCTGGAACCCTGCGTCTACGATAGCTGCTGGTACCACGAAGACGCCATGAAAGAGGAAGAAGCCTCGACCAAGCCGCGGTTTACGCCGCGATTCGTGGACTGACGCCGCGTTGGCGGGCGCGGTGCGGCAATGTTCGCACCGGCATCTGATGTGATGGCGCGCCGCTCCGCCCTCTCGGGGTTGCGTATATCGAGCGCACGAGTCATGACGGACCCGCAAGTTCAACTGCGGGCGAATATATGTCGGGCAAAGAGATAGCCATCATCGGCGGCGGGCCGGCGGGGCTTATGGCGGCGGAGATTTTGTCTTCGGCCGGCCATAGCGTCACGGTTTACGAGGCGATGCCGACGGTCGCGCGCAAATTCCTGCTTGCCGGAAAATCCGGCCTCAACATCACCCATTCCGAAGACTATCAGCGATTTTCGAAGCGCTTCGGCAGTGCGAACTCGTACCTGCGGGATGCGCTCGACGCTTTCCGTCCCGGTGATGTCAGAGCCTGGGCCGCCGAGCTCGAGACAGCGACCTTCGTCGGAAGCTCCGGACGCGTCTTTCCCGTGGCGATGAAAGCCTCGCCTCTGTTGCGGGCGTGGATCAGGCGACTGGGCGCACAAGGCGTGGCGATCAAAACGAAGCACCGCTGGCAAGGCTTCTCCGATGGAGGATATCTATTCGAAACGCCGGAAGGTGACCTCGTTGTCCGGCCCGATGCCGCTCTACTCGCCCTCGGCGGCCGCAGCTGGCCGCGGCTTGGCTCGGATGGTCGCTGGGTCGATTGGTTGCGGGACGAGGCGATTGCCGTTCGCGATTTCCAACCGGCCAATTGCGGCTTCGACGTCAACTGGAGCACGGTGTTTGGCGAACGTTTCGCTGGCGCTGCTGTCAAGTCGGTGGTGGCGACTTCGCCGGCGGGATCAACGCAAGGCGAGTTCGTCGTCACCAAACACGGCATCGAGGGCAGCCTGGTCTACGCCCATGCCGCCGCGCTGCGAGACACGCTTATTTCAGGGCAATCCGCAATCCTCGTCGTCGATCTGATGCCAGGGCGGACGCTGGAGCGGATCGAACGCGATCTTGCCAAGCAGGACACCAAGACGAGCCTCGCCAACCGGCTGCGCAAGGGCGCCGGCCTCGACGGCGTCAAGGCGAACCTCGTTCGCGAATGCGGCAGGGATGCCGAACTGCACGATCCCGCTCGACTGGCGCGGCTGATCAAGGCTCTCCCTATCCCCGTCGTGGCTCCACGCCCGATCGCCGAGGCCATCTCATCTGCGGGCGGCGTCGCGTGGGACGAGATCGACGAGCATTACATGCTGAAGCAGCGCCCCGGGCTATTCGTCGCCGGCGAGATGATCGATTGGGAAGCCCCGACGGGCGGATACCTGCTCACCGCATGCTTCGCGACCGGTCGCGCAGCCGCGCGCGGTATCAGCAGCTGGCTGCGGGCGTGATCAGCCCGCGCCTCCGGTCACTTCTTATTCCGGAACGTGCGCGTCGTCCGGTCGTTTGATCCTGAACCAGGCGAGATAAAGCGCGGGCAGGAACAGCAGCGTCAGTACCGTGCCGACGATGATGCCGCCCATCATGGCATAGGCCATCGGCCCCCAGAACACCTCCCGCGAAATGGGGATGAGGGCAAGGCTTGCCGCCGCCGCCGTCAGAAGGATCGGCCGCATTCGATGTTGGGTCGCCTCTCGCACCGCATCCCAGGGATGATGCCCCTCTCGCCTGAGCTCCTCCACCTGCACGACGAGGATCACCGAGTTTCGGATCAGGATGCCGATCAGGGCGAGAATGCCGAGGATCGCCACGAAGCCCATTGGCGCGCCGCTCGACAGAAGCGCGATCACGACGCCGATCAAGGCCAGCGGTGCAACCGCAAAGACCAGAAACAACCGCGAGAAGCTTTGCAGCTGGATCATCAGGATCGTCGCCATTGTGAACAGCATCATCGGCACGACGGCGGCGATCGGCGCCTGGCTCTTCGCGCTTTGCTCGACGCTACCGCCGACCTCAACCGTAAAGCCCGTCGGGAGCTGGGCGGTGTAGGCATCGATATCCTTGGCTAGCTGATCGACGACCGTCGCCGGCTGTTTGCTATCGATGACGGCTGCCTTGATGGTCACCGTTGGCAAGCGGTCTCGGCGCCAGATCCGTGGCGGCTCTGTCTCGTAGCGAAAGTTCGCGATTGCCGCCAAGGGAACCGAGTTGCCGTTGCTGGTGCGCAGCTGCAGGTCGCGCAGGGTCTCGATCGACCGCCGTTCGGATGCCTGGGCGCGCGCCAGAACGGTGATCAGATAGATATCGTCGCGCACCTGCGTTACCGACGCGCCGCCGACGATACCGTTCAGCGCCGACGCGATATCCTCAGATGTGACGCCCAGCTGGCGCGCCTTGTCCTGAAGAACATCGACTTTCACGACACGCTGCGGCTCGTTCCAGTCGTAAACGACGTCGCCAAGCGACCGATTGCGGCTCATGACCGCGCCAAGCTCCAGCGCGCGCTGGCGGACCCCTTCGATATCGGGACCGCTGAGGCGATAGGCAACCGGACGGCCGACCGGCGGGCCGATGTCGAGCAGTTTCACATAGGCGTCGGTGCCGACGAAGGTCTTCGTGAGATAGTCCTGAAGCTCCACGCGCAGCTTGTCGCGTATCGCAAGGCTCTTGGTGATGATCACCACCTGGCCGAAAGAGGGGCTCGGCGGCTGCACGTCGAAGGAGAGAACGAAGCGCTGCGCGCCCTGCCCGACATAGGTCGACCAGCGTTCGATATCGGGATTGCCTTGCAGCTTCTCCTTCTCGAACTGCGCCATCTGCCGATCGGTTTCGCTGATCGAGGCATTATTGGGCAGCGCAAAATCGACGATCAGTTCCAGTCGGTCGGATGAAGGGAAAAACTGTTCCTGGACGAAGCGCATGCCGTAAACCGCGCAGGCGAAGGCGATGACCGTGAGCGCGATGGTGATCCAGCGGAAGCGCATGCAGACATCGAGAATCTTCGCGAAGCCGTTGGCAAACCAGCCGCTCTTCTCGTGATGCTGCTTCATCGTCTTGGGCAGGATCGTCACGCCGAGCAGCGGCGCGAACACCACAGCCACGATCCAAGACACGACCAGCGATACCGCGATCACCACGAAGAGCGAGAAGGTGAACTCGCCGGCCGCGCTGTTGTTGAGGCCGACAGGCATGAAGCTCGAGACGGTCACCAAGGTTCCCGTGAGCATCGGAAAGGCCGTGTGCGAATAGACGTAGGTCGCCGCCTTGGTGATCGGATCGCCGGCCTCGAGCCGCGCGACCATCATTTCCACGGCGATCATGGCGTCATCGACAAGCAGGCCAAGCGCAATGATCAGGGCGCCAAGCGAGATGCGCTGCAGCGAGATGCCGTCATATTCCATAAAGACGAAAGTGATCGCCAAAGTCAGCGGGATCGCGAAGGCAACGACCAAACCCGCACGCCAGCCGAGACTGACGAAGCTCACCAAGAGGACGATGATGATCGCCTCCGCCAGCGCTCGCGTGAACCCTGACACCGCCTCCTCGACGATGACAGGCTGGTCGGCGACGAGATGCGGTTCGATGCCGATTGGCAACGTCGCGTGCACCTTTCGCAGCTCGGCCTGCAGCGCCTTGCCGAACTCAAGCAGATTGGCGCCGGGCTTCATGCCGATCGCCAGCGCGATTGCGGGCATGCCGTTGACGCGAAACAGCGCCGTGGGCGGGTCGGTGTATCCGCGCGTGATGGTGGCGATATCGCTCAGTCGGAAGAAGCGATTGTTGACCTGCAGGTTGATGCTGCGCAAGCTGTCTTCAGAGGTGAACTGGCCGCTGACGCGCAAGCTGACGCGCTCGCCCTGCGCCTGCAGCACGCCTGACGGCGTGATCGCGTTCTGCGATTGGAGCGTGTTGAGCACATCGGCCTGGCTGATGCCGAGCGCGGCGAGTTGACGCGTCGAAAACTCGAGGAAGATCACCTCGTCCTGCGCACCGACCAGGTCAACCTTCCCCACATTGGGAACCGTGAGGATGCTGCGGCGGACGCTCTCGACGTAGTCGCGCAATTGGCGCTGCGTGAACCCATCGGCGGTGAAGGCGTAGATGTTGCCGAAGACGTCGCCAAAGCGATCGTTGAAGGTCGGCGTCTGCACGCCCGAGGGAAACTGACCCTCGATATCGCTGACCATGTTTCGAACGTCGACCCAGATCCCCGGCACATCGCGCGCCTTGGTGGAATCCTTGAGGTAGACGAACACCGTCGTCTGGCCCGCAATCGTCAGCGAGTTGGTATAGTCGAGCGAATCCAGTTCCTCGAGCTTGCGTTCGATACGCTCGGTCACCTGCCGCGTGGTCTCCTCGGCGGACGCACCGGGCCACTGCGTGGAGATCGTCATCGTCTTGATGGTGAAGTTGGGGTCTTCCTCGCGCCCGAGGTTCATGTAGGAGAAAATCCCCAGCAGCGCGAAGACGATCATGAAGTACCAGATCATCGACCGGTGTTCGAGCGCCCAGTCGGAGAGGTTGAACTTGTTCATGAGCGCGCACCACCCCCGACCTTGATCTTCTGCCCTTCTTTCAAGCTATGGACGCCGGCGATGACGACGCGTGTGCCCGGCTCCAGACCCGAGACGACTTCCGGATGCGCCGACCTCTTGTCGCGCAGCCTCACCTCCTGAGATCGAACGGTTTCGGCCTTCTCATCGACGATCCAGACCAAGGTCTTCCCGTCCTGACTAAGGATCGCCGAGGCCGGCAGGAAGAGCTTCTTGACGTCGCGAGCCTGCCGGATGGCCGTGATGGTCGTTCCTATCCTGAAGGCGTCGGGCGGGTTCTGCAGCGCGATCTTGACGCGCCGGGTGCGGGTCGCGGCATCGGCTGTCGGCGCCACTTCGCGCACAGCACCCATCGACGTGACCGATGGATTGATCTGCAGCAGGATGGAATAGGCGTCGCCTATCGCAGGGATCAGCTCGCCTTCGGGAATGTCGATGACGGCATCGCGCTCGCCCGGCATGGCGACGGTCAGCACGGACTCGCCGGCCGAGACCACCTGCCCCACTTCAACGGAGGTGGCGGTCACGACCCCGTCGAAGGTCGCGAGAAGCTGCGCGTAGGAGAGATCCTCATTCGACTTGTCGAGCGCGGTCTGCGCCTGCACCACAGCCGATTGCGCGGTCTGGGTCGCCTGCACGCTGCTCTCCAGGCTGGATTTGGTCCCCGTTCCGCCTTGGAAAATCGCACGTGCGCGCTCCTCGGAAGACCGTGCATTGGCGAGCTGTGCCTGCGCATTGGCAAGCTCAGCCTGCGCCGACCTGACCGCGAGCTCCAGCGAGGTCGGCTCAAGGGACGCCAGCAGTTGACCCTTGGTCACGACATCGCCCGTATTCACATCACGCGCCACCATCAGGCCCCCGACGCGAAAGCCGAGCGGTGTTTCCGTCTTCGGCGCAACCGTTCCGGCGAAGCTAGGGGTCGGCAAGTTCGAAAGCTCGATGACGCTGGAAAGGACCGGCCGTATCGGTGGAGCGGTTTCCTGATCTTGACTGCATGCGGCAAGCGCGATGATCATGGGGATGACAAGAAGCTTCGGGACACACGACGGCCGCATCAGCTCTGCCCTCCTTCTACCGTCACCTTCTGGCCCTGTCGCAGCATCTTGCCGCCGTCGGTAACCACCATTTCGCCGATATCGAGCCCGCCCGATATGATCACGCGGCCGGTCTCGTAGGTCGCGACCTTGACCGGCTTCAGAGTGACGGTTTCATCCTTCGGATCAATTACCCAGACAGCCGGCTTGCCATCGATGGCGAACAATGCCGTCCAGGGCAGGATGATCATCTTCGTCGGCGCCGATTGAGCAAAACCCGTCACCGGCGCCCCGAGCGTCATCCTTGGTGGCGTCTCTTCCAGCGTAATCTTGACGCGCACGGTGCCGGTGGAGGTGTCGATCGTCGGCGATATCTCGCTGACCTTGCCGAAGGCCGTGACGCTGGGATCGCTGACGAGTGCGACCTCGATCCTCGGCGTATCGGGCCTCGATTGCAGCAGCGTCTCGTAGATGTAGAACACCGCGTCGCGCGGTCCGTCCTGCGCCAGCGTGAACGCCGTCTGCGCCGCCTGCATCACCTGCCCGACCTCGACGTTGCGGGCGGTGATGATGCCATCGGCGTCCGTCTTCAGTTCGGTGTAGCCGAGCGCATCCTTGGTCGTCCCGAGTTGCGCCTTGGCGTTGTCGAGCGAACCTTTCGACGTATCGAGCGCCGTTGCCGCCTGATCGTAGGATTCCTTGGAGATCGAACCACTGGCCAGAAGCGTCTTGCGCCGCTCGAACTCGGAGGTCGCCTGCTCGACGTCGGCCTGCGCGGCGACGAGTGCAGCCTGCGCAGCCTCGACATCGGCCTTCTGCTGCTGCGGATCGACCCGCGCGATCACCTGCCCGGCCGTCACATGCGCGCCGACATCGACGGTCCACTCGGTCACCTTGCCGCTGACACGAAACGAGAGATTGGATTCAATATGCGCGGCGATTTCGCCGGTGAGCTTGATGCTGTAGCGGAAATCCTGAAGCGCGACCGGTTCCGCGCGCACCGGAATGGTCAGTTCGGCGGGCTCGCCGCCTTCTCTCTGGCAGGAGACGAACGAGAGGCATAGAAGAAGCAGGCTGAACGTCTTGATGTGCATCTTAGGAGTTCCCCCGAATTCCAAAACTGACACAAGCTGAGTAGGCCTTATCGACGCTGCGGACCTGTCGGCGGATGGCCGGAGGTTGCAGCGATGAAATCACTCCTAAAAATCTTATCGCCGCCGCTAACGCGCCGGGACCGACATCACACCCTCACCGCTTCGCGAGAAAGCGCGCTGCGATCGATATCAGCCGAACGCAATTCTCATATGAAACAAGTTGAATGTAGCGCACTTCCGCGAAGATGCAATTAAGCGTGGGTTTCCGCTACCGGGGCGCGACCAAAGATCGCGCGAGCGCGCAAATGGTGCACGCGCGTCTACTTGCGCGGCTGGAAGGTGTGTTCGAGGCCTGGAAAACGGCCGGCGCGGACGTCATCGGCATAGGTTTCCACTGCCTGCGACACCAGAGGCCCCAACTCGGCGAAGCGCTTGACGAAGCGCGGCTTGAAATCGCTGAACAAGCCCAGCATGTCATCGGACACAAGCACCTGGCCGTCACAGGCAACTGACGCGCCAATGCCGATGGTGGGGATCGACAGCGACGCGGTGATCTCGCGCGCCAGCGGCTCGACCGTTCCCTCGATCACGACGGCAAAGGCGCCGGCATCGGCCACCGCCGCCGCATCGCGACGGATTTTCGTCGCCTCCTGCTCGGAATGCCCCAGCGATCGGAAGCCGCCGGCCGTGTTGACCAGTTGCGGCATCAGCCCGACATGGGCGAAGACAGGCACGCCGCGCGACGTCAGGAACGCGATGGTCTCGGCCATCTCCTCGCCACCTTCAAGCTTGACCCCGTCGCAACCCGTTTCCTGCAGGATGCACACCGCGTTGCGGTAGGCCTGCTCTTTGGATTCCTGATAGCTGCCGAACGGAAGATCGACGATGACGCAGGCGTGCGACGTGCCGCGCATGACCGCGCGGCCATGGGCGATCATCATGTCGAGCGTGACGCCGACCGTCGTCTCCATGCCGTAAAGCACCATGCCCAAGGAATCGCCGACGAGCAAAAGATCGCAATGCGGGTCCAGCAGGCGCGCGATCGGCGTCGTGTAGGCGGTGAGACAAACGACACGATCGCCGCCCTTCATCGATCGGATGGAGGCTGTGGTCAGCCGCTTCTGCTTGCCCTGCGCGCTCATCAGGCAGCCCTCGACTGTGCCGTCAGGCCGATGACGCGGTTATCGAGCAGCCGCGTGTTTGCGATGCGCACGAAAAGTGCCACGAGCACCGGTGCAGATTGCAGCGAGATTACCGGTTCGAGCGTCTCGGGATGCCTGACGGCGACGACCTCGGCGCTCGCCAGCGGTTCGGATGCGACAAAGCGGGCCAATGCCGCTTCCAGTTCCGCGGGATCATCGCAGCCCCCGGCGTAAAGCCGGGCTGCTTCGTCGAGCGTTCGCGGCACGATGACCGCCGCCGCCCGCTCGGTCTCGCTCAGATAAACATTTCTGGAAGAGCAGGCCAGGCCATCGGCTTCGCGCACCGTCGGCACCGCAACCACGTCGACCGGCTGCGCGAGATCCTCGACCATCCGCTTGATCAACACCACCTGCTGATAATCCTTCTCGCCGAAATAGGCGGCATGCGGCTGGACGATATTGAACAGCTTGGTGACGACAGTGGCGACACCGGCAAAATGACCCGGGCGAACCTCGCCCTCCAGCTGTCGGCCAATCTCCGGCACATCGACAATCGTCAGCATCTGGCGCGGATACATGTCCGTCACTTCGGGCGCGAACAGAAAGTCGACGCCGGCATTTTCCAGAAGCTTGGAGTCCCGCTCAAGATCGCGCGGATAACGCGCCAGATCCTCGTTGGCGCCGAACTGCAACGGATTGACGAAAATCGAGACCACGGTCACATCGTTTTCAGCCTTGGCGCGCGAGACAAGCTCCATGTGACCGATATGCAGAAAGCCCATGGTCGGCACCAAGCCGATCCTTTTGCCCTCACGCCGATAGATCTCCAGGCATGCCCTGAGATCTGCTATCGATTTGATAATACGCACGAAACCGTCCTCCGAAGCTCTCCGCCAGTGTGACTGGCGCAAGAAGGTGGCGGATAGAACTCGATTTGACTGACAGCGTCAACGCAAGCGGCGGCATTATATCGATTAAGCATTCCCGCGGCATCCGATTTTCCCATGGGATTGATTTCCGCGGGCAAACTGACATGGCAACCTGATACGTCCAATCAAACTGTGGATAGCCGGTGGATGCCTTCAGCCAATCCGGGCGTTCACGCAAACTTATGCATTCTTTTGTCCAAACTCTGCCCCAGTGATGGTAGAAGAACGGCATTGATAGACGAATGCCCTTCACGGGTGTCACGACGATGTCCGACAGCAGCGGAGGGACAGTGACCAATCCATACGAGATACTCGGTGTCCGCAGGGACGCGAGCGATGACCAGATCAAATCGGCCTACCGCAGGCGCGCGAAGACGACCCATCCGGATTCGGGCGGCGATCCCACGGCTTTCGGGCGGGTGCAGAAGGCCTATGAGCTGCTGCTCGATCCCGTTCGCCGCAAGGTGTTCGACGATACCGGCTACGACGTCGAACTCGCCGAGCCCGTCGATCTGCAGGCGCTGATCGTGATCGAGAAGCTCGTCAACGAGCTCACTTTGGATGAGCGCGAACCCGGCACCTTCGATCCGCTTGCGCGCATGCGCGACGATCTGTCAGAGGACATGCGCAAGGCGCGCTTTTCCAAGCGTGAACTCGAACGCCACGCCGCGCGCATCGAGCATCACCTGGAACGCCTGGAAAAGCGGCCTTCGACCGATATTCTCGGCTCCATGCTGCGCGCCCGCGTCAAGGCGATCGCCTCTGCGATCAGCGAGACCGAGGCCAAGATCAAGGCCAGCGAACGCGCCTGCGAGATGCTGTACGACTATGCTTATGAAGTGGACGTCAGCGAAAACGAAGACGGCCTCCTGAATGAACAGGAAGCCGCTCCAACAATTGCCGCGCCACGGCGCGAAGATCGACCGCTCTGGGTCGTGCCTGCCACAGCCCAGGAGGGCTGAAGCAGGGTTTCAATTCGATAAAATCAGGCAGCGCGCTGTTCGGTGCCCTGGATAGCCGCAAGCTTCCAGTCGGTGCCGGATTTGCGCACGAAGGTCCAGACCTCGGTGCTCTCGGTCGGCGAACGCGTGTCGCCGCTGACCACCCGGCCCCCATCGCGCTCGACGACAGCATCGATGGACTGGTAGCGCATGGCGAGCGTCGCGTAGTCGGAACCGTCTTCACGCCAGGCTTCAGCGACATCGCCCTGCAGCAGCTTGACGTCGCTGACCTGGTTGCGGACGCCGTTGGTGGCGTTCTCGCCCAGTTCCTCGGCGAGATAGGACATGGCTTCCGGCGTCGTCAGCTTGCGCAGCGTGCCGTAATCCTCGGCGCCATAGGCCGTCTGAACCTCCGTGAGGAGCTGCTCGAAACGGTCAAGGTCATCAGGCCTGATGCCGATCTCATCGCTCGGCTGATCGTTGCGCGGCGGCTGCGGAGCGGCATTCGAGCCGCCGAGGCCAAAGCCGGCCGCACCGGAGCCGATGCTCGGGATGCGGAAAGACGAGTTGCCGTTCGATGCCATAGGGCTGACGCCGCTCGGACGAGCCGAGCCGTAGGCCGGCTGCTGGCCGCGGTTGGCGAAGAAACGGACGGCGAGCATGATGGCGCCCGCGATCAGTGCGAACTGCAGGAGCATACCCAGGAAGCCGAAGCCGCCGCCGAACCCGTGACCGAGCAGCATGCCGAGCAGACCGCCGGCAACCAGGCCGCCGATCATCGAGCGGCCGAAGCCGCCAAACAGGCCACCACGCTGCTGAGCACCGCCGAAGGCCGGCTGCGTCGCGGCGCCAGGCGCGTTGGTTTCAGGGCGCTGGCTCATCGAGCGATCCATCGGCGCGGCAGGGGCCGGCGCGGTGCGGGTGACCGGCGGCGCCTGGAACGTGCGCGTGCCGCGGCTGCCAAAACCGGAGCCTCCTGCCCGCCGCGCATCCGCATCCCCGATGGACGCAAATACGGTAACGCCTGTCAGGGCGGCAATCGCCGCTACCTTGGCAAAACGTGAAACGGCACGAGGCATCCTAAAGTCTCCCATATGGCAACAGTTGAGTTTCGCCTTCTTATATAGGTTTCTTTTTCCGCGTTTTAAGCTTTGCGTTGAATCTGGTTCAATTGTTTGTGTATCGGCTTACTGGCAGACATCAACCCAAGTCGCCTTAGTCAGCTCCGCCAGGCGATCCGTCGCGATCCGGACAGCCGAATTGGTGGATCCCGCAGCGGGCACCACTTCATCGAATTTCTTCAGGGAAACGTCGCAATAGATGCGCAACGGCGACGGAAGCCCGAACGGACAAACCCCGCCAACAGGATGGCTGGTCGCCTCGACGACCTCTTCGGCATTCAGCAGCCGCGCTTTGGTACCGAACGTGTCCTTGAACTTGCGATTGTCAAGCCGCGCCAGGCCGCCCGCGACCACCAGGATCGGCGCGTCATCTAGCCGCAGGCAGATCGTCTTGGCAATCTGCGCCGGATCGACCCCATGTGCTTCGGCTGCCTGCGCGACGGTCGCAGAACTCATCTCGGTTTCAATGATGTCGATATCGGGAGCGGATGCGCTGAGAAATGCGCGAACGGTTTCTAGGCTCATGGGCAACGATCATCCTTGATGGGAGTTTGGGAAGGCGTGTCACGCCAACTCGGTCTGCGGCTGCCTTTGCGTGCTGGTCTCGATCAGCCGTACATCGTTTTCAAGACAGAATTGCCGCACTGAAGGAACCGGGCAACGATCGGTAATGAAGGTGTGCACCTGGGAAAGCTGGGCAATCCTGACCGGCGCCGTGCGCTCGAACTTGGTGGAATCGGCGACCAGGATGACATGGCGGGCATTGGCGATAATCGCCTGCGCCACCTTCACCTCGCGGAAATCGTAATCGAGAAGCGCGCCGTCTTCATCGAGCGCGGAGGCACCGATCACGGCATAGTCCACCTTGAACTGCCGAATGAAATCGACGGCCGCCTCGCCGACGATGCCACCATCGGCACTGCGCACGACCCCACCGGCAATGACCACCTCGATGGCGGGCAAAAGTCTCAGCCGGTTGGCGACGTTGATATTGTTGGTGATCACCATCAATTCGTGATGATTGATGAGCGCTTCGCCGACCGCCTCGGTCGTCGTGCCGATATTGATGAACAGCGACGCATTGTTAGGAATGAGGCTCGCGGCGGCCAGGCCGATGGCCTGCTTTTCGCTCGACGCGATCTGGCGTCGCGCCTCGTATTTGACGTTTTCGGTTCCGCTCGGGAAGACCGCGCCGCCATGCACACGGGTCAATATCTGGGCGTCGCAGATGTCGTTGAGATCCTTGCGAATGGTCTGCGGCGTCACGGAAAAATGCGCTGCCAGGTCCTCGACGAATATCCGGCCTTTCGACTTGGCCATATCGACGATTTCGGTTTGACGGTCACTCAGGAACATTGTGCGAGTGCTTTCGCTTCAGTTTCGTTTTCTGCCCGAATACCCATAACAGAGCCGAAGCCGCCACGCAAAATGCGGTGATGACTTTCATTTATGACAAATATTCGCGGGTTGGGTCACTTTACTGTGTATCGACGCGCCGGTGGTGCCGGGCTAGTGAAGCCCCGCGTCCCAGCCCTGCGGCGGACCACGCAATGCCTCCCAAGGCTCTTCCGCGATCGGCAAGCGTGTCTGATGACAAAGCATGGCCGATCGCGGTCGAACTCCCCCTCAAAACCACCCAGATACCGGCCCGGAGAAGAGCATGCGGCCTGCGATAGTCGTCGCATTCCCGAGCACGAAATATACGTCGGGTCACATCATTAAACTCTTGTAACAAATGAATAAACCGTAACAATTAGCTAATCTATATTTAATTTGAAAATACATCTCGTCCGGCAGATATGTATCTCACGCGTCTAATACTGGTGAAAGCCATCACGCGATCGAGCAACACATCCAAAGGACGGACATCATGTCAAACATCCTCAATCGCCGCAGGTCAGCAGCCCTTCTCGGTGCGGCAATCATTGTTGGCGCAGCCTCGCTTCCTTATGCGTTCGAAACGTCCCCGGCCGTAGCGTCGCCGGCGTCGGTCGCCACCTCCCCCAACGGCAACGGTTCGTTTGCCGACATCGTCGATGCCGACAAGCCGGCTGTCGTGACCATCGTCACGACGATGAAGGCATCGGGCGCGGACGACGGCACCGACAATTCCGAGATGCAGCAGCAGTTCAAGCAGTTCTTCGAGCAGCAGGGCATTCCGGTCCCGCATCAGGCACCGCAATCCGGTGAGCATGCGCAGGCTCTCGGATCCGGCTTCATCGTCAGCCCGGACGGCTACATCGTCACCAACAACCATGTCATCGCAAACGCCACTGATATAAAGGTGACACTGGACGACGGCACGGAACTGCCCGCCAAGCTGATCGGCGCCGACGCCAAGGCCGATCTGGCCGTTGTCAAGATCGAAGCGCCGAAGGCCCTGCCGACGATTGCCTGGGGCGATTCCGGCAAGCTCAAGCTCGGCGACCAGATTCTGGCCATCGGCAACCCCTTCGGCATCGGCACCACCGTAACGGCGGGCATCGTCTCGGCACGCGGCCGGGATCTGCACAGCGGCCCTTATGACGACTTCATACAGATCGATGCGCCGATCAACCACGGCAACTCGGGCGGACCGCTCGTCGATCGCGACGGCCATGTCGTCGGCATCAACACCGCCATCTATTCGCCGAACGGCGGCAGTGTCGGTGTCGGCTTCGCCATTCCATCCGATGAAGCCAAGACGATCGTCGCCAAGCTGCAGAAGAACGGCTCCATCGAGCACGGCTATCTTGGCGTTCAAATCCAGGGCGTCAACCAGGATGTCGCCGACGCTATCGGTCTTGCCAAGCCGCAAGGCGCGCTCGTGGCCGATGTCACCGAAGGCTCGCCCGCAGCCAAGGCCGGCGTCAAGGCAGGCGACGTCGTCACCAACGTTGGAAGCGACAGTGTCACATCGCCGAAGGACCTTTCGCGCCTCGTTGCCGATCTCTCGCCAGGCGACAAGCAGACCGTAACGGTCTGGCGCGGCGGCAAGAGCGTCGAACTCAAGGTCGCGATTGGCGGTGGCGATGACGGACAGCAGTTGGCCAGCGCTGGCGGCACTGAAAAACAGGCGCAGAGCGGACCGAAGATCGGTGTCGCACTGGCCGATCTCACGCCCGACATCCGCGCGCAGCTTGGTCTGTCGCAGAAGGTCGAAGGCGCCGTGATTGCCAACGTGGCGCCGGACAAGCCCGCTGCCAAGGCTGGTCTGCAGACCGGCGACATCATCCTGTCGGTGAACGACAAGACCGTTCACGACGCGAGTGAAGCTAAGAACGCGGTGGCGGATGCAGCAAAGACCGAGAAGAAGTCCGTGCTGCTCCTCGTACAGCGAGGCGGCAACAAGACCTTCGTGGCTGTTCCCTTCGCTGCGGCCTAGCGTTCGGAAGGACCGGCGTCACCACACGCCGGTCCTTTTATTCATTGGTATAGAACCCGTGTCCAAGCATCATAAGCCGGGCGGCCTTCCGTCTGGCTTATTGCACGCCGAAGACACCCACGAAGTTCTTCATGCGCTCAGTTGCCAACTCCGGCCGATCGAGCACGTTTGCCTTGTCGGCCAGACGGAAGATATCCGCGTAGTGATTGATGCCGCGCGCCGACTGCAAGCCGGCGGGCAGGCTGAAATGGCTCTGATGGCCGTTCAACCAAGCCAGGAAGACCACGCCCGCCTTGTAATATTGCGTGGGCGCCTCGAAGATCTTGCGTGAAAGCGGCACTGTCGGCTCGATCACCGAGCGGAAGGTGGCGGCATCTCCGGCAGCCAGCGACGCAAGCGCCTTCGAGGCAGACGGCGCCACGGCGTCGAAAATGCCGAGAAGCGCGTGGCTGTAGCGCTTGCCATCACCCTCGATCAGTTCCGCGTAGTTGAAGTCGTCGCCGGTGAAGCACATGACGCCCTCGGGAAGCCGGTCGCGAAGCTGCACTTCCTTGGCGTTGTCGAGCAATGAGATCTTGATGCCTTCGACCTTGCTCCGGTTCTCCTTGATGATATCCAGCGCGCATTCGAGCGCCGGCTCGAACTCAGCACTTCCCCAATAGCCTGCCAGGTTCGGATCGAACATGTCGCCCAGCCAATGCAGGACGACCTTGTCCTTTGCCTGTGAGAGGATGCGGCTATAGACCTTGATATAGTCGTCTGGCGACGTTGCGACGCGGGCAAGCGCACGGCTCGCCATCATAATGGCGCGGCCACCGTGTTTTTCCACGAATTCGATCTGTGTCTCGTAGGCCTTGATGACATCATCCAGCGAGCGCGCATCGGCGGCCGCGAGATGGTCTGTGCCGGCGCCGCAGGCAAGATCGGCGCCCTCGACATGGCGCGCCTCTTCCAGCGAACGTCGAATGAGTTCCTGCGCGCCCGCCCAATCAAGCCCCATTCCGCGCTGCGAGGTATCCATCGCTTCGGCGATCTTGAAGCCGAGGCTCCAGAGATGCCGCCTGAAGGCGATCGTCGTATCCCAGTCGATCGCCGGCTTCCCCCAAGGATTGGAATCCCGGCGTGCATCGGAGACGACGTGGGCCGCGGCATAGGCAATGCGATTGAATACCGGTGGCTTGGACGGCCGCTCGATCGGGGTTCCGACAAGGCGATATTCGCGAACTGCACCATCGGCGTCAGGCAGATTCAAAGTCAAGCTCATGGGGTCCTCCTCAAGACGTAGACAATGCAATAATTTGGATCGTTCCAAATTGCAAGTATGTTTTCGACGGTGAACAACAGCTGCCGCTTATCGCCTCAGACCAGATATTCAGCCATGAAATCGATTATTTTGCGCCATTTTGCATCGCAATACGCGCCGGACTGTGGATTCTCGTTGAAGCGCCGTCATCCGTCGATTAACTCCGCTTGACAAAGTTGGAACGTTCCAATTATTAACGATGAAAATTGGCGCCGACCAAGGGAGGGCATTCATGGGCAAGGGACGGGTCACCGTCATCGACATCGCGAAGGCTGCCGGCGTTTCCAAGTCGACAGTCTCGCTGGTGTTGCAAGCCTCGCCCCTGGTGAATGAGAGCACCCGCACGAAGGTCAACGCCGTGATGCGGGAGCTGGGTTATGTCTATAATCGCGGCGCGGCGAACCTCCGCCAGGCGAACGCGCGATCGAAAATCATCGGCATCGTCGTCAACGACCTGACCAACAGCTTCTTCGCCGAACTTGCGGTTGGGGTCGATACGGTGGTTCAATCGGCAGGCTTCGTGCAGTTTCTGTCGAACACCAGCGAGAGCATCGACCGCCAGCGCGAAGTCATTGCCTCGATGCGCGAACACGGCGTCTCCGGCCTGATCATCTCGCCGGCGCGCGGCACCGAAGCGGTTGACCTGAAACCGCTGGTGATGGCCGGCATTCCTGTCGTGCTCGTCGTACGCAACATTCCCGGCGCCAAGGTCTCGTCGCTGGTCTCCGACAATCATGCCGGCACCTATGCTGCCGTCGAACATCTGGCCGCGCTCGGCCACAGCCGCATCGCCTTCGTGGGCGGCTTTCCCGACACCGCCGTATTCGACGAGCGCCTTGGCGGCTATCGCGACGCCATGTCGAAGACGAGCTCCGGCTTCCGCGACGAACTGGTTGTCTCCTCGGCGCCGTCGCGCGCCGGCGGCGTCGATGCGCTTGCCCGCGCCATGGCCATGCCCGAACCGCCTACGGCTGCCGTCTGCTTCAACGATGCGGTTGCCTTCGGCGTCTGCGACGGGCTGAGAGCACGCCGCATCGAGCCCGGCAAGGACTTCGCGGTCGTCGGCTTCGACGATGTGATCGAGGCGAAAACCACCGTGCCGGCGCTGACCACCATCTCGGTCGATCCACAGGGGATAGGCCAACGCGCCGCGCAGATGCTGCTGAAGCAGATCAACGCAGGAAAGCCGGAGGCGGAATCGGCCGTGAGCTCTGTGCGCCTGATCGTGCGCGAAAGCTGCGGTGCGGCGATGAACAAGCCTGGGAGGAAACTGGCATGACCGTTCGTTGGGGTCTCATCGGCGCGAGCACGATCGCGCGCGAATGGGTGATCGGAGCAATTCGCGCGACTGGCGGCGAGGTCGTCTCCGTCATGAGCACCAGCCCGGAGCGCGCCCGCTCCTATGCAGCGGAGAATAATATCGGCAAGCATGTCTCCGATCTCGACGCTCTTCTCTCCGATCCCGAGATCGATGCCGTCTATATCTCGACCACCAACGAGTTGCACTGCGCCCAGGCGATCGCGGCTGCGCGCGCGGGCAAGCACATTCTCTGCGAAAAGCCGTTGGCCCTGTCTCTCGAAGATGCCCACGCAATGGCCAAGGCGGCCGATGAGGCGGGCGTCGTTCTCGCCACCAACCACCATCTGCGCAACGCCTCGACCCACACGGCGATGCGTGATGCGATCGTGGCGGGCAAGATCGGGAAGCCGCTATCCGCCCGCGTGTTCCACGCCGTCTACCTACCGCCACATCTGCAGGGCTGGCGGCTCGACAAACCGCAGGCCGGCGGTGGCGTCATTCTCGATATCACCGTCCATGACACGGACACGCTGCGCTACGTGCTCGGGCGAAACCCGGTCGAGGTCATCGCGTTCTCGCAGCTGGGCGGCATGGGCAAGGAAGGTCTTGAGGACGCCGTGATGGGCGTCATGCGCTTCGAGGACGATATCATCGCGCAGTTCCACGACGGCTTCACCACAAAATACGCAGAGACCGGTTTCGAGGTGCACGGCACCGAGGGCTCGCTCATCGGCCGCAACGTCATGACCCAGCGCCCTGACGGCACCGTCACCTTGCGGAATGCAGACGGCGAGCAGTCGCTGCCTGTCACCGGCGGCAATCTCTACGAGACCGCGCTTTCAGCGTTTCACGCCGCCGTTGCCGGTAATGGCAAGCCATCGGCGACGGCCAAGGATGGCATCTGGTCGCTGGCAACGGGCCTCGCGGTCGCGCAAGCCGCGCGCACGGGTGCTGCGGTGCCGGTCAAGACAGGACTTTGACAGGGATGAGCAAGCACATCACCCCATCGCAAGCCGCTGACCTGATCCCCGATGGCGCCGTCGTTTCGGTCTCCTCCTCCAGCGGCCTCGGCTGCCCCGACCTGATGCTGAAAGCGATCGGCGAGCGCTTCGAGGCCACCGGCCATCCGCGCGACATCACCACGCTGCACCCGATCGCCGCCGGCGACATGAGCGGGATCAAGGGCATCGACCACATCGCGCGTAAAGGTCTCCTGAAGCGGATCATCGGCGGCTCCTACCCTTCCGGCCCGTCGACCGCAGAACCGCCGCTGATCTGGCAGATGATATCAGGCAACGAGATCCCGGCCTACAACATCCCCTCGGGCGTGATGTTCGACATGCACCGCGAGGCAGCCGCCAAGCGGCCCGGCGTGCTGACGAAGGTGGGGATGGACACGTTCGTGGATCCGAAGCGTCAGGGCTGCGCGATGAACGCCGCCGCGCAAGAAACGGCGGTGGTCAAGCGCGTCTCCTTCGAAGGAGACGACTGGCTGTACTTTCCGGCGATCACCCCCGATGTCACGATCGTCAGGGCGACGACGGCCGACGAGCACGGCAACCTGACATACGAGCACGAGGGCGCCTATCTCGGCGGGCTCGACCAGGCGCTCGCGGCCCGCAACAATGGCGGCATCGTCATCGCGCAGGTCAAGCGCATCACCAAGCAGGGTTCGCTAAAGCCACACGACGTGCGTGTGCCGGGCATGCTGGTGGACTATGTGATCGTCGATCCGGAGCAGAAGCAGACGACACAGACGCTCTACGATCCTGCGATTTCAGGTGAGATCTTCCGCCCGCTCGACACGTTCCGCGTGCCCGAATTCAACATCCAGAAGGTGATCGCGCGTCGCGTCGCGCAGGAGCTTCAGGCCAATAGCTGCGTCAATCTCGGCTTCGGCATTTCGGCGAATGTGCCGCGCATCCTGATGGAAGAAGGTCAGCACGGCGCTGTCACCTGGGTGATCGAGCAAGGTGCGGTCGGCGGTGTTCCGCTGCTCGACTTCGCCTTCGGCTGCGCCTCGAACGCCGATGCCTACATGCCATCGCCCTATCAATTCACCTATTTCCAGGGTGGCGGCTTCGATGCGTCGCTCCTGTCCTTCCTGGAAATCGGCCGGGATGGCTCGGTCAACGTCTCCAAGCTCTCCTTCCGTCCGCATGTAACGGCCGGCGCCGGCGGCTTCGTCGATATTACCGCACGCGCGCGCAAGATCGTCTTCTCCGGCATGTTCAATGCCGGCGCCAAGCTCGGCATCGCCGATGGCAAGCTTGTCATCGAGAAGGAAGGCAAGCTGAAGAAGCTGGTCAACGAGGTCGAGCACGTGACCTTCTCCGGTCGCCGGGCGATCGAGCAAGGGCAGGATATCGCCTACGTCACCGAGCGCTGCGTGATGAAGCTCACCGCCGACGGCATCGTTCTGACCGAGATCGCGCCCGGAATCGACCTGCAGACGCATATTTTGGATCAATCCGAGTTCCCGCTTTTGGTCGCCAACGACCTCAAGGTGATGGACGCCAGACTGTTTGCGGAAGCGCCGATCGGACTGTCGCTGCCTGTGAAAAGCGCGCGCGTTCTGGAGGGCACCTTCCATGACTAGCGGAACCGTGCGCGTCGACATCGACGGCTCTCTCGCCATCATGACCGTATCGCGACCCGAGAAGCTGAACGCGCTCGACCTCGATATGCTGAAGGCTCTGTCTGAAGCCGCCGATGTGGTGGAAGCCAATCCCGACGTGCATGTCGCCATCCTCACCGGCGATGGCAAGGCCTTCTCCGCGGGTGGAGACATCAAGGCCTGGGGGCACATGGCGCCTCAAGAGTTCGGGCATGCCTGGGTCCGCTACGGCCATCGTGTCTTCGAGCGAATTGCCACGCTTCGCGTTCCCCTGATCGCGGCGCTGAATGGCCATGCGCTCGGCGGCGGGCTGGAGCTCGCCGGCCTTGCCGATATCAGGATCGCCGAAGAGCAGATCAAGATCGGCCTTCCGGAAACCGGCCTCGGGATGATCCCAGGCTGGTCCGGCACGCAGCGTCTTGTCAAGCGGTTCGGAGCGCAGATCGTGCGCCGCATGGCGCTGGGCGGCGAGGTATTCACTGCCGAGGAAGCCCGCCAGTTCGGCATCGTCGACATGGTCGTCGGCACGGGCACGGCTGTCGATGCAGCAAGAGACTATGCGCGCCGCATCGCCTCGCGCGGACCCGCAGCGCTCGAGATCACCAAGCTGATGATCGCATCGGCCAACGGCGAGGATAACGGTACGGCGGTTGAGGCGCTCGGCTCGATCCTGGTCGCCAAGACCGGCGACCTCAAGGAGGGCGTGACCGCATTCAGCGAGAAACGCCCGGCACAGTTCAAGGGAGAATGGTAATGACGGTTCTGGTGACCCCGAAGGCGCTCGCCAATCAGACGGCCCGCGACTTCAAGATGCTGATCGACGGCAAATGGATATCCGGCAACGCGGCCCCGATCGAGCGCGTCGCCCCGAGCCACGGCGTCGTCGTCAGCCGCTTCCAGGGCGGTACCAAGGCCGACGCCGAGCGCGCTATTGCTGCTGCCCGCAAGGCGTTCGACACTGGCCCGTGGCCGCGCATGACCGCATCGGAGCGTTCCGCCATCCTGCTCAAGGCCGCCGATCTGATCGCGGCCCGCGCCGGCGAACTCGCCTATCTCGATGCGATCGAAGCGGGCAAGCCGATCACCCAGGTCAAGGGAGAAATCGCAGGATCGGTTGATATCTGGCGCTATGCAGCGGCGCTTGCGCGTGATCTGCACGGCGAAAGCTACAACACGCTCGGCGATGGCACGCTCGGCGTTGTTCTGCGCGAGGCGATCGGCGTCGTGTCGATCATCACGCCGTGGAATTTCCCCTTCCTGATCGTCGGCCAGAAGCTGCCTTTCGCGCTTGCAGCCGGCTGCACCTGCGTCGTCAAGCCGTCGGAACTGACATCGGGCTCGACGATCGTGCTCGGTGAAATCCTGCAGGAGGCCGGCGTGCCAGATGGCGTCGTCAATATCGTCACCGGCACTGGCGCCGAGGTGGGCGCGATCATGACGTCCCATCCCGATGTCGACATGGTCTCCTTCACCGGTTCGACCGGCGTTGGTAAGCTGACGATGACCAATGCCGCGCAAACGCTGAAGAAGGTATCGCTGGAACTTGGCGGCAAGAACCCGCAGATCGTCTTCCCGGACGCCGATCTCGACGCGTTCATCGACGCGGCCGTCTTCGGCGCCTATTTCAATGCCGGCGAATGCTGCAATGCCGGTTCCCGGCTGATCCTGCACAAGAGCATCGCCAGCGATGTCGTGGCGCGCGTCGCGGCGCTCGCCAGGAACGTCAAGGTCGGCGATCCGCTCGACCCGACAACGCAGGTGGGCGCGATCATCACGCCGCAGCATTTCGACAAGATCGCGGGATACGTCACGGCCGCGAAGATTGCCGGCGCGGAAGTCGCGCATGGCGGCGAGGCGATCGATCTCGGCATGGGGCAGTTCATGGCGCCGACCATTCTTTCGAAGGTTACGCCGGGAATGACAGTCGCCCGCGAGGAGGTGTTCGGTCCGGTGCTGTCTGTGCTCACCTTCGAGACCACCGAAGAGGCGATCGAGATCGCCAACTCGATCGATTACGGCCTTTCGGCCGGCGTCTGGAGCAAGGATTTCGACACATGCCTGACGATCGGGCGTAGAGTACGCGCGGGAACGGTCTGGATGAACACGTTCATGGATGGCGCCTCGGAGCTGCCGTTCGGCGGCTACAAGCAGTCCGGCCTCGGCCGCGAGCTCGGCCGCCACGCGGTGGAGGACTACACCGAGACGAAAACGCTCAACATGCATATCGGCAGCCGCACCAACTGGTGGATGCCCAGAAGCTGAAGACCGGCGGGGAGCCGGCTTGCAGAAACCACGCTCGAGGAGGGCGGGGGATACGGAACGGGAATGGGTCCCGTTTCGCGAACTTGAAAACGGGAGGTTTTCAAATGCGCAGATTTCTAACGGCGACTGCCATGGTCGCATTGGCAATTGGTGCTGCGGGCGGTATCGCGCGCGCTGCCGATGTCAAGGAAGTGCAGATGCTGCATTGGTGGACGTCTGGTGGCGAAGCCGCGGCGCTCAACGTGCTGAAGGGCGATCTGTCGAAGGAAGGCTACGCGTGGAAAGACGTGCCGGTCGCGGGCGGCGGCGGCGACGCGGCCATGACGGCGCTGAAGGCGATGGTGGCGGCCGGCACCTACCCGACGGCATCGCAGATGCTCGGCTACACCGTTCTCGACTACGCGCAGGCCGGTGTGATGGGCGATCTCACCGAAACCGCGAAGAAGGAAGGCTGGGACAAGTCCGTTCCGGCGGCGCTGCAGAAGTTCTCCGTCTATGACGGCAAGTGGGTCGCAGCACCCGTCAACGTTCACTCCGTCAACTGGCTCTGGATCAACAAGGCCGTGATGGACAAGATCGGCGGCACGCAGCCGAAGAGCTTCGAAGACCTCGTAGCCCTGCTCGACAAGGCCAAGGCAGCCGGCGTGACGCCGCTCGCCCTCGGTGGCCAGAACTGGCAGGAAGCCACCATGTTCGACAGCGTCGTGCTGTCGACCGGTGGTCCGGAGTTCTACAAGAAGGCCTTCAACGAACTCGATGAGGAGTCGCTGAAGTCCGACACGATGAAGAAGTCGTTCGACAACCTCGCGACGCTGGTCAAGTACGTCGATCCGAACTTCTCCGGCCGTGACTGGAACCTTGCGACCGCCATGGTCATCAAGGGTGATGCGCTGGTGCAGGTGATGGGTGACTGGGCCAAGGGCGAATTCGTCGCCGCCAAAAAGAAGCCCGACACCGACTTCCTGTGCTACCGCTTCCCGGGCACCGATGGCAGCGTGATCTACAACTCCGACATGTTCGGCATGTTCAATGTGCCTGACGATCGCAAGGCCGCTCAGGTGGCGCTTGCGACGGCAACGCTGTCGAAGAGCTTCCAGTCGGCCTTCAACGTCGTCAAGGGCTCGGTCCCGGCCCGTACCGACGTGCCTGATACCGACTTCGACGCCTGCGGCAAGAAGGGCATCGCCGACCTGAAGGCAGCCAACGAAGGCGGCACGCTGTTCGGCTCGCTGGCACAGGGCTATGGCGCGCCTCCGGCCGTTGCCAACGCCTACAAGGACGTCGTCTCGAAGTTCGTCCACGGCCAGATCAAGACGTCCGATCAGGCCGTCGAAGAGCTCGTGAAGGCAATCGACGACGCCAAGTAAGCAGACCCGCGAACGGTCTTCCCCGCCTTTTCAGGCGGGGAAGATGTCGACTGCCAACGTCACCCTTGGGAGGGGGATGAATGTCATGAGCACTATCGCTACCACCAAAGCCGAGACACCAGCACAGCGCGGAACCTCGTTTTCCATGCGCGGCTGGCTGCAGGATGCGCTGCCGAAGATCGTGCTGGCGCCGAGCTTCGCCATCACGCTGGTCTTCGTCTACGGCTTCATCCTGTGGACGGTCTATCTGTCCTTCACCAATTCCAAGACCTTCCCGTCCTATGTACTGACCGGGCCTCGCGCCTATCAACGGCTCTGGCGCTGGACCTTCGAAAGCGACCCGCCCTCCAGCTGGTACACATCGATCACCAACATGGGGATCTTCGGCTTCCTCTATATCGCCATCTGCCTTGGCCTCGGCCTGCTGCTGGCGATCCTGCTCGACCAGAAGATCCGCGGCGAAGGGATATTGCGGCCGATCTTCCTCTATCCGATGGCGCTGTCCTTCATCGTGACAGGCGTCGCCTGGAAATGGTTCCTCGATCCGGGCCTCGGGCTTGAGCAGACGCTGCATCACTTCGGCTGGACCAGCTTCCATTTCGACTGGATCAAGAACAAGGATTTCGTGATCTATACCGTCGTCATCGCCGGCGTCTGGCAGGCATCGGGCTTCGTCATGGCGATGTTCCTGGCGGGCCTGCGCGGCATCGACAGCGAGATCATGAAGGCGGCGCAGATCGACGGCGCATCGACGGTGCAACTCTACCGCCGCATCATCATTCCGCTTCTGAGGCCCGTCTTCCTCTCCGCCTTCATCGTGCTCGCCCACATGGCGATCAAGTCCTACGACCTTGTCGTCGCCTTGACCTCCGGCGGGCCCGGCGGCTCGGCCTGGCTGCCGTCCAACTTCATGTACGAATACACCTTCAAGCGCAACGAGATGGCCGTGGGATCGGCCAGCGCCGTGATCATGCTGATGACGATCTCGGCGATCATCGTTCCCTATCTCTATTCCGAACTGCGGGAGAAATCACGATGAGCGCAGTGACATCGGATACACCAAGTTCATCCAACCTGGCCCGCACCCGGCTTTTCAACCGGATCTTCATCTATGGCATCCTCGCGATCTTTGCGATCATCTACCTGATGCCGCTCTTCGTCATGCTGGTCACCTCGTTCAAGACCATGGACGAAATCCAGAACGGCAACATGCTGTCGCTGCCGTCAGCACCAACCTTCGAACCCTGGATCAAGGCATGGGGCGAGACCTGCGTCGGGCTCACCTGCGCCGGCATCAAGGGCTATTTCTGGAACTCGATCAAGATGGTCGTTCCCGCCGTTGCCATCTCGACCATCCTCGGCGCGCTCAACGGCTACGTGCTGACCAAATGGCGCTTCCCCGGCCATACGCTGGTGTTCGGGCTGATGCTGTTTGCCTGCTTTATCCCGTTCCAGTCGGTGCTGCTGCCGATGGCGACCATTCTCGGCAGCCTCGGCCGCTTCGGCAACACGCTGACGAACGAGATCGGCATGTCGCTCGGCTTCGGCAACCCGACGGTCAATCTGGTCATCGTCCACGTGGTCTACGGCCTCGGCTTCACGACGCTGTTCTTCCGCAACTATTACGAGGCATTTCCGACGGAGCTTGTGCGGGCGGCGCAGGTGGATGGCGCGAGCTTCTTCCAGATTTTCCGCCGCATCATGCTGCCAAACTCGCTGCCGATCATCGTCGTCACCGTGATCTACCAGTTCACCAACATCTGGAACGACTTCCTGTTTGCCTCCGCCTACGCCGGGACCGGTGAATCCATGCCGATGACGGTGGCGCTCAACAACGTCGTCAATACCTCGACGGGTGTCGTCGAATACAATGTCAACATGGCCGCCGCGATGATCGCCGCCATGCCCACGCTCCTCGTTTACATCCTCGCCGGCCGCTACTTCGTTCGCGGACTGATGGCGGGCGCGGTCAAAGGATAATCCCATGGCTTTTCTCGAAATCTCACGCCTCAGAAAGCGTTTTGGCGCACTGGAAATCCTCAAGGGCATCGATCTTGAGTTGGAAAAGGGCGGCTTTCTGGTGCTGGTCGGCCCCTCCGGCTGCGGCAAGTCCACGCTGCTCAACACGATCGCCGGACTGGAGGCCATCACCGAGGGCGATATCCGCGTCGATGGCCGCACCATTTCCGATCTGCACCCGTCCAAACGTGATATCGCCATGGTGTTCCAGAGCTACGCGCTCTATCCGAACATGACGGTCGCCGGGAACATCTCCTTCGGCATGGAGATGCGCGGCGTGCCGGCCGACGAGCGCAAGGCGGCGATCGACAAGGTCGCCAAGGTGCTGCAGATCGGCCATCTGCTCGATCGCAAGCCGAGCCAGCTGTCAGGCGGCCAGCGGCAACGCGTCGCCATGGGCCGCGCGTTGGTGCGCGATCCGAAGCTCTTCCTGTTCGACGAGCCGCTCTCCAACCTCGACGCCAAGCTGCGCGTCGACATGCGCATCGAGATCAAGCGGCTGCACCAGGCAACCGGCAAGACCATCGTCTACGTCACCCACGACCAGATCGAGGCAATGACGCTGGCCACCAAGATCGCCGTGATGAAGGATGGCGAGGTCCAGCAGTTCGGCACGCCGGCGGAGATCTACAACAACCCCGCCAACATGTTCGTCGCTGACTTCATGGGCTCGCCAGCGATGAACCTGCTCTCAGGCACCATTGAGCAGGGAGCAACGGGACTGTCGGTGTCGCTGGCGCGGCCGAGCGGCGAGCCGATCCGCTTGCCGATCGCACCGGGCCGCGAGGCGCTGCAGGCGCATGCCGGCCGCCAGATCGTCTTCGGCATCCGTCCAGAAGCGCTGACCGACCCCGACGGCGCCGACCGCAATGCGCAGACGCTGGCCGAAGGCGATTGCTTGATCGACGTGGTCGAGCCGGCCGGTTCCGACACATTCGCCGTCACCAAGCTCGGCGGCAAGGAAGTCGTGGCCCGCCTGCGCGCCGACGCCCGCATCCAGCCGGGCCAGAACGCGCGGCTGGCATTCAATCTCGACAAGGTGGTCTTTTTCGACCCGCAAAGTCAGGCGCGGATCGCGTGATCTGACGGCGCGATAGCACTATGAACAGAACACCTGATATCGTCATCATCGGCTCGGGCATCGGTGGCGCGACCGTCGCTGCCGGGCTCGCTGCCACCGGAGCCGAGATCCTCATTCTCGAAGCCGGCGAACGGATTGCCGACCACCCCGTCAACCGCGACCAGCGGGCGATCTTTCAGCGCGGCCATTTCCGGCCGAAGGAGACCTGGTACGAGGCCGATGGCACCGGCTTCAATCCCGGCAACTACTACAATGTCGGCGGCAATTCGAAATTCTTCGGTGCGGTGCTCTCGCGTTACCGCCGCGAGGATTTCGAGGAGATCCATCATCGCGAAGGCGTGTCGCCCGCATGGCCATTTCCCTATGAGGAACTGGAGCCGTGGTACGGTCGCGCCGAGGCGTTGTACAAGGTGCGCGGCGCGCTCGGCGATGACCCGACGGAGCCGGCTCACTCGACGCCTTACAATTACCCGCCGGTGCGCGAGGAACCCGCCATCGCCGACGTCAGGGCGCGGCTGAAGGCGAAGGGCCTGCATCCCTTCTCGCTGCCTTTGGGCGTCGATATCGACAAATGGTTGGCGAAGGCGAAAACGCCATGGGATGCGCATCCCAATTCCGATGACGGCAAGATGGATGCGGAGACGGCGGCCCTTTCGCAGGCTCTTCGCCACGACAACGTGCGCCTGCAAACCGGATCGCCCGTCATCAAGCTGGAAGCAGATGCCGATGGCCGGATTTCGGGCGTGACCTATCGGAAGAATGGCCAGGCGCATACGCTGCGTCCGAAGCTCGTGATCCTCAGCGCCGGCGCGGTGCAATCGGCCGTGTTGCTGCTGCGCTCGGCAAATGGCAGGTTTTCCGAGGGGCTGGCCAATTCCTCCGGTCAGGTCGGCCGGAATTTCATGAACCACAATTCCTCGGCCGTGATCGGTGTATCGCCGAAATATCGCAACACCTCGATCTACCAGAAGACATTCGCCTTCAACGATTTCTATCTCTCCGACGGCAATGGCGGGCCGCCGCTCGGCAATGTGCAGCTGCTCGGCCGCATCTCGGGCAAGGTTCTCAAGGGATCGCTGCCCAAGGTGCCAGAATGGCTGCTGGATCGGATCACCGGTCATGCGATCGACTTTTACGCCATGAGCGAGGATGTCCCGAACCCGGAAAGCCGCGTCATGGTCGATGGCGAGCGCATCGTCCTGAAATGGCAGCGCACCAACTGGGACGCCCATCTCTCGCTGGTCTCCAAGCTCAAGGACATCCTGCGCTCGATCGGCTTCCCGATCGTGCTCAGCCGTCCCTTCGACAAGCGCACACCATCACACCAGTGCGGAACCGTCAGGATCGGCAACGATGCTGCGTCCGCGCCGCTCGACATCTACTGCCGCGCCTTCGACCACCCGAACCTCTTCGTCGTCGATGCCAGCTTCCTGCCGACCTCGGCGGCCGTCAATCCGGCCCTGACGGTGGCAAGCCAGGCATTGCGCGTTGCCGACCACATCGCATCAAAGGATTTGAGAGCATGACGACGCATTCGGACAAGCCCGTAGCCGTGGTCACTGGCGGCCGTCGCGGCATCGGGCTCGGCATTGCCGGCGCTCTGGCGAAAGCAGGTTTCAATGTCGCGATAACAGGCGTCGGCGCCGTGGAGACCGCGGACGAGACCGTCGCGCAGTTGAAGCAACATGGTGGCGATGCGATCTACCTGCAGGCCGATATCTCCGCAGTTGAGAAGCACGAGGAAACGGTTCACGCGATCCTGCAGGCCTTCGGTCGCATCGATTGCCTGGTCAACAATGCCGGCATGGCTGCCGTGGTGAGGGGCGATTTCCTCGGGCTGACGCCTGACAATTTCGACACGATCATGGCCACGAACCTGCGCGGCACAGTCTTCTTCACCCAGGCGGTCGTGAAGGCGATGCTCGTATCCGGCGACAAGCCGCATCCGCGCTCGATCATCAACATCACCTCTGTATCGGCAGAGGCGAGTTCGCCTGAGCGCCTGGACTATTGCATCAGCAAGGCCGGACTTGCCGCCTTCTCGCAGGGCCTGGCGCTGCGGCTGGCAGAATCGGGCATTTCCGTCTTCGAACTCCGGCCGGGGATCATCCGCACCGACATGACCTCAGGTGTGACCTCGAAATACGACGCGCTGATCGAGGGCGGCCTCGTGCCGATGAAGCGCTGGGGCGAGGCCGACGACGTCGGCCGAATTTGCTCGGCCCTTGCCTCAGGCGCCTTCGCCTTTGCGACCGGCACCGTCATCGACGCCGATGGCGGCCTTTCCATTCCCCGCTTGTGACAGGATAGAACCAATGGGCTTTGACTATATCATAACGGGCGCGGGTCCCGCCGGATGCGTGCTCGCCAGCAGGCTGAGCGAAGATTCTGACGTCAGCGTGCTGCTTCTGGAAGCCGGTGGCGGAGATTGGAACCCGCTGTTCCACATGCCGGCTGGATTCGCGAAAATGACCAAGGGCGTGGCGAGCTGGGGATGGGAAACCGTTCCGCAGAAGCACATGAAAGGCCGGGTGCTGCGCTATACGCAGGCAAAGGTGATCGGCGGCGGTTCATCGATCAATGCCCAACTCTATACGAGGGGCAACGCTGCCGACTACGACCTATGGGCCAGCGAGGATGGCTGCGACGGCTGGGACTATCGCTCGATCCTGCCCTACTTCAAGCGCGCCGAGGATAACCAGCGCTTCGCCGACGATTACCATTCCTATGGTGGGCCGCTCGGCGTCTCGATGCCGGTCTCCGCGCTGCCGATCTGCGATGCCTATATCCGCGCCGGTCAGGAGCTCGGCATTCCCTACAATCACGATTTCAACGGCAAGCAGCAGGCCGGCGTCGGCTTCTACCAGCTGACACAGCGCAACCGCCGTCGCTCATCCGCGTCGCTCGCCTATCTATCTCCCATCAAGGATCGAAAGAACCTGACCATCCGCACCGGCGCCCGCGTCGCCCGGATCGTGATCGAGGGCACGAGAGCCGTTGGCGTCGAAGTCGTGACGGACAAGGGCTCCGAGGTGATCCGCGCCGAGCGCGAAGTGCTGGTGTCATCGGGCGCGATCGGCTCGCCGAAATTGTTGCTGCAATCGGGCATCGGACCGGCCGATCACCTGACGTCGGTTGGAGTCAAGGTTCATCACGATCTTCCCGGCGTCGGCGGCAACCTGCAGGACCACCTCGACCTCTTCGTCATTTGCGAGTGCACCGGCGACCACACCTATGACGGCGTCGCGAAATTGCACCGGACGGTCTGGGCAGGGCTGGAATACATCCTCTTCCGCACAGGCCCGGTTGCGTCCTCGCTCTTCGAGACCGGCGGCTTCTGGTATGCGGATCCGAATGCGCGCTCCCCCGATATCCAGTTCCACCTCGGCCTCGGCTCCGGCATCGAGGCGGGCGTGGAGCGGCTGAAGAACGCCGGCGTGACGCTGAACTCGGCCTATCTCCATCCCCGCTCGCGCGGCACCGTCAGGCTCCGATCATCCGATCCGTCGGCAGCGCCGCTGATCGATCCGAACTACTGGTCCGACCCGCACGACAGGACGATGTCGTTGGAAGGCCTGAAGATCGCGCGCGAAATCATGCAGCAGGCGGCGCTGAAACCCTTCGTGCTGGCCGAGCGGCTTCCCGGACCGAAGGTGATGACCGACGACGAACTCTTCGACTATGGCTGCGCCAACGCCAAGACCGACCACCACCCCGTCGGCACCTGCAAGATGGGCACGGGCGTCGACGCGGTCGTCGGGCTCGACCTCAAGGTGCACGGGCTGGAAGGCTTGCGTGTCTGCGATTCCTCCATCATGCCGCGCGTTCCCTCCTGCAACACCAATGCCCCGACCATCATGGTGGGCGAGAAGGGCTCGGACATCATTCGAGGCAAGCTGCCGCTTCCCGGCGCCATCTTCGAGCACGAGCGCAACGACACGCGCGCGCGCCCACGAGCGGGCATCCGGTGAAGCCGACTAAGAAGCGCTGGGCAACCTGACCAGCGCTTCCTTGAGGCCGACGCCGCTGACACCTGTCTTCGTCATATCGGCGATGAGACCGGCGATGGTCTTCGCCGCCTGCCCCATCGACAGGCCACCCTCACGCATGTTCGACACGCAGTTGCGCCGGGAATCCGGCGTGCCGACGGATGGCTCGTAGGTGATATAGGCGCCGAGACTGTCGGCCGCGGAAAGACCGGGCCTCTCTCCGATCAGCACGATCGTGATCCTGGCACCGAGAATTTCGCCGACCTCATCGGCAAGTGCCACCCGCGCCTGGCGCGCGACGGCAACCGGGCCGATCGACAAGCCGGCTAAGCGCAACAGGCCCGAGAGTTCGCGCACAAGCGCGACCGCATTGATATCGACCGCGCTCGACGAGAGGCCATCGGCAATGGTGATGACGACATCACACCCTTTCGCGTCAGACGGCAGTGCATCCAGCCGCTCGACCGAAACGCGCGACAACTTGCGGCCAAGATCAGGCCGGCGCAGATAGCTGCCGCGATCTTCGGCCATGCTTTCCACCGAGACGACATCCAGCCCGAGCGCCGTGAGATCGCTCTTCAACCTGTTCTCGTCGACGGTCGACCATACAGCTTCGCGGGCCCTTGCATGATCGAGCCGGAAGGCCAGCTGCGCCTTGGTCGGCGCGCCCGATCCGAAACGTCCGAGCGCGACGCGCGCATCGGTCATCTCGGCCAGATCGACGGTGACCGGCTGATAGTCGGCTCTGAGTTCGGTGGCGTTGGATTTAGACAAGAGCGGCCCTCGACAGGTAATCGGTCAGCATGGCAGGCGCGCCGGATAGCGCGCCGGCATCATTGGTCAGCCCCACGTCGCGAAGCCACGTCTCGAACTCCGGCGCTGGCGGGCGACCGAGGGTTTCGCGACAGAACACGGCGTCATGGTGGGACAGCGACTGGTAATTCAGCATGATGTCGTCGGCACCGGGTACGGTGATGACGAAATTGACGTTTGCTGCGCAGAGCAGCGTCAACAGCGTGTCCATGTCTTCCTGGTCGGCATCGGCATGGTTGGTGTAGCAAACGTCGACGCCCATCGGCAGGCCGAGCAGCTTGCCGCAGAAATGGTCCTCGATGCCGGCGCGGATGATCTGCTTTCCGTTGAAGAGATATTCCGGACCGATGAAACCGACGACCGTGTTGACCAACAACGGATCGAACTCGCGCGCGACGGCGTAGGCCCTGGTCTCCATCGTCTGCTGGTCAACGCCGAAATGCGCGTCGGCCGAGAGCGCGGCTCCCTGCCCGGTTTCGAAATACATGACATTGGCGCCCGGCATGCCGCGCTTCAGCGATTTCCCAGCGTCCTGGGCTTCCTTGAGCAGCGCAAGATCGATGCCGAAACCTTCATTGGCCTTCTGCGATCCCGCGACCGACTGAAACATCAGATCAACAGGTGCCCGCGCCTCGACAGCGCGAATGGCCGTGGTGACGTGGCCGAGACAGCAGGTCTGGGTGGGGATGGCGAGCCGCTCGCGAATCTCGTCGAGCAGCGAGACGATGCGAACATAGTCCTCGACGCTGTCGGTTGCCGGATTGACACCGATGACCGCGTCGCCGGACCCCATCAGCAGACCGTCGATCGCCGAGGCGGCGATGCCGCGGCTGTCGTCGGTCGGATGGTTCGGCTGGTTGCGGGTCGAGAGCCGGCCGGTGAGGCCGAGCGTGTTGCGAAAGCGCGTGACGACCTGCCGCTTGGCTGCGACGGCGATCAGATCCTGCAGCCGCATGATTTTCGAAACGGCCGCCAGCATCTCCGGCGTGATGCCGTGGGTGATCGCTTCCAGTGCTCGCTGATCGGTCTCCGGCTTCAGCAACCACTCGCGGAACTCGCCCACCGTGAAGGAACTGATCGGCGTAAAAGCTCGCGCGTCGAACTGCTTGGCGATCAGCGCCGAGACCTCGTCGCTCTCCGACGGAATAACCTCTTCTGCCAAAAACGCCTTCAGCGGCAGATCGGCGAGCGCCATCTGCGCGGCCAGACGCTCGACCGGTCCGCTGGCAGCGATGCCGGCGAGCTGGTCGCCGGAGCGTTCCGGCGTCGCTTTCGCGAGGAGGTCCTTCAGATCGCGAAAGCCGAAGCGCGTTCGTTCGATCGTCGTGCTGTATGCCATTGCGGGAGTCCTAGCGTTCAAGGGTTTCAGCCCATCCCGATCCAATCGGGCTGGCTGACAGGCGTACTCCTCCCTTGAGACTGCCGGCGCTCGGCTTCTGGAGACGGTGATCCGGCCTCCCGTGCCGATCACCGCAAGCATGAGCGCCATGCCGTTATGCGCAGATGACCCCGTCTAGCCGATCACGTCAACATGCTTCGATGACGACAGCCCACAAAATTCGCCGGCGGCGCCAAATCCACCGCGTTTTCGCGATAGATCAGGCCTCGCCACCTTGCGAAACACCAGCGGATTTGGCCACGAGAATGAAGCGCCGATAGACCAGCGTCCGGAGCTTGTTGCGCAGATTGGCGCCACGCCGCTGCGCTTTCGCGATCGGACCGTGGGACGAAATCTCGAAGCCCACGAAGCCGGCCTGCTTCAACTGCGGGATGAGATCATCCGGCCGCAGTCCCGCGCCGAAGGGGAGCTCTGACATGATCGCCGCATGGCGCGCGCTCATCGCGCCGTCGTAATGACGATCAGCACCGCAGAAGCGATCGATCCGGCGAATGAGCCATGCCGCGGCGCGGCCGAGCCGTGTCGGCTTCGCCCAATCGCCGTCGAAAACCAGCAGCGTCCCGCCCGGCTTCAGAACCCGATGCCACTCGCTGAATGCCTTTGCGGGATCCGTCAGCGTCCACACCAGATGCCGGCAGATGATGGCGTCGTAACGGCCATCCGGCTCCATCGGATTTTCAGCATCGGCGAGCACGAAACGCAGGCGTTCCTTGCCAGCATGCTTGGCTCTGGCGATTGACAGCATGGCCTCGGAGAAATCCAGCGCGGTGACGTCGTGGCCGAGATCGTGGATCAGCGCTGTAACCTCGCCCGTGCCGCAGGCAAGTTCGAGAACGCGCAGGGGTGTCGCCCCCAGGTGATCGCGCATCGGCTGCTGCCAGGCATCGAACTCCGGCCCGCGCGGTATCCTGTGGCCGAAGGCAAGATCGAATGTCTGCGAGCGCCTGGACCAATAGTCCCTGATCTCTTCCTTCAAATCGAAATTGGTTTGTCTGATGGACATCGGACCTCAAGAAATGCAGCCAAGAAAATGAATATGCTGCCGACCATGATGCGGCGAGCGCTCGATATGGGCGCGCACCGCGAACACATCGGCGATCAAGCCTTCAGTCAATACCTCCTCCGCCGGTCCGACCGCAACAAGCCGACCCTGGCTAAGCACAGCAATCCTGTCGCAAAACATGGCCGCGAGGTTCAGATCATGCAGCGCGACGATGCTGGTGATCGGCAGCTTGGCGACCAGCGACAGGATTTCGAGCTGATGCTGGATGTCGAGATGGTTGGTCGGCTCGTCGAGCAGCAGCTCGGTCGGCGTTTGCGCCAGAGCGCGCGCGATATGCACACGCTGCCGCTCGCCGCCCGATAGCGTGTGCCAGAGCTGCCGCGCCTTCTCGATCATGCCCACCTGCCGCAGCGCGTTCTCGACCACCTGCTCGTCATTGGCGCTCCATGGCGCCAGCGGGCCGCGATGCGGTGTGCGCCCGAGACGAACGACCTCGGCCACCGTCACCTGCGTCTCGGTGGTGGCCTGTTGTTCGACAAAGGCGACGCGCTTGGCGATATCGCGGCGCGCCAGCGTGTCGATGCCGGTATCGCCGAGCGCGATGACACCACTCTTGACCTTGCGCAACCCTCCGATCAACCGCAGCAGGCTGGATTTTCCGGAACCGTTAGGCCCGATGAGACCAAGCGTCTGCCCGGTCGGAACCTCAAGACTTACACCCTTGACGACAAGCACGCCTGAGGTTGCCCAATGCACATCGCTGATGGAAATGCTCATGCGGGCCGCCTCGCCTTGTAGAGAATGAGCGCGAATGCCGGCGCCCCGAAGAGCGCGGTGACCACACCGATCGGCAGCACCTGCTGCGGGACGATGACGCGCGAGACGATATCGGCGACCACCATGAAGATGGCGCCGGATATCGCCGTCGCCGGCAACAGGCGTCCATGCCCCGGCCCGACCACGAAGCGCGCCGCATGCGGAATGACCAGGCCGACAAAGCCGATCGAGCCCACGATGCTGACCATCGTCGCGGTAAGCAGCGCCGTGAGCGCGAGCAGCACGATCCGGATGCCGGCAACCGGAATACCGAGCGCTGCCGCAGCATCGATGCCGAAGGTAAAGGCATCGAGCGCCCGTGCGTAGAGCATGCAGACGAGAAAGCCGCCGATTGCAACGGGGGCCGCGAGATAGACATCCGGCCAACGCACGCCGGAGAGGCTGCCGAGAAGCCAGAACATGACACCGCGCGCCTGCTCGGCATTGGCCGACGTCGTGACGATATAGGATGTCAGCGCGTTAAAGAGCTGTGAGCCGGCGACACCAGCCAAGACGATACGATCCGTTCCGCCACCGGAGCCCGCCGCGAGCAGCGAGACCAGCAGGAACGCCGCGACCGCGCCGATGAAAGCGCCGGCCGAGAGCGTCAACACCCCATAGCCGAAGCCGAGGATCATGACGGCGACGGCGCCGGTGGACGCGCCGGCGGAAATGCCGAGCACATAGGGCTCGGCCAGCGGATTGCGCAGCAGCGCCTGCAGCACCGCACCGCACAGGGCCAAGGCAGCTCCGGCGCTTGCGGCGACAAGCGCGCGGCTCAGGCGGTAATCCCAGATGATGCCTTCGTGAATCCGGCTGAGTTCAAAGCCGGTGCCAAGCACGCGGTTCGCCACGGCCTTGGCCGTCGTGGCGACAGGAATGGAGATCTCGCCGATGGACACGGCGAGACTGATGACGAAACCCAATGCCACAACGGCAAGGACGAGGAGAACAAGCAGCGTTCTCCATCCCCGGTGGGCTATCGAGGTGTGTCTCACTTGGCGAGACCGAAGGACTTGATGCCGGCGGCCAGACGTTCCAGGCCATCGATTGTGCGGATCGTCGGGTTCATCGACTGCGCATCCATCTCCACGAAATGCCGGTTTTTCACCGCGTCGAGCTGGCTGGTGACCGGATCCTTTTCAAGGAAATCGAGCTTCACCTTGGGATCGTCCGCGGCGTAGCGACGGCGGTCCATAGTGGCGATGACGATGACTCCAGGATTGGCCTGTGCGATCGTTTCCCACCCGACGAGCGGCCACTCTTCCTCGGTGCTGACGACATTGCGGGCGCCGAGCGTTTTCAGAATATAGGCCGGAGCGCTGTTCTTGCCGGCGATAAAGGCATCGCCCTGCACTTCCTTGCTGGAAAACCAGAAGGCGACAGGCAGATCTCTGGCCGACCCACCGAGCGATGCCACGGCATCCGCTTCGCGCTTCTTCAAGTCGGCGATCAGAGCCGCGCCGCGATCCTGGATGTCATAGATCTCCGCCAGTTCGGCGATCTCCTGATAGATCAGCGCCATGGTGAAAAGCTCGCTGCGCACGCCGTCGCCACCATCGGTGTTGATCTTCGCGACGCAATCGGCCGGCGAAACATAGGTCTTGATGCCGAGGCCGGCGAACTGTTCGCGCTTGCCGACCGACCCTTGCGTGCCGACGTGCCACTCGAACTCGGCCGCGACGAGGTCCGGTTCCTGGCCGACGACGGATTCGAAGCTCGGATCGTTGTCGGCCAACCGCTTGATGCCCTTGTTGACCTCGGCATAGGCCGGCAGCACCGGCCCAACCCAGACCGCTGTCCCGACGATCTTGTCGGCAAGGCCGAGCGAGTAGAGAATTTCGGTCATGCCCTGACCGATCGACACCGTCTTCTTCGGCGCGCTGTCGAACGTCACCTGCTGACCGCAATTGGTGATCGTCAGCGGGTAGGTCGTCGCCGCGGCATGGGCGGAGGGGAGAAAAGTGGTGGAAGCGAAGGCCGTCGCGATCGACAGCAGCGCGGGTCGCAGGATGATGCGGTTCATATTGGTCCTCATGTGTGGCTGAAGCCCGCAGCCCATTGGCTGTGGCTGTGAAACTCGAAGCGGGGACCGCCGCGGATGATGCAGGAAAAAACAGCGAAGCGCTCGCCTGCCATCATGCGGCGGCGAAAGCTATCGCGGGATCACGGACATGAGATTTGCGGAGGGGAATAAAGCGGGACCGCGCCAGCGGCTGACGTCAAAAACCATCATATGATGCTCCTCTCCGGACAACCCCGTCCGGGATGGTGGACACTGTTTTGACGGCAGGTCTCCTGGCTCGCGGATATGCGCCTGACATCTGCCTTCCCACGAGGAGCAAACACTCTCGCAGTGGCATGGCGTTCGGAGAGAACACCACGAGGACATCAGGCAATCCGCTTACAGTTGCGGGGGCAGCCACGGTCTTGGCCCCATTCGGGTCATCCGCACCGTGTTCCCTATTAATCCCGTCGGAAGTCATCCCTTCGGGAACCATCAAAGCTGACTTAGGCGATCCGGCGCCAAGCCGTCAAGGCGCGCCAGCCGACAATTTCTGTGTCTATGGAAAAGCGCGGAGATAGGCGATGAGATCGGTGATCTCCGACGTCGTCCAAAGGCCGCCGAAGCTCATCTTCGTTCCCGGCACCTTCTTCTTGGGGCTGGATAGAAATTCCGACAGTGCCGCCTCGTCCCAGACAAGCCCACCGGCGCCAGCCGCTTTCATCGCTTCGGAATATCGGTAGTCGGGCAAACTTCCGGCGGGACGACCGACGACACCCTTTAGATGCGGGCCGAAGCCGTTGCGATCGGAATCGACCGTGTGACAGGCAACGCACAGTCTGAAGACCCGTCGCCCGTGCTCTAAATCTTCCGCGGATGCTGCGGATGTCATGACGAACAGGCTGACGATCGAACAGATCGACGAAAGGATTGAGCGCTTTTTCATGTGTCGATGGCCTGTCATGCCGGTTGCCAAATACATCGTGCCGTTTTTACACGGCGCGATCCGCGAACGACACTGCTTACCCAACAAAGCACATATGCGCCCAGCCCAGAGTGGTGCGACATGGGAGCACATCTGCCATGTCGCACGGCTCTTTTACTGCGCGGTCTTGATCTTGGTGACGTCTTCGGCGCTCAACTCGCCGACCGTCGTCACCTCGCCGTTGCTGATCTTCCACAGGCGGAACGGACCCGTGATGTCGCCATACTTGTCGAAGCTGACGGGACCGATGACACCCTCATACTTTACCGGCTTGCCCTCCTTGATGAGCTGCAGCGCCTTGGCGAACTCCTCCTTGCCGGCATGGATGGGCGTGCCGCCCTCGGCCACGACCTCGGGCATGGCTGCCTTGATGGCGGCTGCATCGGCCTTGCCGGCTTTGGCGATCGCCAGCGCCACGATCGCACCCGCGTCATAGGAGCGGTCGGCGGCCGGAGCCGAGGGCGAGATACCGCCGGAGAAGGCCTCATAGTTGCCGTTGAAATATTCCGTCGATGCGGTCGGGCTGGTGCCGGAGGAGGTGCCATAGGCATTCTCGAGATACTGCGCGCCGACGCTCTCGATGAAGTCCTTGGAGTTCATGCCGTCGTTCAGGAGGAAGGTCTGCTTGCCGCCGCCGGAAACCCAGGCGCGGGCAATGGTGGCACCATCGACGGGGGTGCTGACGAGATAGAGCGCATCGGGATCACCAGCCATCGCGGCGCTGGCTTCCGAGGCATAGCTCGACTGCTTTTCGTTATAGGGCGTGGTCGAGGTGATCGTGCCGCCGAGCTTCTGGTAGGCGGTCGAAAACTCCTTGACCATGTTCACGCCAAAGTCGTTGTTGACGTTGATGATCGCGATCTTCTTCAGGCCCTGATCCATCGCGAACTTCGCGGCCGCGGTCCCCTGCAGCGCATCCGACGTGATGGTGCGGAAGAAGACGCCGTTGGTCTTGCCGCTGCGGCCAAGCTCGGTCAGTGTCGGAGACGAGGAGGCGGGCGAAACCTGCACCACGCCCGCCGGCGCCGTTACCGATGTCAGGATCGGGATCGATACCGACGAGATGATGCCACCGATGATGACGGGCACCTTCTTGATGTTGACGAGCTGCGTCGCCTGATCGACGGCGACGTTGCCCTGACTCTGGCTGTCGCGGGTGTCGGCAACGACCTTGCAGCCATTGACGCCCCCGGCGTCGTTGATGTCGCGGAAGGCCATCTCGACCGACTTGGCGCCCGCCTGGCCATATTCACCGGCCGGGCCGGTAAGCTCCATGACGAGGCCGACGGTGATGTCGCAATCGGCGGCCAGCGTCGGTGCCGTGGATGCCGCAAGGGCGGCGACCATGGCGGAAAGCAGGAATGTCGTTTTCATTTTTGTTCCCCTTTGTTGAGATTGTACTTCATGATGCTGCCGTGGCGGCCTTCCCTGTCCCGCTCCAGCGTATAGACGTCGCCCTCGAGCGGTTTGGATTGCCCAAGGATCGCGTCGATCTCGGCTTGGTCACTCTCACTGAGGGTGATGTCCGCGATAGCGAGATTGGACTTCAGGTGATCCCTGTTGCGGGCGCCGACGATGACGGCGGCGACGCCTGGCTTGGTCAGCATGGCAGCGCTTGATATCGTCGCTATGTCGGTATCGTGCCGGTCGGCGATCCCGCGCAGCGTCGACAGCAACGCCTGAAACAGGTCCCAGCCGCCGAAATCATCGATGATCAGCTTGTATTTCGTCAGCGAGCGGTTCTCAAGCGGATGCTCCGGCTCCTTTTGGCCGAGCCAGCGGTCACCGAGGAAGCCGCCGGCAACCGTGCCGTAGCAAAACAGCGCGAAACTCTTCTCTTGAGCAAGTGCCGCCATGCGCTTTTCCGGACGCCGGTCGAGCAGCGAATATTGCAGCTGCAGCGAGGTTAAGGGCACGCCGGAGCCGATGATCGCCTCGATATGATCGGTATCGAAATTGGTGCCACTGATCTTGCCGATCTTGCCGGCCTCATGCAGCTCCTTCAGCCAGCCCGCCGTCTCCAGCCAACCCCCGATGTCATAGGCCCACCAGTGGAACTGCACGAGGTCAAGGCAATCGAGGTTGAGCCGCTTGCGCGAGGTGTCGATGACGCTTTCGACGTAGGCCTTGCTGATAGTTGGCAGGACCGTGAGATCGGGCACGAACTTGGTGTGGACGCGGATGCGCGAGAGGGCCTCTTCTCCGCGCAGGTTCTTGTAGGCGACGCGGAAGCGGCCGATCAGCTCCTCGACGCCAGTATAGATGTCGGCGCAGTCGAAGGTGGTGATGCCGGCATCGGCGAATGCGATCATGTCCTCGACGGCGCTGTCGCCATCGATCACCCCGTGCCCGCCGGCCAGCTGCCAGCCGCCGCGGATGACGCGGGAGATTTCGTAACCGGGGGCGATGGTGATGCGCTGCATGTATTCGGCCTATTCGTCATTCAAGGGAACCGCCGTGGTGGCGGCATGGCTGAAACGGCGCAGGCCCGTGCGGGTTATCCTGAGCCGTGTCGAGCAATTGGGGTCCGGGCAAGCGATGTCGGCGTCCGTCGTCATCCAGTCGTTGCGATCCGTCGGGCGCTGCTTGGCAGCCAGCAGCGGCAGCACGGAGGAGAGCGAATAGATCGAGATCCCCTGCCCCTCCGGCAAATGTAGCATCTCGCCTCTGAGCTCGAAATGATCGCCCGGCCTGGCGCCGCAGTAGACGGCACCGCCCTCTGGAATAATCACGTCGATCCTCAGATCGAACAGGTCGAAGCCGTCGTCGATGGGCTCAGCCATGATGGTCTCCCGACGCGTTGCCTTCAGGTCCCGCATCCAGCCGCCCACGAATGAGATCGAAGGAGCGGCTGATGTCGTTGGAGAGCGACTGCATCGCGGCCTCGACATCACGCTTTTCTAGCGCATCGATCAGCGCCCAGTGATGATTGGTGGCGGCAAGTCCGCCCTGTTCGTCATGAATATGCGCGGCCTTGCGGATGATCGCGCCCGATTGCAGCCACAGGCTCTCGACGATCGGGATCAGCACCTGCGAGCGCGCCGCATGATAGATGTGGAAATGGAACTGCTGGTTCAGCGCCGAGGTGACATGGCCGATATCCTTGCCGTGCTGCTCGAAAGCCAGATCGCAATCGACATTGATCTGCTTCAGCACCGCGAAGTCGTCATCCGTCAGATTGGGCAGGGCCAACGCCACCATCTGGCCCTCGATCAGGATGCGGGCGCGGGCCAGATCGTCGAGACGGTCGCGGGTGATCAGCGGCACGCGGACCGAGCGATTGGGCAAAGATTCCAGCGCCTGCTCGGACACGAGGCGGCCAAGCGCCTCGCGCACCGGCATGGTGCTCGTCTGCAGCCGCTCGGCAAGATCGACGATGCGCAACACGTCGCCGGCGTCGAACATGCCGTTTATCAGAGAGTTGCGCAGCTGCGCGTAGACGCGGTCCTGCAGCGTTTCGCGCCCGACCGGCGACAGCGCGTCGTCACGGTCGTGACCACCATCGGCCGGCTTCCTCGCATGGGCTCCTCCTGATGGGACTACCATCGAGCCTGCTCCGTGAGACACCGCTTTTTTTGGTTGCTTTTCACCATGGGGTGAAGTTTGATCAAACATCACCAATCAAATCAAGAGACTTCTTTTCTCCATGCCTTTGCCAGTGCCAGACGCCCGACCGAAAGCGGCAGAACCCGCCAGAGCCGTGATCGACGCGCGCGACCTGGTGAAGTCGTTTCAGGGCAACATGGCCGTCGGCGGCATGTCGCTGAGGCTCGGCGAAGGCGAGATGGTCGGCCTCATCGGCCCGAATGGCGCCGGCAAAACCACACTGTTCAATCTGATCGCCGGCAGCCTCAAGCCCACATCGGGCGAAATCTGGATCGGCGGCCGCGACGTGTCGCAGGAAAGCCCGGAACAGAGAATCGGTCGCGGCGTCGGCCGGACTTTCCAGATCCCGAAGCCCTTTCTCGATATGACTGTTCTCGAGAACGTGCTCGTCGGCGCGCAGGCGCAGGAGGGCGAACGGCTGTTCGCGAACTTCCTGCGCTTCGGTCATGTCAGGCAGCAGGAGCGGTTGGCGATCGAAAAGGCGCGTGCGCTGTTGGAATTCGTCACCTTGTCCGGTCTTGAGGGACAACCGGCGAAGGTTCTCTCGGGCGGGCAACGCAAGCTTCTGGAACTCGCGCGTATCCTGATGGCCGATCCGCAGGCGATCCTGCTCGACGAACCGGCGGCCGGCGTCAATCCGGCGCTGCTGGAAACGATCATGGAACGTGTGCTTGACCTCAATGCCAATGGCAAGTCGATCCTGCTGATCGAGCACAATATGGATATGGTGTCGCGGCTCTGCTCCCGTGTCGTCGCCATGGCGCTCGGCAAGCCGCTGGCCGAGGGCACGCCTGCCGACGTCGCCTCCAATCCCGATGTCATCGAAGCCTATCTCGGAGCGGCGGCATGACCGCGCCGGCGCTTCAAACCCGCGCGCTGGTCGCCGGCTACGAACCCGACCTGCCGATCGTGCGCGGCGTCGATCTCTCGGTGGCGCCGGGCGAGCTGCTGGTCCTACTCGGGCCGAACGGGGCCGGGAAGTCGACCTTCGTCAAGGCGATCGCCGGGGTGGTGCCGATCCACTCAGGAAGCGTGATGCTGGGCGAGAGGGAGATCACCCGCGTCGCATCCCACCGCAAGATCGCTGAAGGCCTCGCCTTCGTTCCTCAGACGGAAAACATCTTCGCGACGCTGACCATCCACGAAAACCTGCAGCTTGCCGCAGCCGTCCTGCCCAAGCCGCAGCGGTCAGACAGGATCGCCGCGCTCTATCGTCGTTTTCCCGATCTCGCCAGCAGGCCCTCGCGTCTGGCCGGCGCGCTGTCGGGCGGGCAGCGGCAGATGCTGGCGGTCGCCCGCGCACTGATCGTCGATCCCTCCGTCCTCATCCTCGACGAGCCCTCGGCCGGTCTTTCGCCGAAGATCGTCGGTGAGGTGTTTTCGATGCTGAAGGAGATCAACGCCAGCGGCGTCACCGTCATTCTCGTCGAGCAGAACGTCAAGGCGGCGCTGGCGATCGCTAGCCGCGCCGTTATCCTTGTCGAAGGCCGGATCAGGCACGAGGGCGAGGCTTCCTCGCTGCTCGGCGACCCGCTGATCGCCAAGCTCTATCTCGGCACCACCAAACAGGCGTCGGAGGCACCATGAACCCGCAATTTCTCATGGATGGCCTGATTGCCGGCGCGATGATTGGCCTCGGCGCCATCGGCGTGACGCTTACCTATTCGATCCTGCGCTTTGCCAATTTCGCCCACGGCGAGATGCTTTCCTGGGGTGCCTATCTGGCGCTTGCCGTCAGCGGCGGCCTCGGGCTCTTGTCCACTTCGTTGACCAAGCCGATCGGCCCCTTCTCCTTCGGCTGGTCGCTACCGCTTGCGGCCGTGATCGCGATCCTACTCACGGGCTTGCTCGCGCTTGCCGTCGATGCGGTGCTGTTCGGCCGTCTGCGGGCGAGCGGCGGCGCGATCATCATTCTCGTCATGGCGAGCTTCGGCGCCTCGCTGGCGCTGCGCAGCCTGCTCGAATTCATCTTCACCTCCAAGCCAGCCTATTACACCAAGGCGCTGCAGATCGCCGTGAAGATCGGCGGCGGCCTGCGTGCCACGCCCGACCAGCTGCTGTCACTCGGCCTGTCCCTGGTCGCGGTCGTCGCCGTCCACCTGCTGATGACCCGAACCGATATCGGCCGCTCGATGCGCGCCGTCAGCGAAAATCCGGCTCTGGCGGGGATCGCCGGCGTGGATGTGCGCCGCGTGATCCGGGTCGTCTGGTTCGTGGGCGCAGCCCTTGCCTGCATCGCGGGAATCATGACCGGGCTCCTGGTGCAGATCCGCCCCTATCTCGGCCATGACCTGCTGCTGCCGCTGTTCGCAGCGGCGATCCTCGGCGGGATCGGTAGCGTGCCCGGCGCGATGATCGCGGGATTGATCGTCGGCCTGTCGGAGGCTTTGGCCGTGCAGGTCGTCGGCGCAGAATGGCGGGCGGCTGTCTCTTTCGTCATTCTGGTGGCGGTGCTGCTTCTTCGCCCACGCGGCCTGTTCGGGAGGGCGGCATGAGCCTTGATCTGATTGCCTACGCAGCCTTCTTCCTGACGATGGCACTGACCTATGCCATCATGTGCCTCGGCCTCAATGTGCAGTGGGGCCAGACCGGCCTCTTCAACGTCGGCATCGCCGCCTTCGTCGCGATCGGCGCTTACGTGTCGGCGCTTTTGACGACGCCGGATGCGCCCGGCCGCCTCGGCGGTTTCGACATGCCGATCGCCATTGGCTGGCTCGGCGGCGCGCTGGTCGCCGGGCTCGCCGCCTGGCTGGTCGGCGCGCTCACCATAAGGCTGCGATCCGATTATCTCGCCATCGCCACCTTCGGCGTCGCGGTCACGGTGCAGCTCTGCGTGCTCAACCTGCAGCCGCTCACCGGTGGCGCCTTCGGCATCGGCTTCATTCCGCGCCCGTTCGGAAGCCTTGCCGCTGATCCGCTGGCATTTTCCCTCTCCAATCTCGCCCTGATGGCGGCCGTCGTGCTGGCGCTTTATCTGGCGCTCCAGCATCTCGCCAAGAGCCCCTGGGGCCGCGTGCTGCGGGCGATCCGCGAGGACGAAAGTGCTGCACAGGCGCTCGGCAAGCGGCCGATCCGCTTTCGCCTGCAGGCCTTCACCATCGGCGGCGCCATCATGGGGCTGGCCGGTGCCGCGCAGGGACATTTCATCGGCTTCATCGCGCCCGACAACTATCTGCCGATCCTGACCTTCCAGGTCTGGGCGATGCTGATCGTCGGCGGCTCCGGCAACAATCGCGGCGCGATCCTGGGCGCGGTGCTTGTCTGGGGACTGTGGGCGCTGTCAGCCGCCGCCGTGTCCGCCTTCGTGCCGCCCGAACAGCAGGCCCGCGCGGCGTCGCTGCAGATCGTCATGATCGGCGTCGGGCTCTGCCTCATCCTGCTCCTGCGCCCACGCGGCATTCTCGGCGCCTCCAACGCGCTCGCCTCGCTGACGGGCAAGCGCAAACAGACATCCAGGGAATAACGACATGTCCACCACGCCCCCCCGCATAGCGCTCACCAAGAATCTCTCCATCAGCCGCATCGTCTGCGGTCTCTGGCAGGTGGCCGACATCGAGAAGAACGGCACGGTGATCGATCCCGACAAGGGCGCCGATGTGCTGCAGGCCTATGCGCTAGATGGTTTTGATACGTTCGACATGGCCGATCACTATGGTTCGGCGGAGTTGATCACCGGGCGCTTGCTGTCGCGCCATCAGAACGGCCAGCGACCGGTCGCATTCACCAAATGGTGCCCTGAGCCGGGACCGATGACGGCTGATGTCGTGCGCCGCGGCGTCGAGGAGCGGCTGACACGACTTGGTGTCGACAAGGTGGATTTGCTGCAATTCCACTGGTGGAGCTTCGAGCATCCGGCATGGCTAGACGCTCTGCACGAGATGCAGCGCCTGCGCGAGGAAGGCCTGATCGGCGCGCTCGGCCTCACCAACTTCGACGCCGGACATCTGGCGCTGGCGCTCGCCGACGGCATCGAGATCGCCAGCAATCAGGTCTCGTTCTCCCTCGTCGACCGCCGCGCCGCGGGTGCGCTATCGAAGCTCTGCACCGAAAGCGGCGTCAAGCTCCTCGCCTATGGAACGCTCTGCGGCGGGTTCCTCTCCGAGAAGTGGTTGGGCCAGCCCGAGCCGACATCGATCGCCGATTGGAGCCGCTCGAAATACAAGCGCTTCATCGACACCGCCGGCGGCTGGGAGGCCTTCCAGGGCATTCTTAGCGCCGCCCAGACCATTGCGGCCAAGCACGGCGTCTCGATTTCCAATGTCGCGAGCCGCTGGGTTCTGGAACACGACTCCGTCGCCGCCACGATCGTCGGCGCGCGCATCGGCGAAAACGAGCATCGCGGCGACAATCTGAAAGTCTTCTCCTTCGCGCTCGACGAAGAGGATTACGCGTCGCTGAACGCCGCCTTCGCCAAGACGCGGCCCATTCCCGGCGATTGCGGCGACGAATACCGCAAGCCGCCATTTCTCACCGCATCAGGCGACCTCAGCCACCATCTCGATGCCATTCCGTCCGTCTACACGGCTGCGCCGGTACCCGGTCGCCCCGGCCGTTCGCGGGTCTCGTCCGGCAGCATCTGGGAGCCGATCGCGGGCTATAGCCGGGCCGTCAGGGTGGGGGATCGCATTCTGGTCTCCGGCACAACCGCGACGCATGGCACCAACCGTTGCGTAGCGCCCGGCAATGCCGGCGCGCAGGCGACCTACATCCTCGACAAGATCGCCGCCTCCATTTCCGCGCTCGGCGGCAAGATGGAAGACGTCGTCAGGACGCTGATCTATCTGCGCGATGCCAATCAGTGGGAGCCGGTGTCGCGCGCGCACGGACGTGCCTTCGCATCGGTTCTTCCCGCCAACACGCTGATCGAAGCCGGCAACCTGGTCGGCGATTACGAGGTCGAGATCGAAGCGGAAGCGATCTGCGATTGATTGGGTGACGCGCTCTGGCATGACGACGTCATAAGATGCGCTGCCCCTAGACGGGGCAGCGGCTTGGCTTTCGTGAAAGCGCTATTTCGCGACCTCAGTCGTGGCGAGACAAGAATTTCGAAACCGTGGCGAGGCATAGTTCCTTTTCCTCGACATGAGGCATGTGGCTCGACTGCTCGAACAACACCCATTCGCAGCCGGGAACGTTATCGACGTAAGGTTTGACTACGAGCGGCGTCGCTTCGTCGTACTTGCCAGAGATGAGCAGCGTCGGTGCCTCGATCTGGCCCAGGCGGTCCTCGATCGTCCAGTCCTTCATGGTGCCGATGACGTGGAATTCGGTCGGGCCGTTCATGTTGCGGTAGACGGTGTTGTCCTCGTCCATGATCGCGAAGGTCCGCGCGACTTCGGCGGGCCATGGCGTGACGCGGCAGACATGGCGGTCGTAGAAGACCCTTGAGGCGGTGATGTATTCAGGATCGGTCAACGTTTCTGCCTCCTCGTGCTTCAACAGCGTGTCCTGCACCTCTCTGGGAAGCTCCTCGCGTAGGCGATTGGCCTCGGAAACCCAGGTGTGCATGTTGGCCGGAGAGTTGGCGATCACCAGGGCCTTCAGGCCCTTCGGCTTGCGGACGGCATGCTCGGCACCCAGCATGCCACCCCAGGACTGGCCGAGGAAAGCGTAGCGATCGGAAATACCGAGATGCGCAAGCAGTGCATCGAGTTCCTCCAGGAAAAGTGCTGGCGTCCAGAAATCCGGACCCTTTTCCGGTAGGCGCGTCGAATTGCCGTTACCGAGCTGGTCATAATGGATCACCGCGCGGCCGTCGAGCGCGGCAATACCCTTGAAGGAGTCGACATAATCATGGGTGCAGCCAGGCCCGCCATGGGCGACGACCAGCGGCAGCTTGCCGCTGTCGAGTGAACCGGTGATGCGGTACCAGGTGCGATAATCGCGAAATGGCAGGTAGTCTTCCTTCGACGTGACAGCGGTCACTGATAGCTCCATCCTTGGGTACTCGATGGAAAACCATAGCGTGGCCGCTGAAACGGCGGCAGCTATCACAAGTTATAGGATGGCCGGTCTTCGAGAAGGCGGTAGTGCGTGGCGCGCACAACCGCCTGCGTACGGTTCTTGGCGCCGAGTTTCTTGGCAGCTGCGTTGAGGTGCATGACCACCGTCGGCACTGAGCGCTCGATGATGCGGGCTATCTCCTTGGCCGAAAGCCCCTCCGCCGAGTAGCGCAGGCACTCGCGCTCCCGCTCTGTCAACCGCGCCTTGCCGGCACTGCAGGCGTCCGCGTCGAACAGCGGAAAGGCCGCTTCGTGGAAAACGTGGGCCAGTAAGTTGAAATCGGCGATGTAGCGCAAAGCCTGCTTCTGGAAGCCCTTCTCGCGACCGTAGCGAATGCCGGTGACCGTAGCATAGTCGCCACGCGGCATATGGATCGGCACGGTCACGCCGGTCGACATGTCGCGCTCGCTGAGATAGCGCGCCACCGGCTCGGTATTCTCGCCCATGAAGCGGTTGATCAGTGTTTCGGCGTTGGCGTCGTAATTCCAGAAAAATGGCGTCGAGGTGCGCAGCGCCACCTGCTGAACCGGATCGATGCGGAAATAGCCACGATCGAACCAATAGTCGTGCATGTCGTCGGAGATGTTGCGTAGCTTCAGGAGCGAAGGGATCATGATCTCGCCGTCCAGGTCGTACGGGATCGGCGTGTAATCGTAGATCAGCGCCTCGAAGCCAAGCGTCTTCATTTCCTCGAAGACCTGGTCGATCCGCCCGTCCAAAGTCTGGTGATCGGTGAATTGTGTTTTGATCGCACGGATCTCATCAAGCATGGCCGACTCCCGGTGAGCGAAGCGCCACCTATCACTTCTTATAGCTGGCGCGAAACGCTGTTTGGGATAAAAATTTAGCCTTGCCCAATTAATGAGCAAGAAGAATCTTTTACCGGAGACATCAATGTGGCGTGAAATCGAGCCGGACCAGCGATACGACATCGAGGTCGATGGCTTCAAGGTTGTCGCCTATAGCTTCGGAAGCGGCAGCGAGACCGTGCTCTGCCTGAACGGGGGACCCGGTCTTCCTTGCGATTATCTGCGTGAAGCGCATTCGTGCCTCATCGACAAGGGCTACCGCGTCGTCGCCTTCGACCAGCTCGGAACCGGCGCGTCCGACCGGCCGGATGATACGGCGCTCTGGACCATCGGCCGCTATGTCGAGGAGACGGAAACCGTGCGCAAAGCGCTCGGCCTTGGCAAGGTGCACATGCTCGGCCATTCCTGGGGCGGCTGGCTGGCAATCGACTACGCGCTAACCTACCCCGAGAATCTGCAGACGCTGATCCTGGAGGACACCGTAGCCGACATGCCGCATCTCATTCTGGAGCTTGAGCGGTTGCGGGCGGCACTCGGTCCGGAAACCGTCTCGATGATGCAGAAGCACGAGGCGCAGGGCACCTACGACCACCCGGAATATCAGGCCGCCGTGACGATCCTGAACTACCGGCATGTCTGTCGCCTGCCGGAATGGCCGGCGCCGGTGCGCCGGTCGCTCGACGATTGGAACATGGGGCCCTACGGCACGATGCAGGGGCCAAACGAGTTTCTCTATATCGGAAACCTCAAGGACTGGAACCGCATCCCCGACCTGCCCCGCGTCACCGTCCCCACGCTGATTACCACCGGCGAGCATGACGAACTGACACCGGCCTGCGCGCTGCGCATGAAGCTTGCGCTGCCCAATGCCGAGCTGAAAGTCTTCGCCAATGCCAGCCACATGCCCTTCTACGAGAACCCTGGCGATTATTACCCGGCGCTTCTGGACTTTCTATCGCGGCACAAGGCAAGCTGATGCAAAGAGAGCCAACAAGCATCATGCGGATGGAAAGGGGCGATCGCCACAATGCATCGCTATAGATTTGTTCTCACGCGTCCGCTGCAGTTTCTGCCCGTCATTTTCGGCATCAGCGTCATCACCTTCATTCTGGTTCGGTTGATCCCCGGCGATCCCGCGCGCAACATTCTTGGAACCCGCGCGACACCTGCCGCGATTGCCAACATCCGGGCGCAGTATGGCCTCGATGAACCCTTGTGGTTGCAGTATTTCTACTTCTTGCGCAATCTCGCCAATGGCGAAATGGGTAAATCGATCCTCTACAAGATCGACGTGCTAAAGCTGATCCTGACACGCATCGAGCCCACGGTCGCGCTGGTCGTGACGAGCGTCATCCTGTCCGTGCTGATCGCCGTGCCGATGGCCGCGATCGCGGCGCGCAACCGGGGCGGCGCTGCAGACCATGCGGTGCGGGTGATCTCGACCTTCGGCATCGGCTTTCCGCCGTTCTGGCTTGGCCTGATGCTGATTATCGTCTTCAGCGTGGAACTCGGTATATTCCCGGTGTCGGGATATGGCGCCACATTCGGCGACAAGCTCGCCCATCTGGTGCTTCCCAGCCTAACGATCGCGCTATCGCTTTCCACCGTCCTGACACGCAGCCTGCGCGCAGCGATGATCGAGGGGCTGAAGTCAGATGTCGCGACGGCGGCCCGCGCGCGTGGCATGCCGGAAGGCATCGTCTTCTGGAAACACGTTCTGCCGAACTCGCTTGTTCCAACCATCAACCTTTTGGCGGTCAACATCGGCTGGCTGATCGGCGGCACCGTCGTCGTGGAAAGCGTCTTCGCCTTGCCTGGTATGGGGCAACTTCTCGTGCGCGCAATCTTCTCGCGCGACTATATGGTCGTGCAGGGTGTCGCCATGGTGTTTGCCTGCGCCACCGTGCTGATCAACTTCATCGCCGACATCCTCACCGTCACCGCCGACCCCAGGGTGACGCTATGAGTGCCATGGTATCCGCTCCCGTATCCTTCAGCTGGCGCAAGTTAGTCGGCAAACGCCCGGCGCTTTGCGTCGGCGCGGGCATCTTGCTACTCTTCCTGATCCTTGCCATGGGCGCTCCGCTGATCGCACCCTATGATCCGATCTTCCAGAACGCGGATGTGCGCCTGCAGGCGCCGTCGCTGCTGCATCCCTTCGGCACCGACAATTTCGGGCGCGACATTCTGTCGAGGGTCATCTGGGGAACCCGGATCGACCTGCAGATCGCCATCATCGGCGTCGCCTTCCCCTTCGTTATCGGTACGACGGTCGGGACGATCGCCGGCTTCTTCGGCGGCATCGTCGATGCGCTGTTCATGCGGCTTGTCGATATCATTCTGGCGTTCCCGTTCCTGGTGCTGATGCTGTCGATCATCGCCATCCTGGGGCCTGGCCTCAGCAGCTTCTACATCGCCATGGCGTTGGTCGGCTGGGTCTCCTATGCGCGGTTGATCCGGGCGCAAATGCTCGTGCTGAAGAAAAGTGACTACGCGGTAGCTGCCGTCAGCCTCGGCTTCAGCCGCTTCCGCATCATGTTCCGCCATCTCTTGCCGAACGCCATTGCCGGCTCGATCGTGTTCTCGATGTCCGATGCGGTGCTCGTCCTGTTGAGCGGCGCCGCTGTCAGTTATCTCGGGCTTGGCGTTCAGCCGCCGATCGCCGAATGGGGCGTCATGGTGGCCGAGGGCCAGAGCTTTATCACGACCGCATGGTGGATCACGCTCTTTCCTGGCCTGTCGATCGTCGTCTTCGCTTTCGGTTTCAGCATGCTCGGCGATGCGCTCGGCGAAATTCTGGGGGTTCACGAATGATCGCTCCCCTTCTTTCCGTTCGCGACCTGACGGTGAAAGCCCATGGCGATGAAGCCGTCAGAACGCTGATCGACAGCGTGTCGCTAGATCTCGGCCGGGGTGAGATCCTGGGGCTCGTCGGTGAAAGCGGCTCCGGCAAAAGCCTGTTCTGCCGCTCGCTGATCAGACTGCTGCCCTCCTCGCTGTTGAAGATCGATGGAGGGCAGGTCCTGCTCGAAGGCCGCGACCTGACTGAGATCAGCGACGCGGAGATGCTGGCCGTTCGCGGCAGCGAGATCGGCATGGTCTTCCAGAACCCGACCAGCCATCTCGACCCTGTCATGCGCATTGGCGACCAGATCGCCGAAGGCATCCGCTATCATCAGGGGCTGAGTGCCCAGAATGCGCGTGATGTCGCGATCGAGATCCTGATGCAGGTCGGTTTTCCCGATCCCGTCAGACAATATGACAGCTATCCCCACGAGTTTTCCGGCGGTATGCGGCAGCGTGCGATGATTGGCGTGGCGCTGTCGTCCAATCCCAAGATATTGATCGCCGACGAGCCGACCACCGCCCTCGATGTAACCATCCAGGCGCAGATCCTGCGTCTGCTTATGGAGATCCGCGACAAGCGCGGGCTATCGATCATCCTGATAACCCACGACCTCGGCATCGTCGCGCAGACCTGTGATCGCATCGCCGTCCTGCGGGGCGGCCAGCTTCTGGAACAGGGACCGAAGCGCGAAATCCTGACGCATCCGAACCACCCCTACACGGTGAGCCTGATTGCCAGCCACCCGTCGATGCCCGAGGAGGCAGCGGCACCAGAGGCGACGACCGAGCGTATGGGACATACCGTTCAGCCGCTGCTCGAAATCGACGACCTGCATGTTCGCTTCAATACCGGCGGCGGCCTCTTCAAAGGCAATGCGAAAACGGTGAGCGCCGTTGCGGGTGTGAGCTTGCGGGTGATGCCCGGCGAGAGCGTCGGTATTGTCGGCGAATCCGGCAGCGGCAAGAGCACGCTGGCACGCGCCATTCTCGGTTTGACGCCGCTCTCATCAGGACATGTCACGTTTGACGGCATCGATCTTGCACAGCAGACGACGGCGGGATTGGCGCGGATTCGCCGCGAGGCCGCGATGGTATTCCAGGATCCGTTTAACGCGCTCAACCCGCGCATGACGATCGGACACACGCTGTCGGAGGTCCTGAAGGTCCAGGGTAAGATCGCGCCCTCGGCCATTCCCCAGCGGGTAAACGAACTGCTGGACCTTGTCGGCCTCGAACGCGAATTCGCCGGCCGCAAACCCCGCACCATGAGCGGCGGTCAGTGCCAGCGCGCTGGTATTGCACGCGCCCTGGCAGTTGATCCCAAGATGATCATCGCCGACGAGTGCGTGGCGGCCCTCGACGTCACCATTCAGGCGCAGATCGTCGAGCTGTTCCAGGAACTCAAGGCGAAGATGCAGCTGACGCTGCTCTTCATCGCGCATGACCTCGCCATCGTCCGCAATCTCTGCGAACGCGTGGTGGTGATGTATCGCGGGGAGATCGTCGAAGAGGGGCGTTCCGCCGACGTCTTCGCGCGGCCGCAGCATCCCTATACCGCGGCCCTGATCGCCGCCATTCCCGACATAGACCCCGACAAACGCCTCCTCGGCCACGCCTCCACAGCAGAGCGCGAGATTTATTCCATACCGCCGCAACCGAAGAAACAGTCGCGATAACGACAAGGGAACACAGAGATGAAAAACAGATGGAAAACCGTAGGCCTCGCAGCCGTCATGGCCGGCCTGACACTGAGCGCCAGCTATGCGGAAGCCGCCGGCGTGCTGACGATCGGGCGCCGCGAGGATTCGACGACGTTCGATCCGATCAAGACGGCGCAGAACATCGACAACTGGGTCTTTTCTAACGTCTATGACGTCCTCGTGCGCGTCGACAAGACCGGCACCAAGCTTGAGCCCGGCCTTGCCGAGAGCTGGACGACCTCCGACGACGGCCTGACCTATACTTTCAAGATCCGTGACGCGAAGTTTTCCGACGGCTCACCGCTGACCGCCGAAGATGCGGCCTATAGCCTGCTGCGCATCCGCGATGATGCCGCCTCGCTGTGGGGCGATTCCTACAAGGTCATCGATACGGCCGTTGCCACCGACGCACATACGCTGACGATCAAGCTGAAGAACCCTTCCGCCCCCTTCCTTTCGACGCTGGCGCTACCCAACGCATCGGTTATCTCCAAGAAGGGGATGGAAACGCTAGGACCGGACGCCTATGCCGAAAAGCCGATCGCTTCCGGCGCATTCACCGTTGAAGAATGGCGGCGCGGCGACCGCGTCATCCTGAAGAAGAACCCCAACTTCTGGGAAGCCGACCGCGTCAAGCTCGATGGCGTCGAATGGGTTTCCGTTCCAGACGACAATACGCGCATGCTGAACGTCCAGGCTGGACAGCTCGACACCGCGATCTTCGTGCCCTTCTCCCGCGTCGAGGAACTGAAGAAAGATCCGAACCTCAACGTCGATATCGACGCTTCGACCCGCGAAGATCACTTGCTGATCAACCACGCGCATGGTGCGCTTGGAAAGAAGGAGGTGCGGCAGGCGCTCGACATGGCAATCGACAAGAAGGCCATCGTCGATGCTGTCACCTTCGGCCAGGGCACGGTCGCCAACTCCTACATCCCGAAGGGCGCGCTCTACCACTACGCCGACAACCTGCAGCGGCCCTATGACCCGGCCAAGGCAAAGGAAATGCTGGCCGCAGCCGGCGAGCCGAACCTGACGCTCAACTACCTCGTGCGCGCTGGCGACGAAGTGGACGAGCAGATTGCCGTTCTTCTGCAGCAGCAGTTGCAGAAAGCCGGGATCACCGCCAACCTGCAGAAGGTGGATGCCAGCCAGGAATGGGATATGACCGTTGCCGGCGACTATGACATCTCGGTCAACTATTGGACCAACGACATTCTCGATCCCGACCAGAAGACGACCTTCGTGCTCGGTCATGACAGCAACAACAACTACATGACCAACTACAAGAGCGATGCTGTGAAGGATCTGGTCGCCAAGGCGCGCCTCGAGCTCGATCCAAAGAAGCGCGAGGCCATGTATGTCGATATCCAGAAGATGGCCAAGGAAGACGTCAATTGGATTGACCTCTACTACAGCCCCTACATCAACGTCTCGCGCAAGAACGTCGAGAATTTCTACCAGAACCCACTCGGCCGCTTCTTTCTCGAAGACACGGTCAAGAACTGAGATCGACAGAGCCTAACTCTTACATGCCCGCCGCAAATTACCGCGGCGGGCATTCGTTTGTCTGCTCAAGAGCCTTTCCTGGTCAGATTGAACCATTCTGTTGGCTTGTCTTATGCAGTTG
>UCJD01000019.1 GCA_900472605.1 Hyphomicrobiales bacterium | reverse complement strand
GGGGGAGATCGGATGGGCGTGCCCGCTCGCTCCACGTTTATTGTTTGGCCGGGAGATCGCAACGAATCGATCTCCCCCCCTGAGGGGGAGATGCCCGGCAGGGCAGAGGGGGGTGCGGCTGGCGCTGTGGCTAACGATCTCCGCCCTCATTCCGCAGCCTCCCGCTCCTGCGCCAGCAGCTCGCCGACATGGCCTTGCTCGCGGCGGTCTTCGCAATGATCCGTGTCGGAGCAAACGAACATGCGGCCGCCCTTGTCGTCCAATATGACCTCGTCGAGATAGACGTCCTCGGCGCCACAGAGCGCGCAGGGCTTGCCGAAGCGCTGGATTTCGAAGGGGTGGTCCTCGAAATCGAGGCTGACGACTTCGGTGTAGGGGGGGACGGCGTAGATGCGTTTTTCGCGGCCGGCGCCAAAAAGCTGCAGGGCGTCGGACATGTGCATCTTCGGATTGTCGAATTTCGGCGTCGGCGACGGATCCATGACGTAGCGGCCGGCGACCTTGACCGGGTAGGCGTAGGTCTTGGAGATGCGACCGTTGTGGGCGATGTCCTCGTAGAGCTTCACATGCATGAGGCCGTATTCCTCCAGCGCGTGCATCTTGCGGGTCTCGGTCTCGCGCGGCTCGAGGAAGCGCAGCGGCTCGGGGATCGGCACCTGGTAGACCAGCACCTGGTTCTCGCCGAGCTTTTCCTCGGGGATGCGGTGGCGGGTCTGGATGATGGTGGCATCCTTCGTGTGCGTGGTCACCGCGACATTGGCAACCTTCTGGAAGAAGGCGCGGATGGAGACGGCATTGGTGGTGTCGTCGGCGCCCTGGTCGATAACCTTCAGAACGTCATCGGGGCCGATGATCGAGGCCGTGACCTGCACGCCGCCGGTGCCCCAACCATAGGGCATCGGCATTTCGCGCGAGGCGAAGGGAACCTGATAGGCGGGGATGGCGATCGCCTTCAGGATGGTGCGGCGGATCATCCGCTTGGTCTGTTCGTCGAGATAGGCGAAGTTGTACGTGGCGAGATCGCTCATTCGGCTGCCTCCTTGATGCTGTCATCGCTGCCATTGCGGGCGGCGTCGAAGTCGTTGCGCATGCGGCGGACGAGATCGAGCTCGGCCTGGAAGTCGACGTAATGCGGCAGCTTCAGATGCTCGACGAAGCCCGTCGACTGGACGTTATCGGCATGCGAGATGACGAATTCCTCGTCCTGCGCGGGCGCAGTGATATCCTCGCCGAGCTCGCCTGCCCGTAAGGCACGATCGACCAGCGACATCGACATCGCCTTGCGCTCGCTCTGGCCGAAGACCAGGCCATAGCCGCGGGTAAACTGCGGCGGCGCCTTGGACGAGCCCTTGAACTGGTTGACCATCTGGCATTCGGTGACCTGGATAGAACCGAGTGAAACAGCGAAGCCGAGTTCTGGAACATCGAACTCCACCTCGACCTCGCCGATGCGGATTTCGCCGGTGAAGGGATGGTTGCGGCCATAACCGCGCTGGGTGGAATAGCCGAGCGCCAGAAGGAAGCCCTCGTCGCCACGGGCGAGCGCCTGCAGGCGCAGGTCGCGGCTCATCGGAAATTCCATCGGCTCGCGGGTGAGATCGCCGATCTCGTGATCCTCCGGCATTTCGCCATCGCCCTCGATCAAGCCTTCATGGGCAAGGATTTCGGAGACGCGCATGACGCGGCCGGTTTCGGCCTCGCGCAACACCGGTTCGTCGACGGCCTCGTCGGTCATCAGCGAGGGGTCGAGCAAGCGGTGGGTATAGTCGAAGGTCGGGCCAAGCAGCTGGCCGCCGGGCAGGTCCTTGTAGGTGGCGGAGACGCGGCGCTCGATCTTCATATGAGCCGTGTCAATCGGCTGCGAATAGCCGAAGCGCGGCAGGGTCGTGCGGTAGGCGCGCAACAGGAAGATCGCCTCGATCATATCGCCGCGCGACTGGCGCACGGCGAGTGCTGCCAGCGTGCGATCGTAAAGCGAGGCTTCGGCCATGACGCGGTCGACGGCGAGCGTCAGCTGCGCCACGATCTGCTCGATGCCGATGGCGGGGAGCGCGCGATCACCACGGCGGCGATCGGCGAGCAGGCGGTGGGCATTCGAAATGGCGGCCTCGCCACCTTTGACGGCAACATACATGGGTCACATCTCCGTTGCGGTGATCTTGGTGGTGCGCGGCAGGCAGAGGAAACGGCTGCCCGAGGTGAGCACGATGTCGACGCCACGCGGGAAGAGCGCGCGGTTTTCCGTCCACAGATGCAGGAAGCGCTCAGGGAGCCCGAGCGGCGCAACGTCGCTGACGGTCTTGATGCCGGGGCCCATCAGCGCGAGGCGGCGACCGCCTTCGAGATCGGGGAGCTCGATGACAATGGTGGTGGATCGATCCGGATATTCCTGCGTGCCCGAGGCGAACAGGCCGAAGGAGGAAAGCGAGGCGCCCTCATCGACGAAGGCGAAGCGGGCTTCGGCCTTTTCGGCGGTGACCGGCGCGCCGGTGTGGAAGCCGAGCCATTGCGGCGCGGCGGACTTGGCGAGTGCAGGCGCCAGCCAGACGTGGGTGTCGTGATCGCACAGCGTCAGCGCGATGGCGCCGGCGGCGATGCCGAGCGGGGCCGGCGGTTCGGCATCGGGGGCGACGGCCTGGATGGTGCCGGGGCGGGCCATGGCATCCATCATCAGCTTGAAGACGCTCTGGGCGTGGAACACCGGCTCGGCGAAGCCGCCCGAAAGAGCATCAGCGTTGTGGGTTTCGGTCTTAAGGCTCATCAGTCGTCTCCGCGAACCATGGTGAAGAAATCGACGCGGGTAGCCGCGGTCTCGTCGGCCTTCCTGTCATCGGCATCGGTGACGCGAGCGGCGATCGGTGCAAGCAGGGTGGTTTCGATGAAGTCGCGGGTATCTGGCTCCTGCCAGAGCGCATCGAAGATCGCCGAGAGGCGGGCCTTTTCGCGATCAGTGCCGAGCGCCTGGGCATGGCCGACGGTACCGGAAGCAAGGCGGATGGTGGCACGGGTGACGGTGACTTCGCCGAGATTGAAGGCGGCACCGCCGCCGCCCATGCGGCCGCGCACCATGACGAGCCCGGTTTCAGGGCCGCGCACGGCCTGTGCCACCGGCTTGTCATCCAGCGCCTGCCAGGCGGTTTCCAGCTCCTGCCGCTCGGCGCGGGCGAGCAGATCGACGGTGCGCTTGCGCGCGAGATCGCCCTCACTCAGTTCAATCTTGCCCACCTTCTTTTCCGCTAAGGTCATCGCCACACCCTTTAAATGTCTATTGATATAGACAACCATACAAGCTATACCTAGACCTAAATCGCCGAGGTGACAAGCGTGTGACACCGGTAGATGCATGAGGGATAAAATGGCTGGGCAGGTTCAGAGACAGACGGGCGTGGCGCTGTGGCGGCAGATCGCCGACCGGATTCGCCAGGCGATCAGCGCCGGCGCCTACGACGAGACGGGCATGGTGCCGGCGGAGATGACGCTCGCCGTGCAGTTCGGCGTCAACCGCCACACGGTGCGCAGCGCGCTTGCAGCGCTGGCGCAAGAGGGAATCGTGCGCGCCGTGCAGGGTCGCGGCACGCTGATTGAGCGCAAGGAGCGGCTGAACTTCCCGATCAGCAAGCGGACGCGCTTCAACAGCGGCATCGGCGAGCAGGCGCGCGAAACGCGCGGGCTGCTGCTCGGCCATGGCGAGGAAGCCGCCAGCGACGAGGTGGCGCGCTGGCTGAAGCTTGCGTCGGGTACAAAAGTGATCCGGCTGGAAACGGTGCGCAAGGCGGATGGAAGGCCGGTCTCCAGCGCGACCTCGTGGTTTCCGGCGGAGCGCTTCGCGGGCATGCGTGACGCCTACGAGACGACGGAATCGATCACCCGCGCCTTCGCCGCGCTCGGCCTATCCGACTATGTGCGCGCCACCACCGAAATTACCGCCGCCCATGCGGAGGCCGCCGATCTCTCGGCGCTGGAGCTGACGCCGGGGGCGATCGTGCTGATCACCAAGGCGATGAACACCGATCTCGACGGCGTGCCGGTGCAGTATTCGGTGACGCGGTTTGCGGCCGACCGGGTGCAATTCACGATCGAGAATTGAGGCCTATCCTAGGACCTCAAGCCCATGCTTCTCGACGACCGAGAGCAGTTTCAGCGCTAGGCCACTCGGCCGTTTGGCGCCGCTCTCCCATTTCTGGACGGTGGATTCGCTGGTGTTCAGGTATCGGGCAAAGACCGGCTGACTGACGTTATTGCGCTCACGCAGCGCCTTGATCTCCTGCGGAGCGAGTTCCGGCGGCGCCGTCAGACATGCCTCGTCGAAGCCACGCAGCGTCGCCTTATCGATGCCACCGACCTTGAACAGCGCCTCCGCAGAGGAATGGATGGCCTCAAAGGCATCGGACTTGAACTTACGCCGGGTTGTCATTGCATATCTCCTTGAATTGGCCGACACGCAGCAACTCTTCAACCTGACGGTCGTTCAATGCCGCGTAGGCCTTCGCAAGCTGGCGAAAGGCCACCAGTTCGTCGTCCTCGATATTGGCCCGATCCTGCTTGGCGAACAGGTATTCGTACACCCAGAATTGGCCGGCCCTCGCCAGGATGATCGAACGGTGTCTGTTGTCATTGAGGCGCTTCTTGAAAACTCCGCCTCCGAGATTGTCCGCCTGACCTTGCGCCACCTGACGGATCGCGCGGCACAGATCCTCGTCCGGAATGCGCGCCTTCCGTGCCGCCTTGGCAAACCATGATGTTTTGAAGACGCGCTCGCTCACCTCGGAAAGGTAGCACCAAGTGCTACCGAATTCAAGGTTCTAGTGGATCGAGCAATCCCCTCACCTCGCCTCCCACGGAAAGTGCCCTGCCCCATTGCCGGCGTCGAAGTCGGTGGAGAGGCTGAGGTCGCGCCAGGCGGCGTGCTCGGCGGCTCTTTGCGCGTCGTTCTGCTCGATGGCGCGGATGGCGTCGCTGCCTAATGGCAGGCGCAGCGGCGGGTTGGGGAGGCTTGCAAGGTGGATGATGGCAGCGGCGGCTTTTGCCGGGTCGCCGGGCTGCCTGCCGTCATAATCGCGCTGGTAGCGGGCCATCTTGCCGACGGTCTCGTCGTATTCCGGGCGACCTTCGCGCAGCGTGGTGGAAGCGCCGGCGAAATCGGTGCGGAAGCCGCCGGGCTCGACGATGCTGACCTTGACGCCGAGCGGGCCGACCTCGCGGCTCAGAACCTCGGAGAAGCCCTCGACGCCCCACTTCGCCGCCGCATAAGGAGCGCGGCCGGCCGGACCGATGCGGCCGCCGACGGAGGAGACCTGGATGATGTGGCCAGCGCCCTGCTCGCGCATCAGAGGCAAGGCCGCCTTGGTGACGCTGATGGTGCCGAAGAGATTGGTTTCGATCTGGGCGCGGAAATCGCTTAGGCTCGTATCCTCGATCGATCCGACGTCGCCATAGCCGGCATTGTTGACGAGGACATCGAGACGGCCGAAGCGTTCGACCGCGGCCTTGACCGCTTGCTCGGCCGATTGCTCGTCGGTCACATCAAGCGAAATCGTCAAGACATTCGCGGGATAGCGCTGCCTGATATCGTCGAGCTGCGCGGGATTGCGCGCGGTGGCGACCAGATTGTGACCTGCCGCCAGAACCGCTTCCACAAGCGCCCTTCCGAGACCGCGCGAACTGCCTGTAATCAACCAAACCTGTGACATCCGAAATCTCCTTGATCCGTCGAAAGACCATATAGGCCTGACGGTATCTTCTTGAAAGAAGGTACCAGATGGATCTATACATACCTTATGGTAACTGAACTGAACGATGGTACATTCGACTTCTGCGAGACGCTGACGGATGCAGAGGACGCGCTTGCCCGCGAGATGCTGGAGCGCGCCAGCGCCAAGTGGCCGCTGCGTGTCATGCATATCCTTGCCGAGGCCAAGGGGCCGCTGCGCTTCTCACGGGTTCTGGAACGGGTGGAGGGCATCAGCCAGAAGGTGCTGACGCAGACATTGCGGACGCTGGAGGCCGACGGGCTGGTGACGCGCACGCTCTACCCGCAGGTGCCGCCGCGGGTGGAATACGAGCTGACGCCGCTGGGCGGGGAGCTGCTTGTGGAGGTGGTGGGGCTCTGGCAATGGATCGCCAACCGTCTGCCGGATTTCGAGGCGGCGCGGAAGCCGAAGGCTCACACCGAGAACCCGTCCAAAAGCTGAGACTTTGTTCCGGTCTGTCCGGATAGCGCCGCGCATCGGAGAGACGCGCGGCGCGATGATGCTTAGTGGGCGCCGGACATGTCGCCGAGGACTTCCTTGGAAGCGACGGTCGAATCGGCGTTGAGCTTGTAGACCATGGGAACGCCGGTCGCGAGGTTGACGCCGAGGATCTGTTCCTTGGTGAGCTTGTCGAGCACCATGACCAGCGAGCGCAGCGAGTTGCCGTGGGCGGCGACCAACACGGTTTCGCCGCGCAGCACGCGGGGCAGGATTTCGGTCAGGTAATAGGGCCAGACGCGGGCGCCGGTGTCGCGCAGGCTTTCGCCACCCGGAGGGGGAACGTCGTAGGAGCGACGCCAGATGTGGACCTGCTCTTCGCCCCACTTGGCGCGGGCGTCGTCCTTGTTGAGGCCGGAGAGATCGCCGTAGTCACGCTCGTTCAGCGCCTGGTCCTTGATCGTCTCGAGGCCGGTCTGGCCGACGTTTTCAAGAATGATCTTCAGCGTGTCCTGGGCGCGCTTCAGGTCGGAGGTGAAGGCGATGTCGAACTTGATGCCGGTTTCGGCCAGCGCCTTGCCGCCGGTGTTGGCTTCCTGAACGCCGAGCTCTGTCAGCTCCGGGTTCTTCCAGCCGGTGAAAAGGTTCTTCAGGTTCCAGTCGCTCTGGCCGTGGCGAACGAGGACGAGGGTACCGCTCATTATAAATTCCTCCTGATGAGATCAGTGTTGGGAGAGCCCGAGAACATCGAGCATGGAATAGAGACCCGGCTTCTTGTCGCGCGCCCAAAGCGCTGCCTTGACGGCGCCGCGCGCGAAGATGGAGCGGTCGCCGGCGCTGTGGGCCATGGAAACGCGCTCGCCCTCGCCAGCGAAGATGACGGAATGTTCGCCGATGACGGAGCCGCCGCGCAGCGTGGCAAAGCCGATCGTGCCCTGTTCGCGCGCGCCGGTGTGGCCGTCGCGGACGCGGACGGAATGGGTGGCGAGGTCGATGCCGCGGCCCTTGGCGGCGGCTTCACCCAAAAGCAGCGCCGTGCCGGAGGGGGCGTCGACCTTGCGCTTGTGGTGCATCTCGAGGACTTCGATGTCCCAATCTTCAGGGTCGAGCGCGCGCGCCGCCTGTTCGACCAGCACGCTCAAGAGATTGACCCCGAGGCCCATATTGCCAGACTTGACGATGCGGGCATGGCGGCTGGCGGCCGAGATTTTCGCTTCGTCCTCGACCGAGCAACCTGTCGTGCCGACGATGTGGACGATGCGCGCCTGGGCGGCGAGCGCGGCGAATTCATTGGTGGTCGCGGGTGTGGTGAAATCGAGCACGCCATCGGCGTGGAGGAAGGCGGCCAGCGGATCGTCGCCGATCAGGACGCCGTTGGGGCCGAGACCCGCGATCTCGCCGGCATCCTTGCCGATGAAGGGAGAGCCCGGTCGGCCGACGGCTGCGTGCAGGGTAACGCCATCGATCTCGTGCACCATGCGGATGAGCGCCTGTCCCATGCGGCCCGCTGCACCAACCACCACCAGTTTCATCGCAGCATCGCTCATGTCAGGCGTCCATCATTCACGTATCAGAAAGTCTCGGAGGCCGCGGGCCTCTGAAGGTTGTTGAGGCGAGCGTAAAGACCGTCGCTGCGCTTCGCAAGCGTCTCGTGATTGCCCTCCTCGACGACGCGGCCCTGCTGCATGACGACGATCTTGTCGGCGCGGACGACGGTCGAGAGACGGTGGGCGATGACGACGACGGTGCGGCCGGTCATGGCTTCGTCGAGCGCTTTTTGCACGGCTGCTTCCGATTCGGTGTCGAGCGCGGAGGTGGCTTCGTCGAGCAGCAGGATCGGGGCGTTGCGCACCAGAGCGCGGGCGATCGACAGGCGCTGGCGCTGGCCGCCGGAGAGCGTCACGCCGTTTTCGCCGACCGGCGTATCGTAGCCTTCCGGCTGGGCGAGAATGAAGTCGTGGGCGTAGGCAAGACGCGCTGCCTCCTCGACCTCGGCATCGCTGGCGTCGGGACGGCCGTAGCGGATATTGTCGCGGATCGAGCCTTCGAACAGATAGGGCTGCTGCGACACATAGGCCAGCTGCTCGCGCAGCGACTTCTTGGTCACATGGGCGATGTCCTGGCCGTCGATCAGGATCTGGCCGGCCTTCGGATCGTAGAAGCGCGGGATGAGATTGATGATCGTCGACTTGCCGGCGCCGGATGGGCCGACCAGCGCCGTGGTCTTGCCGCCCTCGGCGACCATGTTGACGCCATCGAGCACATTGTCGTTGCCATAGGCGAAGGCGACATCCTTGAGCTCGATGCGGGCTTCTGTGACCACAAGCGGCTTGGCATCCGGCAGGTCGCGCTGGCGCGGCTCCATGTCGAGCAGTTCGTAGATCATGCGCGCGTTTACGGCGGCGCGCTCCATCTGCACCTGCAGCTTCGCCAGGCGGCGGGCCGGATCATAGGCGAGCAGCAGCGCCGTGACGAAGGAGAAGAAGGCGCCGGGCGGCACGTTCTGATAGATCGAGCGGTAGGCTGCATAGGCGAGCACGCTGGCGACGGCGAAACCGGCGAAGCTTTCCGTCATCGGCGCGTTGCGCTCGGACAGCTTGGCGATCTTGTTGCCGCGCTCTTCAGCGGCGACGATGATCTTGTTGATCTTCTGCTCGAGCTGCCGCTCCATCGTGAAGGCCTTGACGATGGAGATGCCCTGGATGGTCTCCTGCATGGCGCCGAGCACATGACTGTTGAGATCGATCGCTTCCTTGGTGGCCTGGCGCAGGCGCTTGGAGAGGTAGCGCAAGGCGAGTAGCAGCGGCGGCGCCAGGATCAGGACGGCGACGCTCAAGAGCGGGTCCTGATAGACCATGACACCAAGCAATGCCACGAAGGTCAGGAGGTCGCGGGCGGTGGAGGTGATCGTCAGATTGAGGACATCGCGGATACCGCCGACGTTCTGGCTGACCTGGGCGGCGATGCGAGCCGAACGCGCCTCATTGAAATACCCCACCGACAGCGTCATCAGGTGCACGTAGAGACGGCTCTGGTAGCGGGCGACGATGTTGTTGCCGATCTTCGACAGCGCTACCGCCTGGCCGTAGCTGGCGAAACCGCGGATGACGAAGGCGATGAAGATGGAGAGGCAGATGACCCAGACGACATCGGCGCGCCTGTTCGCGAATGCCTCGTCGATGATCGAGCGCATGATCCAGGCCGTGAAGGCCGTCGATAGCGCGACGAGGACAAGACAGCTGATGGCGACGACGTAGCCCCAGATGTGCTCTCGGCCGTTTTCAGCGATGATGCGCTTCAGAACGGCGGTGACCGTGCCGCTGTCAACGGGGCGCTGCTGGGGATCGGGTGAACGCAATAAGGGCTTCCTGTCTCGTGACCATGCGAGCCGCCGCTGCGGCCCGCGCTCGAGCGGCTCTATAAAGAGTTGGCGCCCGTTTGGCTAGGTCTGTCCGGACCAGACCGGGCTCGGCTATCGACCCCAGCGACGGCCATCGGTCGACACGCCGAATGTATCGGGTCGGCGAGCGTAGGACGAGAGGCCGGAGAGCGCCGCCAAAGGATGGGTGACGACATAGGTCGGGATGGTGGAGAGCAGTGCCGTGTGCGGCGCCTTGTCCTCGAAACCGGCGCGAAACTCGGGCTTGCGCAGAGCAGCCAGGATCTTCTGGCTGATGCCGCCGGAGAGGAAGACGCCGCCGCGGGCCATGAAGATCATCGCCATGTCGCCGGCAACGCGACCGAGATAAGTCGAAAACAGCGAGATGGTCTCGACGGCGACGGGGTCGCTTTCGGCCAGCGCATGCGACGTGATGTCCGCCGGATCGCTATATTTCGGCGCGATGCCATCGGCGGTGCAGATGGCGCGGTAGAGGTTGACGATGCCCCGGCCGGAGAGGATCTGCTCGGCGGAGACGCGGCCCTCGATGGTCTCGACATGCGGGAAAATTTCGAGATCGCGCTTGCTGCGCGGCCCGAGATCGACGTGGCCGCCCTCGCCCGGAACCGGGATCCAGACGCCGCGCGCATGCACGAGGCCGCCGACGCCGAGGCCGGTGCCCGGTCCGAGCACGACGCGCGAGGCGACCATGTCCTCATGGGCGGCGGCGTTGCCAAGGCGTTCGCGGTGTTCCTGTGCCAGATCGGAGATGGCCAGCGCCTGTGCTTCGAAGTCGTTGACGACGAGCACGTCCTCAAGCCCGAGATTTTCGATCATCGACTTCGGGCGCACGACCCAATCGCAATTCGTCAGCGGGATCTCGTCGTCGCTGATCGGGCCGGCAACCGCGAGGATCGCGGAACGCGGCTTGATCGCGCTCTTTTCCAGGATGGTGGCGCGGATCGCGTCATCGATGGTCTCAAAGTCCGCAGTGCGCACGTTGGGGAAATTGACCTGTTCGGCGTCGGCCGTCTCGATGATGGCGAAACGGGCATTGGTTCCGCCGATATCGCCGATCAGGATCGGGAAGGGCATGGAGACGTCGCTGGTATCGAGCTGGTGCATGGCAGGTTCCGTTGTTGCGCGTCGGCGCGCCGCTTATGCGTGAAGGTTGGCGATCAGCCTGTCGGCCGTGGCCTCGTTGAGTGCCATTGGGATATCATAGACGATGGCAAGGCGCATCAAGGCCTTGACGTCGACATCATGCGGCATGGGGGTCAGCGGATCGACGAAGAAGATCAGGGCATCGACCTCGCCGGTGGCAATGAGCGCGCCGATCTGCTGGTCGCCGCCGAGCGGTCCGCTTTTCAACCGGGTGACATCGAGCGAGGGAGCCGCGTCGAGAACGCGGCCGCCGGTCGTGCCGGTCGCGAAGATCGTCCAGTTCGTTCTGAGCGTCTCCTCGTTGCGGCGGGCGAACTCCGCCATGTCGTCCTTCTTCTGGTCATGCGCGATGAGCGCAAGGCACTTGCGGCCGGCCATCAGAAGCTCCCCCTCATTCACTGGCAAAATTCAATCGATTTGACCGCTTCTATACGAAGCGATCAGGGTTTTAAAGAGCGGTGTCGCGGTGTTTCACCGATGCTCACTTGGCAAGGCTCATTGCGCCGCGGGCTTGTCGTCCGGGACAGGGCCGAGATCGGGCAACTCGTCGTCATTGGCGGCCGCCGGCGCGCCGATGGGGGCAGCGCGGAGCACTTCGGCGGCCGAGGGGCCGCCATAGGTCGCGGCGCGCACCGAGGCGACCGAGGGCGCATCGAGAACAGCCTGGCAGGCCTTGGGCAGATCCGACACCATGACCTCGCGCGGCTTGACCGGCTTGGCATCCGGCTTCGGCGGCTTGGGCTTGGCCCAGGGGGCCGGGCTGAACCACCAGGCAAGCGACTTGTCGCAGCCATCGCCGGCCACAACCGGGGCCTGAGGCTTGCAATTGGCGGCGCCCGGCGGGCACTTGATGCGGATGTGGAAGTGGGAATCGTGGCCGTATTCGGGGCGCAGCTTGCCGAGATTGGTGCGATCGCCCGTCCAGGTATCGCACATCTTCTTCTTGATCGCCGGATTGACGAAGATGCGCTCGACCTGCGGATAGCTCGCGGCGCGCATCAAGAGCCGTGCGTGCGCCGCGGTCCAGACGTTCGGATTGATCGTCAGGAACGCGTTCTTCTGCAGCATGGTGGTGAATGGCAGCGCCTCGCGCTGCTCCGCCGTCATGCGGTAGGAGGGCATCGGCGTCAGCCAGATATCGGCATCGAGGCCGATCTGGTGCGAGGCGTGGCCGGTGATCATCGGACCGCCGCGCGGCTGGGCGATATCGCCGACCAGCAGACCCGGCCAGCCATCATATTTGGCGGCGTCGCGCGACAGCTGTTCGATGGTGGAGAGCATCGCCGGATTGCCCCAGCGCCGATTGCGCGACAGGCGCATGGCCTGCCAGTTCGGCCCATCGGTCGGAAGCGCTTCGGCGCCGGCCATGCAGCCCTTGGCGTAGAAGCCGAAGGGTTGCGGAGCGCCTTGCGTCGGAAGTTGAACGCCGCCGAAGATCGCCTTGGCGCTGCCGGGGCTCGGCTTCTGCTGGGCGGCGACGTCGCCGGCGACGACGCTGGTGCCGATCGCGGCGGCCAATGCCAGTTTACCGATTGAAGAGAGCGCCTGCGCGATGCGGAAAGCCATGCCGTATCCTGAACTGCTGCCGACGCCCGATGCCGACGGGGGTCGAGTGATTTGCACTCGTTCTACCGTGAAAAGCGATTTTGGTGAATCGATGTTTTCAACGTCCGTCGCCAAGCCTGCGGCCGGCGAGCCGGTCACGTTTGCGCGAAGCCGGACAAAAACAACAAGGTCACCTGTTTTTCGCCCCCTTTTCGCCTATCCTCGCAGCAGCGAAGCAATTGGGGACAGCGAATGGCGCGTGCGTGGTCGAGACTTGGTTTGGTGTTTTCTTTGTTGGGCGCTGCCGCCCTGCCCCTGCAGGCTGTGGCGCAGGAGCCGACGTTGCGGATCGGAACCTCCACCATCGGCGAACTGAAATACAAGCCCGGATTCAAGCATTTCGACTACGTCAACCCGGATGCGCCGAAGGGCGGCAATCTGAGGCTTTCAGCATCCGGCACTTACGACACGTTCAACCCGCTGCTCTCAAAAGGCGAGGCCGCCGTCGGCCTGACGCTGCCGTTCGAAACGCTGATGAAACCGGCAGACGACGAGCTGCTCGCTTCCTACGGGCTGCTGGCGGAAGGGCTTTCCTATCCCGACGACGTCTCGAACGCGACCTTCCGGCTGCGCGCCGAGGCGAAGTGGGCGGATGGCAAGCCCGTGACAGCAGAGGACGTGATCTTCAGTTTCGACAAGGTGAAGGAACTGAACCCGCTCGCCTCCAACTACTACAAGCACGTGGTGAAGGCCGAGAAATCAGGCGAGCGCGACGTGACCTTCACCTTCGACGAGAAGAACAACAAGGAGCTGCCCAATATCCTGGGTCAGTTGGTGGTCGTGCCGAAGCACTGGTGGGAGGGCACCGGGCCTGACGGCAAGCCGCGCGATATCACCAAGACGACGCTGGAACCGGTGATGGGCTCCGGCCCCTACAAGATCGCCGCCTTCTCGGCGGGTGCCACGATCCGCTACGAACTGCGCGACGACTATTGGGGCAAGGACCTCAACGTGAATGTCGGCCAGAACAATTTCGGCTCGATCACCTACACCTATTACGGCGACCGCGATGTCGAGTTCGAGGCCTTCCGCGCCGGCAACAGCGACTTCTGGCAGGAGACGCTCGCGGCGCGCTGGGCGACCGGCTACGACTTCCCCGCAGTCAAGGAAGGCCGCGTGAAGAAGGAGGACGTGCCGAATGCGCTGCGCGCCACCGGCATCATGCAAGCCATGGTGCTGAACACGCGGCGCGACGCGTTCAAGGACGAGAAGGTGCGCGAGGCGCTGAACTATGCCTTCGACTTCGAGGAGCTGAACCGGACCGTTGCCTTCAACAGCTACAAACGCATCGACAGCTATTTCTGGAACACCGAGCTCGCCTCTTCCGGCCTGCCTCAGGGGCGCGAGTTGGAGATCCTCAACGGCCTCAAGGACAAGCTTTCGCCTTCGGTCTTTACCACCGCCTATTCGAACCCTGTTGGTGGCGACCCGCAAAAGAGCCGCGACAATCTGCGCACGGCGATCAAGCTGCTCAAGGAAGCGGGCTGGGACATCAAGGGCAACCGCATGGTCAACGCCCAGACCGGCAAGCCGATGAGCTTCGAGATCCTGCTCTCAAGCCCCGTATTCGAGCGCTGGGCGGTGCCCTACGCCAACAATCTCAAGAAGATCGGCATCGATGCGCGGGTACGCACTGTGGATGCGTCACAATATACCAACCGCGTGCGCAGCTTCGACTACGACGTGATCTGGAACGTGTGGGCGGAAACGATGAACCCCGGCAACGAACAGGCCGATTACTGGGGATCGGGCTCCGTCAGCCAGCAGGGATCGCGCAACTATGCCGGCATTTCCGACCCGGCGGTCGACGCTCTGATCCGCATGGTGATCTTCGCGCCCAACCGCGACGAACAGGTTGCGTCGATCAAGGCGCTCGACCGGGTGCTGATGGCTGGTCACTATGTCGTGCCATTGTTCTATCGCGACACGCAGTCGATCACCTACTGGAACACGATCACCCGGCCGACCGAATACCCGACCTATGCGACCGGCTTTCCCGACATCTGGTGGTCGTCTTCCGCCAAGAAATGAGCGGACTTGCATTGGCCTGACGGCTGGGCTCCAAATGGGCCAACCGAATCACTTCGGACCATGATCAGCGCCGGCACGGACCGGCAGAGGAAGGCTTTACGATTGGGCGGCGATAGACTGGACAGCCTACGACAGAACTCCCCGGAGGCCGCTCGCTGATGGGAGACTATATCCTTCGCCGCCTGCTTCTGATGATCCCGACCATTATCGGCATCATGGCCATTTCATTCACCGTCATTCAGTTCGCGCCGGGTGGGCCTGTCGAGCAGGTGATCGCCCAGCTGACCGGCGATGCGCAAGGCGCGGATGCCCGACTTTCCGGCGGTGGCGGTGACCTTATGGGCGCTGGCGGGCTCGACGAAGGCGGCTCGAAATATCGCGGTGCGCAGGGGCTCGATCCGGAGCTGATCAAAAAGCTCGAGAAACAGTTCGGCTTCGACAAGCCGCCGCTGACGCGCTTCGGCGAGATGATGTGGAACTATATCCGCTTCGATTTCGGCGAGAGCTTCTTCCGCAACACCACGGTGCTTGAGCTGATCAAGGACAAGCTGCCGGTGTCGGCCTCGCTCGGCATCTGGATCATGATCTTCTCCTACGGCATCTCGATCCCGCTCGGCATCCGCAAGGCGGTGAAGGACGGCTCGACCTTCGACGTGTGGACCTCGGGCGTAATCATCATCGGCTATGCCGTTCCGAGTTTTCTGTTCGGTATCCTTTTGATCGTGCTCTTTGCCGGCGGGTCCTTCTACGACTGGTTTCCGCTGCGCGGCCTCGTCTCCGACAATTTCGACCAGCTAGCGTGGTGGCAGAAGCCGCTCGACTATTTCTGGCACCTGGCACTGCCGCTGATCTCGCTGTCTTTGGCAGCGTTTGCGACAACGACGCTGCTCACCAAGAACTCCTTCATCGAAGAGATCAAGAAGCAGTATGTGGTGACGGCGCGCGCCAAGGGGCTGAACGAGCGCAAGGTGCTCTACGGCCACGTGTTCCGCAACGCCATGCTGATCATCATCGCCGGCTTCCCGGGCGCCTTCATCTCGGCCTTCTTCACCGGCTCGCTCCTGATCGAGAACATCTTCTCGCTCGATGGCCTCGGCCGTCTCGGTTACCTGTCGGTGGTCAACCGCGATTATCCGATCGTGTTCGCGACGCTCTACATCTTCTCGCTGCTCGGCCTGTTCGTCAGCCTGATCTCCGACCTGATCTACACCTGGATCGATCCGCGCATCGACTTCGAGCGGAGGGACGTGTGATGGACACCGCTGCCAAGCCCGCGACCGCCACGCCCGTCAAGCCGCCGCGCAAGGGTCTGCTGTCGCCGACGAACATCAGGCGCTGGAAGAACTTCAAAGCCAACCGGCGCGGCTACTGGTCGCTCTGGCTGTTCCTTCTCATTTTCGGGCTCAGCCTGTTTGCCGAATTCATCGCCAACGACCGGCCAATCATCGCCTCCTACAAGGGCGAGATCCTGTTTCCCGTGCTCGTCAACTATCCCGAGGAGAAATTCGGCGGCTTCCTGGCCGAGACGGACTACCGCTCGGACGTGATCGCCGACGAGATCAAGGCGAACGGGTGGATGATCTGGCCGCCGATCCGCTATTCCTACCGCTCGGTGAATTCCAACATCCCGCATTCGGCGCCGACGGCACCCTTCTGGATGATGAGCGAGCAGGAGCGCTGCTCCGGCTATCCGCAAGGGGTGAACGATCCCAACTGCACATGGAGCAACCTCAATTGGCTGGGCACCGACGACCAGGCGCGCGACGTGCTCGCCCGCGTGATCTACGGCTTCCGCATCTCGGTGCTGTTCGGGCTGGTGCTGACCATCTGCTCGGCGGTGATCGGTGTGACGGCAGGCGCGGTGCAGGGCTATTTCGGCGGCTGGACGGACCTGCTCTTGCAGCGCTTTATCGAGATATGGTCGTCGATGCCGGTGCTCTATATTCTGCTCATCATCGCCGCCATCCTGCCGCCCGGCTTCTTCGTGCTGCTCGGCATCATGCTTCTGTTCTCCTGGGTCGGCTTCGTCGGCGTGGTGCGCGCCGAATTCCTGCGGGCGCGCAATTTCGAATATGTGCGCGCAGCGCGGGCGCTGGGTGTCGGCAACCGGACGATCATGTGGCGGCACCTTCTGCCGAACGCCATGGTGGCGACGCTGACGTTCCTGCCCTTCATCCTCTCCGGCTCGATCACGACGCTGACCTCTCTCGACTTTCTCGGCTTCGGCATGCCGCCCGGCTCGCCCTCGCTCGGCGAGATGATCGCCCAGGGCAAGGCCAACCTGCAGGCGCCCTGGCTGGGGCTGACGGCTTTCTTCGCCATGTCGATCATGCTGTCGCTGCTGATCTTCATCGGCGAGGCGGTGCGCGATGCGTTCGATCCGAGGAAGACGTTTGGATGAAGGCGCGGTCTCGTCATCAAAGGGGTTTGCGGGTAGAGTTGCTGGTATTGCAACTGATGGAGCACGATTGCGATGAACAAGATTGTGCGTGATCATTATCCTGTATCGAAGCTTCCCGAGGATTTGCGTCAGGGATTGGAGGGCGTGGCGACGGTGCGCGTCGTGGTCGAGAGCGAGCCGCAAGCGACCGATGTTGTCGAGAACGACGACCCATTCCTGCGGAAGGGACCGATCGAACAACACGAGATCATGGCCATACGTGAACGCCTTCAATCTGATGGTCGCAAGTCCGTTAGCGTTGAAGAGGGTGTCGCCCGTATTCGCGAACTGCGCGACGAGTGGGATTATTGATGGGAGGAATCGGACGGGTCTATCTCGACACCAATTTCTTCATTCTCGCTTTCGAGACGTTCGATGATCTCGCGAAAAAAGCGTCGCTACTGCTTTCCCAAGCGAAGATGCTGGGCGCTCAACGTTTTGTTACCACGGAACTGACGCTAGCCGAATTGTTGGTGGTTCCTCACAGAAACGGCGACGACGCGTTGGTTCGATTTTACGATGACATGATCAGTGAAAGTCACTGGCTGGACCTGCGGCCGGTGACACGCGACGTCCTGATATCGGCGGCGAGGCTGAGAGCCGCCAATCCCGCGCGCAAGCTTCCCGACGCCGTGCACGTCGCAACAGCGATCGCATGCGGCTGCACCCACTTTCTTTCGTCCGACAAGCGCATCGGGTCCGGACCGACCGAGATCCTGCCCTACATTCTGGCCGAGCCCGACGACGCCACCCTCACTTCTTTTCTTGCGAGCATGTCCCGATGACCGAACCGCTTTTGTCCGTCCGCGATCTCTCCGTCGCCTTCCATCAAGGAGGCCAGACGTCGGTGGCGGTGGACCGGATTTCCTTCGACGTCAACAAGGGCGAGGTGGTGGCACTGGTGGGCGAATCCGGGTCGGGGAAATCTGTGTCGGCCAATTCGATCCTCAGGCTGCTGCCCTACCCCTCGGCCAGCCATCCCTCCGGCGAGATCCTGTTCAAGGGCAAGGACCTCTTGAAGGCATCCGACAAGGCGTTGCGCGATGTGCGCGGCAACGACATCACGATGATCTTCCAGGAACCGATGACCTCGCTCAACCCGCTGCACAACATCGAAAAGCAGATCGCCGAGATCCTCGAACTGCACCAGGGCCTGAAGGGACAGGCGGCGCGCACGCGGGTGCTTGAGCTGCTCAACCAGGTGGGCATCCGCGAGCCGGAAAAACGGCTGAAGGCCTATCCGCACGAGCTGTCGGGCGGGCAGCGGCAGCGCGTGATGATCGCGATGGCGCTCGCCAACCGGCCGGAACTCTTGATTGCCGACGAGCCGACGACAGCGCTCGACGTCACCGTGCAGGCGCAGATTCTCGAGCTCTTGCGGCAGCTGAAGGGGCAGCATGGCATGTCGATGCTGTTCATCACCCACGACCTCGGCATCGTGCGCAAGTTCGCCGACCGGGTCTGCGTGATGACCAAGGGCGAGATCGTCGAGACCGGCACGGTCGAAGAGGTCTTCACCAATCCGCAGCATGCGTATACCCGCCACCTGCTCGCCTCCGAGCCGCGCGGCGAGCCGCCGCTTGCCGACAGCTCCAAACCGATCGTGATGCAGGGATCGGATATCAAGGTCTGGTTCCCGATCAAGGCGGGGCTGATGCGCAAGGTGGTGGATCACGTCAAGGCGGTCGACGGCATCGATCTTTCGCTGCGTGCCGGGCAGACGCTCGGCGTGGTCGGGGAATCCGGCTCGGGCAAGACGACGCTCGGGCTGGCGCTGACGCGGCTGATCTCCTCGCAGGGGCGGATCAGCTTCGTGGGCAAGGATATCGCCGCCTATTCCTTCACCGAGATGCGACCGCTGCGCAACCAGATGCAGGTGGTGTTCCAGGACCCCTATGGCTCGCTCAGCCCGCGCATGTCTGTGGGCGACATCATCGCCGAGGGACTGAAGGTGCATGAACGCGAGCTCTCCTACGAGGAGCGCGACCGCCGCGTCTGCTGGGCGCTGGAGGAAGTTGGGCTCGACCCCACCACCCGCTGGCGCTACCCGCATGAATTCTCCGGCGGCCAGCGGCAGCGTATCGCCATTGCCCGCGCCATGGTGCTGAAACCGCGCTTCGTCATGCTCGACGAGCCGACCTCGGCGCTCGACATGAGCGTGCAGGCGCAGGTGGTGGATCTGCTGCGCGACCTGCAGCAGAAGCACGACCTCGCCTATCTCTTCATCAGCCACGATCTGAAGGTGGTGAAGGCGCTGGCCAACGAGGTGATCGTGATGCGCTTCGGCAAGGTGGTGGAACAAGGGCCGTCTGCCGACATCTTCCGCGCGCCGAAGGACGATTACACCAAGGCGCTGATGGCGGCGGCCTTCAACATCGAGGCGCGGCCGACGCCTTCCGTGCAACACTAACGACGTCAGAGCTCCAGACAACATGCCAGCTTCCAAGCCAGCCCCCATTCTCGTCGATCTCAAGTTCAATCCCGATACCGTCGCGCGTATCCTGAAAACCGCCTTTGTCGATCGCGGCAGCGTCAATCTCGCTGATCCCGAGACCAAGGGCCGAGATCTTTCCGGCCTCGACTACGCGCTGCTGTGGAAGCCGGATGCGGATCTTTTTTCGCGGGCGCCGAACCTGAAAGTGATCTTCTCGGGTGGCGCGGGTGTCGACAGTTTCATGAACCTGCCCGGCCTTCCCGACGTGCCGATCGTGCGCTTCGTCGACCACAGCCTGACGACGCGGATGAGCGAATGGGTGGTGATGCAGTGCCTGATGCACCAGCGTGGGCAGGCGGAGCACGACCGGTTGCAGCGCTGGCGCGAATGGGGCCGCGACGTGGCGCCGGAGGCCTCGGAGCTCACCGTCGGCGTCATGGGCCTCGGCGTGCTCGGCCAGGATGCTGTACGCAAGCTGAAGGTCATGGGCTTCAGCGTCATTGGCTGGTCGCGCACGGCGAAAGAAATCAATGGCATCGAGACATTCGACGCGACCGGGCTCGACGCATTTCTTGCCAAGACCGACATCCTCGTCGGCCTGCTGCCGCTGACGCCGGAGACGACAGGCTTCTACAACGCCGCGCTGTTTTCCAGGCTGCGGCAGGGCGGTGCGCTTGGAAAGCCGGTGTTCATCAATGCCGGGCGCGGCAAGAGCCAGGTCGAGGCAGACATCGTCTCGGCGATCGAAGCCGGCGTGCTTGGCGGCGCTTCGCTCGATGTCTTCGTGGTCGAGCCGCTGCCTTCGGACAGCCCGCTTTGGGATCTGCCTGGTGTTTTCATCACGCCGCATGATGCGGCGAGTTCTGAGGAGAACGCGCTGTTTCGCCATGTGGAGCGGCAGATCGCCCGCTTCGAGCAAGGCCAGCCGCTGCAATATGTGGTCGACCGCGACCGCGGCTACTGAGGCGGGAACCATCGCTGCCAGTGGCCGTTTCTTTCCCTGATGTTTGAAGGGCGGCCAATGCCGCGCGATTTGGAAAGGGCAGGCATGGTCGAGCGGATCGAGAGACCGTGGAGCGAAGGCGAGGGCCGCGCTCAGGCGCCACAAGAACCGATGACCGGGCGGACCAAGCGGAAGTCACCGACCAGCCTGCGTATCTTGCGCGTGCTGATCGCAGCACTGCTTCTGGCGTTCGCCGTCTGGATCCCCGTCGAGATCTGGAGCCGCTATCATTTGCCGCAACCGGACGAACCCACGCACTCAGCGCCCGCTCCGGCTCAGGGCAGCGACGGGCACTCCGGCACGGAAGCTCCGACGCCCGCCGGGCGGGCAGACGCGCCGTCGACAAACGCGCAGTAGGCGGGCCTCCGATTGCTCCCGGCTTGGCTCGAAACGGCCGGGTTTATTTGTTCTGGACATTGCCGGCCGAGTTTTCGATAAGAAGACGCACAGGCCGGTTGTCGTGCGCCTTTTCGGCGACTTCATCCGGATTGGATAGGGTGGAATCGATGGCGAAGACAGATATTGCACGGCGCGTTTACAACCACGCTTGGAAACTCGACCCCATCGTCCGCAGCCTGATCGACACTGACTTCTACAAGCTGTTGATGCTGCAGATGATCTGGAAGCTCTATCCCGAGGTCAACGCCACCTTTACCGTCATAAACCGCACCAAGCGGGTGCTGCTGGCCGAGGAAATCGACGAGGGAGAACTGCGCGCGCAACTCGACCACGCCCGGACGCTGCGGCTTTCCAAGAAGGAGATGATCTGGCTGGCGGGTAACAGCTTTTACGGCCGTGCGCAGATCTTCGAGCCTGAATTCCTGGCCTGGCTCTCGCATTTCCAGCTGCCGGAATACGAGCTTTCGAAGCGCGACGGGCAGTACAGGCTCGATTTCCACGGTTCGTGGAAAGAGACGACGATGTGGGAAATTCCCGCGCTCGCGATCATCAACGAGCTGCGCTCACGCTCGGCGCTACGCGCGCTCGGACCATTTACGCTCGACGTGCTCTATGCCCGCGCCAAGGCGCGCATGTGGGAGAAGGTCGAGCGGCTGCGCGAACTGCCGGGCCTGCGCATTTCCGACTTCGGAACGCGCCGCCGCCACAGCTTCTTGTGGCAACGCTGGTGCGTCGAGGCGCTCAAGGAAGGCATCGGCGCTGGCTTTACTGGCACCAGCAACGTGCTGCTCGCCATGGACAACGATCTCGAAGCGGTCGGCACCAACGCGCATGAACTGCCGATGGTGGCGGCCGCGCTTGCCGAGACCGACGAGGAGCTGCGCAACGCGCCCTACAAGGTGCTGCGCGACTGGAACAAGCTTTACGGCGGCAACCTCCTGATCGTGCTTCCCGATGCCTTCGGCACCGCCGCCTTCCTGCGCGACGCGCCGGAATGGGTGGCGGACTGGACCGGCTTTCGCCCCGACAGCGCGCCACCGATCGAAGGCGGCGAGAAGATCATCGCCTGGTGGAAGAAGATGGGACGCGATCCCCGGCAGAAGATGCTGATCTTCTCCGACGGGATGGACGTCGACGCGATCATCGATACCTACAAGCATTTCGAGGGCCGCGTGCGCATGAGCTTCGGCTGGGGCACCAACCTCACCAACGACTTCGCCGGCTGCGCCCCGACCGAGATCTCCGGCCTCAACCCGATTTCGATCGTCTGCAAGGTCAGCGACGCCAACGGCCGCCCGGCCGTCAAACTCTCCGACAACCCGCAGAAGGCGACAGGTGAACCGGCTGAAGTCGAGCGTTATCTGAAGTTCTTCGGCACCGAGGATCTGGTCGACCAGGCCGTGCTGGTCTGAGGCGCGTTATAAGAGGGCAGTCATGTGCTGGGGGACGAGGGAACGGCCACGTGATCTCGTGACAGCGACGTGACGTCAATCTGCCGCCCGACCCCGTTCTAAAGTTAACGGCGGTCGCGTTCCGACGCTGCGTTTACAGCATATTGGCGGGGATGCAAGGCAGCATGCCACGCTTGCCCCCTGCATCTCGATTATCCGTGCCGGACGGGCGCCGCTTCGGCAGCGCCCGCAGCGATCTTACTTGACGACGAGGATCGCCTTGCCGCGAACCCTGTCGTAGAGATCGATGATATCCTGATTGAACATGCGCACGCAGCCGGACGAAGCGTTCTTGCCGATCGAGCGCCATTCCGGAGAGCCATGGATGCGATAGAGCGTGTCCTGGCCATCCTGGAAGATATAGAGCGCGCGGGCGCCGAGCGGATTGCTGAGCCCCGGCGGCATGCCTTGCTTCCATTCGCTGAGCCTGGGATTGCGGCCGATCATCGACGGCGTCGGCGTCCAGGTCGGCCATTTGCGCTTCCACTGGATCACGGCCCGCCCCTTCCAGGCGCGACCCTGGGCCCCCAGGCTGACGCCATAGCGGATCGCCCGGTCGTTTTTCAGAATGAAATAGAGGAATTTGGTCTCGGTATCGACGACGATCGAGCCCGGCGGCTCGTCGCTGAGGTAATCGACCTCCTGGCGCAGATAGCGCGGATCGACCTCGGCATAGCTGATCGCCGGGAGGCGATAGTTGCTATCATCAAGATCGGCATAGATCAGCGGATAATCCGGCTTATCGACCGGGCGCTCCGGCTGCGACACTTCGACGGGCGCTGGTGCCTCGACGGCCGGCGGTGTGGGCATGGCGACGTCGATCGGTTGGGAGGGAAGCTGCGTGCAAGCCGCAAGCAGCGAAACGCCGGCCGCCACGACAAGCGACCGAAGAATGGAAAAGCTATGCAATTTTAGGATATCCAATGAGAAACGTGGTCTGTGATCCCTCTCCCTGGCCCGTTGTCGGTGACCAAATTGTGTTCGCTGGGGGAAATACAGAAGGGCTTGGGATATTCGGCGCGAGGCTGTTGGCGGAATGCAACAGGGTGGTGAAGCGCGGGACGAACGCGGGCATCGGCTAGCAAATCGCACGTCGATGGCGCGACGGATATTGGAGGTATCGACTTGCGACGAAATGGCGGACAAGGTGGGATTCGAACCCACGGTACGCTTTCACGTACACACGCGTTCCAGGCGTGCGCCTTAAACCACTCGGCCACCTGTCCTTGATTGCCGATCCGCATCGCTTGATGCAAATCGTTGGAACGGCGCGATATATACCGATGAATTTTCAGGGATCAACCTAAATCTAACAGTTTTTTGACTTCTTCCAGCAAAAGTGCCGGAATGCGGTCCATTGCGGTTCCGGCGGCGGGGCACTAGTGTCTCATGTCTTGGAGAATGGGCGCAACTGGCCGGGTCAAAACCGGCGGATCGGTGGCGGAGAGTGTAATGCGTTTCCTTTTGCGTTTGGCGAGCCTGATCGCGCTGGCGGTCGCGGTGATTGCCGGAACGATCGACAGCATCCAGTCGGTGGCGGCGTCCTCGGTGGTCATCACGCCGATGGGCGATGCCTGGCAGGACATGAGTGCTTCATCCTTCGAGGCGCTGCAATCGACCATCGCCTACTATATCCACCCCCGCTTCTACACGATCGGCTTCCAGTGGCTGATGATGCAGCCGGCTTTTGCGGTGTTCCTGGTCCTGTCGCTCCTCCTGTGGATGGCGGGTTACAAGAAGCCGCCTGTTGCCGGTCGTTTCGCGGCTTAGGCGACGCGCCGGTCTCCACCATCCTTGTCAGCATTTCTGCTACCTGACGTGGCGCCGATGGTTCTCGATCGGCGATCAGCGTGTGGCGCGGACATGATTGACAGCGCGGCCGCAATTGTGTGGCGGCGCTTCAAAATGGCTATAAAAATCGCATTTTAGCGGTAGTTTTGCGTAAAAAACGATTGCGTTGGCCGGTTTTTACGCAATGTCGGCAAATTTTTACCAGCCGAAAAATTTCCCGTGAGTTTTTTTTCGCGCCATGCAAGGATGCGTCAAGCCAGGCCTCCGGGGGGAGGTCGGTGTTCCGCAGACATGCCTGAAAACGGGCTTGCGGGAGGACCCCTAACAAATAGCAACAACAGGGCTGCACAATGAAAAAATCCCTTCTGACCGTCCTTGCCGTGGCTGCCATGTCCACGACGGCGCTCGCTGCCGACGTCAAGCCGGCACTGGTCTACGGCACCGGCGGAAAGTTCGACAAGTCATTCAACGAAGCCGCCTACAATGGCGCCGAGAAGTTCAAGAAGGAAACCGGTATCGCCTACCGCGACTTCGAACCAACAGGCGACACCCAGGGCGAACAGGCCATCCGCAACTTCGCCAGCCGCGGCTTCAACCCGGTTGTTGCCGTATCCTTCGCCTGGACCTCGGCGATCGAGAAGGTTGCGGCCGAATTCCCGGATACCAAGTTCATCATCGTTGACGCGGTCGTCGACAAGCCGAACGTCCGTTCGGTCGTCTACAAGGAAGAAGAAGGATCGTACCTCGTCGGCGTTCTCGCCGGCATGGCGTCGAAAACAGGCAAGGTCGGTTTCGTCGGCGGCATGGACATTCCGCTGATCCGCAAGTTCGAGTGCGGCTACGAGCAGGGCGCGCGCGCTGCCAACGCCAAGATGGAAGTGTTCCAGAACATGACCGGCACGACCGGTGCAGCGTGGAACGACCCGGTTCGCGGCGGTGAGCTCACCAAGAACCAGATCGACCAGGGCGCAGACGTGATCTACGCGGCAGCCGGCGCAACCGGCCTCGGCGTTCTGCAGACTGCCGCCGACAACAAGAAGTTCTCGATCGGCGTCGATTCGAACCAGAACCACCTGCATCCGGGCTCGGTCCTGACCTCGATGGTCAAGCGCGTCGATCTCGCCGTCTACAACGCCTACACCGACACCAAGGCCGACAAGTTCACCGGCGGCGTGCAGTCGCTCGGCGTCAAGGAAGACGGCGTTTCGGCAGCGATCGACGACAACAACAAGGCGCTGATCACGCCTGAAATGCTGGCAGCCGTCGAAAAGGCCAAGGCCGACATCATCGCGGGCACCGTCAAGGTTCACGACTACACCTCGGACAACGCCTGCCCGAAGTGATCCGCGCCTGAAATTGGGCGTATGGCGGAATTGATTTTCGCCATACGCCCTTTTCGTATCTGGAGCCTGCTGTGACTGACACGCCCGCTATCGAACTTGTGGGCATCGACAAGAAATTCGGTGCCGTCCACGCCAACAAAGACATCAACCTCACCGTCGCCAAGGGATCCATCCACGGCATCATCGGGGAAAACGGAGCCGGAAAATCGACGCTGATGTCGATCATCTACGGTTTCTACCACGCCGACCAAGGCGAGATCCGGGTCAACGGCCAGGCCGTGACGATCAAGGACAGCCAGACGGCGATCGCAACCGGTATCGGCATGGTGCACCAGCACTTCATGCTTGTTGATAATTTCACGGTACTCGAGAACATCATGCTCGGCGCCGAGGGCGGAGCTTTGCTCGCTCGCGGCGTGGCGTCGGCCCGCGCCGAACTGAAGCGGCTGGAAAAGGAATACGGCCTTGAGGTCAACCCGGATGCGCTGATCGAGCAGCTCCCTGTTGGCCTGCAGCAGCGCGTCGAAATCCTGAAAGCCATGTATCGCGGCGCCGAGATCCTCATTCTCGACGAGCCCACCGGCGTGCTGACGCCTGCCGAAGCCGACCACCTGTTCCGCATCCTCAAAGTGCTGCGCGACCAGGGCAAGACGGTCATCCTCATCACCCACAAGCTGCGCGAGATCATGGCGATCACCGATACGGTGTCGGTCATGCGCCGCGGCGAGATGGTGGCGACCCGCAAGACCGCCGAGACGACGGTCGAGGAGCTGGCCGAGCTGATGGTCGGCCGCCGCGTGCTACTTCGTGTGCAGAAGGGCGAGGCCAATCCCGGCAAGGTCATCCTGTCGGTGCGCAATCTGACGGTGAAGGACGACCGCGGCGTCGTCATGGTCGACAACGTGTCGTTCGACGTGCGCGCCAGCGAGATCGTCGGCGTGGCGGGGGTTGCCGGCAACGGGCAGTCGGAGCTTCTCGAAGCGATCGCGGGCATCCGCAAGCCGCATTCGGGCGAGATCCTGCTCGATGGCCAACCGATCGACAAGGCCGATCCGGCGCGGCTGCGCGAGCTTGGGCTCGCACACATCCCCGAGGACCGCCACCACATGGGCCTCGTGCTGAAGTTCGAGGAATACGAGAACTCAGTGCTCGGCTATCACCGCAATCCTCAATACAGCAAGGGCCCGCTGCTCGACCTCGAAGCGATCCGCAAGGACGCGATGGAGAAGATCGAGAAATACGACATCCGGCCACCGAACCCGCGGCTGAAGACCGCCAATTTTTCCGGCGGCAATCAGCAGAAGATCGTCGTTGCCCGCGAGATCGAGCGCGACCCGACGGCGCTGATCATCGGCCAGCCTACCCGCGGCGTCGATATCGGCGCCATCGAATTCATCCACCGCCGGATCATCGAGATGCGCGACGCGGGCAAGGCAATCCTGCTCGTCTCCGTCGAGCTCGACGAAATCCGCGCCCTTTCAGACCGTATCCTTGTCATGTTCGCCGGCCATGTTGTCGGCGAGAAGACGCCCGATGCCGGTGAACAGACCCTCGGCCTGATGATGGCCGGCATTGCCGCGTGAGGCCTTGATGAGCACTGCTTCCCTTCCCCTCCCCCGCTGGATCAACTACGGCCTCATCCCGATCCTGAACCTTCTCACCGCCTTCCTGATCTCCGGCTTCGTCGTCTGGCTGATCGGCGAAAGCCCGCTCGGCGCACTGTCGCTTCTGATCGAAGGCGCGCTCGGGAGCGGCGAAGGCATCGGCTTTACGCTGTACTATGCCACCAGCTTCATCTTCACCGGCCTGTCGGTGGCGGTCGCCATCCATGCCGGGCTGTTCAACATCGGCTCGGAAGGCCAAGCCTATCTCGGCGGGCTGGGCTGTGCGCTGGTGGCGCTGGCGCTTGACAAGTTCGTGCCGTGGTACGTGACCATGCCCGTCGCCGTGGTCGGCGCTGGCCTGTTCGGCGCGGCCTGGGCGTTCATTCCAGCCTGGCTGCAGGCCAAGCGTGGCAGCCATATCGTCATCACCACGATCATGTTCAACTATATCGGCGCGGCATTGATGGTCTATCTGCTCGTGCACGTGCTGATCGTGCCCGGCAAGATGGCGCCGGAAACCCGCACTTTCCTCGAGGGCGGGCAGCTGCCGAAGCTCGGTTGGATCATGGACATGTTCGGCGCCAAGCTGGGTGCCGCACCCTTCAACGTCTCCTTCATCATCGCGCTGGTCGCCGCCTGGTTCGTCTGGGTGCTGATCTGGCGCACCAAGCTCGGCTTCGAGATGCGCACGCTCGGCGTCAGCCCGAGTGCGGCGGCCTATGCCGGCATTCCCTATGCACGTATCGTCATCATCGCCATGCTGCTTTCGGGCGCGCTGGCGGGCATGATGGCGCTCAACCCGGTCATGGGCTCGTCGGCCCGCCTGCAGGTGGAGTTCGTCGGCGGCGCCGGCTTCGTCGGCATCGCGGTGTCGCTGATGGGACGCAACCATCCCGTCGGAATCGTCTTGTCGGCCATCTTGTTCGGTATTCTCTATCAGGGCGGCGACTGGATCTCGTTCGAAATGCCGAATATCACCCGCGAGATGATCCTGGTCATCCAGGGTCTCGTCATCCTGTTTGCCGGCGCGCTTGAGTACATGTACCGGCCGGCGATGGTTCGCCTCTACCAACAGTTCAAGCGGGCTTAAGGAAAACGACGATGGAATTCTACGATATCTTCATCAGCGTTCTGAGCTCCACGATCCGCCTGTCGATCCCGCTGATCTTCACGGCGCTGGCAGGGCTGTTTTCCGAGCGCGCGGGGATCTTCGACATCGGGCTCGAGGGCAAGATGCTGGGCTCGGCCTTTGCCGCAGCCTGCGTCGCCTATCTCACCGGCTCGCCCTGGGCAGGACTTTGCGCCGGCATCGCCTGCTCGGTGGCGCTGAGCTTCGTGCACGGCTTCGCCTCGATCACCAATCGCGGCAACCAGATCATCTCGGGCGTCGCGATCAACTTCTTCGTCGCCGGTATCACCATCGTGCTCGGCCAAGCGTGGTTCGGCCAGGGCGGGCGCTCACCGCAGCTTGCGCCTGAGGCGCGCTTTACGCCGATCACGCTCCCCGGTGCCGAGGCGTTGCACGAGGTACCGATCCTCGGGCCGCTCTATGCCAACGTCATCTCCGGCAACAACATCCTGACCTACCTCGCCTTCCTCGCCGTACCGCTCTCCTGGTGGATCCTCTACCGGACGCGCTTTGGCCTGCGCATGCGCGCCGTCGGCGAAAACCCGGGCGCGGTCGATACGGCGGGCATCTCGGTCACCTGGCTGCGCTACCGCGCGGTCATCTGCGCCGGCATCCTCTGCGGCTTCGCCGGCACCTATCTGGCGATCGCGCAATCGGCCGCCTTCATCAAGGACATGTCGGCCGGCAAGGGCTATATCGCGCTCGCCGCACTCGTCTTCGCCAAGTGGAAGCCGGTGCCTGTCATGTTCGCCTGCCTGCTGTTCGGCTTCCTCGATGCGCTCGGCAACTTCATGCAGGGCAAGCCCGTCCCTCTCATCGGAGAGGTGCCGGTGCAGGTTTTCCAGGCACTGCCCTATATCCTCACCTGCGTGCTTTTGGCGGGCTTCATCGGGAAAGCCATCCCGCCGAAGGCCGGCGGCGTGCCCTATACCAAGGAGCGATAGACCCATGTCCCACGACCTCTTCGAAGCCGCCCGCGGCGCCATGGCCTTCGCGCACGCGCCGTATTCGAAATTCCCCGTCGGCGCTGCCATCCGCGCCGAGGACGGAAAGGTGTATACCGGCGCCAATATCGAGAACCTGTCGTTTCCTCAAGGCTGGTGCGCCGAGCCGACCGCCATCAGCGCGATGATCATGGGCGGGGCGAAGAAGATCGTCGAGATCGCCGTGATCGCCGAGAAGCTGGCACTTTGCCCGCCCTGCGGCGGCTGCCGGCAGAAGATCTCGGAATTCGCCTCCAAGGGTACGAAAATCTATCTTTGCGACGAGACCGGCGTGAAGAAGACCATGACCATGGACGAGCTTTTGCCGTTCAGCTTCGAGACCGAACTCGGATGAAGGCCGCGCTCGACCTGCTGCACGCGAAGCTCGGCGGGCTTGCGCCGCGCTTCGGTATCGTGCTGGGCTCGGGGCTCGGATCTCTGGTGAGCGCGATCGAGGATCCGGTCAGGGTTTCCTATGCGGATATCCCTGGCTTTCCGGTCAGCGCCGTCTCCGGCCATGCTGGCGAGGTGGTGGCCGGCAGGCTGGGCGGTGTGCCTGTCATCATGCTGTCAGGCCGGGTGCACTTCTACGAGAAAGGCGATGCCAATGCCATGCGGGTACCGATCGAGGTACTCAAGGGGCTGGGTGTCGAGACGCTGATCCTGACCAATTCGGCGGGGTCGCTGCGGGACGATCTGGCGCCCGGATCGGTGATGCAGATCACCGATCACATCAATTATTCCGGCATCAATCCGCTGATCGGCGAGGAGAGCGACCGGCGGTTCGTGGGCATGACCTCGGCTTACGATGCGGCACTTGCGGAGGCGATGCGCGAGGCGGCCTATACAGCCGGCATCCCGCTGGCACAGGGTGTGTACATGTGGTTCTCGGGTCCGAGCTTCGAGACGCCGGCGGAAATCCGCATGGCCCGCATTCTCGGCGCCGATGCTGTCGGGATGTCGACCGTGCCTGAGGTGATCATTGCCCGAATGCTGGACATGAGGGTTGCGGCGGCTTCCGTTATCACCAACTATGGGGCCGGAATGACGGGTTCGGAACTGAGCCACGACGAAACCAAGGAGATGGCGCCCATCGGCGGTGCCCGTCTCGCCGCCATCCTCAAAGAGATGATCGCGGCTGGAGGAAATGAAGCATGAGCAATCACTCGCTGAAGGAAACGGCGGCCGTGGCGCTGTCGCTGCTTGACCTCACCAACCTCAAGGACGACTGCACGGAAGCGCAGATCGAGGCCTTGTGCGCACGCGCGCAGACGCCCTATGGCAATAGCGCCGCGATCTGCATCTGGCCGCGCTTCGTGGCGCATGCGCGCTCGATCCTCGGCAGCGGCCATCCCGTCAAGATCGCCACCGTCGTCAACTTCCCCTCCGGCGACATGGAGGTCGCCGACGTGGCGGCGGAGACCCGCGAGGCAATCGCTGATGGCGCCGACGAGATCGACCTCGTCATTCCCTATCGCAAGTTCATCGCCGGCAGCGGCCGGGCTGTGACCGACATGGTTGCCGCCGTGCGCGCCGAATGCGGCGAAGCCACGTTGCTCAAGGTGATCCTTGAGACCGGCGAGATCAAGGATGCGGCGATGATCCGCCGCGCTTCGGAACTGGCGATCGAGGCCGGCGCCGACTTCATCAAGACCTCGACCGGCAAGGTTTCGGTCAATGCAACGCTTGAGGCGGCCGACATCATGCTTCGGGCGATACGCCAGAGCGGACGCAAGGTCGGCTTCAAGCCGGCCGGAGGCATTGCCTCGGTGGCGGATGCAGCACTTTATCTCAGCCTCGCCGAGACGATCATGACGCCCGACTGGGCGATCCCCTCGACCTTCCGCTTCGGCGCGTCCGGTGTGCTCGACGACATCCTGGCGGTGCTGTCCGGCACGCAATCGGCTCCGGCTGCTGCGGCGAGCTACTGAGGTGATCCCGCAGGAGATCATTCGGCGAAAACGCGACGGCGGGAGGCTGTCCGATGAGGATATCGGGGCGTTCATCGGCGCGCTTGCCAAGGGGGCGCTCTCCGAAGGGCAGATCGGCGCCTTTGCCATGGCTGTCTGGTTCGAGGGGATGGAGCGCGACGAAATCGTGGCGCTGACCATGGCGATGGCCCGCTCCGGCGACATGCTGTCATGGGCCGATATCGACAGGCCGATCGCCGACAAGCATTCGACCGGCGGGGTCGGCGACAACGTCTCGCTGATGCTCGCGCCGATCGCAGCAAGCTGCGGGCTGGCGGTGCCGATGATATCAGGACGCGGGCTCGGCCACACCGGCGGCACGCTCGACAAGCTGGAATCCATACCAGGCTATACTGTTAGTCCCGATGCAACGCGCTTTCGCAAGGTGGTGAAGGAGGCGGGCTGCGCCATCATCGGCCAGACCGCAGCGCTGGCGCCGGCCGACGGAAAGCTCTACGCGGTGCGTGACGTGACCGCGACGGTCGATTCCATTCCGCTGATCACCGCGTCGATCCTATCGAAGAAGCTGGCGGCCGGTCTTCAGACGTTGGTGCTCGACGTGAAGGTCGGCAACGGCGCCTTCATGGCTTCACCCGAGGAGGCGGCGCAGCTGGCGAAATCGCTGGTCGAGGTCGCGAATGGGGCGGGGCTCAAGACCTCGGCACTGATAACCGACATGAACGAGCCGTTGGCCGACGCCGTCGGCAATACGCTCGAAATCCGCAACTGTCTGGCGTTCCTGAAAGGCGAGAAAAAGGGCACGCGGCTGGAGAAGGTCGTGCTTGCCTTTGCGGCCGAGATGCTGGTGCAATCGCGCGTCGCCTCCTCCCTAGAGGACGGCGAGAGGAGGGCAGCGGAAGCAGTTTCATCCGGCAAGGCGGCGGAGATTTTCGGCCGCATGGCACACATGCTGGGCGGACCGGCCGACCTTCTGGAGAGGCCGGAGCTCCATCTGACCCCTGCCCCGTCCATCCTGCCCGTCGTGGCGGCACGGGATGGTTGGCTGACGGGCTGCGATGCCCGCGATATCGGAATTGCTGTGATCGACCTCGGTGGCGGGCGACGGCATCCTGACGACCGGATCGACCACCGCGTCGGGTTCGACCATCTGTTGCCGCTCGGCACGCGCATCGAGCGCGGCGATCCGATCGGCTTCGTGCATGCGGCGACCGACGATGCGGCGAAGATAGCGGCTGCGGCGCTTCAGGCGAACTACACGATCGGCGACAGCGCGCCTGCGCTGCCACCGGTCATTTCATCGCGGCTTTGAGAGTTTACTGCTTCATGCTGAGCGAGCCATCAGCCACCGCGTAGGAGGCTAGCTTCTTCAGGAAGCTCATGCCGACGAGCGTCGAAGACAGGGCTTCGTCCTTCAAGACGAAAGCCTCGACATCGCGCACGCGAATGCCCCCGATTTCCACGCGGTCAAGCATGATATGGGCGGCCTTTGTCTGGCCGTTGGCGGTGTTGACCGAATAGCGGAAATCGAGCTGGTTGGCGGTGTAGCCGAGGCGGCGAGCCATGGTCTCGTTCAGCGCGACATAGGTGGCGCCGGTATCGATCAGGCCGGAGACCGATTTGCCGTTGATGCGGAAATCGCCCGTATAATGGCCCTGCTGGTCGGCCTGCAGGCGCATGCTGCTGCCATTGCCGGTTATGGCGGTCGTAGGTGAGGGGTCGATGGCACCGGAAACGAAATTGGCGGAGATCGGGCCTTCCGGTCGTGCAGGCGCGCTTCCGATGAAGGAAGGAACCTGTGTTGCAAGCACCGCTGCGATGCTTGCGAATATGACTGTACGCAAGAGCATGGAAACAGAAATCCTTCCTGTATAAACCGTGCATCATGCGCGGCCGTATCTTTAGCAGCTAAGCCACAATTGCTGAAAAGTTGCTAACGGCGGAAGGAGATAAGGCCTGGAAACATAGCCCAGGCCCCATGTAACATCTTAAATGGTAAACGGCGTATTAATTACTTCGTGCCGTACATGCGGTCGCCGGCATCGCCGAGACCGGGCATGATGTAGCCCTTCTCGTTGAGATGGCTGTCGATCGAAGCGGTATAGATCTTCACATCAGGATGGGCTTCCTGGAAGTTCTTGATGCCCTCGGGGGCTGCGAGCAGGCAGAGGAAGCGGATGTTGGTGGCGCCGCGTTCCTTGAGCTTCTGGATCGCGGCGATCGAGGAGTTGCCGGTTGCCAGCATCGGATCGACGACGATCATAAGGCGCTCGTCGAGACCTTCGGGCGCCTTGAAATAGTATTCCACCGGCTGCAGCGTGTCGTGGTCGCGATACATGCCGATATGCGAGACGCGCGCGGAGGGAACCAGTTCCAGCATGCCTTCGAGCAGGCCGTTGCCGGCACGCAGGATCGACACGAAGACCAGCTTCTTACCCTCGAGGATCGGCGATTCCATCGTCTGCATTGGTGTTTCGATGGTTGCCATCGTCAGCTCGAGATCACGCGTCACCTCGTAACACAGCAACGTGGAGATTTCGCGCAACAGGCGGCGGAAGCTGCCCGTCGAGGTTTCCTTGCGCCGCATGATGGTGAGTTTGTGCTGCACGAGCGGATGATCGATGACCGTTACGCCGTTCATGGCCGAGCCCTTTCTTTAGCTGTTCTTATAGTATGTTTCTTCCACGGAATTTGTCTCCGCCGCAAGAGCGGAGGGCAAATTGCCCCTGCGATCCCCAATCTGGCGATCCCCAATCTGGCCCGGATCGGGACGGATCAGAGCCTGGCCAGAAGCTTGCTGCGCGTTGCCTCGTCGACGAAGGCGGCCTCGATGCCGGTGCGGGTGATCGCGTCGATCTCCGCGTCGCTGAAGCCGAAGACGGAGGAAGCGAGGTCGTATTCCCGCTCGAGCGAGGTGTGGAAGAAGGGCGGATCGTCGGAGCTGATGGTGACGCGCACGCCGGCCTCCTTGAGGGCCCGCAACGGATGCGACTGGAAATCCGGGAAGACCTTGAGCGCGATGTTCGAGCCCGGGCAGACCTCCAGGACCGTGCCCTGATCGGCCAGCCGCCTGACGAGATTCGCATCCTCGATGGCGCGCACACCATGGCCGATGCGGGCCGGGCGAACGGCATCCAGCGCATCGGCGACGCTGAAGGCGCCACAGACTTCGCCGGCGTGGATGGTGAGCCCGAGGCCGGCATCGCGGGCGATATCGAAGGCCCGAGCATAATCCGACACCCGGCCCATGCGCTCCTCGCCTGCGAGGTTGAAGCCCGTGATGAGAGGATTGCGGGCGCTTGCGGCATATTCGGCAGCACCGATGACGCTGTCGGGGCCGAAGTGGCGCTCGCCGGTGACGATCAGCCGGGCCTCGATGCCTGATGCGGCCCTGGCGCGGCGGATGCCCTCGCACACGCCTTCGATATAGGCGTCGGCGCCGAGGCCGATGCGCTTGCCGTGGTCGGGCGAGACGATGAGCTCGCTATAGATCGTGCCGATCGCGGCGAGTTCGGCCAGATAGGTTTCGGTGAGCAGCGCGTAGTCTTCTTCGGTCTTGTAGACTTCGGAGATCTTGTCGTAGCACTCGAGGAAGCTCGCGAAATCATGCCAGACATAGGCGCCGTCATTGAGATAGGCGCTGATATCGGTGTTGTACTTGCGGGCCTGCGCCAATGTCAGCGCCGGCGGGGCGGCGCCCTCCAGATGACAGTGCAGCTCGACCTTCTTCAGATGCGACGTCATAGAAAGCTCCTCCCGTGCGGACCGGCGGGAATGCGCAGGTGCTGGGCGATGGTCTCGCCGATATCGGCGTAGCTGGTGCGGATACCGATGTTGCGCGGGCGATGCCCGGGACCGTAGGCGATGATGGGAACCCGCTCGCGGGTATGGTCGGTACCGCGCCAGGTAGGGTCGCAACCGTGGTCGGCGGTGATGATGACGAGATCGCCGGGCTTCAGCTTGCCGCCCACCTCGGACAGGCGCGCGTCGAAGGCTTCGAGCGCCGCGGCATAGCCGGGAACGTCGCGGCGGTGGCCGTAAAGCATGTCGAAATCCACGAAATTGGTGAAGACGAGATCGCCATCCTCAGCCACGTCCATGGCGTCCAGCGTCGCATCCATCAGCGCCGCGTTTCCGTTTGCCTTGACGACCCGCGACACGCCCTGGTGGGCGAAGATATCGCCCACCTTGCCGACGGCGTGGACAGTACGCCCTTCCTTCACCAGCCGGTCAAGCAGCGTTGGCTCCGGCGGCGGCACGGAGAAATCGCGGCGATTGCCGGTGCGCTCGAACGTCGCCCGGGTTTCGCCAACAAAGGGACGGGCGATGACGCGGCCGATGTTTTCGCGGTCGAGAAGGGCGCGGGCGATGGCGCAGAAGGTCATCAGCCGCTCGAGGCCGAAATGCTTCTCGTGAGCGGCGACCTGGAAGACGGAGTCCGACGAAGTGTAGCAGATGGGCTTGCCGGTGCGGATGTGTTCCTCGCCGTAGCGAGCGATGATATCGGTGCCGGAGGCGTGGCAATTGCCGAGGATGCCCGAGACCTCGGCCGCGCGGCACAGCGCCTCGACGAATTCGGGCGCGAAGGCGTCACCCTCGGTCGGGAAATAGCCCCAGTCGAAATTGACGGGCGTGCCGGCGATTTCCCAATGGCCCGACGGCGTGTCCTTGCCGCGCGAGACCTCGTTGGCCGCGCCGAAACTGGCATAGACCTTCTCGGCCATCGGCATGCCGACAGGGATCTTGCCGGATGCGGCCTTGGCAAGATGCAGCAGGCCCAGAGCCGTGAGGTTCGGCAGCTTCAGCGGCCCTGATCGCAGGCCCTCGCGGTCACCCAGGCCGGCAGCGCAGAATTCGGCGATATGGCCGAGCGTATCCGCGCCCTCATCGCCATAGGCGGCCGCATCGGGGGCGCCACCGACGCCGAAAGAATCCATCACGAATAGAAAGGCACGCGGCATGTTTCACCCGACACTGAAAAGCTGGCGTGCCGGATTGCCGGCCGCCGGGTCACAAGCCTTATAACGGAGGCACGAGGATGGCAAATGCGCGGGTGCGCCTGCGCTATCTCAATGCTGCGGTCAGCAGTCGCTGCACAGGACGTTGTCGCCCTGGCGCTGCCGGTAGTAGTAGGTGCGGCTGATGGTGAGGGTGCTGTTGTTCGGCATGAGATTGGGCGCGAAGAGGAACAGCTTGTAGGGGATGGACAGTTCCGAGCGGACGAGAAAGCTGTTTGCCTTCCTGAGATCGGTCGGGACCGTTACTGTTGAATTGGCCGCGTAGGGACGGCTGTTGTCCTGCGCCCAGGACCACTTGACGGTCGGGTTAGCGGCGGCGTCGATCTGGATGCCCGTGATCTTCAGGCTGAGCGTGGTTCCGGCGTTGTAAGGCACGAAGATCGCCGCGGCAGCATTGGGCATGTCCGCGAGCCAGGACTTCGTCACAGTCTGCTGCTGGGTGACGATATCCGCCACCGTCGCAGCGGCGCGCGAGGCGCGCTTGCTGACGCTGAGACCGATGGTGATCTCGAAGGCACCGACATAGAGCATGACGAGGATCGGAAAGAGGATGGCGAACTCGATAGCGCCCATGCCATCGCGGTTCCCGGCGAAGCGGCTGCAGACGGCCCGAAACTTGGCGATTGCGCTGCGGATCCTCATCACGGGTACTGCTCGTTCTGGAAAGCGGATGTCGCGACAATGAGGAAGTAAGCCGAAGAGCCATCGGATGGCCTGACATTGGAAATATAGGGGCGGATGAGGTCGCCGATCACCTGCCATTTGTAGTAAGCCCTGACCATGTTGATGGTCCCGGCGCCACCGGGCGCATATTGAAGCGCCGATGTGTCGAGGTCGGAAAAGGTGGCGGTCGATTTCTTTGGAATGGTCGTCGGGATAGCTGCGAAAGTCGCGAACTTCTGGACATCGACGAAAAGCTTGTTCGGCGTTGCGGCCTCCGTCGATGAACAGGTGATCAGGATCGAGATCTCCTTGCAGAAGGCAGTGCGAAACGCGGTGCGATCGGTATTGGCAGCCGTGATCTGGCCGGTGCGGATCTTGCGGCCGAGCGTATCGACGGCATTGGATACGAGCTCTTCGCCGGCGAAGGCGATGAAGGTTTCGATGATCGCGAAAACGACCATGAAATAGGGAATGGCGAGAAGCGCGAATTCGATCGCAGCGGCTCCATCACGCGAGCGCCTGAAAGCGGCAATGGACCACCGCCGCCTGCATTGGCGCCGATCCGTCCGTTCCGCTGTTTGATCCAATTCCGTCATGGCCTGCATCCGACACAGCTTCGATCATGCACTTCTAGGTGCCGAACGTTGATTTTCCGTTTCAAGCCGGTTCAGAAATTTAACAACAAGTAAAAGTGCCTCGATCAGGGCCCAGTCGCGCTCGCTCCGGCGGCGGCGGCCGTGGTGTCGCTGTGCTGTTCGCAGTTCGGCGTGCAGGACAACACCGTGCGCTCCGTCTGGCGGAACACACGCACAGTGTTGGCTTCGTCGATGGATACAAGAATGCTCTGGTCGAGAATGGCATTGCCGTCTGCATCAAGCAGGACGAGATTGGTGCTACCGAAGCTGCGGCCGGTTAGCACTATGGTCTTTGCGTCGGCAACGGTCGCATCGGCCACCTTGGCATTGCCGACAATGACCTTGCTGACGGGACGATCGAGCTTCAATACGCGCGCCTGATCCATATAGACCCGGAGCATGCGCTGCTCCTGGGCGAAGGCGGGTGCGCAAGCCGCAGCAGCGGCAAGAACACTGGCAAGGACTAGCCTTATGCCGCTCGATGACATCTGGATTCTCTCACGATCACGACGCTTACTTATCTGGAGCATAGAAAAAAATGGTGCATGAAACCTTAATAGCGGAACCGCCGCGCCCATAACGAGACGTTAACGCACCCCGGCCAGTACCGAAATGAAACAGACCGTCGCCGCGAGAGAGAATCATGAGACGGCTTCATGCGACAACCCATCAGGAATCCCTTATTCAGCAGTAACTTCCGCATGATGTTTAAATTTATACGGATCTACTGAAACGGTTACTTACCATAGCGCCCGACTGCTTCTCATTTACATATTAGTAACCCATTTTTTTAAGTCGATTGAAAGAGCGGTTCGTTAGGTTGTGCTCATCCGATCAACGGCAAACAGTTGGCGGACGTGCTGAACATCAACTGGAGTTAGGAGTTATCATGACCAAGCTTATGAGCCGTTTTCTGAAAGACGAATCCGGCGCGACCGCAATTGAATACGGCCTGATCGCAGCGCTCATTTCCGTAGCGCTCATCACCGGCGCTGGCGCGCTCGGCAGCAAACTGAACACCATGTTCACCAACCTGTCGACCACGATCACCAACAACACGCCTAAGTGATATCGCCTCTGGCGACACGCATATACGCCAGACCTTAACAGGTCTGGCGCTAAACATGGGCTCCCGCGAACACGCGGTGGGCCTTTTGTCTTAAGGATCGATAGCAGAATGATCGCAGCTTCCGTCTTTGTGATATTCCCGCTGTGCCTCGCAATCGCGGCATTTTCCGATCTGTTCACGATGACGATCCCGAACAGGATTTCCGTCATTCTCATCGTGTCTTTCTTCGCCATCGCGCTTTTCACCGGAATGCCACTTGCCCAGGTCGGCAATCATGCCGCCGGCGCGCTTGTCGTTTTTGTCGTCTGCTTCATCCTTTTCGCGACCAATACGATGGGCGGCGGCGACGCAAAGCTCCTGACGGCAGCCGCGCTCTGGTTCGGTCTCAATCCTGCCATTGTCGAGTTTCTCGGCTATACCGGCATATTCGGCGGGTTGCTGACGCTTGCCATCCTGGTCATCAGGATGCAGTCCGACACCATCCTCGCGGCCGGCCTTCCGGTCCCGAACTCGATCCTCATGGCCAAGAAGATTCCATACGGCATCGCCATCGCAATCGGCGGCTTTCTGGCATTCCCATCCTCGCCGCTGTTCGTCGCCGCGCTGGAAGGCCTGAAATAAAGGCGCTTAAGCGCTCGTTAACCTAAGATGGAAGTCTTTCGTTAACTATAATTACACCAATTGGAGCCAATTCTCCGGAACGAATATTTCGATTCCCTGGGGAACGCCTGATGAAACCCGCCCGCATTTTGATCCTTGGAGTGGCCGTCGTCGCCGCTGGTCTGGCCGGCGTTCTGGCGATGAGCCTTGCCGGCCGCGGATCGGTCGTGACCCAGGTGCAGCAGGTGGTCGAGAAAGAGCCGACCGTCAACGTTCTGGTCTCGAGCGCCAATCTGCCCGTCGGCGCGCGTCTCGACGACAAGGCTGCGCACTGGATGGCATGGCCGCAGGGTGGAGTCGTTCAAGGCTTCATCACCGAAACGGACAAGCCCGACGCAATCAAGGACCTGCAGGGCGCCGTCGTGCGCATGCCGATTTTCGAGGGCGAGCCGATCCGGGCTGAAAAAATCGCCGATTCCAACAGCCGCATCATGTCTTCGCTGCTGCCCTCAGGCAAGCGTGCGGTCGCAACCGAAATCTCGGTGGCAACAGGCGCCGGCGGCTTCATCCTGCCGAACGACCGCGTCGACTTGATCATGGTCCGCAAAGAAAAGTCCGGCGAAAAGTATCTGACCGAGACCGTGCTCAACAACGTGCGTGTGCTCGCGATCGACCAGCAGGTCCAGGAAAAAGACGACGGCTCCAAGGCCGTGGTCGGCACGACCGCGACGCTGGAACTGACGCCCGACCAGACCAAGGTTCTCGCCGTCGCGCAGCAGATGGCGGACCGCCTGTCGCTGGCGCTGCGCTCTGTCGCAGATGCTCGTGAGCCGGACACCAAAGCCGCCGATTACCTGCTCAGCGGCGACAATGGCAGTTCCATCGTTCAGGTCATCAAGTCAGGCGCCATCGTCACCGACAGCGCGCCGCAGAAAGCCGAGTAGAGGAAACGGACATGCAAAACTCAACACGGCACATGAAACACCTGATGGCAGGCTGCCTGTCGCTGACGATCGGTTTTACCGGTGTCGCGCCGGGCTTTCTCGATCCCATCATCGGTGCCGGCACCGCGCAGGCGGCCGCAGACGGCATGGTGAACATCACCCAGACAGGCCCCGGCGCGCATCGCGCCCTCAAGCTCGGCCTGAAGAAGGCCATCGTCATCGACCTTCCCGTCGATGCGCACGATATCCTCGTCTCCGATCCCAGCATGGCCGACGCGGTGACGCGTTCCTCGCGGCGCATCTATCTGTTCGGCAAGACGGTCGGGCAGACCAACATCTTCATCTTCGGCGCCGACGGCCAACAGATCGTCAGCCTCGACATTGCCATCGAGCGCGACGTCAGCGGCCTGCAGAACAACCTGCGCCGCTTCATTCCCGATTCCAACATCAACGTCGAAATCGTCTCCGACAACATCGTGCTGACCGGCACTGTGCGTACGCCGCAGGACGCAGCGCAGGCTGCTGATCTGGCGGGCGTGTTCCTTAAGGGCGGCGAGGCGACGACGCGCACGGAGACGGCCAGCAGCCAGGGTGGCGGCGACGGATCCGTGGCGCTGTTTGCGGAAAACCGCCAGCAGTCGCAGGTGATCAACCTGCTGCAGATCGAAGGCGAGGACCAGGTCACGCTGAAGGTGACCATTGCCGAAGTTCGTCGCGAAATCCTGAAGCAGATCGGCTTCGACAATCTGGTCTCCAATTCCGGCGGCCTCAGTGTCGCTCAGCTTGGCGCCCCCAGCAGCAGCGCCGCAACGGCGACGCTCGGCGGCGGACTGGCGGCGCTGTTCAAGAGCTCGATCGGCAAATACGACATCTCGACCTATCTGAGCGCGCTGGAACAGGCGAAGGTCGTGAAGACGCTCGCCGAACCGACGCTGACGGCGATTTCCGGCCAGGCGGCGACCTTCAATTCCGGCGGCCAGGTTCTCTATTCGACAACCGACAACGACGGCAATGTCACGGTTACCCCCTACAATTACGGCATCAGCCTTGCCTTCAAGCCTGTTGTGCTCTCTTCGGGCCGCATCAGCCTGGAGATCAAGACCAACGTGTCGGAGCCCGCGCCTTCGGTCAGCGGTTCGGCGCCGACCTACCAGCGCCGTTCGGCCGAGACATCCGTCGAGCTTCCTTCAGGCGGCTCCATCGCACTCGCCGGCCTCATCCGCGACAACGTCGCGCAGACGTCAAACGGAACGCCCGGCGCCAACAAGATCCCATTGCTGGGCACGCTGTTTCGCCAGCGCACCGTCGAGCGCGACGAGACCGAGCTCGTGATCATCGCGACGCCCTATCTCGTTCGTCCCGTCGCCCGCAACCAGCTGAACCGTCCCGACGACAATTTCAGCCCGGAGAACGACGGCGCAGCATTCTTCATGAACCGCGTCAACAAGGTCTATGGCGGCAAGACGCCAGTCGCCGACGCCCAGTTCCACGGTTCAATCGGGTTCATCTACAAATGAGCGAAGCGGGATCAGCAATGGCACAACACAGAGACACGCCGATGGCTAAGATCAAGACCAGCGCCCGTCATCGCGGTTTTTCGACGCCGCTTATCGCGGCCGCCGCAATCGCTGCCGCCCTGCTTTCGGGCTGCGCCTCGCGCGACGACTTGACGACGGGCGGTATTCCTGACGATTACCGCCAGCGCCATCCGATCGTGGTGACCGAGGCCGAGCAATCGGTCGATATTCCGGTCGCCTCGACCGACCGCCGGCTCAACACCGCGCAGCGCGACATGATCCGTGGCTTTGCGCAGAACTACGGTTCGCGCGCCACCGGCCCAATCTACCTGCTGACGCCGGAGGGATCGCCGAACTCCAACGCCGCCCGGCAGCTGCGCGGGCAGGTGCGCGCCGAGCTCGCGGCGCGCGGGATCGCCAGCTCGAAGATCGTCAACAGCTCCTACGTGACGCTCGACGCCAAGGACGCGGCGCCGATCCGGCTCACCTTCGTCGGCACGACGGCGATGACCTCGCAATGCGGCCAGTGGCCGAAGGACATGATCAACGACTTCAGCAACCAGAACTACTACAATTTCGGCTGCGCGACGCAGAACAACCTCGCGGCACAGATCGCCAATCCGGAAGATCTCGTCGCGCCACGCGGCATGACGCCGATCGACGCGACGCGCCGTAATGCCGCCATCAAGGAATATCGCGAACGCACATCGACGATCGAAGACGTCGGCGGCAATGCCGCCGGCAGCTTCTGATCAGACCAGGATTGACGATGAGCACGGTTGAATACGACATCAAGAATAGCGCCGACCTTGAGCAGGCCGAAGAGGCCATGCGCATGGGCGAACTGGAAAACATGCGCCCGCTTCCGCGCATATCGGTGCATGCCTTCTGCGAGAGCGAGGAACTGCAGCGGGTAATGGAGCGTTGCGGCAGCGATCGCCGCTTGTCGAAGGTCGGCCTGCGCATCACCAGCGGCGGCATCGCGGCGGCAGCCAACATGTTCGCTAGCGCGCCGACGCCGAACCTGATCATTCTCGAAACACGCGCCAACAGCGCAAACCTGCTCAACGAGTTGGCGCCGCTCGCCGCCGTCTGCGATCCCACGACCAAGGTCATCATCGTCGGCTACCACAACGACATCGCGCTCTACCGCGACCTCATTCGAAACGGCATTTCCGAATATATCGTCCAGCCCGTCGCCATGCCAGATATCATGGCTGCAATGGCGACGATCTTCGTCGATCCGGACGCTGAGCCATTGGGGCGCAGCATCGCCTTCATCGGCGCCAAGGGCGGCGTCGGCGCGTCGACCATCGCGCATAACTGCGCCTTCGGCATTTCGCGGCTGTTTTCGACGGAAACGATTCTGGCGGATCTCGACCTGCCGTACGGAACCGCCAATATCGACTTCGATCAGGACCCGACGCAGGGCATCGCCGAAGCGGTCTATGCTCCAGAGCGTCTTGACGAGATGTTCCTCGACCGCCTGCTGACGAAGTGCTCCGAGCATCTTTCGCTGCTTGCGGCGCCCTCCATCCTCGACCGTGCCTATGATTTCGACGGACACGCCTTCCAGCCGGTCATGGACGTGCTGCAGCGAAGCGCGCCGGTGACGGTGCTCGACGTTCCGCACGCCTGGTCCGAATGGACGCGCTCGGTGCTCGGCGCTGCCGATGAAGTGGTCATCTGCGCATCTCCCGATCTCGCCAATCTGCGCAACACGAAGAACCTTATCGACGCACTGCGCAAGATGCGGCCGAACGACAAGCCGCCTCACCTCGTTCTCAATCAGGTGGGCATGCCAAAACGTCCAGAGATCAGCCCGTCCGATTTCTGCGAGCCGCTGGAATGCGAGCCCGTCGCCATCATCCCCTTCGACAGCAACCTGTTCGGAACGGCGGCGAACAGCGGCCGGATGATCTCGGAAATGGATCCGAAGTCTCCGACGGCCGAGACCTTCTCGCAGCTGTCGCACATCGTTACCGGGCGAATCGCGATCAAGAAGGCGAAAAAGAGCAGTCTGCTCAGCCTCTTGAAGCGCAAGTAGCCCACCAGGAGTGGAATAAGGCATGTTCGGAAAACGCGGAAACGAAGGATCTGGCAAGGCGGGCGGCACGATCGCGCCACCGCCACCGCCTGCTGCTGCCCCTTCCACGTCATCGACGCCTGCCGTCTTCGTCGAGCCGCAGCGCGAGCAGACCCGCCAGCAGGTGGCGCCGCCGCCGATGCAGACGCCGCAGCGCAAGCGCCCTGCCCGCACCGACGAATACTACGACACCAAGGCGCAGGTGTTCTCGGCGCTGATCGACACGATCGACCTGTCGCAGCTTGCCAAGCTGGATGGCGAAAGCGCGCGCGAGGAAATTCGCGACATCGTCAACGACATCATCACGATCAAGAACTTCGCGATGTCGATCTCCGAGCAGGAAGAGCTGCTCGACGATATCTGCAACGACGTTCTCGGCTACGGTCCGCTGGAGCCGCTGCTCGCGCGCGACGACATCGCCGACATCATGGTCAACGGCTCCGGCAAGACCTTCATCGAAGTGGGCGGCAAGACGCTGGAATCGGAAGTCCGTTTCCGCGACAACGCGCAGCTCCTGTCGATCTGCCAGCGCATCGTCAGCCAGGTCGGCCGCCGCGTCGACGAATCGAGCCCGATCTGCGACGCCCGCCTGCCCGACGGCTCGCGCGTCAACGTCATCGCGCCGCCGCTTGCCATCGACGGGCCGGCGCTCACCATTCGTAAGTTCAAGAAGGACAAGCTGACGCTCGACCAGCTGGTGCGCTTCGGCGCGATCACGCCCGAGGGCGCGACGCTGCTGCAGATCATCGGCCGCGTCCGCTGCAACATCGTCATCTCCGGCGGCACCGGCTCGGGCAAGACGACATTGCTCAACTGTCTCACCAACTACATCGACCGCGACGAGCGCGTCATCACCTGCGAAGACACGGCCGAACTGCAGCTGCAGCAGCCGCATGTGGTGCGCCTGGAAACCCGCCCGCCGAACATCGAAGGTGAAGGCGAGATCACGATGCGCGATCTCGTCAAGAACTGCCTGCGCATGCGCCCCGAGCGCATCATCGTCGGCGAAGTGCGCGGGCCCGAGGTGTTCGACCTCCTGCAGGCGATGAATACCGGTCACGACGGCTCAATGGGCACGATCCACTCCAACTCCCCGCGCGAATGCCTCAGCCGTATCGAATCGATGATCGCCATGGGTGGCTTCTCGCTACCGGCCAAGACCGTTCGCGAGATCATTTCGAGCTCCGTCGACATCGTCGTTCAGGCGGCCCGCCTTCGCGATGGCTCGCGCCGTATCACGCAGATCACCGAGGTGATCGGCATGGAAGGCGATGTGATCATCACCCAGGATCTGATGCGCTACGAGATCGAGGGCGAGGACGCCTCGGGAAAAATCATCGGGCGGCACAAGTCGACGGGTATCGGCAAGCCGAATTTCTGGGATCGCGCCCGCTACTACAACGAAGAGAAGCGGCTCGCCGCGGCGCTCGACGAAATGGAAGAGAAGTCGAAGGATTAAGATTATGTTCGGTTTCGATCCGATCGTGCTGGGTATCGTGCTGCTCGTGGCCATTTCGGCCGGCGCGGTGTGTTACGGCCTGCTCTTCTCGCGGATGGAAACCGAAAAGAAGGCGGCAAGCCGCGTCAGCCGGGTGGCATCGGCCGAACTCGACAAGCAGAGCGTCAAGGCGGCGCGCGATCGTGTTCAGGAAATGTCGAAGCGTCGCAAGTCGATGCAGGACAACCTGAAAGATCTCGAGAAGCGGCAGCAGGAAAATGCCAAGAAGAAGCTGACACTGAAATCGCGACTGACGCAGGCCGGCCTCTCGATCACGCCCGGCCGCTTCTACGTTTTCAGCGGCATTTTCGGCTTTATCCTGATGTTCGTCGCGTTCCTGGCCGGCGCCCCCACCATGGTGGTGCTGGGCATGCCGGTCGTGGCCGGGCTCGGACTGCCGCGCTGGATCCTTGGCTTCCTGATCAAGCGCCGGCAGAACAAGTTCCTGGACGAGTTCCCGAACGCGCTCGATGTCATCGTGCGATCGATCAAATCCGGTCTTCCCTTGAACGACGCGATCCGGCTGATCGCCAACGAAGGCAAGGAGCCGGTCAAGGGCGAGTTCCGGCGCGTGGTCGAAAGCCAGCAAATCGGTCTTAGCGTGCCCGACGCCTGCATGCGCATGGGCAACCACATGCCGCTTCAGGAGGTGAACTTCTTCGCGATCGTTATCGCCATTCAATCGCAGGCCGGCGGCAACCTGTCGGAAGCGATCGGCAACCTCGCGAAGGTCCTGCGTGAGCGCAAGAAGATGAAGGCCAAGGTCAAGGCGCTTTCGATGGAAGCAAAGGCGTCAGCGGTCATCATCGGCGCCCTGCCGTTCATTGTCGCAACGCTCGTCTATCTGACGTCACCACAGTACATGATGATCCTTTTCACCGACCCGCGCGGTCACTTGATCATGGGCGCTTCGGCGGTGTGGATGTCGATCGGCATCTTCGTCATGCGCAACATGGTCAACTTCGATATCTAGCAGAGGAAATGCGATGTCATCCGATCTTGCGAGTTCCCTGACCGATCCCTCGATGCTGATCGCGGTACTGGTAGCGCTGGCGGTGTTTGCGACGCTATATACGCTGGCCATCCCCTTCTTCGAACGCGGTGATCTCAACCAGCGCATGAAGGCGGTCTCGACGGAGCGCGAGCAGATGCGCGCCCGCGAACGCGCGCGCATGAACGCCGAATCGACTGGCAGCAAGGCCTCGCTGCGCACGCAGAACAACCGCTCGGTTCGCCAGATCGTCGAGCGCTTCAATCTGCGCGAGGCGCTGGTCGACGAAAACACCATGAACAAGCTGAAGGCCGCCGGTTATCGCTCGGAAAACGCACTCAACATGTTTCTGGTCGCGCGCTTCCTGCTCCCCTTCTGCTTTTTCGCACTCGCCATCTTCTGGGTGTTCGGCCTCGACCACCTCGTCGACAAGCCGACGCCGATTCGCTTTCTCGCAACGCTCTGCTTTGCCTATGTTGGCTTCTACGCACCGAATATCTTCATCTCCAACAAGATGAAAAAGCGACAGCATTCGATCAAGCGCGCATGGCCCGACGCACTGGACCTGATGCTGATCTGCGTGGAATCGGGCATCTCGATCGAGGCGGCGATGCGCCGCGTCTCGGAAGAGCTCGGCGAGGCCTCCCCGCCGCTCGCCGAAGAGATGGTGCTGACGACGGCGGAGCTCTCCTTCCTGCCGGATCGCCGCGTCGCGCTCGAAAACCTCGGCACGCGTACGCAAATCCCCATCGTGCAGTCCGTCGTACAGGCGCTGATGCAGGCCGATCGCTACGGCACGCCGATCTCGCAGGCGCTGCGCGTCCTTGCCCAGGAAGGTCGCGACGAGCGCATGAACGAGGCGGAGAAGAAAGCCGCAGCGCTGCCGCCAAAGCTGACCGTGCCGATGATCCTGTTTTTCCTGCCTGTCCTGGTCGCCGTCATTCTCGGACCGGCCGGCATCCAGGTCGCCGACCGGTTCTAGCCCTCGCGCATCCGCCGCGCCGTTGCAGCACCACCGATTTTTAGGATAGACCGCCGCGCGGGACCGTGTGACATTCGATGACGTCGCCCCCAGAGTGCGGAAAATCGCCATGTCGTCGCTCAGTGTCTTTCTCAGCATCCTCGCAACGCTCTCGATCGGCGCCATGAGCCCCGGGCCGAGCTTCGTTCTCGTCTCCAGGATCGCCGTGTCGCGGTCGCGGGTGGACGGACTCGCGGCGGCTGCCGGCATGGGGCTGGGCGGGGTGTTGTTCAGCATCCTGGCGCTGGCGGGGCTGACCGCCCTGCTGTCGCAGTTCGGATGGCTCTATCTGGCGCTGAAGATCATGGGTGGGCTCTATCTCGCCTATATTGCCTATCGCATCTGGCGCGGCGCAGGCGATGCGCTCGAGATCGGCGAGACGGCTGCCGCCAACCGCGCCGTCGGCCGCAGTTTCATGACGGCATTCCTGACGCAGGTCAGCAATCCGAAGACGATCGTCGTCTATGCCAGTATTTTCGCGGCACTTTTGCCGAAGACCATTCCGATGGAATTGTTCGTGGCGATCCCGCTGGGCGTCTTTGCCGTCGAGGCCGGGTGGTACACGATCGTGGCGTTGGCTTTCTCGGCCCGGCACCCGCGCCGTATCTACCTTGCCGCGAAGAAATGGATCGACCGCGCGGCCGGAGCCGTGATGGCCGGGCTCGGGCTGCAGCTTGTCACGTCAGGCCTGAGCGGCCGGTAGCATTTGTCAGTTGGCGCTGGCTGCGGTGGTGCCGACATCCTTGGCGGCGAGCTTCTGCCAGGAATTCTGCTGCGACATCATCGAGCGGAGATAGGCGACGTTGGCATCGGCCTGCTGCGGCGAGAGTTCGCCGCGGGCGATCTTTTCAGATTCCGGGAAGCGGCCCTGCAGGCCGACGACGAGCGCCAGGTTCTGGCGCACACGGCTATCGGCCGTCGGCTGGCTTGCGGCCTGGCGCAGATAGGTTTCAGCGGTCCTGAGATCGCGGGTCAGCACGTAGGACATGCCGAGGTTGGAAAGGATCGACGGTTCGCCCGGCTGCAGATCGAGCGCGTCGCGATAGCGCTGGCGGGCCTCGCTCGAACGGCCGAGCTGATCGAGGATGGCACCCTGGGCGGAGACGAGCTTCCAGTCCGGGCGGTCGGCCGTCTGGGCGCGGCCGATGGTGTCGAGCGCCTGCTGCAGCTGGCCGGCGGCGGCCTGGGCCTTCCCATAGGCGGCGAGTACGTTGCGATCCTGCGGATTGGCGATCGCCACCTGCTGCATGACGGCGAGCGCCTGGGCGTCCCTGCCCTGCATGCGCAGGAGATTGGCGTAATTGACGCCGTTGACGGGATCGCGCGGGTTCTTGTCGTAGGCCTGGCCGATCCGATCGGTGGCGGAGCGCACCTCCTGATCGTTCATCGTCTCGATCGGCTTGTTCAGCGCGACCGGGATGGAGCCGGTCGTCATCTTGTCCTTGGTGGTGTTGCAGCCGGCCAGCATCAGGGCCAGCATGGCGGTCGCCGCGCACTGGAGAAGACGGGTTTTCGAATAGGTGTCGACCAAAGCAGCCATCGCGGTTTCCTGAAATCAGAAATCGGCGCCTGACCTAAAAGCGGAACAGGGAAAGGCTTTGACGCAATCTTCACTCAAGCAATAGTCTGTTAACCCTAACGGAACGTTAAGATGCGATTCCCGGACGCGCCCGAAGGATAAACAATGCCCCCGTTCCAGCTCATCGAAAGACCGACCCCCTTCAACAGCAAGGGCGGCCAGACCCTGCCGATCTTCGCCGTCACGCCGGCGCATATCGAAACCGGGACGATCGATCCGATCGCGCTCGATTGGGCGAAGAAGGCGGGCTACAAGGCCGAGAGCGGTTCGCTGCTGCTGATCCCCACGGCGGAAGGCCATCTCGGCGGCGCTCTGTTCGGCCTCGGCACCAATCCTTCGGAGCAACCCTACATCACCGGCAAGCTGGCGCGATCGCTGCCGGCGGGCGACTGGCATATCGAGACGGCGCCGCTGACGGCCAACCGGCTGGCGCTCGGCTTCGGCCTCGGCAGCTACCGCTTCGACCGCTACAAATCCGAGAAGCAGACGGCCGGAACGCTGATGATCCCGCGCGATGCCGATGCAGCCGACATCAAGCGGCAGCTGGCCGGCGTGTTTCTCGCCCGCGACCTGATCAACACGCCCACCAACGACATGGGCCCGAACGAGCTGGAAGCAGCGTTCCGCGGGCTTGCGGCACACTACAAGGCCGAGATCTCGGTGATCTCGGGTGACGACCTCCGGCATAATTTCCCGCTGGTGCACACAGTCGGCCGCGCCAGCGCCGACGCGCCGCGCCTGATGGAGCTGCGCTGGGGCAAGAAGGGCCATCGCAAGATCACGCTCGTCGGCAAGGGCGTGTGCTTCGACACCGGCGGCCTGGACATCAAACCCGCCTCCTCGATGCTTCTGATGAAGAAGGACATGGGGGGTGCTGCCAACGTCATGGGCCTGGCGCTGATGATCATGGACGCCAAGCTGAAGGTCGACCTGCGCCTCGTCATCCCCGTCGTCGAGAACTCGATCTCGTCGAACGCCTTCCGGCCGGGCGATATCTACAAGAGCCGCAAGGGGCTCACCGTGCAGATCGACAATACCGACGCCGAGGGTCGCCTGATCCTGGCCGACGCGCTTTCTTATGCCGACGAGGAAGAGCCCGACCTGATGATCGACATGGCGACGCTGACGGGGGCGGCGCGCGTGGCGCTCGGACCCGACCTGCCGCCCTTCTTCACCGACGACACGGATCTCGCGCGCGACCTGATGGAATCGAGCCTCGAGACCGACGATCCGCTGTGGCGGCTGCCACTCTATGCCGGCTACGAAAAGGACATCCGCGCCAAGTTCGCCGATATCACCAATGCACCCTCGGGCGGCATGGCGGGCGCAATCACCGCGGCGCTGTTCCTGAAGCGCTTCGTCAGCAATACCAAAAGCTGGGCGCATTTCGACATCTACGGCTGGGCCCCCTCCGAGCGGCCGCATTCGCCGGGCGGCGGCGAGGCGCAGGCGATCCGGGCGCTCTATCATCATATCCGCGAGAGCGTTCGTTAACCTCGGACGAACCTGATCGTTAAAATTTTATTCACTTTGTGGGGCGGCAGATCAGCCGCCCCATTGCGTTGCGGCGACGCGTGCCGGAAAATGGAACGCAGACGTAACGAATGCGGGCGTAACGAATGCGGGAGGGGCCGTGCCGATCGAATTGACCGCATCGCAGGCGCTAGGCCTCTGGCACGGCGTGTCGCTCGACCAGGTTCGCCACGACGACCGCGATTTGACATTGCGCCAGATGGCGATCCTGCTGCATATCTATCTCGTGCCGCCGCCGCATACGGTGCGCGGACTGGCCGCCGAGCTCAATGTCACCAAGCCGGTGATCACCCGGGCGCTCGATACGATGGGCGAGATGGGGTTGGTGGACCGGGTGCGCGATGACAGCGACCGGCGCAACGTGTTGATCAAGCGCACCGTGGGCGGCGCGCTTTACCTGGAAAAGCTGGGCGACCGCGTGCGCGAGCACGGGCGTCGGCTGTGACTTTAAGGACAAGACCATGACGACGCTCGACCGCCGCCTGCACGCCTTCAGAGACGATCTCGCCGAGCGCGGGCTGGAAGGGCGGGTCACGGCGCAGCGCTTTACCGACGGAACGCCGGCGCGCATCGTGGCTCCTGTCGTGGGGCTGCGACCTCGGCCCGACGCGACCGTTGGTATCGACACCGAGCTTTTGTTCGGCGAGGACGTCACCGTGCTCGACCGCGCCGGTGGATGGTGCTGGATCAAGGCGTGGTCGGACAATTACGTCGGCTATCTACCCGAGAGCGCGGTGAGCGATAAGGCGCCCGCGCCGACGCATATCGTCACCGTTCAGCGCACCTTTCTCTATCGCGAGCCGGAACTGCGCAAACCCTATAGCAGCATTCTTTCGATGGGCAGCCGCGTGGCGGTGGCCGGCAACGCGGAGGCGCGCGGCAACCACTATGTGACGCTCGACGACGGTACGGCGATCTTCGCCAAGCATGTGCAGCCGATCGGCGCGCTTGATGGCCACGACTATGTCGATATCGCCGCCCGTTTTGTCGAAACGCCTTATCTCTGGGGTGGGCGTTCCGGGCTCGGGATCGACTGCTCCGGCCTGGTGCAGCTTTCCATGCTGATGACTGGCCGGAAAGCGCCGCGCGATACCGACATGCAGGCGGCTGGACTGGGCGCGCCAATCGACCGCGCCGATCTTCGCCGCGGCGATCTCGTATTCTGGAAGGGGCATGTGGCGATCATGGAGGATACGGAAACGATCCTGCACGCGACCGGCCACACGATGACCGTGGTGCGCGAGAATTTCGAAGAGGCCGTCCAGCGCATCGGCTGGCTCTACGAGCAGCCCAACGGCTATCGCCGCCCGATCAGCTGACCGGCGCCGAACGGATCGGCGGCTTCGGCCAGGACGTCACGCCGCCCGACCAGGTCTCGAAGGCCTTCGACAGTTTCAGAACGCGCATGTCGTCGAAGCGGGGACCGACAATCTGCAGGCCGATCGGCATGCCGGATCGAGAGAAGCTGCAATTGATCGACGAGGCCGGCTGCTCCGACATGTTCCAGGGAACGGTGAAGGCGATGTGCTCGAAGGGGCGCGCCGGATCGTTGGTGGGCGAAGCCCATTCGGCCGGATAGGAAACGATCGGATTGGTGGGCGAGAGCACCGCATCGACCTGCTGGAACAACGCACCGCAGGCCTTGCGCATCTCGATCGTCTGGTTGAAGCCCTTTACCGCTGCAACACCGCTGACATCGGCCCCGCCCTTCGCCCAGCCGTAGATATAGGGAAGGATGCTTTCCCGGCGCTCCTCGCTCAGCCCCTCGATATCGCCCCAGAAGCGGGCGCGCCAGAAATCATCGAGCCCATCCAGCATGGTGCGCGACAGAACCGGGCCGACGGGTACGATGACGGCACCTGCGCGCTCGAACTGTTTCGCCGCCGCGACGACGGCCGCCTTTACCTCGTCCTCGGCATCAAGGCCGCAGCCGGCGTCGAGCATCAGGCCGATGCGCATGCCTGACAGGTCGATATCAAGATCGGTCCAGTCGATGTCATTGGGCGGGAGGCTAGTGCCATCGCGCCAGTCCGGCCGCGAGAGAGTGGCCATGGCGAGCGCCGCGTCATCGACGGTGCGCGTCATCGGCCCGGCGCAGCGGCCGACGTAATAGGGATCGACGGGGATGCGGCCGTGGCTGGGCTTGAAGCCGAAGATGCCGGTCCAGCCGGCCGGAAGCCGCACGGAGCCGCCGATATCGGTGCCGATATGGAGCGGCCCGTAGCCAGCGGCGGCGGCCGCCGAGGCGCCGGCGCTGGAACCGCCAGGGTTCTGGCTGACATCCCAAGGGTTGCGGCTGAGCTTGTGGAAACTCGAGAGGCCGGACGAGAGCATGCCGTAATCCGGGCATGTGGTCTTGGCGAAGATGATGGCGCCATCCTCGCGCATGCGGGCGGCGATGGGGGCGTCGTCGAGCGCCGGCGTCAGCTCGACGGCCTTGGTGCCGAGCGGAACGGGCTGGCCTTTCGTGGCGATCAGTTCCTTGAGGGTAACCGGGATGCCATCGAGCGGGCCCAGCGTTTCGCCTTTCATCCAGCGCTCGCCGGAGGCCTCGGCCTGGGCTCGGGCGGCGTCGGGATCGTAGAGATAGAGGGCGGCGATATGCGGTTCCCAGGTGGCGATATGTGGCTCCAGAGCCAGCCAGTATTCCAGCGGAGACAGTATCTTCTTTTCGAAGTGCCGCTTCAGTTCGCGGATGCTCAGGTCGATCTCGGTCATGGCGCGGTCTTTCAAAATGACATCATCAAATCAGCGGAGTCTTCAATCAGCGACGTCCTCGATCAGCGACTGGCCTCACGGGGATCGAGCAGGTCACGCAGGCCGTCGCCGAGCAGGTTGAAGCTGAGGACGGCGAGAGCGATGGCAAGGCCGGGCAGGATGGCGAGCCAGGGGGCAAGGCCGAGGAAGGTTTGGGCATCGGCAAGCATCCGCCCCCAGCTGGGCGCCGGCGGGGCAAGACCGAGACCGAGGAAGCTGAGGCCCGCTTCGGTGAGCACGGCGAGGCCGAGCTGGATGGTCGCCTGGACGATGAGCTGGCTCATGATATTGGGCAGCACGTGACGCAGCGAGATCGCCAGCCGCGTATTGCCGAGCGCACGGGCAGCGAGCACGTAATCGCGGCTCCAGGCCTGCAGCGCGCTTGCCAGCGTGACGCGGGCAAAGACCGGAATGAGGAAGGTTGCGATGGCAGCGATCGCCGTCATCCGGCCGCCGCCGAGGAAGGCGCCGAGCATCATTGCCGAGAGGATGGGAGGGAGCGCGAAGATGACGTCGCAGACGCGCATCAAGAGCGTTTCGAAGATGCCGCGGAAAGCGGCCGCGGAAAGGCCGGCAATGGCGCCGAGCGTGGCGCCGATGGCGACGGCGACGATGGCGATCGACAGCGAATTCCAGCAGCCGACCATCAGCACGGAGAGCACGTCGCGGCCGAACTGATCCGTGCCGAATAGGCCGAAGCTGAAGGGTGGCTGCAGCTTGTGGATGATCTGCATCTTGGCTGGCGGCAGCGGCGTCCAGACGAGCGACAGCAGCGCGATGGCCACCAAGCACGCGACGATCGCGGCGCCGACGGCCAGATTCAAGCGCTTGATGCCCCGCATGCGGCGGCGGGCAATCCCGGTTTCATTGGAGACCAAGGGCGCCATCTCAGATCTCCTTCCTGAGGCGCGGGTCGATCGCGAGATAGGAGAGATCGACCAGGAAGTTCATGAGGATGACGAGGCCGGCGAAGAACAGCACGACATCCTGCATGACGACGATATCGCGCTGCGACAGCGCCTGATAGGCGAGACGACCGAGGCCGGGGAGATTGAAGACATTCTCGACAAGGACGGCGCCCGCCACCAGGAAGGTGAACTGCAGACCGAGAATGGTCAGGATCGGCACCAGCGCATTGGGCACCGAGTGGCGCCAGAGCACGGTGCCATCCGACAGCCCCTTGGCACGGGCGGTGCGGGTGAAATCCTCGTGCAGCGTGTCCAGCACCGCCGAGCGGGTGACACGGGTCAGCACGCCCGCCTGCGGCAGGGCCAGCGCCACCGATGGCATCAGCAAGGCCTTCAGCGCCGGCCAGACGCCGGCGCTCCAGCCGGGAAAACCACCCGCCGGCATCAGCCCGAGCGTGGTCGAAAACAGGATGATCAGCAGCAGCGCCACCCAGAAGGCGGGCACCGCGATGCTGACCTGAGAAAACACCGCCGCTATCGCATCGACGATGCCACCGCGCCTGGACGCGGCGGTGACGCCGAGGGGGATGGCGATCGCGACGGAGAGCAGGATGGCGATGAGGGCCAGCGGCAGGGTGACGGCGAGGCGCTCGACAATCAGGCTGGCGACCGGAACGCCGTAGGTGTAGGAGCGCCCGAGATCGCCAGTGACGACGCCGGCCAGCCACTCGGCGTAGCGCACCAGCAGCGACCGGTCGAGGCCGAGTTCATGGCGCAGCGCCGCCAGCGTTTCCGGCGAGGCGGAGGTGCCGAGCATGATGGAGGCCGGGTCGCCGGGGAGCATGTCCATGACCGCGAAGATCAGGAGAGAGACCACGAGCAGCGTGACGATGAGGCCGAGCAGGCGGCGCAGCAGGAGGGCGATCATGCGGCGGGCCGGAGGATAGGGTTTACGGTTGCGGGTGGGACACCCCCCTCTGTCCTGCCGGACATCTCCCCCTCAAGGGGGGAGATCGAATCGTTGCGATAGCATCGCCGAACGTTGAGTTGAGAGCGAGTGGTTGAGCCAAGCCAATCTCCCCCCTTGAGNNCTTCTCCCCAACGGGGAGAAGGTGGCGGCAGCCGGATGAGGGGGCCGCACGCTCGGCTGTTGCTCTACCCTCTCCGTCACATCCCGCCAACGCGAACCCTCCCGCCACCTACTCGTCCCAGGAGACGTTGGTGAGCACGTTCGAGGGAATCGGCTCGTTTTCCCAGAGGCCCTTGAGCTTCTTGTCCCAGACGCCGAGCTTGGGCATGACGAAGAGGAAAAGCGCGGGGACGTCGTCGGCGAGGATGGTTTGCGCCTCGGCGTAGATCTTTGCCTGCGCGGCCGGATCGGTGGTTTCCTGGACCTTCTTCATCAGCGCGTTGAAGACGGGGTTCTTGTAATTGAAGTAGTAGGGATCACGGGAATAGATGTCGATGTCCATCGGCTCGGCGTGGGCGACGATGGTCATCTGGTAAGAGCGGTCCTTCATCACGTCCTGGACCCACTTGGCGGGGAATTCGGTGGGCTCGATGGTCATGGTCACGCCGATTTCCGACAGCATGGCCTGCATGACCTCGGCGCTGCGCGGGGCATAGGCCATCTGCGGAGACTTGATGGTGAAGGTGAAGCCATCGGGATAGCCGGCTTCGGTAAGCAAGGCCTTGGCCTTTGCGGGGTCGTAGGGCAGCTTGGACGTCAGGTCGATATAGCCTGGATCGTTCGGCGTGTAGTGGCTGCCGATCGGCGTGCCGAGGCCGGACCAGGCACCGTCGATGACCGTCTTGCGGTCGATCGCCATCATCAGGGCCTGGCGCACGCGCTTGTCGTTGAAGGGCTTTTCGGCATTGTTCATGCCGGCCACGACCTTGAGCTCGGTGTTGCCGATTTTGGTCATCAGCCTGGCGTCGCCGTCGAACGAGGTCATAAGCTCAGGCGCGGCGAATTCGGGAATGGCATCGACATCGCCTGATTTCAGCGCCGCGGCCTGCGCCTGCGGATCGGCGATGAAACGGAAGGTTACCTTGTCGAGCTTGACCGAAACATCCTTGTTCCAATAGCCGGCGTTCTTTTCGAGCTCGACCTTGTCGCCCTTGGCCCAGCTGACGAACTTGAACGGGCCGGTGCCGACAGGCTTGGTCTTGTCGTCGGCCGCCGAGTTCGGCGCCACCATGACCGAAGCTGGCCAGCCGAGCCAGTAGAGCAGGCTGCCGGTGGGCTCGGAGAGATGCAGCACCAGCGTTGCGGCATCGGGCGTATCGATCGAGGCGATGGATGCGAAGAAGCGCTTCTGCGGATTGACGGAATCCTTGCCGCGGGCGCGGTCGAGCGCGAACTTGGCGGAGGCGGAATCGAAGGCCTGTCCGTCGTGGAAGGTGACGCCATCGCGCAGCTTGAACGTATAGGTCAGCCCGTCAGGCGAAATCTCCCAGCTCTTTGCCAGCTGCGGCTGAACCTTGCCGGCCTCGTCGATCGTGACCAGACCCTCGAAGACGTTCTGCCAGGTGACCTGACCGATGGCGACGGGGGCGGCGATCGTCGGGTCAAGGCCTGTCGGCTCGATGGTCATGCCGAGGCTGAGCGTGGTCTTGGCGGCTTCAGCCGGCGTCAGGCTCAGCATCACCAGGCCAGCCGAGAGGGCAGCCCCAAGCGAAAGACGACGAACGAGGCGCGCCGAGGGCGCGAGCGGAAGCTTGATCATCATGTCCCCTTCATGGCCGCTGCTTGCTGCAACTGGCCGATTGCCGATAGAGTGTCATTGCACCCGTGCACACACAATGACGATTTTGTGTGCTCAGTGTAGCCGAAAGAGCTACACAGGAATTTCCCACGCGATGCAAGCCCGGCGCCGCTCACTGGCGGCCGGTCCATTTCTTCAACCCTTTCCGATATAGCCGCCGGCGCGCTCGCGCATAAAACGCTCGATGAAATCGAGAAGCTTGGAGGCGGCGAAGGATAGTTGGCGGTCAGGCGCCACGCAGAGATCGAGATGGGTGCGGATGGCGCCGCTCGGTGCCAGTGGCACGGCGCGTAGCTGGCCCGCCTCGATCTCGCGGCGCACCGTCAGCGCCGGCAACAGCGTGGCGGCGGCGCCGCTCAGCACCAGCTCCTTCAGCATATCAAGCGAGCTGGTCACGAAGACGGCGTCGAAGCTCAACCCCGCCTTCTCGAACAGCGCGTCGAAGGCCTGGCGGAAGCCGAAGGATTGGTCGGGCAATGCCAATGGATGGTCGGCTATATCCTTGAGACTCACCTCCTGCCGCTCCGCTGCCGGATGGCCTGTCGCGACGATCAGGTCGTAGGCGATCTCCGAGCGCAGGCGGACCTTGGTACCCGATACGGCCGGCGCAAACAGCGTGACGGCGATATCCGCCTCACCACCATTGACCGCCTCGACAGCCTGGCGGGCGCTGGAGATGGTGACCTCGAAATGCAGCTTCGGATATTTCAGGCTGAATTCGGCCAGCGCCGGCGCCAGCAGATTGGCGACGGTGGCGCCGTTGGCGTGGATGGCGACGCGACCGGCCTGCAGGCCCTTCAGATCCTCGATCAGCTGGCCGACGTGATCGAGCTCGCGCAGGGTGCGCCCGGCGCGGGCGGCCAGCAGCTCGCCAGCCGCCGTCAGCCTGACGCCGCGGGCGCTGCGCTCCACCAGCGGCGCGCCGAAATGATATTCGAGGTTCTCGATCTGCCGGCTGATCGCGGTCGGCGCGACGTTCAGGTTTTCTGCGGCCTGGCGCATCGAGTTGGTACGGACCAGTTCGTCGAAATACATCAGGGCGCGTATCTGCATCTCACCGTCTCCGCATTCGGACCATGCGCTCGTCTAATCCATCACGTCTAATCCATCACGCGCGATCCGCATAGCGGTCCCGCCATGCCGGCTGTGCGCCTTCCACCGGAAGCGCCGTCGCCTCATAGACGCCGCGGGCAATCGCGCGGGCCATGACCAATGTGGCGAGGTGGCAGAGCTCCAGAAATTCGGGCAGGCCGCCGAGAGGTCTGGCGCCGGTGGCGGCGGAGAAGATGGTATCGCCGTCAAGCGGCAGATGCGCCGGCAGCAGTGCGCGAGCAAAGCCGTCATGGCCCATGACGGCCAGGCGATGAGCCTCGGCCTTCGTCAGCACCGCATCCGTGACGATGGCGCCGATGGTCGTGGCCGTGGTGTTCATGCCCTTGAGGCGCATGGCGGTATCGCGCGCATCGATTGCCTGCGGCAAGTCGCGGCCACCGAATTCATTGTCCCGCTCGAAGGGCGCCGACCAGAAATGCGGCCCCTCACCGACCGTCGCCGAGCCGAGCGCATTGACCGATACGATGGCCGCGATCGTGTGGCCGGCCGACGAGCGGGCGCTGGCGGAGCCGAGGCCGCCCTTGAAGGTCGCGGTGGTGGCGCCCGTGCCGGCGCCCACCGTCCCAAGCGCGAAGGCGCCTTTCGCGGCCGCGCGGAAGGCTTCGTAGCCGAGATCGCGATAGGGCGATTGCAGGCCCCAATCCTTGTCGCCGCCATTCAGGAGGTCCATCAGGATCGCCTGCGGGACGATGGGCACGCGCTGGTTTCCAACCGGAAAGCCGCGACCCATGGCGCGCAGGCCGGCCTGGACGCCGCCCGCCGCATCAAGGCCGAAGGCGGAGCCGCCCGAGAGCACGAAGGCGTCCACCTCGGCCACTGTCATGGAGGGGTCGAGCAGCGCGGTATCGCGGCCACCGGGCGCACCGCCGAGCACAAGGCCGGAGGCGACCGCCGGCCGATCGAAGATGATGGCGGTGACGCCGGAGCCGAGGCCAAGATCGGTGGCGTGGCCGACGGAGAGGCCCTCGATATCGGTGAGCAGATTGAGCAAGCGCGGCATCCTCTTCGTCGGTGGGCGTCTGGTCGATGGGCGATCGGCAGGAGGCGATAGGACGATATGGGAGGCCAAAAAACAAGACCGGCCCCGCTTTTGGCGGGACCGGTCAGATATCCTCGAATTGTTTTCGCCCGGCCGTTTCAAGCCGGCATCGAGCCATGCCCTCAGGCATGAATGGGTTTGGGATGACGGCGGGTCATCAGATCGTGGATCGCGTGCTTGACCTCGGCCGGCGAGCTGAAGTGCTGCTCGTCGAGGTCATGGACGTGATACTTCACGGCGATGAATTTCAGCCGGTTTTCATCCGGAATGACGATCCCAACGGGCACGCCTGCGTATTCGATAACTTCTTTTTTCATGCATAGAACTCCTGCCGCGCGGATTGCGTCGGCGATGGCGAATTGACTTGGTCTTTTTCCGTTAAAGGGGGACGAAGGTCACATTCGACAGTTCGGGCGGGAGAGAGCGCCCGGACGGTCACTGCCAGGCATGCAACGCATCAGGAGCGTGGCAAGAATATCGAAGTCGTTCATGTCTCGGTCCTTTCTCTGCGTCGTGCCTGCTTCGATGGCTCCAGCGTGCTGGGCCGGTGATGACTACCATGTTTTAATCTACCTTATTTGTAGACTATACACAGCACTGCAACGGAAACATATTCCGAAACGTGTCAAAATGTCGGCGATTGGGAAAAAATCATTCCGTCATTGCCGAATTCACTGGAAGACCTCTAGCAGGTCTTTGTGCATCTGGTGTGACGATACGGAGCCTTTCCGTCGCTCGCAGCAGAGATAGGGATCGCGTCTGATTCCGGCAATGGGGCTTTTGATTAAAACACGGTAAGCCGCGAAATGACCGAAATGGTTAACGCCGCAGCGAGACACTACCAGCTTTCGGAAAGCACCTTTTCCAGCATGTCCGCGAAGAAATCGGCGCTTTCGGCCGCAAGGCAGAGCGGCGGCTTGATCTTCAACACATTGAGGTGATCGCCTGTCGGCTGCATGATGACGCCGAGCTCGAGCAGGCGCGCGCAGATCGCCGCCGTTTCCTCGGTCGCCGGCTCCAGCGTCGCGCGGTCGCGAACGAACTCGACGCCGAGATAAAGCCCCATGCCATGAACCGCGCCGACGAGCGGATGGTGATCCATCAGCGCCATTAGCCGGCCCTTCAGCCGATCGCCGATCTCGCGGGCGTTCTGCTGCAGCGCCTCGTCTGCCATGATGTCGAGCACGGTGATGCCGACGACGGAGCTGACCGGGCTGCCGCCCGCCGAGGAGAAGAAATAGCCTTCCTTCTCCAGCGAATCGGCGATGGCGCGTGTGGTGATAACGGCGCCGAGCGGGTGGCCATTGCCCATGCCTTTGGCGACCGTGATGATATCGGGCACGACCTGCTGCTCTTCGAAGCCCCAGAAATGATGGCCAAGCCTGCCATAGCCGACCTGCACCTCATCGGCGATGCAGACGCCGCCACGGGCGCGCACCTGGCCATAGACGGCGGCGAGATAGCCATTCGGCAGCGCGATGCCGCCGGCGTTGCCATAGACCGGCTCGGCGATGAAGCCCGCCAGCCGCTCGCCCGCGCCGTCGATCAGTTCCAGCGCGGCAAGAACGCTCTGCAGATAGTCGCCGGTCGAATCGGGTCCGCGAAATTCGCCACGATAGGTGTTGGGCGCGGCGACGGGGTGAACCCAATCGGGCCGCGTCGTCAGCGCCTGCGGATTGTCGGCGATCGAGGTGGAGACGGCATCGCTCGCCACCGACCAGCCGTGATAGGCTTCCAGCAGGCTCAGCATGTTGCGCGCGCCGGTGTGGGCCCAGGCGAGCCGCAGCGCCAGATCATTGGCCTCCGATCCCGAATTGACCAGGAAGACGGTGTCGAGCCCCTCGGGAGCGAGGGCTGCCAGCCGTTCAGAGAGATCGGCGACGGCGGCATAGTGAAAGCGCGAATTGGTGTTCAGGCGCAGCCATTGTTCGCCGACGGCATCCGCCAGGCGCGGGTGGCCGTGGCCGAGAATGGTGACGTTGTTGACCATGTCGAGATAGGCGCGGCCCTCGACATCGAACATGTGCTCCTTCCAGCCGCGCTCGATGCGCGGCGGGGTCTCGTAATAATGCTTCTGGGCGGCCGCGAAATGGGCCGTGCGCACGGCGAGGATTTCCGCGTCGACAGGCTTCGGCGCCTCGACGCCCTTGCCCAACAGCGCTGCAGGAGACGGGCAGAGCGCCGACCATGCGAAAACCTCTTGGGGCGTGCAGAAAAGCGGCGGCTCGGCGCCTTTCAGCGTCGAGAGCTGCACGCGCAAGCCGCCGAGCGAGCCCTGCTCGCCGGAGACCGCGCCAAGCGCCTGACCCGCCTCGCGCTCTGCGCCGTCCTCGACCGAGGGGTCGAGACCGTCGAGATGGAGGCTGATATCGGCGCCTTCAAGCACGAGATGGTGGTTCTGCCAGCTGATGCGTCCGGAAAAAGGGGCTGCGATCGCGCTGCCGGCTGCGAGGCAGATATCGGCATGCAAGGCGTAGGTGGCCGACGGCCTGGCGCTCAGCAGGCGGGCGCGCGACAATCTGTATTCGCCGTAACGGGTGGCGGCGGCATCGGCCTCAGAGGCGGCGCGGGCAAGCAGGCGCCAGTCCATATCGCCCTGGCTCCAGTTGCCGGCGGCGAAGTGCTGGCTTTCGACGCCGAGGTCGACATAGAGCATGTTTTGAAGGTCGAGATCGGGCAGAAGCGGATGCCAGTGCTCGGTCGCAACAGCGGGGAGTTCGATGCCCGCCGTCTTCAGGATGGCCGTTTCCATGAGATCGAAGGAAACGGCGATGGCGGTATCGAAGATGCGCTGCTCGAGCACGAGGTTGGCGCGGACATAGTCGTTTTCGGGATCGATGGAGATCTGCTGCTCGCTGCTCGCCACCAGAATGACGGCGCGGGCGACAACCAATGGCCAAAGCGCCCGCAGCTCCTCTTCCTTCAGTGGATAGACCTCGTGATAGGCCTTGACGGCGGGCAGCACGAAGAAGGGGTCGCCATCGGCCTGATGCAGCAGCGAGGCGCAGGTGACGGCGAGATCGCCGACCAGCCAGCCTCGGATGATGTCGCCGAAATCGATGACGCCATCGGGGATCAGGCGACCCTTTCCGTCGCGGCGGCTGACGACATTGTCGCCGGTAACATCGTGGTGGACGGCCTGCAGACGCAGCGCCGGCGCGAAGGGCTGCACGCGCCGGACAGCGGCGACCATGTTCTTGGCGATGCGGTCACGCGCGGCGCCATCGGTAATCGCCGACAGGAGCTGGACGGCGACCGGGCCGGCGCGCCGCAGGTCCCATTGCAGGTTGCGATCGAGGCCCGGGTGATCGAAATCTGCGAGCGATTTCGCGAGACTGGCGCAGAGCGCACCCAGCGCCGCCACGGACTGTCTCGGGAGATAAGAAGGCTTGGTCAGCCCCTCGCCTTCGAGATATTCCAGCAGGCGGACCTGGTAGGTCTGGTCGCGGACAACGACGGCGACGATGTCCTGGCCATCGGTGGAGGCGACGACGCGGGGCACGCGCGGCGCGCCCTCGATGCCTGCGAGATGACGGATCGCGGCATTCTGCGCCTCGAGCTCGATCGTCTCGTAGATCATGTGGCAGATCTTCAGAACGTAGGACTGATCGCCGGTATCGACGCGGTAGTTGCGGTCCTGCTGGCTTCCGAGTTCACTGAGCTGGCCCGATAGACCGTAACGCGACTGCAGGATGTCGCCGGCTTCCTCGACCGTCACATCAGGACGCGGAAGCTCGAGACGCTGAGCGAGCGTTTCATCGGTCATTGCATTCCCCCACCGCACGATTCGATCCTGCACAATAAGCAGATAATCGACAGCTTGCTATCGGCAAGCGGGGATCGGGCGTCATCTCTAGGAATTACTGGCCCAGGAATTACCGGCCCAGGAATTACTGGCCAGAGAATTAGCGGACGCCCGATACCGATCGTTTAGCCCATGCGCTCCGACGCGTAGCTGCCCGGGCTTGCCGGGAA
>UCJD01000054.1:13356-15951 GCA_900472605.1 Hyphomicrobiales bacterium | reverse complement strand
AAGTCCCCTCCCCAACCCCTCCCCACAAGGGGGAGGGGCTAACACGTGGCATGCCCTGTGCTCCCTCATATCAGTCCTAGCTGTTGAGAGGCTTCGGCTTGCCGAAGAGGATGCGCCCAGCAAGCCCCTCCCCCTTGTGGGGAGGGGTTGGGGAGGGGACTTTTCTCCGGATGCGGAGGGGTCTTTAGCCAGGTTGCGAAGAGCTCCGTCTCCCCCAACACCCAAATGCCCTACCCCGCCTTGCAATCCCCCCATTTCCACGGAACAACTCATCCATGAGCATCCCCAAGACGCACCCCTTCCCCTTCGACCCCACCTACGGCATGACGCTCGATGAGTTGCACGCCATCGTCCCGCCAAAGGCCCCACCGGGCTTCGACGCCTTCTGGCAGAAGCGCTACAAACGGGCGCTGGCGATCGATCCGCAGCCGACGCTGAAGCAGGGCAGCCTCACCCACCCTGCCTGGCAGGTGCTCGATATCACCTACACCTCGACCGATAACGTCACGATCGGCGGCTGGCTGCTTCTGCCGCGCAACACGCCGGTGCGGCGCGGGCTGGTTGTCGGCCATGGCTACGGCGGCCGCGATGCGCCGGATTTCGATCTGCCGGTAGAACAGACCGCCATCCTCTTCCCCTGCGCGCGCGGCATGTCGCGGAGCGCGCAGGCGCCGATCCCGCCAGATGCGCCCGGCCATGTGCTGCACAATATCGATAGGCCAGACGACTACGTCATCGGCGGCTGCGTCGCGGATCTCTGGATCGCGGTCTCGACGCTGCAGGCGCTCTATCCATGGCTCGCAAACCGCATCGGCTATATCGGCGGCAGCTTCGGCGGCGGCCTGGGCGCGCTGGCGATCCCCTTCGACAGCCGCATCGATCGCGGCCACCTGATCGTTCCTACCTTCGGCGACCGCGAGCGATGGCTGACCTTGCCGACGGTGGGCAGCGCCGATTCCGTCCAGACCTATAAAAAGACCCATCCCGACGTGCTCGATCACCTGCGCCTGTTCGACGCCGCGACATCGGCAACCCGCATCAACGTGCCGATGCTGGTGGCCGTCGCCCTGTTCGATCCGGCCGTCGCCCCGCCCTGCCAGTTCACCGTGGCGAATGCGCTTCCGCCGTCAAAATATAATGAAATCTTCATCCTCGACGCCGGCCATTTCGACTATCCTGGAATGACGGAACAGAATTTTGCTCTGCGCGAAAAACTGCGAGGTTTCTTCAGGGTTCATGAACCGGGAATATCTGCGCTGGCATAGCCCGCGCCTGCATCGCGAGATGGAGCTGTTGGTGTTCGGCCATGCCGGCGCCAAGGTGCTGATGTTTCCGACGCGAGACGGTCGTTTCTGGGAATATGAACGGATCGGCCTCGTCGCCAGCCTCGCGAACAAGCTCGAAGCCGGCCAGTTGCAGCTCTATTGCATCGAAGGCCTGGCCACGGAAACCTTCTACGGCTTCGACCGCCACCCGGCCGAGCGTATCCATCGCCACCAGGCCTTCGAGGACTACATCCTCAACGAAGTCCTGCCGCTGATGGCCGCAAAGAACGGCCATGACTGCACCATCGTGCACGGCTGTAGCCTCGGCGCCTTCCAGGCGGCGAGCCTCGTCTTCCGCCACCCGCACCTGTTCCGCAAACTCGTCGCCTTCTCCGGCCGCTACGACCTGACGCTCAGGGTCGAATCCTTCGGCGACCTCTTCGACGGCTATTATGACAACACCGTCTACTTCCACACCCCGACGCACTTTCTGCCGGGCCTGCATCACGGCTGGCAGCTGGACAAGCTGCGTGAGGTCGAGATCGTCATGACGATAGGCAATGCCGATCCCTTTCTCGACAACAACCACTATTTGAGCCGCCTGCTGTCGGACAAGCGGGTCGGCCACCAGCTGCATGTCTGGGATGGCCGCGCCCACCGCGCCAGCGCCTGGCGCAAGATGGCAGCACTCTACATCTGAGCCGCCCGCCCCCTATCAATAACGCCAAAGTCAAAACTCGTGAATTGTCATTGCAGAAGCGGCGGCTAAAGGCTGGAGACAGTCTTAACGCACGAAAGGTCATCCATGTTCGCTTCGATCCACGCCCTGCAGCCGGCCCTGCTCAGCCTGCTGCGCATCGTCTCCGCGCTCGTGCTCTTCAGCTACGGCACGCAGAAGATTCTGCATTTCCCCGCTGCCGAGCGCGTGCCCGATGTCGGGTCGATATCCTGGATTGCCGGCCTGCTTGAACTGACGCTCGGCTTCCTGGTGCTGATCGGCTTTCAGACCCGCGCCGCCGCCTTCGTTCTATCGGGCCTGATGGCTTTCGCCTATTTCATCGGCCATGCGTCGAAGAGCTTCTTCCCCGCCCAAAACGGCGGTGTCGCCGCCATCCTCTTCTGCTTCGTCTTCCTCTACATCGTGGCGGCCGGTGCCGGTCCGTTCAGCGTCGATGCGATGAGGAAGCGCAGGAGTGGGCAGGTTGTAGCGGCTTGATCAGATTTTTGTAGACGTCGGCGGCTGGGATACCCCCCTCTGCCCTGCCGGGCATCTCCCCCTCAAGGGGGGAGATCAGCTGGGCTCAGCCGCCCGCTCCAACCTCAATTGTTT
>UCJD01000054.1:1101-13344 GCA_900472605.1 Hyphomicrobiales bacterium | reverse complement strand
ATCTCCCCCCTTGAGGGGGAGATGTCCGGCAGGACAGAGGGGGGTGCGCCACACGGCACACCCCACACCATCAAACCTTCACCCAAGCCCCATTGCGCTTCGACGACGCCACGCAGGCATCGACGAAGGCCACACCCTTCACGCCATCGTCAACTGTCGGATAAACCACCGCCTTGTCGACAGCCTTGCCCTTCTTGTGCGCGTTGATCGCATGCGCGGCTTCCGTATAGATCGTCGCGAATGCCTCAAGATATCCTTCCGGATGACCGGATGGGATACGCGAGACGCGCGCGGCCGCCGGGCCGGAGCCGGCGCCGTTGCGGGTGATCAGGCGCTTCGGCTCGCCGAACGGCGTGAACCAGAGATAGTTCGGATCGGCCTGCACCCACTCGATGCCGCCCTTGGTGCCGTAGACGCGGACCTTCAGCCCGTTCTCGTGGCCGGGCGCCACCTGACTGCACCAGAGCATGCCCTTGGCCGGCTTTTCCGAACCCTTGGCCTTGAAGCGCAGCATCACATGGGCGTTGTCGTCGAGACGGCGGCCTTCGACGAAGCTGTCGAGATCGGCGGCAAGACTGTCCAGCTCGAGACCGGAAACGAAGGCGGCGAGGTTATAGGCATGCGTGCCGATATCGCCGGTGGAGCCACCAGCACCCGACTGCGCCGGGTCGGTGCGCCACACGGCCTGCTTGGCGCCGCTCTGCTCGACGGCTTCGGTCAGCCAGTCCTGCGGATATTCGGCCTGCACCAGCCGGATATCGCCGAGTTCGCCATTGGCGATCATCTCGCGCGCCTGGCGCACCATCGGATAGCCGGTGTAGTTGTGCGTGAGGATGAAGAGCGCGCCGCTCTCGTCGGCAACCTTCTTCAGCTTCTTGGCGTCGGCAAGGTTCGAGGTCAGCGGCTTGTCGCAGATGACATGGATGCCGCGGCGCAGGAACTCCTTGGCGGCGTCGTAGTGAACGTGGTTCGGCGTGACGATCGATACCGCCTCGATGCCGTTCTTCAGCTTCGCCTCGCGGATCGCCATCTCGCGATAGCTGGAATAGGTGCGGGTGGGATCGAGCCCGAGATCGGCGCCCGAGGCCTTGGCCTTTTCCGGCGTCGACGACAGCGCGCCCGCGATCAGCTCATATTGATCGTCGATACGGGCAGCGATGCGATGCACCGCGCCAATGAAAGCGCCGGCCCCACCGCCGACCATGCCAAGCCGGATGCGCGGCTCGCGCGTGTGTTCCGTTGATGCTTCGATTGCCATGTGTTCCTCCAAATTTGTGCTGTATTTGCGTGAGGTGGATTTAACGCTGTGCCGTGTGGCCCCCTCATCCCCGGTGCAGCAAGCTGCACCTGACCTGCCGGCACCTTCTCCCCGTTGGGGAGAAGAGACTCGGGGTGAGCCGCTTGCGCCAACCTCCCCTTCTCCCCAACGGGGAGAAGGTGGCCCGAAGGGTCGGATGAGGGGGCCGCAAGCACAACGCCGCCTACCACCACATCCTCGAAGCCCTCGTTAAATCCCCAGCATCCGCCGGTTGGCCGCCTGGTCCGTGCCGCTGCCGGCGAAGTCGTCGAAGGCCTTTTCCGTCACGCGGATGATGTGCGCCTTGACGAACTCGGCTCCTTCGCGCGCACCGTCTTCAGGATGCTTCAGCGCGCATTCCCATTCGACAACAGCCCAGCCGTCGAAATTGTTGGCCGTCATCTTCGAGAACACCGCCCCGAAATCGACCTGGCCGTCGCCGAGCGAGCGGAAGCGGCCGGCGCGTTCGACCCAGCCCTGATAGCCGCCATAGACGCCCTGGCGACCCGTCGGGTTGAACTCGGCATCCTTGACGTGGAACATCTTGATCCGGTCTTTGTAGATGTCGATGTTGTCGAGGTAATCCAGGCACTGCAGCACGTAGTGCGAGGGGTCGTAGAGCATGTTGGCGCGCGGATGGTTCTTCACGCGTTCGAGGAACATCTCGAAGGTGACGCCGTCATGCAGGTCTTCGCCGGGATGGATCTCGTAGCAGATGTCGACGCCGTTTTCGTCGGCATGGTTGAGGATCGGCGTCCAGCGCTTGGCAAGTTCGTCGAAGGCGGTCTCGACGAGACCGGCCGGACGCTGCGGCCATGGATAGATGAACGGCCAGGCGAGCGCACCGGAGAAGGTCGCATGCGCCTTGATGCCGAGGTGCTTCGATGCCGAAATCGCCATCTTCACCTGCTCGACGGCCCATTCCTGGCGCGCCTTCGGATTGCCGCGCACTTCGGGTGCCGCAAAGCCGTCAAAGGCTTCGTCATAGGCGGGATGCACGGCAACCAGCTGGCCCTGCAGGTGGGTGGAGAGCTCGGTGATCTCGACACCGTTCTGGCGCGCCACGCCGGCGAACTCGTCGCAATAGTCCTTGGACGAGGCAGCCTTCTTGAGGTCGATCAGCTGGCCCGCCCAGGTCGGAACCTGCACGCCCTTGTAGCCGATGTCGGCGGCCCACTTGGTGATCGAATCCCACGAGTTGAAAGGTGCGGCGTCGCCCGCGAACTGCCCGAGGAACAAGCCTGGGCCCTTGATCGTTTTCATGTCAATTCCTCCCTGAATAATGACCGTAAACGTTTCTGGTGTAGTTCTAGCACTTGATTTGCACTCTGCAAGCCGATTTTGGCGAGAATGCAAATCTCCCCCTCCCGGGCCAGATTTAGACGTTGCGACTAAACCATGTCGGGCACTGTCCCGCAAGACGTACGTACCGCATTTCTCGGCGCTTGCGTGTTTGGCGACCAACCCTCGGCGCATCTTTGTAGACTTCCCGCCACCGCGTGCTACTCTTGGTCGACCAGGAGGGTGGTCCATGACGAGGCGGCTGGCGGCGATCTTGGATGCGGATGTTGTCGGTTTCTCCCGGCTGATGGGCCTCGACGAAGCGGGGACCTTTGCGGCGCTGAAACGCCACAACACCGAGACCATCGTCCCAACGATCAGCAGGCATCGCGGACATGTCGTGAAATTCGTCGGAGACGGCACGCTGGCGGAATTTTCCAGCGTCGTCGATGCGTTGCGCTGCGCGATGGAAATCCAGGAGGTCATTCTCGCGGGCAATCACGATGTCGTGCCCGACCGCCGGATGATCTGGCGCATCGGCCTCCATGTCGGCGACGTCCTGACGGAGGATGGCGACATCTTCGGCGAGAGCGTCAACATCGCCGCGCGGCTGCAGGCGCTGGCGCCGGCCGGCGGCATCTGCCTTTCGCAGCAGGTGCGCGATCAGATCGGCACCGCGCTCGATTTCGATGCGACCGACTTCGGCAATCGCAAACTGAAAAACATCGAGCAGACCGTGCGGGTGTGGCGCTGGTTTCCGCCGGGCGAGGAAGCGGAGGGCCTGGACGATGAGCCGCCGGACCGGACGATGCCAAGCCAGCCACCGCAGCACAAGCGCCCGTCCATCGCCGTGCTTCCCTTTGCCAACATGTCGAGCATCGAGGGGCAGGAGCATTTCTCCGACGGCTTCACCGACGAACTGATCGCGACGCTGGCGCGCTGTCGCTGGCTGCTGGTCGCCGCCCGCAACTCCTCCTTCAGCTTCAAGGGTCGCGCGGTCGATGCGCGCCGGGTCGCCGAGGATCTCGGCGTCAAATACGTTCTCGAAGGCAGCGTTCGTCGCTCCGACACCAGGATCCGCATCACCGCGCAATTGCTGGATGGAAGCGAGGGCACGCTGCTCTGGGCCGAACGCTATGACCGCATGCTGGCCGACATCTTCGATCTCCAGGACGAGATCGCCTCCGAGATCACGGGAACCATCGAGCCCGAGTTGGGCGCCATCGAATTCGCGGCACTGCGCGGCCGCTCGGTCGTCGACATGACCGCCTGGGAAATCTATCTCAAGGGCCTCTGGCATCTCTACCGCTTCACGATCGACGAGTTGAACACCGCCAAACAGCTGTTCGAGCAGGCGATCGCCATCGATCCGAGCTTCGCGCAGGCGCAGGCGCGTCTGGCTTACGTCCACATCCAGCTCGGCTGGTACGGCTCGCTGGAAGAGCGATCCGGGCGTATATGCGAGGCGATCGAGCTTGCCGAACGGGCGATCACGCTCGATCAAAAGGAGCCTGCCGCGCATCTCGCACTCGGCCGGGCGCTTGCGCTCGATGGCGCCACGGAGGCAGGGATCGCTCATCTTCGTCATGCGGTGAAACTGGACCACAGCTTCGCCCAGGCGCACTTCGCGCTCGGACAGGCGCTCTGCTACGCCGATCGCCCGCAGGAGGGCATGCCCGAATTCAGCGAAGCCTTTCGTCTCAGTCCGCGCGACCCGCATCTCTGGACCTTTCACAGCATGATGGCCTTCGCAAACTACCAGATGGACAAGCTCGACGAAGCGGCGGACGCTGCCCGCGCATCGATGCGCTCGCCCAACGTCACCTTCTGGCCGGCGATGGCGCTGGTGGCGATCCAGGGACGGCAGGGCAAGGTCGAGGAGGCGCGCCGTACGATCGACGAGCTCTACAGCTTCCGCCCCGGCATGACGCTTGATGACGCCAGGCGTGAATTCTACTTCGGCCTCAAGCCCGCGATGAGCGAGACCTTCATCGAGCGCTTTGTCGGAGACCTCGCCAAGGCCGGCCTGCCGCCACAGTGAAGACGCCCGCCCTTTCGAGCGGGCGCCTCTTATTCAGATCAGGATCAGAACGGCGAATCCGGGAAGTAGAAGTCCTTGGCGTTGTCCTTCGTCACCAGCGTGGCGTCGAGGATGTAGGTGCCGCGGACCGGGACCTGGTCGTAGAGCGACGCGGCCGTGAGCTCCATCGCGGTGCCCACCATTGCCGGCGGATAGAGAACATCGACGGGAATCATCTTGTCGCCGTCCATGACCTTCTTGACCATGTCCTTGGAGCCGGCGCCGGCCACGACATACTTGATGTCGGTGCGCTTGGCCTGCTCGATCGCCTGCAGCACGCCGACGGCCATGTCGTCGTCCTGGCACCAGACCACGTCGATCTTCGGGTACTTGGTCAGGTAGTCCTGCATCACCTTGAAGGCGTCGTCGCGGTTCCAGTTGCCGAACTGGCGGTCGAGAACCTTGACGTTGGAGCCGGCAATGCCCTTGTCGAAGCCGTCCTGGCGCTGCTGGTCGATCGGGATCGGCAGGCCTCGGATGACGACGACCTGTGCGTCGGGCGTCGTGTCCTTGATGTACTTGCCGGCGACTTCGCCCAGCGCCGGGTTGTTGCCGGCGATGTAGATGTCGCGGACGGAATCATCGTTGGTGCTCGGCGCGCGGTCGACCAGCGCCACGAAGGTGCCCTTGTCCTTGACTTCCTTGATGGCGTTGACGAGCGGATCGGGATCGGACGGCAGGATGACCAGCGCGTCCATGCCCTGCGTTGCCAGATCCTGCACGGCGTTCGCCTGGCTCGCCGCATCCGGCGAGGTCTTGACGATGACGGTGAGATCAGGATGCTCGGCCATCAGCAGCTTGGCGACGCGCTCGGCATGGAACACCACGCCAGAGGTCCAGCCATGGTCAGCCGCCGGGATCGATACGCCGATGGTCTTCTTGTCCGCCGAGTGAGCGACGCCGGCGAGCAGCGCCGCCGTCACGACCGCCAAACTGAATAGTGTCTTACGCATGTCTGTTTTCCTCCCATTAAACCCCAGGGCTTGCGAACGTTCAGACCGGGCGCCCCGCCGACCCGGCCAATCCCTTGCTACCTGCGCGCCAGCGACCGCTGGACAAGCATGGCGATGATGATGATCGAACCCTGGATGGCGCCGATCAGGTATTCAGAGATGAAATTCGAGAGCAGCATGATGTTGCCGACGAGCTCCAGAATGAAAGCACCGCAGATCGTCCCCCAGACGCGCCCTGCCCCGCCTTTAAGGGCGGTGCCGCCGACGACGACGGCGGTGATCGCCTGCAGCTCCCACAGGATGCCCGTTGTGGCCGAAGTCGAGCCGAGACGCGGCACGTAGAGCAGCACGGCGATCGCCACGCAGAGCCCCTGGATGACGAAGGCGATGGTGCGTACCTTGTTGACGGCGATGCCGGAATAGCGCGCCACGTCGCGGTTCGATCCGACAGCCGTGACATGCCGGCCGTAGCGCGTGCGATAGAGAATGAAGGCGGCGATCGCGGTGACCACGAGGATGACGAGGATAGGCACAGGCACGCCGGCGATCGAGCCGAAATAGACGGGACGATAGAGCGACTGCTGTTCGGCCGAGCGCAGCGTGATGGCGCCGCCTTGCGAGAGCCATGTCGTCAGGCCGCGATAGATGCCCATGGTGCCGAGCGTGGCGATGAATGGCTCGATCTTGCCGACCGTGGTGATCAGCCCGTTGGCGAGGCCGCAGAGCGCACCGGCGACCAGGGTGAAGACGACGGCGACCGCGAGCATCAGCGAGGGATCGGCAACAACGCCGGAATTCATCAACAGGATCATCAGGCTGGCGACGAAGGCGACCATCGAGCCGACGGAGAGATCGAGATCCCCCGACGAGATGACGAAGGTGGCGCCGACGGCGATGATGGCGATGAAGGCGCTGCGGGTGGCGACATTGGCGAGGTTGGTGATGCCGATGAAATTCGGATTGACCAGCGCGCCGACCACAAGCAGCAACGCCAGCGCCGCAAACGGAGCGACCGCCCTCAGATCGATATCCCGCCAGGAGCGCCGCCTGATCTCCCTTACCTCGTCGTTCGCACTCATGTCCAAAGCCATCCTCCCGTCGCGTCCCTGATGGGAACGTAATCTTTTCAGCCGCGTAAACCGCCGCAATTGTCCTGGCGCCGCCTCAGGCAGCCTTCTTCTTCAGCCCTGCCGCATAGCGCATGATCTCCTGCTCGGAGATCTCGTCGCCCTCGAGCACGCCGACGATCCGCCCCTCGCGCATGACCGCCACGCGGGTACAGAGCCCGATCACCTCGGGCATCTCCGAGGAGACGACGATGATCGAGCGGCCGTCGCGGGCGAGCGCCGAGATGAAATGATAGATCTGCTGCTTGGTGCCGACATCGATGCCGCGCGTCGGCTCGTCGATGATGATGATCTCGGGCTCGGTCTCCATGACCTTGGCGAGCAGCAGCTTCTGCTGATTGCCGCCCGACATGCGCCCGGCCACGATATTGGCGTCGCGCACGCGGATATCGAAGCGCCGCCGCGCCTTCGCCAGCGCCTTGGCCTCGCTGCTGGGGCTGAGATAGCCGTGCCGCGAATGCTGACCGAGCGACTGCAACGTCAGGTTCGCCAGCATGTTGGAGCCGAGCAGCAGCCCCTTGTGCTTGCGGTCCTTGGTCATGTAGGCGAGGCCGGCGCGATTGGCCGCATGCACGTCGCCCGAGAGAACGCTTTCGCCGCGGATGACGACCTCGCCCGAAGCGCGGCTGCGCAGCCCCGCGATGGCTTCCATAAGCTCTGTGCGGCCGGAGCCGATCATCCCGGAGAAACCGATGATTTCGCCCTTGCGCACCTCGAAGCTCGCATCCTGCACATAGCCGGTCGAGATACCCTCGACCTTCAGCACGATCTCTTCGTCGACATCAGGCTCGTTCTTGGTGGGATAAAGACTGGAAAGCTCGCGTCCGACCATCAGCTGCGCGATCGATTCGCCGTCGAGCATCGCGGTCGGCGCCGTCTTCACCCACTGCCCGTCGCGCAGCACCGTCACCTTGTCGGTGAGCTCCATGACTTCGTCCAGCTTGTGCGAGACGAACACGAAGCTGGTACCCTTGTCGCGCAGCTTGCGCACCTGCTTGAAGAGATAATTGGTTTCCTCGCGCGACAGCACTGCCGTCGGTTCGTCCATGAAGACGACGCGGGCGTCGCGACTGATCGCCTTGGCGATCTCCACCATCTGCTTGTCGGCGATGGAAAGTGTGCTGATCAGCGCATTCTCGTCGACATGCGAGCCGAGCAGATCGAGCGCCTTGCGGGTCTCCGCGCGCATTAACTTGCGATCGAGCACGCCGAAGCGGGTGACCTCGCGGCCGAGAAAAAGGCTCTCGGCGACGGTCAGATGATCGGCGAGGTTGAATTCCTGGTGGATGATGACGATCCCGAGCGCCTCGGCCGCGCCGTTCGGCGGCAGCACGATCGGCTGACCGTCGAGAATGATTTCGCCCGAAGTCGGCTGCTCGAAGCCGGACATCACCTTGACGAGGGTCGATTTGCCGGCGCCGTTCTCGCCCATCAGCGCATGGATTTCGCCGGCGCGCAGATCGAAATTGACACTGAAGAGGACCTGCACCCCATTGAAGGATTTGCATATGCGCCGGGCCGACAACACCACCGGCGCCGCCTCGACAGTCTCCAAACTCATGATGTCCTCCCCTGCGGACTCCCACCCGCTTGACCCTTGTGTAAACCTTTACATGTGCGATGTAAAGGTTTACATCGTCATATCGCGAAGTTCTCCTGGCTTCGCCCTTTGACGTATGCCGCAGTCTGTGTAGTGTCGCCGCGAATTGACCCAAGGCAGGACGCATTGTCGAATTCCACGCCCGCCACCATCGAAGACGTCGCAAGAATCGCGGAGGTGTCCATCGCCACGGTGTCGCGTGCGATCCATACGCCGGAGAAGGTCGCCAACTCGACGCGGCTGAAGGTCAACCAGGCGATCGCGATAACAGGATATACGACGAACGCCATGGCCCGCAGCCTGCGTCTCGGCCGTTCCAACATGATCCTGGTCGTGGCTCCCGACATCGGCGACCCCAATTTTTCCAACATCCTGATCGGCCTGGAGAACGAGGCCCGCAGCCATGGCTACGGCATTCTCATCGGCCACACGCAGAACGATGCCCAGCGCGGCCTCGAATATCTCAAATTTCTAAATTCAAACCAAGCGGCAGGATTGATTCTCTTCACCGGCATCCTGCCCTTCGGCCATCAGACGATGACGGCCCGCCTGCCGCCGAGCGTCGGCGTATTCGAACCCGTCTTCAACGGCGGCATTCCCTATGTCGGCGTCGACGATATCGAGGGCGCCCGCAAGGCGGTCGATTTGCTCTTGGCCGAGGGCCATCGCAAGATCGCCTTCATCGGCGACAGCAAGACACGCCTTGCCTATGCAAGGCGCCGCCAGGGCTATGACGAGGGATTGGACGCCGCCGGCGTGGCGAGGGGTCAGCGCATCATCCTTGAGGGCGACGGAACGCTTGAAAGCGGCCGCCATGCCGTTGAGCAGCTGTTCATGCGCGACACGCTGCCGACAGCCTTCATGTGCGTCAACGACCAGACGGCGATCGGCGTGATGATCGGCCTCAACGCCCGCGGCTACGACATCCCCCGCGACTTCTCCGTCACCGGCTTCGACGACATCCCCCAGGCAACGTTCATGTCGCCGCCGCTCACCACCATCCGCCAGCCGCGCACAGCGATCGGCAAGCAGGCCATGGCGCTGCTGCTGGAGTTCCTTGGCGATGGAAAGCCGACCGAGACGGAGATCTTGCTGCGCCCGGATCTCGTGGTCCGCAACTCGGTCTCGGCACCATCGAAGGGGTGGGAAAAGCGGTAGGTTACACCGTAAACGCCTCGCGAAACGCCGCAAGCGCCGCCTCCGGATCGCCCGACGCGAACGCCTCCATCCCCACGGGACCGGCATAGCCCATTGCATTCAGCGCCCGCGCGATGCCCTTCCAGTTGAGCTCGCCCGTTCCCGGCTCCATGCGGCCGGGGACGTCGGCGACCTGGATTTCGCCGATCCATGGCAAGCTCTTGCGGCAGAGCTCGATCAGGTTCCCCTCGCCGATCTGCGCGTGATAGAGGTCGAGATTGAGCCGCAGGCGGGGATGGTCGATGCACGAGACCAGCGCCAAAGTGTCCTCGGCCCGGCCGAAGGGTACGCCCGGATGATCGACATCAAGGTTGAGGTTCTCCAGTGTGAAGACCACATCCTCTTTCTCGGCCAAATCGACGATGCGGGCAAGCGTGTCCCGCGCCTTCAGCCACATCTGACCGGTAACGAGCTCGACCGGCTGCACCGGCAGACCGCCTTCGCCAAGGCCGGTTCCGTGCAGGTTGAGACGCTGCACGCCGAGCCGCTTGCCGACGTTGGCCGTCTCGCGCGCCGTCCTCAACAGCTCCGCAGCCCCCTCGTCATCCGTCAGCCGCCCGGTGAGGTAGCCGTTCATGATGGTGAAGGTGGCACCCGTCGCCTCGAGCTTGCCGAGATCGTGCTCCGGCCAGTTCCACAGCCCGACGCCGAAGCCCATCTCCTTCAGCCTGGAGGCGCGCCATTCGATCGGTCGGTCGCGCCAGATCATCTCGGCGCAGGCGGCAAGTTGGAAAGGCGAGCTCATGTGATCCTCCCGATCATGCATGCTGATTTCTATGCGCAATAGAGCGGATATCGAGGGCCGCCGCAATGCGACATCACGTGCCACACCGGCACAGCGAATTGACGATTGTCATGAGAGGTTCACGCTGCAGGCATAACTCGGATGGACGGCTTCTGAGAGAGGAACTGAGATGGCTGACGTCACCAACGAGACTATTCACCGGGATCACGAAAACCATCCGCTGCACGGGTCGGGGTCGAAAAAGTGGTTCCTTCCAGCGATCATCCTGCTGCTTGTCGCCGGTCTCGGCTATGTCGGATACGCGCTCGGGCGCGATCTCACCAGTGTTGCTGCCGTTCCCTGGATCATGCTTGGCCTGGCACTGCTCATCGCGCTTGGCTTCGAATTCGTCAACGGCTTCCACGATACCGCCAACGCCGTCGCCACGGTCATCTACACCCGCTCCATGCCGGCGGAACTGGCCGTGATCTGGTCGGGCTTCTTCAATTTCCTCGGTGTGATGATGTCGAGCGGCGCCGTCGCCTTCGGCATCCTGGCCTTGCTGCCCGTCGAACTGATCCTGCAAGTCGGATCGGGATCGGGCCTCGCCATGGTCTTCGCGCTCCTGATCGCCGCCATTTTGTGGAACCTCGGCACCTGGTATCTCGGCCTTCCGTCGTCGAGCTCGCACACGCTTGTCGGCTCGATCATCGGCGTCGGTCTCGCTAACCAGTTTCTGGCGCCTGTTGGTAGTGCCACCAGCGGCGTCGACTGGTCGCAGGCGACCAATATCGGCCTGTCGTTGCTGATCTCGCCGCTGATCGGCTTCGGCCTCTCGGCCGTCCTGCTTCTGGTCATGAAGGTGCTGGTGCGCAACAAGGCGCTCTACGAGGAGCCGAAGGGCAACAACCCGCCGCCGCTCTGGATCCGCGGCCTTTTGATCTTCACCTGCACCGGCGTCAGCTTCGCCCACGGATCGAACGACGGCCAGAAGGGCATGGGCCTGATCATGCTGATCCTGATCGGCCTCGTTCCCACCGCCTTCGCGCTCAACCGCACGCCCGACGTCAACTATCTCGAGGCCTACAAGAGCGCGTCGGCTCAGGTGGAGACTGCGCTCGGCAAATATGTGAAGCCGGGTGCCGCCGCCGGCGATTACCGCGTCGAGGTCAGCAATGCCGTGAAGAACAAGGTCTGGACGGACGCAACCACGCCTGCCCTGCAGCAGTTCATCCACGCGACAAGCGCCGAAGTTGCCGCCTTCCCGACGCTGGAGGCCGTGCCCACGCATCTCGTCAGCAACGTCCGCAACGACATCTACCTGATCGGCGAAGCCCTGAAGCTGATCGACAAGCAGAAGCTGCTCGCCATGGAGCCGGCCGACCTGCAGGCGGTCAGCGCCTATCACAAGGCGGTCGACAACGCGACCAAGTTCATCCCGCTCTGGGTCAAGATCGCCGTCGCCATCGCACTCGGCCTCGGCACCATGGTCGGCTGGAAGCGCATCGTCATCACTGTCGGCGAAAAGATCGGCAAGACCCACCTGACCTATGGCCAGGGGGCAGCCGCCGAAGTCGTCGCCATGGTCACGATCGGCGCCGCAGACCATCTCGGCCTGCCGGTCTCGACCACCCACGTGCTGTCGTCGGGCGTCGCAGGCACGATGGCGGCGAATGGCTCCGGCCTGCAGTGGTCGACGGTGCGCAATATGCTGATGGCCTGGATCCTGACGCTACCCGCCTCCATCGCCATCGCCTTCGTGCTCTTCATCATCCTGCGTCAGGTATTCTGAGGACTGAGCCGATAGCGCAATTGAAAAAGCCGGGAAGCGAACGCTCCCCGGCTTTTTCGTTTATACAATCCGCCGCCGATCAGACGTAGCGGTTGACGACGTTTTCGAGCAGCTCCTGCTGACCGGACTTCGGCTGCGGGTTGATGTCCTGGCTCTCGACGCGCGCCGTGATCTGCTCCAGCGAATATTCGC
>UCJD01000054.1:0-1067 GCA_900472605.1 Hyphomicrobiales bacterium | reverse complement strand
GCCGCCGCCTGCCAGAACCTGGTAATAGGCCAGCGCCATTTCCGGAACGTTGTTCGGGAACTGGTCGGTATCCCAACCGGACTGGTAGTCGTTGCGGTTCATGTCGATCGAGCCGAAGATGCCGAGCGCGTTTGCCAGCGCCAGCTCGTGCTCGAAGGAATGGCCGGCGAGGATCGCGTGGCCCTGCTCGATGTTGAGCTTCACTTCGTTTTCGAGGCCATTCTTCTTCAGGAAGCCGTAGACCGTCGCGACGTCGTAATCATACTGGTGCTTGGTCGGCTCCTGCGGCTTCGGCTCGATCAGGATCTGCCCCTTGAAGCCGATCTTGTGCTTGTACTCGACCACGAGGTTGAGGAAGCGGCCCATCTGGTCGAGCTCGCGCTTGAGATCGGTGTTGAGCAGCGTCTCATAGCCTTCGCGGCCGCCCCACAGCACATAGTTCTCGCCGCCGAGCTTCATCGTGGCGTCCATGCAGGTCTTCACGGTCGCGGCGGAGAAGGCGAAGACATCTGGATCGGGATTGGTTGCCGCACCCGACATGAAGCGGCGGTTGGAGAAGAGGTTCGCCGTGCCCCAGAGCAGCTTGGTGCCGGTGGCAGCCTGCTTCTCCGCGAAGTAATCGACGATCTCGTTCAGGTTCTTGGTGTTCTCGGCAAAATTCTTGCCTTCAGGGCGCACGTCGGCGTCATGGAAGCAATAGTAGGGCGCGCCGAGCAGCGAGAAGAATTCGAAGGCGACGTCGGCCTTCAGCTTCGCAGCCTTCATCGTGTCTTCGAACCACGGACGCAGGAACGTCTGCCCACCGAAGGGGTCGCCGCCCGGCCAGGTGAAGGTGTGCCAGTAGGCGACCGCGAAACGCAGATGGTCTTCCATCCGCTTGCCGAGAACAATCTCGTCGGGCTGGTAATAGCGGAAGGCCAGCGGATTGGTGCTGTCGGGGCCTTCATACTTGATCTTCTGGATATCGCCGAAAAATCCGGTGCTCATGATGGGTACTCCTCCTTGGGTGGTTATAAAAATCCTGATTGCGGCGTCATCGCCGCCGATACCCCCCTCTGCCTGCCGGC
>UCJD01000014.1 GCA_900472605.1 Hyphomicrobiales bacterium | reverse complement strand
GTGGTCTTGCAGCTGGCGTTATCGGCGGCCTGATCGGCGGCGGGGGTGGCGGCTGGTCGCGATAACCATAGCCCGGCGGGCGACGGTCGTAATACTGCGCCATTGCCGGCGCGGTGGTCGCCAGGACGCTGCTGAACGTGGTTGCGGCAACCACAGCGTACAGAGCCATCTTCTTCATTCGCATGCGTCTCCGTTAAGATCGAGGGGCCTGATAGCCACTCAACATGCCGAGAAGATGGCATTGGTTGGCTTAATGGATTCTGAACGAGGCGACGGGGTGGATGGGGTATTTTAGGGGATCGCTTTTTAGCATTCAGGGCAGGTTTTCCGGCGCGCTGCACGGATCCCAGAAACGAAAGAAGGGCTCAGCGATTTCTCGCTAAGCCCTTGACTATTCAATCTAATCTGGATGGTGGGCGTGACAGGGATTGAACCTGTGACCCCTACGATGTCAACGTAGTGCTCTCCCGCTGAGCTACACGCCCATCCGATGTCGGCGCATAGACCACAAACCTTTTTGGCCGTCAATAGGCTTTTTTCGGATTTGTGACATGCGCCGCGAGAGGCCTTACGCGGCAAGCATTTTATTGACTTCGTCGACGAGGTCGCGGAGGTGGAAAGGCTTGGAAAGGACCTTGGCGTCCTTCGGTGCCTTCGAATCAGGGTTGAGCGCGACGGCCGCAAAACCGGTGATGAACATCACCTTGAGGTCGGGATCGAGTTCGGTGGCGCGGCGCGCCAGCTCGATGCCGTCCATTTCGGGCATGACGATGTCGGTCAGGAGAAGGGAAAAGGGTTCCTCGCGAAGCCTATCGTATGCGCTGGCGCCGTTGTCGTAGGACAGGACCTTGTAGCCTGCCTTTTCGAGCGCCTTCACAAGGAAGCGGCGCATATCGTTGTCGTCTTCTGCAAGAAGTATCTTCTGAGTCATTATCCAGACCGCTGATCAGTGGAATTTATGCGTGCGTGATGGTCATTTACACTAGATTTCGGCCGGTAAACAACCGGTGAAGCGCCTGTGCAAAGCGTCATCCCCATGAGATAGTATGGACTTGGCGGCCTTCAACTGGCAACATAGATGAAGCAGCTGCCTGCCAGCATGGTTAAGAGGGAAACAGGTGGACGAGATTCCCGCGTACGAGCTTTTTGAGATACGGGAACCCGCGTCGCATACCATTCCATTCGTCTATAACTCCCCCCATAGCGGCCGCATCTATCCGCCCGAGTTCATCGCGCAATCCAGATTGCAGGGAATTTCGATCCGCCGATCGGAAGACCATTATGTCGACGAGCTGTTTTCGGCGGCCGGCGCGCTCGGGGCGCCGCTGCTGCTCGCCAATTTTCCGCGCGCCTATCTGGACGTCAACCGCGAGCCCTACGAACTCGATCCGCGCATGTTCGACGGGCTCTTGCCTGCCTACGCCAACATCAACTCGCTGCGCGTGGCCGGCGGACTCGGGACTATCCCGCGCATCGTCGCCGAGAACATGGAGATTTACGCGCGGCGGCTGCCGGTGCAGGAGGCGCTCGATCGCATCGAGGCTGTCTACAAGCCCTATCACGCCGCATTGCGCCGGCTGATCGCCCGCACGCATGTGCGGTTCGGCTTCGGTGTCCTGATCGACTGCCACTCGATGCCGGGCAACATCCGCGTGGCAGGCGCGACCTCGCGGCCGGATTTCATCATCGGCGACCGCTATGGGACCAGCGCCTCGGCGGAGCTGTCGCGGATGGCCGTCAGCATCTTCGAGGAGATGGGCTTTGCGGCGATCCGCAACAAGCCCTATGCCGGCGGCTTCATCACCGAGCATTACGGCCGCCCCTCGCGCGGCCTGCATGCGCTGCAGATCGAGGTCAACCGCTCGATCTATGTCGACGAAGTGACGCTCGAACGGCGTGCCGATTTCCCGCTCGTGGCGGCGGCCATCACCTCGTTCATGCGGCAGATGGCCGATTACGTCGCCAAGTTCGCAGGCGATACGGCGCTGGCGGCGGAGTAGGGCAGTTTTTTGCGTGTTTGATCGCGTTATCTTCCAGCGCAGTATTGCTGTCGTGAAGTTGCGGTAGGTTGCTTGTCGCGGCGGCGGGTTTTCGTGTCTCCGCGCCTGCGATGGTTTGGCCTGTTTCCAGCCCGACAAAAAAAGACCGCCTTGCGGCGGTCCAAGTCTAGGGAGGAAACACCCAAGGAGGGTATTTACAGTCAGAAGACTGTAGGGAGACGCTACTATTGCACTGCACAATTGTCAAGCATTTTATTGCGGTGCGCAAAATATGTGCAGCCGGCTAAAAATTGCTGCTTCCGTTTGCAAAATGAGCCGTTTCGGCTATGGAAAGCGGCATCGACGGTCTCACACGGATGTCCTCATGTTTCCTGATCGCACCTTCTTCAATCGTCTCGCGGAAGCCGCCAAGGCCGAGACGCTGCCGCGGTTTCGCTCCGGGACCGGCGTGACGAACAAGCTGGCGTCGGGCTTCGATCCCGTCACCGAGGGCGACCGGGCAGCCGAAGTGGCGATCCGGGCGCTGATCGAGGCGCATTTTCCCGAACACGGCATTCTTGGCGAGGAGTTCGGCAATGTCGGGCTTGATCGAGAGCATGTCTGGGTGATCGATCCGATCGACGGCACACGGGCGTTCATATCGGGCGTTCCCGTCTGGGGCACTCTGATCGGCCTTTACAGACATGGCCGGGCGATCATGGGGATGATCGAGCAGCCGTTTACCGGCGAGCGCTATTTCGCCGATGAGAGCGGATCCTATTACACCGGTCCCGATGGCGAGCGGAAGCTTCAGGTGCGCGATTGCGCAGGTCTTTCCGATGCCATCCTGTTCACCACCTCGCCGCATCTCTTTGCAGGCACCGAGATGGACCGTTATCGCGACATCGAAAGCCAGGTGCGGCTCTTCCGCTACGGCACCGATTGCTACGCCTATGCGCTTCTGGCGGCAGGGCATATCGATCTCGTCGTTGAGAACGGGCTGAAGCCCTATGATGTCGGCGGTATCATTCCCGTCGTCGAGAAGGCTGGGGGCATCATGACCACATGGGATGGCGGGCGGCCGGAAAATGGCGGTTCGATCATCGCCGCTGGCAGCCAGGCGGTTTATGATGCGGCGGTGGCGATCCTGCGCCGCTGAACCATGGGTTGCGCTAAAAACGAACGGGATCAGGCCCGGTTTTGTTAGATACAGGCGATGTTTGATAGCATTGGTTGTTTTAGGCTTACACTTGATCCCTTCGGTTGCTTGTTTGCGACAATTCGTCGTTACTTGTCGGGTGAACACACCCGCAGGAGATGAACATTAATCGAACGGAAAGAATTCGCTGCAAATCTTGCCGCTGAAATGATTATTTCTGGATCTTTGCCTTCCGGCGGTCCGCATTTCGGTTTTGAGGCAAAATATAATGCAGTTTCTTTCTTTCGGATCCGCCGCCGGCGCCAAGGCCGTTCTTGACGCGGTCAGCCGTTCCCAGGCCGTGATCGAATTCGACATGGCGGGCAATATTCTCTTCGCCAACGAGAACTTCTGTCAGGCGATGGGCTACCGTGCCGACGAGATCGTCGGGCGACATCACAGCATCTTCGTGGACCCGGAAGAAGCCAAGAACGCGGACTACGCCGCTTTCTGGAAGCAATTGAACAAGGGCGAGTTCGATCGCCGGCAGTACAAGCGCATCGGCAAGGGCGGGCGCGAAGTGTGGATCGAAGCCTCCTACAATCCCGTCTTCAAGGGCAGTACGCCCTACAAGGTCGTCAAGTTCGCCACCGTCATTACCGACACCAAGCTGAAGAGCGCGGAAGATGCGGGCAAGCTCGATGCTCTCTCGCGTGCGCAGGCGACGATCGAGTTCACCCCCGACGGCCATATCCTGACGGCAAACGAGAATTTCCTGACGACGCTCGGCTACACGCTGGAGGAAATTCGTGGCCGGCATCATTCGATGTTCTGCGATCCCGCCTATGCCGGTAGCTCGGCGTACAAGGAATTCTGGCGCAGCCTGGCGGCCGGGCAATTCGCCGCCGACGAGTTCGCTCGCATCGGCAAGGGTGGCCGCAAGGTGTTCATCCAGGCCTCCTACAACCCGATCTTCGACATGAGCGGCAAGGTGTTCAAGGTCGTGAAATTCGCGACCGATGTCAGCGAGCGGGTGCGGGCCGTCAACGAGCTTGCCGTCGGCCTGCAGGCAATGGCGGATGGCGATCTGGACCAGACGATCGACAAGCCGTTCATCGCGTCGCTGGAAACCTTGCGCACCGATTACAATTCCTCGATCGGCCGTCTGCGGGCGGCGATGCAGGCGATCGCCAGAAACGCGACGCAGATCGCATCGGGAACGCGCGAGATCAGCGCTGCGTCCGACGATCTCGCCCGCCGTTCGGAATCGCAGGCTTCGTCCGTGGAAGAAACCGCCGCAGCCGTCACCGAGATTTCCACGACCGTGTCGGATTCGGCGCGCCGGGCCGCCGATGCCGGGCGGCTTGTCGACGACACGACGAAGAGCGCGCAGGATTCCGCCGATGTCGTCAAGCAGACCGTGGAGGCCATGGCGCGGATCGAGCGCTCGTCGAGCCAGATCGCCGGCATTGTCAGCGTCATCGACGATATCGCCTTCCAGACCAATCTTCTGGCGCTGAACGCCGGCGTCGAAGCGGCGCGTGCCGGTGAGGCGGGCAAGGGGTTCGCGGTTGTTGCACAAGAGGTGCGGCAGCTGGCGCAGCGTTCGGCTGAAGCGGCCAAGGAGATCAAGGCGCTGATCCATGATAGCGAAGCCTCGGTTCGCGACGGGGTGGCGCTGGTCGACAGGACGGGTTCGGCGCTCGAGGCGATCGCGACACGGGTTCTGCAGGTGCACGACAATGTCTCCGGCATCGTCGTGGCGGCGCGCGAGCAATCGCAAGCGCTTGGGCAGATCAACGAGGCCGTCATGTCGATGGATCAGGACACGCAGCGCAATGCGGCGATGGTGGAGCAGACCGCATCGGCCAGCCGCAAGCTCGCCGCGGAGGCGAACGCGCTGTTCGAGTTGATCGGCCAGTTCAAGATCGGCGACGAGCGAAACGCGCGGGGAATGGCGCCGCTGGCGAGGGTTGCCTGACGATCGAGATACCGCGCGTCAGCAATAACGCGCCCTTGGGCTCGAGGGTTTTCCTTGCTGTCCTGAAATCCAGACAAATACGCAAAGAAAAAGGGTTCCGCCGGCAGGCTGGAACCCTTTTTTCGTTCGATCGTCTCGTGAGGCTGCGATCAGCCGCCGATGCCGCCGCGCATGCGGGCGGTGTCGAAGGCCGCCGGGCGCGGTGTGGGCACGGCCACTGCCGCAGGGACGGTGTAGGCAACGGCCTCGAAGGCGGCCGGGGCGGGCGCGGACGGGACATAGGCCTGCTGGACCGGGACCTGCAGCACGTGCTGCTGCTTGCTCTGCGCCTGCTGTGGTTGAGCCTGCTGGAATCGAGCCTGCTGGAACTGCGGCTGCTGAACTTGTGCCGGCTGCAACTGGGCCGTCTGCACCTGTCCCTGCTGAGCTTGTGCCTGCTGAATTTGGGGCTGCTCCATACGGACCGCTTCGGCGGTCGTCTGCATGGGCGCGGCCTGCGGCACGGGGACGCTTTCCGGTGCTTCGTAGGCGGTTTCAACAACGCCCTGCGCCATCGGGATCGGCTCGCGGGCCGGAGACGCCGCGGGCGTCAGCAATTCGAACTGTGCCGCCATCTGGCTGTGAGCGGGCACGAAATTCATTGCCACTTCGTAAGCGGGGAGCGGCGAGGGGGTCTGCAGCTCGCCATCGGCGCCGCGCTTCTCATAGAAGGCGTTGCCGCCGGCAACCGTCACGTAGTGCATGTTGTCGTAGGGGAACTTCATACCGTCGGTATGGAAGAACATGGCTTCCTTGACGGCGGGATTGCGCTCCCCCTTCAAAAGTGCGTCGGCGGCAGCGTTGAGATCGGGCTCCGCCTGTGCCTTGACCTCACGGGTCATGACGCCGGGGGCGAACTGCTTGGCCTGCGAAACGACGCCGCAAATGGACTTGGGATAAGCAGGGGATGTCAGGCGGTTCATCACGACGCTGCCGACAGCCATATAGCCGTCGTGGTCGGAATGCAGCGATTCGAAATACATCGCCCGCTTGAGGCAGGCTCGGTCTTCCGTCGTGTAATTGTAGGTGACCTTACCGGGCGTGCCGGTATGCAGACGCTTGGTCGTCTGAATGCTGCCGGTCGTCTTCGGAGTGCTCGTGCACCCCGTGGCAGCTAAGCCCACAATCATGATCCCGAACAGAGATCGTCCCAATACGTAATGCGCCCTCAACGCCAGGTGCCCCCTATGTGATTAGTTCAGCCCTTATCGAAAAAGTGAGTAACTATTATCTTACAATCGTAAAAATTCAAACACCGCGTTACATTTTTGTCTCAAAATGTGATCGGGCCGGCCGGAACCATGCGATTTCTGAGGTGCTCGCTGGAGATCGGACCCCGCTGATGGTGCTTCGGCTCAGGTGCCGAAGCCTTCGAATTCCTCGGAAACCTCGGCATCCGCGCCCGGAATGAAGGCGTGGAAGGCGGCAAGTGCTGCTTGCCGGTAGACATCGCGTTCCTGCAACACTTCGTGACGAGCGCCGTTGATCGGCACCAGCTGGCCGGCGCGGAAATAGCGCGATAGGCGTTCCTGAGCGATATAAGGCACGATCGTATCGCGCGTCGGCGCGATGACGACGGTCGGGATGGTGATCGAAAAGAGATGGTTCGGCGCGGTCACGCGCTCGATGGTCTTGAAGGATTCGACCAGCCAGCGCGCCGTGGGCGGGCCAAGCGTCAAATCGGGATTGGCCGCGGCAATCGCGACGTTGCGTTCGAAGCGCACCTCGTCCGATGTCAGCGGATTGTCGCGGAACGGCTTTTCCCTGAGCTTGCGCGAGAGCGGGTGGGACCCAAGGCCGAGCGCGCAGGCCGTGGTGGCGAGCCACCGGATGGTGCCGGCCGAGGCGGCCTGGCCCGAGAGGCCGATGAAGGGTGCCGTCAGTACCATGCGCTCGATGCGCGTCGTTAGATAGGGAGCGGCCGACAGCGCGATCAGCGCGCCGGTCGAATGCGCCAATATATAGAAGGGCAGGCGGGTATCGGGCAGCACGACCTTCTCAAGGAAGGTATCGAGATCGTGCTCGTAATCGATGAAACGGCGGACATGGCCATAGTGGCGCTTCTTCAGCATGCGGGCGGAGTTGCCCTGGCCGCGCAGATCGAAGGTGGCGACCCAGAGACCCTTTTCGGTCAGGTCGCGGATCGTCTCGTAATATTTCTCGATGAACTCGTTGCGCCCGTGCAAGAGCACGACAGTGCCCTTGGCAATGGGGGCCGAGGAGCGGAAGACGGCGTAGCGCAGCTTCAGCCCGTCATGCGTCTCGAAGTAGCCTTCCGTGCGATTTTCCGGAACCGGATTGCCGGGTGTCGAAAACAGAACCTGTTCCATAGCCGTCAGCGCGCGCCCTTCGAAAGGATTCGGGATTGAAGTAAAGCGGATAGGCGATCGGCCTGTCAAATCAAAGAAAAAAGCGTTCCTGATATGCGCTCGCCGCGCCCGCCAAAAAAAGTGGCCGGCATGCGGGACCTGAGGGGAGCGCAATGCCGGCCTGTAATCTGGCTGGAGACGAAGGGACGATACACTCCAGCTATCGAGCCAGTGTAACCCGATGACGCAATTTCTAGGCCTTCGCGTCTGAACGGATGCCGAACCGGGTGTTCATGCGCGGTTCACGGTATCTGGCTGTCGCTTTCCAGCGGTTGCGGGACGCGCTCCGAAAGGGGCTTGAAGTCCGAAAAAGCCATCCCCATCTCATGGTAGCGGACGCCAGAACGGGTCCGCGGAACCGTCCCGAAGCTGCCGATCAAGGGGTTTCTGGGGCAATTTATCGCAATCAGTCGCTTCCTCAGGAGGACATCATGCGTCACGTAGACTTCTCTCCCCTCTATCGTTCCACCGTCGGTTTCGACCGTCTCTTCACCATGCTCGACAGCCTGGGCCAGCCCGACCAGGGCCAGACCTATCCGCCCTACAATATCGAGCGCACCGGTGAAAACACCTACCGCATCACCATGGCCGTTGCCGGTTTCGATGAAAACGAAATCTCGATCGAAGCACAGGCCCATGCTCTCACCGTCAAGGGCGAGAAGAGCGAAGACAATGCGGAAGGCAGCGAATTCCTCTATCGCGGCATCGCCAAGCGCACTTTCGAGCGTCGCTTCCAGCTTGCCGACCATGTCGAGGTGACGGCTGCTTCGCTGAAGAACGGTCTGCTCCACATCGACCTTCTTCGCAGCATTCCTGAAGCCATGAAGCCGCGCAAGATCGCGATCGCGGCCGAGCCGGTGAGCGCGCCGAAGGCCATCGAGGCCCAGGTCACCAACTAACCGATCCCTCCCAGGATTTGGCAGACGAGACGGCGTTCCTGATGGGGCGCCGTTTTTCGCGTTGTCAGACGGACAAGGATCTCAGCTTCGCGTGCCTGCTGATCGGGATTTCATGCATGGACGGCGGCTGAAGCAGCTTCACGATCTGCACGACCTCGGGCCATCGCAGTATCAGGAGGGACGCGACTTGGTGGATAGGTGTCTTCTGGTAGGCCGGCGCGAGGATGAAGCCGTGCAGGCCCGCCGAGCGCAGGGCAGCCCGTTCGGCAGGGTTTCTCAGAATTCGGCCGTCGCCTGAAAAGAATATCCATTCGTCATTCGATTTTCGAAGGAAGTCGATCCACTCGACATCCGCCGAGTGGCGGCCATTCGGCAGCGCGTCCAAATCTCGTATGTGGACGGCTTGGTGCCCTTCGTGAGCGATGAATCCATTGAGCGTGCTGGCGAAAACGGGGGACGTGCAGTTGTCGAAGAAGACGTTCACGCGGCCAGCCGTTGTTCCATCATTGTTTCGAATTCGATGGCGTGTTTGACCGATATTTCAGGAACATCGTAAGCGCGGGCAACGGCTTTCACATCGCCGTCCTGCCGAACCGCTGCCGCCAGGATCGCAGTCGGGACGCTCGACTGTGCGTCGATCGGCTGGCCGAAGGAGCGTTTGGGATCGACCATAACGTTCAATCGTCTGCCGCCCGGCCACCAGACAAGCGGATTGCCGCTCTCGCCGAAATCGACCGTCTTCAGGAGAGGATCAAGAATCTCGTTGAACTCGAACTGCTTGCGGAACAGGTTGAGCAGTTGCTCGCGCTTCTCACCGTCCTCGTCCTCGCTGATGATATGGAGAAAAATCTCCCGCCCGTCCGTCCGGAAACGGTTGGTCGACAGCGGATGATCCTGACCGATAACCTCGCGGGCCACAGCGATTGCCGCGCGTACCCGGATCGCGGAAACGCCGCGCTTTATGAATGCGTCGGCGACGCGGATTTCCATCATATCCCGGAAGCTCAGGAATATCCGGTCATCACCAAGGGAAATCTCGGATGTCCAAAGCGGCGGATAGAACTTGTTCTTGATATAATGTCCGCGAAGCCAGCGCGATATTTTCGCTGGAGCGACACGCAGCAACCTTCCCGCTTCCGCAGGTGTGTAAAGCCCCATGCCGATCAGGTTGCTATCGCTCATGAGCTTATAATTCACCCGGACGAATCCGTGTCAACAGATATGCGGTGCATATGCTGAGTTGCGAGGCAAAGCAGCCAGTTTGGGCCGCTTTGCCTCGTTTCGTCACGCCGCATCGGCGGCGCGACCGATCACGCCGGGTTGGCGGCTTGCTCTACCTCGGCGGCGGTGGCGCGGCGGTGGTGGGCGGCGGCGTATTTTTGGGCGATGACGGCGCAGACCATCAGCTGGATCTGGTGGAAGAGCATCAGCGGCAGAACGATGGCGCCGATTGCCTGGCCGGCGAAGATGACGTTGGCCATGGGGACGCCGCTCGCCAGGCTCTTCTTCGAGCCGCAGAAGGTGATGGTGATCTGGTCGGCTTCGTTGAAGCCAAGCAGACGGCTGCCGAAGGTGGTGGCGCACAGCACGATGGCGAGCAGGACCATGTCGGCGACTACGACGACGGCGATGTCGGACAGCGAGAAGGTGTGCCACAGGCCCTCGACGACGGCGGTCGAGAAGGCGAGGTAGACGACCATCAGGATCGAGCCGCGATCGACGGGCATCAGCAGCTTCTTCTTGGCGCGGATCCAGTCGCCGATCCAGGGCTGCAGCACCTGGCCGACGATGAAGGGCAGCAGCAGCTGCGTGAAGATCTGCAGCAGCGCATCCCACGAAAAGCCGCCATGGCCGCCGACCGAGAAGAGCAGGCCGACGAGCAGCGGGGTCAGGAACATGCCGAAGATGTTGGAGGCCGACGCGGAGCAGATCGCGGCGGGCACGTTGCCGCCGGCCATCGAGGTGAAGGCGATCGACGACTGCACCGTGGAAGGCAGCACGCAGAGGAAGAGAATGCCGAGATAGAGCGGATGCGGCAGGATCGTTTCAGGGATGAAGCCGAGGCCCATGCCGAGCAGCGGGAAGACGCCGAAGGTGGTGAGCAGGATGACCAGATGCAGCCGCCAGTGCAGCAGGCCGGCGATCACCACGTCGCGCGACAGGCGCGCGCCATGCAGGAAGAACAGGAGCGCGATCGCGATGGTGGTCGCCGTGCCGAAGTAGTGGGCGAAGGCACCGCTGGCCGGCAGGATCGATGCAAGGATGACCGTGCAGACCAGAAGGATCGTGAAAGTGTCGGGCAGGAAACGGCGCATGGGCTAGTCTCGGCTTCTTCGGCTTAGTTGCCGGCTTGTGATGGATCAATCCTGTTTCTTCCATTATGATACGCGATGCAAGAAATAACAGTTATCGTGAAGCGGGATAATCATGCTTGACCTTACGCAATTGCGCAGCTTCGTCGCCGTCGAGCAGATGGGGAGCTTCACGCTGGCCGCCGAGCGGCTGGGGCTTGGGCAATCGACCGTCAGCCAGCATATTCAGCGACTGGAGACGTCGATCGGGCGGCGGTTGCTTGCCCGCGATACGCACAAGGTGGTGCTGACGACCGATGGCGAGGCGCTGCTGTCGCATGCGCGCGCCATGCTCTCGATCGAGGGGCAGGTGCAGTCGCTGTTCGGCGGGCGCAGCCTGCGCGGCAAGCTGAGGCTCGGCGTGTCCGAGGATTTCGTCACCAGCCAGTTGCCCGGTGTGCTCGAGGATTTCGTGCGCTCGCACCCGTCCGTCGATCTGGAGCTGACGGTGGCGCTGTCGGGTGTGCTTTATGAAATGCAGGACAACGGCGAGATCGATCTGGTGCTCGCCAAGCGACGTCTCGGCGATGCGCGCGGGCGGCTGGTCTATCGCGAGCCGCTGGTATGGCTGGCGCGCGATCCCGACCATATCATGAGTGCTTCGCCTTTGCCGCTGATCGCCTTTCCGCCGCCGAGCGTGACGCGGGCGATTTCGCTGGAGGCGCTGGGACGGCACCAGATTTCCTGGCGGATCGTCTGCACCTGCGGCAGCCTCAGCGGACTGACGGCGGCCGCGCGCGCAGGGATGGGCGTTCTCGTGCAGCCGCGCAGCATGGCGCCATCGGGGCTGAAGGTGATCGGCAAGGGCAAGCTGCCCGTGCTCGAGGATGTCGAGTTCGTGCTGGTGCCGCGCAAGGGGGCGGACCAGGCGCTGGTATCGGCGCTGTCGGACGATATTCTGGCCAAGGTCAGGAGCCTGCGGTCGAGTTGAGATCGTGGCCGCCCGGGTTTGCAGAATGTGTGGTTAATCGATTGCCCGGCATTTTAAGTATCCTTCAACCCTGTCGCTTAGGCTTCTGGTTACCTTGGACCCCTTAGTTTGGTCCCGCTCAAGGTCGACGTTCGGGGCTACAGGGAGAACGGACGATGGTATATGGAGCGCTCTTCGTCTCCGGGCTGGTCGCCTGCGTGATGCTCATCGTCGTGGCCGGCCACGATAGCAAGACGACGGATAACGGGGCGCCGCCCTCCGCCGTGATGCTGCATCAGAATTAGACGTTTGCGAGAATCAACTCGACGATCTCGGTAGTGGTGATCCCGCCCCCGGGCGCGGATCACCACCGCCTATTCATGCATTATCACTATGGCTTTAGCTGTCGTGACGCTGTTTGCCGCGGTTTTCGGCCGTTACACAAAATGTCGCAGCGGAATCCCAGATCATCGGGCGGCAAGTTTGATCTATGTCAAAGCTGCCGCGCGGGGGGCGACATAGCTTCCGGGCATGCGCCAGAAAACATTCATATCACGAAATTTTCGCCGGTTTGTCGCACCTCTTGCGCTGCTTCCTCTAAGCGGTTGCAATATGGTGGTGATGAACCCAACGGGGGATATCGCTCTTCAGGAGCGTAACCTCATCCTCGTCGCACTCGGCATGATGCTTCTCGTCGTCATTCCGGTGTTGACCCTGATCGTGGTCTTCGCGTTCCGATACCGCAAGGGCCGGGCTCCCGAGAAGTATGATCCGAACTTCACCCATTCGGCGCCGATCGAAGTGGTGGTCTGGTCCATACCGCTCCTGATCATCGCGTGTCTTGGCGTGGTCACCTGGATCACGACCCACAGCCTCGATCCATTCCGCCCCCTCGATCGAATTTCCGCCGACAAGCCGTTGGCAAAGGACCACAAGCCTCTCGACATCCAGGTTGTCGCCATGGATTGGAAGTGGCTCTTCATCTATCCCGAACAAGGTATCGCGACCGTCAACGAGTTGGCCCTCCCGGTCGATGTCCCTGTGCGTTTCTCCATCACCTCCACAAACCAGTTCAACACCTTCTCGGCGCCCACGCTGGCGGGCATGATCTATGCGATGCCGGGCATGAAATCGATGCTGCATGCCGTGCTCAACGCGCCGGGCGACAGCTGGGGCTATTCGGGCAACTATACCGGCGCCGGCTATTCCGACATGCGGTTCAAGTTGCACGGTGTCGATCAGGCAGGGTTCGACCAATGGGCCGCGGGGATAAAGGCCGCGGGCGAGACGCTGTCGACGGACCGCTATGTCGAATTGGACAAGCCGAGCGAAAAGGTGCCCGTCATGCACTTCTCCGCCGTCGCCTCCGGCCTCTTCGATCGTGTCCTCAACCGCTGCGTGGTCGCCGGCACCGAATGCATCGCCGACATCATGAAAAAGGATCGCGCCCTCGACAGCGACAATGGCGGCATGTTCGCGCCGCAGCCCATGGATCATTCGTCCATGCATATGAGCAGCGCAGCCATGGCCGGCGACGCCGCCTCGGGCACCCCCGCCGCTCATGATCACACCAACGCCGGCACCAACGCGGTAACCAACACTGGCGCGCTCGCCGCGCCTGAACAGCAGGGTTCCAATGCAAGACCATAGTTTCCTCTTCGGGCGGCTGACGCTCGATTCACTGCCGATCCACGAGCCTATCCTGGTCGGCACTTTCATCGCGGTCGCCGCGCTCGGTCTGATCGTCGTCGCGGCACTCACCTACTTCCGGCTCTGGGGTTATCTCTGGAAGGAGTGGTTCACCTCCGTCGATCACAAGAAGATCGGCATCATGTATATCGTGCTTGCCATCATCATGCTGCTGCGCGGTTTCTCGGATGCCGTCATGATGCGCCTGCAGCAGGCGATCGCCTTCGGCGGCAATGAGGGCTTCCTGCATTCGAGCCACTATGATCAGATCTTCACCGCCCACGGGACGATCATGATCTTCTTCGTGGCGATCCCTCTCGTCGTCGGCATCGTCAACTTCGTCATGCCGCTGCAGATCGGCGCGCGCGACGTCGCCTTTCCCTACTTGAACAACCTCAGCTTCTGGCTGACGGTGGCGGGTTCGGTGCTTGTCATGATCTCGCTGTTCGTCGGCGAGTTCGCACGCACCGGCTGGCTGTCCTATGCACCGCTGGCGGAAAAGGCCTTCAGTCCGGATACCGGGGTCGACTATTATCTATGGTCGCTCGAAATCGCCGGCATCGGCACGACGCTGTCGGCTGTCAACATGGTCGCCACCGTCATCAAGATGCGCGCCCCCGGCATGAGCCTGATGAAGATGCCGGTCTTCACCTGGACGGCGCTCTGCAGCAACGTTCTCGCCATCGCCATCTTCCCGGCGCTGACGGCAGCCTTCTTCCTGCTGCTGCTCGACCGCTACCTCGACACCGCCTTCTTCATCAATGATCTCGGCGGCAATGCGATGCTCTACTGGAACATGGTGTGGATGTGGGGTCACCCCGAGGTTTACGTCCTGGTCCTGCCGGCCTTCGGCATCTATTCGGAGATCACCTCGACCTTCACCGGCAAGCGTCTGTTCGGCTACGGATCGATGGTCTACGCGACAGTCGTCATCACTGTGCTCTCCTACCTCGTCTGGCTGCACCATTACTTCACCATGGGATCGGGTGCGAGCGTCAACGCCTTCTTCGGCATCGCCACGATGGTGATCGCCATTCCGACGGGCGCCAAGGTGTTCAACTGGCTGTTCACGATGTTCCGCGGCGAAATCCGCTTCGAACTGCCGATGATGTGGGTCGTCGCCTTCATGCTGACCTTCGTGGTCGGGGGCATGACAGGCGTTCTGCTCGCCGTGCCGGCAGCCGACTTCGTGCTGCACAACTCGCTGTTCCTGGTGGCACACTTCCACAACACCATCATCGGCGGCGTCGTGTTCGGCCTGTTCGCCGGTATGACATACTGGTTCCCGAAGGCCTTCGGCTTCAAGATGGACGAGTTCTGGGGCAAGGTCGCCTTCTGGGGCTGGGTCATCGGCTACTGGGTCGCCTGGACGCCAATCTATATCGTCGGCCTGATGGGCACCACGCGCCGCGTCAACCACTTCGACGATCCGACGCTGCAGCCTTACTTCGTCATCGCGCTGATCGGCGGGCTCATCATCCTCGTCGGTATCCTCGGCTTCGTCATGGCGATCGTCATGGGCATCGTGAAGCGCAACAAGCTGCGCGACGTCACCGGCGATCCCTGGGGCGGCCGTACGCTGGAATGGTCGACGACCTCGCCGCCGCCGGCCTACAACTTCGCCATTACGCCCATCGTCTATGAACTCGATGCCTGGCACGACATGAAGGAGCATGGCTACAAGCACCCGACCGAAGGCTTCCGCCCCGTCCACATGCCGCGCAATACCGCTACCGGCGTCGTCGTCGCGGCACTGGCCACGGCACTGGGCTTCGGCATGATCTGGTACATCTGGTGGCTGGCCGCAGTCAGCTTCGCGGGCATCCTTGTCGTTTCGATCGTCCATACCTTCAACTTCAGCCGCGACTACTACATTCCGGCCGACGCGATCGCGCTGACCGAAGGCAAGCGTGCGCAACAGCCGGCAGCGAGGGCCTGACATGACCATTCAACTCGTCAACAAGGACGCCCCGCGCGTCTACCACCAGCCGGAAGCCGAGGAGCATTATCACAGTGGCGGCGCCACGATGCTCGGCTTCTGGATCTACCTGATGAGCGATGCGCTGATCTTCGCCTCGCTGTTTGCCGTCTACGGAACGCTTAGCCGCAACTATGCGGGTGGGCCTCCGCCGCAGCACCTGTTCGAGCTGCCGCTGGTGGCGCTCAACACCGGCTTCCTGCTGGCATCGTCGATCGTGCTGTCGATCGGCATGCAGGCGATGGCGGCTGGGCGCACCGCGCAGATGTGGCGGCTGCTCGCCGTCACTGGCCTCTTCGGCGCCGCCTTCCTCTGCGTCGAGCTCTATGAGTTCGCCACGCTGATCTCCGAGGGCGCGACGCCGCAGCGCAGCGCCTTCCTGTCGGCTTTCTTCACGCTTGTGGGCACGCACGGCCTGCACGTCTTGTTCGGCCTGATCTGGCTGGTCACGCTTTTGGTGCAGATCGCTCAGCGCGGACTGAATGAAGACAACAAGCGTCGCCTGATGTGCCTGTCGATGTTCTGGCACTTCCTCGACATCATCTGGATCGGCGTCTTCACCGTCGTTTACCTGTTTGGAGCACTCCGTTGACCGCACATCATCACAGCGAACCCGCTCACGGCAGCAAGGGCAGCCTCTGGGCCGGATCGATTCTCTCGATCCTCCTCACCGTCATTCCGTTCTGGATGGTCATGTCGGGCGCGATGGACGCCACGGCGACCACGGTGGCGATCTTCGTGATGGCGATCGCGCAGATCGTCGTCCACGTCGTCTGCTTCCTGCATGTCGATAGCCGCTCGGAGAGCGGCTGGACGCTGCTGGCCTTCATCTTCACGGCCATCATCGTCTGCATCACCATCGTCGGCACGATCTGGGTCATGTACCACATGAACCTCAACATGATGCCGATGAGCATGGGCGAAATGAGCAACATGTAAATGAGGAGTGCGTACCGCATGGCTGGATGCGGTGCCTCGAGGATCGGCCCGGTGATCTCGATCGCCGGGCCGATCGCATTCATGAGGTCAGGATGCGAGGCAGCTCAGGAAGCCGTCGACGTCGTTTTCCTCGGTGGCGAAGCTGGTAACGAGGCGGATCAGGATTTCATCCGCGCCGACGAGATCGGGTGTCGCCGCTGGGATCGGCCATTCGTAGAATTTCGCGCCCTTGCCTTCGGCGGTTTTGCCGGCGCTCTTCTTTATAATAGCGAAGACTTCGTTTGACGCCGTTGACCAGGCCAGCCTGGCCGAATTGCTGGCGCCGATGCCGGATCGAAGGCGATCGGCCATGGCGTTGGCGTGGGTTGCAAGATCGAGCCAGAGGCCGCCTTCCAGATAGGCGTCGAACTGGGCAGCGATGAAGCGCGATTTGGAGAAGAGCTGAGCGGCGCGCTTGCGGATGAAGGGCATCTCCTTCGCCTTATCGGGATTGAAGACGACGATCGCCTCTGCGCACCAGCAGCCGTTCTTGGTGCCGCCGAAGGAGAGGATGTCGACGCCACGCTTCCAGGTCATTTCGGCCGGGGTCGCGTCTAGCGCGACGAGCGCGTTGGCGAAGCGGGCGCCGTCCATGTGGAGCGGGAGGTTGCTTGCTTTGGCGATCTCGGAAATGGCGTCGATCTCGTCCAGCGAATAGACGGTACCGATCTCGGTTGCCTGGGTGATTGTGACAGCGGTGGCACGGCCGTGATGGACGGCATTTTCGGGGTAGGCGGCGATGGCTTTTGCAAGGTTCGCAGGCGCGATCTTGCCCAAATTTCCATCGACGGGAGACAGTCGGGCGCTGCTGAAGAAATCGGGGGCGCCGCATTCATCGGCGATCACATGGGCTTCCGAGTGGCAGAAGGTGATGCCGCCCGGGCGCTGGACGCTGGCGAGCGACAGCGAGTTCGCGGCGGTCCCCGTCGCCACGAAGAAGACGGAAACCTCGCGCTCGAAGATTTCGGCGAAGCGAGCCTCGACGCGGCGGTCGAGATCGCTGGTGCCATAAGCAGCGGCGAAACCTGTGGATTCCTGCAGCAGGCGCTCGGCGATGGAACGGTGGGCGCCAGCCCAGTTGTCGGAAGCGAAAATCATGAGAAAAACCTGGAAGATATGGAGGTGGGGCTGGTTCGCAGCGGAGCTTAATCCAAAGCTTCACCGGATCAAGCAATCGAGACCCGACCCATCACAAAAATTGAATTCCGCAATCAACATACAATATAGAACGAAACGGCGTAATTTTATGTCGCCGTGCTGATCAATTTGGCAATCTTCCGTCGTTGATTGACGTTTTTTTAATCCATGGCCCTTGCGGAACTGTCGTGTTTCTGGCATAGAACCGATGAATTAGGACAGGGTTGCTGTCCTATTTTGGCCGCTAAGGCCGAAGAGGCGCCAAAAGACCTTACACTCGTTGGGTTTCACGCTATAGTTCCACGAGCGCGGACGATGATCCCGCACGGAACGCATGGCAGGCGCGGAGCGCAACGGCTGCTTTCACACAGAGAGCCTGCCGCCGGCGACCGGATCTTCGATAATGCAACAGCGCTGTCACGCGCCGAACCTAGGATAAGGGGCGGTGTGCGACGACAAGCCGCCCGCGAGTGCGGGCTCTGACAGGAGGCAAAACGATGACGAAGAACACGCCATCCAACGGTATCGACCAGTTCGCAGCAGCAGACATGCGCGCGGTGGCCGATACGCGCAAACCTGCCAGCGGGCTGCCAGCCAAACAGGGGCTTTACGATCCGCGCAACGAGCACGATGCCTGCGGCGTCGGCTTCGTCGCGCACATGAAGGGCCAGAAGTCGCACCAGATCGTCCAGGACGGTCTCTTCATTCTCGAGAACCTGACGCACCGCGGTGCCGTCGGCGCCGACCCGCTGATGGGTGATGGAGCCGGTATTCTCGTGCAGATTCCCGATCGCTTTTTCCGCGAGGAGATGGCCAAGCAGGGCATCACCCTGCCGAAGGCCGGTGAATATGGCGTTGGCCATGTTTTCATGCCGCGCGACGAAAAGCAGATCGCGCATTTCAAGAAGGTGATGCAGGACGTCATCTCGGAGGAAGGCCAGATCCTGATCGGCTTCCGCGACGTGCCGGTCGACAATTCTTCGCTGTCGAAGGCGCCCGATATCGCCGCGACCGAACCGCATCACTGTCAGATCTTCATCGGTGCGGGCGACAGTGCCGCGACCACCGATGAATTCGAACGCCGCCTGTTCACGCTGCGCAAGGTGATCTCCAACCGCATCTATGACGAGTTCGACGGCGAAGAGAGCCACTTCTACCCGGTGTCGCTGTCGTCCACGACGATCGTCTACAAGGGTATGTTCCTGGCCTATCAGGTCGGCGCCTACTACAAGGATCTGGCCGATCCGCGCTTCGAAAGCGCCGTCGCCCTCGTGCATCAGCGCTTCTCGACCAACACCTTCCCGTCGTGGAAGCTGGCGCACCCGTACCGCATGGTTGCCCATAACGGCGAAATCAACACGCTGCGCTCCAACGTCAACTGGATGGCGGCGCGCCAGGCATCCGTGTCGTCGCCGCTGTTTGGCGAAGACATCTCCAAGCTCTGGCCGATTTCCTACGAGGGACAGTCGGATACGGCCTGTTTCGACAACGCGCTCGAGTTCCTCGTGCGCGGTGGCTACTCGCTTGCGCATGCGATGATGATGCTGATCCCGGAAGCCTGGGCCGGCAACCAGTCGATGTCGAAGGAGCGCAAGGCGTTCTACGAATACCATGCGGCGCTGATGGAGCCTTGGGACGGGCCGGCGGCTGTCTGTTTCACCGACGGCAAGCAGATCGGCGCGACGCTTGACCGCAACGGACTTCGCCCGGCGCGCTATCTCGTGACCGACGACGACCGCGTCATCCTGGCGTCGGAAGCCGGTACGCTGCCGGTTCCAGAAGAGAGCATCGTCAAGAAGTGGCGCCTGCAGCCGGGCAAGATGTTGCTCATCGACATGGAGAAGGGCCAGATCATCTCCGACGAGGAGCTGAAGACGACGCTGGCGACACGTCATCCCTACGGCAAGTGGCTCGACCGCACGCAGCTCATCCTCGAAGATCTGAAGCCGGTGGAGCCGCGGGCGTTGCGTCGCGACGTTTCGCTGTTGGACCGCCAGCAGGCCTTCGGCTACACCACCGAGGATACCCGTATCCTGATGTCGCCGATGGCGACGACGGGCCAGGAAGCCGTGGGCTCGATGGGTACCGATACGCCGATCTCGGCGATGTCCGAGAAGTCGAAGCTGCTCTACACCTATTTCAAGCAGAACTTCGCGCAGGTGACCAACCCGCCGATCGATCCGATCCGCGAAGAGCTGGTCATGAGCCTCGTCTCGTTCATCGGACCACGCCCGAACCTGCTCGACCACGAGGGCATGGCCAACGCCAAGCGCCTGGAAGTACGCCAGCCGATCCTGACCAATGGCGATCTCGAAAAGATCCGCTCGATCGGCCATACGGAAGACCGCTTCGACACCAAGACGCTCGACTTCACCTATGATGTGGAGCGCGGCGCCGAAGGCATGCCCGAGATGCTCGATCGTCTGTGCGAACGCGCGGAAGCGGCGGTCAAGGGCGGCTACAACATCATCGTGCTGTCCGATCGCCAGATCGGGCCGGATCGTATCGCGATCCCGGCGCTCTTGGCGACGGCTGCCGTACACCATCACCTGATCCGCAAGGGTCTGCGCACCTCGGTCGGCCTCGTCGTCGAGACCGGCGAGCCGCGCGAAGTGCACCACTTCTGTCTGCTTGCCGGCTACGGCGCGGAAGCGATCAACCCGTACCTGGCCTTCGACACGCTGACCGACATGCACATGCGCGGCGAGTTCCCGAAGGAAGTGGATGCGTCCGAAGTCGTCTACCGCTACATCAAGGCTGTCGGTAAGGGCATCCTCAAGGTCATGTCGAAGATGGGCATCTCGACCTACCAGTCCTATTGCGGCGGCCAGATCTTCGATGCGATCGGGCTTCAGCAGGAACTGGTCGACAAGTATTTCTTCGGCACGGCGACGATGATCGAAGGCGTCGATCTTGCAGCTATCGCGGAAGAGACTGTCGCCCGCCATACGTCGGCCTTCGGCAAGGATCCGCTGCTGGCGAACACGCTCGATATCGGCGGCGAATATGCCTACCGCATGCGCGGGGAAAGCCATGCCTGGACGCCGGATGCGGTGGCCACGCTGCAGCATGCCGTGCGTGGCAATTCGGAGGATCGCTACCGCGAGTTCGCCGAGATGGTGAACGACTCAGCCCTGCGGATGAACACCATTCGCGGCCTGTTCAAGATCAAGAGCGCCGAGCAGATCGGCCGTACGCCGGTGTCGCTCGACGAGGTCGAGCCGGCGGTGGATATCGTCAAGCGCTTCTCGACGGGCGCAATGTCCTTCGGATCCATCAGCCGCGAGGCGCATACGACGCTGGCGATCGCCATGAACAAGATCGGGGGCAAGTCGAACACCGGTGAGGGCGGCGAAGAGAGCGATCGCTACTTCCCGCTGCCTGATGGTTCGGCGAACCCCGAGCGTTCGGCGATCAAGCAGATCGCGTCGGGCCGCTTCGGTGTGACGACCGAATATCTTGTTAATGCGGACATGCTGCAGATCAAGGTGGCGCAGGGTGCCAAGCCCGGCGAGGGCGGCCAGCTGCCCGGCCACAAGGTCGACGCGACGGTTGCCAAGACCCGGCATTCCACGCCGGGTGTCGGCCTGATCTCGCCGCCTCCGCACCATGACATCTATTCGATCGAGGATCTGGCGCAGCTGATCTACGACCTGAAGAACGTCAACCCGACGTCGGATGTCTCGGTCAAGCTCGTCTCGGAAGTCGGTGTCGGCACGGTTGCCGCCGGCGTCGCCAAGGCGCGCGCCGACCACATCACCGTCTCCGGCTTCGACGGCGGCACCGGCGCATCGCCGCTGACCTCGCTGAAGCATGCCGGCAGCCCGTGGGAAATCGGCCTTGCCGAGACCCAGCAGACGCTGGTGCTGAACGGCCTGCGTTCGCGCATCGCGCTGCAAGTCGATGGTGGCCTGAAGACCGGCCGCGACGTGATCATCGGGGCGCTGCTCGGCGCCGACGAGTTCGGCTTCGCCACCGCTCCTGTTATCGCCGCCGGCTGCATCATGATGCGCAAGTGCCATCTCAACACCTGCCCGGTTGGCGTCGCCACCCAGGATCCGGTCCTGCGCAAGCGCTTCAAGGGCACGCCGGAGCACGTCATCAACTACTTCTTCTTCGTTGCCAACGAAGTGCGCGAGATCCTGGCATCGCTCGGCTTCACCAAGTTCGACGAGATCATCGGCGCTTCGGAGCTGCTCGAGAAGGACGAGATGCTGGCGCACTGGAAGTCCAAGGGTCTCGACTTCAGCCGCATCTTCCACAAGGTCGAGGCGCCGAAGGAGGCCACCTACTGGACGACGCGCCAGAAGCACCCGATCGACGACATTCTCGACCGCAAGCTGATCGCCGAGGCCGAGCCGGCGCTGTCTTCCAAGACGCCTGTGTCGTTCGAAGTCGCGATCAAGAACGTCGACCGCTCGGCCGGCGCGATGCTGTCGGGCGAAGTCGCCAAGCGCTACAACCATCGCGGCCTGAAGGAAGACACGATCAACGTGACGCTTCGCGGCACGGCGGGACAGTCGTTCGCGGCGTTCCTGGCACGCGGGATCACCTTCAAGCTGATCGGCGACGGCAACGACTATGTCGGCAAGGGGCTTTCGGGCGGCAAGATCATCATCCGTCCGCCTGAAAACTCGAAGATCGTCGCCGAGGATTCGATCATCGTCGGCAACACGGTGCTTTATGGTGCGACCGAGGGCGAGTGCTACTTCCGCGGCGTCGCCGGCGAGCGCTTCGCAGTGCGCAACTCCGGCGCCATCGCCATCGTCGAAGGCGTGGGCGACCACGGCTGCGAATACATGACAGGCGGTGTGGTGGTCGTGCTCGGCGAGACCGGTCGCAACTTCGCGGCCGGCATGTCGGGCGGCGTGGCCTATGTTCTCGACGAGAGCGGCGATTTCGCCAAGCGCTGCAATATGGCGATGGTCGAGCTCGAGCCGGTGCCCGAGGAAGACGACATGATGGAGAAGCTGCATCATCACGGCGGTGACCTCGCCCATAAGGGACGCGTCGACGTGTCCGGCGACATGACCCGCCATGACGAGGAGCGCCTCTACCAGCTGATCTCCAACCACCTGCACTACACGGAATCGACCCGCGCCAAGCAGATCCTGGACAACTGGGCGGAGTATCGTCCGAAGTTCCGCAAGGTCATGCCGGTCGAGTATCGCCGTGCGCTGGAGGAGATGGAGCGGGCCCGGATGGGGATCGCCGCGGAGTAGTTACTCACCGGCGCCTCATGATATGAGTGAAACTCAATGTTGGAGGCGCCGATGGGACCAATTACGAAGCGTTCGCAAAGCAAGGTCGTTCAGAAGGACGGCGTCCGGATGGAGGTTATTCCGGAAGAGTTCTTTCTGATCGGCGAAGAGGTAACGGTCCTTCAGGATCGAGACGGCACAATCTCCATCTACCCGGCAGAAGAGCATGCCGCGGAAGAGTTGTACGCAAGGTTTAATCCGTTCGTTGAATGGAAAAACGAGACTTGGCCTGTCGAGACGCCGAAGTTGGACATAGATTGAACTGGCTGCGCTGACGAAAGAGGCGGTCATGAGTGTAAGGGAAGACAGCAGCATGGGTAAGGTAACAGGGTTTCTGGAAATCGACCGGCAGGTGGCGAAGTACCAGCCGGCGTCGGATCGTATCCGGCATTTCCGTGAGTTCACGATCCCGATGTCGGACCCGGAAGTGCAGAAACAGGCTGCCCGCTGCATGGACTGTGGCATTCCCTATTGCCATGGCCCGACCGGCTGTCCCGTGCACAACCAGATCCCCGACTGGAACGATCTGGTCTACAACAACAACTGGGAAGCAGCGATCCAGAACCTGCATTCCACCAACAACTTCCCCGAATTCACCGGTCGCGTCTGTCCGGCACCTTGCGAGGAGGCGTGCACGCTGAACCTCGAGGATGCGCCCGTCGCCATCAAGACCGTCGAGCAGGCGATCGCCGACAAGGCCTATGAGCTCGGCTTCATCCGGCCGCAGCCGGCCGCCGTGCGCACCGGCAAGAAAGTGGCGATCATCGGTTCCGGGCCTGCCGGCATGGCGGCTGCCCAGCAGCTCGGCCGCGCCGGGCACGAGGTGCATGTCTACGAGCGCGAGAGCAAGGCCGGTGGCCTGCTGCGCTACGGCATTCCCGACTTCAAGATGGAGAAGAACTTCATCGATCGCCGCGTCGAGCAGATTTCCGGCGAGGGTGTCACCTTCCACTACGGCGTCAATGTCGGCGTCGATCTGAAGGTCGAGCAGCTTATCGCCGAGCATGACGCCGTGCTTTATTGCGGCGGATCCGAAACGCCGCGCGAAGCCGGTATTCCCGGCGCCGATCTCGCCGGTGTGCATGACGCGATGCCTTACCTTGTGCAGCAGAACAAGCGTGTCGGCCGCGAGAACATCGATAGCGTCGGCTGGGCGTCGGATCCGATCCTCGCTGGCGCCAAGCATGTCGTCGTCGTCGGCGGTGGTGACACCGCGTCGGACTGCGTCGGCACGGCGTTCCGCCAGGGGGCCGTGAAGGTCACCCAGCTCGACATTCGCCCGCAGCCGCCGGAGAAGGAAGATAAGCTCGCCGTCTGGCCGTTCTGGGCCACCAAGATGCGCACCTCCTCCAGCCAGGCCGAAGGCGCCGTTCGTGAATTCCAGGTGGCGACGCTCGAATTCATCGGCGAAGACGGCGTGCTGACAGGCGTCAAGTGCTGCGAAGTCGACGAGCGCCGCAAGCCGATCGCCGGCACGGAGTTCATCATCAAGGCCGATCTCGCCTTCATCGCCATCGGCTTCAGCGGCCCGTTCACCACGAGCGTGCTGAAGGAACTCGACGGCAAGCTGACGCTTAACACCGACCGCCGCGGCTCGACCAACGTCGTTGCCAACGACAAGGATTACAAGACCTCTATCGACAAGTTCTGGACCGCCGGCGACGTGCGCCGCGGCCAGTCGCTGGTGGTCTGGGCGATCCGCGAGGGACGCCAGGCAGCGCGCGCCATCGACGAAGCGATCATGGGCTCGACGGTCCTGCCGCGGTAAGACACGGAGCTGTCGATCAATACGGAACGCGGGGCGGCTTGATGCAGCCCCGCGTTTTTGCGTTGAGCGAGATGCGATAGCGGCATGGCGAAACTTTGTGCGGCGATCTATGGTGCCGTTGATCCGCGCGACAAAGGGAAGACGCGATGCCATCGACAGAACTGCTGGTCACCTTCTTCATCACCACCGCGCTCTTCGCCTATATTCCTGGACCGGCCATGCTTTACGCCGCCGCCCAGACCCTGGCGCGGGGACGGCGGGCCGGGTTCATGGCGACGCTCGGGATTCATCTGGGCTGCTATGTTCACGTGGTCGCCGCGGCGGCCGGCCTGTCGATCATCTTTCATGCGGTGCCGGTTCTCTACATGGCGGTCAAGCTCGTCGGCGCGGCCTATCTGGTCTGGCTCGGCATTTCGCTGTTTCGCGCCAGGGGCCAAGGCGACGCGGCGCTTGCCGCCATCGATCCGAAATCCGGCCGGCGCGCGTTCTTCGAGAGTATCTCGATCGAGGTGCTGAACCCGAAGACGGCGATATTCTTCCTGGCGTTCCTGCCGCAGTTCATCGATCCGGCAGCAGGCTTTCCCGTGTGGCTGCAGTTCGTGGTGCTCGGCACCATCGTCAATGTCATCTTTTCCTCGGTCGATATCGTCTGCGTGATGCTGGCGGGGGCGATCGTCTCGAGGCTTCGCAGATCCGGTTCCGCGCAGCGGCTGGTGCAGCGCGCGGGCGGGGCGATGCTGGTCGGGCTTGGGGCGCATCTGGCGCTGCAGCGGAACTAGCCAGCCTGCGATATCGATCGGGGAACGAAAAGCCGGGAGTTTACAACGGTTTTAAATAGGGATATCTTGTATCCTTAATAGACGTCGATCGGTATCGGCCCCGGAATGAATCCATGATCCTGAAAAGCCAAGTCGAATGGGCACTTCATTGTTGCGCCATCCTTTCCGGTCTGCCTGAGGGCCGCTATCTCTCTACAAAGGCGCTGGCCGAGCTTCACGGCTTGCCGAAGGAATATCTCTCCAAGGCGCTGCAGAGCCTGTCGCAGGCAGGCCTCGTGCATACGACGCTTGGTCCGTCCGGCGGATACCGGCTGGCGCGGCCGCCTTCAGAGGTCACGTTCCTCGATATCGTCGAGGCGGTCGAGGGCAGCGGACGGACGTTTGTGTGCAACAATATTCGCGCCAACAATCCCTGTCGTCCGAAGGGCTTTTGCGACACCGGCCCCTGCGCGGTGGCGCGGGTGATGTGGCAGGCCGATGAGGCCTGGCGGAACACGCTGCGCGCAGTGACGATGGCCGATCTCGGGCAGACGCTGTCGCAGGAAATCCCGCCGGATATCTGGAGCGGGACCTTTGCCTGGGTGCTAAAGCGCGCCGGCTGATTTCGCGACCGCGGGCAGGGCGCGCCGATCGACGGCGGTGCCGGGCGTGATGTTGAGATAGCTCTGCGCCGGCGGGGCGAATGACAGGCCGTTTTCCGCGCAGCTGCTATAGATCACGTCGATCACCTCGTTGCGCGCTGGGGTTCGGTTGGCTGGCGTTGTCACCCGGAATTGTAGTTCGGCCTCGATGGCGATGGCGTCGATCGCCTTAAGCGCGACGTTGGGCGGCGGGTCCTGAACGATGCAGCCGCAGCCCTGCAGCGCGGCGCGCATGACCTTTTCGACATCGCCCGGCCGATGCTGCGCGGCGATGCGCACGACGAGGATGATCAGGTGTGTTTCGTCGGGACGGGTCAGATTGGTGAGGCCGACCTTGGCGAGCACGCTGTTGGGGAGAACCACGACATTGTGCGCCGGGGTCAGCACCTGGGTGGAGCGCCAGTTGTTTTCCACCACCCGGCCTTCCGTCCCGTCAGCCAGCTGGATCCAGTCGCCGATCGAAAAGGGGCGGCCGAGGGTCAGCGCGATGCCGGAGAAAAGGTCGCCCAGCGTGTTCTGCAGCGCAAGGCCGAGAATGATGGCGACGACGCCTGACGTCGCGACCAGGGTGCCGACCGGCACGCCGAAGACGAAGCCGATGATGGCGAGCGTCACGCCGAGATAGACGCCGGCGACGATCAGGTCCTGGATCAGGCGGGCTTCACGGGGCCGGCGGTCGAGCACGATGTAGATGCGCACGAAGCCGATCGTGGCCCAGGCAAGATGCACCCACCAGAGAACGCGCGCCGAGGTTCCGAGCGCCGTGGCGCCGCCGCTGAGCTCCGATTGCGCGACGCGGTGCGGCATGATTCCGCTGGAGACGAGCGCAGCCGTCATGGCGGCGAAGAACAGGATCTGCACGACGAGGCGTGCCGTCGGCCGGTCGCGGCCCTGCAGGTGCCAGACGAGGATGCCCGACAGCCCCAGCAGATTGAGCAGAACCAGCGGCAGCGAGAGATGATCGGCGAACATGGCGGTGCCTCCCGTTCGGGGCGTGTGCATTCGCGGTCGGCCGGGCGCCGTGGGGCGCCCGGCCTTGGCTATCCCTACTTGGTGATCGGGAAGGTAAGCTCTTTCTGGTTCGTATCGACCACGAAGACGGCCAGCAGTTTTGCCCGCTTGGTCTTGCTGCCGTTCTCGCTGACGCCGTGGCGATCGCCCGGCAGTTCGGAGAAGCTTTCTCCGGCCTGGTAGACCTTGACCGGACCGTCATTGACCTGGCTGCGGATCGATCCTTCCAGCACCGTGGCATAGATGAAGGCGGATGTCGGATGGGTGTGGGCTTCCGAAAAGCCGCCCGGACCGTATTCGACGAGAATGCCCTTGATGCTCTTGCCGGGCACGTTCGGCAGCTCATGTTCGTAGACGACGGAGACCTTCGAGGCCTTGCCGGCGGCGGTGTCGTGGGCCAGGGCGGCGCCCGCCATCATGGCGGCGACGGCGACTGTGGTGATGATTGTCTTGATCATGTCCCTATTCCTTTGATTGGGTTGCTGCGCTTCACTTGCGCGGCGCTGTCGCGAACCATTGGTCGAAGCCGATGCGGCCGAGGCGTGGATTGTTGTCCGAGACCAGCGAACCGTCATCGAGGCGGGCGCCGAAGTAGCGGGCTTCGGGATCGGCCTCGACCGTGCGACTGTCGCTGGTGGCCGCGAGATAGCGGGCGACGAGATCGCTGAGGCGCGATCTCTCGGGTCCCGCGATCTCGATGGTGCCGTTGACGGGGGCGGCCAGCGCCACGTCGGCCATGGCATCGGCGACGTCGTCGGAAGCGATCGGCTGCACGTAAGCCGGCGACAGGCGGACGACGTTGCCTGAGGTGCCCGACTGAGCGATGCCGCTAAGGAACTCCATGAACTGCGTCGAATGGACGATCGTGTAGGGGATCCCGCCTGTCTTGATCAGCTTCTCCTGGGCAAGCTTGCCGCTGAAATAGCCGCTTTCCTGAAGGCGTTCGGTGCCGACGACCGACAGCGCGATGTGATGTTTGACGCCCGCGGTCTTTTCGGCCGCGATCAGGTTGCGGCCGGAGATTTCGAAGAACTCCAGCACCGCCTTGTCCTCGAAGGATGGCGAGTTGGCGAGGTCGATCACCACCTCTGCGCCCGCCAACGCCTCGTTCAGGCCCTCGCCGGTGATGGTGTTGACGCCGGTGTTGGGCGAGGCGGCGATCACCTCGTGACCCTTGTCGCGCAGCCGCTGGACCGTCTTCGAACCGATAAGGCCGGTTCCGCCGATGATGACGATTTTCATAAGACTTCTCCGTTCGCGGACAGCTGTGTGCCGCGTTGTCTTGGTCAACGATGTGGATGGATGAGATGAGATACTTTAGTTCAGGCCGGCCTTGTCGAGGCCGTAGAGCTTGTCGGCCGAACCGGGCACGGCCTTGAAGGCGATGCTGATGCGGTTCCAGGCGTTGATCGTGGTGATCGAGAAGGTCAGGTCGGAAATTTCCTTTTCCGAGAGCTGGCCACGGACGCGCTCGTAAAGCTCGTCGGGAACGCCGCCTTCGGGAAGCTTCGTCAGGGCTTCGGTCCAGGCAAGGGCCGCACGTTCGCGGGGAACGAAGAGGTTGGATTCGCGCCAGATGGCGACATGGTAGAGGCGCAGTTCGCTTTCGCCGTGGATCTTGGCTTCCTTGACATGCATGTCGAGGCAGAAGGCGCAGCCGTTCATCTGCGAGGCGCGGATGTTGACGAGGTCGCGGATCTTCAGCTCGATGGTGCTGTCTTTCAGGGACATGCTGAGGTCAGAGATCTTCTTGAAGAACTCTGGCGATTGCTGTGCGTAGTTGAGGCGCTGTGTCATTGTCTTTCTCCTATCAAGGACATTTGTTGTCCTTATGGATATACAATATCCTTAATGGCTGGACAGTAAAGCTCTTCCCGCCTAAGGTGCGGGTATAAGGCTTATGTCGAAACGTATGGGGGTGCGGACATGGATATCGTCTCGGCATTGAGGACGTTCCTGCGAGTGGCGGAGACGGGGTCGTTTTCGGCGGCGGCGGTCGACCTCGGGCTGACGCAGCCGGCGGTGTCTCGGCAGGTCTCGGCGCTGGAGGCGCATCTGAATACGCGGCTGCTGCACCGCTCGACCAGCGCGCTGGCGGTCACGGCAGAGGGTGAGCAGATGATCCCGATGGCGCGCAAGGTCGTCGATGCGGTGGATGCGCTGGGAGAGGCGAGCTGCGGAGAGAGCGGAACAGTGTCCGGCAAGGTGCGGATCAGTCTCCCGGCGCCGCTCGGCATCTACATGAGCGATCGGCTGCCTGAGCTGTTGCGCAGCCATCCGGCGATGGCGGTGGAAATGATCTTTCGCGAGGAACCGTCCGATCTGGTCGGCGAAGGGATCGATCTCGAGGTCCGTCTCGGCGCGGTCTCGGATGGCAGCCTGATCTGTCGGCGGATCGGCTGGACGACCGCCTTTCTCGTTGCCGCTCCCTCTTATCTGGAGATGCGCGGTGCGCCCGACACGCCCGAAGCGATCTCCACGCATGAGTGCGTCTGCTACAGTCGCGCCGGCGAGAGCCGTGTCTGGAGCTTCTCGAATGGTGCGGAAGAAATGCAAGTGCGGATATCACCGCGCCTGACGGCCAACAATTCGGTTGCCGTCCATCGCGCCGTGCTTGCCGGAAGCGGCCTTGCCGTTCTCTCGCATATTCTGGTCGGAGCGGATGTCGAGGCCGGCAGGCTGGTGAAGCTGATGCCTGCGTTTCCGGCATCGAGGCTGCCGATCAACGTCGTCTACCCCTCGCGCCGCAATATCCCGCTGCGGGTGCGCACCGTGCTCGATTTCCTGATCGATGCCGTGCATCAGGATGCCGAGATGGCGTCGGCGTCTTGAGGGAACCTAGTGCGTGTGGCGTTACTTGACCGAGACCTCGGCGGCCGATCTGGCGGCGGGGCGGCTGTAGTCGTCGACGCGGCCGGCCGGTGGCTTGGCCATCTCGCCGTCCTGCACCAGCTTGTCGCGCGGCGATTTCGTGGCGCTCACCGGAATGGCGGCGCCGCCGAGAAGCGCCGTGCCGCCGTCGAGGTTGGGGTCGGACAGCGCGATCGGATCGGTATGGTCTGCCGGGTTCGACGAGAGGCCGATCGCCGGCGCGCCGCTGTTGTCGAGGCGCACGAGGTCGGGGCTCGCCTGGGTGCCGAGGATGCGGCGAGCCGGCTTTTCGACATAGAAGGCGACCTTGCGGCGGCCGGCTTCGGTCATGTTGATGCCGTCTGAGGTGCGCAGGCGCACCTGCTGGCCGTTGATGTCGGAGCCGGTGACGATGAAGTCGCCGCTTTCGCTGACGAAGCCGTCCCAGATATCGACGAACTCGCCGCCGATGGATTCCACCTGCTTGCGGTAGACCTGGTTCATCTGCACGGCATCGGCCATCATCGAGGGCGAATCGAAGGCGGGCAGGCCGACCCAGAGCAGCGGGATCTTTCTTGCCGTCACCGCCTTGCCGAAGGCGAGAACGCGGCGCTGGTACTCGGTGTACCAGCCATCGGTGCGGAACTTCTCCTTGCCGACATCGGTCACCATCTGCTGGCGGTCGTTGGCGCCGAGCATGACGACGACCATGGCGGGCTTGGCCTCGTCCATGAATTTCGTCAGCTGCGCCGGCCAGTCGTAATAGTCGTCGCGCACTAGGCCCGAGGCGACGTTGCTATGGGTCTCGATGAGGATGCCCGGCGAGTCCTGGAAGGCCGCGTCCATGCCGACGCCGAGACCGCCGGCCAGGAAGTCGCCGACAACAAGGATCTTCTGGGCGTTATCGAGCTTCTCCACGACCTTTTCTTCCGGCGCGATCACGGGTGCCGCGCGTGGCGTGGAGACGGCGGCCTTGGGCTGCGTTGTCTTCTTGCGTTGCGGCGCGGCGCGCGGCCGCGTGTATTGGCCGGGCGCCTGGGGGGCCTCGTCGATGTAGCGGCGGCCCAAGAAGAAATCCATGAGCGAGCGGCGCTGATAATAGCGCTGTTCCTGGGCTTCGGCCGAAACGGGCGGCAGGACAGAGGTGGAAAAGACCAGCACCGCCGCGCCCAACGAGCCCCAGCGGAGCATGCCGCGAACGCCGCTCTTGGCTGTTGTCTGATCTACTCGTTTACGCATATCGGCCGCCCTGCATCGACGCTTATTTTCTCATGGAGCGGGACGGGCGTCCACACCCCAAAGCGCGGTGCGCATGTTTTTGATCGCGGCTACCTGCGAAGCGCGTTCAGGAGCGGCAGCGAGGGTTCGCCATCGGCCTGCATGCCGATGCGTCCCTGGACGGCCGATATTGCGGCCTTGGAGCCGCTGCCGAAATTGCCGTCGACCTCGCCGTCGTAATAGCCGAGCGCCTTCAGCCGGGTCTGCAGCTCGAATTTCTCCTTGACGTCGAGCGTGCCATCCGGGCGCGGCCAGCGCTGCTTCATGCCGCCGTAGCCGGCGATCTCGTCGGCAAGCAGGCCGACGGCGATGGCGTAGCTGTCGGAGGCATTGTACTTCTTGATGGTGTAGAAGTTGCTGGTCATCAGGAAGCCGGGGCCGTCGTTGCCGGCGGGCATCTTCAGCACGGCCTTGCCGCCGCCGTCCTTGAAGCCCATGCCGCTCGGACGCTGCAGGCCAAGCGCCGCCCACTGCGACAGCGTCATCGTCTTGCCGACGTGCTTGAGCGCGCTTGATGGCACCTTGACTTCATAGCCCCAGGTCTTGCCGAAATCCCAACCGTTTTTCTTCAAAAGATTGGCGGAGGTGGCGAGCGCGTCGGGAACCGAGTTCCAGATGTCGCGGTGGCCGTTGCCGTCGGCATCGACCGCATAGAGCAGGTAGCTGGTAGGGATGAACTGGGTGTGGCCCATGGCGCCGGCCCAGGAGCCTGTCATGCCGTCGGGCGAAATGTCGCCATTCTGCAAAATCTTCAAGGCGGCGATCAGCTGCTTCTGCGCGAACTTGGCGCGCTTGGCGTCGGCATAGGCGAGTGTTGCCAGCGCGCGGGGCACGTAATGCAGCCTGTCGTCCTTCTCCAGAACCGCGCCGTAATTCGATTCCATCGACCAGATCGCCAAGAGAATCGTCTTGTCGACACCGAAATTGCGCTCGATCCAATTCAACGTAGAGGCGTGTTTCGCCATCATCTTGCGGCCGATTTGCACGGTATAAGGATTTACGCGAGAATCCACATAATCCCAGATTTTCGTCGTAAATTCAGGCTGATAAGCAGCCTTTTCCAGCACCGTCGGGTCGGGGTCGCTGACGCCTGCGAAAGCTTTACGATAAGTTGCCTTGCTGATGCCATTTTGAGCGGCAGTTTGATAGAAGTCCGCGATCCACTTCTGGAACCGCTGGTCGGCCATGGCGTTAACAGGCGCCAGACTGGCGGATGCGGTCATGATGAATGCGAATGCAAGACCACGAAGGGAGATTTTGTGATTTTGAGTCATCGGCGGTCATCCGTCCTTTCGTTTCAGGCACAGCAGAGCGCGAATTTCCCGCTCGAGCCTGAGACTACCCGAACGGAGTCAACAAATTCTTTACCATGACGCACGAACACAGTCACTATTTGCAAAACCGTAGCAAATCTCATCTAATCCAATCAAAATCGCGTTATATTTCAAGCGTTAGAATCATCGCAGGAGGCCTGTGTGGCAGAGCATAAAAAAGTTCGCAAAGCTGTATTCCCGGTCGCCGGTCTCGGCACGCGCTTCCTTCCGGCCACCAAGGCCGTTCCAAAGGAAATGCTGACTGTCGTCGACAAGCCGATCATTCAGTATGTGGTGGATGAAGCGCTCGAAGCCGGGATCGAACATTTCGTTTTCGTGACGGGCCGTAACAAGCACATCATCGAAGACTATTTCGACATCCATTTCGAACTCGAGCAGACGCTGCGCGAGCGCAGCAAGAACGCCGAAATCACGCTGCTGGCAGGCCAGCTTCCCAAGGCTGGCACCGTAAGCTTCACCCGTCAGCAGGAGCCGCTCGGCCTCGGTCACGCCGTGTGGTGCGCCCGCGAGATCATCGGCGACGAGCCCTTTGCGCTGCTGCTTCCAGACATGATCATGAAGAGCGAAGCCAAGGGCTGCATGAAGGGCATGATCGACCTTTACGCACAGAGCGGCGGCAATATCATCGCCGTCGAAGAGTGCGCGCCCGATCAGGCCCACAAGTATGGCATCGTCGGCGTCGGCGACGCGATCGGTGACGGCTTCCGCATCACCGGCATGGTCGAGAAGCCCGCCAAGGGCACCGCACCGTCGAACTTCTTCATCAACGGCCGCTACATCCTGCAGCCCGAAGTGTTCAAGATCCTGGAAACCCAGGAACGGGGCGCCGGCAACGAGATCCAGCTCACCGACGGCATGCTGAAGCTGCTGAAGGATCAGGATTTCGCTGGCTATCACTTCAAGGGCACGACCTATGACTGCGGCGCCAAGGATGGCTTCATCCTCGCCAACGTCGCCTTCGCGCTCGAGCGCGCGGATATCCGCCCGACCGTGATCGATGGCTTCAAGGACCTGCTCAAGGGTCTGTGATATCGGGCGATCCAAGGGGAGGCCGCATCGCGGTCTTCCCGATCGCTGTCAGCGCTTCAGCTTCAGACCGACGCCGGCTCGCCATTGCTGCGAGTCGGCGCCGACTTTTCTGGAGGTGAGTTCGTAGCCGATGGTGCTCGTCAGATCGAGATATCGGTTGATGTTCCAGGTCAAGCCGGCGCTAGTCGTATAGACGGTCTCGTCGCTGATCGCGCTATCCGACGGATAGTCGCGCAAGGTTATCCCACCCAGGAAAGTTCCAAACAGATTGTCGCGCAGCTGATGCGTGACCGTCGTCGTCATGGCGCGCGAGATGTAGCCCGCGACACCTGGCGTGGTCGAAGGCTGCAGGCTCGTCTGCAGGCCGAAGTCGATATCCGTGCCGCGCAACGGCGACCAGCGGACGCTGGCATCGACAACCGTGGCGTCGATATCGGACAGCCGGTCGTCGTCGAAGCTGGCGATCTCGTAGCCGATGCCCACTTCGCCGCGCAGTTTTTCACCAAGATCGACCTCGACGCCAGCCTTGACGCCGTAGCTGTCGCCGGAGCGCTGGTAGCCCGCCACGTCGGTCGTCTCGTCATATACCGTCTTGCCGACATTGCCCTCGATGAAGGGAATGAGGGCGGGCGAGAGTTCGTAGCCGATGCGGCCGCGTAGCGTGCCCGATGTCTGGTCGCGGTCGCTGAGCGATACGACGGTACCATCAGACAGCGTTGCGTCGGAATAGATCGTGCGGGTGAAATCGATGCCGGTACTGCCGCGCAGGATGCCGAAATCGCGCTCGATCGAGGCGCCGAGGGTTAACTCCTGCACGTCCGATTGCTGGTCGGCGTTCTGCAGGGCGTTCGGGTCGTCGGTGTCCTCGCGATAGAAGTGGTAGCCACCGGTGATGTGGGCCGTGGTTTCCTCGGGAAGATCGAGCCTCAGATCGCCGTTGATCCTGAAGTCGGGCTGCTCCTCGCCTTCGCCGCTGACATTCTTCTGCCAGGCGCCTTCGCTCGTGATCAGCAGCTGGTGCAGCGCCCAGTCCGACGTCAGCGTCGTCTTCATGTCGGTTTCGAGGAAGGCGCGCGTCTGCTTGACGTCGCCATCCTTCTGCGTCTCGGTGTTGATGCTTTGTGTCACCGTCGGGCGCAGCACGAAGGTGCCGACGCGGATGCCCGGCGTTTCCTCGGTCGAGAGATTGACGTCGGGCTTGCGCGGCCTGCGCTCGTCGAGCGGCGCCTCGCGGGTGTTCAGCCGCATCATGTCTTCGTCGAGAATGGAGCCGGTGGTCTCGTCGCTCGGCTGGTCACCCGATGTGGCTGGCCGTGCGGTCGCGGCGGCGTTCGCGCCATTGGGGGCGGCGGTGTTGGCAGCGGATGGGTCGTCGGCGGATGCCGTGGCGCCGGGTATGGTCGTGCCGTCGTCCTGCTGATCGCCCGTCGCATCGGGGGTGGCGATGTAGGCCGATTGCGCGAGTACGCTCGACGATGCGGCCGTGCGTGCCGATTGGGCGAGAGCGGATGCCGGGGCCATGAGTTCGAGAGCAGCCAGCGCCACGGACACCGCAACGCCCGCCGCGCGGAGCGGCGTCAGACTGCTCGTATGTCTCCAATGGCCCATATGGTCGCGCTCGGCATGCTTCGAAGTGGTTACCCGAACGTAAAGCCTCGTGGTTAACCATTCGTTGCCATTTGATCGCAAGCGGTGCGCAATCCGCCGCTATGGTGGACACCGCGCTGGAAAGCGGCTAACGGATGGCGATGATCAAGCGCGCGGTAAATCTCATCGACAACGGCGTGATCGACTCGGCCAGGCGTACGCTCGCCACCGAACGACAGTCGTTGGTGTCCCTCGAACAGGCTTTCGACGGCGATCTCGCCGGGCCTTTCCTACAGGCCGTCGAGACAATCGGTGGGATATCGGGGCGGGTGATCGTCACCGGCGTCGGCAAGAGCGGCCACATCGGCGTGAAGATCGCCGCGACGCTAGCTTCGACCGGAACGCCCGCCTTCTTCATGCATGCCGCCGAAGCCAATCATGGCGATCTCGGCATGGTGGGGCTGGGGGACGCGGTGCTGGCGCTGTCGAAAGGCGGCGAGAGCGTCGAGCTGCGCAACATCATCGCCTACACCCGCCGCTTCTCCATACCGCTGATTTCCATGACCTGCTCGCAGGAATCATCGCTCGGCAGGGCGTCCGACGTCGTGCTCCTGATGCCTAATGTCGAGGAAGCCTGCCCTCATGGGCTCGCGCCGACCACATCGACCATGATGCAGCTTGCCATGGGTGATGCGCTGGCGATCGCGCTGCTTGAAGCGCGCGGCTTTACGGCGCGCGATTTCCATGTGTTCCATCCCGGCGGCAAACTTGGCGCTGCCTTGAGCCATGTCGCCGATGTCATGCACACCGGCGAACGCGTACCACTGGTGCCCAAGGGCACGCCTTTGCCGGAGGCGATCTCGACGCTGTCGCGCAAACATTTCGGCTGTGTCGGCATTCTCGACGAGGATGGCCGGCTCTGCGGCATCGTCACCGAGGGCGACATGGCGCGCAACCTGACGCGCAACCTCTCCGAACTCGTCGTCGACGATATCATGACGCGCTCGCCGAAGACGGTGAAGCCGAATGTGCTGGCCACCGCGGCGCTGGCGCTCTTGAACAAGCACAGCATAGGAGCGCTCATTGTCGTCGATGACGACAACAAGCCGGTCGGGCTCATTCATTTCCACGATCTCTTGCGGATCGGTGTGGCCTGATCAAGGTCAGCTTGATCGGGATCAGGCTTCCTCGACTATCAGGTCACGGCCCTTGCTGGATATGACCTTGACGCGTGCGCCAATGGGCAGATCAGGGCCGCTCACCTTCCATTGCGTATCGTCAAGCCTGATGCGACCGCGGCCCTCGGCGATCGGCTCGGCAAGCGTCGCCGTGCGGCCGACCAGGCTGGCGCCGCGCTGGTTGAGGAAGGGTTCGTCGGTCTCGCCGTGATCGCGTGTCAGCTTGCGGCCGATGAAGGTGGCGGCGACGGCGAAGGCGGCGAAGAGGATCGCCTGTAGCTGCCAGACCCAGAATACGCTATCCCAGAAGAGCAGCGAGAGCGCGCCGACGGCCATTGCCGCCAAGCCGATCCAGACGAGGAAGAAGCCGGGCACCATCATCTCGGCGGCAAGCAGCACGAGGCCGACGACCCACCAGCTCCATGGCCCGAGTTCCGATGTGATGGCAGATAGCATCTATCAGCGCTCCGGGTTCTGGTTGAACGGGTTGACTTGCGGCGTCGTGCGCGGGGACTGGACCTGGCGCGGCGCGGGCGCTGCCGGGGGATTGTCGTTGCCGCCGAAGACTTCCTTGGCGATGGCGCCGATGCCGCTCAGCGAGCCAATGATTGACGATGCCTCGATCGGCATCAGCACGACCTTGGAATTGGTGGCGGAGCCGATCGCGGTCAGCGCCTCGGTGTATTTCTGCGCCACGAAGTAGTTGATGGCCTGCACGTCCCCGGCGGCAATCGCTTCCGACACCATCTTCGTCGCCTTGGCTTCTGCCTCGGCAAGGCGCTCGCGGGCCTCGGCGTTGCGGAAGGCCGCCTCGCGCTGGCCCTCGGCTTGCAGGATCGCCGACTGCTTGGCGCCTTCGGCGCGCAGGATCTGGGCGTTTCTGGAGCCTTCGGCCTCGAGTACCTGTGCACGCTTTTCGCGCTCGGCCTTCATCTGGCGGGCCATGGCGTCGACGAGATCGCGCGGCGGCTGTATGTCCTTGATCTCGACTCGGGTGACCTTGATGCCCCAGGGCTGGACGGCGTCGTCGACCACGCGCAGCAGGCGATCATTGATGGCGTCGCGGTTGGAGAGCAGCTCGTCGAGATCCATCGAGCCCATAACCGAGCGGATGTTGGTCATGGTCAGGTTGAGGATGGCGTTTTCGAGGTTGGAGACCTGGTAGGCCGCCTGGGCTGCGTTGAGAATCTGGTAGAAGGCGACGGCATCGGCCGAGACAGAGGCATTGTCGCGGGTGATGACTTCCTGCGTGGGGACGTCGAGCACCTGCTCCATGACGTTCATGCGGGCGCCGACGCGCTCGATGAAGGGGGTGATGATGTTGAGGCCGGGTCCCAGCGTGCGGGTGTAGCGACCGAAGCGCTCGACCGTGTACTGATAGCCCTGCGGAACCGTCTTGATGCCGGCAAACAGCACCAGGATGACGAAGACCACCAGCGCGATGACCACGATGTCGAAGCCGCCCAAAACCATGAAATACCTCCCAAAACCCGAATCGAATAGCCGCACCTTAGCCGAGACGATTTCAAAAGCCACGCTCTCAGGTAGTCGTGCTGCTCTGCCTATCAAATATGGGGGTTCGATTGGTTCTTCACAATGTGGTCCCTTTGGCCTAGAAGGCCCCGTATCCGGTCGCAGCCCACCCGGTCAAAACAAGGGATCTCAATCATGAAGACTATCGTCATCTGCTCCGGCGGATTGGACTCCGTTTCGCTTGCGCACAGAGTGGCAGCCGAACAAACCCTCATCGGCCTGCTCTCCTTCGATTACGGCCAGCGCCACCGCAAGGAACTGGACTACGCCGCCGCCTGCGCAATGAGGCTCGGCGTGCCGCACCAGATCATCGACATCAGGCCGATCGGCAGCCATCTCACCGGCTCGGCGCTGACTGATAATATAGACGTGCCCGACGGCCACTATGCCGAGGAGACGATGAAATCGACCGTGGTGCCGAACCGCAACGCCATCATGCTCGCCATCGCCTTCGGGCTTGCCGCTGCGCAGAAGGCGGATGCGGTTGCCGTTGCCGTGCATGGCGGCGACCACTTCATCTACCCGGATTGCCGGCCAGGCTTCATCGACGCGTTCCAGACGATGCAGGACGCGGCGTTGGACGGCTATGCCAGCGTCCGGCTGCAGGCGCCCTACGTCAACGTCACAAAGGCCGATATCGTTACCGATGGGGCCAAGCACCGGACGCCGTTTGCCGAGACGTGGTCCTGCTACAAGGGCGGGGCGCGCCATTGCGGGCGTTGCGGCACCTGCGTGGAGCGGCGCGAGGCGTTTCATCTGGCGGGGGTTGAGGATCCGACCCAGTACGACGACGCCGACTTCTGGAAGGCGGCGACGTCAGGCTTCTCGGCCACGGAGGTGTAGTCGTGTACCGCATCACCAAGGAATTCCACTTTTCCGCCTCGCACCAGCTGTCGCATCTGCCCTCTGATCACCAGTGCGCGCGGCTGCACGGGCATAACTATATCGTCGTCGTCGAGCTGGCGGCCACTGAACTCAGCGGCGACGGCTTCGTGCGCGATTATCACGAACTGTCGCCGCTGAAGCGCTATATCGACGATCGTTTCGACCACCGGCACCTGAACGAGGTGCTGGGGCATGAGAAGGTGACGTCGGAATATCTGGCGAAGCACTTCTACGACTGGTGCAAGGCGATCCTGCCCGAGACGTCGGCCGTCAAGGTCAGCGAGACGCCGAAGACATGGGCGGAGTACCGGCCGTGAGCGCGGCTCAGGAGACGATCCGGATCAGCGAGATCTTCGGTCCGACCATCCAGGGCGAGGGTATGCTGATCGGTCAGCCGACGGTCTTCGTGCGCACCGGCGGCTGCGATTACCGCTGTTCGTGGTGCGACACGCTGCACGCCGTCGACAGCGCCTATCGCCATGACTGGACGCCGATGTCGGCGCAGGCGATCTGGGAGGAGGTGCGCAACCTCTCGGGCGGCAGCCCGTTGATGGTGTCGCTATCGGGTGGCAATCCGGCGATCCAGCCGCTGAAGCCGCTGATCAGGCGCGGCAAGAACGACGGCTATCGCTTCGCGATTGAAACGCAGGGCAGCGTCGCCCGCGACTGGTTCGCCGATCTCGACGTACTGGTGCTTTCGCCGAAGCCGCCGTCGAGCGGCATGGAGACGGATTGGGACGTGTTTGCGGACTGTCTCGAGGCGGCGGGCAAAGCGCCGAGCATTGCGCTGAAATTCGTCATCTTCGACGATGCGGATTATGATTTTGCGCGACAGGCATCGCTGCGCTATCCGGAACTGCCGGTCTATCTGCAGCCGGGCAACCACACACCGCCGCCGCCGCATGACGACGATGCCCGGATTGATATCGATGGCATCATGGAGCGGATGCTGTGGCTGGTCGGAAAGGTGACAGACGATCGCTGGTTTTCGGCACGGGTGCTGCCGCAGCTGCATGTGTTGTTGTGGGGGAATCGGCGGGGGGTGTGAAATATATTGCGATTATCGCGAAACATCCTATTTTAAGGACAAGTGGATTGGGGTTCGTTCCTGGTCGGCGTCGTGGCCTCGGTTTATCCGGGGCCTTTCGCTTTCAAGGGAATACTTTCATCCCATAGGGCCAACCGTAGCCATGCGCGCCCCTCCATATCTTAGGCTCGATAATGTCGAAGGCGCGGTTCGTTTGGGCCTCGCGTAGTATTCGCAAGCCGATCGGTCGGGCGATCAGGTCCGCCAATTGAAGTCCCGCGCTGTTTGCCTGTTTCGAGACGAAGACAATTTCGAAATCCGGCATGGCACCATTAGGGCCCTGCAAAGGAGATTGCTACATGAGTAGCAATCTTCGCCATAAATCCGGATGAAATCCAGCGTTGTTTTCCGTCGAGTTTATGTCTTTCGGTTGTGACTAAACCCAGCCCAGCAATTCCCGCCGCACCACCTTCTCCAGCACCGCCATCCCATCCTCGCTGTCGTTCAGACACGGAATATGCGCGAACTTCTCGCCGCCGTTCTCGTGAAACGAATGTGCGGCCTGCTCGGCAATCTCTTCCAGCGTCTCGAGACAGTCGGAGACGAAACCGGGGTTCAGTACCGCGATGCGCTTGACGCCATCGCGGCCGAGCTGTTCCACCGTCTTGTCGGTGTAGGGCTGCAGCCACTCCTCGGGGCCGAAGCGGGACTGGAAGGTGACCATGAACTCGTCCTTCGAGAGGCCGAGCTTTTCGCGCAGAAGACGCCCGGTCTTCTGGCACTGACAGTAATAGGGGTCGCCCTTCTTGAAGTAGGACATCGGGATGCCGTGGAAGGAGGCGAGGATCTTTTCCGGCTTCCAGTCCAGCGTCGCCAGATGGGTGGTGATCGAGTTCGCCAGTGCCGTGATGTAGGCGTCGTCGTCGTGGTAATCCGGCACGGTGCGGAGCGCCGGTTGCCAGCGCATCTTCAGGAGGTGCTGGAAAGCCTTGTCGTTGACGGTGGCGGTGGTGGCCGCCGCATATTGCGGGTAGAGCGGGAAGAGCACGATCTTGTCGCAGCCCTGTGCTTTGAGCGCGTCGATGCGCGAGGCGATCGAGGGCGTGCCGTAGCGCATCGCCCAATCGACCACGACGTTGGGCAGGTCCTTGAGGCGCTCGGCCATCAGGTCTGACTGGCTGCGGGTGTAGGTGCGCAGGTAGCTCTCGTCCTTGTCCTTGTTCCAGATCAGTTCGTAAGCCTTGCCGACCTTGCCCGGACGGGTGTTCAAGACGATGCCGAACAGGATCGGGTACCACTTCCACGGCGACCATTCGATGACGCGCTTGTCGGTCAGGAATTCCTTGAGATAGCGGCGCATCGAGGTGTAGTCGGTACCATCGGGCGTGCCGAGATTGACGAGCAGGACGCCCACCTTGCCATAGTTCACCTGCGGGTGTCCCGCCGGAAGGTGCGTGGTCTCAACGGTTGTCATCTCTACCCCAATCAGCTGCTCGACCGCTCATACGCGGACGAGATCGAATGGTTCACCCTATAGGAACAAAAGCCGGCCCGGGAAACCCCGGACCGGCTCACATGATTGGGACAAATCGTCATACTTTATTCCGTCCTGCCGCATGGCTTACTTGGACGGGATCTGCAGCTCCTTGCCGACAGTCAGGTGGCGGGGGGTGGGCTTGCCGTTGGCTTCGGAGATCTTCTTCCAGAGCGTGCCGTCGCCATAGAACTGCTTGGCGAGATCCCACAGCGTGTCGCCCGATGCGATGACGTGGGTGGTCGGCGTGTTCGGGGCGAGAGCCGGGGCTTCCGTGGACGGTGCCGTCGCCGCCGGTGCGGTTGCTGCCGGCGCCGTCGTTTCCGATGCGGTCGGCGCAGGGGCAGCGGCGGAAGAGGCGACCTCGGTTACGCGGCCATCCGTGTAGGGCTTGTAGGGCGAGTGAGCGGCGAGGAACTCGGCAGTGACGTCGGCGAGATCGGGGCCGAAGTCATAGGCGTTCTTGCCCGCGGTCGCGAAGATCGAATAACCGTCGCCGCCTGCGCGCATGTAGTTGTTGGTGACCACGCCATAGGTCTTGGCATTGTCGAGGGGAACGAAGGCGTCACCTTCCTTGACCTCGTCGGAGACAACGCGGCTGCCTGGGGGCTTGGACTTGTCGAAGCTGTATTTCATGCCTGCCACCTGCGGAAAGCGGCCGGCGCCTTCCTCGATCTTGCCGAGGCCGTTTTCAAGGGCGGTGCGGATGTCGGCGCCTGTCAGCTGGAAGGTGGCCAGCGTGTTCTGGAACGGAAGCACGGTGACCACTTCACCCTGGGTGACGTCGCCGCCATCGATAGAGGCGCGCAGGCCGCCGCCGTTCTGGATGGCGATCTGCATGCCCTGGCTCCTGCTGCGGTCGAGCATGGCATCGGCGACGAGATTGCCCATCGTGCATTCCCTGACGCGGCAGACTTCACGGGCACCCTCGATCGGCCCTTCCGACGAGCCGATCACCTTCTTGCGCAGGTCCTCGATCGGCTTGGCAAGTTCGGCGATCTTGGCGGCGATCTCGGGATCGGGCTTGAAGGCGCTGTCGATCAGGATCGGATCGCCTTTGGCTTCCTTGACGACGCCGTTGTCGTCGAAGGTGATGATCACGTCGCCGAGATACTTGCCGTAGGAGGCGGCGGTGACCACGGGAACCTTGTAGCCGCCGGGATTGTCGACCATCGTCGGATAGGGGCCGGCTGCTTTCGTGTCGGTGTTCGACAGAAGCGTGTGCGAGTGGCCACCGACGACGACATCGACGTCGGGGATCTTGGCGATATCGGAGAGGTCCCTGACGTAGCCGACATGCGTCAGCGCAATGATCTTGTTGACGCCCTCGGCCTTCAGCTTTGCGGCTTCCTTGGTGATCGCGGCGACATCATCGGTGAACTTGATGTTCGGGCCGGGCGAGGCGAGCTCGGGGGTTTCGGTCGTCACCACACCGATGATGCCGATCTTCTGGCCGCCGATATCGAGCACGACGGATGGTTCCGGGTGCTTCTTGACCGTCGAGGCTTCGGAGAATTCGACATTGGCGGCGGTAACAGGAAAGGCCACCTTGTCCATGAAGGGCGCCAGCGCCTTTTCGCCGTCGTCGAATTCATGGTTGCCGAGCGTCATGGCATCGAACTTGATCGCGTTGACCATCTCCAGTTCGGCCGAACCTTTGTACGTCGAATAGAACAGCGAGCCCTGGAAATTGTCGCCGGCATTCAGCGTCAGCACGTTCTGGCCGGAGAGGGCTGCGCGGCGCTGGTCGATCGCTGTCTTCAGGCGGGCGGCGCCGCCGAAGCACTCGTTCTTGCCTTCTTCCTCGGCCGAGCACGTGGAATCGAACTTGTTGATCGCCTCGATGCGCGAGTGGAAATCGTTGATGTGCAAAATATTGAGCTGGTAATCGGCAAAGGCGGCGCTGCTCGACAGCGCCAATACGGACGCGGTCAACAGACCGAATTGAAATGATTTCGTCATTCTGTTCTCCTGGTTTTATCGGCGACGCTCGAACCGGCAATCGGTCCCCCACGCCTCGCCGTCCCTACACGGTCGATGTTTCCATCAACCCTTAGTGGCCGCAAGAGAAAAACCTGTGACAGCGCGAGTGCATTCCAAGAGCGGTAAACAAAAAAAGCTCCCGCAAGGGGAGCTCTTCTGATGTCCGTATAAGGCGACTTACATATGGCGGTTCAGGCTGAACTGCGATCCGGCGTCGGAGGTGCAGTTGAGCTGGCTCTGGGTGACCAGTGCGCAGTTGACCTTGGACTGCGTCTTGCGGACCAGCGAGGTCATGTTGATTTCGACCAGCGTCGGGGACGTGTTGATGTAGGTGCCGGATGCCAGCATCTGGTTGGTGTCGGTGGTGCGCGTCGTGAACGTGCCGGCCTGGAAGGTCGAGATGATGCCGTTCGGATCGGACCAGGAACCCTCCACGCCTGTCGCCTGCTGCGGCGCAGCGGCAACGGGCATCGGGCGCGGCGACTGCGGCATGCAGGCCGAAAGGGCCGCAGAGGCGCCCGCGATCACGATGAGGGTTCTGAGTTTCATGAGATGCTCCCGGAATAGTCTGACCGAAAAGATACGTTTGGTTAACGAACACATGGCGCGGGTGTTCCGGGAAGGCAAGCCTTTCAGGGCGCGAGACGGCATTTATACAGCAGGCGTTACAAAAATGCCCGCCTTGCGGCGGGCATCTCGTGATCGTGTCGTCGGCGTTATCAGCGAACGAGGATGTTCTTAAACTGCCAGGGATCCTTGGTGTCCAGATCTTCCGGGAACAGACCCGGGCGACCGTCCAGCGGGGTCCAGTCGGTGTAGTGACCTTCGACCGGGCCGAGGTAGGGCAGTTGCACTTCGAGGCAGCGCTTGTAGTCGATCTCGTCGGCTTCGACGATGCCGGCCTTCGGGTTTTCGAGCGCGTAGACCATGCCGGCCAGAACCGCCGAGGTGACCTGCAGGCCGGTGGCGTTCTGGTAAGGCGCGATGCGGCGGGTCTCTTCGAGCGACAGGCGTGAGCCGAACCAGTAGGCGTTCTTCTCGTGGCCGTAGAGCAGCACGCCGAGTTCGTCGACGCCGTCGACCAGCTCGTGCTCGTCGAGAACGTGATGGACCGGCTGGGCGTTGCCGCCGTTGCCGAACATCTCATGCAGCGACAGAACGGCGTCGTTGGCGGGATGGTAGGCGTAGTGGCAGGTCGGGCGGAAGGTCACTTCGCCGTCCTTGTCGCGCACCGTGAAGTAATCGGCGATCGAGATGGACTCGTTGTGGGTGACGAGGAAGCCGTACTGCGGGCCAGGCGTCGGGCACCAGGTGCGAACGCGGGTGTTGGCGCCCGGCTGCTCGAGGTAGATGGCGGCCTTGCAGCCCTTCTTGTGCTTCTTGGCGTTCTTCGGCATCCAGTTCTCGTGGGTGCCCCAGCCGAGTTCAGCCGGCTGCAGGCCTTCGGAGATGAAGCCTTCGACCGACCAGGTGTTCCAGAAGACGTTGAGCGGCTTCGGGTTCTTGGTGAGCTGCGTGTCGCGCTCGGCAATATGGACGCCCTTGACGCCGAGCTTCTTCATCAGCTTGGCCCAGCCTTCGCGGTCATGCTGATCCGGCTCGTCGAACTTCAGGCCGGTGTCGTTGGCCAGATTGACCAGCGCCTGCTTGACGAACCAGGAAACCATGCCCGGGTTTGCGCCGCAGGTGGAAACGGCGGTGGTGCCGCCCGGGCTCTTCTTCTTCTCATGGCGAAGGGTTTCGCGCAGCGCATAGTTGGTGCGGTCGGAGTTCTTCATGCTCTTGTCGAAGTAGAAGCCGAGCCAAGGCTCGACGACGGTGTCGATATAGAGAACATCGAGCTTGCGGCAGAGCTTCATCAGGTCGAGCGAGCCGGTGTCAACCGAGAGGTTGACGCAGAAGCCCTGGCCTTCGCCTTCGGTGAGAAGCGGCTTCAAGAGCTCCTTGTAGTTGTCCTTGGTCACGTATTCCTTGATGTGACGGACGCCGTGGCTCTTCAGGATCTCCATGTCGGAGGGCTCTTCGCGCGGGTCGATGACAACCATCCGGCTCTTGTCGAACTTGAAGTGGCGCTCGATCAGCGGCAGCGTGCCGCGGCCGATGGAGCCAAAGCCGATCATCACGATCGGGCCGGTAATTTCGGCATATACCGGGTGGGTCTGTTCCGTCATTCTCTTCTCCTGTGGAAGGCAGCGAAAGGCGATGGGCCTTTAAGAATTCATTTGAAATCGTGCAAATACTGCGAGGTGACCGGCTCTAATCATAAAATCACGTCACAATAAAGAGCGTTCGAGCCGGGAATGTAAATATCGGGTGAAGGATCAAATGCTTGCAAGCGCGTGCAACTTTGCCGCCAGCGCCGCCTTTTGCAGGGTCAGGCCCTTGTAGGCGGTCTGGTGCTCGTCGAGTTTTTCGAGCTGCGCGGCGAAGCTTGCGGCGATCTCTGAGGCGCGGGGGTGACGCGCGATTACCGCAATCGGATCGACGTAGACGCGGATCGTGAAGAGGATATCGCCTGACCGAGGGAGCTTGCGCAGCGTCTGGCGCTCGACGCGGGCGAAGCGTTCGGCGAGCGTGAAAGGGGTGTCCTCAGGCGGGCGGTGGTGCTTGGAGAGCGGCAGAAAGAGAGCGTCGGTGGTGTTGATCGACCAGTTCAGCCGCTCGACCGGCTGCGTCACCTGCAGATTGTCGAAGATGCGGGTGATCAGCGCGGCGTTGCGCGTGCCTTCACCGAAACCGGGAACGTCGGCATGGATCGCCTGCATCGGGCGGCCGAATTTTTCTGCCAGGGACCAAGAGGAGGGGAAGGCGACGAAGCCGGCAACGAGATGCCAGCCGTCCTCCTTGCGGCGCATCAGGACGAGATCGTCCTGGACCATCAGGCCGGCGCTGAGCAGCGGCGGGTTGTCATCTTTGATCTTGGAACAGAGATCGGGGTAGCGGTCGGTTAGATGCTGACACAGCAGGTCGAGGGCTTCGCGCTGTGCGTCCGATGTGTCGGCCTCGGCCACGAACACGTCGTCGCGACGGCTTGCGACCAGCGCACGCTTTTCGCCGACATAGCGGGCCCAATCGGCATCGGGCTCGATCCAGCGGTCGGGATCGAGCGGCATCAGGCCGATGGTGAAGGGCTTGGCCGAGCCGTCATAGGGCGTGTAGGTCGGTGGCGTCATTGTCAGCAAAGTGCCGATTTGCCAGCCTGCTGGCAATAGGTGGCGACTGGCCCGGCTATCGCCTCCGTGAACCAAGGCGTCGCATTCCGGAACAACCAAATAGTGCAATTGCGCCGAAACCATCCATCTTCTTTTCAGACTTCTGCGTCAAACTGCGAATCATTATTATCGTTGCGCCCCGGAACCATCGGATGAACCAGATATCGGAGCGGCTTGCGGAATTGCAGGAGGACAGTTCCGTCCTGATCGCGCTTTATGATCAGGACGATCGGTTGCGCTATGCAAACCCGGCCTTTCGCACGACCTTTGCCTTGGAGCCCGAGGAGTGCCCGCTATGGGCCGACCTGATGCGGCGCAACACGCGCAGCGGCAAGGGCACGATCATCCGGACCTCCGACTTCGAGACCTGGCTGGTCTCGGCGCAATCGCGGCGCGGCAAGCTGCCGTTTCGTGCCTTCGAGACGGATGTGGTCGACGGGCGCTGGCTGTGGATGACGGAGACCGTTCAGAAGGACGGCTGGATGCTGTGCATCGCCAGCGACATCACCCATCTGAAAGCCAGCGAGCGGGATGTCCGGCAGGATCGAGACTTCGCGCTGAAGGCATCGCAGACCGATGAGCTCACCAGCGTCTCCAACCGCCGTTTCATGATGGCGGCGCTTGACAGTCTTGCCAACGGGCATGCCGCGCCGCGGCCGGTTGGTGGCTGCATCTGCATCATCGATCTCGATTTCTTCAAGCACATCAATGATCTCTACGGGCACCAGACGGGCGACGACGTGCTGGTCGATTTCGCTCGCCGGGTGCATCCCCTTGTGCGTCGGCGCGACAGTTTCGGGCGGATCGGCGGCGAGGAGTTCATGCTGATCTTGCCGGATACGACCTTGGCGCAGTGCGAGCTGATTATCGAGCGGATATTGACCACGGTGCGCGGCGCCCGGCCGATCCTCAATGCGCCGAGTTTCAGCTACACCTGCTCGGCCGGACTTGCGGAACTGCACCCCGGCGACACGGCGCGTGAGCTTTACGCGCGGGCCGACGAGGCGCTCTATCATGCCAAGCAGGGCGGGCGGGATCGATTGCGGATCGTTGCCTAGTCGACGAGCGTGGCCGGTATCAGGCCGCGCAGCGAATTGCCGACGAAGAGCTTGCCCGTCTTCAGATCATCGCGCGTGATGCGACCGACGCGGGCCTTGCGCTGGCAGATGAGCTCGGTGCGCAGCACGCCCGCCAGCAGGCCGCAGGAGATCGGCGGCGTACGCAGGATGCCGGATGCGTCGTCGAGGAAAATCGAGGTGATCGTGCCCTCGCAGGCCTCTTCGCGCTCGTTCAGCATCAGCACTTCGTCGGCTTCATCAGGGGCGTATTCGGCTCTCGCGGCCTCGTAGACCGCGCGGCGCGTCGTCTTGATGCGCAGCAGCTTGTCGGCAGAATCGAGCCGCCGATCGGCGATGCGGATGGTCCATGTGGTGTCGGGCGCAAGCGGGACGAAGGGTGCAGTGGTGACTTCGATCGTTGCATTCTCGTCGAAGGTCAGCCGGACGCGCTGGGGAGACGCGGCGCCGGCGACGGCTTCCTGCAGCTTTTCGAGCGCGCTCACCGGCTGGGCAAAGCCGATGCGGCGGGCGGAGCGGGTGAGGCGGGCGAGATGCAGGCGCAGGCGGATGAAGCCGGCGTCGGGCTCGTAGCGTAGCGTTTCGATCAGCGAGAAGCCGGCCATGGTCACGCTCTCCCCGTTCCCGCGATCGGCTGGTCGCCGATGGCGAAGCGGGCTTTCAAGAGGCATTCCTCGTATTCGGCTTCAGCAGTGGAATCGATGACGATGCCGCCGCCGACATTGAAGACGGCGCGGCCGTCGTCGAAGAGGGCGAGCGTGCGGATGGCGACGGAAAAGCGCATGGCGCCCGATGGCGCGATCATGCCGATCGCGCCGCAATAGACGTCGCGCGGGCCGTCTTCCAGTTCGTGCAGGATCGTCATGGCGCTGATCTTCGGGGCGCCCGTTATCGAGCCGCAGGGGAAGAGGGCGGCGAGGATATCGCGGATTTCGAGGTTAGGCAGCAGCTTCGCCTGCACGTGGCTCACCATCTGGTGCACCGTAGGATAAGTCTCGATGTCGAAGAGCTTGGGGACGTCGAGCGTGCCGACTTGCGTTATGCGGGATATGTCATTGCGCAGGAGATCGACGATCATGCGGTTTTCGGCCTGCGTCTTGATATCGGCGAGCATGGCCTTCTTGATCGCCTCGTCCTCGGCCGGTGTGTTGCCGCGCCTTGCGGTACCCTTCATCGGATGCGTCTCGATCCAGCCTTCCTCGTCGGTGCGGAAGAAGAGCTCGGGCGAGCGCGACAGGATGACCGGGCCGCCGAGATCGACCAGCGCGCCGTATTTCACCGGCTGGCGCGAGATCAGCGACCAGAAGGCGGCGCTGGGGTCGCCGGACCAGCGGGCCTCAATCGACATGGTGAGGTTGGCCTGGTAGCAATCGCCCTGCATGAGATGGTGGTGGAGGCGGTCGAAGCGGTTCTTGTAGGTCGTGAAGTCCCACGCGGCTTTCGGCGCCGTCAGGAATTCTTCGTTTTCGAGGCGTTGTGTTGGTTGGGCGAGCGGGTGGTCGTCCGGTTGCGGGTGGTCGAAGACGCCGAAGCAGAGGAGCGGGGTGTCGCGGTTTTCGATGGCGAACCCGGCGAGCTTGTCCTCGAAGAGGTGCCCTGCCTCGTAGGCGATGTAGCCGGCGAGCCACTTGCCCGACTTCCTGGCCTCCTCCATGTGGGCGAGGCCGGTAAATACCTCGGCGCGGGTGTGGGCGACGATGATCTCGGCCGGGTCGGCGAAGAGCATGACCTGGCCGGATGTGTCGTCGCGGAAGAGGATGTGGGGCTTCGAGCGTGTCATACCACGATGCGTTTAGCAGCTGGCGGGCGTGCGGCAAGCGTTGTTTTGCGACGGGGACGGTGATCGGGGCGTCGTGTGGCGAGGTCGTGCCGTGTGGCACCCCCCTCTG
>UCJD01000037.1 GCA_900472605.1 Hyphomicrobiales bacterium | reverse complement strand
CCTATCTCTCAGGTCGGGCATTTGTCCGACGCAGCTCACAGACAAGACCTCGCCCGTAAGGCATAGGTGTCAACCTTGTTCCAAACCTGTGTTGATTATTTATAACGTCCTGGTCGAGGGCTATATATCCAAGATTTTAGCGTGGAAGCCGATGAGCTTAGCCGTCATCGCCCCTTAAGGCCGAGCGCCTGATCGGCCACGTGCGCCGACATTGGCTAGATATCAAAATGGGATATTCACCAACTACCGGGCAACAAGCTGAATGCCCAAGGGAGCGGCGCCGCCGATGATATCGAGTAGGCGGTCGACATTGGGATGAGCGCCCGGGCGGTTTTTCGCGTCGGCAGTATGCTCGGCAAAAATCTCAAGAGCGTGGGTCGCGGCGTGCGTATCGAGGACATCGAAACATTGCTGCAGGTATTGATAGACCGCGAGCGAACCCTGTTTGCCTGGCTGGTTTTCGATCGTCGCGATAATGACGCCGGCTGGGTCGATAAGGTTTATGCTGGCGAGGCCTTCGACCGACGGCAGCAGTTGCAGATTGTCCTTGAACGACGCCGTGGGCTGGATCATCGCGCATTCCTTTTCTCGTGACAGGCTGGCCTTGCGCCTAGCAGGTTCGGCTCCATGTCGCCACACCGCAAGACAAGGCCGACACTCTCCTCAACGCTTTAAAGCGCGACCACTGCGGCTTTGGGAAATGGCGCGCGACTGGGAGCGCTGCACGAGAGCCTGCTGCACCTCGGCCTGGAAAACCATCACCTGATGGCGAACTTCGGCCTCCGGCAGGCCAAGCGATTCGAGTTCGCTCGCCAGACGCCGGCACGCAGTCTTCCAGTATTGAACGGCGTCGGCGCCATGCAGGCGTTCGAGGTCGGCGGCGCTGCGATCGATGTCGCCGGCGCGCGAGGCCACAGGAAAAAGGACGATTTCACTTGTGGTCATGGCCTTCAAACTCTTGCTTGTGTTTACCGACATCGATTCGTTCCGTTGTGTTCGACACCATTCCTACCGAAGCATGGTTAACGCTTTCCTCCATCATCTCCCGCCTTGTGCCGGGATGACCGCGACCCGCCGACGGTTGCTCTAAAGTCGAGGGCTTTTGATCCGCCTTAAACAAGGCTACACATCTTATATGTGTCAGGTGGGTGGGGGATCGATTTGGTACGAAAGATGATCGCGGGGCCGGTGGCGACGGCCATCGTGCTGTTTGCGCGCGCCATAACGGCTGTCCGCGCTATTTGGACGAGCGACGGTCCGACAACGGAAACGTGCATTTATTTCGCCAATCATTCGAGCCATGGCGATTTCATCCTGATCTGGGCCGTTCTGCCGCCGCGCCTGCGCCGATCCACACGTCCGGTGGCGGGCGCTGAATACTGGCTGAAATCCGCGATCACGCGTTTTATCGGCAGCGACGTGTTCGACGCCGTGCTGATCGAACGAGAGCGTGACAAGCGCACGAGCGATCCGATCGAGGTCATGGCGAATGCGCTGGATGCCGGTTCGTCACTCATTCTCTTTCCGGAGGGAACCCGCAACTTGACGGACGCGTCGCTCTTGCCGTTCAAGAGCGGGCTCTTCCATCTCGCATCGGCGCGTCCGGATATCCGCCTCGTTCCCGTCTGGATCAACAATCTCAACCGCGTCATGCCGAAGGGCGAAATCGTCCCGATCCCCCTGATCTGCACCGTGAGCTTCGGCGAGCCGATGCACATGCATCCTGGCGAAGACAAGCAGGCCTTTCTCGATCGGGCGCGAACGGCGCTGCTCGATCTCTCTCCAAGACATCCGGGCGGTAGCGAATGAACACGGCGAATTCCGACCTCTTCACGCTCGTCCTCGGTATCCTCGTGGTGCTCATCGTCGCGTCCGCGATCGGCTATGTCCTGCAACGCCGCCTCTCGCCAGACGGTGCCAACGCCTCCATCGAGAATCTCAACGCACGCATCAAGGCGTGGTGGGTGATGGCGATCCTGATCGGCATCGCCTTCATGATTGGCCGTGTGGGTATCCTTGTGCTGTTCGGCTTCTGCTCGTTTGCGGCATTGCGCGAGTTCATCACGCTGACGCATACGAAGCGCGCCGATCATTGGGCGCTGGCGACCGCCTTCTTTGTCGTCCTGCCGCTGCAGTATTTTTTGCTCTGGACCAAGCAGTACGGCATCTTCGCGATCTTCATTCCCGTCTATGCCTTCCTGCTGATGCCCATCATCTCGGTGTTGCGCGGCGATACCGAGCGCTTTCTTGACCGTATCGCGGAGGTGCAATGGGCGCTGATGATCTGCGTTTTCTGCGCCTCCCACGTGCCGGCGCTGCTGACGCTGACGATCCCGGGATATGAGGGCCGCAACGTGCTGCTCATCGCCTTCCTCGTCATCATCGTGCAGCTGAGCGATGTGCTCCAATATGTCTGGGGCAAACTCTTCGGCCGCACCAAGATCGCGCCGAAGCTTTCGCCCTCCAAGACCGTCGAGGGCTTTGTCGGCGGCGTTGCCAGCGCCACGCTGATCGGCGCCGCCCTCTGGTGGATCACGCCGTTCACGCCCTTCCAGGCCGGGCTGCTCGCTTTCGTCATCACCATGATGGGCTTCTTCGGCGGCTTGGTGATGTCGGCGATCAAGCGCGATCGTGGCGTCAAGGATTGGGGCAACCTGATTGAGGGCCATGGCGGCCTGATCGACAGGCTCGATTCCGTCGTCTTTTCGGCACCGATCTTCTTCCATCTCGTCCGCTACTGGTGGTCGACCACATGACTGCCCGGCTGCGGCGCATCGCGGGCAACGGCATCACCCACGTCGCATTCGCCTTTTGCGCCATGGGCGGCTGGGCGATGTTTGCAAACCGGGGCCACCCACCCGGCCGTTTCGTGCTTGCCGGCCTCGTTCAGGGCGCGCTGTCCGCCTGCCTGACGCTGTTTCTCAAGACCGCGGTCGAGCAGCTGTCGCGCCGGATGAATGGAACGCAAGCCCTATGGGCGCCGCCACTCATTGCCTGCCTGTCATCGACGGCAATTCTGGCGACGATCCACGCGCTGAGCGGTACGCCTGAAATTTTGAAGACGATCGCGCTGCCGCTGGCGGTCTCGACCAGCTATGCGGCAATCTACAATTATTCACTGTACCGGAAAGGGGAGCGGCCATGACCGAAACAGGTGACCGCAGGCCGCTGGCGAGCCGCGACACGCACTGGGCTCGTTCAACCGCGCAATGGCTGGCGTCGAAGTCCGTCACGCCCAACCAAATCTCGCAGGCAAGCATGATCGCAGCCGCGCTCGCCGGCGCCGCCTTCTTTCTATCGGGACGTCAGACGGGCTGGGCGCAGGCTCCCTTTTTCGTCTCCGCCGCGCTCTTTTGCCAGCTGCGTCTGCTCTGCAACCTCTTCGATGGCATGGTCGCGGTAGAGGGCGGGAAGGGGGCGGCTGATGGGCCGTTCTGGAACGAGTTTCCGGACCGGATTGCCGACATCCTGATCCTCGTCGGGGCAGGGGCAGGCATCGGAGCACCGGGATTGGGCTGGGCGGCTGCGTCGTTTGCGGTACTCACCGCTTATGTTCGCGAACTCGGCCGCGCGACCGGCCAGCCGAGCGATTTCTCCGGCCCCATGGCCAAGCAGCACCGCATGGCAACGATATCGGGCGCCGCGGTCCTATCGGCTTTTCAACCGCTCTGGGGCGGCGCCAACGAAGTGCTGTTTGCCGCGCTATGGCTAATCGCGGTCGGCGCAGCCTTCACCGCTCTTCGTCGCGGTCGCCGGCTTGTTGTTGGCTTGAAGCGCGGTGGCAGCGCGTCCCAATAGTCGTTCCGCACCATTTCGCCGGGCGTACCGAAATTCGCAAAACTGCGCTTGCGGAAAGTTAGGGCAGCAATAAAACACCCGCGTCGCTTCTGTTTTCCCCGAAGCGACCTTGGACTAGCCTCGCTTCGGCGAGGCATTTTTCTATCTATCGCCTGCTCCCGTAAAGCCGGCTATCGATAGGCTCGCTCGGAAAACACGCTCATGCCGCTACGCACCAGAAACTGGTGCACGAGACGTCGGCGCATCGGATTTTCAAGCCGCGCCGCCTTTGAACCGAGAAATTCGGTTTCGACATGTTTGAAAGCGGCAAGATCGGGAGAGGCGGCAATCGCCCTCGAATACTCCTCGTGAAATGCCCGGCGGCAGACATAGGTCTTGTATTTGGTGAGGCAGAAGACGGCGAACTCGCCCTGCTGCTCGCGCAGGAAATCGGCGACGCCAACCGTCACCTCCGGCCATGTCGGGTTGAACGTGTCGTCGAACGCGATGATGCCATGGTCGGTCAGCGTATCCGCCGCCAGATGCGTGTCGGATATCACGTGATGCAGCATGTGCCCGCCATCGATGCTGAAGAAGCGCACCGGCCCCACCTTCGCGGAGATATCGGCAGGTTTCAAAAGCGTGCTGTCACCCTTGATCACTAGGTCCTCCATGACAGGAAGACCGAGCCGGCGGCCATTCTCGACAAATTGCAAATATTGCGCGCTGCCCTTCGTCGCACTGTCGATATCGAAAAGATCGATGGCGACGATACGCTCCGTATCGCCGCAGATGCGCCGAAAGAGAAAATAGGACCGCCCGTAATAGACGCCGATCTCCGCGATCGCCCCTTCAAACCCCGCCAACGCCTGATGCTGAAGGATCGCCAGAAACACCAGCGCATCAGGTGGATCGATATATCCCTCGATCGTTTGAAGATCATGAAAGATGAACTTGCGAATAGCTGCATCCATGCGCGATGATTTTCCATATTTCTGTGAATTCGATTAGGTCGGCATGACAACATTTCTATGGATTCAAAGCATAGATGATGCATAAAAGCTAAAATAAGGCAGTATCGAAGCCAATTAAATTTACGATTGCCAACAGTATGTCCGAAGATATGATGGATTTGGCATTGATTGAACATCCAACGCAGGCGAATAATCCTCATTCGATCCGTCTTGATCTCGGCTAACGAAAATTGGTAATCGCGTTGGCCATAAGATGCGGCGAAAGCGGCTTGCAGCTCACTTCGTTCTTTTTATCGCCATGTCGTTGGCCTAACTCTGGTGCTATCCGATTCCAAATCACAGAAGGTGGTGCATGGCAGGTGAAACAGTTCTGGTCGTTGGTGGTGCAGGCTATATCGGCTCCCACACATGTCTCGATCTCGCCAACAAGGGCTTCAAGCCCGTGGTTTACGACAACTTCTCGAACGGGCACCGCGAGTTCGTCAAATGGGGTCCTGCCGAAGAAGGCGATATCAGGGATCGTGCCCGCCTCGACGAGGTTCTGGCCAAGCACAAGCCCGCGGCCATTCTGCACTTCGCAGCCCTGATCGAGGTCGGCGAGTCCGTCAAAGATCCGGTCGCCTTCTACGAAAACAACGTCATCGGCACGCTGACCTTGCTGGCCGCAGCCCAGGCAGCCGGCATCAAGGCTTTCGTTTTCTCCTCCACCTGCGCGACCTATGGCTTGCCGCAAAGCGTGCCGCTGGATGAGACCCACCGCCAGGTGCCGATCAACCCCTACGGCCAGACGAAATACATCGTCGAGCAGGCGCTTGCGGATTATGACAAGTACACCGGCTTCCGCTCTGTCGTGCTGCGTTATTTCAACGCCGCTGGCGCCGATTTCGAAGGCCGCATCGGCGAGTGGCATCAGCCGGAAACCCACGCGATCCCGCTGGCGATCGACGCGGCACTTGGCCGGCGCGACGGCTTCAAGGTGTTCGGCAGCGACTATGAGACCCGCGACGGCACCTGCGTACGAGATTACATCCACGTCCTGGATCTGGCCGATGCGCATGTTCGCGCCGTCGAGCACCTGCTGCGCGGCGGTGAATCGGTCGCGCTCAATCTCGGCACCGGCACCGGCACGACGGTCAGGGAACTGCTTGGTGCCATCGAAGATGTATCCGCCAAGCCATTCCCCGTCGAATATGTCGGTCGTCGCGAAGGTGATTCGCATACGCTGGTCGCCAACAACGACAAGGCGCGCGAAGTGCTCGGCTGGGTGCCGCAGCACGATCTGTCTCAGATCATCCGCTCGGCCTGGAACTGGCATTCAAAGTCCAACCATCACTGATTGGCCGCATTGATGACGGGCAAACCGAACATTCTGCTGATAACCGCGGACCAGTGGCGCGGTGATTGCCTCTCGGCCCGTAACCACGCGTGCGTGAAGACACCCAATGTCGACGCGCTCGCGGCTGAAGGCACGCTGTTTGCCCGTCATTTCGCTGGTGCCGCGCCGTGTTCGCCGGCGCGCGCCACGCTCTACACCGGTCTTTACCAGATGAACCATCGGGTTTGCCGTAACGGCTCACCCCTCGATAAGAGGTTCGACAATCTGGCGCTCGCCGCACGCCGTGCCGGCTACGAGCCGACACTGTTCGGCTACACGGATACCGCACCCGATCCGCGCGGCGTCGATGCCAACGATCCGCATCTGACGACTTATGAAGGCCTGCTGCCTGGCTTTACCGCAAGGCAGCTGCTCCCGGAACATGAGAAGCAATGGCTGTCCTGGCTCCGCTCGCGCGGCCATGAGGATGCGACGAGCCGCGACATTCATATCCCCTTGGGTGCCCGGCGCGGCGAGATCTCCAATGCGCCCACCGCCTATTCGAAAGACGAGACGCAGACGGCATTTCTGACTGGCGAGTTCGTTCGCTGGCTGGGCGAACAGGATAGACCTTGGTTCGCGCACATATCCTTCTTGCGGCCGCATCCGCCATTTTCGGCGCCGGCACCTTATAACGACATGTTTTCGCCTGAGGACGGGCCTGCCTTTTCCCGCGCAACCGATCGACGAACCGAGGAAGCATCCCATCCTTATCTCGCCTACGCGATGCCGCGGAACGACAAGGGTAGCTTCATCCACGGCGCAACCGGCCCGATCGATGACTGGAATACCGAGGACATCGCAGCCATCCGCGCCATCTATTATGGAATGATCGCGGAGGTGGACGCGCAACTGGGCCGGATATGGACCGCACTCAAGGACGCCGGCGCTTGGGAAAACACGGTTATCGTCTTCACCTCCGATCATGCGGAGATGGCCGGCGATCACTGGACCTTCGGCAAGGGCGGCTTCTTTGACGGAAGCTATCACATCCCATTGGTCATTCGCGATCCGCGATCGGGCACTCGCGGCAGGACGGTCGAGCACTTCACGAGTGCCGCCGATATCTTTCCAACGCTTTGCCATCGCCTGAGCGTCGAGCCGGACAACGGCTTGGACGGGCAATCGCTGCTACCGTTTATCGAAGGGAAGGGGATCGCGAACTGGCGGGATGCGGCTTTCTGGGAGTTCGATTTTCGCGACATCGCCCACCAGCAAGCCGAGCGGTACTTCGGGCTTCGATCGAACGAATGCAATCTTGCCGTCATCAGGGACGAGCATTTCAAGTACGTGCATTTCGCCGGCTTGGCACCGTTGCTCTTCGACCTCAGGAACGACCCGATGGAGCTGCAAAATATCGCGGCGGACCCAGCACACGCTTCGACGCGACTCGCCTACGCTGAAAAGCTCCTGTCGCTACGCGCCCGCCACCTTGATCAGACCCTCGCATACACCGAGCTGACGGAGAACGGGCCGGTTCGACACCGGCCCTGAATGCGCGTCAGGAAAAGCGTCCGAGATAATCGAGCTTGCCGATCTGCGCGCCCTTGTTGCGCAGGATCGCGTGCGCCATCGAGATGTGGAAATAGAAATTCGGCAGCGCGAAGCTCATGACATAGTCGTCGCCACGGAAAACCGTTCTGTGGCCGCCGGGAGAAATGACGACCTCACGGGTTTCGGCGCCATCGAGCGCATCAGGCGAGACAGTTGCGAGGTAGGCTTCCGTCTTCGCGACGCGCGCGCGCAGATCGGCGACCGTCGTCTCGTTGTCCTCGAATTTGGGAGCATCCGTACCCGTTAGCCGTGCAATGGCAAGTTTTGCGCTATCGGTTGCGCGCTGGTATTGACCGGAGAAGGGCAGCATGTCCGGCGCCAGACGTGTCGCGACGAGCTCCGCGGGATCGATGCCTTTCTCGCTGGCGAAGGCATCCGCCTTGTCGAGGTAGGCGGATAAGGTTGTCAGACCGCGCTGAAATACAGGCACTGTCAGGCGATAAATTGAAATAGACATTGCGTTCTCCGCCGGCGCCGACGATCGGCCACCGTTTCCGCGACATCATATAGGCAGGCAGCATCTCATTTTCATCGGCCAGGTCAGCATTCCCGGCGTTTTCACGACGTCGCGCTGAGACTGCTATGCAGCGCCTAACCATGGGTTGTTGCTCCAAAATAATCTCAAAAAAGGGGTGGCGTATTCCGCCAGCTTTTCTATTCTGCGCGCTTCGCATCGCCCACCCTCGCTCTGGGGAGCAGGGCTCACAGGAACTGACATGCAACTCGTATTCGACGGCCACAACGACGTTCTTCTCCGCCTCTGGACGCATGAGCGGGAGGGCGGCGATCCCATTGCCGAGTTTGCGAACGGAACGGACACTGGCCACATTGACGGGCCTCGCGCCAAGGCAGGCGGCCTCGCCGGCGGCCTCTGCGCCATCTACATTCCATCGGGCGATCTGGTCTTCGCCGACCCCGACAAGGACGGCCACTACGTCACCCCGCTCGCAGCGCCTCTCGATCCATTGCCATCGCTGCGGATCGCCAATGAAATGGCCGCGATCGCACTTCGTCTCGATCGCGCCGGCGCCTGGCGTCTGTGCCGCACGGTCAAGGACATCCGCAGGTCCATTGCCGATGGCGTCTTCGCCGCTGTCATGCACATGGAAGGTTGCGAAGCGATCGGGACGGATCTGGCCGCGCTCGAGGTCTTCTACGCGGCTGGCCTGCGTTCGCTCGGCCCCGTCTGGAGCCGGCACAACATCTTCGGCCACGGTGTTCCTTTTGCTTTCCCGATGTCGCCCGATACCGGCCTTGGCCTCACCGAGGCCGGCTTCGAGCTGGTTAGCGAGTGCAACCGCCTGGGCATCATGATCGACCTCGCCCACATCACCGAAAAGGGTTTCTGGGATGTGGCGAAGACGACGGATCAACCGCTCGTCGCCAGCCATTCGAACGTCCATGCACTGACGCCTGTCGCCCGCAACCTGACGGATCGACAGCTCGACGCGATCAAGGAAAGCCGCGGCATCGTCGGTCTCAACTATGCAACCGCCATGCTGCGCGACGACGCCCGCTCGGACGGTGATACGCCGCTCAGCGATATGATCCGCCATATCGACTACCTCGTCGAACGCATCGGCATCGATTGCGTCGCGCTCGGCTCTGACTTCGACGGCGCAACCATACCAGATGAAATCTGCGACGCCGCAGGCAACCAGAAGCTGATTGATGCACTTCAGCGTGCTGGATATGGTGGCGAGGATTTGAAGAAAATGGCCAGCGAAAACTGGCTTCGGATTTTGTCTTCGGCATGGGGAGAAGAGGCTGCCTGAGACTGCTGACCTGCTTTGACTAAATTCAAGAATGAACAGGGGACGAAAACGATGATGATGACCAGATTTAACCGCAGCGTGCGTGCGCTTTCCGCCGGTGCCGCTCTTTCCATCCTGATGATGGCCGCGCCCGCCGCCTTCGCCGAGACCCCGAAGGATACCCTCGTCGAGGGCTTCGCGATCGACGACATCATTACCATGGATCCGGGCGAAGCCTTCGAGCTCTCGACCGCCGAAATGACCAGCAACACCTACAGCCTTCTGGTGCGCCTCGACATGGCCGACACCTCGAAGGTCAAGGGCGACCTCGCCGACAGCTGGACCGTTTCGGATGACGGCCTGACCTATACGTTCAAGCTGAAGCCGGGCATGAAGTTCGCGTCCGGCAACCCGATCACCGCAGAAGACGTCGCCTGGTCCTTCGAGCGCGCCGTCAAGCTCGACAAGAGCCCCGCCTTCATCATCACCCAGTTCGGCATCACGGGTGACAACGTCACCGAAAAAGCCAAGGCGACCGACGAGAGCACCTTCACCTTCACCGTCGATAAGCCCTACGCGCCGAGCTTCGTCTTGAACTGCCTGACGGCAACGGTTGCTTCCGTCGTCGACAAGAAGCTGGTTCTCGACCACGTCAAGCCGGTCACCCCGTCGGCCGACTACAAGTACGACAACGACTTCGGCAACGAGTGGCTGAAGACCGGCTATGCCGGTTCCGGCGCCTTCAAGCTTCGCGAATGGCGCGCCAACGAAGTGGTCGTGCTCGAGCGTAACGACAACTACTACGGTGAAAAGGCCAAGCTCGCCCGCGTCATCTACCGTTTCATGAAGGAAAGTTCGGCGCAGCGCCTGGCGCTCGAAGCAGGTGACATCGACATCGCCCGTAACCTCGAGCCGGGCGACCTCGACGCCGTGGCCAAGAACGCCGACCTCGCCAGCGAAAGCGCGCCAAAGGGCACCGTCTACTTCATCAGCCTCAACTCCAAGAACGAGAACCTGAAAAAGCCGGAAGTCCAGGAAGCCTTCAAGTATCTGGTCGACTACGACGCAATTGGCGCAACGCTGATCAAGGGCATCGGCGAAATCCACCAGACCTTCCTGCCGAAGGGCCAGCTCGGCGCGCTCGACGAGAACCCCTACAAGTTCGACGTTGCCAAGGCCAAGGAACTGCTGGCCAAGGCAGGCCTGAAGGATGGTTTCTCGGTTACGATCGACGTGCGCAACACGCAGCCGGTAACGGGTATTGCCGAATCCATCCAGCAGTCGGTCGCCCAGGCTGGCATCAAGATGGACATCATCCCCGGCGACGGCAAGCAGACGCTGACCAAGTTCCGCGCCCGTACCCACGACATCTACATCGGTCAGTGGGGTTCCGACTACTTTGACCCGAACTCCAATGCCGATACCTTCACCAGCAACCCCGACAACTCGGACGCCGGCACGGTAAAGACGCTCGCTTGGCGCAACACGTTTGAAGCGCCGGAACTGGACAAGGAAGCCAAGGCTGCCCTGCTCGAGCGTGACAACGCGAAGCGCGCGGCGATGTACCAGGACATCCAGAAGAAGTATCTGGCCAACAGCCCGTTCGTCTTCATCTTCCAGCAGACAGAGGTCGCAGGCTACCGAAAGGGCCTCACCAACTTCAAGCTGGGCCCAAGCTTCGACACCAACTATGTCGGCACGATCGGCAAGGAATGATCCGACAGGATTGATAGATTGAGCATCGTCGAAACAAAGACGGAAGCACGGCCGAAACCCGGCCGTGCTCTTCCTTTTGCGAAGGCTGTGGGCCGTTTTCTGGTCGCCGCCGTCACCACTTATCTCGGCCTTCTGGCCGTGACCTTCTTCATCGGCCGCGTCGTGCCCATCGATCCCGTGCTCGCCATCCTCGGCGACCGCGCGCCGGCCCACGTGGTTGAGCGCGTGCGGCGCGAAATGGGCTTCGACCTGCCGCTTTACCAGCAGTTCTATATCTACCTCAAAGGAATCCTGGCCGGCGATTTCGGCACTTCGGTGCTGACCACCAATCCTGTGATGGTCGATATCAAGCGCGTCTTCCCGGCGACGATCGAGCTCGCCACTCTCGGCACCATCATCGGCTCGGTGATCGGCGTGCCGCTCGGCGTCCTTGCCGCCGTCAAGCGCGGCAGCTTCGCCGACCAGATCGTGCGCGTCATCGGCCTTATCGGATATTCCGTGCCGATCTTTTGGCTGTCGTTGATCTCGCTGGTGGTCTTCTACGCCAAGCTGCGCTGGGTGGCCTTTCCCGGCCGCATCGACATCGTCTTCGAATACAGCTTCACGCCGGTCACCGGCTTCTACCTGCTCGACAGCGCCATGCAGGGGCAGTGGGACGTCTTCTATGACGTCTTCCGCCACATCATCCTGCCCGCCTCGCTGCTCGGCTATTTCTCGCTCGCTTACATCAGCCGCATGACCCGCAGCTTCATGCTGAACGAACTCAGCCAGGAATATGTGGTCGCCGCGCGCGCCAAGGGCCTGTCGGAAACCCGGGTGATCTGGGGCCATGCGTTGCGGAACGCCGCGGTGCCGCTCGTCACCGTCATCGCACTATCCTACGCGGGACTGCTCGAAGGTTCGGTATTGACCGAGACGGTCTTCTCCTGGCCTGGCATTGGCCTCTACATCACGAACTCGCTGCAGAATGCCGATATGAACGCCGTGCTTGGCGGCACGATCGTCATCGGCACAGTCTTCATCGGCATCAACCTCTTGTCTGATCTTCTTTATCGGACCCTCGATCCCAGGACCCGGACCCGATGAGCATGCAAGCAAATAACACCGCGACCATGACCCGCCGCGAATGGCTGCTCTCCGACCGGCCGCAATCGCGCACGCAGGCCCGCCTCGGCCGGGCTTATGTCACATGGCGGCAGTTTACCGCCAATCGCCTGGCGGTCGTTGGTCTCTTCATCATCATCGCGCTGCTCCTGATGGCCGCCTTTGCCGATGTGCTGGCAACGCATTCACCCGTCGTCGGCGATCTCCGCAACGCCCGCCTTCTGCCGCCAGGCGCGGAGGGTTATCTTCTCGGCACCGACGATCAGGGCCGTGATATCTATTCGCGCCTGATCTACGGCTCACGCCTGACGCTGATGGTCGTCGTCCTCGTCGCCATCATCTCGGCACCGATCGGCCTCCTGGTCGGCACGGTGTCCGGCTATGCCGGCGGCTGGGTCGATGCCGTGCTGATGCGCATCACCGATATCTTCCTCGCCTTCCCGAAGCTCGTGCTGGCGCTGGCCTTCGTCGCAGCGCTCGGCCCGGGGATCCAGAATGCCATCATCGCCATCGCCATCACCTCATGGCCGCCATACGCCCGTATCGCACGCGCCGAGACCCTGACGGTGCGACGTTCCGACTATATCTCGGCCGTCCGCCTTATGGGCGCATCTCCGCTGCGCATCGTCGTGCGCCATGTCATGCCACTCTGCATCTCCTCGCTGATCGTGCGCGTGACGCTCGACATGGCCGGCATCATCCTGACGGCGGCCGGCCTCGGCTTCCTCGGCCTCGGCGCCCAGCCGCCGCTGCCGGAATGGGGCGCGATGATCGCCTCGGGCCGTCGCTTCATCCTCGACCAATGGTGGGTCGCCGCCATGCCCGGCATCGCCATCCTCGTTGTCAGCCTCGGCTTCAACCTGCTTGGAGACGGCCTGCGCGACGCGCTGGACCCGAAGGAGAGCGGCCAATGAGTACGCTTCTCACCGTCAAGAACCTCAAGGTCAGCTACCCCACGCGCACCGGCGTCATCGAGGCCGTGCGCGGCGTCTCCTTCACCCTTGGCAAGGAACGCTTGGGCATCGTCGGCGAATCCGGCTCCGGCAAGTCGCAGACCGGCCGCGCCATCATGGGGCTTACCCCCGGCCACGGCATCGTCACCGCCGATACGCTGAACTTCAACGGCATGGATCTTCTGTCGGCATCGCCGAAGCAGCGCCGGCTGCTCCGCGGCAAGCGCATCGCCATGGTGCTGCAGGATCCGAAATATTCGCTCGATCCGGTGATGACCATCGGCAAGCAGATCTGCGAAACCCTGCGCACGCACGAAAAGATCGGCAAGGGCGAAGCACGCGATCGCGCAATTGCCATGCTGGAAGCCGTGCAGATCCGCGAGCCGCAGCGCGTCTTCAATCTCTATCCGCATGAAGTTTCGGGCGGCATGGGCCAGCGCGCCATGATCGCCATGATGCTGATCGCCGACCCCGAACTGCTGATCGCCGACGAGCCGACATCGGCGCTCGATGTCACGGTTCAGCTCGACGTGCTCAGGATCATGGACCGGCTGGTTTCTGAGCGCGGCATGGGCCTGATCTTCGTGTCTCACGACCTGCGCCTCGTTTCCTCCTTCTGCGACCGCGTCATCGTCATGTATGCCGGCAAGGTCGTTGAGGAGCTGAAGGCCTCCGAACTCAAGAACGCCAAGCATCCCTATACGCAAGGACTTTTGAACTGCATGCCCCAGATCGGCGAAAACAGGCATCCTCTGCCGGTGCTGGACCGCAAGCCGGAGTGGGCCGCATGACAGCAGCCCTTTCCGTCGACAACCTTACCGTCATCTACGACCATTTCCACGCACTGAAGGACGTCAGCGTCGAGATTGCCGAAGGCCAGTCCTTCGGCCTCGTCGGTGAATCGGGCTCGGGAAAATCCACGCTCCTTCGTGCCGTCGCAGGACTCGCTCCCGTCAAGGACGGCACGATCAGGATCCACGGTGAGCAGCTCTCCGGTTCCAAGCGAAGCAAGGCCTTCTACCGCAAGGTCCAGATGGTTTTCCAGGACCCGTACGGTTCGCTGCACCCGCGCCAGACGATCGACCGGCTGCTGCTTGAGCCGCTGGCAATCCACGGCATTTCAGACAGCGACACGCGCATCGCCCGCGCCCTCGATGAAGTCGGCCTCGGCAACGGCTTCCGTTTCCGCTATCCGCATCAGCTCTCCGGTGGCCAACGCCAGCGCGTCGCCATTGCCCGGGCGCTGATCGTCGAGCCATCGATCCTCTTGCTCGACGAACCGACCTCTGCGCTGGACGCCTCCGTACAGGCTGAAGTTCTGAACCTCCTGGAGCAGGTCAGGCGCAATCGGAAATTGACCTTCGTCATGGTCAGCCACGATCTCGGTGTCATCACCCACATGTGCGAAAATCTCGCCGTAATGCGCGGTGGCACCGTGGTCGAACGCCTGACGGCCGATCAGCTCGCCAAGGCCGAGGTTCACGAAGACTACACGAGAAGTTTAATGGTCGCGAGCAAGGGCTTCGTGAAGGTCTGAAGCCCAGTCTTTTCAAGTAATTGAAATTTTTAGCAATCGACGGGCCGTTAAGATTAACGGACTGTTAAACACGACCAATCGACTAGACTATTGACAGCTGCCTTGCTTCTGTCATGATTGCGTTAACGGTTGTTAGCTTTCGTGATCATGGAGATGAAGATGTTCTTTCTCGGCGGCATGACCATGGGTTACTTCGCACCTCCAGCCAAGGCTGCCAAGCGGACGGGTTCGCTGTTCAAGATGGCAAAGCGGGATCGAAAAATCGCTGCGAAGAAGAACTCCTACAAGGACAGCGCGGTGGAGCGCTCCCTCATCTGGGCATGGCACACCATCTGTTAGACCGACGACGGCAAGACGGATTTTCTCAGCAAGTGACTTCTGGTGGAATTTTATCTCTACCATTCAGGTAGACTATATAAGAAACTGAGCTCTCCATAAGAGCTGAAAACAGGCGGAGGCAACACATGGCAAACTTGGGTATGTCACATACTCATGCGGACCACTACCGTTCCGCACGCTCCAAGAAGCCGGCAACGACGCGTGGTCGTCTGCATCTGGCAGCCAATGCGGCGCTGGTCGTGGCCGCTTTCACGTTTCTCGCAGCCGTGGTCTGCGGCGTTATCGGTTAGAGCACCGAAAACAAACCCTTTTTCGTCAGGCAGGGAACCAACAAGGCACGCCGCCGTTATCTGGTCAGCAACGACTAAGGAGATGGCAATGCTTTACTACGCACTCGTATTTCTTGTTGTGGCGCTGATTGCCGGCGTTCTGGGATTTGGCGGCATTGCAGGCGCGTCAGCATCGATTGCCCAGGTACTGTTCTTCATATTCCTGGTGCTGTTTGTCGTATCGCTTGTCGCACGGCTCATGCGCCGCGTCTAAATCCAGCATAATCAAGGAGATCCGGCGTCCAAAAGGCGCCGGATTTTTCGTGCGTTCACCACTTGCCGAAACATCTTGACTTGAATTGTCGCAATAGTGTCCAACTTTCCCGATTGGCTTGGCGGGGAGGCGACGTTCAATCTTACCCACCTCTTTGCCCGGTCGGCCGCAAGATCAAATCTAAATCGATTCGCATTGCCGTTCGATTGCAACTGCCAATGTTTTCAGTGGGGCCGCAAAAGACCGGTATTGTTCATGCGGCAGTCATATTTGGCAGTGCACAAGGCAAACCCTAACGACCATAACTTTGTTTGGATCCAGAACCGAACCCATGTCTATTTCCCCCACGTCTCCGAGCCTGTCCCGCGAGTCCGAAACCAAGCAGATCGATCACAACGACTCGATCCGCGCGACCTACATGTCGATTGAAGACATCCGGGCGATGGGTGCATCCGCAGCCACCTCAGGTGTCAATTCGCTGGTCGCTTTCGCACCCTTCGACTTCTTCGCCCGGCATAAGGAGAATGAGAAGGAAATACTGCGCGTCTACCGTACGACGGCGGCGGATGTGGAGGCCGGCGAGACCATTACCCCGGCCGCCGAGTGGCTTCTGGACAACCACTACATCGTCGAAGAAGCGATCCAGGAAGTCCGCCGCGACTTCCCCAAGCGCTTCTACCGCGAACTGCCGACGATCGATGTGAACGGCACCAAGATCCCGCGCACGCTGGCGCTGGCCTGGCTCTATGTCGCCCACACCCACAGCACCATTTCGCAGGAAAGCCTGACCGCGCTGGTCGACGGTTTCCAGGAACATGAGACATTGCGGATCGGCGAACTCTGGGCGCTGCCTTCGCTGGTGCGCTACGTTCTGGTCGAAAACCTGCGCCGCATCTCGATCCGCGTCGAGCGCAGCCGCCGCATGCGCCGCCGCGCCAACGAGGCAGCCGACGAATTGGTGCGCCTGACCGATCCAACAAAGGCAGCCGAGTATCTGAAGACGCTCGAGCCGCTCGCCGAGGACAACACCTTCTCGACGCAGTTCCTCTACCGCATGCGCGACGGCTCGCAGACATCGAGCCTCGCCATCACCTGGCTGGATGAGCGCCTTGAGGCGTTGGGCCGTGATACCGAAGCGACGACGATGGCAGAACACAGCCGTCTCTCCTCCGGCAACGTCACGATGGGCAACATCATTCGCAGCCTGCGCGAGATCGACGATACCGAATGGTCCGTCTGGGTCGAGCAGGTCAGCCACGTCGACAAGCTGCTGTGGGACAACTCCGACTACGGTCTTCTCGATTCCGGCTCGCGCAACAAGTACCGCAAGCAGATCGAAAAGATCGCCAAGCGCTCGACCATGACCGAAATGGAGATCGCGCAGCTTGCGCTCGACATGACGGACGAAGCCAAGGCTTCTAGCGACGAGCAACCCCATGAGCCGAATGTGGGCGCATTCTTGGCCGGCGCCCAGCGCCCGAAGCTGGAAGCAAGAGCGACCTATAGCCCGACGCTGGTGCAGCACTTCGTTCGCGCCGTCCGCCGCTTCAACTGGCTGTCGATAGCCGTACCGGTACTCCTCCTGACCATCCTCGCGATGGTCATCGTCGGCCACTTCATGGCGAGCGCCGGCATGGCGCCGGCCGCGATCATCCTGTTGCTGATCATGTTCTCGCTGCCGGCTTCGGAAGGCGCAACGGGTCTCTTCAACACCGTGCTCTCCTTCTTCGTCACCCCGGCGCGCCTTGTGGGCTACGAATTCAAGGAGGGTATCCCGGAAGACGCCCGCACGCTGCTCGTCGTCCCCTGCCTGATTTCCAATCGCGACAGCGTCGATGAACTCGTCCGCAACATCGAGGTCCACTATCTCGCCAACCCGCGCGGCGAAATCTATTTCGCGCTCCTCAGCGACTGGCCGGACAGCCAGGTCGAGGAGACGGCAGCCGACCTCGAAGTTCTCGACTATGCTCGCCGCGAAGTCGCAAACCTGTCGGCGCGATATGCCTATGACGGCAAGACGCGTTTCTACCTCCTGCACCGCCGCCGCCTCTACAATCCTTCGGAAGGCGCGTGGATGGGTTGGGAGCGCAAGCGCGGCAAGCTGCACGAGCTGAACCTGCTCTTGCGCGGCGACCGCGACACGACCTATCTGCCCGGCGCCAATGTCGTTCCCGAAAACGTCCAGTATGTGATGACGCTCGACGCCGATACGCGCCTGATGCGCGACGCCGTCACCAAGCTCGTCGGCAAGCTCTACCACCCCACGAACCGCCCTGTGATCAATCCGGAAACCGGCCGCGTCGAAAGCGGTTACGGCGTGTTGCAGCCGCGCGTGACGCCGTCGCTGACAACAGGCAAGGACGCCTCGGTCTTCCAGCGCGTCTTCTCGATCAACCGCGGTCTGGACCCTTATGTCTTCACCGTCTCCGACGTCTATCAGGATCTCGCGGGCGAGGGCACCTTCACCGGCAAGGGCCTTTATCACGTCGATGCCTTCGAAGCGGCCCTGAAGGGACGCATCGAGGAAAACTCGGTTCTCAGCCACGACCTGCTTGAAGGCTCGATGGCGCGTTGCGCGCTGGTCACCGACCTCGAACTCGTCGAAGACTTCCCGACCCGCTACGAGGTCGAAACCTCGCGCCAGCATCGCTGGGCGCGCGGCGACTGGCAGCTCCTGCCTTACATGTTCAGCACCAAGCATGGCGTTACCGCGCTCGGCCGCTGGAAGATGTTCGACAATCTGCGCCGCTCGCTGACCCCGATTGCCTGGTTCTTCGCTTCGGTGCTCGGCTGGTACTTCATGGACCCGCTCGGTGCCCTGATCTGGCAGATCGTTCTGATCTTCTGCCTGTTCGTCGCCCCGACCCTGTCACTGATCAACGGCATCATCCCGCGCACCAGCGATATCGTCGCCCGCGCCCACCTCTATACCGTCTGGTCGGATATCCGTGCCGCCAACGCGCAGGTCGCGCTCCGTATCGTCTTCATCGCCGATGGCGCCTGCATGATGGCCGATGCCATCGGCCGTTCGCTATACCGCCTCTTCGTCAGCCACAAGCTGATGCTGCAGTGGAAGACCGCCGCCAGCGTTCAGGCCGGCAAGCAGGGCACCATCCTGTCCTACTACAAGGCCATGTGGCACGCGCCCGTGCTGGCGCTTCTCGGCCTCGCCTTCGCGGTATCGTCTGGCGACAAGGCCTTCCTCGTCGGCATCCCCTTCGCAGCGCTTTGGATTCTGTCGCCGCTGGTTGCCTACTACGTCAGCCAGTCGGCCGAGACCGAGGACCGCCTGGAAGTGGCGGAATCCGTCTCCAACGACCTGCGCAAGATCGCCCGCCGTACCTGGCGCTACTTCGAAACGTTCACAACAGCCGAGCAGAACTTCCTGCCGCCGGACAATGTCCAGGAAACCCCACACGTCATCGTCGCGACCCGCACCTCGCCGACCAACATCGGCGTCTACCTGCTGTCCGTTGTCTCCGGCCGTCAGTTCGGCTGGTTTTCCTTCGAGGAAACGATTGAGCGTCTCGAGCAGACGATCGCCACCATCGACAAGATGGAGAAATTCCGCGGTCACCTGTTCAACTGGTACCACACCGATACGCTGGAAACGCTTGGACCGCGCTATGTCTCGGCCGTCGACAGCGGCAACCTCGCCGGCCACCTCATCGCCATCTCGTCTGCCTGCCGCAACTGGGCCGAAGCCCCGTCCGCGCACATGCAGGGTAGCCTGGATGGCGTCGGCGACACGGCGGGCATCCTGGCCGAAGTGCTGGCCGACCTGCCGGATGATCGCAAGACCGTGCGTCCACTGCGCCGCCGCCTGGAAGAACGCATCATCGGCTTCCAGAACGCGCTCGCCGCCGTCAAGCGCGAGCATGAATTCGCGTCGATCCGGATCATCAACCTCTCGGTTCTTGCCCGCGACATCCAGAAACTCGCCGCCAACCTCGATCACGAGGTGAAGTCGGCGCTGAGCGCCGAGGTCACCCAGTGGGCCGAGGCGCTGGTGAAGGTCTGCGAAGCTCACATCTCCGACAGCACATTCGACCTCGCCAACATCGACGCGCTCCGCCCGCGCCTGACCGCGCTCCGCGACAAGGCCCGCGATCTCGCGTTTTCGATGGACTTCGGCTTTCTCTTCCGTCCGGAGCGCCGCCTGCTCTCGATCGGCTACCGCGTCGAAAGCGGCGAGCTCGATCAGGCATGCTACGACCTTCTCGCGTCCGAATGCCGCCTGACCAGCCTCTTCGGTATAGCCAAGGGCGACTTGCCGACCGAGCACTGGTACCGCCTCGGCCGCCAGGTCGTGCCTGTGGGATCGCGCGGTGCGCTGGTCTCCTGGTCCGGCTCTATGTTCGAATATCTGATGCCGCCTCTGGTCATGCAGGAGCGTGGCGGCGGTATCCTCAACCAGACCAACAACCTGGTCGTGATCGAGCAGATGAACTACGCCCGAAAGCTGGGTATTCCGTGGGGCATTTCGGAAGCGGCCTTCAACGCCCGCGACCATAACCTCAACTACCAATACACGAACTTCGGCGTTCCGACGCTCGGCCTCAAGCGCGGCCTCGGCCATAATGCCGTCATCGCGCCTTACGCCTCGATCCTCGCCAGCCAGTACAACCCGCCGGCAGCGGTGGAAAACCTGGAGCGTCTGCGCAAGCTCGGCGCGCTCGGTAAGTATGGCTTCCACGACGCCGTCGACTTCACGCCGACCCGTGTTCCCGAAGGCAAGATCTGCGCGGTGGTCTACAACTACTATGCCCACCACCACGGCATGTCGATCGCGGCTGTCGCCAACGTCGCCTTCAACGGCCATCTGCGCGAACTCTTCCACTCCGATCCCGTCATCGAAGCGGCTGAGCTGATGCTTCAGGAGAAGGCGCCGCGCGACATCCCCGTGATGAGCGGCAAGCACGAGTCCGACACCCCGGCCAGCATCCAGGACGACCTGTTGCGTCCGGAAATCCGCAAGATTTACGATCCGGCAGCCCGCGACCGCGAGCTCGTCTTCCTGTCCAACGGCCATTACTCGATGATGCTGACCGCCACCGGCGCCGGCTACTCGCGCTGGAACGGCCAGTCCGTTTCCCGCTGGAAACCCGATCCGACCGAGGATCGCTGGGGCACCTTCATCTTCCTGCGCGACACCGCCACCAACGAATGGTGGTCGGCAACGGCGGAACCGAAGAGCATCGAAGGCGAGCAGGTCAAGGTTCTCTTCGCCGATGAAAAGGCGGAGTTCACCAAGACCGTCGGCGAACTCACCAGTGAAGTCGAGGTCATCGTCGCCACCGAGCACGATGCGGAAGGCCGCCGCCTGACGCTGCTCAACACCGGCACGGAAGACCGCTTCATCGAAGTGACCTCCTATCTCGAACCGGTGCTCACCAACGACGACACGGACAACGCTCATCCGGCCTTCGCCCGCATGTTCGTGAAGACGGAGATCGGCAAGCGCGGCGACGTCATTCGCGTCGAGCGCAACAAGCGCGACGGCAACGAGCCGAATATCGCAGTCGCGCATCTGATCGTCGACAACGCCGGCGCGACGCGCCACACCGAGTTCGAAACCGACCGCCGCAAGTTCCTGGGCCGCGGCCGCAGCCTTGCAAACGCTGCCGCCTTCGATCAGGGCGCCACCCTCTCGGGCACCGACGGTTTCACGCTCGATCCCGTGCTGTCGCTGCGCCGCACGGTCCGTGTCCCTGCCGGCAAGAAGGTCAGCGTCATTTTCTGGACCATCGCCGCGCCGACCCGCAATGAGGTGGATCAGGCAGTCGATCGCTACCGCCACGCCGATGCCTTCAACCACGAGCTGGTCCAGGCCTGGACGCGCACCCAGGTGCAGATGCGCCACGTCGGCGTCACCTCGCAGCAGGCATCCGCTTTCCAGCATCTCGGCCGCCACCTCGTCTACCCCGACATGTATCTGCGCGCGGATGCAGCGGCGGTACAGGCCGGCATGCAGTCGCAGTCCTCGCTCTGGCCGCTGGCGATCTCGGGCGATTTCCCCATCTTTACCCTGCGCATCAACGACGACATGGACCTGGATATCGCCAAGGAAGCCCTGCTGGCACAGGAATACCTGCGCTCGCGCGGCGTCACCGCAGATCTCGTGATCATGAACGAGCGTGCCTCTTCCTACGCACAGGACATGCAGCACGCCGTCGATCAGATGGCGGAGAATGTTCGCCGCCTCGGCCAGGCCGACGGCCTGCGCCAGCATATCTTCACCGTCCGCAAGGATCTGATGGAGGAATCGACGTACCACGCCCTGATCTCGGCATCCCGCGTCACCTTCCATGCCAAGAACGGCAAGATCATCGATCAGATCAATCGTGCCGTGGCGCTGTTTGCGCCGAGCAAGGAAGAGCAGCAGGAACTCGAGAAGACCAACACAGCCAAGTCACGTGCCAAGCGCACGGTATCGGTCACTAAGGCCCAGGTCCCTGCTCTGGTTATCGAAGAGCATGGTGATCTGAACTTCTGGAACGGTATCGGCGGCTTCTCCGGCGATGGACGCGAATACGTCGTCCGTATCCCCGGCGGCCACGCCACGCCGCAGCCGTGGATCAACGTGATCTCGAACGAGAAGTTCGGTTTCCACGTCGCGGCCGAAGGCGCCGGTTTCACCTGGAGCACCAATTCGCGTGACTACCAGCTGACCCCTTGGACCAACGACGCCGTCATCAACCGGCCGGGCGAAGCGATCTATGTGATGGATCGCGACAGCGGAACCGTCATGACGCCCTTTGCTGCTCTTTCCGATCGCCAGGATATCCAGTTCGAAGCGCGTCATGGCCTCGGCTACTCGGTCTTCTCCAGCGTCCAGAACGACGTGGCCCTCGAACTGACCCAGACGGTCGATCGCGAACGGCCGGTCAAGCTGCAGCGTTTGCGCCTGCGCAACAACAGCAGCAGCCAGCGCAAGCTTCGCCTTTACGGCTATGTCGAGTGGGTGCTAGGCAACAATCCGCAAAAAACGGCGCCCTTCATCCTCTCCGAGCATGACGCCGAGACCGGCGCCCTGTTTGCGAGCAACAACTACAGCATCGACTACTCCTCGCGCGTGGCCTTCTTCGCTGCTAGCGAAGCGCTGTCAGGCTATACGGCAAGCCGCCGTGAGTTCATTGGCAAGGCAGGCACCATCAAGGCGCCGGCAGCGTTGAATCCAGCGACCGTTCTCTCGAGCAACGTCGATCTCGATGGTGATCCGGCAGCCGCTCTCGCAATCGACATCGACCTCGCCGCGGGCGAGGAGCGCGATGTCATCCTTTATCTCGGCGATACCGCGACGAAGGAAGAAGCCCGCGCGCTGATAGCAGATATCCGCAAGGCGTCGTTCGACGGTGCGGTTCAGGCAAACCGGGACTTCTGGCAGGCCTTCACGGGCAAGCTGCAGATCTCGACCCCTGATCAGGGCATGAACACCCTGATCAACACCTGGCTCCCCTACCAGAGCCTCGGCTGCCGCATCATGGCACGCACCGCCTTCTACCAGGCCAGCGGCGCCTTCGGCTTCCGCGACCAGCTGCAGGATACGTTGGCTTTCGTGCTGCACGAGCCGTCGATCGCCCGCAAGCAGATCGTCAACGCCGCCTCGCGCCAGTTCCGCGAGGGTGATGTCCAGCATTGGTGGCTGCCGGGAACGGGTGCCGGCGTGCGCACGCTGATCTCCGACGACGTGGTCTGGCTGGCCTATGCCATCCACCACTATTGCACGGTAACCGGTGACAAGACCGTTCTCGACGATGAGCTCGCCTTCATCGAGGGCCCGGCGCTTCTGCAGGGACAGCACGATTCGTTCTACCGCCCGGAGAAATCCGAGGACAAGGTGAGTGTCTACGAGCACGCCGCCATCGCGCTTGATCTCGCCATCGCACGCAAGGGAGCAAACGGCCTGCCGCTCTTCCTCTGCGGCGACTGGAATGACGGCATGAACCGCGTCGGCATCGGCGGCAAGGGCACCAGCGTCTGGCTCGGCTGGTTCCTGGCAGGCGCGCTGCGCTCCTTCAGCGCCTTTGCCGAGGAACGTGGCGACACGGCCCGCGTCGAGCGCTGGAGCAAACATCTGACCGAACTCAAGGCAGCGCTCGAAACCGCGGCCTGGGACGGCGCGCACTACCGCCGCGGCACCTTCGATGACGGCAGCCTGCTCGGTTCGAAGGAAAGCCTGGAATGCCAGATCGATTCGATCGCGCAGTCCTGGAGCGTGCTGTCAGGGGAGGGCGATCCGGCTCATGCCGCCAAGGCAATGGATTCGGTGCTGTCGAAGCTCGTCGACATGGACGCGCGCATCATCCGCCTGTTCACGCCTCCCTTCGCCAACTCGGCCAAGGATCCCGGCTACATCAAGGCCTACCCGCCCGGCGTTCGCGAAAACGGCGGCCAGTACACCCATGCGGCCACCTGGGTCGTCATGGCGCTGGCGGAGCTTAATCGCGGCGACGACGCGCTGCGTTGCTTCGACCTCCTGAACCCGATCAGCCACGCCAAGGACCCGGCATCTGCCGAGCACTACCGCGTGGAACCCTATGTCATCGCCGCCGATGTTTATGGCGACGGCGCCTTGACCGGTCGTGGTGGCTGGACCTGGTATACAGGTTCCGCGGGCTGGCTTTATCGCGCGGCCGTCGAGGGGATTCTCGGAATCCGGCTCAAGAACGGCCGTATCCATGTGAAGCCATCGCTCCCGACGACGTGGGAAGGCTTCTCCGCCGAAATCGAACATGCAGGAGCTAAATACCTCATTTCGGTCTCAAAATCGTCCCATCCAAGGGGCTACGATTTGACCATCAACGGACGTCAAGTCACCGATCCCGATGAGGGATATCCGGTCGGATAACAGCACTTTTCAGGCAAACCATCCGGCGATTCGTTGAGGCCAAAAGGGAAACCTTTTGGCCTCAACCGCGTTTGCAAAATGGAAGCATGGAGAGGTCAATGGTAACGACGCCCGAAAACACGTTCGGTGCAGGACGCAGGATCGCGACAGCGGCGCCATCGAAACGAGACACACGATTGGACGTTCTACGCGGCCTCGCGTTGATCACGATCTTCATTAATCACGTACCCGGACAGATCTTCGAACATCTGACGACGAAGAATTACGGCTTCTCCGATGCTGCCGAGGCCTTCGTGCTGATCTCTGGCATCGCCGTCGGGATTGCATACGGTTCGCGCTTCAAGATTGGCGCGTGGTTCGAGACAGCCAAGAAGTCGACCAAGCGCGCGTTTACTCTCTATCTCGCCCACATGATCACCACCTTCATGACGCTCGCTCTCTTTATGGCGGGCGCGTGGCTGTTCCACAGACCCGGGCTGCTCTGCGAGATCAACATTCTCGCGGTGCTTACAAACCCCCAGGCTGGCATCCCTTCGCTGATGTTCCTCGGCCACCAGATCGGATATAATAACATCCTGCCGATGTACGGCGCATTGATGTTGATGGTCCCGATCATTCTGCTGCTGGAGGCGAGGAGCCCGCTGCTGGCCCTTGCCGTATCGGGCTCCGTATGGCTGCTGGCGGGGGTCTACGAGATCGCGCCGCACAACACCCTGCTCGAGGGCTACTGGTTCCTCAATCCACTATCCTGGCAGTTCCTGTTCACGATCGGCATCGTCGGCATGATGCATGTCCGCCGTGGCGGTCGACTGCCGCAACACCCGCTGCTGATGGCTCTGGCCGCCGGCTATGTCGCCCTGTCCTTCGCGTGGGTCGTTGGCCAGCTGTGGGGTATCGGCAATGCACTTGCCTCGCTCGGCCTGCCGCCCGTGATCACCGGCTTCGACAAGACTTTTCTGTCGCTGCCGCGCCTGCTGCACGTGCTGGCGCTCACCTATCTGGTGCTCAACATAGGCTCGTTGTCCAACCTGCTGCGCCGTCCCGAAGACAACCCGCTTGTGATCTTCGGCCGCCACTCGCTGAACATCTTCGTCGCCGGCACAATTCTGGCGATGGCCGGCCAGGTGCTGCTCTACATCAACAATGGCGACCAGATTGTCGGCCCGATCTTCGTCGTACTCGGTATCGTGATCCAGTTCGTCTACGCCTACCATCTGGAGCGCAAGAGAAAGCTGGGTCGCGCTGCATCCGGCAAGCTGAAGGCACCGCAGACGAGGGCGTTGCAGACAGTTTCCGTGCACGCCGACAACGCGCGTGGCATCAATCGGAAATAAGGCCGGAGAGGCCGCGCCGGCGCCGCCGGCAGAGGCGCGGTCCTTCGCAAAAACCTTGACTCCTGTGGAAAACCTTTTATGAGCAGCGGTGGAAAAGGAATATCCATGGTTCGCCAAGAACACGCCATTGCCGCATGCAGTGACCGGGCACGAGTTGCCGGGATGGTTATGATTTTTCCGGTTTCTTCCAAAACCAAGGCCAAAACGACGACGAAAACCGTCTGACGTCTCTGGCCTGCCGCTCTCTCCCCGGCTCGGCTGGGGACAGAAAGCCGCAATCGTTGCGCGCTTTCCCCCTCACCGAACAAGAGGAGAGATGAGAAAGAGAGCTTGAAAATGGGTTTTAAAGTTGCAGTTGCGGGAGCCACCGGAAATGTCGGCCGGGAGATGCTCAACATCCTTTCCGAACGCGGTTTTCCCGCTGACGAAGTCGTAGCGCTCGCCTCCGCGCGTTCGCAGGGTCTTGAAGTGTCCTATGGCGACAAGACGCTGAAGGTCATGAACCTTGAGAACTACGATTTTTCCGACACCGATATCTGCCTGATGTCGGCCGGTGGCGAGGTCTCCAAGAAGTGGTCTCCGAAGATCGGCGCGCAGGGCTGCGTCGTGATCGACAACTCCTCGGCATGGCGCTACGATCAGGACGTGCCGCTGATCGTACCGGAAGTGAACCCGGATGCGATCGCCCAGTTCACCAAGCGTAACATCATCGCCAACCCGAATTGCTCGACTGCGCAGCTCGTCGTGGCTCTGAAGCCACTGCATGACGCCGCCACCATCAAGCGCGTCGTCGTCTCGACGTACCAGTCCGTTTCCGGCGCCGGCAAGGAAGGCATGGACGAGCTGTTCAACCAGACGCGTGCCGTCTTCGTCGCCGATCCGATCGAGAACAAGAAGTTCACCAAGCGCATCGCCTTCAACGTCATCCCGCACATCGATAGCTTCATGGAAGATGGCTATACGAAGGAAGAGTGGAAGGTCCTGGCCGAAACCAAGAAGATGCTCGACCCGAAGATCAAGGTCACTTGCACCGCTGTGCGCGTTCCCGTCTTCATCGGCCACTCGGAATCGGTCAACATCGAGTTCGAGAACGAGATCACCGCCGATCAGGCCCGCGATATCCTGCGTGACGCCCCCGGCTGCCAGGTCATCGACAAGCACGAGAACGGTGGCTACATCACGCCTCTGGAATCCGCCGGCGAAGACGCGACCTTCATCTCGCGCATTCGCGAGGACGCAACCGTCGAGAACGGCCTCAACATGTGGGTCGTTTCCGACAACCTGCGCAAGGGCGCGGCATTGAACGCGATCCAGATCGCGGAGCTGCTGGTCAATCGCGGACTTGTGAAGCCCCGCAAGCAGGCCGCTTGAATATTTTATTAACCATGTCTTGTTAAGCCCGTTACTTAAGTTAAGGCTTATTCTCAAAGGCGCGGGGTGCCAGATGGCATTCCGCGCCCTTCAAGTGAATGGTCGTGACAACGTTGCCGATAGCGGGCCCTGGCCCGACTGAAGGCTAGGCTGATCGAGATCGGGGTATTCGATGCGCAAGACAAGACTTTTGCTGGCCGCGGCGGCAGTGCTCGCCATGTTCCATGCACTTCCGGCAACAGCCGAAGCGGCACCACAGTGCAGCAACACCAGCGCCGGCTTCGACCAGTGGGTGGTTGCCTTCAAGCAGGAGGCTGCAGCCAACGGCGTCAGCCGTTCCGTTCTCGACAAGGCCTTCGCCAACGTCGTCTACAACAGACCCACCATCTCCGCCGACCGTGGCCAGAAGAGTTTCAAGCTCTCTTTCGACGCCTTCATGCAGAAGCGCGGCGGCCAGGCCATCATCTCCCGCGGCAAGGGCATGAAGCGCGCGAACGCAGCGCTCTTTGCCAACATAGAACGCAAGTACGGCGTTCCGGCCGGCCCGCTGATCGCGATCTGGGGCATGGAAACCGGCTTTGGCAGCTACATGGGCACCCAGCACACCATGTCCGCCGTTTCCACGCTCGCCTTCGATTGCCGCCGCACGGAGTATTTCACCGATCAGCTCTACGCTGCTCTCCAGCTCGTCGGCGAAGGCTTTCTCAGCCCGCAGGCGCGTGGCGCCGCTCACGGCGAAATCGGTCAGACACAGTTTCTCCCCCGCAACGTCGTTCTTTACGGTGCAGATGGTGATGGTGACGGCCGGGTCGACATGGTCGGCTCACGTGCCGACGCGCTGGCTTCGACCGCGAACTTCCTGAAGGGCCACGGCTGGCGTCCGGGTGCCGGCTACCAGCCCGGCGAGCCAAACTTCACAGCCATCTCGGGTTGGAACGCCGCAACGGTCTACCAGCAGGCAATCGCCTACATTGGCCAGCAGATCGACGCGAACTGATTCAGACCGGATGATGAAATGATAAAGGCGCCGCGGGAAACTGCAGCGCCTTTTTTCTTGTCTTAGGTTTTTGCCTTAGACGTCAGGGCGAATGAAGTCGCGCGTCTCGGCGTCCATGACCCACAATTCGCCGGTCGAAATATCGAACCAAGCGCCGTGCAGCTGGATGTCTCCGGCCTCTTCGCGCGCCTTGATCTCCGGAAAGGTCCGGAGATTGTCGATGGAGTTACGGATGGACACACGCTCCAGCGCCGTCTGGCGTTCACCAGGCGTCATCACGTCGTTGCTCTGGATCTGCTCAGCAGCCGGCCGCACAAGCGACATCCACCGTCCGATAAAGTCGCCGGGCGACAAAGGCTCGGCATCGGGATCGAGCGCCGCGCGGATGCCGCCGCAGCGACCGTGCCCCATGACGACGATGTCAGTGACCTTCAAAGCGAGAACCGCAAACTCGAGCGCCGCCGAGGTCGCATGGAAATTGCTATCAGGCTCGTAGGGTGGCACCATGTTGGCGACGTTGCGGACGACGAAGAGCTCGCCTGGACCGGAATCGAAGATGAGCTCCGGCGCCGCGCGCGAATCCGAACAGGCGATAACCAGCGTGCTCGGGCTCTGCCCGTGCTCCGCCAATGTTCTGTACCGATCACGAGCGTCGGCATAGCGTCCGCTCATGAAGTTGCGATAGCCGTCGAGAAGTGTGTCTGGAAAACGCTGCATGATCTTCGATTACAGCGTGAGCGGTACAAGATCAATATCGCACCGCCAAATGCGTTAACGGCGCCGTTGCTAGTTTTTGCGCCGCTGTGCCGGATGCATCAGATGCCGCATCTGCACCATCGCCATCGGCGTCGAGAGGCTCGCAGCATCGTTCGCGAGCGTCAGCTCGTCGCTGCCGCGCTTCACTGCCCGTGCCAGCACCTCGTAGACGCTGGCCGTCGCCAGCTGCAACGCCTTCTCGTCTTCCATGCCGGACTGCAGCCGAGACAGGAAAAGAGCGGCAAGAAGATCGCCCAACCCGTTCGGCGGATTGTCGATCAACCGGTGTTCGGCAAGCAGCGCATGGCGCCCGGAGAGATAGAGATTCCCTGTTCCGCCTGACATCATCGGCACCGCCGATGTCACCAGCATGCGTGCGGGTCCGAGCGCGAGTGCCGCCTCCATGATCTCCGTATTGCTTTCCAGCGGTGCGCCGGACAGCCAGGCGAGCTCATAGCGATTAGGTGTCGCCAGCGATGCCAGTGGAATGAGATGGTCCCGGATAGCCTCCGCGGTCGCCTCGGGAACATAGAGCCCGCCAAGATCGCCCATGACGGGATCGCAAACGTAAAACAGATCGGGATTGCGTTCCCTGAGTGCCGCGATCAGCCGCCCGACGGAGCGTGCCTGCGCGGCATTGCCGAAATAGCCCGAGAGGACGGCCTTGACCTCGCCGATCCAGGGCGCACGAATGAGATCGTCGATGGCCGCATCGAAATCGGCCTCGGCGAAGGTCAGCCGCGTCGAACGACCATGGCCTGGATGCCAGGGCAGAACGATGGTTGGTAGCGCCCAAACCTGATGGCCGAGCGTCTCGAGCGCGAAAACCGCCGCCCGATTGCCGACCGATCCACGAACGACGTGGCTCGATATGACGATGACCGTGCCTGCTGCGTCCTGCGACATGTTTCTCTGATCCGCGTTCCGATCCTCAGTTGATCGTCTTTTTGCTGCGCGACTGTCAACAACTCTTCATTCGGGCGTGATCAAAGTTCTGACGAGTAAGATCACATTCGGATCTTTTTTGCAAAGTTGACGACATGCCGGCTAAATTTGCACGAAAACTGCGATTGACGTCCCTATTTTAGCAATTTTTCTGTCAAACCTTCTGGTAACCTGCGCGCAATCGAGAAAATGGGGAACACTGTCAATGGCCGCTCGAAACAATCTGAAACGGGAAAAGCAGATAGAAAGTGCGAACAAAGTCGCGACCGCGATGGGCGAGCACTATCTCGCACCAGATATTCTCTTCGGACGCGCCAGCGGCGACGACCTTGAATCCTATACGCCCGAGATGCTGGCGATTTCCGCCGTGCACTGCGCGGCCGAACTCGCCGCCTGGGCCGGCAACGCGCCGCGCGTCACCGTGACCTCGCTCGACAATGTGGAGCCCGATGGCGTGGCGGTATCGGTCCTGTCGGTAACCGATCACAATATGCCTTTCCTCTACGAATCGGTCATGGGCGAGGTGACGAGCAGCTACCGCGATCTCTTCATGGCAGTTCATCCCATTCTCGTCATGCAGCATGGTCACCCGCCGGAACTCTATTCGCCGGATATGCCGGGCGAGCCGGCAAACCGCGTCAGCCATATCCAGCTTCACCTCGCACCGCTCACGCCGGCGCAATCCACCGATCTTATCGAGCGGATAGAAATCGTCCTGGAACAGGTGCGACTGGCCGTCTCCGATTGGAAGCCGATGCTGGACAAGCTCGGCACCGCCATCGACGAAATGTCGTCGCGCAATGTCGGCCGTCGAAAAACTGATCGCGATGAAGCGGTCGCTTTCCTCACATGGCTGCGCGACGCCAATTTCACCCTTTTGGGGATGCGTGAATACGTCTATTCCGGCAAAGGCTCGGACGCGAAGGTCGAGCGCGACAAGGGCACGGGCCTCGGCATCCTTTCCAATCCCGATGTGCTGGTGCTCCGGACCGGCCGCGACGCCGTAACCACGACGCCCGAAATCCTCGCCTTCCTCGACGGTCCCGACTTCCTGATCGTCACCAAGGCCAACGTCAAATCCGTCGTCCACCGCCGCGCCTATATGGACTATGTCGGCGTGAAACGCTTCGACGAGAACGGCAATGTCACTGGCGAACTGCGTATCGTCGGCCTTTTCACCTCCACGGCCTACACGTCGTTGGCAACGGACATCCCGCTGCTGCGCTCGAAGGTCGAAAAGGTGAAGGAGCATTTCGGCTTCGATCCGATGAGCCATTCCGGCCGCATGCTCGACAACACGCTCGAATCCTACCCGCGCGACGATCTCTTCCAGATCGACACCGCCCTGCTTGCGACATTCGCCGAACAGATCAACGATCTGACCGACAGGCCGCGCGTACGGGTGCTGCCGCGCATCGATCACTTCGATCGTTTCGTCTCCGTCATCGTCTACGTGCCGCGCGAAGAATATGATTCGATCGTGCGCGAGAAGATCGGAACCTATCTCAAGACCATCTATGATGGTCGCGTCTCGGCCTATTATCCGGCTTTCCCAGAAGGCGGCGTCGCCCGCGTCCATTTCATCATCGGACGCTCCGGCGGGAAGACCTCGCGCATACCTCAGGCCAAGCTGGAAGAAGCAATCCGCGCCATCACGGCGCGCTGGGATGATCGCTTCGAAATGCTTGCCGGACCCAAAGCGCCCCGGATAACGGTCAGCAACGCCTTCCAAGATCTCTTCCCGCCAGAGGAAACCTTCTGCGACTTCGCCGACATCGTCGCCTGCGCGACGGGCGAGCAGATCCGCATCGAATTCTACACGCGCATCAAGGATGGCGTGTCGCTTTTATGCCTGAAGATTTTCCACGCTGATGGCCAGCTCGCCCTGTCCCGGCGCGTGCCGCTTCTCGAGAATCTCGGCTTCAGCGTCATCAGCGAGGGTACATTCGATATCAACGTGACGCTGGCGGACGGCAGCGAGAAGCTGGTCGTGTTGCATGACATGGAACTCGAGGCCCAGAGCGGCGCCGAGATCGATCTGCAGCAGCATGGCGCCGCACTGGAAGAAGCCTTCCTGTCGGCCTTTTCAGGCGTCATCGACAACGACAACTTCAATCGCCTCATCATCTCCGCCGGGCTGTCGGCACGCGAGGCAAGCGTCCTGCGCGCTTACTCGCGCTATCTCCGGCAGGCCGGCATCGCCTACTCGCAGGATTACATCGCAACGACGCTGGATAAATACCCTGATATCTCGCAGCTCATCTTCCGCCTGTTCCACGATGGACTAGACCCGAAGCTGACCGAGAAGAACAGGATCAAGAAGGCGACCGATCTTCACGCTAGGATCGAGACCGCGCTCGCAGACGTCCCAAGCCTCGATGACGACCGTATCCTGCGCCGCTATGTCAACGTGGTCGACTCGACGTTGCGCACCAACTACTTCCAGCGCAATCCCGACGGTTCCGCAAAGGCTATGCTAGCTTTCAAGCTCGATCCGCATTTGATCGACGGCCTGCCGGCGCCGAAGCCGTTCCGCGAAATGTTCGTCTACGGCGTCGAGGTCGAGGGCGTTCACCTGCGCTTCGGCAGGGTGGCGCGCGGCGGCCTTCGCTGGTCGGATCGCGCCGAGGATTATCGCACCGAGGTGCTTGGTCTCGTAAAGGCGCAGCAGGTCAAGAACGCCGTGATCGTGCCTGTTGGCGCCAAGGGGGGCTTCTATCCGAAGAAGCTTCCCGTCGGCGGCAATCGCGACGAGATCTTTAATGCGGGTCGCGAAGCCTACAAGACCTATATCCGGACGCTGCTTTCGATCACTGACAACATTTCCGGCACCGAAATCATCCCGCCTGAAAACACCGTGCGGCTTGATGGCGACGACCCCTATTTCGTCGTCGCCGCCGACAAGGGCACGGCGACCTTCTCCGACACGGCAAATGCCCTGGCGCAGGAAGCCGGCTTCTGGCTCGACGATGCTTTTGCGTCCGGCGGCTCCGCCGGTTACGACCACAAGAAGATGGGCATCACCGCGCGCGGCGCCTGGGAGACCGTGAAGCGTCATTTCCGCGAAATGGACATCGACATCCAGACGACGCCGTTCACGGTTGCAGGCGTGGGCGACATGTCGGGCGACGTCTTCGGCAACGGCATGCTCTTGTCGCCGAAGATCCGGCTCTTGGCCGCCTTCGACCACCGCGACATCTTCATCGATCCCGATCCTGACATGGCCAAGACCTTGGCGGAGCGTCAGCGGCTGTTCAATCTGCCGCGCTCGAGCTGGCAGGACTTCGACAAGAGCCTGCTGTCGAAGGGCGGCATGATCATATCCCGCTCAGCGAAATCAGTGACGCTCACCGCGCAGGCCGCCGCCGCGATCGGCATGGACAAGACGGTCGCGACGCCGTTCGAAGTCATGACCGCGATCCTGAAAAGCCCTGTCGACCTGCTCTGGTTTGGCGGCATCGGCACCTATGTGAAGGCGACATCCGAAACCGACACCGACGTCGGCGATCGCGCCAACGATCCAATCCGCATCAGCGCGGACGAGGTGCGCGCCAAGGTCATCGGCGAGGGTGCGAACCTCGGCGTCACCCAGCGCGGCCGCATCGCCTACGGGCTGAAGGGCGGTCGCTGCAATTCCGACGCGATCGATAACTCCGCCGGTGTCAACACTTCGGACGTCGAGGTAAACATCAAGATCGCGCTCGCGGCTGCCATGCATGACGGCCGACTGACGCGACAGAAGCGCGACCAGCTGCTCTCGTCGATGACCGACGAAGTCGGCAAGCTGGTACTGCGCAACAACTACCTGCAGTCGCTCGCGATCTCGCTCACCGAGAGGAAAGGCACCGCGAACGGCCTTGAGCTCGCCCGCTTCATGGGCGTTCTGGAGACCGCCAAGCAGCTCAACCGCAAGGTCGAGACGCTTCCGGATGACACCACGATGGCTGAGCGCTACGCAGCCAACAGACCACTGACGCGACCGGAAATCGGCGTCCTGCTATCCTACGCCAAGATCGTTCTCTTCGACGCGCTCGCGGCAAGCGACTTGCCGGATGATCCCTATTTCGAGGCAACGCTCTCGCAATATTTCCCCGCCAAGATGCGCAAGTCCAACGCCTCCGATATTGCCAACCACCGCCTCAAGCGCGAGATCGTGGCGACTGTGCTCGCCAACGAAGCCATCAACCGAGGAGGCCCGAGCTTTGCCGTCAGCATGATGGACGCGACGGCCGCCTCGGCGCCCGAAGTGGTGCGCGCCGCCATCATCGCCCGGGACGGCTTCGATCTCAGCCGGCTCTGGAGCGAGACCGATGCACTCGACGGCAGGATTTCCGGCCAGATGCAAAACCGGATCTACGAGGAAATCAGCCAGATATTCACCGTCCTGACGCGTCTGCTCCTGAAGATGCAGATGGCCAAGGGTGATATCGCCGAGACCATCGAGAGGCTTCGCGCAGCCTTCAAGAAGCTGCAGCCGGTCTTCGCGAACCAGGTCGTTCCCGAACTGGAGGCGCGTCAGGCCGAGTATCAGGCAGCCGGCGTGCCGGACAAGCTTTCGGCCGAGATCGCGCATCTGATCGGCTTCGCGCTCGTGCCAGAGATCATGCAGATCGCAGAGCGCACGGGCGAGCCGCTCATCCGCGCCGCCGAAAGCTATTTCGCGGTCAGCCAGACCTTCCGTGTCGGACGACTGCTGGCAGCCGGTAGCCGCATCGCCACCTCGGATCACTATGAAAACCTGGCGCTGACGCGAAGCCTCGACCAGATCGCGACCGCGCGCCGCGATATTGTGAGCTCCGCGCTGGCGAACAACGGCAAGGAAAAGCTGCCTGTGCAGGCATGGCATGCAAGCGACCGGATCAGGATCAACCGCATCGCCGAGGAACTGGCGGGCCTCAGCGATGGCGGCGACCCGAACCTGGCCCGGATCACCGTTGCGGCGGGCCTGCTCAGCGATCTTGCCAGAGACGGGACGAGGTGAGACAGTCCGCTCCCAAATCAGGAGCAGGCCGGTGAATCGCATTGACTGGACGGGAACACAGCCCCAGCGGGCCACGCGCAGGGGCATCTGGGGCTGGATGTTCTTCGATTGGGCAGCGCAACCGTTCTTCACCGTCGTCACCACCTTCATCTTCGGCCCCTACTTCGTGGCCAGGTTGACGGCCGATCCGGTCTCTGCGCAAACGCTGTGGAGCAACATGGCGACGATCTCCTCGGTCATCATCGCCATCCTCTCTCCCATTCTCGGCTCTATCGCCGACCAGTCTGGCGCAAGAAAGCCATGGATCGGCTTCTTCGCCGTCATCAAGATCGCGAGCCTCTGCTGCCTCTGGTTCGCAGCACCCGGTTCACCCGTCATCTACCCCGTGATCTTCATGATTCTGGCGTCGATCGCCGCGGAGTTCTCGATCGTCTTCAACGATTCCATGATGCCGCGCCTCGTCGGCAAAGACGAAGTCGGGCGGCTATCGAACACCGCCTGGGGCCTCGGCTATCTTGGCGGGATGATCGTGCTGATCGCGGTGGTGGCACTTCTTGCCGCAAGTCCCGAGACTGGCAAGACGATCCTCGGCCTCGACCCGCTCTTCGGCCTTGATCCCCACACCGGCGAGGACGCCCGCATTACCGGCCCGATCTCGGCCATCTGGTACCTGATCTTCGTACTGCCGATGTTTCTGTTCACCCCGGATGTGAAAGGCGGCCTTCCCTTCGGTGCCGCCGTGCGCTCCGGGCTGCGCGAAGTCAGGCATACGCTGGCAGAGCTGAGGGAGCGCCGCCCGCTACTGCGCTTTCTCGTCGCCCGCATGATCTACCAGGACGGCGTCAACGGCCTGCTGATCCTGGGGGGTGCCTTCGCCGCCGGTATGTTCGGCTGGGCAACCATCGAGATCGGCATCTACGGCATCATTCTCAACGTGGTAGCGATTTTCGGCTGCATCATCGCCGGGAGGATCGACGCGCGTATCGGCTCGAAGACGACAATCCTCATCAGCCTGACCATGCTGCTTCTGGCGACCTTCGGCATCGTATCGACTGAACCCGGATATACACTCTTCGGGCTGGTACCGCTTCCGACAGCTGATTCAGGAGGTCTGTTCGGCACGGCGGCGGAGAAGGCCTACATCGGCTACGGCCTGCTGATCGGCCTGGCATTCGGCCCGGTGCAGGCCTCGTCGCGCTCCTATCTGGCGCGCAGCGTCAGCCTTGATGAGGCGGGCCGTTACTTCGGCATCTACGCGCTCTCCGGCCGGGCAACCAGTTTCATGGCGACGCTTCTGTTTTCGATCGTTACTTATGCGACCGGTTCGTCGCATCTCGGTATGGCCACGCTCGTCCCGTTTCTGGCGGGCGGGCTGATCCTGTTGATCCGGACGCCCTATCCAGCGGATAGGGCGTAGCCGTTGTCATTGATGTTCAGTGGCGGAAGTGGCGCATGCCGGTGAAGACCATGGCCACATTGTGCTCGTTGGCCGCGTCGATCACTTCCTGGTCGCGCATCGAGCCGCCCGGCTGGACGACGGCCGTGGCACCGGCGGCAATCGCCGACAGGAGCCCATCGGCAAACGGGAAGAAGGCCTCGGAAGCAACGGCGGAGCCCTTGGTCATCGGCTCGGCCCAGCCCATCGCCTTGGCTGCATCCTCAGCCTTAAGCGCGGCGATCCGGGCGGAATCGATGCGGCTCATCTGGCCGGCGCCGATGCCGGCCGTCTGGCCGTCCTTGGCATAGACGATGGCGTTCGACTTGACGTGCTTGGCAACCGTGTAGGCGAATTTCAGGTCCAACAGTTCCTGCGCCGTCGGCTGGCGATTGGTGACCACCTTGAGCTCGATGTCGTCGATCATGCCATTGTCGCGGCTCTGTACCAGCAGGCCCCCGGCCACCGTCTTCGCCGTGATGCCGCGCGAGCGCGGATCGGGCAGGCCACCGGTGACGAGCAGGCGAAGGTTCTTCTTGGCCGCGATAACAGCCTTGGCTTCTTCCGTCACCTCAGGCGCGATGATGACTTCAGTGAACAGCTTGACGATCTCTTCGGCCGTTTCGGCATCGAGCAGCTGGTTAAGCGCGATGATGCCGCCGAAGGCTGACGTGCTGTCGCAGGCAAGCGCCCTGAGATAGGCGTCCTTCAGCGTCGGGCCGGTAGCGACACCGCACGGATTGGCATGCTTGATGATGGCGCAGGCAGGGCCGGTCTTCTCGGGCGAGAACTCACCGATCAGCTCGAAGGCGCCATCCGTATCGTTGATGTTGTTGTAGGAGAGCTGCTTGCCCTGCAGAAGCGTTGCGGTCGCGACACCCGGACGGTTTTCGCCAGTCACGTAGAAACCGGCTGTCTGGTGCGGGTTTTCGCCGTAGCGCATCTCTTCCTTCAGAACGCCGCCGATGACCCGGTGACGCGGCGTGTCGATCGACAGCGCTTCGGCGAACCAGTTGGAGATCATCGCGTCGTAGGCGGCCGTGCGCGCATAGGCCTTGGCGGCGAGGCGCTGGCGGAAGGCATAGCTGGTCTGGCCTGCATCCGACGAAAGCTGCTCGAGAAGCTCCGGATAGTCGGCCGGATCGGTCAGGATCGCCACATAAGCATGGTTCTTGGCCGAGGCGCGGATCATCGCAGGGCCACCGATGTCGATATTCTCGACGGTGGTCGGATAATCGCCACCCGCAGCGCGCACATCCTCGAACGGATAGAGATTGATGACGGCGAGATCGATGCCATCGATACCGTGCGCCTTCATCGCTTCCTGATGCTCGGCATCGTCGCGGATCGCCAGCAGGCCGCCGTGTACCTTCGGATGCAGCGTCTTTACACGACCGTCCATGATCTCCGGAAAGCCCGTGACATCGGAAACGTCGGTGACATCGAGGCCAGCCGCGGCGATCGCTTTATGGGTGCCGCCGGTCGACAGCAGCCGGACGCCATTTTCGGCAAGTGCACGCGCAAGGTCTACGATCCCGGTCTTGTCGGACACGGAGAGCAAGGCGGTCTTGACGGCAACCTTGTCTGGGGCGGGGATTTTCTTGGAAACAACGGCCATGTGGCTGCTCCGTTCGATCTTCGGGAGACATCCGGCGAGGTGCGCGGAATATGGCGCCGCGTTAGCACAGCTTTACGCCGGCGAAAACAGCCGCTAGCTCCTGCGAGACAAAAACCACCGTATTTCCGGCTTTTCGGGATAGGCGAAGCTGATTTCCATCTGATCGGAGGCGCAGATGCCGGAGGCGTCGGCAAAGAACACGTCCTCGGCGATCTCAACCGTGTTGCCCGGCGAGGAGAAAAGCCAGCTCTCGCCATCAGGTGCCGTCATCAGAATGGACTCCCGGTCCATCTGCTTCAGATTGATCGACGGATGGGCATGAAAACGAGCCACGGCCCGCAACTCACCCTCGCCCCTACGCTCTTCGGAAACAGCAAGGCGATCGAGACCGGTCATGATCGAACCCGTGGCGTTCAAGGTGAGCTCGCGCTCGTGCAAGACGCCGAACTCTTTCAGATAACCGTCGTGGCTTGCCTTGACGACATCCCTGCCATCATCAGCCACCACGCGATCGACCTGCACCGTCTTCACAGGGTCAGTGATCAGGTGCGCGAGGAAATCGGAAGATGCGAAGCGGCTGGAAGACGTATCGTTGAGCGTCACGGTGGTGTGCGCGGCCGTGGTGCGCGCGACCTGCACATAGCGGTTTCCGGCAAACTTCGGGGATCCAGAATTCACGATAAAGCGGTGCCGACCTGATGACATTTCGAAGGACAGGCATCCGGCATGGACCGTACGGGAAAGGTTCCCGCTAGGCGGAAGGCCGGTATCGGCAATGACGACGGTGCGCCCGGCAGCCAGTCGCTGATAACGCGAATGCGGCATCGCCTTGAACGGCTCGCCCGCCGTCTCGTCGTAGCGCAGCAGCGAAACGATCTCGTTGGCCGATGTCGATGTTGCGCCATTGAACAGAGCGAGATCGCCATCCTGATGCCGGAAGAAGCGTAGCGCCGGATACATCCGATCGATGCCGGATATCAGCTTTTGCGGCAGATCGTGGCCGAGATTGATATAGGTCTGCCGCAAGGGCAGCAGGTCGAGCAGCAGCTCCAGCGCGACGCGCGGATTGCGCGACACGTGCCCGCCATCGGGCAGAATCTGGCTATCGAATTCGACATCGAGCGCCTCGGACGATTTGCGGATCACACTGGCGCGCACAGGCATCGAGATCGACGCCATGGCAAGCGCAAGGCGAACCCGAAAACGCACCTCTCCGGGCGGCGCATAGCGCGCCATGCGGCGCAGGAAGCGCACTTGAAACGCAAGCGAGCGCACGAAGCGGCGATAAAAGCCGCGATCGGCATTCTGCAGCACCACGGGCGAATGCGACAGCCACGCAATGACACGCGTCGCCGTGACATCGATTTCCCAGGCAATACCTTCCATCCGACCGCCGTGAATGGACAGCCAGCTGTTGACGATTGCGCGGGCGACATTCGAATGCAGATCGTTCTTCTTGGAGCGCATATGGCGCAGCCAGCCGAAGCCGTGCAGCCTGAGGGCAAAGGAGCGCGAAGGGAGGCTCAGCGTGAACGGCGACTTTCCGCCCGTCTCCAGCATGCGGCCGGCGAGCGGGAAACGGCCGTTGATGATTTCCTCGGCGACATGCGAATCGACGGGCCTGAGATCCGTCGGCGCCACGATCAACCGCTCGGGCACATAGACCGTGTGACGAAACAACTTGAGGCGCAGAAGTGCAGCACGGCAAAGTACCCGCCGCCAAGCCTCCCGCAGGTAAAGACCTGAAAACCGTCCGGACCGCATTTCGATTGTCTATTGACCCATATCGTTAGGATTGGATGGACAAGTCCGGAAACGGCACTGACCGTCGATGATTCTGCAACAATGCTTAACTATGCCAGTTGCTCTGCGATCAGGCAACACGGCGCAATACGGCCGCGTAGAAACCGTCAAGACCTGGCGCGAACCCGCCCGGCAGCTTGAGCATATCAGGCGTCGTGCGGAACTCGCCAAGCGGACTGATCGCCTCTTCAAGCCCTGTCCAACGGCTCGGCTCAATCGCCAATCGCTCGAATCCTGCCGTATCCGACAGCACCCGCGCCACGACGTCTTCCCCCTCGCTCGGATCAAGCGAGCAATTGGAAAACACGATCATGCCGCCCGGCTTCAGCAGCCGCAAAGCATGGCGCAACAGACGCTCCTGTAGCGCGGCCAACTTTGCGATATCTTCAGGACCTTTGGTCCAGAGCACATCAGGGTGCCGACGTGTGGTGCCGGTGGAAGAGCAGGGCGCATCAAGCAAAATGGCGTCGAAGAGTTCGTCGGGAGTAAACGTAGTCAAATCCTGCGCCATCGTTTCCGCCGACAGCTGAAGGCGATCGAGGTTCGAACGCAACCGCTTGATCCGGTTCTCGGACTGCTCGACGGCGGTCACGTTACCGCCGGCCAGGATGAGCTGCGCTGTCTTGCCACCGGGCGCTGCACAGAGATCGGCAACACGCTTGCCGGACAAATCGCCGAACAGCTGCGCCGGGATGCTCGCCGCCGCGTCCTGCACCCACCAAAATCCCTCTTCGAAACCTTCGAGAGATGGAATGGAGCCGTCGAATGCTGCAAGCCTGACACCGCCGGTGGGCAACACGACACCGTTCAGCTTTTCGGCCCAAACCTGCGCATCCGACTTTACCGTCAGGTCGATGGCAGCCGGCTGCAGCTGGGAATTCGAGATCGCCCGCGCTGCCTCACGGCCGTAGGCTTTCTCCAACCGTTCGAGAAACCAACCGGGCATCGACGGAATATCGTCAATCTGACGAAGAATCTCTTCCTTCTCGCGACCCAGGCGACGCAGCACAGCATTGACCAGCTTGGCGAAGCGTCGGTTTCTCGGGTCGAGATTGGCCTGTTCGACGGCGATGTCCACCGCGGCATGATCGGGAACGTCGAGATAGAGGATCTGCGCCGCCGCGATCGACAGCACGTGCTGCAGAGAGCGGGCGCCCTCGGGCAAAGGAGATTCCAGCAAGGAGGACACGGCAGCCTCGATGCGGGGCAAATGACGAAGCGTAGTGTTAAGAATTGCGCGTACAAGACCACGATCGTCGTCTGGCAGCGCCTTGTAAGCCGGATTGCCATGTTCATGGTCGAGCGCGCCGTCAAGCGATAGCTTACGGTCGATAACGGCAGCAAGGATCTTCGAAGCAGCGGCACGCGCCTGCAGACCCGGCTTCGTGGAGGCGGAAGATGCCGCCGGCGCTGACGACTTTTGCTTGTGAAATGGCTTTTTCTTACCGTCTGAACTCAAGACCAGGGACCCTTTGGCGGTTGCGAACCACCGCGGCCAAGGCCGGCATCCGGAACTGAGCGCGATTTGCGCACGGGATTAGCAGCAGGAACCGACGGCGTCGAGTTATTCATGCCGTTTCGCGCCATTTCCTGCAGCGCAGCAATGCGGTTTTCCGTATTCGGGTGGGTGGAAAACAGGTTGTCCATGCCCGCACCCGTCAACGGATTGATGATGAACATGTGTGCCGTCGCCGGATTGCGCTCGGCGTCGTAGTTCGGGATATTCGAGGCGCCCCGGGCGATCTTGCCAAGCGCCGAAGCAAGCCACAGCGGATTGCCGCAAATCTCGGCGCCGCGCCGGTCGGCGGAATACTCGCGCGTCCGGCTGATTGCCATCTGCACCAGCATAGCAGCCATGGGCGCGACGATCATCGCGAGCAGAACGCCGACGAAACCGAGCGGATTGTTGTTGTTCTCGCGGTTGCCGCCGAAGAAAAAGGCAAAGTTGCCGAGCATCGAGATGGCGCCGGCAAGCGTTGCCGTGATCGTCATCGTCAGCGTGTCGCGGTTTTGAACGTGCGCCAGCTCATGCGCCATGACACCGGCAACCTCTTCCGGCGACAGTGCGCTCAACAGGCCAGTCGACGCCGCCACCGCGGCATTCTCGGGGTTGCGACCCGTCGCAAAAGCGTTCGGCTGCGGGCTGTCGTAGAGATAGACCTTCGGCATCGGCAAGCCGGCATTGTGTGAGAGATCGCGGATGATGTTGAAAAACTCCGGCGCGTTCCGCTCATCGATCTCTTGGGCACGATAGGCCGAAAGCACCATGCGGTCGGAATTCCAATAGGAAAAGAAGTTCATCCCGGCCGCGATCAGGAACGCGATCATCATGCCGCTGCGGCCACCGATCATAAACCCGACGACCATGAACAGTGCCGTCATGAAGGCAAGCAACATGGCAGTACGGACAAGGTTCATCATCGTCTCCATTTCAGGCGAGCGTCGTTTGCGCTCAAAGGGTTTCAATCGCTGTGTCGGCATCCTATAATCTGGTTATTCATTGGCCATTTTCAATATTTTCAACCGGGCGTATGTGATGCAAGAAGCGGATAACGACAATATCGAGGCCTTGGCAGAGGAAGGGATGCAGCCTCCCCGCAAGATGCTCTCGCCCGCCGCCAAACGTGCGCTTGCAGAAGCCGAGGAGCGCCGGCGCAACGAACAGCCGAATGATATGCCGACGGAGATCGGTGGACGTGGGGGAGCCGATCCCGCGCGCTTCGGCGACTGGGAAATCAACGGTCGTGCCATCGATTTCTAAGTAAATATTCCTATTGACTTCGCGCGAATATCGGAATTTATTCCTTATATGTTCACGCGCACCATCACAGCACTAGCGATCCTTGCGGCACTTTCGAAGCCGGGTTTCACGCGCGATGAGATCGCCGGACCCGTTTCGGCGGAAATACTCCGCGTCATCGATGGATGCACCTTGCTGGTCGCGGCTCGGCCTTGGCCGCAGCAAACCGTGGAAGTCTACGTCCGCATCCGCGGCATCGATACGCCTGAAATGCACTCGAAATGCGCGACGGTCAGGCGTGCGGGCATTGATGCCCGCCAAGTGCTGGAAAAACTCACCGACGCTTCGCCGCAGGTGCAGCTAACCCGAATTGCAGGCGACAAATACTTCGGTCGCATCCTTGCGGACGTCACGCTGTCGGATGGACGGAATCCGGCTCAGTATATGCTGGGCGAGGGGATCGCCGTTGCCTATGAGGGCGGTCGGAAGCCGAAGACGCCATGCCGCGATCAAGATTAAGGCCGCTTCGGTTTCCCCAAGCGGCCTCTCATTAGCAGCAGCCGATATTAAGCAGCTGCCTTGTTCTGCCTGTTGGCGATCAAATCATCCACGACCGCCGGATCTGCCAGCGTCGACGTATCGCCTAATGAGCCGAAGTCATCTTCGGCGATTTTTCGCAAAATGCGCCGCATGATCTTTCCCGACCGGGTCTTCGGCAGTCCGGGCGAGAACTGGATTTTGTCGGGCGCAGCGATCGGACCAATCTCGTTGCGGACATGCTTGATCAGCTGCTGACGAAGCTCGTCCGAACCCTCGTTGCCGGCCATCAAGGTGACATAGCAATAGATGCCCTGACCCTTGATAGCGTGCGGATAGCCGACAACAGCCGCCTCCGACACCAGGCTGTGCGATACCAGCGCCGATTCGACCTCGGCCGTGCCGAGGCGATGGCCGGAAACATTGAGAACGTCGTCGACGCGGCCAGTAATCCAGTAATAGCCGTCCTCATCGCGCCGGCAGCCGTCGCCGGTGAAATACTTGCCCTTGTAGGTCGAGAAGTAGGTCTGGATGAAACGTTCGTGGTCGCCATAGACCGTGCGCATCTGCCCGGGCCAGCTGTCCGTGATGCAGAGATTGCCGTCCGCCGCTCCCTCAAGCACATTGCCTTCATTGTCTACCAGCTGCGGCTTCACGCCGAAGAATGGCTTCGTCGCCGAACCCGGCTTCAGGTCGGTCGCGCCGGGCAGCGGCGTGATCATGTGGCCGCCTGTCTCCGTCTGCCACCATGTATCGATGACAGGGCAACGCTTGTCGCCGACGACGTTGTAATACCATTCCCACGCCTCGGGATTGATGGGCTCGCCCACCGTGCCGAGCAGACGCAGGCTCGATCGCGAAGAACGCGTCACGAAATGATCGCCGGCGCCCATCAGCGAGCGAATTGCGGTCGGCGCCGTGTAGAAGATGTTGACCTTGTGCTTGTCGATCACCTCCCAGAAGCGCCCCTGATCCGGAAAGTTGGGGACGCCCTCGAACATCAACGTGGTCGCGCAATTCGCGAGGGGCCCATAGACGATATAGGAGTGGCCGGTGACCCAGCCGACATCGGCCGTGCACCAGTAGATATCGCCGGGGTGATAGTCGAAAACATATTCGTGCGTCATCGCCGCGTAGACGAGATAGCCGCCGGTGGTGTGCAGCACCCCCTTCGGCTTGCCGGTCGAACCTGACGTGTAGAGGATGAAGAGCGGATCTTCAGCCTTCATCTTGGCGGGCGGGCATTCCGGCTTCACCGTCGCCATTTCCTGGTGATACCAGAGGTCGCGACCCGGCGCCCAGCCGGTCTTGCCGCCCGTGCGGCGAACCACCAGAACCTTTTCGACGATCACATGCTGGCGCGCAGCGATATGGATCGCCGTGTCGGTGTTTTCCTTCAGGGGCACCGGCTTGCCGCCGCGCACGCCCTCATCGCAGGTGATGACAAAGGTTGATTCGCAGTCGACGATCCGCCCCGCCAGTGCTTCCGGCGAAAAGCCGCCGAAGACGATCGAATGCACGGCGCCGATGCGGGCGCAGGCGAGCATCGCATAGGCAGCCTCGGGGATCATCGGCATGTAGATGGTGACCCGGTCGCCCTTCTTGACGCCATGCTTCTTCAACACGTTCGCCATGCGACAAACATGCTCGTAAAGCTCGTTGTAGGTGATCTTCTTGTCGATGTAGGGGTTGTCACCCTCGAAGATGATCGCAACCTGGTTGCCGTTGGTCTTCAGGTGCCTGTCGATACAGTTGTAGGAGACGTTCGTCTGGCCGTCCTCGTACCACTTGATCTTGACGTTGCCGGTGAAAGAGGTGTTCTTCACCTTCGTATAAGGCTTGAACCAGTCGATCCGCTTGCCATGCTTGCCCCAGAACTTATCCGGATTTTCGACGCTCTCTTCGTACCATTTCTCGTACTTGGCCTTGTCGATCAGCGCATGGTTCTGAACCGGCTTTTGCACCGGGTAGATCTTCTCCGACATCGATTTCCTCCTCACTCGGACGCCAGCAACAAGAGCGCGTCGCAGGCGATTTCATGCATTCATAACAGGTCGCATCGACCCGGCAATTAGACAAAGGTCATTTCATTCGTGATCAATTGCAATTATGCGTCACTCCGGTTATATAGCGGCATAATTTCCCGGACATAGTGGTGACAACCCACGGACCGCGACACCGGCGCGGACGACAGAAGGACTATATCCATGGCTCAACAACTGCTTATGCCGAAGGCGACCGCTATTTGGCTCGTCGACAACACAGCTCTGTCTTTCGACCAGATCGCTCAGTTCTGCAAATTGCACCCTCTGGAAGTGAAGGCGATAGCTGACGGCGAAGCTGCGCAGGGCATCAAGGGCCTGGATCCGATCTCTACCGGTCAGCTGTCGCGTGACGAAATCGAGCGCGCCGAAAAGAATCCCGCCCACAAGCTGAAGCTCTCCGAGCCGAAGGTGCGCGTTCCTGAATCCAAGCGCCGCGGCCCGCGCTACACACCGGTTTCCAAGCGCCAGGACCGCCCGAACGCCATCCTGTGGCTGGTTCGCAATCATCCGGAATTGAAGGACGCCCAAATTTCCCGGCTCGTCGGCACCACTAAATCGACCATCGAACAGATCCGCGAGCGTACCCACTGGAACGCCGCCAACCTGACGCCGATGGATCCTGTTACGCTCGGCCTCTGCAGCCAGATCGACCTGGACATGGAAGTCGAAAAAGCTGCCAAGGGCCGTCCGTTGCCGACTGCCGCCGAACTCGGCGAAACGCTGCAGTCCGCCCACGAGACCGAACGCCTTGCTCCGAGCTACGAGCGTGAGGAAGAAAAGGAAATCGACGCCGATGCCGTCTTCGCGAAGCTCAAGTCGCTGAAGTCCTCGACGCCGGATGAAGACGAAGACGATCGTTACTGAGCGATCGCATAGGTTGATAGAACCCCGCTTCGGCGGGGTTTTTTATTGCCGGTTCGTGATCGCACCGTAACGCAGATCGCAAACGTTTCCCGTGAAACATTCCAGCAGACCATCCTAGTCACGGCCTTGCTGACCATGACCAAAACGAATACTCAGCGCGTGCCGAAAATGGCGGACCCGACGCGGACGCTGGTGGCGCCGAAGGCAACGGCTGTCTCGTAGTCACCCGACATGCCCATAGAGAGCTTCTCGACACCACAAGCCCTGGCCAGTTTCGCCAGCAGCGCGAAATGCGGGCCCGGGTTTTCATCGGCCGGCGGAATGCACATCAGCCCTTCCACGGAAAGACCAAGCTCATCGCGGCAGAGCGCCACGAAACCAGCCGTATCATCCGGCGCGATGCCGGCCTTCTGCGGCTCGAGGCCCGTATTGACCTGCACATAGAGGCGAGGGGCCTTGCCCTGGCGCTTCATTTCATCAGCAAGCGCGCGTGCGATCTTCTCGCGGTCGACCGTCTCGATAACATCGAAGAGCGCGACCGCCTCGCCGGCCTTGTTCGACTGCAGCGGTCCGATCAGGTGAAGTTCGATCCCATCGGTCTCGCTTTTCAGCACCGGCCACTTGCCCTGGCTTTCCTGCACGCGGTTTTCACCGAACACGCGCTGGCCAGCCTGAATGGCCGGACGGATCTGATCCGCGTCGAAAGTCTTGGACACGGCCACGAGCTGCACCGCGCCTTCCGCTCTTCCCGTTTCGCGGGCCGCCGCGGCGATCCGGCCGCGAACCTCTTCCAGTCGCTCTTGAAGTTCCATCTTGCGCCTCGGTCCATCATCGAAAACAATGAAAATGCACTAAACACCCGATCCTGGCTTGCCAAGGTCGGAAGCCTCGAAATTATCGCCGCGCGGCGCCGATCGGCCCCAATCCGCGTCGGCAAAACTTGACGCTACGGTGGTTTCATGGTGAAGGTCACCACCAACTTCCCTTGATTTTCCGGAAATACGAATACCATGGCTACCGAACGTTATAATCCGCGCGATGCCGAGCCTCGCTGGCAGAAAAAATGGAACGAAGCGAAGGTCTTCGAGACCGACAACGCTGATCCGCGCGAGAAATACTACGTGCTGGAGATGTTCCCGTATCCGTCCGGCCGCATCCACATGGGCCACGTCCGCAACTATGCGATGGGCGACGTCGTCGCGCGCTACAAGCGCGCCCGTGGCTATAACGTGCTGCACCCCATGGGTTGGGACGCCTTCGGCATGCCGGCTGAAAACGCCGCGATGGAGCGCAACGTTCACCCTGCCGCATGGACCTACCAGAACATCGCGTCGATGAAGTCGCAGCTGAAGGCCATGGGCCTGTCGCTCGACTGGAGCCGCGAATTCGCCACTTGCGATGTGGACTACTACCAGCACCAGCAGCATATGTTCGTGGACTTCCTGGAAAAGGGTCTCGTCTACCGCAAGCAGTCCAAGGTCAATTGGGACCCGGTCGACAACACGGTTCTCGCCAACGAGCAGGTCATCGACGGTCGCGGATGGCGCTCAGGCGCTCTTGTCGAGCAGCGCGAGCTGACACAGTGGTTTTTCAAGATTACCGACTTCAGCCAGGATCTGCTGGACGCCTTGGATGGTCTCGATCAGTGGCCCGAGAAGGTCCGTCTGATGCAGAGGAACTGGATCGGCCGCTCCGAGGGCATGACCATCCGCTGGGAGATCGTCGGTGAAACCGCGCCCGCCGGCGATACTGAGGTTACTGTTTACACCACACGACCGGACACGCTGTTTGGCGCCTCGTTCCTGGCGATTTCGGCGGACCACCCGCTGGCCAAGGATGCTGCGTCCAAGAGTGCCGACATCGAGGCCTTCTGCGAGGACGTCCGCCGCGCCGGCACGTCACTGGCAGCGCTTGAGACCGCCGAGAAGAGGGGTATCGACACCGGCATCCGTGTCCGACATCCGCTGGATCCCTCCTGGGAACTGCCTGTTTACATCGCCAACTTCGTGCTGATGGACTATGGCACGGGCGCCATCTTCGGCTGCCCGGCAGGCGATCAGCGCGACCTCGACTTCGCCCGCAAATATGGCCTTCCGGTTATACCTGTCGTCATGCCGCGTGATGGTGACGTCGCGACCTTCGCCGTCGGCGATACCGCTTATGATGGCGACGGCATTATGATCAACTCACGCTTCCTGGATGGGAAGTCCACAGACGAAGCCTTCGCGATCGTTGCCGACCGCCTGTCATCCGCGTCTCTGGGCAATGCCCCTCAAGGCGAACGCAAGGTCAACTTCCGCCTGCGCGACTGGGGTATTTCCCGCCAACGCTATTGGGGCTGCCCGATCCCGGTCATTCACTGCCAGGATTGCGGTGTCTTGCCGGTGCCGAAAAAGGATCTTCCGGTCAAGCTGCCGGAGGACGTCACGTTCGATCAGCCGGGCAATCCGCTCGACCGCCATCCCACGTGGCGCCACGTCGCCTGCCCGCATTGCGGCAAGGATGCCCGCCGTGAAACCGACACGATGGACACCTTCGTCGATTCCAGCTGGTACTTTACCCGCTTCACGGCGCCTTGGGAGAACAAGCCGACGGATTTCGCGGCTGCCAACCGCTGGCTCCCTGTCGATCAGTATATCGGCGGTATTGAGCACGCGATCCTGCATCTGCTCTATTCGCGCTTCTTTACCCGCGCCATGCGCGAAACCGGACATGTCGATGTGAAGGAGCCGTTCAAGGGCCTGTTCACGCAGGGCATGGTGGTGCACGAGACATACAGCCGCGGCTCCGGCATGAGCCGCGAGTGGGTGGCACCGGCCGACATCAAGATTGAGGAACTGGACGGAAAACGCCGTGCGTTTCTCCTGTCCAACAATGAAGAGATTTCCATCGGCTCGATCGAGAAGATGTCGAAATCGAAGAAAAACGTCGTCGATCCCGATGACATCATTGCTTCCTACGGCGCCGACACGGCCCGTTTCTTCGTTCTCTCGGATTCGCCGCCGGAACGCGATGTGATCTGGTCTGAAGCCGGCGTCGAAGGCGCTCACCGCTTCACCCAGCGCCTCTGGCGCTTGATCTCGGAAGCCGCCGAAGCTTTGCGTGACGTGACGGCGACTCCGGCTAAGGATGGTGAAGCCCTTGCCATCTCCCAGCTGGCACACAAGACGCTGAAGGCTGTCCAAAACGACTACGATAAGCTGTGGTTCAACAAGGCCGTCGCGCACATCTATGAGCTCGTGAACGCCGTCGCTGGCCCACTCACCACCGTTGCCGCCGGCAAGTCCGACGCCGCCTATCGCGCCGCCGTGCGCGATGCAGCCGAGATCCTTGTGCAACTCGTCGCACCGATGACGCCGCACTTGGCGGAAGAGTGCTGGTCGGTTCTGGGTCACGACACCTTGCTCTCCCAGACAGCCTGGCCGAAGTATGATGACGCGCTTGTTGTCGAAAACGACGTCGTCCTGCCCGTCCAGATCAACGGCAAGAAGCGCGCCGAATTGACAATCTCCCGCGACGCAGATCAAACTGCCGTCAGCGAGGCCGCCCTTGCGTTGGAGGATGTCAAGCGCGTGCTCAATGGCCAGGCGCCGAAGAAAATCATCGTGGTTCCACAAAGGATTGTGAACATTGTCGTTTAATATCGCTTCCAAGCTGGCTGGCCGCGCGGGGATCGCCGCGGTGCTGGCAACCACGGTTCTTCTCGCTTCGTGCCAGGTCCGGCCGCTATATTCAGAAACGTCGGGCGTTGCCGACAAGCTGTCATCCATTGCCTTCTCCGAGGCAACGTCGCGCGTCGGGCAGGAAGTCCGAAATCACCTGATCTTCCTTTCCTCACGCGGCGCTGGCGAGCCGGACAAGGCTGATTACAAGGTCGAGATGAACGCTCGATCGAGCGTGATCGACACCTTGCTCGTTGCATCCTCCGATGAATCTCGCGCCGGTCGCACCACTGTTAGTGTCGACTATACGCTGAAGTCGAACAAGGACGGGCACGTGATCCGCGCCGGCCACCAGTCAGCGACAGCACTTGTCGACTTTCCCGCCCAGGAGTTTGCTAAGCAGCGCGCCATCCGCGACTCCGAGGACCGCGCCGCACGCCAGGTCGCCGAATTCGTGGCCGCCGAGATCGCCGCGGCGCTTGGCCGCTGAGGAGCGGGTGAGTGGCGGAGGTAAAGTCGCATGAGTTCGAGGGATTTCTGGAGAAATCCGCCCGCCACTACCAACTTTTCGTCGTTTATGGCCCTGATCGCGGGCTGGTATCGGAACGCGCCAGTCTGCTCGCCGGTAAGACTGGCGTCGATCTAGCCGATCCGTTTTCGCTGATCAAACTTGATATTGGCGACCTGCAAAAGGACCACGGTCGTCTGCTCGACGAGGCAGGCGCGATCGGCCTCTTCGGTGGCCAAAAGCTGATCTGGATCCGCGGCGCGGCAAACGAGAAGTATCTCGTTGACGCCCTTCAGGTGCTGTCACAGGCGCCGCCCGAGGCGACCTTCATCATCATCGAGGCCGGCGACCTCAAGAAGGGTTCGCTTCTACGCAAAACCAGCGAGGCGGCCCGCAGTGTCGCAACTATTCCCTGCTACGCAGATGATGCACGTGCTCTCAACAGCCTGATAGACGCAGAACTCGCAGGTGCAAACCTCAGGATCACTACGGGAGCGCGGCAGGCACTACTGGAGCTGATAGGCGGCGACCGTATAGCTTCGCGTAACGAGGTGAGAAAACTCGCGCTCTATTGCCTCAATCTTGAGATTATCGAAGAGCATCACGTCACGGAGATCATCGGTGACGCAAGCGCTATATCCATTGACGACGCCGTCGATGCGATCCTGACCGGGAATTCAGGGAACTTCCTGCATGCCATGCAGAAGATCACCGCCTCAAAAACCTCAGTCTTTCTGGTTATACAGGCGTGCCTGCGGCAGTTTCAGCTGATGGATGCTATTCGTGCCGAGATGGAAGAGAAGCGCGCTCCAGCGCCCCAGGTAATGCAGACGCTCGGGCGGCACCTTCATTTCAAGCGCAAGCCGATCATCGAGCAGGCATTGAGAACGTGGTCGACCGAAGCTCTAGCCCGTGAAACCAGCCGCCTGCAGGCGGCCATCTTGCAGACCCGACGCCGCGCCTCTCTGGAGGACACGATCGCCATGCAGACACTTCTGTCGACCACGCTTCAGTCCGGCCGAAAATAGGCCCAATCAGCGCCGCTCCAAGAGTCGGCAGATTTCTTCCAATTGATCCAGCGACTTATAAGAAATCCGGATCTGTCCACCATTCGCTTTGTGATTGATGACGACATCCAATCCGAGCGTATCGGAGAGAGTGCGCTCGAGCGCGATCGTATCGGAATCCTTTTGATCGCGCGGATTGACCGCAGGCTTCGGCTCCGATTGCGCCTTGATATCGTTCTGCGCAAGCCGCTCGGCATCGCGCACCGACATTCCCTTGGAAACGATCGTTCGCGCCAGGACCGTTGGGTCCGAGGTCGAGACCAAGGCTCGGGCGTGCCCAGCGGACAGGCTGCCGGCAGCGAGCAGGTCCCGAACGGGCTCCGGCAACTTCAGAAGGCGCAGCGAGTTCGCGACATGGCTGCGGCTCTTGCCGATGATCTCGCCGAGATCGTTTTGCGTGTAACCATAGTCCGCGATCAACTGTTCGTAGCCAAGCGCTTCTTCCAACGCATTAAGATCGGACCGCTGAACGTTTTCAACGATCGCAATCTCAAGCGCGGTCTTGTCATCGACATCCCGCACGATGACAGGAATCTCGACCAGCCCCGCAAGCTGGGCCGCACGCCAACGTCGTTCGCCGGCTATGATTTCATACTGACTGGCGGAGAGTGTGCGCACAACAACTGGCTGGACGATACCATGTTGGCGAATGGAGCTTGCAAGATCATGAAGCTCGCCATCATCGAAAAAACGACGAGGGTTACGCGGGTTTCGCGTAATGAACTCGATCGGCACCAAACGATCGGCACTGACCGCGCGCTGGCCTGCGTCGACAGGCGCCGGTTGATCCATTTCGCCAATCAACGCCGCGAGGCCACGCCCCAATCTTCGCTTCGAGACATCATCGTTCATGTCGATACTCACCACTTATTCGAGAGCTTGTTCAGGCAGCGAGACGCTGGCGTTCACGCTGTATGACCTCGGAAGCCAACTGCAGGTAGGCCTGACTTCCAGCACATTTGAGGTCGTAAAGAATAGCGGGTTTGCCATAGGACGGCGCCTCGGACACCCGCACATTGCGCGGGATTAACGTATGGTAAACCTTTTCACCAAGATGAGTGCGCACATCGTTCACGACCTGCTGCGCCAGATTGTTTCGTGAGTCGAACATCGTGAGTACGATACCCTGGATATCAAGCTGCGGGTTTACGCTCCTGCGAACCTGATCGACAGTCTCAAGCAACTGGCTCAACCCTTCAAGCGCGAAAAACTCGCACTGCAGGGGAACCAGCACCGAATGCGCCGCCGCCATTGCGTTCATTGTCAGGAGATTGAACGACGGGGGGCAGTCGACAAGAATATAGGAAAACTGAAACGCATCCCGCTCAGAAAGCGCCTTCTTGAGCTTGAAGACACGATCGGCCTGCTGAGCGATCTCCATCTCAATCCCCAGAAGGTCCATAGTGGAAGGGACGATGTAGAGATTCGGTACAGCTGTTTCCTGCACGACGTCAAGGATACCATGGTCGCCAATCAGGAGATCGTAGGAGGACCGACTACGGTTCTTACGATCAATACCCAACCCAGTGCTCGCATTACCCTGGGGGTCGAGATCCACAATGAGGACCCGCTCGCCAATCGCGGCTAGCGCCGTTGCCAGATTGATAGCTGTCGTCGTCTTGCCAACGCCACCCTTCTGATTTGCGATCGTGATAATCCGATTCCGTCCAGCAACCATTGTCGCAACGCCCGATTTGTTAGACCAAATGCCGTATATTGGAGATTTCCAGAACAACCGAGTCCATCTCGACGGCACTTTTGTGTTCTACCAGATCAAATGCCCAGCGACCATGAGCATTCTCCACCTCAGACCGATAATCCCGGCCTTTGTGGAAGTAGGCTCGGATTTTCTCGTTACGCATCGCAAACGGCTGGACGAACTCCAGCAACTTGTCGAGATCCGCAAGCGCCCGCGCAGATACGAAATCGCAAACCGGTAGATCAACAGCCGCATCTTCAATTCGCGTCGGATGCACAGAGCCGCGGGCGCCAGTTTCCCTTAGAGCAGTGCGTAAAAAGGCTGCTTTCTTGTTGTTGCTCTCCACCAGGCGCACCCATCCATCCTTGACCTCCGCAAGGAAGATCGCCGTCACAACGCCGGGAAAGCCACCGCCGCTACCGAGATCAACCCAATTCGCGGCACGCGATTGGAGTTGAAAAATCTGGGCGCTATCGGCAATGTGCCGATCCCATGCGTCTTTTAGAGTGGAGGGCGCCGAGAGGTTGATAGCCTTGCTCCACTTCTGAAAGAGATCGACAAAATGCTCAAGTCGTTCCTGTGTTTCACGTGAAACACGCCGGCCGTTCAATTCCATACCAGGACTCTCAAATAGTGTAGGTTGCGATCTATGCGGCGACGTCGCCACGTCGCAAATGCACGAGCAAGAGCGAAATCGCTGCTGGCGTCATCCCGTCAATTCGCGAAGCCTGCGCGACGTCGTAAGGACGAGCCTTTGCCAACTTCTGCTTAAGCTCGTTCGATAGACCGGACAAGCGATCAAAATTGAAATCGGTAGGGATTAGTCGCTCTTCATCACGCTTGATATGGGCCACATCGGCTTGCTGCCGATCCATATAAACAGCATAGTTCGCTTCAATCTCTAGCGCCGAACCTGCCTTCACGTCTATCTGATCTAACTCCGGCCATACCGGGCGCAGTGTCTCCAAATCGAAGTCAGGGAATGCCAACAACTCATAGGCAGTGCGTCGCTGGCCATCGAGGTTAAGCTTAAGTCCAAATCGACGCGCCTCTGTTGGCGTAACCGACAACGAGGCCAACAGCGCCCGGCCCGCATCAATAGCCAATGCATATTGCTCGAAGCGATCGGAACGGGCGCGGGACGATATGCCCAGTTCGATGGCGAGTGGCGTAAGACGAACATCCGCATTGTCCGCACGCAGCGACAGACGATATTCCGCTCTTGACGTAAACATACGATAAGGTTCGGCTACACCGCGCGACGTGAGGTCATCAATCATCACACCGATGTAGGAGTCGGTTCGGCTGAAGCGCACCGCCTCTTGCTGCCCCGCCAACCGCGCGGCGTTGAGGCCAGCAACCAACCCTTGCGCCGCTGCTTCCTCATATCCGGTGGTGCCGTTGATCTGCCCAGCCAAAAACAAGCCAGCTTGCTTCTTCACCTCGAGCGAGGGCTTGAGCTCGCGCGGATCGACGTGGTCGTATTCAATCGCATAGCCGGGCTGCAAGATGGTCACTTGCTCAAGACCTGGTATGGTTCGAATGAACGCATCTTGAACCTCGGCGGGCAAAGACGTCGATATGCCATTTGGGTAGACCGTGTCGTCATCAAGGCCCTCAGGCTCCAGAAACACCTGATGGCCATCTCTCTCGCCAAACTTCACCAGCTTGTCTTCGATTGAGGGGCAATAACGCGGTCCAACACCTTCGATTTGACCGGAATACATGGCCGAGCGCTTCAAATTGTCAACGATAATCCGATGAGTCGCTTGCGTCGTGCGCGTGACCCCGCAGTCAATCTGCGGATTCGAGATATGGTCCGTCATAAAAGAGAACGGGACTGCATCGTCATCGGCGCCCTGTCGGCCGACAGCTGCCCAGTCGATAGTCTTCCCATCCAACCGGGCAGGCGTGCCGGTCTTCAAACGACCGAGCTGCAATCCCATATCCGATAGCGTCTTCGACAAACCCATTGACGGCTCTTCGCCGACACGGCCGGCGGGGATTTTCTTATCCCCAATATGGATGAGGCCACGTAGGAACGTCCCGGTCGTCAAGACGACCGCGCCGGCATTGAGAATCCGGCTATCTTTCATGATCACGCCAGTGACACGTCCGTCCTGGATTGATAGATCGAAGGCATCGCCCTCGATAACCGTCAGATTGGGTATCGCGGAGATCTCGGCATGCATTGCCTGCCGATAGAGCTTTCGGTCAGCCTGTGTACGAGGCCCGCGGACGGCCGGGCCTTTTTTCCGGTTGAGCATACGGAACTGGATGCCGCCGGCATCAGCGACGCGTCCCATCAAGCCATCCAATGCATCGATCTCTCGAACCAGATGACCCTTGCCAAGACCCCCGATTGCAGGATTACACGACATGACGCCGATCGTGGCGCGCTGATGCGTCACGAGCGCGGTCTTGGCACCGGCGCGCGCGGCCGCAGAGGCGGCTTCGCATCCAGCGTGCCCGCCACCAATGACGATGACATCAAACCGTGAGGTATTCATAACAAGGCTCCTGAGATCGCTCGGTGATGCGGCAAGCCGCATCGGGAGTCAAGACGTTTCACGTGAAACCATGGTTTTCGTCGCGGTCGCATTGTTTCACGTGAATCATTTGCCGATGCAAAACTCTCCGAATATGACGTCGAGGAGATTCTCGACATCGACCCTGCCGGTGATGCGGCCAAGGGCTGTGCCGGCCGCGCGCAAATCCTCGGCTCTGAGATCTAGATCAGCATGATCGTTGGAGATTGCCCGATCGATCGCAGCAATACATTCCGCCAGCGAATCGTTGTGGCGGGCGCGCGTCGGCATGGCCAATGAGTGCGGCGGCACAATTTCTCGCAACCGATTTCCGATAGCCTCCCGAAGCTCGTCCAACCCAGCGCCGGTCTCCACAGAGATACGCACATCGTAGGTATTCCGGGACACGGCGGGCAGATCCGCCTTCGTCCCGACACGAAGTGTGGCTGATGGAACAGGGCTTTGCTCCGCCGGGATGGACATATCCTCTATGTAGATGATGAGGTCAGCCGCCTCCATCGCGGAGCGGGCACGACGAATACCCTCACGCTCAACGAGCTCTTCGGTCTCCCTCAAACCGGCTGTATCGTAAAGCTTGACCAGAAATCCGTCGATGTCGAGATCGGTGGACAGCACATCACGCGTCGTTCCGGCAATATCCGTCACGATCGCAATGTCGCGGCGTACAAGGGCGTTCATCAGGCTGGATTTTCCTGCATTCGGCAGTCCAGCGATAACAACCTTGAAACCGTCTCTGATAATCTCGCCGCTCTTTGCCATGCCAAGGTGCTGCCGAATCTCTTTGGCAAGACTGCTCATATCCGACCAAACCTGATCTGAGACAGAACCTGGGACATCATCCTCCTCAGCGAAATCCAGTTCGGCCTCGATCAGCGCGCGGCCACGCGTCAGACGCTGCGCCCAAGCTTCATAGATGGACGAGAGCCCACCGGAGCTTTGTTCAAGAGCGAGACGCCGCTGCATCTCGGTCTCCGCAGAGATCAAATCAGCAAGACCTTCGATCTCCAGTAGATCGAGCTTTCCGTTTTCGAAGGCACGGCGGGAGAACTCACCAGGCGCAGCTTGCCGCAACCCATTGAATGAACTGAGTTCCTTATACACGGCGCTTACAACTGCCCGACCGCCATGCACGTGGAACTCGACGACGTCCTCGCCGGTAAAGGAGTTCGGTCCTGGAAAGAACAGCACGAGGCCAGAGTCCAAAGTCTCACCGTTACGGGTTCGAATCGTTCTCAGAGAAGCCGTGCGGGGCGTGACAGTGCTTGAAACGATGGCGCCGATGATATCAGTTACCTTTGAGCCGCTCACACGGATGACGGCCAATCCGGCGGGCACCGCTCCGCTTGAGAGCGCATAGATTGTCTCGGTGAATTCCACCACGGATACACTCCAATTGGTACGATACCGAATCGATCAGTTCCCATTTTGGAAAGGAGCGATGGTCATTTAAACAGGTATGTAGAAACAGAAAAGCCGGCCAAGGTAGCGGCCGGCTTTGATTTATGGAATCCGGCTAAGGATAAATCAGGTGTTCATCGATTCGAAGAAATCAGAATTGCTCTTCGTCTGCTTCAGCTTGTCGATGAGGAACTCGATCGCGTCGGTCGTGCCCATCGGGGCAAGGATGCGGCGGAGAACGAAGATCTTCTGCAGATCCTGGCGTGGAACAAGCAGGTCTTCCTTACGCGTACCGGACTTGAGAATGTCCATGGACGGGAAGATGCGCTTGTCGGCGACCTTGCGATCGAGAACGATTTCGGAGTTACCGGTACCCTTGAATTCTTCGAAGATGACTTCGTCCATACGGCTGCCCGTATCGATCAGCGCGGTCGCAATGATGGTCAGCGAGCCGCCTTCCTCGATGTTACGAGCAGCACCGAAGAAGCGCTTGGGGCGCTGCAACGCGTTGGCGTCAACGCCACCTGTCAAAACCTTACCGGAAGAAGGAACGACCGTGTTGTAGGCGCGGCCAAGGCGCGTGATCGAATCGAGAAGGATCACCACGTCACGACCATGTTCGACGAGACGCTTGGCTTTCTCGATGACCATTTCGGCGACTTGGACGTGGCGGGTTGCCGGTTCGTCGAAGGTCGAGGACACGACTTCGCCCTTCACGGAACGTTGCATGTCCGTCACTTCTTCCGGACGTTCGTCGATCAGGAGAACGATGAGATAGCATTCCGGATGGTTGGCGGTGATCGAGTGAGCGATGTTCTGCAAGAGAACCGTCTTACCGGTGCGCGGCGGCGCGACGATGAGACCACGCTGGCCCTTGCCAAGCGGCGCGACCAGATCGATGACGCGCGACGAGAGATCCTTGTTGGTAGGAATCTCGAGTTCCATCTTGAAGCGCTCGTTCGGATAGAGCGGCGTCAGGTTGTCGAAGTGAACCTTGTGACGGATCTTTTCCGGGTCGTCGAAGTTGATCGTGTTGACCTTCAGCAGCGCGAAATAGCGCTCGCCTTCCTTCGGCCCGCGGATGGGTCCTTCCACCGTATCGCCTGTCTTCAGCGAGAAGCGGCGGATCTGGGAAGGGGAGATGTAGATGTCGTCGGGACCGGGGAGATAGTTGGCGTTCGCGGAACGCAGGAAGCCGAAGCCGTCCTGCAGAACTTCCACCACGCCTTCGCCAATGATCTCGACGTCCTGGCTGGCAAGAACCTTGAGTATCGCGAACATCAGCTCTTGCTTGCGCATCGTGCTGGCATTCTCGACCTCGAGCGATTCGGCGAACGCCAGAAGATCGGTCGGGGATTTACTCTTAAGTTCCTGAAGCTTCATTTCAGACATGAAGTGTCCATTACTCTATAATTTTGAGGGAAAAGGCAATGTCGAGACAGTAACCGGTCCTGCGAGGAACTCGCAGACGATCGAGCTTTACATACATGCCACAAGGATGAGGTGGACGGAAAATAGCGAGTCACGTCCGCCGCCGCAAGGGGGCTGCTTAAAATGAAGCAAATTTAACCTGTCGTCGGGGCTGCGTCAAAATGGCTTGACGACCACGAGGATGACGATCGCAATCATCAAAGCGGTCGGCGCCTCGTTCATGAAGCGCCAGTAGCGAGCCGAACGCCGGTTCTCATCGCGCTCGAATGCTTTCGCCGCGCGGCTGAAAAACACGTGCACGCCGGTCAACAGAACGACAAGTCCGATCTTCGCATGCAGCCACCCGCCCTGGAAGCCATAGACCGACCACGACAGATAAAGCCCGAAGATCCAGGTCAGCATCATCGCCGGGTTCATGATCACCTTCAGCAGACGGCGTTCCATGACCTTGAACGTTTCCGACTGCACCGAGCCGGGTTCGGCGTCGGTGTGGTAAATGAACAATCGCGGCATGTAGAACAGCCCGGCCATCCACGAAATCACGGCGATGATGTGAAGCGCCTTGATCCAGAGGTAAAGCGTATCGGGATTCCAGACGAAGAGACCGACCGCCAGCGCGACAAAGAACGCGATAGCGATAAAAGCGCGCCGGCGCGCATAGGAACCGGGTCTCGCGTCGATCTGGCGTTCCATGGTCAAACCCTTCCGCCGCGAACACGCTCGACAAGCAGTCGAACATTTTCGGGATCGGCCTGTGGGGTAATTCCATGTCCGAGATTGAAGATCAGCGGACCATTCCCCAATCGCTGCAGGATGTCGTCGATACCCTCTTCCAGCGCTGCTCCGCCAGCAACCATCCGCATTGGGTCGAGGTTTCCCTGTACCGGGCCATCCTTCTGCAGCTCGGCTGCAAAGTCGAGTGGAACCGACCAATCAAGGCCGATCGCATCGGCTTTCGTCTTCTGGCGGTAGCTCTTCAGTAGGTAGCCGGCGCCCTTCGCAAAGGCGATGATCTTGGCATTCGGACGCCGCGCCTTGATCGAGGTGATCATCCGTGCCACCGGCTTTACGGCAAACGCCTCGAACTCGCGTTCACCCAGCACGCCCGCCCAGGAATCGAAAATCTGCACGGCATCGGCGCCAGCATCGATCTGCGCGACCAGATAGTCGGCAGAGACATCAGCCAGCAACATCAACAGCTTTTCGAATGCCTTCGGATGCCGATAGGCGAACAATCGGGCAGGGGCCTGATCGGGGGTACCATGACCGGCGATCATGTAGGTCGCAACGGTCCAGGGAGCCCCACAGAAGCCGAGGAGCGTGGTTTCCGCGGGAAGACTACTCCGAAGACGTCGGACGGTCTCCAGCACCGGTTCCAGATGCTGCAACACGCGACTGCCGTCCAGACCCTCGATACCGTCGACGTCGATAGGGTCCATCTCCGGCCCATGTCCTTCGGTGAAACGAACGTTGCGCGTCATCGCATCGGGAATGACGAGAATGTCGGAGAAAAGGATGGCAGCATCGAAGCCATAACGCCGGATCGGCTGCAGTGTGACCTCGACTGCATGATCCGGGGTGTAACAGAGATCGAGGAAGCTTCCAGCCTTCGCTCTCACCGCTCGATACTCCGGCAGGTATCTGCCCGCCTGCCGCATCAGCCAGATGGGGGGAGGGGTCAATGTTTCCCCGTCCAGAACTCGCATGATCGTCCGGCGCATCTCACTCAAGCGCTTCTTCCCTATAAAAAATCAAAGATATATCTAAGGTTTCTATTTCTTAGAGTCGGTGACTATCAAGGATTAAAATCCATCCACGGCCGATACCAATTGTCACTGCTTCGCGAGCCGCAGGGGATGAAAATCACGCAATTCGATGTCAAAAGCAGAACTGACAAGAAATAGGAAATAATTTCAATAGGATATTGGTCCTCCGAAAAATCGCTAAGCTGTGGACAAGCTGTGGCTATCTGAGGAGATGCCGCAAGCTTTCCACAAAACCAACAGGCCATCTTTCCAAGCGTCCAAAGAATCCGAAATGTGGAAAACTAGGCATGTTTTCCCTTGCCTAACCCCCGGCGCGTCTCGTAGCTCTCCGTCATCCAGTGTTTTCAACAGGCAGCGGAAAATAGCGTGGAGAACCGTACGAACTTCTTCCATCTGCATCTCATTTCTGACTCGACGGGTGAAACGCTGATTTCGGCCGGTCGCGCCGCATCGGCGCAATTCAAGTCGGCGCAGCCGATCGAGCATGTCTATCCGTTGATCCGCAATCGAAAGCAGCTGCTGACGGTCCTGCAGGCGATCGACGGCGAGCCGGGCATCGTGCTTTACACGATCGTGGATCGCGAGCTCGCGGCGTTGATCGATGAACGTTGCCTTGAAATGGGCGTGGCCTCGGTCAATGTTCTCGAACCCGTTCTCAACGCGTTTCAGATTTATCTCGGCGCGCCGTCGCGCCGCCGAGTCGGTGCCCAGCATGTCATGAACGCTGGATATTTCGCGCGTATCGAAGCGCTGAACTTCACAATGGACCACGACGACGGCCAGATGCCAGATGATTATAATGACGCGGACGTCGTCATCATCGGCATCAGCCGCACATCGAAGACACCGACCAGCATCTATCTCGCCAACCGTGGCATCAAGACCGCCAACATCCCGATCGTCTATGGCGTGCCACTTCCGGAGGCTCTTTTCGAAGCGAGCAAGCCGCTCATCGTCTGCCTGATCGCCACCACCGATCGCATCTCGCAGGTCCGTGAGAATCGTGACCTCGGCGCGACGCCCGGCTTTGATAGGGGCGACTACACCGATCGTGCCGCGATATCGGAAGAGTTGAAATATGCCCGTTCGCTTTGCGCTCGGCACAATTGGCCGCTCATCGACGTGACCCGTCGTTCCATCGAGGAGACGGCGGCGGCAATCGTTGCCCTGCGTCCCAAGCTGCGCTAAGCGCTGCCCCTAGCCAACCGCGCCGAGAGCACAGATGATACCGAAACTCATACTCGCTTCTTCCAGCCCCTTCCGCCGCATGCTGATGGAAAACGCCGGCCTGTCCTTCGAGGCTCATCCGGCAAAGGTCGATGAGCGCGCAATCGAAGCGCCGCTCGAACAGAGTGGCGCAACCCCGGATGCGATCGCGCTGGTCCTGGCCAAGGCCAAAGCCAAAGAAGTGAGTGATCGCTCTCTTGGCGCAATTGTGATTGGTTCGGATCAAACCATGTCCCTGGGCCAACGCACATTTCACAAGCCGAAGAGCATGGAAGATGCAGCCGGCCATCTGGCCGCGCTGTCGGCGCAGACCCACAGGCTGAACAGCGCAGTCGCGCTCGCTTATGAAGGCGACATCATCTGGGAGCATGTTTCGCGCGCCGAACTGACGATGCGTCCACTCACCGCGGATTTCATCGAAAGGCACCTGAAGCGGGTTGGCGAGCGTGCCTTGAGCAGCGTCGGCGCCTACCAGCTCGAAGGGGAGGGCCTGCAGCTGTTTTCGAAAATCGACGGCGACTACTTCACCATATTGGGGTTGCCGATGCTGCCGCTCCTGGAAAAACTCAGAGAATTGGGTGCGATCGATGGATGATTCACGTGAAACAATTGGCCCGCGTGCTTTCGTCACCGGCTTTCCCGTCAAGCATTCGCGCTCGCCGATCATCCACGGATACTGGCTGAAGTTCCTGTCTCTTGAGGGAAGCTACCGCACTCATGAAGTTGCGCCGGACGACTTTCCGGCTTTCATCCAATCCTTGAAATCAGGCGCTTCGGGCCTTGTCGGCGGCAATGTAACGATCCCGCACAAGGAGATGGCGTTCAAGCTGGCTGACGAACCGGACGATCTCTCGCGGGAGCTTGGCGCCTCCAACACGCTCTGGCTCGAGGACGGCAGGCTGAAGGCCACGAACACCGATGGCCGCGGCTTTACCGCAAATCTTGATGAGCGCCATCCCGGCTGGGACAAGGTGCGATCGGCAGTCATCCTGGGTGCCGGCGGCGCCAGTCGTGCCGTTATCCAAGCCGTTCGCGATCGCGGTATCAAGGAGATTCACCTCGTCAATCGTACCGTCGCCCGCGCGGTTGAACTCGCGGATCGCTTCGGAGAAGCCGTGCGTCCGCATCCGATGACGGCTCTTTCCGAAGTGATGAAAGGTGCTGGCCTCTTTATCAACACTACCTCGCTCGGTATGGAAGGTGAAATCGCGCCCGATATCGACTTCTCGCCGTTGCACTCGGATGCCGTCGTCACGGATATCGTCTATGTACCTCTGAAGACACCCATTCTTGCGCAGGCTGAGGAACAGGGTTTCGCGACGGTCGATGGTTTAGGTATGTTGCTGCACCAGGCGGTACCCGGTTTCGAGACGTGGTTCGGCAAGCGGCCCGTCGTCGATGACACGCTGCGCGCTCTGATCATCGCGGATATGGAAAAGCATTGATGCTGAAAATCGGACTGACCGGCTCGATCGGGATGGGCAAGTCGACCACGGCAAAGCTGTTTGCCGATGCTGGCCTGCCGGTCAATGATGCCGACGCGGTCGTCCATGATCTTTATGCGGGTGCCGCGGCGCCGCTCATCGATGCGGCTTTTCCCGGCTCGGTGAAGAACGGCACGGTCGATCGCCAGGAATTGGGTCTGCAGCTCGCGTCGCGCCCCGAAGGTTTCAAGCAACTGGAGCAGATCGTTCATCCTCTCGTGCGCGAGCGCGAGGCGATGTTTCTCGACGTGCAACGCGGGAAGGGCACATCGATGGTCCTTCTCGACATACCGCTGCTTTTCGAGAGTGGTGCGGCCGATCGCGTCGATGTCATCGTCGTGGTCAGCTGTGATCCACAGATTCAGCGCCAACGGGTACTTGCACGTCCGAACATGACGGAAGAGAAATTCAACATGATTCTCTCGCGCCAGACACCCGACGCTGAAAAGCGCCGGCGCGCGGATTATGTGATCGATACCGGCCACGGCATCGATCAGGCCAGAGAGCAGGTCGGCGCCATTGTCGCGGACCTCAGACAGCGGATAGCGAACGGAGATTTCCCGAATGCGTGAAATCATTTTCGATACGGAAACCACCGGGCTTGATAACCGCACGGATCGCATCATCGAAATCGGCGGCATCGAACTCTTCAATCACTTTCCGACGGGAAAGACGCTGCACATCTACATCAATCCGGTCGACCAGAAGGTCCATCCGGACGCGCTTGCCGTTCACGGCATCACCGACGAGTTCCTGAAGGACAAGCAGCCTTTCGCGGCTGTAGCCCAGGAGATCCTCGACTTCTTCGGCGAAGGCAAGTGGATCGCCCATAACGCCACCTTCGACATGGGCTTCATCAATGCCGAGTTGGCGCGGCTTTCTTTGCCGCCAATCTCTCCCGAAAATGTCATCGATACGTTGTCGATGGCCCGGCGCAAGCATCCGATGGGTCCGAACTCGCTCGATGCGCTGTGCCGCCGCTATGGGATCGACAACTCCCATCGCGCCAAGCACGGCGCCTTACTCGACTCCGAACTGCTTGCCGAAGTCTATATCGAGATGATCGGTGGTCGCCAGACGGCGCTTGGCCTCGGCGTGGCGCAGAACAACGGCGCATCGGAACGCAACGATAGCGATGATGATATCGTCCTGATCGCGCTTGAGCGGCCGCGACCGCTTCCACCGCGCCTCAGTGAAACCGAAGCCGAACAGCATGATGCGCTGATTGCCAAGCTCGGCCAGAAGGGCATCTGGGCGAAATACGATCTCCCAAACTAAAATGCCCGGGCGCTGGCCCGGGCATCTCGGTCGTCATCTAATGAGGAATTAGTTCGCCTGAACCTTTGCGCGGGCCTGCTCTTCGGCAACGCGCTGGGCAAACATCTGCGAGAAATCGATCGGATCGATCATCAGCGGCGGGAAGCCGCCGTTGCGGGTCACGTCGGCGATGATCTGGCGCGCGAACGGGAAGAGCATGCGCGGGCACTCGATGAAGAGAACCGGCAGCATGTGTTCCTGCGGGAAGCCGGCGATCCGGAAGACGCCGCCATAGACGAGTTCCGTATGGAATACCGTCTTGTCGCCTTCCTTGGCTTCGGCGTTCAAGGAAAGAACGACGTCGAAGTCCGTGTCGGAAAGCGGGTTGGCGTTGACGTTGACATTGATATTGATGGCCGGTGCCTTGTCGCGGGCCTGCAGCGAACGCGGTGCACCAGGATTCTCGAAGGAAAGGTCCTTGGTGTACTGTGCTAGAATGGTAAGGCTCGGGCTCGTTGCGCCGTTATTGCTGTTTTCGCTGTCCATTGGCTTTTCCTCGAGGGCATTGGATTTCGCCGCATCTATCATTTCGACGATGTCGTTACAACCCTAGGCCAGCCGGCGCTTCTCAAGCAAGAGCCTCATTCGCCAAGGCTTTTGCCGGACCAGGGCGACTTTCCGTTCGGGTCACGCTGGTAATCCTCCGCATCGAGATCGACGACGGTTGCATTGTTGCCTCTATGAGGGGAGTGCGCCGATGTACGGGACGGTCCGGATGCACCCACGACTACAAAACGACGGCTTACGTAGTTCCACGCAAGATCACGCACTGCGGGGATGAAGATGAGCAGCGCGACGATGTCGGTGATAAAGCCCGGAATAATCAGGAGCAGCGCGGCAATGACGAACATTGCCGGCCGTAGCAGTTCGCGACCCGGGACCGCGCCGGTCCGTCCTTCCATGGACATACGCCGCAGGATACCGATGCCCTGCCGACGCAACAGCATCATCCCGGCCACGAAACTCAGCATGACCAGTCCGAGCGTCGCCCAAAGACCGATCGCCTTGCCGACAATCACGAAGCCCGCGATCTCGGCCAAAGGCATGAGCAGCAGAAAACCAGGCAGCATTGAAAGGCGCATTATTTCTCTCCGGCTCTCACCGGTCTCCATTGAAATCGGCCCAACGTGCGGGACCTATTTGAATCATCTGTATATGCAGACTATATGGGTATACAAATTCTAGATGTTAACAGATTGCGGCGGGATATGGGTTCAAACGACTTCATCACTTTGTTTTTTCTCGTGGCGGCGGTGCTGATATTTTTGCAGCTGCGCAATGTCCTTGGTCGGCGCACGGGAAATGAGAAGCCGCCACGCGATCTCTACACCCCGCGCGATGCTGCCGGTCCAGAGACGCCGGATGCCGGAAAGGTCGTAACCCTGCCACGACGCGATGCGACGGGCGAAGAAGAAGACCGCTTCGCGGCGATCGATGCCTTCGCGCCAGCGGGCACGCCGCTCAATGAACAGCTGCGGGAAATGAACAAGGCCGATCCCTCCTTCAACCCGAAGGAGTTCGTCAACGGCGCCCGCATGGCTTATGAGATGATCGTGATGGCCTTCGCCGATGGCGATCGCAAGGCGCTCAAGAATTTGCTGTCCAAGGAAGTGTACGAGGGCTTCGATGCGGCGATCGCCGATCGGGAAAGCAAGGGCGAGAAGGTCAAATCCACGTTTGTCGGTATCGACAAGGCCGAGATCAAGAATGTTGAGGTCAGTGGCAGCGAAGCGCAGATCACCTTGCGCATAGTCAGCCAGATGATTTCCGCGACCTACGACAAGGCCGATGTGCTTGTTGACGGTGATGCGGAAACCGTCGCGGAGATCAGCGATCTCTGGACATTCGCCCGCGACACCCGCTCGCGCGATCCCAACTGGAAACTCGTGGCCACCGAATCGGAACATGAGTGATGATGAACGAGGCTTTGCCCTCGAGGCGATAGGCTTTGACGATTTGGAAGGCTGGCGGGACGATGATCCCTCCAGCCTTTTCGAGGCCATGGAATCCTGCCGCTGTTATATCGAGAAAACCAAGCCCTACCGCACTGGATCGCTGGGCCTGACCAGCACCGATCTCCTCGACCTGTTGCGGTCTGCGCGCGATACACGGCCGATGTCGGCGAGCGAGGCGCGAGCCTTCTTCGAAGCGCATTGTCGGCCATTCAGGATCAGGCGAACCGACGGCCAACCCGGTTTCGTCACGGCCTTTTACGAGCCCGAGATAGCTGTCTCAGTCAGTCCTGACCACGAATACAGGTTCCCATTTTACCGCCGCCCTGATGATCTGATCGACCTCGACGACCAGAACCGCCCCCTCACGATGGATCCGAGCTACATGTTCGGCTGCCTGCGCGAGGGAGCCATCGAGCCCTATCTCGACCGCGCAGCCATCGACAAAGGCGCGCTGGAAGGGCAGGGGCTTGAGATTTGCTGGGCAAAATCCAAGGTCGACGTCTTCTTCGTTCACGTCCAGGGCGCCGCGCGTTTGCGCTATCTCGATGGACGAACCGGGCGGATTACCTATGCGGCGAAGGCCGGCCATCCGTTTTCAGCAGTCGGAAAACTGCTGATCGATCTCGGCGAAATCGACCGGGCGAACATCTCGATGCAATCGATCCGGCACTGGCTGGCGATGAATCCGGACCGCGTCGATGACATTCTTGCGCACAACCGCTCCTACATTTTCTTCCGCGAGGTCGAGATCGACAACGATTGTGCCGGCCCGATCGCGGCCGCCAAGGTGCCGTTGATTGCAGGACGATCGCTGGCCGTCGATCGCCTGATCCATACCTTTGGCTTTCCGTTCTACATCCATTCGCAAAGCCTGCTGCACCTGCAGGGCGGAAAGCCCTTCCAACGCCTGATGCTGGCACTCGACACCGGCTCGGCGATCGTTGGCCCGGCGCGCGGCGATATCTTCACCGGCTCCGGCGACGCGGCCGGCGAGCTTGCAGGCACGGTGCGCCACGACGCCGATTTCGCGATCCTGATCCCGAACAAAGCCGCCGCGAGGTTTGCGTGATGGCGAAGGATCGCAAGCTTAGCGCCGATGAACGCATTTTGTGGGGCAAGGTAGCCCGCAGCACGCGCCCGATGCCTGGCAACACAGGCGCGATGAATGAGCTCGACGCCTTCCTTATGGAGGCCGAGAAGGAAGCAGATGCGGCCAACCTGAAAACCGCTACCGTGCCAAAATCGGCAGCAGGCGCAGGCGAGCAGCCGGAACCGGCAGCGGCGCCGAAGCCCGCGGCTGGCGTCCATCACCCGCTGGAGCGCCCGGTCAAGCGCAAGATCGCCAAGGGCCGCCTCGCGCTTGAGGCCCGCATCGATCTCCATGGCCTGGTGCAAAGCGAAGCGCACATCATGCTGCTCGAATTCCTGCTGCGGGCCCATGACCGCGGTATGCGCCATGTCCTCGTCATCACCGGCAAGGGCAGCTCGCTCGGCAGTGATGGGGCATTGAAGCGTGCTGTGCCGATGTGGTTCTCCAAGCCGGAATTTCGCTATCTCATCTCGTCTTACGAGGCGGCGGCGCAGCACCATGGCGGCGAGGGCGCACTCTACATCCGCCTGTCTCGTCGCGCGGGCGATCGGCTATGACGCCGTTCGGGGAAGCCATTCGCAAGCTCCGCGAGCGCAAGGGGGTATCGCAGAAGCAGATGGCGGAAGCGTTGAATGTCTCTCCGGCCTATCTCTCCGCGCTGGAGCACGGAAAGCGCGGCGTTCCGACCTTCGATCTTCTGCAGCGTATCGCCGGCTACTTCAACATCATCTGGGATGAGGCCGACGATCTGTTCCTGATCGCGCGCTTTTCCGACCCGCGAATTGTCATAGACACGTCGGGTTTGTCGGCGGAATACACGACCTTCGCCAACCGTTTGGCAGGGTCTATTCGGCATCTGGATGAGGCCACCCTGGCAAAACTGTCGGAGGTTCTTGAAAATGCGGAAAACGCCGACGGAAAACGGTCATAATCCCCTGTTTTATGCGCTCTTGGCGACCGCTGGCATTGGGAACTTCATGCAAAAACCCTATATTCAACGTGATTAAGGCCGGTGATTCGCCCGCGTGTCACAACGGCATCGACAACAGGGAATTCTCGACAATATGACCGATACACCCGCGACGGAAAACGGCGTTAGCACCGAGTATGGCGCAGACTCGATCAAGGTCCTGAAAGGTCTTGACGCCGTGCGCAAGCGCCCCGGCATGTATATCGGTGATACCGATGACGGCTCCGGTCTGCATCACATGGTCTACGAAGTCGTCGACAACGCTATCGATGAAGCCCTGGCCGGTCACGCCGACATCGTCACCGTCACTCTTAATGCTGATGGTTCCGTGACCGTCACCGATAACGGTCGCGGCATCCCGACGGACATTCATAGCGGCGAAGGCATTTCGGCCGCTGAAGTCATCATGACCCAGCTGCATGCCGGCGGTAAGTTCGACCAGAATTCCTACAAGGTCTCCGGTGGTCTGCACGGCGTCGGCGTTTCCGTCGTCAACGCGCTGTCCGTCTGGCTGAAGCTCAAGATTCGCCGCCAGGGCAAGATCCACGAGATGAGCTTTACGCACGGCGTATCGGACGCCCCGCTCAAGGAAACGGGCGATTCAGGTGGCCTGACCGGCACGGAAGTCAGCTTCATGCCGAGCTCCGACACATTCACGATGATCGAGTTCGATTTCAACACGCTCGAACATCGCCTGCGCGAACTTGCCTTCCTCAATTCCGGCGTCCGTATTTTGCTGACCGACAAGCGCCATTCCGATGTGCGCCAGGAAGAGCTGCTATACGATGGCGGCCTTGAAGCCTTCGTCTCCTACCTCGATCGCGCCAAGAAGCCGCTGGTCGAACGTCCGGTCGCCATTCGTGGCGAAAAGGATGGAATCACCGTTGAAGTCGCGATGTGGTGGAACGACAGCTACCACGAGAATGTGCTCTGCTTCACCAACAACATCCCGCAGCGCGATGGCGGCACCCATATGGCCGGCTTCCGCGCCGCTCTGACGCGTCAGATCACCTCCTATGCCGATACCTCCGGCATCACCAAGAAGGAGAAGGTTTCTCTGACGGGTGACGATTGCCGCGAAGGCCTGACGGCCGTTCTGTCGGTCAAGGTGCCGGATCCGAAGTTCTCGTCGCAGACCAAGGATAAGCTCGTCTCGTCCGAAGTGCGCCCGGTCGTCGAAAATCTCGTCAGCGAAGCGCTCAGCACCTGGCTTGAAGAACATCCCGCCGACGCCAAGATCCTCGTCGGCAAGGTGGTCGAAGCCGCGGCCGCGCGCGAAGCCGCCCGCAAGGCGCGCGAGTTGACCCGCCGCAAGGGCGCGCTCGATATCGCCTCGCTTCCCGGCAAGCTTGCCGATTGTTCTGAGCGCGATCCGACCAAGTCCGAAGTCTTCCTCGTCGAGGGTGACTCTGCAGGCGGTTCGGCCAAGCAGGGCCGCTCGCGCGAAAACCAGGCCATCCTGCCGCTGCGCGGCAAGATCCTCAACGTCGAGCGCGCGCGCTTCGACAAGATGCTGTCGAGCCAGGAAATCGGCACACTGATCACCGCGCTCGGCGCCGGTATCGGCAAGGACGAATTCAACGCCGACAAGCTGCGTTACCACAAGATCATCATCATGACGGACGCTGACGTCGACGGCGCCCACATCAGAACGCTGCTGTTGACCTTCTTCTTCCGCCAGATGCCGGAACTGATCGAGCGCGGCCATATCTATATCGCCCAACCGCCGCTCTATAAGGTGTCGCGCGGCAAGTCGATCCAGTATCTGAAGGACGAAAAGGCGCTTGAGGAATATCTCATCGCCCAGGGTCTCGACGATGCGGCGCTGACGCTCGGCAGCGGTGAAGTTCGCGTCGGTCAGGATCTGCGTGAAGTCATCGTCGATGCGCTGCGGCTGCGCGCGCTGCTCGACAATCTGCATTCGCGCTACAATCGCGCGGTCGTCGAGCAGGCGGCTATTGCCGGTGCGCTCAACGCAGAAGCGATCAGCGATGGCGCCCGCGCCCTGGAACTCGTCGCCGAAGTCGCGCGCCGCCTTGACGTTATCGCCGAGGAAACCGAGCGTGGCTGGGAAGGCAGCCTGACGAGCGAGGGTGGTTTGCGTCTCGAGCGCATGGTTCGCGGTGTCAAGGAAGCCGTGGTACTCGATATGGCGCTCATCGGTTCGCAGGATGCCCGTATGATCGACCAGATGTCTGCTCGATTGAAGGAAATCTACCAGACGCCGCCAAAGCTGACGCGCCGCGACGGCAGCCTGGAACTGTCAGGTGCGCGTGCACTTCTGGAAGCTGTTTTTGCCAGCGGCCGCAAGGGGCTGACCATGCAGCGATACAAGGGCCTTGGCGAAATGAATGCCGAACAGCTTTGGGAAACCACGCTCGATCCGAACGTCCGCTCGCTGCTGCAGGTGCGCGTTAACGACGCCACGGATGCGGATGGTCTCTTCGCCCGCCTCATGGGCGATGAGGTTGAGCCGCGGCGCGAATTCATCCAGGAAAACGCCCTCAGCGTCGCCAATCTCGACATCTGATCACTGGTATTTATCGAAGAATAGGCCCTGCGGCTCGCCAGCCGCGGGGCCTTTTTCATTGCGCTGTTATCCGGCTACAAATTTGCCCTTGAAAGCGACTTCGGCGAGCGGCTTTCGCTGGCTCGGAAACTCGCGCTCTTGGTTGCGCTCCGACAGCACGCTCTTGTCGGCAAGGCGACCGAAGGCAATTCCCGCCTCCACGCGGTAGCCTTCCGGAATGGCGAACGTGTCGCGAATCTCGTCATGCTTGATGCCGCCCATGCCGTGGGCATAGAAGCCAGAGAGCTTGGCCTGCAGCGCGAGATAACCCCAGGCGGTGCCGGCATCGAAGGAGTGCGTGTAGCTCTTGCGCCCCTCGGAAAAGTCGCCGCTGAAACCCTTAGACACGACGAAGATGAGCGCAGACGCATTCTTTGCCCACTCCTGATTGGAGTCGACCAGTAGCGATACGAACCTGTTCCAGTCGTCGGACCCGTTCAGCGCGTAGATGAAGCGCCACGGCTGCTGGTTGGCGGAAGAGGGCGCCCAGTGCGCGGCATCGAGCACGGTCAGCAGCTCGGCCTCATCGATGATTTCGCCGGTGAAAGCGCGGGGCGACCACCGGTCGAGAAAGATCGGCTCGATCGGATATTGGGATTCGCGGCTGTTGCTCTTTGTCATGGTCTTTCCGACGGTTGGTGGCGCGGCATCGAGGTCTGGCTCCTCGGCAAACGCAGTCTTGTCACTCTTATGGATCCGTCAAGATATGTGGGCACCCTGCGCCGGAAAGACAGTGGTTCCCCAATCGGATTTTTGCCCAGACATTGGATCGAGGCGTACCGCCTGGGTGAAAAGCCGTAATGACACCGGTGAATAATTCGTTCATAGGTGATGGAAACATGGCTCACGCTGAGGAGGATATTCGATGAAGCTCATGCGCGTTGGAGAGATCGGCCAGGAAAAGCCGGCAATGCTGGACGCGGACGGCAAGATCAGGGATCTGTCCGGCCACGTATCTGATATTGCGGGGGCGGCGATTTCGCCGGAAGGTCTGGCCAAGCTCGCTGCAATCGATCCGAAAACCCTTCCCGAACTCCAACCTGGTCGTATAGGCGCGTGCGTTGCCGGCACCGGCAAGTTCATCTGCATCGGCCTCAACTTCTCCGACCACGCCGCCGAAACCGGCGCCGCGGTGCCCCCCGAACCCGTCATCTTCATGAAGGCTACCTCGGCCATCGTCGGCCCGAACGACAATGTTCTCATCCCGCGCGGTTCGGAGAAGACCGATTGGGAGGTCGAGCTTGGCGTCGTCATCGGCAAGACCGCGAAATATGTCAGCGAAGCCGACGCTCTCGACTACGTGGCGGGCTACTGCGTCTCGCACGATGTTTCCGAACGCGCCTTCCAGACGGAGCGCGCGGGACAGTGGACCAAGGGCAAGTCCTGCGACACCTTCGGCCCGATCGGCCCATGGCTGGTAACCAGGGACGAGATCGCCGATCCGCAAGACCTCGGCATGTGGCTGAAGGTTAATGGCGAAACCATGCAGAACGGCTCGTCGAAGACCATGGTCTATGGCGTCGCCTTCGTCGTTTCCTATCTCAGCCAGTTCATGTCGCTGCATCCGGGCGACGTGATCTCGACCGGCACCCCTCCTGGAGTCGGCATGGGCATGAAGCCGCCGCGTTTCCTGCGCGCCGGCGACGTCGTCGAGCTCGGCATCGAGGGTCTGGGAACGCAGAAGCAGACGTTTCAGGCCGATATCTAGGTGTTTGACGAGTGTTAAGCATTTGAGCGCAGCATCATGCCGGGGAGAGGATCCCCGGCATTTCTTTATTGCGGTGCGGATCGCTCATGTTGCTGTGCAACAAAAACCTGTTACTGTGCGTTGAGATGCCAGCACATCGTTGGAAAGAGTCCGATGCCTTCCAGCAGGCGTCATCTTCCAGATGAAAGAAAGGTGATGCATCTCATGTTTTATCAGCTTTACGAATTGAATCATGCCGCGATGGCGCCTTACCGCGCCGTGGCCGATATCATGCGGCTTGCCTATTCCAATCCGCTCAATCCGCTGTCCCAGACCCCTTGGGGCCGGACAATGGCCGCAGCACTTGAGATGTTCGAGCGCACCACGCGCCGCTATGGCAAACCTTCCTTCGATCTGCCCAAGACCGTCGTCGGCGACAAAGAGGTTGCCGTCAGGGAAGAGATCGTCTGGGCACGGCCCTTCTGCAATCTGCTGCACTTCGCACGCAACCTGCCGGCCGCCCATGGTCCTGATCCGCGCATCTTGATCGTTGCTCCAATGTCCGGGCACTACGCGACGCTATTGCGTGGCACCGTCGAGGCGCTGCTTCCGAGCGCGGATATCTACATCACCGATTGGATCGACGCCCGCATGGTGCCGATGACCGACGGGACGTTCGATTTCAACGACTATGTCGACTACGTCATCGAGATGCTGCACTTCCTCGGTCCCGACACGCATGTCGTCGCGGTCTGTCAGCCCTCCGTGCCGGTGCTTGCCGCGGCTGCGGTCATGGAAGAGGCCAACGATCCGCTCGCGCCGGCGTCGATGACGCTGATGGGCGGCCCGATCGACACCCGCATCAATCCGACCGCCGTCAACCAGCTGGCCAAGGACAAGCCGCTGGAATGGTTCGCCGAAAACGTCATCATGAACGTTCCCTGGCCGCAGCCGGGCTTCATGCGGCCGGTCTATCCTGGCTTCCTGCAGCTCTCCGGCTTCATGTCGATGAACCTCGACCGGCATCTTGTCGCCCATAAGGAGTTCTTCATGCATCTGGTGAAGAACGATGGCGAGCCGGCCGAAAAGCATCGCGACTTCTACGACGAATATCTAGCCGTGATGGATCTGACCGCCGAGTTCTATCTGCAGACCGTTGATCAGGTCTTCATCAGGCACGCGCTTCCGAAGGGCGAGCTCGAACATCGCGGAAAGCTGGTCGACCCGGCGGCGATCCGCAACGTGGCGCTTCTGACCGTCGAGGGGGAGAACGACGACATCTCCGGTGTCGGCCAGACCAAGGCCGCGCAGACGATTTGCACCAATATCCCCGATCACATGCGCATGCACTACCTGCAGCCGGACGTCGGGCACTACGGGGTCTTCAACGGTTCGCGTTTCCGCCGCGAGATCGCGCCACGCATCATCAATTTCGTCCGCGAGCACGGACGCGCCGGAAAGCCGGCTGTCAAGCGCGTGATCAAGGGCGGCAAATCGATCTGATTTAGCATCATCTGAATTAGTGTTTTGGTTTCAAGGTCTTGTCCGATTTGAGCGGAAATCGTCTTGAAGCCGTGTCAAACGGTAACCACATCGATTTCCAGCGTTCGGCATTTCGCCGGGCGCGAAAATGCGAGGATACCGCACGATGAACCAGTCAGCATTGCTTCGCCCGGATTGGACTCCGGCTACCATTGCCCTGATGATCCTCGGCTTCGTGGTTTTCTGGCCTCTGGGTCTCGCCATGCTCGCCTACATCATCTTCGGGGAGCGTTTGCGCGGCTTCAAGCGCGACGCCAATAGTGCCGCCGATGGATTCTTCGCCGGCTGCCGACGCTCGCATGGCCGCTATCGCCCGCAATTCACCACGGGCAACGTCGCCTTCGACGATTGGCGCAAGGCCGAGCTCGACAGGCTTGAGGAAGAACGCCGCAAGCTTGATGAAATGCGGGAGGACTTCGAAACCTATGTGCGCGAGCTCCGCCGCGCCAAGGATCAGGACGAGTTCGACCGCTACATGCGCGATCGTAAGAACACCAAGCGAGATGATAACGGCCCGGTTGCCGAATATCAGGCGCCGTAACCGCGATCGGCATCAAAACATCGACCGGCACCCATCAGGTGCCGGTTTTTCTTTGACCGGAATTGCGACGAATCATATAGAAAATGCCGATGTTTCCGCTCTTGTCCAAGCCACGACGCAGTGTCCGCAAACCGGCTCCGCCGGAGATCCGTACGCTCGACATTGCTGGACGGCTGATGCCGCTGACGATCAAGCAGCACGAGCGCGCAACCCGCATCACGCTGCGCATCGAGCCAGGCGGCCGCGCCCTGAAGATGACGATCCCGAGCGGCTTGGCGCGACGCGATGTCGATGCCTTCCTCGACCGTCACCAGGGCTGGCTCATGACCAAGCTCGCGAAATTCTCGACCGATACCGGCCTTCACGATGGCGGCACGATCCTGTTTCGCGGCGTGTCCCATCGCATCCAGCATACGGGCAGCCTGCGCGGACTAACCGAAGCGGCGGTCGTCGATGGCAAGCCGGTTCTACACGTGAGCGGCATGCCGGAGCATCTCGGCCGTCGCATCGCGACATTCCTGAAGAAGGAAGCACGGGCCGATCTCGAGCGGCTCGCAAGGTTCCATGCGCAGTCGATCCGGGCGCCGATCAAGTCGATCTCGATGAAGGATACGCGCAGCCGCTGGGGCTCCTGTTCGGCCGAGGGAAACCTCAGCTTCTCCTGGCGCATCATCATGGCGCCGCCCTCCGTTGTCGATTATCTCGCCGCCCATGAGGTCGCCCATCTCAAGGAGATGAATCACGGTCCCCACTTCTGGGCGCTGTGCAAGAAGCTTTGCCCGGATATGGATGCGTCGAAAGCCTGGCTGAAGCGGCATGGCAGCTTGCTGCATGCCATTGATTTCGACTGAGGCATAAGCGCTCAAAATACAGCCGTGGTCGCAAATTGGCTCGACTCACAACGTTTTTCGTGTCACTTCGCTGCCATGAAACCGGATATCAAAATCTGCGGCCTGAAGACGGCCGAGGCGATCGATCGCGCGGTGGCGCGGGGCGCGACGCATATCGGCTTCATCTTCTTCGAAAAGAGCCCGCGCTATATAGAGCCCGATGATGCCGCCAGATTGGCCGATCGGGTGCGTGGCCGCGCCAAGATCGTTGCCGTTGTCGTCAATCCGGCCAATGATGATCTGGACGAAATCGTTGCCACACTGAGGCCGGATATTCTTCAACTTCACGGCGATGAGAGCCCCGAGCGCGTTTTGACCATAAAGGCCGTGTACGGTCTGCCTGTCATGAAGGCGTTTTCGGTCCGCACGGCCGATGATCTGAAGCGCGTCGAGGCCTATATCGGTATTGCCGATCGTTTCCTCTTCGATGCGAAGCCGCCGAAGGGATCGGAATTGCCCGGTGGCAACGGCGTGTCCTTCGATTGGACGTTGCTCAGCTGGCTTGACGGCACCGTGGATTACATGCTTTCCGGTGGCCTGAACAAGGACAACATCGCTGAAGCCCTTGCGATCACCAAGGCGCCGGGGCTCGATGCGTCCTCGGGCCTGGAAAGCGCGCCCGGCGTGAAAAGCGTCGCACTGATTGATGAGTTTTTCGATGCGGTCGAGCAGGCTTGCCGGCCTGAAATCGCCTCAGGGAGTTGATAGTGAACGAGACCCCAAAACCCAATTCATTCCGTTCCGGCCCCGATGAGGACGGCCGCTTCGGCATTTACGGCGGCCGCTTCGTCGCCGAAACGCTGATGCCGTTGATCCTGGAACTCCAGGAAGAATGGGACAAGGCAAAGACCGATCCGGAATTCCAGGCGGAGTTGAAGCATCTCGGTACACATTACATCGGCCGCCCGAGCCCGCTCTACTTCGCCGAACGCCTGACGGCTGAGCTCGGTGGCGCCAAGATTTACTTCAAGCGCGAAGAGCTGAACCACACTGGTTCGCACAAGATCAACAACTGCATCGGCCAGATCCTGCTTGCCAAGCGCATGGGCAAGACCCGCATCATCGCTGAAACCGGCGCCGGCCAGCACGGCGTAGCCTCGGCAACCGTCGCGGCCCGCTTCGGCCTTCCCTGTGTGGTCTACATGGGCGCCACCGACGTCGAGCGTCAGGCGCCGAACGTCTTCCGCATGAAGCTCCTGGGTGCCGAAGTAAAGCCGGTCACGGCCGGCCACGGCACGCTTAAGGATGCGATGAACGAAGCTCTTCGGGATTGGGTCACCAATGTCGACGACACCTATTATTTGATCGGCACAGCCGCCGGCCCGCATCCCTATCCGGAGATGGTCCGCGATTTCCAGGCCGTCATCGGCGCGGAAGCCAAGGAACAGATGCTGGAGGCCGAAGGCCGTCTGCCTGATCTCGTCGTTGCCGCCGTCGGTGGCGGCTCGAACGCGATCGGCATCTTCCATTCGTTCCTCGATGACGCCAGCGTCAAGATCGTCGGCGTAGAAGCCGGTGGCAAGGGCCTGCAGGGTGACGAGCACTGTGCGTCGATCACCGCCGGTTCGCCGGGCGTGCTCCACGGCAACCGCACTTATCTGCTGCAGGATAGCGACGGCCAGATCAAGGAAGGCCACTCGATCTCGGCCGGTCTTGATTACCCCGGCATCGGCCCAGAGCATTCCTATCTGAACGATGTCGGCCGCGTCGAATATGTGCCGATCATGGACCACGAGGCGCTCGAAGCCTTCCAGACGCTGACGCGCCTTGAAGGCATCATCCCGGCGCTTGAGCCCTCGCATGCGCTGGCCGAAGTCATCAAGCGCGCGCCGAAAATGGGCAAGGACGAGATCATCCTGATGAACCTCTCCGGCCGCGGCGACAAGGACATCTTCACCGTCGGCAAGATTCTGGGAATGGGTGCTTAAGTCATGACCGCACGTATGGACAAACGCTTTGCCGCTCTGAAGGCAGAAGGCCGCCCGGCGCTGGTCACCTATTTCATGGGTGGCGATCCCGATTATGAGACCTCGCTCGGCATCATGAAGGCGCTGCCGGAAGCCGGCTCCGACGTCATCGAGCTCGGCATGCCCTTTTCCGATCCGATGGCCGATGGCCCGACGATCCAGCTCGCTGGCCAGCGCGCGCTGAAGGCCGGCCAGACGTTGAAGAAGACGTTGCAACTCGCAGCCGACTTCCGCAAGGCCGACGATGACACGCCGATCGTCCTGATGGGTTATTACAATCCGATCTACGTCCACGGCGTCGAGCAGTTCCTCGACGATGCGCTGGCAGCCGGCATCGATGGCCTGATCGTCGTCGACTTGCCGCCCGAGATGGACGACGAACTCTGTATCCCGGCACTGCGCAAGGGCATCAACTTCATCCGCCTGGCGACGCCCACCACCGATGACAAGCGCCTGCCGGCCGTTCTCAAGAACACCTCCGGCTTCGTCTATTATGTCTCGATGAACGGCATCACCGGCTCGGCCCTGCCGGACACTTCGCTGGTTGCCGGCGCCGTGTCGCGCATCAAGAACCACACCGATCTTCCCGTCTGCGTCGGCTTCGGCGTCAAGACGGCGGATCATGCAAAAGTTATCGGTGCCTCGGCTGACGGCGTCGTCGTCGGCACAGCAATCGTCAATCAGGTCGCGCTCAGCCTGACCAAGGACGGGAAGGCGACTGCCGATACCGTACAGGCTGTCGCAACGCTCGTTCGCGGGCTGTCATCGGGAACACGTTCGGCGCGCCTTGTTGCTGCCGAATAGTTTCCCCACATTGGCAAGAGTTAATCAGGAGTTTTCGACTTGAACTGGATCACCAACTACGTTCGCCCCCGCATCAATTCCATGCTGGGCCGCCGCGAAGTGCCGGAGAACCTCTGGATCAAGTGCCCGGAAACGGGCGAAATGGTCTTCCATAAGGATCTCGAAGACAACAAGTGGGTCATTCCGGCCTCCGGCTATCATATGAAGATGCCGGCCAAGGCGCGTCTGGCCGATCTCTTCGATGACGGTGCCTACGAGGCCTTCGTGCAGCCCAAGGTCGCCCAGGACCCGCTGAAGTTCCGCGATTCCAAGAAATACACCGATCGCCTGCGCGACAGCCGCATCAAGACGGATCAGGAAGACACGATCGTTGCCGGTCTCGGCAAGGTTCGTGGCCTGAAGCTCGTCGCCGTCGTGCACGAGTTCAATTTCATGGGCGGCTCGCTCGGCATTGCCGCCGGTGAAGCGATCATCAAGGCATTCGAGCGCGCCATCGCCGAAAAGTGCCCGCTGGTCATGTTCCCGGCATCGGGCGGTGCCCGCATGCAGGAAGGCATCCTGTCGCTGATGCAGCTGCCGCGCACCACCGTTGCCGTCGACATGCTGAAGGAAGCCGGCCAGCCCTATATCGTGGTTCTCACCAACCCGACGACCGGTGGCGTCACCGCCTCCTACGCCATGCTGGGCGATATCCACATGGCCGAACCGGGTGCCGAAATCTGCTTCGCCGGCAAGCGCGTCATCGAACAGACCATCCGCGAAAAGCTGCCTGAGGGATTCCAGACCTCGGAATACCTGCTCGAGCACGGCATGGTCGATATGGTCGTCAAGCGTCACGACATTCCCGATACGCTCGCGCGTGTCCTGAAGATCCTGACGAAGAAGCCGGCTGCCGTTGCCAACGAAAACACCGGCACGCTTGCGATCGCCGCAAGCGCCTGACCGCAAACATCACAGGCGGGTTGAGCGATGATACCCAGGGGTCAGACCGCGGTAAGCGAGGCAGCGCAGGAAATCGACAAGCTCATGGGATTGCATCCCAAGGGCTTCGATCTGTCGCTGGATCGCATCACCCGCCTACTTGCCGTTCTCGGCGATCCGCAGAAGAAGCTCCCACCCGTCATCCATGTGGCGGGAACCAACGGAAAGGGCTCCGTCACGGCGTTCTGCCGTGCTCTGCTGGAGGCCGGCGGCTACAGCGCCCACGTCCACACCTCGCCGCATCTCGTCAATTGGCACGAGCGCTATCGCATCGGCGTCGAGGGCGGGCGCGGCAAGCTGGTCGATGACGCTGTCTTTGCCGATGCGCTGCGCCGTGTGGCCGCCGCCAATGCCGGCCAGAAGATTACGGTCTTCGAAATCCTGACGGCGGTCACCTTCATCCTGTTCTCGGAGCATCCGGCCGATGCGGCGATCATCGAGGTCGGCCTTGGCGGCCGTTTCGATGCCACCAACGTCATTACCGATCCGGCGGTCTCGGTCATCATGCCGATCTCGCTCGATCACCAGCCCTATCTCGGCGACAGCGTCGAGCTGATCGCCGCCGAAAAGGCCGGCATCATGAAGCGCAAATGCCCCGTCGTCATCGGCAAGCAGGAATATGACGCCGCACTCGAGGTGCTGATCTCCACTGCCGAGCGCCTCGGTTGCCCGACAGCCGCCTTCGGCCAGGATTTCATGGCGCATGAGGAATATGGCCGGCTGGTCTATCAGGATGAATTCGGCCTCGCCGATCTTCCGTTGCCTCGGCTTCCCGGCCGCCACCAGTATGCCAATGCCGCCGCCGCCATCCGTGCCGTCAAGGCGGCCGGCTTCACCGTCACCGAAGCGATGATGGAAAAGGCGATGGCCTCTGTCGAATGGCCGGGTCGCCTGCAGAAGCTGAGCGACGGCAACCTGATGGCCAGCGCCCCCTCAGGCGCGGAGATCTGGGTCGATGGCGGCCATAATCCTGGTGCCGGTGAAGTTATCGCCGAAGCCATGGCCAATTTCGAGGAAAAGCACCCGCGCCCGCTGTTTTTGATCATCGGCATGATCAACACCAAGGACCCGATCGGCTATTTCAATGCCTTCAAGGGCTTGGCGGAGAAGGTCTATTGCGTGCCCATTCGCGGCAGCGACGCGATGATCGATCCGGTTATACTTGCCAACGCCGCCTATGACGCCGGCCTGGTCGCTGAACCGATGTCTACGGTAAGCGATGCCCTCGAAGCGATCCGCGACACCGCCTTCGAAAGGGAGCAGCCGCCACGCATCCTGATCGGCGGATCGCTCTATCTTGTTGGCGACGTGCTTGCCGACAACGGCACACCGCCCAAGTAAGAAGCTGACCAAATGGGAAGCTGAAATGAAAAAAGCCCGGTCGATGCCGGGCTTTTTTCATTCTGTTGTCCTGAAAAATCAGGCAGCGCTGGAGATCCAGCTCGAAAGAGCGGTCTTCGGAGCAGCGCCAACCTTGATGTCGGCCACTTCGCCGGCCTTGAACATGGCAAGTGTCGGGATCGAGCGTACGCCGAACTGGGCGGCCAGCTCAGGATTTTCGTCGATGTTGAGCTTGGCAACCTTCACCTTGCCCTGGAACTCGACGGCGAGTTCTTCGAGGCTCGGGGCGATCATCTTGCACGGGCCGCACCATTCAGCCCAGAAATCGACAACGACGGGTTCTGCGGATTCCAGAACTTCAGCCTGGAAATTATTGATATCGACTTTCACGGTAGCCATAAGGCCGCTCCTTTAAAGGATTCCTGTTGAAGCACATGTGATGGTGCGCCGGCGGGATTTCAATGACCGGTATTTCACTTTGTTTTGAGCTGTGCAAGCGCCAATGCCATGGCCTCAGGCGTCAGCGTGTGCACGGAGCCGCTCTCGGTATAGACCAGCACGCAGTCGATCCGCTTGCCGGGATAGAGCGGCGCCATGATCGTCTGGTAGATCGCAAGCTGCGCCCGATGCGCGAAGGGAATGGCCGCTGCCGTCTCCGGCGGCACGCGATTGGTCTTGTAATCGAGGATCACCACCCGGTCGTCGAGCACCGCCAGCCTGTCGACACGACCGGAAACCGCGTAGTCGCGCCCGTCGAGCGTGAGCGTCCCCATGATCGACACTTCGGCCTGCGCATGGGCCTTGAACACCGGTTGTAGATCCGGTGAGTCCAATAGTTTCAGAACCGAATCGATCAGCCTGTCGCGCTCGTCTTGGGGCCAGAAACGGGCGGCGCGCTCGGCATACCGTCTGGACGCGTCCGCGCGCTCCGCCAGCGGTATCTCGGGCAAGGTCTGCAGCATTCGGTGCAGAAGCCGGCCTTTCTGCAGCGCTCGGTCGGATTTCGGCTTGTCGGTAAACAGCGGCGAGGCCACCAGAAGGTTGCCGGCATCCTCGTCGATGATCGTTCCGGCGCCGGAAGGGCTGAGCGGGCGAGGGAGCTTCTTCTGCGCCGGCAGCGGGCGATTGAGGTCGAACGGCAAGGCATCGCGGGCCGCGGCCTGCTCGACCTGGTCGGCGCGCTCGAACATGCGTTCCATTGTCGGCACGCGCCATTCCACACCCTGCCAGTCACCGTCCGGCCCGGAGAAGGTGGTGGCGGCCACATTCGGATGGCTGTCGTCCATCGCTGCGGAAATCATTGCATGCCACGTGTCGGTGTTGAGCCGCACGCCCCTGTAGCCGCAGACAATTAATTGATCGGCCGCGCGCGTCATCGCCACATAGAGAAGCCGGCGATACTCCTCTTCCGCCAGCACCTGGATACGCGCGGCATCGGCCTGTGTCAGCGAATTGCTGAGATCGCTAAGCGGCACCCAGACCGGCAACGGCGGCCGCTCGCCGCTCTGCTCCAGCAGCCGCAGTTTCGGCATATGCGAATGCGTGAATGCCTTGGAACCGCCATCCACCAGAAACACGATCGGTGCCTCAAGCCCTTTCGAAGCGTGCACGGTCATGATCCGGACTTCGTTGCGACCCTTGTCCTGCTCGCGCTTGACGACCGGAGCCTCCAGCTCAAGCGTCGAGATGAAGGACTGCAGGCCGGGCAGCGCCGCCGTCTCGTGGTCTAGCGTGAAGGTGAGGAACTCGTCCAGAATGTCGCTCGCCTCGGTCCCGAGCCGCGCCAGAAACTGCCGCCGACCGCCATGAACGCCCAGCACCCGGGCGTAGAAATCGTGAACCGAAAGGCTCTTCGATTCTTCGAGGAACAGCTGCAGCCGCTTGACGATGGGGCCAAGGCGCTCGTTGCCATCCGCCGCATAGGCTTGAAGATGCGCCCACACGCTTTGGCCGTCGCCACGCAGCGCCGCCACCGCGAAGATGTCGTCTTCGTTGAGATCGAAGAGCGGGCTCTTCATCAGCGCGGCCAGCGATAGGTCGTCTTCCGGCAGAAGCAGAAAGCGGCCGAGCGCGACCAGGTCCTGGATCGCAATATGGCTGGTGAGCCGCAACCGGTCGGCGCCCGCAACCGGAATATTGCCGCGCCGCTTCAGAGCGCGCGTCAACGCGTTGACGAAGGCATCGCGCTTGCGCACGAGGACAAGAATATCGCCGGCCTCGATCAGCCGTTCCTTGCCCTTCTCGATGATCGTCTTCTTGCCGACCATCATGTCGATCGTATGCGCCATGCGTCGCGCCAGAATGGCGGCAGGCGCGCTTTCCGGCGTCGCGTCGAATGGCGCCGTCCAGTCCTCGTCCTTGATCGCGACTTCAGGTGCGATCATCTCCCAGAGGTCGACGGCTCCGGGGTGGCCGATACGATTGGAGCGATGCACCACCGGCTCGCCAGTAGCGCTCAGCCCGCGCGCATTGTCTGATGGCGTGAAGATATGGTCGACGGCGGCAAGCACGTCGGAGGTGGATCGGAACGAAAGCGGCAATCGGACCGAGGAGAAATCCCGACCGCTCTGCGAAACGCGCTGCCGCGTGCGCCGGCTTTCCTCCGAGAAGCGCTCGGGCCGCGCGCCTTGAAACGAATAGATCGATTGCTTCTCGTCACCGACGGCAAACAGCGTGCGCACCACGTCGCGCGCGCTTTCGCCGGAGAAGAAATCCTCCGCCAGCGATTGGATTACGCTCCACTGGATCGGACTGGTATCCTGCGCCTCGTCGACGAGAATGTGATCGATTCCCTGATCCAGCTTGTAGTGGATCCACGGCCCGACATCACTCTTGTTCAGAAGATCGGCAGTGCGGGTGATCAGATCCTCGAAGTCGAGCTGGCTTCGCTGCTTCTTGAGGTCGTCGTAGTCGCGATTGAGCCTGTCGGCGAGAACAAGGGCAGCGCGGGTGGCGTCGAACATGCGTACGATCTTCAGTCGGTCCCGGCAGGACACCACATGCGCCCGCGCCGCGGCAATGGCATCGGCAAGCTCTGGCGCCTGCGCGAGCATTGCCTTCACGAAGAACTGCCCGTCTGTCTTCGGCTCGCCCTTCGCTGTGAGAAAGATCTTTTCCAGCGTTGGAATCCGGCGAAGGGCATCCGTTTCCCGCACCACGCTCTTCAGCGCGGAAGCCACTTCTTGCGCCTTGGCGCCGCCTTTGAGGTCGGCGAGCTCAAGATAGAGACTAAGCGTACCGCCGGCCAAACCGGGCAACGGCCAGTATTGCCCGGCGATTGCAAGCTCCGTATCACCTTCGGAAAGACCGAGCTCCGCCCGCAAGACATTGTCGAGGCCGCCATTCTGGTCGGCGGCCTGGGTGAATGCCTTGATCGCATTGCGGTTGGCGACGATTTCACCGAGCAGCGTTTCCAGGCCGGATTCGTCGCCAAGGTTGAGAACATAGGAGAAGGCGTCTGCGAGCGCCATGTCTTCCTCGGGGGTCGTTGCCGTCAGCAATGATCGGCGCGCGTCGGCAAGCAGTGTCGCGGCTGCGCGGTCGTCGAGGACGGAAAAGTGCCCAGCGACGTTCGCCTCCAGCGGAAACTGATGCAGCAGCGCTTCGCAGAAGGCGTGAATGGTCTGGATCTTCAGCCCGCCGGGCGTCTCCAGCGCCTTGGCGAAAAGCCGGCGGGCCTCCGCCAGCTTGAGAAAGTCAGGTGGCGTCCCCTCGATCTGAGCTATGCGCCGGCTGAGCTCTTCATCCGGCAGCACGGCCCACTCGGCCAGGCGATCGAACACGCGGTTCGACATTTCGGAGGCGGCAGCCTTCGTATAGGTCAGACACAGGATAGCGGATGGCCGGGCGCCGGAGAGCAGCAGCCGGATGACGCGCTGCGTCAGAACATGTGTCTTGCCGGACCCGGCGTTGGCCGAAACCCAGGCCGATCGGCGCGGATCGGATGCGATCGATTGCTGCACCGTCGTCCAGCTGGTCCAGTCGTGTGGGTCGTCGCCCTCAGGCAAGGCCGTTTCGTCACTCATCATTGCTGGCCTCATCGCTTTCGGCCGTCGACCATTCCGAGACGCGGGCGAGGTGATCGTAGTCGCCGCCGAACTCGAATTGCTGGGCGGGAATGAGCCGTGAGGTGAACCCCTTTTCGCCGGATTGTAACAGCGCCACGAACTTCACCAGCTGATCGATCGAATCGCCTGCTAGGTCGATCGCCGATTTTGCCTTGTCACTGCGCGCCGAGAACTCGTTGTTGACGGTATCGACCCGGAACCGGCTTCCCGGCCGCAGCCGTACATAGAGCAGATCCTGCGGCACCAGCTTGCCAGTGTCCATGAAGCCGCCGGCCTTCAGCACCTCGGCCTCCAGCGCCAACTGTGGGTCAAGCAGCGCGCGTGCCTGCGCGGGGGAGGGGTTGTAGCCCGTCTTGTAATCGATCAGATCTGCGGAGTGTGGTCCGGTGATGTCGATCCGGTCAGCGACGCCGCTAAGCCGGATATCGACCTGCGCGAGCTGCATGGCGCCACGTACTTCGGTCAGCGTGCGCTGAAGCCTCGGCCGCCGTTCCGCTTCCCAGGCCAGGAACGAGCGCGCCACCTCGCGAAAACGCGGTCGCCAGACGGCGTCGATATGCGCCGGCAGTTGCTCCATGTCGAACAGCTCGGTCAATATCCGCTCCATCGCCGCCGTGCCATCGGGCGTGCCGGCGATGTTGCCCTCGCGCACGAAGCGGTCGATGATCTTGTGATAGAGCGTCCCGCGCTCGGCAGCCCCGGGGTCGCGATTGAAGGCATCGACAGCGTCGAGCTTGAGGACACGGCGCGCATAGATCGCGTAAGGGTCGCGCCGGAGCCGGCCGACCTCGCTGAAAGAGTAGGATTTCGGTTGCACCTCGCGCGGTGGCGTCGGGCTCGGTCGCTGCGCCGGCGCCTGCCTTTGCCCCTCGTCGAGCAGGCCAGCCCAGTGCACGAACTGCTGTCCGCGATCCTTCAGTGTGGCTTCGAAACTCTTCCCGCAAAAAGCCATCAGCCGCTGCAGCCAACGGGAGGCGACCGTGGGCGTCGAGCCCTTGCGCAGCGCGCGCGTATAAACGAGATGCCGCGTCCCGTTGGCCATCTCGAAGTCGTGCGCCAGCTGGCCGATACGGCGCTCGGGCGGCTCAAGGCCGATCTCGGTCTTCATCGACCGCGAGATGAAGGGATTATTGGCCGTCTGGCCCGGCCAAGAACCCTCGTTCAGGCCGCCGAGGATCAGCGTATCGACACTCTGCAAGCGTGCTTCCAGTGTGCCGAAGATGAAGAGCCTCGGATGGCTGAGTGCTTGCGGCTTCACCGCCTGTCCGGCTGAAAGCGCCGCCATGATGTCGATCCACTGCGCTCCGTCCGCCTCGATCTGGCCGTCGGTGCCGATCACCTCGCTAAGCATAGTCGCCAGCGTGTCGCCTGCCTCGCCGGACCATAGCCCGGAGAGATCGTCGCGCTCGTCGCGCGCGACCGCCTCGATTGCGCGACCGGTGCGATCGGCCCAGTCGGAGAGTGTGAAACGCGTGGTCAGGCCGCGGTTGCCGGTATCGTGGCGCACGAGAGCGGAGGCGAGCGGCTCGGTTGCCTCGCCGACCCGGCGAGCGAGATCGCGTGCCAGATCGATCGCGTGGACGGGAAGCGCCTTGCGCCAATGCGGCGCATGCCGATCGAGCGCCTGCTCGGAGAGCTGGTGTTCGAGCAGCGGCCCAAGCGCGCTGATATCCACCTCCGCCACGCCGCCGCGCAAGGCCAGCAACTCCAGCGCGGCCACGGCCTCGGCAAGCGCGCCGCGCTCCAGCCCGAAGCGCGCCAAGGGATGCTTCAGCAGGCTCACGATCGCCACCGGGTCACCGGGCCGCAGCGCCGCTTCGAGAAGCAGTTGCAGCAAGGTTCCCTGCGGCATCGCCGAAAGCGGTGTGCCCGCGGAATCGTCGGCAACGATGCCGAAGCGCGACAGCTCGGCCATGACACGGCGCGCAAGGGTGCGGTCCGGCGTAATCAGCGCGGCACGGCTTTCGCCGTCCTTGCCCGGCTGCTCCAACGCCAGCCGAAGCGCGATGGCGATCGCCGTCGCCTCCTCGCGCTCGTTGCCCGCTTCGATCAGCGATACGTCTGCGAATGCTGCAGCGACGTCGCCGTCGGAGAGCGTTGTCTTCCACCGGCTCCAATCGCTGGTCGCCTCGGATGGAGACAGCGCATGCGAGAGGATCCGCGCGCGGATCGCGAGCGGACCGGGTGCGTCCGCAAGTACCGTCACATCGTCACGCGTCAGGTTCAGGCGCTTCAGAAGCTGTGCCAGGCCATATTGCGAGTGGCTGCGGCTCGCCGCATCGGCGATATCGGGAGCAACCATCCGCCAATGCTCATCCGGCATGCCGACGTCGAGGCCGGGCAGGACAATCACGCCCTCGCGCCGTGCCGCCACCGCCGCAATCAGGTCGGCCGTTGCCGGCACGGACCCTGTTGAGCCGGCGATGATGATCGGCCCACTTTCCGACATGGTTGCGATACGGTTGGCTTCCGCCCTGAGGATGGCGTTGCGATGGCGCGCTGGTGACGATTTGCCAAGTTCGTTCAGGCGTTCCGGCCAGAAGGCGCTGGCGATCTGCAGGAACTCCGCCGTCAGCTGCCACCACAGCGCATGATCCTTGGCCGTCAGATTGGCGAGGTCGCTCCAGTCGCGATCCTCCGTCTCGATGGAATCGATCAGCTCCGCGAGATTTCTGGCAAGCCAGATCGCGTCGGCCGGGCTGGCGGGCGCGACAAGCGGCGAATCCGAGTGGATGCTGCGCACGATGTCTGGAAGCTTGTTGCGCCAGGCAAGGATCAGGCGCGCAAGTTCCAAAAGGCGCGCAGTGTTGGAAAGCGGCTGTGCGAGATCGAGCGTCGCCGGCAGCGCCTCGTCGAAATAGCCGCTGTCGTCATCCGTCTCGCCAAGCGGTCGAATGATGGGCAGGATAGCGGACCGCCCGCCGAGCAGATCGACGAATTCCGAGCGCAGCACGCGCACGGCACGTCGCGTCGGCAGATAGATCGTCACCTTGGAAAGCGATAGGGGATCGCCGGGGTCATGGCGAAACAGCGGCGTTAGCCGGCCGTCGCAGAGCGTCTGGGCCAGCGTCGCAAGAAACGGCAGCCCTGCCGGTATTGTGAGAACCCTGGGCTGGCGCCGCTCGCTCATGGCCTATGCCAACGCCCGGTAGCGCCGGATCGTCTCTTCCGCGTCGCCGATCGCTTCCGGCGTCCCGACGGTCAGCCAATGCCCCTCCAGCATCATGCCGTAGAGCCGGCCGCGCGCGATCGCCTTGTCGAAATAGATGTTGAGATTGAAGGCGTCATCAGGCGCATCGTCGAGAAACGAGGTCTGCATGGCGATCGCCCCGGCATAGACGACGGGATCCGGGCCATCCGCGTGAACACGGCTCAACCGACCTGCATCATCGCGGTCGAAGTCGTTTTTGCCGTTATGCCCGGTCGTGTCGTCGAGATTGACGCACAGCATCGCCATATCCATTCGGTCTGCATTGAAGAATCCGGCTAAGCGCCGCAGATTGCTCGGCCGGTCCGGCCGCTCGCCGATCCAGAAGAGATCGGCATTGGTCACGAAAACAGGGCCGCGATCAAGCAGCTTCAACCCTTTCGCCAGCCCGCCGCCATTGTTCATCAACCCCGCGCGTTCGTCAGAGATGATGACCTCAAGCGCCTTGTAACGGCCGAGATGGTCGAGCATCTGGTCGGCGTGATGGTGCACATTGACCACCGCCTTCTCGACGCCCGCTTCGGCCAGAGAATCGAGCGCATAGTCGATCATCGCCTTGCCGTCGATTTTCACCAGCGGCTTGGGGATCGTATCGGTGATCGGGCGCATGCGGGTGCCGAGACCGGCAGCCAGCACCATGGCTTGTTTGATGGTCATATCGTCCGAAACTTATGATTCGCTGGTGACTATTCCAGTCCTTACGCACCACTCGCGCAAGGGGGCAAGCGTTTCATGCTGAAGCGCCACGCTCAGGTAGGAGAGCGTGCGCGGCATGTGCTTCATATAACCTGGTTTTCCGTCGCGCTGCATCAACCGAACCCAAAGCCCGGCCAGCTTGCAATTGCGCTGAGCCGACATGATCGCCCAGCTTTTCAGGAAGCCCGCCTCGTTAAATCCGCTCTGCGCGCGACGCAGCGACAGATAATGTTCCATCAGCCGGTCGAACAGATCAGGCTCGATGGTCACACGCGCATCCTGGGCGATCGAGGCGAGATCGTAGGCCGTCGGCCCGATCATCGCGTCCTGGAAGTCGATCAGGCCGACCCGCTCGACATCGGCCGCATCTTCCCGCCAGATGATATTCGGCGAGTGAAAATCGCGCAGCAGCAGGTTTTTCTCGGCTGTATCAAGCTGGTCGATCAGCGCGTCCCAGATCGCCAGGTATTCGTCGCGCTCCGCATCGGTGACCGGCGCCCCATCGCGCTTCCATGGCAGATGCCAGTCGAGCACCAGACGCACTTCCATTTTCATCGCGGTGCGGTCGAAATCCGGGATGTGATGCACGTGCTTGTCCGTCACTCGGATATCCTGCGGCATCGCCTGCGCATGCAGCGCTGCAAGACAGGCGACGCTCTCAAGATAGCGTTCAGGGATCGGCTGGCCATTCTCGTCGAGAACCCCGTCGCTGCCGAGATCCTCGATCAGGAGAATTCCCTGCTCGTAATCGACTTTATGGATCAGCGGCGTTGCGAAGCCGCGCTGGCGCAATATGTCGGCGATGGCGACGAACGGATAGGCGTTCTCGGCAATATGGGCCACCTTCGGATACGGCTTGCCGTCAAGCACCGGCGGTCCTTCCGGCAGCGGCGGCCAGTCCATCAGGATACGGCGTATGCCATCGTCGGGATAAATCGCCTCATAGGCCCGAAGCGATGCATCGCCGGTAAGAAACCGGCGCTTGGCGAGCGGATACCCGGCTGCCGCGAGAAAGGCGCGGATGGCGAGCACGCGATTGATCCGCGCCGCCTGTTTCTCGGGCGCGGCGATCGTTGCGCGGCGCCCCACACCCTCATGGGTCAGCGTCAGCACGATCCGGTCATCCGGCAACTCGCTCTCGGCCATCTCCGGCCATTCCACCAGGCAGATGCCGCTCTGCAGCGCCTCGTCGAAGCCGAGCTCGGTCAGTTCGGCGGCGTCGCCCAGCCGGTAGAGATCGAAATGCGCGACTGGAATGCGCAGCTCGTAGGATTGCACCAGCGTGAAGGTCGGGCTCGGCACTTCCAGTTCCGCGTCGTCGGCGATGGCACGGATGAGCGCCCGCGACAGCGAGGACTTGCCGGCGCCGAGGTCGCCCGACAGCGCCAGGCAATCGCCCGGTCTGAGCGCCAGCGCCAAATCCTCGCCGAGACGGTCGGTGGCTGCCTCGTCTTCCAGAAAAAGCGAGATGACAGGCGCGCTTGTCGTCATTCGGCGGCGGCGTAGGAGGGGAGGTTGGCCGAGGGAATCCGGCAAATGACTGTCGTGCCCTTGCCCGGCTGGCTGTCGATGACGACCTGGCCGTTATGAAGGTTGACGAAGCTGTCGACGATCGACAGACCAAGGCCGGCACCACCGCGCTTGCCGCTCTTGGCGCCGGTCGCGAAGCGGTCGAAGACGGTCGCGATCATTTCCTGCGAGATGCCGGGGCCGTGATCGACAACGCTGAACACGAAATCCGTTCCCTCGCGATGGCAGCTCAGCGATATGGCGGCGCCCTCGGGCGAGAAATTCGCGGCGTTGGATAGAAGCTTGACCAGGATTTGCTTCAAGCGCTGCGGGTCGGCAATGATCGATCCGAGCCGCGCCGGCGCGGTGATCTCGAGCGTCACACCGCTTTCCTGCAGCCGGTCTGCGATCTGGATCGAGACGTCGTCGAGCAGGTCGCCGAGGTCGATCTCCGAATAGTTCAGCCGCATGATACCGGCATCGACGGTCGCGAGATCGAGAATGTCGTTCACCAGCGTCAGCAGGACGGACGAGGAGGTGGAGATATGGTCGATATATTCCGCCTGCCGTTCGTTGAGATCGCCAAGTCCCGGCGTGCGCAACAGGTCGGTGAAGCCGATGATGTTGGTCAGCGGCGAGCGCAACTCGTAGGATACGTGCTGGACGAAATCGTTCTTCAGCTCGTCGGCCTTGCGCAGCGCGTCGTTCTTTTCAGTAAGCGCGCGCTCGGCGCGGACGCTGTCCGTCATGTTGACGAAAGTCAGCATTGTTTGCGCGTTTGGCAGCGGAATGACCGCGTAATCGAGCACGAGGCCCGAGAACAGTTCCAGCGTCCCCTGGCTTGAGCGACGTTCGTCGTCGAAGCTGGTGATCAGCTCGGCAAAGGTTTTCCAGCCGTCGGGCCTGTCGTAGGACGGCGCGCAGGCGTCGCCAAGCGCACGGATATGCGTACCCGGCTTGGCTTCCGCTTCGGTGATTCCCCAGAGCGCGCGGAAGGCCGGGTTCGACAGCTGGATGCGCCCATCTGGCCCGAACACCGCGACACCTTCGGACAGATGGTCGATCGTTTCGCCCTGAACTTTCACCAGCGTGTTGTAGCGCGTTTCGAGATCGACCTGTTCGGTCAGGTTCTCGAACACCCAGGTGGCGCCGCCCTGAGGATGCGCCGTCGCGAAGACGCGTAGCGTCTGGCCGTTCGGCAGGTGCCAGAGGTCGGATTGCGTGTCGAGCGCCCGGTAAACCGAAAGCGCCGTCTCTTTCCAGGCCTTCCAGCTCAGCTGGTCCGGTAGCTTCTTGGCGGCACGCAGGCGCTCCAGAAGCTCGGAATTGTCAGGCTTGCTTTCAAGAAACGCGATATCGAGTTGCCACAGCGTGACGAAAGCCTGGTTGTAAAACTGCAGCCGCTGGTCGCCGTCGAAGATCGCAACCGGGGTTGCCAGGTGATCGAGCGTCTCGGCATGGCTCTTCAGCGTTCGCTCCAGCTCGGCGCGAACGGTCTCAATGCCGGAGACATCGACCGCGATGCCGGCCGAACCGCTCGGAACTTTCACATCGACAACGTCGAGGAAGGTACGGTTGCCATGAATGACGGTCGAAATCTTGTCGTGAAACGGCGATTCCGGCGTGGCCACGGCGCGAATCCGCTCGCGCGCGACGGTCGTCAGGATTTCGCGGCCCTCGGTGATCGCCTCGTCGGGCGATCCGGCATCGACGGCCGCGCCATAGGCGTGGTTCACCCAGGTCAGCCGGCCCTCGGTGTCGCGCTGCCATGCCGGCAGGTCGATGGAATCAAGCAGCCCCTGAAACGCCGAGATCGACGCCATCAGCCGTTCGCGCTCGATCTTCAGTTCGGCGAGCTCGGCGCGCAGATTGTTCAACGCCACGAAGCGCACGAAGGCGCGGCCGCCGGAAACCCGGCCCTGCGCTTCCAGAACCTCTTCGCGGTGCGTCTCGACGACGATGTCGAAGCTCTTGGCCGACTGCCGTAGGCCGTCGATGGCGCGGTCGAGTTCCGATGCCGAGCGCGGCTTCAGCCAGAGGCCGAACGCCAGAAATTCATTGTCCTGCGGTGCGCCGGTCTCGGCCGGCAGCTGGCCCAGCAGTTCGGGGCGCTCATCACCGTCCCAGATCACGATGCGCCGGTTCTTGTCGGCGATCAGCGCCTGGTATTGTGAAATGCGCTGCTGTGCATCCGATAGCGCGGAGCGGATCTCGCGGCCTTCGCTCTCGAGATTGCCGCGCTGGCGCACGACCCAAAGCGTGGAAAGAAGAGCGGCCGAGATGACGCCGATCACCACGGAGAAGCCGACAACCTGTGTAGAGGTGAAAAGATGCGGGGACGCAGCGCCCTCTGTTGCCGCCTGCGCGAAAACCGGCCGGGCGATCGACGCCATTGCAGTCCCCGCAGCAAAAATCCTTGCCACCTGAGCCAGCAAGCCTGATCGCTGCGTCGACGCCTTGGGTGCATCGACGGGTTTTCCATTGCCTGGGTGACCAGTGCAGCAAGACGGGTAAACGCCATCTTCTGCCTGTTTCACCAGGCGGTGCATCATTTCCGACATGCGCGGTATGTCTCCGTCCTTTTGTGCCGCATTACGACAAGACATCCCATTTTCGAAGCAAACGGACGCGTCCGTCTCCACGAATCGAGTGTCAAAACAATACTTCGGATAGGAATCGTCGGGAAGATGTGTGCCAAAAAATAAGGGTGCGGCATTTGTCAATGCCGCACCCTCTAGATGTTGTGGATATCAGATCCGCTATTAGTATCTGTAGTGGTCTGCCTTGTAAGGACCCTGCGGCGTGACGCCGATGTAGGATGCCTGTTCTTCCGAAAGCTGCGTCAGCTTGACGCCGAGCTTGGCAAGATGCAGGCGAGCGACCTTCTCGTCGAGGTGCTTCGGCAGGATATAGACCTGGTTCTGGTACTGGTCGGGCTTGGTGAAGAGCTCGATCTGCGCCAGCGTCTGGTTGGTGAACGAAGCCGACATGACGAAGGACGGATGGCCCGTTGCGTTGCCGAGGTTGAGCAGGCGGCCTTCGGAGAGCAGGATGATGCGGTTGCCCTTCGGGAATTCGATCAGGTCGACCTGCGGCTTGATGTTGGTCCACTTCAGGTTACGCAGCGCTGCGACTTCGATTTCGTTGTCGAAGTGGCCGATGTTGCCGACGATCGCCATGTCCTTCATCGCACGCATGTGGTCGATGCGGATGACGTCCTTGTTGCCGGTGGTGGTGATGAAGATGTCGGCCGAAGACACGACGTCTTCGAGCGTGACGACTTCGAAGCCATCCATTGCGGCCTGCAGTGCGCAGATCGGGTCGACTTCCGTGACCTTGACGCGTGCGCCGGCGCCGAGAAGCGAAGCAGCCGAACCCTTGCCGACGTCGCCGTAACCGCAAACGACGGCAACCTTGCCGGCCATCATGACGTCGGTACCGCGGCGGATACCGTCAACCAGCGATTCCTTGCAGCCGTATTTGTTGTCGAACTTCGACTTGGTGACCGAGTCGTTGACGTTGATGGCAGGGAAGGGCAGCAGGCCCTTCTGGGAGAGTTGGTACAGGCGGTTGACACCGGTGGTGGTTTCTTCGGTCACGCCCTTGATCGCGTCACGCTGCTTGGTGAACCAGCCGGGCGAAGCGGCAAGGCGCTTCTTGATCTGTGCAAAGAGGATCTCTTCTTCTTCGGAATGCGGGTTCGAAAGCACGTCTTCACCGGCTTCGGCGCGGGCGCCGAGCAGGATGTACATGGTGGCGTCGCCGCCGTCGTCGAGGATCATGTTCGAGAGGCCGCCGTCAGCCCACTGGAAGATCTTGTCGGTGTAGACCCAGTAGTCATGCAGCGACTCGCCCTTGATGGCGAAGACAGGAACGCCAGAGGCAGCGATTGCCGCAGCGGCGTGGTCTTGCGTCGAGAAGATGTTGCACGATGCCCAACGCACTTCGGCACCGAGTGCGACCAGCGTCTCGATGAGCACGGCCGTCTGGATCGTCATGTGCAGCGAGCCGGTGATGCGCGCGCCCTTGAGCGGCTTCGATGCGCCGAACTCTTCGCGGCAGGACATCAGGCCCGGCATTTCGGTTTCAGCGATCGTGATTTCCTTGCGGCCGAAGTCTGCGAGGCCGATATCGGCGACGACGTAATCTTTTTCAGTGCTCATTGGGTTCTCCATGCTGAAAGCGTCTCAGTGGCGAAGGCGCGAAATGCTTCGCGCGACGAAAAGCTCCGCGCAGGCGCGGTCATGCCAGCCGTTTAGCAGGCTTCTATGGCGAACGCAATAATGATATAAAGAAGTCTTTATATGTTTATATGGTCCGGCGGACCTTACATATCTTCGCCGAATTTGTTCTGGATCAGCTGGTCCAGTGCGTCGAGCGCCTGTTCGGCCTGGTTGCCGCTGGCTGAGACCACGACGCTGGAGCCGGGGCTTGCAGCCAGCATCATCAGTCCCATGATCGAGTTGCCGCCAACGGTCATCCCATCTTTCGAGACAGTGATCGAAGCGTCGAAGGTTTCGACCGTCTGCACGAATTTCGCCGAAGCGCGCGCATGCAGGCCACGCTTGTTGATGATGAGAATTTCGCGGGAGAGCTGGACGGTCATCTGGGGCTCGTTACTTGCCGCTCAAGACGCGGCTGGCGACATTGATGTATTTGCGGCCGGCTTCGGATGCCTCGGCGAGCGCCTTTTCCATGTTGTCCTCGCCGCGCACGCCGGCGAGCTTGATCAGCATCGGCAGGTTCATTCCGGCGATCACTTCGGTATGTCCGCTGCTCATCACGGAGATCGCCAGATTGGAAGGAGTTCCACCGAACATGTCGGTCAGAATGACCACGCCATGGCCGTCATCGGCGTTTGCGACTGCGCCGAGAATATCCTGGCGTCGCTGATCCATGTCGTCTTCGGGGCCGATACAGACCGTCTCGATGAATTTCTGAGGACCGACAACATGTTCGACCGCATGACGAAACTCTTCAGCCAGCTTGCCGTGAGTGACAAGCACAAGTCCGATCATGATACTACTGCTCCCAATGGCGTATGCAAACGGTAAGCCCAATATCGCAATGCAGCAATCGCGTCCACCGTGGGGGCACATCTTGGCGATGAAAAGCCGAAGTGCAAGACAAAAATGCACGGTTTCGCGCGCCAGCTGCCGGTTTCGTGGGCATTAGCGCCCTATTTCGGGTGCTTTGGCCATCAGCACCGCCAACGGGAGTGGCACATTAGCCAGCAACCGAATGACGGGTAGGGCGATACCGGGCAAAACGGCGGTCGTCTCGTCCTCCGGCGGCACCCGGTCCTCTCCCGAAACGCGTCCCGGAAGGACCGCATAGTGCATGGGCGCAACCTGGATGCAGGGGATGCGGACGATGCCCGTTCCCCGGAGCTCGATCATCCCTTGTATGGAGGGCGGGCAGGCTGCGGTCACGGTCTTTTCGTTTGAGGAGATCATCACCTGATCGTCTGCGACCAGCGCGGCATGGATCCCGATCCTCTTCGCCTCGGTAAGGCATGCAAAGGCAAGCATCGACTTGCCCCAGCCCGATGGCCCCATGAAGAGAAGCCCGGTCTTGCCGACGACGATCGCTGTCGCGTGAATGTTGACCGGGATGGTGCTCATGAGTTGGGATCTGCGGGAAGCGCAAGCGTGAAGCGGGCGCCGACCACCTCTTCCGTCTCCGCGTCGATGATGTTTTCGGCACGCAGTGAACCGCCATGCGCTTCGGCGATCTGGCGGCTGATCGAGAGGCCTAGACCGGAATTCTGGCCGAAACCTTCGGACTCCGGTCGGTCGGTGTAGAACCGCTCGAAGATGCGGTCGATGTTCTCCGCCTGAATGCCGGGACCGTTGTCCTCGATGTAGACGATGCACCGAGAGCGCGTGCGAACAAGCCGGACGGTGATCTTGCCGCTCTCGTTTGCCACGAAAGAACGCGCGTTCTCGATCAGGTTGGTGACGATCTGTCCGATGCGCAGGTCGTGACCGTTGACCAGGAAGCGTGTTTTCACGCCGGGTTTGCGCTCGATCGCGAATTCGATCTGCACTTCCTTCTTGCGGCTGCGAATCTGCCGCGAGATTTCCACGAGATCGCGAAGCAGAACCTCCAGATCCACCGATCCCGCATCGACGCGGGCAAGCTCGGCATCGAGGCGCGAGGCGTCGGAGATATCGCTGATCAGGCGGTCGAGACGGCGCACGTCATGCTGGATAACGTCCATCAGCCGCTTCTTTGAATCGTCCGATTTCGCCAGCGGCAGCGTCTCGACGGCGCTACGCAGCGAGGTCAGTGGGTTCTTCAATTCGTGGCTGACGTCGGCCGCGAAACTCTCGATCGCGTCGATCCGGTCATAAAGCGCGGTCGTCATGTCGCGCAGCGCGATCGAAAGGTTGCCGATCTCGTCCTGGCGAACCGAGAAATCGGGAATCTCCTCACGCTCTTTGGAGCCGCGGCGTACACGGATCGCCGCAGCCGATAGCCGGCGCAGCGGGTTGGCGATGGTCGACGACAGCACCAGCGACAAGAGCACGTTCACCAGCGTCGCCACGCCGAAGACGCGCATGATGCCGAGGCGTTCGGCATGGACGATGTTGTCGATGTCGCCGGCCTGCGTCGATAGCAGAAGCACACCGAGCACTGCGCGAAAACGCTGGATCGGCACCGCGACGGAGACGATGAGCTCGCCCTTCTCCGTGGTACGGACCACGGCGCCGCGCACGCCGGTCAGCGCGTTCATCACTTCAGGGTAGATCGAGCCGTCGCCACCGGGCGCTTCCTTATAGAGTGGCAAGTTGCCCGGCTGCAGAACCTTGTTGAAGATCGTCGTGAACCACTCGCCCCACGTCTGCTCCTCATCGGCGACAGGCGGAAGGTCGAAGCGCAGCACCTGGCCGCGCGAATAAAGGTGGCGTGAATCGAGCAGCAGGTTTGCATCGGCATCGAAGATGCGCGCACGCGTGCGGGTCGGCGAGATCAGGCGGCGCAAAACCGGCGCGACCTTTTCGGGATCGATCGGGAATTCCAGGTCTTCGTCGTTCGGAACCGGCGTAATGCTCTGGCCGGCCTGCAACTCCAGCAGCTTTTCGGGATCGATGGTGATCGAGTTGGTATCGACCGAGGCGGAAGCCGAGACGGCACCCGCGATGATCTCGCCCTGCGTGAGCAGGCTCTCGACCCGGGCATCGATCAGCCCTTCGCGAAACTGGTTGAGATAGAGAATCCCACCGACCAAAACGACGAGCGCGGCAAGATTGAAGAAAAGGATGCGGCGCGTCAGGCTGGAAAAGACGGCGTTGCCGAAGATACGGCGAATGATCGTGAAGGGATGCGACCAGCGTCGTCCCCTGACGCGTCGGCCTACGCCATCTGCGTCATCCAGATCCTTCTCCTGCACCAACTGTGCCAACGACAGCCCTTTCGAAGAGCGGGCCGCGTCTGCGGCGCCGGCTCTCATATATTCTTATCCGCCGCGCCCTAGGGCGTCAGGCTGCTTCGCGGAAGCGGTATCCCACTCCGTAGAGCGTTTCAATCATATCAAAGTCGTTGTCGACCATCTTGAATTTCTTGCGCAGCCGCTTGATGTGGCTGTCGATGGTGCGGTCGTCGACATAGACCTGCTCGTCATAGGCCGCGTCCATCAGCGCATCACGGCTTTTGACGACACCGGGGCGCTGCGCCAGCGAGTGCAGGATCAGGAATTCGGTAACCGTCAGTGTCACCGGCTCATTCTTCCAGGTGCAGGTGTGGCGTTCCTGGTCCATGACCAGCTGGCCGCGTTCCAGAGAGCGGGCAAGCTGTGCGGCGCCTGGCTTCGGTGCGCTGCCGGTCGCGGCAGCGGCAGCCGCTTCTCGGCCGGCGGCGCGGCGCAACACGGCGCGGACGCGCTCGACCAGAAGGCGCTGCGAGAACGGCTTGGTGATGAAGTCGTCGGCGCCCATCTTCAGGCCGAAAAGCTCGTCGATCTCTTCATCCTTGGAGGTGAGGAAAATGACCGGCATGTCGGATTTCTGGCGCAGGCGGCGCAGCAGTTCCATTCCGTCCATGCGCGGCATCTTGATATCGAAGATCGCCAGATGCGGCGGGCGGGCGAGAAGACCATCAAGGGCCGAGGCGCCATCCGTGTAGGTCTCGACCTTGTATCCTTCGGCCTCAAGCGCGATCGACACCGAGGTCAGGATGTTACGGTCGTCATCAACGAGCGCGATTGTCGGCATTGTATTCGTCTCCGTCATCTAATGCGCGTCTCCAGGTTTTTTGAAGGTCCCCAGGCGGCCATATGAACCGGATGCGCTTATGGGGATAAAGGTGGAACAAATTGTGGCAAAGATAAAGGGCGGCACCGTCGCTAATTTTCCAGGACAACCGAAAGTCGCGCGATAAAATAGGCCATGAGGAGTCGGTTCAAACGATTTAAAATAAACTGCCAAAATTTAAATCGATTAAATAACTGATATCATTAAATAATATCGATTTACGCCACTTGCGTTTTAAAAATCCTGTCCGTAGGTTCGCGCTCAGTTCTTAACGGCGTTGAGCCCCAAGGGAAGGAAATGACCATGGAGCAGTTCGGTACCCACAACCCAGCGATAGAGTTGGCGACGGCAGGTTTTGCAGGCGCGAAAAGCGTTCGCTATAACTTCACCGCCGGGTCCCTCTATGAGGAGTCGATTCGCCGGGGAGAAGCCGAACTGACCGCGCACGGCGCTTTGCGAGCTCTCACGGGCCAGCACACCGGCCGTTCGCCCAAGGACAAGTTCGTCGTCCGCGACGTCAATACCGATGGCCAGATCTGGTGGGACAACAACAAGCCCATGTCGCCGGAGCATTTCGCGCTGTTGAAAGAGGACATGCTGGCGCACGCTTCCGGCAAGGAACTCTTCGTGCAGGATCTGATCGGCGGCGCCGATGAGAGCAATGCGCTGCCGACACGCGTCGTCACCGAGCTTGCCTGGCACTCGCTGTTCATCCGCAATCTCCTGATCCGGCCGGAACGTTCCACACTGGAAACCTTCGCGCCGAAGCTGACGATCATCGATCTGCCCACGTTCAAGGCCGATCCCGAGCGCTACGGCTGCCGCACCGAGACAGTCATCGCCTGCGACCTGACAAATGGCGAAATCCTGATCGCCGGAACCTTCTATGCAGGCGAGATGAAGAAGTCGGTCTTCACTGCGCTCAACTACCTGCTGCCCGCCAAGGGCGTCATGCCGATGCACTGCTCGGCCAACGTCGGCCCGGATGGCGATGCCGCCGTCTTCTTCGGCCTGTCGGGCACCGGCAAGACGACGCTCTCGGCCGATCCCGCCCGCACGCTGATCGGCGACGACGAGCACGGCTGGGGCGAGGATGGCATCTTCAATTTCGAAGGCGGTTGCTACGCCAAGACCATCCGCCTGTCGGCCGAGGCGGAGCCGGAAATCTACGCAACGACGCAGCGTTTCGGCACGGTGCTTGAAAACGTCGTGCTCGATGAAAACCGCATTCCCGACTTCAACGACGGCTCGCTCACGGAAAACACCCGTTGCGCTTATCCGCTCGATTTCATCCCGAACGCCTCGGAAACCGGTCGCGCTGGCCATCCGAAGACGATCATCATGCTGACGGCCGATGCCTTCGGCGTCATGCCGCCGATCGCCAAGTTGACGCCGGATCAGGCTATGTACCACTTCCTGTCCGGCTACACCGCCAAGGTGGCCGGCACCGAGCGCGGCGTGACAGAGCCGGAAGCGACCTTCTCGACCTGCTTCGGCGCTCCGTTCATGCCGCGGCACCCGTCGGAATACGGCAATCTCCTGAAAGAGCTGATCGGCCGCCACGGCGTCGAGTGCTGGCTCGTCAACACCGGCTGGACCGGCGGCGCCTATGGCACCGGCAAGCGCATGCCGATCAAGGCGACGCGCGCGCTGCTTGCCGCAGCGCTCTCGGGCGAGCTGAGCAAGGCCGATTTCCGCGCCGATCCAAACTTCGGCTTCGCCGTCCCGGTTGCGGTCGAAGGTGTCGAAAGCGGCATTCTCGATCCGCGCTCGACCTGGGCTGACTCTGCCGCTTATGACGCGCAGGCGAACAAGCTGGTGACCATGTTCATCGACAATTTCGCCAAGTTCGAAGGCCACGTCGACGGCGGAGTGCGCGATGCGGCCCCGGGTTTTAGGGTGGCCGCTGAGTAAATCAGCGACAACTGATTGATGATTCACGTGAAACCCGGCTTCGAATGGCCGGGTTTTGCGCGTTCCCTGGCGCCTTTTCAAGCGGGATACGATGTGAGATAGACATCATATGGCCAGCGACCCGCTCTACATCAACGACAGGATCACCATCGCGGGATGGGAACTGACGGAACAGTTCGTTCTGGCGGGCGGCCCCGGCGGGCAGAACGTCAACAAGGTCTCGACCGCGGTCCAGCTGTTCTTCAACATCCAGAATTCGCCGGCGCTGAACGAGCGTGTCAAGATCAACGCCGTGAAACTGGCGGGCCGTCGCATGTCCAAGGAGGGTGTGCTGATGATCGAGGCCAGCCGCTTCCGCAGTCAGGAGCGAAACCGCGAGGATGCGCGCGAGCGGCTGAAGGAAATGATCCTCGAGGCCGCCAAGCCGCCGCCACCGCCACGCAAGAAGACCAAGCCGACCAAGGGTTCTGTGGAACGCCGGCTGAAGGCCAAGTCCGGCCGCTCCGATGTCAAGAAGATGCGCAGCCGCCCGAGCGGCGAATAGGCGAGGGGAGGGCACGATGCTGCAATTGCCGAACGGCATTCGCCACAGCCCGGACTATCTGAGCCGTGCCCGCCAGGAAGCGTTGGTCGGCATCATCCGCGCCATCGTCGCCGAAGCGCCGCTCTACACGCCCGTCATGCCCGGCACCGGCAAGCCGATGTCGGTGCGCATGACCAATTGCGGCTCGCTCGGCTGGGTCACCGATAAGGAGCGCGGCTACCGCTACCAGCCGACACATCCGGCAACAAGAAATCCCTGGCCCCAAATCCCCGGCGAACTGCTCGATATCTGGAACGACGTCTCGGGCTACGACAAGCCACCCGAGGCCTGCCTCATCAATTTCTATTCGGATGACGCCAAGATGGGCCTGCATCAGGACAAGGACGAGCAGGACCTCTCCGCACCCGTCGTATCGATCTCGCTCGGTAATACCTGCCTGTTTCGCGTCGGCGGCCTTGAGCGCACCGACAAGACCATGTCCTTCAAGCTCTCAAGCGGCGATGTCGTCATTCTCGGCGGGCAGGGGCGTCTATCCTTCCACGGCGTCGACCGAATCTACCCCGCGACATCGACGCTTCTGAAGAATGGCGGCCGCATCAACCTGACGCTCAGGCGCGTGACGCCTTAGAGCTTCCTCAAGGCCACCTGCTCGATCAGGTGATTCTGTCCCTTGCGCAGGATCAGATCCGCGCGCGGACGCGTCGGCAGGATGTTTTCGCGCAGGTTCTTGAGGTTGATGTTCTGCCAGAGCCCCTCGGCGATCGACAGTGCTTCCTCCTCGCTAATCGAGGCATAGCGGTGGAAGAACGAGTTCGGATCACGGAACGCGGTCTCGCGCAGACCCATGAAGCGGGTCACGTACCATTCGTGAATCCGGCTTTCATCCGCATCGATATAGATCGAGAAGTCGAAGAAGTCGGAAACCATCGGCACGATCTTGCCGCCTGCCGGCAGGTCGCGCGATTGCAGTACGTTGATCCCCTCGAAGATCAGAATGTCCGGCCGATCGATGATCTTGTATTCGTTCGGCAGCACGTCATAGACGAGATGCGAATAGGACGGCGCCTTGACGTCGGGCTGCCCAGCCTTGATCGCCGCCAGAAACCGAAGGATCGCACCGGTATCATAACTCTCCGGGAAACCCTTGCGCTGCATCAGGTTCTCCCGTTGCAGCACTGCGTTCGGATAAAGGAAGCCGTCGGTCGTCACCAGATCGACCTTCGGGCTCGACGGCCAGCGCCGCAGCAGCTCCTTCAGGATACGCGCGGTGGTCGATTTCCCCACGGCGACGGACCCGGCGATCCCGATCACGAATGGCGTTTTCGCCACGTTCGACAAGCTGAGGAACCGGTTACGCTGCTTGAACAGCAGCTGGGAGGACTCCACATGCGCCGACAGCAGCCGCGACAGCGACAGATAAATCCGCCGGACCTCGTCGAGATCGATCGGGTCGCCCATCGAGCGCAGCCGCTTGACCTCGTCCGAGGTCAGCGTCATCGGCGTGTCGGCCCTGAACTTCGCCCATTCCTCGGCGGAAAAGAAATGATAGGGCGAATAGGCATTCGCCTGGATGTGATCGTGCGCCTCGGGCGCACCTCCCGTGATCTGTCTTGCGATACCCATCAGCTTTGCCGGCTGGCCTTCTCCCTGAGGCCGGATTGAGCGGTACGGCGCTCAAGCTCGGCCATCACCTCTTGTAGCGGAATGCCCGCGATCTTCAATACGACCAACAGATGATAGAGAACGTCGGCCGCCTCGTAGGCGAGGTTTTCGCGGTCGTCGGTCACGGCAGCCATCACGGCCTCGATCGCTTCCTCGCCGAGCTTCTTCGCCGCCTTTGGCTGGCCGGCCGCAACGAGCTTCGCCGTCCAGGATTCGTCGGGAGAAGCCTTCGACCGCGCATCGACGATCTTTTCGACGTCACTAAGTGTGAATTCGCTCATAATATCGCTTTCAACCTCAGTCGAGACGCATGTCGATGCCGCAGGAAGACATATAGCGCTTCGCTTCGCCGACGGAATAGGTGCCGAAGTGGAAGATCGAAGCGGCGAGAACTGCGGTCGCATGGCCTTCCTTGACGCCGGCCACGAGATCGTCGAGATCGCCGACGCCGCCCGATGCGATGACGGGAACGCGCACCGCGTCGGCAATCGCCCGCGTCAGCGCCAGATCGTAGCCGGCTTTCGTTCCGTCGCGGTCCATGGATGTCACCAGCAATTCGCCGGCCCCGCGCTCGACCATTCGGCGTGCAAAATCCACCGCATCGATACCGGTCGCGTTGCGGCCGCCATGGGTGTAGATTTCCCAGTCGCTGGCGTCGCCATCAGCAGGCGCCAGCCGGCGCTTGGCGTCGATCGAGACGACAATGCACTGGTCACCGAACTTGTCGGCTGCTTCCGCCACGAAATCGGGATTGCTGACGGCGGCCGAATTGATCGAAACCTTGTCGGCGCCGCACAAAAGCAGCTTGCGGATATCGGCGATCGTGCGGACGCCGCCGCCGACTGTGACCGGCATGAAGCACTGGTCGGCGGTGCGCGACACGACATCGAAGATCGTCTCGCGGTTATCGGAAGAGGCGGTGATGTCGAGGAAGCACAGCTCGTCGGCGCCGGCCGCATCATAGGCCTTGGCGGCTTCGACGGGATCGCCGGCATCGACGAGGTTGAGGAAGTTGACACCCTTGACGACACGGCCGTCCTTGACGTCGAGGCAGGGAATGACGCGAGCCTTCAGGGTCATAGTGCTGCCTCCTTCGCGCGCGACGCGGCAATCAGCGCCAGCGCTTCCTTGGGGTCGATACGGCCGTCATAAAGCGCCCGGCCGGAAATCGCACCTTCCAGCTTTGCAGCATCCGGCTTCAGCATCCGCTTTATGTCGTCGATTGAGGCCAGTCCGCCCGATGCTATGACCGGAATGGAGACGGCATCGGCGAGTTCCAGCGTCGAATCCCAGTTGATCCCGGCCAGGATGCCGTCGCGGTCGATATCGGTGTAGATGATCGCCGCCACACCCGCGCCCTCGAACTTTTTAGCCAGCTCGATGATGCCGAGCTCGGACGCTTCCGCCCAGCCCTCGACAGCCACCTTGCCGCCCTTGGCGTCGATGCCGACGGCCACATGGCCCGGGAACCTCTTGCAGGCTTCGATGACAAGCGCCGGATCGCGCACGGCAACGGTGCCCAGGATCACGCGCGAAAGCCCGCGCGACAGCCAGCTTTCGATATGATCGAGCGTGCGGATGCCGCCGCCGAGCTGCACCGGGTTCTTCGTGGACTTCAGGATAGCATCGACAGCCGCGCCATTGACGCTTTCGCCGGCAAAGGCGCCGTTGAGGTCGACCACGTGCAGCCATTCGAAACCCTGGTCTTCGAAGGCCTTGGCCTGCGCGCCGGGGTCTGGATTGTAGACGGTCGCCTGTTCCATGTCGCCCAGCTTGAGGCGAACGCACTGGCCGTCCTTAAGGTCGATGGCGGGAAATAGGATCATTCTGTCAGTCCTTCAAAGGCGCGAGCTCAGGGCTTCCAGCGCAGGAAATTGGCAATCAGGGCGAGACCGAGCTTCTGGCTCTTCTCCGGATGAAATTGCGCACCGACCATGTTGCCGCGACCGACGAAGGCTGTCAGCGGTCCGCCGTAGCCCGTGGTAGCGATTACATCCTCGGGGTTTTGCGCGGCCAGATGGTAGGAATGCACGAAATAGGCATGCAGCCCGTCAGCACCCGTCGCAATGCCGTCGAACAGCGGGTGAGGGCGCTTGAGGTCCAGCGTGTTCCAGCCGATCTGCGGTATCTTCAGATTGGGATCGTCGGGCGTCATTTCAACGACATCGCCGGGTATCCAGCCGAGACCTTCGGTCGTGGTCTTCTCCAGCCCGCGCGACGACATCAGCTGCATGCCAACGCAGATGCCGAGGAAGGGGTGGCCCTTCTTCTCGACCACGTCGATCAGCGCCTCGGTCATACCGGGCACGGCGTCCAGTCCACGGCGGCAATCGGCATAGGCGCCAACACCCGGCAGCACGACGCGATCGGCGATCGCGACATGCTCGGCCTTGTCGGTGAGGTCGATCGTGGCGTCGATCCCCGCCTCACGGGCCGCCCGTTCGAAGGCCTTCGTCGCCGAGCGCAGATTGCCGGAACCGTAGTCGATAATTGCGACGCGCATCAGCGTCCTCCATCAAAGCCAAAGAGACCGAGGGATGTCGTGGCGCCGCGATCCGCGCGGCTCCCGCCATCCCCTTGCGGCGACGGCACGCGCGTGTCATCACCGAGATCGGTCCGAATTTCAGAAAAGTAGATCTCCTCGGCGACATCGAGTGTGTCGGCCGAGACCAGCGCATCGTCCTGCCAGCCTTTGGCGGCAAGGTTGCGTACTCGCAGGTTTTGCCCCTCGAGCCCGACGAGAAGGCTGGTGCCGATGGTCACGGCAAAGCCGACCAGCCACAGGCCAGGCTGATCCATCAAGGCCCCCCCAATGCTCTGCAGCAGAAAGGCGGCGACGGCGTAGAGCCAGAGCCGGTGGACGGCGAGCCAGATCCAGGGAAACAGGAAGCCGAGCAAGGTAAAGCCGTCGCGAATGAAGCGCGTCTTCTCGTGCTTGATATCAGTGCCGCGTGGCGCTGTCAGAACCAGATAGCTGGAAGTCATGTCGTCAAGCTCCCTGAAGGGGCTTAGACGAGCGTGCCCTTCGTCGAGGGTACACGGCCCGCCTGCCTAGGATCGATCTCTGTCGCCGTGCGCAGCGCGCGGGCGACGGCCTTGAAGCATGTCTCGGCAATATGGTGGTTGTTGGCACCATAATGGTTGAGGATATGCAAGGTGATCCCGGCGTTCTGGGCCAGCGCCTGGAAGAATTCGCGCACCAGCTCGGTGTCGAAGGTGCCGATCTTCGGCGCGCTGAAGGACACGTTCCAGACGAGGAAGGGGCGGCCGGAGAGATCAACGGCGGCCTTCGTCATCGTCTCGTCCATGGCAAGGTCGATCGAGGCATAGCGCGTGATGCCGCGACGGTCGCCCAACGCCTTGGCGATGGCCTGGCCGATGGCGATGCCGGTGTCTTCCACCGCGTGGTGATCGTCGACATGCAGGTCGCCCTTCGTCTCGATCTCCATGTCGATCAGCGAATGCCGCGACAGCTGGTCGAGCATATGGTCGAAGAAGCCGACGCCGGTCGAAATCGTCGATTTGCCGGTGCCGTCGAGATTGACGGAAACGGAAACCGAAGTTTCGTTGGTCTTGCGGGATACGGATCCCGTACGGCTTGCTGCGGTCTCGGCCATATGGCACTCCCTCCGGAAATACGCGGGTTCCATATCAGGCGTGCCGGGAAATATCCAGAAGCGCGGTCGCAGAAATCGAAGCCATTTGCAATCGGCATTCGCCAACTTACATAGGGCTCAACAGGGCCGATGAACGGCCCGAGGTAATGGCCCGCCTGACGGGCCAAGGTATATTCGATGACAACGATTATTACAGTTCGCAAGGGCGGCAAGGTCATCATGGCGGGCGACGGACAGGTCAGCCTCGGCCAGACCGTCATGAAGGGCAATGCCCGCAAGGTTCGCCGCATCGGCAAGGGCGGCGACGTGATCGCCGGTTTCGCAGGTGCCACCGCCGATGCCTTCACGCTTCTCGAGCGGCTCGAAAAGAAGCTCGAGCAATATCCCGGCCAGCTGATGCGCGCCGCCGTCGAGCTCGCCAAGGATTGGCGTACCGACAAGTATCTACGCAATCTCGAAGCGATGATGCTGGTCGCGGACAAGTCGGTGACGCTGGCAATCACTGGCAATGGCGACGTGCTCGAGCCCGAACATGGCGCCATCGCCATCGGCTCCGGCGGCAACTACGCGTTCGCGGCCGCCCGCGCGCTGATGGATAGCGACAAGTCGGCTGAGGACATCGCCCGACGGGCGCTCGATATCGCCGCCGACATATGCGTCTACACCAACCACAATCTCGTGGTCGAAACGCTGGATGCCGAATAACGTCAAGCTTTGAACATGGGTCCCGTGGGCCGGGCCGCGAACGGCCGGCCGAAACGGGAAAGCCAAGAGGATATCATGACCAATTTTTCCCCGAGAGAAATCGTCTCCGAGCTGGACCGCCACATCATCGGCCAGCATGACGCCAAGCGCGCGGTCGCGATTGCGCTGCGCAACCGCTGGCGCCGCCAGCAACTCGATGAGAGCCTGCGCGACGAAGTGATGCCGAAGAACATCCTGATGATCGGCCCGACCGGCGTTGGCAAGACGGAAATCTCCCGTCGCCTCGCCAAGCTCGCAGGCGCCCCCTTCATCAAGGTGGAAGCCACAAAGTTCACCGAAGTCGGCTATGTCGGCCGCGACGTCGAGCAGATCATCCGCGATCTGGTCGAGGTCGGCATCGGCCTCGCCCGCGAGAAAAAGCGCTCCGAAGTCGAGGCCAAGGCTCATATGAGCGCCGAGGAACGCGTGCTCGATGCGCTGGTCGGATCGACCGCATCGCCCGCCACCCGCGACAGCTTCCGCAAGAAGCTGCGATCGGGCGAGCTTGACGACAAGGAAATCGATATCGAAGTGGCCGACACCAGCACCGGCATGGGCGGCTTCGACGTCCCCGGCATGCAGGGCGGCATCGGCATGATCAACCTGTCGGAAATGTTCGGCAAGGCCATGGGCGGCCGCACCAAGAAGGTGCGCACCACGGTCAAGGCCTCCTACACCGACCTGATCCGCGATGAATCCGACAAGCTGATCGACAATGAAGTCATCCAGCGCGAGGCCGTGCGCGCCGTCGAAAACGACGGCATCGTCTTCCTCGACGAGATCGACAAGATCGCCGCACGCGATGGCGGGATGGGTGCCGGCGTGTCGCGCGAAGGCGTGCAGCGCGATCTGCTGCCGCTGGTCGAAGGCACGACGGTCTCGACCAAGTACGGTCCGGTCAAGACCGACCACGTGCTGTTCATCGCGTCCGGCGCCTTCCACGTCTCGAAGCCATCGGACCTGCTGCCGGAGCTTCAGGGTCGCTTGCCGATCCGCGTCGAGTTGCGTCCGCTGACCAAGGAAGACTTCCGCCGCATCCTAACGGAAACCGAGGCGAGCCTGATCCGCCAGTACATCGCGCTGATGCAGACCGAGGGTTTGAATCTCGAATTCACTGACGATGCCCTGGATGCGCTCGCCGATGTCGCGGTGCATCTCAACGCCTCGGTCGAAAACATCGGCGCCCGCCGCCTGCAGACGGTGATGGAGCGCGTGCTGGACGAAATCTCGTTCAATGCACCGGATCGCGGCGGCACGGCTGTCACGATTGATGCCGAATATGTCCGCAAGCATGTCGGCGATCTCGCCCAGAATACAGACCTCTCGCGCTTCATTCTGTGACGCTGAAGCACCTGACATCGTCATTACTGGCTTGATGCCGTAACTTTGACCGACGGAACTCTCGACAACGGGCCTTTTACTTTTTAGTGAAAGGCCCGTTTTGTTGATCGCGGCAGCATTATTCGGCCAAGATTGTGGTCCAGTCACCCGCCGATCGACTATGCTGGGCCGGTGTGTTTTATGTGCCGACCAATGCCAGAATGATGGGAAAGCTGATCGTGCGACGCCTTCTGACGAGCCTTTTAATTGCCGCCACGGTCTTGACCGCAGCGCCCGCTTTTTCCATGCAGCTCGTGCCACCAGGCAATCGCAACGCCGAGCAGCCGAACGTTCCCGGCGCATCGGTCCGCCGTACCAAAGGCACCAAGACCACTTTCGATCGCAAGTACGACAAGGTCTACGAACTGCTCTCCACCGACCACGAGCTGATGGGCAAGATCAAGAAGGTCTCCGCCGCCTACGGTGTTGATCCGATCCATGTTATCGGCGCCATCGTCGGTGAGCACACCTATAATGTCGACGCCTACGATCGCCTGCAGTCCTATTACGTCAAGGCCGCATCCTATGCCGGCCAGAGCTTCCGTTTCGCCTATGACGGCGAGGACGTCGATGACTTCATCAAGCGCCCGCAGTTCTCAGAGTGCAATGGCAAGAGCGATTCCTACACGCTGTGGAGCTGCCGCGAGGACGTCTGGGAAAGCGATTTCCGCGGCAAGACCGTCGGCGGCAAGAGCTTCCCGAACAACCGCTTCAGCGCCGTCTTCTTCCAGCCCTTCTATGCCGGCCAGACCTTCGGCCTCGGCCAGATCAACCCGCTGACCGCGCTGATGCTGTCGGACTTGGTCTCAAAGGTCTCCGGCTACGACAAGCTGAACGAAAAGGATGCCGGCAGCGTCTACAAGGCGATCATGCAGCCCGATATCTCGCTCGCCTTCGTCGCCGCCGCCGTTCGCCGCTCGATCGACGATTACAAGCAGATCGCCGGCATGGATATCTCCAAGAACCCCGGCCTGACGGCAACGCTCTACAATCTCGGCAACTCCCGCCAGCGCGCCGCAGCCCTTGCCGCCAAGAACCGCGCCTCAGGTGAAACCGTCTGGCCGGAAGAGAACTATTACGGATGGTTGATCAACGACAAGCTGGACGACCTGCAGCGCCTGCTCTAACTCTGGTGTAGCCGGGGAGGGCGAAACTCTTCCGCGAAAGGCCAGTATCACATGGACATCCGTCCGGACCCGTTCGTTCCGCCAGCGCCGATTCCGCGCAATTCGCCGCCGAGCAGGCTTGAGATCATCCGCACCACCCTGCGCAACCCGCTGGAGCTCTGGGGCGAGCCGTCCTACACGCTGCCCTGGATCAAGACGAAGTTCTTCCGCGAACGCACGCTGATCGTCAACGATCCCGGCCTGATCAAGCATGTGTTGGTCGATAACGCCGCCAATTACCGCATGTCGGATATCCGCCAGCTGATCCTGCGGCCAATCCTGCGCGACGGTCTGTTGACCGCCGAGGGCGAGGTGTGGAAGCGCTCGCGCAAGGCCGTCGCCCCCGTCTTCACCCCGCGCCACGCCAACGGCTTTGCCGGCCAGATGCTGCGGCAATCCGAAGACTACGTGCGCAAGTATGAAGCGGCAGGCGGTGGCGGCCAGACCTTCGAGATCGCCAGCGACATGGCCGAGCTCACCTTCGCCATCCTCGCCGACACGCTTTTCTCCGGTGAGATCGTGACCTCGTCGGACAGTTTCGCCGACGATGTCAACGCGCTCTTGCATCGCATGGGCCGCGTCGATCCCATGGACCTGTTGCGCGCGCCCTCTTGGGTCCCGCGCGTGACGCGCATTGGTGGCCAAAAGGTGCTGGAGAAGTTCCGCACCATCGTCCGCGAAACCATGGATGCGCGGCTTTCCCGCATGCAGGCCGATCGAGACGCGACGCCCGAGGATTTCCTCACGCTTCTGCTCGACCAGGCGAAGTCGGGCGGTCTGACCAACGCCGAGATCGAGGACAATATCCTCACCTTTATCGGCGCCGGCCACGAGACCACGGCCCGCGCGCTCGCCTGGACGCTCTACTGCGTCGCCAACACCCCGCATATCCGCGAAGCGATGGAGGAAGAGATCGACCGCGTGCTGGCCTCGGATGCCGAGCCGGTCAAGTGGCTCGACCTGATGCCCTATACCCGCGCCGCCTTCGAGGAGGCGCTTCGCCTCTATCCGCCGGCGCCCTCGATCAACCGCGCGGCCATATCGGACGATCGCTGGACCAATGCGAAAGGCGAGACCGTCGAGATCGAGGCCGGCGTCACCGTGCTGATCATGCCTTGGACGCTGCATCGCCACGAGCTTTATTGGGACAAGCCGCGCGCCTTTATGCCCGAGCGCTTCCTGCCCGAAAATCGCGCCAAGATCGGTCGTTTCCAGTTCCTGCCCTTCGGTGCCGGCCCGCGGGTCTGCATCGGCGCCACCTTCGCGCTGCAGGAGGCCGTCATCGCGCTTGCCGTGATGATGCACCGCTTCCGCTTCGACATGACGGAGGACACCAATCCCTGGCCGGTGCAGAAGCTGACGACGCAGCCGCAGAACGGTCTGCCGATGCGGGTCACACCGCGCTCTCTTGCCTGAAAAGGCATAAATCTTTCAAACTATTGCCTGATTGACTATCAATGAAAGCCGGGCAAAGTGGCAGCATGCGAAAAACGCGCCGCCCGAGGAGAGTGTCTATGAGCCGCATCGAAAAACACGGTCTTGCGATCGAAACCGTCCTTCATGATTTTCTGGTGAAGGAGGCTCTGCCCGGCCTCGGGCTCGATGCGGACAAGTTCTTCGCCGACTTTTCAGGCATCGTCCATGACCTCGCGCCCAGGAATCGTGAGCTGCTGGCCAAGCGCGATGCCCTGCAGCTGCGCATCGATGATTGGTATCGCCAGCACGGCGCCCCCACCGATATGGACAAATACCAGGCCTTCCTGCGCGAGATCGGCTATCTCCTGCCAGAGGGCTCCGATTTCCAGGTCACCACCACGAATGTCGACCCCGAGATCTCTTCGATCGCCGGCCCTCAGCTGGTCGTTCCCGTCATGAACGCCCGCTACGCTCTCAACGCCGCCAATGCCCGCTGGGGCTCGCTTTACGACGCACTCTACGGAACCGACGCGATCCCGGAGGCCAATGGCGCCGAGAAGGGCAAGGGCTACAACCCGAAGCGCGGCGAAAAGGTCATCGCCTGGGTTCGCGATTTCTTTGACAATGCCATCCCGCTTGTCGATTGGAGCTGGAAGGACGTCGCCGCTCTCACCATCAAGGACGGCGCGCTCGCCATCGCCTCGACCGACGGCGAACATGTCGCGCTGAAGGACACGTCGCATTTCGCCGGCTACCGAGGTGATGCCGCGGCCCCCACCAATGTCCTCCTCAAAAACAACGGCATCCATATCGACATCGTTATTGATGCCTCGACCGCGATCGGCAAGAGCGACGCCGCCCACATCTCCGATGTCTGGCTCGAGTCGGCCATCACCACGATCATGGACTGCGAGGATTCGATCGCCGCCGTCGATGCCGAGGACAAGACCGAGGTCTATCGCAACTGGCTCGGCCTGATGAAGGGCGATCTGCAGGAAGAAGTCACCAAGGGCGGCAAGAGCTTCGTCCGCAAGCTCAATCCCGATCTCGATTACACCCGCCCGGATGGCGCATCGTTCGAGGTCCACCGTCGCTCGCTGATGCTGATCCGCAATGTCGGTCACCTCATGACGAATCCGGCTATCGTCGATCGCGACGGCAATGAAGTGCCCGAGGGCATCATGGATGCGATGATCACGGCGGCGATCGCGCTCTACGACATCGGCCCGAACGGCCGCCGCAAGAATTCGCGCACCGGCTCCATGTATGTCGTCAAGCCGAAGATGCACGGCCCCGAGGAAGTGGCCTTTGCGGTCGAGATATTCTCGCGCGTCGAGGATGCGCTGGGCATGGCGAAGAATACCATCAAGATGGGCATCATGGACGAGGAGCGCCGCACCACGGTTAACCTCAAGGAATGCATTCGCGCCGCCCGCGAGCGCGTCGTCTTCATCAACACCGGCTTCCTCGACCGCACCGGCGACGAAATGCACACCTCGATGGAAGCCGGCCCGATGATCCGCAAGGGCGACATGAAGCAGGCTGCCTGGATCGCGGCTTACGAGAACTGGAACGTCGATATCGGCCTGGAATGCGGCCTGTCCGGCCACGCGCAGATCGGCAAGGGCATGTGGGCGATGCCGGACCTGATGGCGGCCATGCTGGAACAGAAGATTGCCCACCCCAAGGCCGGTGCCAACACCGCCTGGGTTCCGTCGCCGACGGCCGCCACGCTGCACGCCACGCATTATCACAAGGTCAATGTCGCCAATGTCCAGCGCGGTCTGAAGGATCGCCCGCGCGCCAAGCTCAGCGATATCCTCTCGGTCCCCGTTGCCGTCCGTCCCAACTGGACGCCGGAAGAGATCCAGCGCGAACTCGACAACAACGCGCAAGGCATCCTCGGCTACGTCGTTCGCTGGGTCGATCAGGGCGTCGGCTGCTCCAAGGTGCCCGACATCAACAATGTCGGCCTGATGGAAGACCGCGCGACGCTGCGCATATCCGCCCAGCACATGGCCAACTGGCTGCATCACAAGGTGGTCACCGAAGCGCAGATTCTGGAGACGATGAAGCGCATGGCCGCCGTTGTCGATCAGCAGAATGCCGGTGATGCGCTCTATCATCCGATGGCCGCTGATTTCGAAGGCTCGATCGCCTTCCAGGCCGCCCTCGAACTGGTACTGAAGGGCAGGGCGCAGCCGAACGGCTACACCGAGCCGGTTCTTCACCGCCGCCGCCTGGAACTGAAGGCGACGCAGTCCGCCTGATCAGGCAGGCAGATACAAAAAGGCCGCCGAACTTGTGTTCTGGCGGCCTTTTTTATACCGAATTTCAGGTCCAGCTTACTGGATAACGATGACCTTGGAGGTCGTCTTGCCGGGGCGGACGCGGCTGTAAAGGTCGATGACGTCCTGGTTGATCAGGCGAATGCAGCCCGAAGAGGCAGCGGTGCCGATCGAGGCCCATTCAGGCGTACCGTGCAGGCGGAACAGCGTGTCCTTGCCCTCTTCGTTGAAGAGGTACATGGCGCGCGCGCCGAGCGGGTTGGAAAGGCCAGGGCCCATGCCGTCCTCGACGTACTTGGCGATCTCGGGGCGGCGAACAGCCATTTCCTTCGGCGGATGCCAGTTCGGCCATTCCTGCTTCCAGGCGACGTAGGCTGTGCCGGCCCATGCGAAGCCCTGCTTGCCGACGCCGATGCCGTAGCGCATCGCCTTGCCGCCGGGCATGATGTAGTAAAGGAAGCGCTCGCGGGTGTTGACGATGATCGTGCCCGGGCGCTCCGTGGTTTCGTAGGAGACAACCTGCCTGTGGAACTGCGGCTTGACCTTCTGGATCGGGATCGCCGGCAGCGAGTACCCGGCATCCGTGGTGACGCCGTAGGCGTCGTCGAAGATCTGCGCGGTCTGGACGGTCGGACCCGGCATGGCAGCCTTGTTTTCGACAGAGGCGCTCTCGGAAGTCGTGGAGCAACCGGCCAGAGCGAGCGTCGCCATCAGGCCGAATACAGGAAGTGCATTGCGGATGCGCATGGATGTCTCTTAAGAATGGGGCAAGGGAGGATCGTTCTTTCGAACCATCTTAGATTATGGTTTATTTTCGATTAACTTCGCCTTGGCAAGCTGTTGCAGTGCGGCGGAGCAATTACGCAACGGCAAACTAGAACCGCATGGTTTTTTTGCAACAACGCGCATGCGCGACCCCAGGTTATCCATGACGATTTTGAGTATTTACAATAACAATCCGTTAATCGATGGCCGGCAATCGGACAGGGCGATGCTGGTGCGCCGCGGGGTCCAAATTCTACTTCACGAGATGCGTCACGCCGTGCTTCCGGAGTTGCCGCTCGCGAGCGGCAGACGCGCCGATCTGATCACCGTCTCGGACAAGGGCGAGATCTGGATCATCGAGATCAAGACCTCGATCGAGGACTTCAGGGTGGATCGCAAATGGCCGGAATACCGCCTGCATTGCGACCGCCTGTTCTTTGCGACACACAAGGATGTGCCGCTCGATATCTTCCCCGAGGACTGTGGCCTGTTTCTGTCAGATGGCTATGGCGCCCACATGATCCGCGAGGCGCCGGAACATCGGCTGGCGCCCGCCACCCGCAAATCCGTCATGCTGAATTTTTCGCGCGCAGCCGCGCAGCGCCTGCTGATGGCCGAATGGGCGACCGGCAAGGCGCTTGGTGTCGACGAGGTCTGAACTGAAATCTACTTGGGCGCCCGCTTGGCGAGAATGCGCTGCAGCGTCCGACGGTGCATGTTGAGCCGGCGCGCCGTCTCCGAAACGTTGCGTTCGCAGATTTCATAGACACGCTGGATATGCTCCCAGCGAACCCGGTCGGCCGACATCGGATTTTCCGGCAGTTCGGCCTTCTCGCCGCTGCGCTGCGTCAGCGCCGCATACACATCGTCGGCATCCGCCGGCTTGGCGAGATAATCGACGGCGCCGAGCTTCACCGCGGTTACCGCCGTGGCGATATTGCCGTAACCGGTGAGGACCACGATGCGGGTATCATCGCGCTTCTGGCGGATCGCCTCGATCACATCCAGACCATTGCCATCGCCGAGCCGCAGATCGACCACCGCGTATTTCGGCGGACTGCTGGTGGACTTGGCCACCCCCTCCGCCACCGATTCCGCTGTCTCCACCTGAAAGCCGCGCGTCTCCATGGCGCGCGCCAGCCGCCGCAGGAACGGCCCGTCGTCGTCGACGATCAGGAGGCTCGCATCGGGGCCGATATAGTCGTCGCTGGCGGGGGAGGGGTCGGTAATCTGCTCGCTCATCTATTCAATCCTGGCGCTGTCAGCCTGATATAGGCCGATTGCATTGCAGTTTCTTTAGCCTCATCGGCTCATTTTGTCGAATGCGTATCGATCAGCACCCGCGGCCATTCGACGCGAACGCGTGCGCCGACATGATCAGGCCCGCGATTTTCGAAGGTCAGCACCGCGCCGGAGCGCTCCAGCAGCGTCTTGGCGATGAACAGCCCGAGCCCCAGCCCGCCGGCCCTGTCCTCCTTCTGCCGTTTGGTCACATAGGGTTCGCCGATCCTGAGCAGGATGTCGGGCGAGTAGCCTTCGCCGTCGTCCTCCACGGTGATGCGCACGCGCTCCGGGTCGTGCTCCACCGTGACCGTCACCTCCTGGCGGGCATAGTCGACGGCGTTTTCGATCAGGTTGCCAAGTCCGTACATCATGCCGGCATTGCGCTCCGTCACCGGCTCGCCCTTGCGCGGCGCCTTCTCGACAAGGTTGAGCTTGATGCCGAATTCGCGATGCGGCGCGACGATCTCCTCCATCATCGACGACAGCGGCAGCCGCCTCAGATGCGCATCGCCCTCGGCCGAGAGCGTCGTCAGCCGGCGCAGGATGTCGCGGCAACGCTCGCTCTGGCTGCGCAGCAACTGCACATCCTCGCGAAAGCGGTCGTCGTCCTTCAGCTCGCGCTCCATCTCCTTGGCGACGACGCTGATCGTCGCCAGCGGCGTTCCCAATTCATGCGCCGCCGCCGCCGCCAGACCATCGAGCTGCGACAGATGCTTTTCGCGCTGCAGCACCAGTTCCGTCGCCGCCAGCGCTTCGGCCAGCTGGCGCGCTTCCATCGACACGCGATAGGCATAGAAGGCAGCAAATGTCATGGTGGACGTGATCGCGCACCACACCCCGAACTGCATGAAGCTTGGAACGTCGATCTCCGCCCCGTCGAACCAGGGTAGCGGGAAGGGCGTGAGCGACAGGATCGTGATGCAGGCGATCGCCACCACGATCAGCGGCATGCTGTAGCGGATTGGCTGTGACGCGAAAGCGATGATGACGGGAACGCATACCAGAACCGCGAACGGATTGACGAGCCCGCCGGTGATGAAGAGCAGCGCGCAGAGTTGCAGCAGATCGAAGCCGAGCAGCGCCAGCGCCGCCACCGGATCGATGCGGTGCGTCGCCGGATAGCGAATCATCAGATAAAAGTTCACCAGCGCCAGCGCTGTGATCAGCGCAATGCACGCCTGCACCGGCAGTGGAAACTGCAGCCAGAGGGCAACGATCAGCACCGTGGCGGTCTGCCCGCAAACGGCAAGCCAGCGCAGGCGCACCAGCGTCTCCAGCCTCAGCCGCCGGCTGCTCTGCCGGTCTTCCTCGGGCATGCTCTCGACCTTGTCGGCTATCTCTTTACTCTTGATCGGCATGGCGGCTCATGTTCCTCGTGGTTTTGCCCGGGTCGTCGGTGGCGCTTCCTCCGGTCGCTCCGGCCATGGATGCCGGGGATAGCGCCCACGCATGTCGGCGCGCACGTCTTTCCAGCTCCCGGCCCAGAATCCCGGGAGATCGCGCGTCGTCTGGATCGGGCGATGCGCCGGCGACGTCAACTCAAGCAGCAGCGAAAGCCGCCCGCCGGCGATGACGGGATGCGCCTTCAGCCCGAACAGCTCCTGGACCCGGATCGTCAGCGTCGGCTCTTCCCCGTCATATTGTATCGGATGCCGCTGCCCCGTTGGCGCTTCGAAATGCGTCGGCGCCAGCCGCGAAAGGTCGCGCTGCAGCTCGTGCGGCACCAGCGCCATCAATCCGTTCGAAAGGCCGCCCGCCGAAATGTCCGAAAGCCCCCGCGCGTCGGCCTGATAGGGAATGAACCAGTCCTCCATGCGAGACATGAGCGCCGCGTCGCTCATGTCGGGCCACGGCGCGCCGATGCTTCTATAAAGAAAGCCGATCCGCTCGCGCAGCTGCATCGCTTCCTTCGAAAACGGCAGCTGGTCCAGCCCCATCTCCTTGATGCCCTCGGCAAGCGCCCGGGTGACGGCCTCGCCGGATGGCCGAGGCAGCGGCGTCTCGTCGAAAACGATGGCGCCGAGCCGCGTCGCCCGCCTTGCGCGCACTTGTTTGCCTTGCCGGTCGAAGAAAGTCTGGTCGTCGGTGCGGATCGCGCCGGGAAGCTCCGCCTCGACATCCCCGCGCGTCACCTCTGCCGCCGAAAGGATCCGCGCCTGCGCCGCCCGGCCCGTGAGGTCGGCGATCACAAGCATCGTGCTGCTCGCCAGCCGCTCGGTCTCGGCAATCTCGGCGCCGCGCCCATTGGCCATCACGAAGCGGCCGCGTCCGCCGCGCTGCAGCGCGATGCGGTCGGGAAAGGCGTGAATGAGCAGTCGGCCGGCAAGACCCGGCTCCCCGGCCACCACTTGATCGCGCCCCTTCGCCAACCGTGCCGCAAGCTGCCGCGCCGCCTCGGCGCGCTCGCCGCGCTCGGATTTGAAGCGGCGCAACCGGTCTTCGAGATCGATGCTCGTTCCGCCCAGGCCCTGTTCCGTCAGAAGCACGGCCATCATGGCAGCCTCCCTCGCGTGGCCGGTCTCGCCCGAAGAAAGCACCATCGCCGCCAGCCGCGGCGGCAGCGCCATGTCGCGCATCGCACGGCCGCGTGCCGTCAGCCCGCCATCCCGGTCGAGCGCGCCAAGCTCGCGCAACAGCGCGCGCGCCTCTGAAAGCGTCGTCTCCGGCGGCTGGTCCATGAAGCTGAGCGCCCGCGTGTCCTGCACGCCCCAATGGGCGAGATCGAACACCAGGCCGGAGAGGTCGGTCGAAAGGATCTGCGGCGGCGTGAAGGCGGGCATCGCCGCCGTCTGCCCCTGGTGCCAGAGCCGGATGGCGATCCCCGGCTCGGTTCGCCCGGCGCGTCCGGCCCGCTGGTCGGCCGAGGCCCGCGACACCCGCACCGTCTCCAGGCGCGTAATCCCCGTCGATGCCTCGAACACCGGCAGCCGCTGCAAGCCGCTGTCGATCACGATCCGGACGCCGTCGATCGTGATCGACGTCTCGGCGATCGATGTCGCCAGCACGATCTTGCGGGTGCCTGATGCCGCCGGGCGGATTGCCGCGTCCTGCTCCTTCTGGCTGAGATTGCCGTAGAGCGGCGCGATCACCGTTGTCGGGTCAAATCTCTCCCGCAGCCGCTCGGCCGTCCTCGCGATTTCGGCCTGTCCGGGCAGAAAGGCCAGGATCGATCCGCTCTCCGTCTTGTGCGCGTCGATGATCGCCCGGGTCATAGTGTCCTCGATCCGCTCGCCGCCCGGTCGGTCCTGGTAGCGAATATCGATCGGGAAGCCGCGCCCCATGCTCTCGATCAAAGGCGGGTTGTCGAGCAGCGCCACCACGCCGGCCACATCCAGCGTCGCCGACATGACCAGGATCCGCAAATCCTCGCGCAGCGCCGATTGCACGTCGAGTGCCAGGGCCAGCCCGAAATCGGCGTCGAGCGACCGCTCGTGAAACTCGTCGAAGATCACCGCCGACACGCCCGACAATTCCGGATCATCGAGGATCATCCGCGCGAACACACCCTCAGTCACCACTTCGATCCGCGTCCGTGCCGAAATCCTGGTATCGAGCCGCATGCGATAGCCGACGGTCTCGCCGACGGGCTGGTTGAGAAGCGCCGCCATTCGCCCGGCCGCCGCGCGCGCCGCAAGCCGTCGTGGTTCGAGCAGAATGATCCGGCCGTCGTCGCGCCAAGCTTCGTTGAGAAGATAAAGCGGCACCAGCGTCGTCTTTCCCGCACCCGGCGGCGCCGAGAGCACGGCGCGCCGCGCGTTGGTCAGCGCAGCGCCGATTTCGGGCAGAACATGGGAGACCGGGAGCTCCGGCAGGGCACGCAGGTCGATCACGCCTCGTCTGTCCTCTCTATATACAGTGCTGTGCGGCCGTCCGGCCGCAAATCTCTCTCTAAAGGGCACTCTATAAAGGGCGAGGGCGGTTCGGCAAACCGGTCATGATGCCGATTGCGCGGGTTCGATGCTGCATGAGGGGTGTAAATTGCCTGTTTTGGGCTGTTCCGGCGCGATCAGCCGCGAAAAACGCCGGCGCTGTCACAAAGCCACTCTGGACGTTATCCGCCACGCGTGAAATTCCCCCAGTCAAAACAACATGTTATAAAACTGTCAAAAAACTTTGTCCGGGCTTGTTGACTTGTTTGGGCATGCGGCCTTATAAGCCGCTTCACAGAA
>UCJD01000053.1 GCA_900472605.1 Hyphomicrobiales bacterium | reverse complement strand
GTATTACGACCGTCGCCCGCCGGGCTATGGTTATCGCGACCAGCCGCCACCCCCGCCGCCGCCGCGCCGCCGCCATCACAATGATGGCGCCGTCATTGCCGGTGGTCTTGCAGCTGGCGTTATCGGCGGCCTGATCGGCGGCGCGATTGCCAATGGCAATTCCGGCCCGCGCTACATCGATCCGCCACCGCCGCCCCCGCCGCGTTGCTGGTTCGAGGACCGCCAGGTGCAGAACGCCTATGACGGCGGCTACCACATCGAAAGCATCCGCGTCTGCAACTAGGCTGACTCCGCAGCGGCAATATTCGCCCCGGCCTCCGGGGCGTTTTGCTGTCGGCCATTGGCAGCAGGGCCCGCAAACGAAAAGAGGCCCGGCGGATGGCCGAGCCTCGTCATTCGAGCATAGTGCCGTAGCAATTACTCGTGGATCGTATAGGAGCCCATTTCGCAGAGGTTCTGCGTATCGGTCGTCGTATCGAGGTTGGAGCCTTCCTCGAACTCGAACTTCATGTCGTATTTGCAGACGTCGCGGCCATCGCCGATGGTGATGTCCATGCTCTCGCCCGGGTTCAGCACCTGCTTGCCGAAGACGTCGTCTTCCCACTCGTTGACGCCAACGGGCGAGGTGTAGAAATTGGTGAGCACCGAATTGGTGCCGTTCTTCAGCGTGAAGACCAGGTCTTCCGCGTGAGAGACGCCTGCAAATGCCAGAAATGCGATGGCGGAGACCGCCGACAGCGTGATGTTTCTCATGTTTCCCCTCAAAATACCCCACACGGGGCGGCGACGGTCTTATTATCGGATCGACATATGTAAAAGTGGTTTCGGCAGCCATTTCTGGTGGCTTTTCTTGGGCCCGCGAAGTTCTATATCGGCGCATTGAAAGTCCAACCCGGTGACCAATTTCCAACACAGAACAATGTCATGGCCTCAATGCTGTGGCGTGACGCGCATGTCGCGCAAAGCTGTGCAGCGGTTTTGCGGCACCGACATGCGACAAGACAAAAGCTTCTTAAGGCATGACGAGGTATTGAAATGAAACTGGTAATCCTGACCGCCGCAGCACTTCTGTCGGCATCGATCGCGCAGGCAGCGGGCACGGCGCAGCAGAATTTTCCGGGCGCCCCCGGCGCGTTGACGCTGGCGGGACGGTGCAGCAAGCTTGTCGTCGGCAAGGTCGATGTCTCCAAGCCTTGCCAGAACGAGATCGCCAGCGTCACGCTGGTGAACGGTCAGGTCACCCTCATCTTCACCGCCGAGGGAAAGATGCTCGGTTTCCAGGGCGACGGCACGCAGATCAAGCCGGCATCGTCAGGCAATGTCACGTTGCCCCTCACCATGGTGGTGACAGGCGCCGGCCAGAAGATGACCGGCCAGGTCAAGGTGTCGGGAAACTGCACGCTCGGCAACCCCTATGACGGCAAGCCGGTCGCGATCGAATGCAGCGCCAAGAGCACCGACACCGCTTTCTCCGCCGTTTTCAAGACCAACGGCAAGGCGCCGAAGCAGAAGTAGGCTTTCCTCGCCCGAAGGCGCTCAGGCGCACCAGGCGCCCTTGCCGGGCTTGCGTGCCAGACCCTCGTCCACCAGCTGCGCGCCGATCGAGCGACCGTCGCGCGAGATGACCCGGGGTGCGGCGCCCTTGTCGGGCGTACCTGCGGCGTTCATCGAGAACGACCCGGCATTCAGAAGGTTGAGCAGCCTGAGCTTGGCCGCGAAGCCGGCCCGGCGTTCGCCGTCGCAGCGCGCATTGTCGATACCAGGGCTGACGATGTCGGCGATGACGATCTTCTCGCCCTTGTACCAGAATGTGCTGCCATCGGCCACGCAGTTGATATGCTCGCCCTGCCCGCAATAGCCGAAGGCAGCCTTAGCGGATTGCGTCTGCGCCGGTGAAATGGATGCTGGCGAGATGGAAACCGGCTCCGCCTTTTCCGCGACAGGCCCCTTGGACGACGGGATCGGCACGGCCGCCGGCGGCAGGATCTTCGAGATCGGCGCGATCGACGCGGTCTGCCGCGGCCCAGTATCACGGCTCGTATCCTTGATGGCGTCACGCACCGCATCGCGCTCGCGCGCCGTGCTCTTCGCCACGCTGATCGGCCGCGAGACCGATGGCGAAGGCGCGTGCGAGGCCAGCATCGGCTTCACGCTTTTCCAGTTGTCGTAGACGGCAATGCCGCCGAAGGCGAGCGCACCCACGACCAGCCAGGGAAGCGCGCTACCGCTACCGCTTTTTCTCGCTCCCGCCCGCGAGCGTGTCGATGTCTTGCGGCGTGTCGCTGTCTTGGCCATGATGTCCCGATTCCCGTGATGGCCGATTATCGCCGCGCAATCCTTTCCGAAAGGTTGGCGCGCGCCATTTGCCCTCGTAAGTTTCGCTTGGCCTGGCCGCCACATCATCGCGGCAATTGCCCTCTACAGCCGTCCGCTCACGTTTCGTTGAATGGGCTGATTGTTGAAGGGGCTGGCACGGCCCGATCGCGCTACCCATCTGAGGCACGACCCCGCAACAGCCACGATGGCTGCCGAGAAGTGAAGGCATGACGCGAAGATATCTGAGAATTCTGAAGTGGTCCGCGGGGCTCGCGGTTGGCGCGGCGCTCCTGGTCTTCGGTCATGCCGGCATTGGCCAGCTGACGGGAAATTTCCATGAAGTGATACCCGGAGAGCTCTACCGCTCGGCCCAGCCAAGCGGCTCCGACATCGCAACCTATGCCGATACCTATGGTATCAAGACGATCGTGAACCTGCGCGACGAGGAGCGCACCGATTGGTACCACAAGGAAGCGGCAGCCGCGGCCAAGGCCGGCATCACCCTGATCGACTTCCCTATGTCCTCGTCGAAAATCCTGCCGATATCAGAGGCCGAGCGGCTGGCAAAGCTGATGGCCGACGCGCCCAAGCCGCTGCTCATTCATTGCGAACACGGCGCCAACCGCACCGGCCTTGCCTCGGCGATCTATGTCGGCGCCGTCGGCAAGCTCAGCGAGGCCTTCGCCGAATTCCAGCTCAGCCCCTATTTCGGCCACTTCGCCATCCCCGGCATCGGCCGCTACGAACTCACCCGCTCCTGGGACGCCTTCGAGGAAACGATCGGGTTCTGACGGGAGCCGATCGTCGTGCCCTCGGAGCCGCGCAAGGCAATCGACCTGATGGCCCGCCATTCGCTCTCATGTTTCATGGTCAGGTCGGCGGGCACGGTATTCACGGTCATGTATTTCTCGCTATCTTTGCAATTCAATTCTTTGCGTCGCCCTTGTCGTCGCTGGTGATCGGCCCCTCGCGCGAAAGATCGCCGCCCGTCACATGCGCAGGCACGTGGATGTCGTGGTGAACCCCCGGGGTCAGCGTCAGGTCCACCTGATGCGGCGGCATCACCTGGGCGGTCTTCATCCGGTTCGGCTTCGCCCTCTTCATCCGGTCGGGCGCTTCCGTGCGCTTGTCGGGGATATGGGTATCGGGAACGTGGCTGAAGTTCTGCATGGTCGTCGTCCTCCCTTGACACTGGCTCTGTTTTCCGACCGCGCAACGTGTGCACCGCGACCGAAGTCGGCGGCCCATCGGCGACGCATATGTCGGGCAACTGCAGATCAAACGGCCAGACGGCCGGATGGTTCCCGAGAAAAGCGATCACGCCCGCGCGGCGATCTTGACTGAGACGCAAACTTGACTATCTCTGTGGACATCCCGCGGCCTCAGACATCGGCTGACGGGCAACCTGGTGCCGGGCCCCTCTGGCGAGAGTTTTTACGGCGCTCTCGTGATGTCGGTACCGCCTGCAAATAAGCCGGCGGATTTTCATTCGATGAAAAAGCACACCATGCCTCATGCGCATGCCCGTTGTGGTATCGCGCTTTCTTTCCGCATATCGACCCTCTCCACCGTCGCCTGCGAGGTGCGCCCATGAGCACCCCCACCAAGACGAAATCGACCCTCAGCTATTTCACCTGGTCCTTCATCGTCACGGCCGTCGGCTTGGCGCTGGGTGCAGCGCTCGGCTGGCAGACTTCAGGCACCATCGGCGGCATGGCGACCGTCTTCTTCATTTGTACGGTGCTGGCCGTGCTGGAGATCTCGCTCTCCTTCGACAACGCCATCGTCAACGCCAACAAGCTGAAGGAGATGACGCCCGAGTGGCAGCATCGCTTCCTCACCTGGGGCATCGTCATCGCCGTCTTCGGCATGCGCATCGTCTTCCCGCTGGCGATCGTCGCCATCGCCGCGCAGATCGGCCCATGGGAAGCGCTCGTTCTCGCCGCCCGCGAACCGGCCGAATATGCCCGCATCATGAACGACGCGCATCTGCCGATCGCAGCCTTCGGCGGCACCTTCCTGATGATGGTCGGCCTCAACTACTTCTTCAACCACGAGAAGGACGTGCACTGGATCGCGGGCCTCGAAAGACTCATGGCCCGCTCGGCCACCATCAAGGGCATCGAGATCGCCTTCGTGCTGGCCCTCATCCTGGTCTTCTCCTCCTTCCTGCCGGAAGCAGAGGCCAGCACCTTCGTCCATAGCGCCATCTATGGTCTCCTGACCTTCCTCGCGGTCGAGGTGGTCGGCGGCCTGCTGGATGCCTCGCAAAAGACGATGAGCGCCGCCGCCAAGGGTGGCCTCGGCGCCTTCATCTATCTGGAAGTGCTCGATGCCAGCTTCTCCTTCGACGGCGTCATCGGCGCCTTCGCGCTGACGCAGAACCTCTTCGTCATCGCCATCGGCCTCGGCATCGGCGCCATGTATGTGCGCTCGATGACGATCATGCTGGTGGAAAAAGGAACGCTGGCCGAATACCGCTATCTCGAGCACGGCGCCTTCTACGCCATCCTGATCCTCTCCGTGATCATGTATGTGCAGACGCTCTACCACATCCCCGAGGTCATCACCGGGCTGGGCGGCGCGACCCTGATCGGCATCTCGCTCTTGTCCTCCATCCGCTACAACAAGCGCGAGCGGGCGGAAGAACTGGCGCATGGCGAGACGCATGCCCAGAAGGAACAGCAGGTTCAGGCCTGACGTTGGACTAGGGGTCGCGGCACCGCTGCGGCCCCTATCCTGGACAAAAATAAAGCCCGCAACCGAGAGGTGGCGGGCTGTTTCATGTCAGCGGCCGACGACCGCTTCTCAATTGCAGGCTTAGTGATTGATGCGGCCGAACAAGCTCGGATCGATCCCGAGCCTCTTGAGATCGCGCTCCCTGGGGCGGCGGCCGGATTCGACGGCGGCGCTGGCGGCATTCGCGGCACCGATCATCGCAAAGGCGCGGCCAAGCAAGCCATCACGAATGGACTGACGGAAGGACATTGTCTTTCTTTCTCTAGCATATGATTGACTACTCACATATGGGCGCACGGGGTGGGGAGCACAACCGCCAGGAATTCAACCCAGCCATGCAGGAAAGCCCAGGCAGCGGCAACGGCCGGCCCGATGTCGCACCGGGACGGCTCACGCGGGCAGCGCCAATATTTGCCTGCGCGTCAATTCCGTCTGGCCAACGCACGGCGGGCGATGCTTGCGGCAAAGAGCGGCGTTTCACGCCGGTTGTGATCGCCACCCGCATCCTGGCGCGCAGCGGCGGCTTGTTCAAAGCTCTGGCCATGCTGCTGGATGAACGCCATGAAGACGTCGGTGGGATGGGACGTAACGCGGTTCGTGTAGCGGGTGTAACCGTCCTCCCGGCGCTCGGCGATCAATTCCCAGATGACGTTGACCTGCGTGCGCCCTGCGGAGGTGAACACGTCGGAGATCGAGTTCATCCGGCAATAGGCCGGCGATTGTTCTTCCGCAATGTAGTGCTGGACCACCAGACCGGTTCCGATCATCTCGACATTGATCGACATCCGACGGCCATCGTCAGTCGTCGTGTTGCCCGCGGCGATGTGGTCGGGCGGGCAGCAGCGCAGATACTCGGCCTCAGGCAGGCTGAACAGCCATTCGGCGATGTCGACCTGTTCGAACGGAACGTCGATATCAGCGCTATAGGCGGACTGCGAAAGCAACTTGTCGGTGAGGATTTTCATTCGTTTTCTCCTTCGATCATGAGAACAGGACGGCGTTCTGCTCGAAGGCGAAAATCGCAGCTGGCCCGCCGCGTCACAATCATACTTCGGTTTTCGGCATGCTATCCCTAGGTCTAGCAACCTCCGACGGGAGACCATTTCACTGTCGTCGCCGGCTCCCCATGGACTTCGCTTTTCGCCGCCATAGCTATCCTCCCGGAGGTAATCGATGGCCGAAGTCCTGCTCTTTCATCACGCGCTCGGGCTCACTGCGGGCATCCACGTCTTCGCCGAACATCTGCGCGACGCGGGCCATGTCGTGCACACGCCCGATCTTTTCGATAGCCATGTCTTTGCGAGCATCGACGAGGGCATGGCCTATATCAAATCCGTCGGTTTCGACGCACTGCGCGAGCGCGGGGTGGAGATCGCGCAAGCACTGCCGAGTGCTCTTGTCTACGCCGGTTTCTCCTTCGGCGTCCTGCCTGCCCAGAAGCTGGCGCAGACGCGGCCCGGCGCCCGAGGCGCCCTGCTGTTCCATGCCTGCCTGCCGCTCTCCGGCGAGTGGTCGTTCGGCCCGTGGCCGGATGACGTGCCTGTACAAATCCACGCCATGGATGCCGACCCGATCTTCATGCACGAAGGCGACATCGATGCCGCCCGCGAAATTTTGGAGCATGTGAAGGACGCGAGCCTTTTCCTCTACCCAGGCGACCAGCACTATTTCGCCGACAGCTCTCTTCCCTCCTGGGATTCCGAAGCAAGCGCCCTTCTCACGCGCCGCGTGCTCGACTTCCTCAAGCACCTCTAGTGAAATTTACAGCTCTGTTACTGTTGCGTACTTATCCCGCGCGCGCGGTCTCGCTAGCTTCGCCCCACGAAAATGCACCAATCCCCGAAATGGAGCGAACCAATGCCCATCCCGTCCACCATTGCCGGAAAGCTGTTGATCGCCACGGGCGTCCTGACGATCGCAACGTTTCAGTCCGTCGCCACGGTCTGCGCCGCCGACCCCGTCGCGGTCACCGCCGAGAGCTTCCCGCGTGCCGAAAGCGACCTTTATTTCAGCCGCATGGTCAAGGATGGCGGCTTCGGCAAATTCTTCCATCGCCGCGAGCCGGCGACCATCGAAAACCAGACCGTCATCCGCCTGAATCGCGACACGCTCTATTCCGCCGCCGTCTTCGATCTCGACGCCGGCCCGGTCACCGTCACCCTGCCGCAATCCGATAATCGCTTCATGTCGCTGCAGGTGATCAACGAGGATCAGTACACCCAGGAGGTCAGCTACGACACCGCGCCACATGTGCTGACGAAGGAGAATGTCGGGACACGTTACGTGCTGGTCGGCATCCGCACGCTGGTCGACCCCGGCTCGCCGGAGGACGTGGCCGCCGTCCACAAGCTGCAGGACGCGATCAAGGCGGAGCAGCCGGGCGGTCCCGGCACATTCGAGGTGCCGCAGTGGGACAAGGCAAGCCAGGACAAGATTCGCAAGGCGCTGCTCGTGCTTGCGGCGACGCTTCCCGACACAAAGGGCATGTTCGGCCGCAAGGAGGACGTCGATCCCGTCCGCCGCCTGATCGGCGCGGCCTCCGCCTGGGGCGGCAATCCCGAGAAGGACGCGCTCTATCTCAACGTGGTGCCGGCCAAGAACGACGGCAAGACCGTCTACACGCTGACGGCCAAGGACGTTCCCGTTGACGGCTTCTGGTCGATCAGCCTCTACAACGACAAGGGCTATTACGAGAAGAACAAGCTCGGCGCCTACAACATCAACAACGTCATCGCCAAGAAGGGCGCCGACGGCGCGGTAACGATCCAGTTCGGCGGCTGCAAGCAAGACACCGACAACTGCCTGCCTGTGATGAAAGGCTGGAACTACATGGTCCGCCTCTACAGGCCGAAAGCCGAAATCCTCGACGGTAAGTGGTCGTTCCCCGAGGCAACGCCCGTGAAGTAGCCTGGAACGAAAACGGCCGGCGGATGTGTCCATCGCCGGCCGCAAGTCTTTTGGGGTCAGGAGCGTTCATCGCAGAAGAACGCTCCTCGGCAGTCTTTTTATAAGTCTTTGTCTCTCAGTCCTCGTTGGCTGCCAGCTGCGACAACACCTGCCCACGCCCGCGCAGACGCAGGATCAGCGGGATGATGAAGGCAGCGGCGGCCACGATCAGCAACCCCGCCGCGATCGGCGACATCACGAGCGTCGTCACATCCCCCTGGCTGATGGCGAGCGCCCGGCGCAGCTGCTGTTCGGCAAGCGGCCCCAGGATCAGGCCCACCACGGCAGGCGCGATCGGATAGCCGAACAGCCGCATGATGTAGCCGAGCACGCCGAACGCCAGCAGCATGCCGAGTTCGAACACCGAGGGGTTGGCGCCGATGGTGCCAAGCGTCGCAAACAGCAGGATACCGGCATAGAGCCACGGCTTCGGAATCGTCAGCAGCCGCACCCAGAGCCCGATCATCGGCAGGTTGAGCACCAGCAGCATGGCGTTGGCGATCAGCAGGCTGGCGATCAGCCCCCAGACCAGCTGCGGATTGTTGGCGAACAACAGCGGCCCCGGCTGCAGCCCGTATTGCTGGAAGCCGGCGAGCATGATCGCCGCCGTCGCCGTCGTCGGCAGGCCGAGCGTCAGCAGTGGCACCAGCGTACCGGCGGCCGACGCGTTGTTGGCGGCCTCGGGACCGGCAACGCCCTCGATGGCGCCATGGCCGAATTCCTCCGGGTTCTTCGCCAGCCGTTTCTCGGTGGCATAGGAGAGGAACGTGCCGATCTCGGCCCCGCCGGCAGGCATGGCGCCGATCGGGAAGCCGATCGCGGTGCCGCGCAGCCAGGCCTTCCACGAGCGGCCCCAATCCTCCGCCGTCATCCACAGCGAGCCCTTCACGGCCTCGACCTTCTCTTCGATGCTGTTGCCCTGGGCGGCGATGTAGAGCGTCTCGCCGATCGCAAACATGGCGACCGCAAGCGTCGTCACCTCGACACCATCGAGCAGATCGGGCACGCCGAAGGAAAGCCGCGCCTGACCGGTCTGCTGGTCGATGCCGACCATGGCGAGCGCGAAGCCGATGAACAGCGAGGTAAGACCGCGCAGGGCCGAGTCGCCAAAGGCCGACGACACGGTGACGAAGGCCAGCACCATCAGCGCGAAATACTCGCGCGGCCCGAACACCAGCGCCAGCTTGACGATGAAAGGCGCGATGAAGGCCAAGCCCAGCGTGGCGATCAGGCCGGCGACGAAGGAGCCGATCGCGGCCGTTGCCAGCGCCGGCCCGCCGCGCCCGGCGCGCGCCATCTTGTTGCCCTCGAGCGCAGTGACGATCGAGGCGCTTTCGCCCGGCGTGTTGAGCAGGATCGACGTCGTCGAGCCGCCATACATGCCGCCATAGTAAATGCCGGCGAACATGATCAGCGATCCCGCCGGATCCAATTGGTAAGTCACGGGCAACAGAAGCGCCACGGTCAACGCCGGCCCGATGCCGGGCAGCACGCCGACGGCGGTGCCGAGCGTCACGCCGATGAAGGCATAGAGCAGGTTCATCGGCTGCATGGCGACCAGGATGCCCTGGAACAGGAATTCGAAGGTGTTCATCGCTGGCGTATCCTAGAAAAACAGGCGTTCAAGCGGCCCGGCGGGCAGCGTGAGCTTCAGCAGCTGCGAGAAGATCGCCCAGACGACGAAGCTGAAGACGATGCCGAAGGGGATCGAGAACCACAGCTTGCGCTGGCCGAAACCGCGCGCCGTAAAGGCAAACAGGAGCCCCGTGGCGATCGAGAAACCGGCGGTCTTCAAGAGCAGCATCTGCGCCGCAAGCCCGGCCACGACCCAGATGACCGGCGCGATTTCCTGGCGCTCGCGCTCGGGAAACTCGCCGCGAAACGCCTCGAACACGGTCCAGATGCCGAGCCCGATCAGCCCGAAAGCGACGACCTTCGGCGCGGTTGCCGGTCCGATGCGGTCATATTGGGCGATGACCCGCATATGCGAGGCATCCCACAGCATCACCGCAGCCACGGCGAAAAGACAAATGGCAATGACCAGCGCCGCCCAATCGGGGCGGCGCTTTTCTGCCACGGGTTCGTTGCCCAGGCTCATTGAACAAGTCCGATATCTTTGAGGATGGATTCGGTGGACGCGACGTCCTTGTCGAGCTGCGCCTTGAAGGCGTCGCCGGCGAGGTAGGTATCGGCCCAGCCCTTGGTCTTCAGGAGTTCCTGCCAGCTGGCCGACTTGGAGAGCTTGTCGAAGTCTGCCGTAACGGCGGCTGTCTGCTCGGGCGTCAGGCCGGGAGCGGCAGCCACCATGCGCCAGTTTTGCAGGCTGACATCGATGCCGGCTTCCTTCAGCGTCGGCGCGTCCACGCCCTCGATGCGCTCATCGCCGGAGACGGCGAGCAGGCGCAGCTGGCCCGACTTCACCTGCGATTCGAATTCGCCATAGCCGGAGATGCCGGCCGTGACCTGGCCGCCGAGGATCGCCGCCAGCGCTTCGCCACCACCGGAGAAGGCGACATAGTTGATCTTCGTCGGATCGACGCCCGAAGCCTTGGCAATCAGGCCGACCGCGATATGGTCGGTGCCGCCGGCCGACCCGCCGCCCCAGGATACCGAGCCCGGATCGGCCTTAAGCTTGGCGACGAGATCGCCCATCGTCTTGATGTCGGACGAGGTTGGGACGACAATAGCCTCGTATTCGCCGGTCAGCCGCGCGATCGGCGTGACATCCTTCAGCGTCACAGGCGACTGGTTGGTCAGGATGGCGCCGACCATGACATAGCCGCCGACGATCAGTGCGTTCGGGTTGCCGCTGTTCTGGCCGGTGAACTGGGCGAGACCGATGGTGCCGCCGGCGCCCGGAACGTTCATCACCTGAACGTTGCTGGAGATGCCTTCCTTCTGCATCACGGTCTGCAGCGAGCGGGCCGTCTGGTCCCAGCCGCCGCCAGGAGCTGCCGGCGCCATGATCGTATAGTCGGCGGCGAATGCCGGCAGCGCGATGGCGGCCGCGAAAATGCTGGTCAGGAAAATGTGTTTCACGTCGTGTCCTCCAATGGCGCGGTCGAGCAACCGCGCATGTTCTCGATGAGATCGGGAAGGACAGCGCACACGGACGTCTAGGTCCGAACGATACGGCGGAACTCCTCCCGAAACTTCCCCTATCCGCCTCCACGGAGTTGAAGTTCGTCAAAAATGACCACACCAAGCTGTCATTTAGCTGACATTGCCAGCCTATCCAGTCGGAAGGACACTTTTTTGCCATAATTCGCCAGGGCGCCCCAGACTGCTGAGATGTGCGGAATTTTGTCGGAAACGATGGAACCAGCGCGGGCTTTCCACGTTAGGCGAAAGTATAGGGGAGAGTTTGTCATGAGCACGCACATAGACATCAACCAGATCGATGCAGACCGCCAGAACGACAGGCTCCGCGAAGTGTGGAGCGTTGTCGATTTCTCGCGCCGGCACCGGCTGGAAAAGGACGAGGAGCAGCGGTTGCTGAAGCTTTTCGGGTCCTTCGCCACGAAACAGGAACTGCTGTCCAATGCGCAGCGCCCATGTCGCTTCCGCTGAACCGCTTGACGTGAAAAGCTGATAGCGACGCTATTCGGCGGCCTTGTTGCGCGCCGAAACAATCGCCGGCATGACCAGCGTAAAGCGCGTTTCGTCCGTATCCGAAGCAACCGAAAGCTTGCCGCCATGAGCCTTGGCGATCTCGGACGCAATGTAGATGCCGAGGCCAAGGCCCTCTCCCTGAACACCCCGCCGCTTGAATGGCATGAAGATGCCCGACACGGACTCAGCCGAGATCGGCGCACCGCGATTGGCGACCCATAATTCGAACAGGCCATCCGTCTCGCGCGCACCACAACGGATTGGCCCATCGCCGGCGCCGTGAACGATGGCATTGGACAGAAGATTGGCAAAAAGCTGTCCCATCCGGCCGCGATCGACGTGGAGACTGTTCGAAACGGAAAAATCCGTGTCGATCCGGCGATCCGGATAAAGCTGCGCGAACTCGGCGACGATATCCTCCAGCATGATGCCAACGGGCGTAATCTCGGTGCGCAGCGCCATGCCGCCGCCGAGCCCGCGCGCGAAGTCCATGACGTTCTCGACGATATTGGACACCCGCTTGACGCTCTGTTCCATCAGGCTGAGGATCGTTCTGCCCTGCGGATCGGTCACGGATTTACGCAGCAGCCGCGCGCCCGCATCGATCGAGGCGATCGGGTTCTTGATGTCGTGACCGAGTATGGCGATGAACTGGTCACGCAGATGCGAGGTCTGCAGTTCGGCGGTGAGCCGCTCCTCGGCATCGACCAGCTGTCGTCGCGCATCGAGATGGCGGGCGATCAGATCGGCGAACAGCTTGGTCATGCTGATCACGCGCGCATTGTCCACCTGCGCCGGATTGGGATCGATGGCGCAGAGCGTACCGAAAAATGATCCGTCCCCGAGGATGATCGGCACCGAGATGTAGCTCTGGAAGCCGTATTGCAATGGCGTGTGATGGGAGGCCCAATTGGGGCTCTCGCTGACATGATCGATGGCGACAAGCTGGCGATTGTCGCGAATTTCATCGCAGATGGTCGACTTGACGCTGAGCTCGCCGCCCGGCGTCAGGCCGAAATCGATGCTGTCGAGCACCGCGCAGGCAATCCATCGCTCGTCCGTGACGCGGGCGACCGCCACGAAACCCATGCCGGTGGTTGCCTGCATGACCTGCAGAATCGTCGGAACGACCTCGATCGCCGCGACGTCGTCGATGTCATGCTGAAAATCGTGGACCACAGCAGTACCCTTGTAGCGATGAAAGGCCGACGATCATTTGTATCGCCAGTGCCGTCGTTCGTCATTCGATTAAGATAGTTGATTGTCAGGCGCGAATGGTCAGGACGCAAGCGGCATCAGGAAGCGCGGCGAGATCAGCGACTTGCCGAACCGGATCGCAGCGGCGTAGTCGAGTGCTTCCGATACCTTCTCCGGCCAATGCGGCTTCGACACCACGCCGACGGCGCTGCGGCTGTTGCGCACCATCTCGGGATTGCCGGTAACGAAGACGACGGTCACGCCATGTTCCTTGGAGAGCCGTTCCGCGATCGCGGGACCGGTGACGCCATCGGCAAGCTGCACATCCACCAGCGCGACTTCCGCATCGGCGGCAAGCTCAAGCGCCTCATCCAAAGTTCGAGCCGGACCGATAACGGTGTGGCCGAGATCCTCGACGATGGATTCAAGATCAAGTGCGATCAGCAACTCGTCTTCGACTATGAGAATGTTCATGCGGTAATGCCCATGGATCGATGCACGCCAGACTTCGAGACTCCCAAACGCGTGGAGTGGCGATTGGTTCCCGACCTTTCCAATTTCCTAATATGGAGCCTGACGGTTAAAAGAATAGTAGCGCGGAAGACGAATTTTCGAGCTTTAAATGTTCAGTACAAAACCTGGATCTCCCGGTAAAGTCGATGAAATCGGCTGAAACTATACTTATGCAACCGATCCGATATAATTGCCCCAAAAAAGCACGCCTGACGCTTATTGCGTCCGCAGCACTTCATTCCAGTGCGCAATCAGCCGCGCCCGCTTGACTTGGTCGAGATAGACCATCAGCCCGGGACTGACAGGAACGGGCCTCAGCTGCGCACCGAGCAGCGCCTGCATGGTGTTGGCGGTGTTCTCTCCGGTCACTTCAGGGCTGACGGCCGGGATCTGCAGCTCGCGCGCCATGATCGTCTGCCCCTCCTTCGACATGAAGAAGGAGAGGTAGCGTCGCCCGAGCTCCGGATTGGCCGCCGCCTGCGGCACCAGCCCGATCCGCGACATCACGACGGTATAGTCCTTCGGCAGCACGATGCCGACCTCGGGATGCCGCTTGGCCCAGTCGGCCGCATAGGAGCCGAGAATGTTGTAGCCGAGCACGAAACGACCGTCGGAGACGCGCTCCAGAATGGCCGAACTCGTCGAATAAAGCTTCACCCCCGCCGCCCCCATGGCGCCGATGACGGACCAGATGTCGCCAAACTGCTCCTGGTCGCGCGCCATGAACAGGAAGCCGACGCCGGAGCGCTCGATGTCGTAGGTGCCGATCCGCCCGTGCACGGCATCGCCCTTGCGCTTGAGATAATCGACGAACTCGGCACGCGAACTCGGCGGCTGTTCGTTGACGAAGCTCGGCTTGTGATAGACGAAGACGGCGGGCTCGAAGGTCAGCGCATAGGCGGTGTTGCGCCAGTTCGCCCATTTCGGCCAAATTCCACTCATCGGAAGAACGCTCGGCTGCGCATAGCCGTCGTTGGAAAGCTTCACCTGCAGGTCCATGGCAGACGAGAAGGCGAAATCCGCCGTCTTCTTGCCCGCATCCGTCTCGCGCACGATCCTGTCGTAGATCTCGCCGGTCAGCATGTCCTCGTAGGTGACGGCCACATCGGGATTGGCCTCCTGGAAACCGCGGATCATCGGCTGCGCCAGCGGCTCGTCGAGGGAGGAATAGACGACGAGCACGGGTGCCCCGGCATTGCCCGACACAGCCGGGTAGAAAACCGGCTCCGCCAGGGCGAGGCCCGGACAGAGCAACATCAACGCAAGTAGTGGCAGTCTCCTCATGAAGTGAGAATGCATGACTGCGCCATCAGGCACAAGTGAGCCCGCGCCCACCATCTCGCCTTCGCGCCATGCTGCGCGTGCTCAAACTCATCCAAAGGCGTAGCAGCTGCGCGCGACAAGCAGGGTCAAAGACGGTAGACTTCAGGCGATTACTCGCCCGACCACCTTTCCGGATCACGCGGAGGACGCATTGGAGCGCCGACTGACAGCCATCCTCGCCGCCGATGTCGTCGGCTATTCGAGGCTGATGGGCATAGACGAGGCCGGCACGCTGAAGGCTTTCAACCGTCACCGCATCGAGCTGATCGAGCCGGCCATCCTCGAATATGGCGGCCGGGTGGTGAAGCTGCTCGGCGATGGGCTGCTGGTGGAATTCGGCAGTGTCGTAAACGCGGTCGCCTGCGCCGTCGAAATCCAGCGCGGTATAGCGATCAGCAATCATGAGGTGCCGGAAGGCCGCCGCATCCGCTTTCGCATCGGCGTCAATCTCGGCGACGTCATTGTCGAAGGCGGCGATATCTTCGGCGACGGCGTCAATGTCGCCGCTCGTCTCGAGGCGGTGGCGGATCCCGGCGGCATTGCAGTCTCCTCCTCGGTCCGCGACCATGTCGGCGCGCGTCTCGACCTGCGCTTCGAGGATCGCGGCCGTCAGACGCTGAAAAACATAGAGCAGAAGGTCCACGTCTACGCCGTGCTCGTCGATCTCCCCGATGACGTCACCGGCGTGGCCTCCGAAGCGCCCACCGCCGACACCCGCTCGATCGTCGTGCTTCCCTTCACCAACATGAGCGGCGACCCGGATCAGGAGTATTTCTCCGACGGCCTGACGGAAGACATCATCACCGACCTGTCGAAGATCTCGGGCCTGCTCGTCACCCCGCGCAACACCACCTTCGCCTACAAGGGCCGCGCCATGAAGATCGGCCAGATCGCCTCCGAGCTGTCGGTTCGCTATGTGCTGCAGGGCAGTGTGCGCACATCCGGCGGCCGTGTGCGCATCAGCGCGCAGATGATCGATGCCATCAATGAAGACCATCTCTGGGCCGACCGCTACGACCGCGAGCTGACCGATATCTTCGCCATACAGGACGAGATCGCCCATGCCATCGTCGGCCAGTTGAAGGTCAAGATGCGGCCGGAGGAAGTGCGCGCCATCGAAAGCGATCCCACCACCAATGTCGAGGCCTACACCTACTATCTGCGCGGTCGCAAATTCGCCCGCACCATGACCATGTCCTATCTCATCATGGCAAGGCGTATGTTCTACAAGGCGACAGAGCTCGATCCGAATTATGCCCGCGCCTATGCCGGCATCGCCGATTGCGACAGCGCGCTCTACATCTGGTACGCCGCCGAGTTGCCAATCGGCGAGATCCTCGAGATGACATCGAAGGCGCTGGCGCTCGACCCGGATCTCGCCGAAGCCCACGCCGCCCGCGCCATCGCGCTGCATCACGCCGACCGCGACGGAGAAGCCGACATCTATTTCGCCCGGGCCCTTGATCTCGATCCCAATCTCTTCGAGGCCAATTTCCACTTCGCCCACCGGCTGTTCAAGCGTGGCCAGTTCGAGGACGCGATCATCTATTTCGAGCGCTCCGCCAGCCTTTACGCCGATGACTACGTCTCCCCGGTCCTGCTCGCCGCCGCCTTCCGCTCCCTCGGGCTTGCCGAAGAGGGGCGCAAATGGGCCGCCGAAGGGGCTGTCCGCGCCGAGCGCGCCGCCGAGCAGAACCCCGGCAACTCCGCCCCCGTACACCGCGCGGCCCTCGCCTACGCCCAGATCGGCGACAACAGGCGCGCCGTCTCCTGGATCAACCGCGCGCTCGCCATGGACCCGCACGACGTCATCACCCGCTACAACGCCGTCTGCGTCCACGCCGTGCTCAAGGAGACCGATCGCGCCATCGAACTGCTGGAGCAATTGCTGCCCAACAGCTCCTCCTACCAGATCGGATGGTTCGAAAACGATTCAGACCTCGACAACATCCGCGCCGACCCGCGCTTCATCAGGCTGATGGCAGCGATCGCGCAGCAGTGAAGCCATGCAAAGCGCACCGTGACATCGTCAGCGCCGCCGTGTATCCTTTTCAAAAATCAAGGGAACATCCGTGCGCATTCTACTGGTGGAGGACAATATCGCGCTGGCCGACGGGCTGTCGGCCATTCTGCGCGGCACCGGCCATGCCGTCGATATCGTCCATGACGGCGCATCCGCCAATGCGGTGACCGCAGCCGAGAGCTTCGACCTCGTTGTGCTCGATCTCAACCTGCCTGAGATGGACGGCCTCGACGTGCTGCGCGCCATGCGCGCCCGCCAGAACCAGGCCGCCGTTCTCATTCTCACCGCGCGCGGCACCCCGGAGGAACGCGTCAAGGGCCTTGATCTCGGCGCCGACGACTACCTGATCAAGCCCTTCGACATCTCGGAATTCGAAGCCCGCGTGCGCGTGCTCCTGCGCCGCCAGGCCGGCCTGCATTCGGCGACCGTCAGCTTCGGGAGCCTGTCGCTCGATCTGAATTCCCGCGCCTTCTTCTCAGGCGCGACACCGCTCGACATCCCCGCCCGCGAACTCGGCCTGCTCGAAATCCTCTTCATGCGCGCCGGCAAGGTGGTTTCGAAGGAAGCGATCATCCAGTCGCTGACCGCCTTCGACGACGACATCTCCGCCAACGCGATCGAGCAATATGTAAGCCGCTTGAGAAAACGCCTGGCCCCACATGGCCTGACGGTGAAGACCGCGCGTGGGATCGGCTACTATCTCGATAAGCTACCCGAGCCCACAACAGGCACAGCCGCGTCCGAGGCGCCATGACGTCGGCCTATTCGCTCCGCCGCCGGCTGCTCTTCTGGCTGCTGATCTCCACCGCCGTCATCGGCATCGTGGCGCTGGCCGATACCTATCGCGAGGCCGTGCAGACCTCCAACATCGTCTCCGACCGCGTGCTTGCCGGCTCGGCGCTGGCGATCGCCGAGCGCGTCGTGGTTGCCGAGGACGGCTCGCTGCAGGTCGATATTCCCTATGTGGCGCTGGAGATGCTGACATCGGCGGCGCAGGACCGCGTCTTCTACCGCGTCGACGGCCCGCCCGGCGAGTTCATCACCGGCTATCAGGCGCTCCCGGTTCTCAAGGAGACGAAGGGCGACAGCGCCGTCTTCGCCGACGACCGCTTCCGCAACGAACCGATTCGTGTCGCGACCCTCAACCGCTCGGCCTCCACGGGCATCCGCTCGGTCCCCTTCACCGTCACCGTCGCCGAAACCACCATCGCCCGCCGCCAGCTCGCCCGCGCCATCCTGCTGCGCTCGGCGCTGCGCCTCTCGGTGATGATCCTCGGCGCCGCCATCATCGTCTGGATCTCGGTCACCGTGGCGCTGCGACCACTCTACAAGCTGCGCGACGCGATCGGCGAACGCAGCCCCGACGACCTGCACCCGATCGAGCAATCCGTGCCCAGCGAGGTGCAGCCGCTGGTCGATACCGTCAACAGCTTCATGATCCGGCTCGAACAGGCGCTGGACGCGCTGCGCAACTTCACCGGCAACGCCAGCCACCAGCTGCGCACCCCGCTCGCCATCATCCGCACCCAACTGGCGCTGTCATCACGCGCCACCTCACTCGCCGATGCCCAAGCCGTGGCGCTGAAGGGCGATCAAGCCGTGGCACATGCCGAACGCGTGCTGGCGCAGCTGCTGCTGATGGCCAAGATCGACGCCGCCACCTCGCGCGAGGCGCTGACCGCAACCGCGATCGACCTGACCGCGATCGCCCAGGAGATCACCGGCGAACTCATCCCTACCGCCTCCGCCGCCGGCATCGATCTCGGCTTCGAGGGCGACCGGCAGGAAATGATCCGCGCCGAGCCGCTTCTGATCGGCGAACTCCTGCGCAACCTCGCCGGCAACGCCATCGCCTATGCCGGCCACGGCGCCGAAGTCACCGTCCGCATCCGCGGCCTTGAGGATGCCGTGCTGCTCGAAGTCGAGGACAACGGCCCCGGCATCCCGCCCGAAACCCTCCACGCGGTGCGCCGCCGCTTCTCGCGCGGCAACGACATGGCGAGCCCCGGCGCGGGCTTGGGCCTGCCGATCGTCGAGGAGATTTGCGGATTGTTTGGTGCGAGGCTGGACCTCGGCACTGGGGATGGCGGACGGGGGTTGAAGGCGGTGGTGACGTTCGAGAGGGGGTGAGGCGATCATCGACAGCTATGGCTGTCTGCCCGTCCTATAGCCGAATGAGACCTGCTTCTGTCGACCTGAATCCGCAACCACGATAGAATGAGGCCAGATGCGGTTCAAAGTCGACATGTAGCCATGTTGCGCCTCTGCTTCGGGCAACATTTATTGCTTCCTCGACCAGCATCGTGGCAATCCCCTTCCCCCGCATGGCCGGTGTGACGCAGGTATCCAGAAGAAATGCGTGCACTCCACCATCCGTCGCGACGTTGACAAATCCCACCAGACGTCGGCCCTCGTACGCTCCGAGATGGGCGAGACTGCGAGCGAGCACCTTACCGAAATCCCGCGCGTCCTGATCGCCCCAGGCTTCCACCCAAAGGCCATTGAGTTCATCATCCGACGGAAACGGATCGACCTTGATCGTGATCCCGGCCGTTCCGGCTTCGGCAACGACATCGTTGATTTCCTCGATAGAAAGCCTTCTGCCATTGGTCTTGCCCGCGAGCATCCCGCTCAGCTCATGCCAGGAACCGTTGCCCTTGGCTGCTTTGAGTACCGCCCGTCCATCTGGCAGCAGATCGATCCTGATAGCCTCGCCCGGCCGGGTCCCGAGATGCTCCAACACCTCTTCCGGCAAAGTCGCCGTGCCCTGCTGCGTTACCGTCAATGTCGTCATGAACTGATCTCCGACCCAACACGATGGTACGGCAGAAATGCACGACTGCCAAACCAATCCCCTCCCTACCTTGCATTCTCTCGCTGCATTGCACACACTGCACTTGGGAACAGCAAATGCCGTACAACGATACGGCCGCGGATAAGGCAGTCCATGTCGATCAAAGCCAGCATCTATCACCTGACGCATTATAATTATGACAAGCCGGTCCGCCTCGGGCCTCAGATCATCCGCCTCAAGCCTGCGTCGCATTCGAAGACGCGGGTGATCAGCCATTCGCTGAAGGTATCGCCGGCAAACCATTTCGTGAACCTGCAGCAGGACCCCTACGGCAACTATCTGGCCCGCTACGTCTTCCCCGACCCGGTGACGGAGTTCAAGATCGAAGTCGATCTCGTCGCCGACATGACCGTCTATAATCCCTTCGATTTCTTCGTCGAGGAGAGCGCCGAGATGTGGCCCTTCTCCTATCCCGAGGATATTCGCGAAGACCTGAAGATCTACATGCAGCCGCAGCCGGTGGAGCCGGCGCTTGCGACCTACCTCTCGGGCATCGACCGCACCCCGATGCGCACCACCGACTTCATCGTCGGCCTCAATGCGAAGCTGAAGGGCGACATCGAATATGTCATCCGCATGGAGCCCGGCGTGCAGTCGCCGGAGGAGACGCTGAAGCTGGCGCTCGGCTCCTGTCGCGACACCAGCTGGCTGCTGGTCGAGATCCTCCGCAACCTCGGCTTCGCCGCCCGCTTCGTGTCAGGCTATCTCATCCAGCTGACGCCGGATCTGAAGGCGCTCGACGGCCCGTCCGGCACCGAGGTCGATTTCACCGACCTGCACGCCTGGGCGGAAGTCTATATTCCGGGCGCCGGCTGGATCGGCCTCGACCCGACCTCCGGCCTGCTCACCGGCGAAAGCCACATACCCCTTGCCGCCACCCCGCACTATCGCAACGCCGCCCCCATCTCCGGCGCACTCTACGGCCACGCCAACACGGAATTCGCCTTCGACATGAAGGTCGAGCGTGTGGCCGAGCATCCGCGCATCACCAAGCCCTTCTCCGACGACAGCTGGGAGGAGCTCAACGCGCTTGGCCGCAAGGTCGACAGCATTCTCCAGGCCGAGGACGTGCGCCTCACCATGGGCGGCGAGCCGACCTTCGTCTCCATCGACGATTTCGAATCCGAGGAATGGAACACCGCAGCCGTCGGCCCGACCAAGCGCGAGAAGGCCGACGAGCTGATCCGCAAGCTGCGCGAGCGTTTCGCCCCCGGCGGCTTCCTGCATTACGGCCAGGGCAAGTGGTATCCCGGCGAAAGCCTGCCGCGCTGGACCTTCTCGCTCTACTGGCGCAAGGACGGCAAGCCGATCTGGCAGAACCCGGCGCTGATCGCCGGCGAAGGCAAGGAGACCGGCGCCAAGGCCGAAGACGCCTCCAACTTGTTGAACGCGATCGCCAGGGAACTGGCGATCGAGCCTGACATGGTGCTGCCGGCCTACGAAGATCCGGCCGAATGGATCATCAAGGAAGGCAGCCTGCCGGAAAATGTCGACCCGTCCAACTCCAAGCTGACGGACCCGGAAGAGCGCAGCCGCATTGCCCGCGTCTTCGAGCGCGGCCTGACGACACCGACAGGCTATATCCTGCCCGTGCAGGCCTGGAATGCCCGGGCCTCGGACCAGCGCTGGATCAGCGAGAAGTGGAAGACCCGCCGCGGCAAGATCTTCCTCGTGCCCGGTGACAGCCCCGTCGGCTACCGCCTGCCGCTCGGCACCCTGCCCTACGTGCCGCCGGCCCGCTTCCCCTATATCCACCCGGCCGATCCCTCGATCCCGCGCGCACCGCTACCCGAGGTCTTCGTTCCCGCCGGCCGCGCCATGCCCGAGGCCTCGCGCCAGAGCGACGACAGCAGCCAGAGCCGCGTCGAGCAGACGCTCAGTGAGATCGGCGGCGCCGTGCGCACCGCGATCTCGGTCGAGCCCCGCGACGGCAGGCTCTGTGTCTTCATGCCGCCGGTCGAGCGCATCGAGGACTATCTCGAGCTGATCGCGGCCGCCGAAAACGCCGCCGCCGAACTCGGCCTGCCCGTCCACATCGAGGGCTATTCGCCGCCGCAGGACGAGCGCATCAACGTCATCCGCGTCGCGCCCGACCCCGGCGTCATCGAGGTCAACATCCATCCGGCCTCCAACTGGCAGGACTGCGTTGACATCACCACCACGGTCTATGAAGAGGCCCGCCAGACAAGGCTCGGCGCCGACAAGTTCATGATCGACGGCCGCCACACCGGCACCGGCGGCGGCAACCACGTCGTCGTCGGCGGGGCCAACCCCGGCGACAGCCCGTTCCTGCGCCGCCCGGACCTGTTGAAGAGCCTGGTGCTGCACTGGCAGCGCCATCCCTCGCTCTCCTACATGTTTTCAGGGATGTTCATCGGCCCGACCAGCCAGGCGCCGCGCATCGACGAAGCCCGCCACGACAGCCTCTACGAACTGGAGACGGCGCTCGCCCAGATCCCCGCGCCCGGCCGCGGCCCGACGCCCTTGCCCGGCAAGGCCCCCCCCTTGCCGTGGATTACCGACCGCCTGTTCCGCAACACGCTGATCGACGTGACCGGCAACACCCACCGCGCCGAGATCTGCATCGACAAGCTGTTCTCGCCCGATGGCCCCACGGGCCGCCTCGGCCTCGTCGAGTTCCGCGGCTTCGAGATGCCGCCGAATGCCCGCATGTCGCTCGCCCAGCAGCTGATGGTGCGCGCGCTCATCGCCCGCTTCTGGCAGAACCCGGCCGATGGACGCTTCGTGCGCTGGGGCACGACGCTGCACGACCGCTTCATGCTACCGCATTTCGTCTGGCAGGATTTCCAGGACGTGCTGGCCGACCTCAGGCAGAGCGGCTTCGACCTCAGTCCGGAATGGTTCAAGGCCCAGCTCGAATTCCGCTTCCCCTTCTGCGGCGAGGTCGAATACGAGGGCTCGAAGCTGGAGCTGCGCCAGGCGCTGGAACCGTGGAACGTCATGGGCGAAGAAGGTGCGATCGGCGGCACCGTGCGCTATGTCGATAGCTCCGTCGAGCGCCTTCAGGTGCGCCTCGAAACCAGCAATGCTGAGCGTTACACCGTCACCTGCAACGGCCGCACCGTGCCGCTGACACCAACGGGCACGGCTGGTGTTTCCGTCGCAGGCGTGCGCTTCAAGGCCTGGCAGCCGGCATCGGGATTGCACCCGCTCTTGCCGGTCAACACGCCGCTCACCTTCGACATTTATGATACATGGTCGAAGCGTTCGATCGGCGGCTGCATCTATCATGTTGCCCATCCGGGCGGGCGTAACTATGACACCTTCCCGGTCAATGGTAACGAAGCCGAAGCCAGGCGTCTGGCGCGATTCGAGCCATGGGGGCATACATCGGGCGGCTATATCCCCGCGATCGAGACCGGATCGCCGGAGTTCCCGCTGACGCTGGATCTGAGACGACCGGCAGGCATTTAGACGCGTTAGACTTCAGGGGTTCATGGGCAAGAAACCGGCAAGAGAGCTGCGGCAGACGAAGGGCCAGCGCATCGGCAACGAGGCGGTGCTCGGCTATCGCCCGCCACCAGGCGTCGCCGATGAGATGGTCGACCAGAACGGCGCGATCCGTCCGGTCTGGCAGCGTTTCATGGCGCATCTGAGCGGCATGCCGGAAAAGGACCTGACCGAGCGCTTCGCCCGCGCCGACCGCTATCTCAGGGATGCCGGCGTCTTTTACCGCGCCTATGGCAGCACCGGCAGCGCCGAACGCTCCTGGCCGCTCTCGCCCATCCCCGTTTTGATCGACGAGCGCGAATGGGAGAGCCTGTCGGAAGGCCTCGTCCAGCGCGCCGACCTGCTGGAAGCGATCGTCGCTGATATCTACGGCGACAACAAGCTGGTCGAGGATGGCGTCCTGCCGCCGGCGCTGATCGCCTCCAATCCGGAATTCCAGCGCCCGCTCGTCGGCGTCAAGCCGGCCGGCGGCCACTATCTGCATTTCTGCGCCTTCGAGGTCGGCCGCGGCCCCGATGGCAACTGGTGGGTCCTGGCCGACCGCACCCAGGCCCCCTCGGGCGCCGGCTTTGCGCTGGAGAACCGCGTGGCGACCACCCGCGCCTTCTCCGATATCTACGCCGAAACCCCGGTGCACAGGCTCGCCTCCTTCTTCGGCGCCTTCCGCGATGCGCTGCAGGGCATGAAGCACAGCGGCGACGACCGCATCGCCGTCCTGACCCCTGGCCCGGCCAACGAGACCTATTACGAACACGCCTACATCGCCCGCTATCTCGGCTTCATGCTGCTCGAAGGGGAAGACCTGACCGTCGTCAACGGCAAGGTGATGGTGCGCACCGTCTCCGGCCTGAAGCCGATCACCGTGCTCTGGCGCCGCCTCGATTCCGCCTATGCCGATCCGCTCGAGCTCAACCAGACCTCGCACATCGGCACGCCCGGCCTCGTGGAGGCGCTGCGCGCCGAAAGCGTCACCATCGTCAATGCGTTGGGCTCGGGCATCATCGAGACCCGCGCGCTGCTCGCCTTCATGCCCACCATCTGCCGCCGCCTTTTCGGTGAGGAACTCAAGATGCCGTCGATCGCCACCTGGTGGTGCGGCCAGAAGAGCGAGCGCGACCATGTGGCCCAAAACATCGCGAAGATGGTGATCGGCCCGGCCTATTCCCGCGCCCCCTTCTTCGACGACAACGGCGAATCCGTGCTCGGCTCGGCGCTGCGCGCCACCGCCCGCGATTCGATCGGCGACTGGCTGAGCACCGACGGCCCGAAACTCGTCGGCCAGGAAGCCGTGACGCTGTCGACCACGCCCAGCTGGGTGAACGGCAAGCTGGTGCCGCGGCCGATGTCGCTGCGCGTCTTCGCCGCCCGCACCAGGAACGGCTGGCAGATCATGCCGGGCGGTTTCGCCCGCATCGGCGCAGGCGACGACGTGGCGGCGATCGCCATGCAATCGGGCGGGGCAGCCGCCGACGTCTGGATCGTTTCCGACAAGCCCGTCGAACGCCACACGCTGCTCCCCACCGAGGCGAGCTTCACCCGCAACATGCCGGGCAGCCTGCCCAGCCGCGCCGCCGACAACCTCTTCTGGCTCGGCCGCTACATCGAGCGCGCCGAAGGGGCGCTGCGCATCCTGCGCGCCTGGCACGCGCGCTTCGCCGAGGCCGCCGATCCGAGCCAGCCGCTCCTGGCCGATGTCAGCGAATATCTGGCCAACGTCGATATCGACACCGAGGACGCAGTGCCCGACACGCTGCTGCGCAACATCGACAGCGCCGTCTATTCGGCCAGCAACATCCGCGACCGCTTTTCGCCGGATGGCTGGCTGGCGCTGACCGATCTCGCCAAGACGGCCCGCCGCTTCCACGCCACCGTATCGCCGGGCGACGACGCCAGCCATGCGATGACCATCCTCTTGCGCAAGCTCGCGGGCTTCGCCGGTCTCGTCCACGAAAACATGTACCGCTTCACCGGCTGGCGCTTCCTGTCGCTCGGCCGCCATATCGAGCGCGCGCTGCACATGACCCGCCTGCTCGGCCACATGTCCGGCCCGGAAGCGCCCGATGGCGCGCTCGACATGCTGCTCGAGATCGGCGACAGCGTCATGACCCACCGCCGCCGCTACAACGTCAACACCGCGCGTCTGACCGTCACCGACCTCTTGGCGCTCGACCCGCTCAACCCGCGCTCGATCCTCTTCCAGCTGAACGAGATCCTGCGCGAGGTCGAGCAGCTGCCGAACGCGCTGGTGAACGGCCAGATGTCGCCCTTCTACCGCGAATCCATGCGCCTGCGCTCGGGCCTTGCGGTGATGACGCCCGAGACGATGACGGACGAGGTCTATCGCAGCCTCGAGCGCGAGCTAGAAAACCTCTCCGATCTCCTTGCGCAAACCTATCTGGGGTGATGTTGTGCTCTACGATCTGTCGCTGCACATGGGCTACATCTACGATTGGCCGGCCTCCGGCGCCCGCCACATCATGCGCCTTTTGCCGCTGTCGCTGCCCGACCGCCAGCGGCTGATCGCGGGCTCGATCAAGGTGTCGCCGACGCCGGACGAACAGTCCAATTTCACCGATTTCTTCGAGCATCCCGCAACCTCCTTCATGGTCCGCGCCCCGCACGAGAAGCTCGACATCCGCATGCAGGCCCGCGTTCAGGTCGAGAGCCACTCGATTGCGGCCGATTTCTCCCCCGTGCTCGCCGATCTGCCGGAGGAAATAGCAGGCGTCTGGTCGCTGAAGCCGGGCTCGCCGCATCATTTCCTCGGCAACAGCCCTCGCCTGATCGAGACACCAGTCATTTCGGATTACGCGCGGGGCGTCGTCCAGCCCCGGCTGACCGTGCTCGAGATCGCGACCGCGCTTTGCGCCGCGATCCACAAGGACTTCAAATACGATGCCGAGGCGACGACGGTCGATACCACGCCGCTCGAGGCTTACAGGCTGAAGCGCGGCGTCTGCCAGGACTTCTCGCATGTGATGATCCTGGCGCTGCGCAGCCTCGGCATTCCCGCAGGCTACGTCTCCGGCTTCCTGCGCACCATCCCCCCGCCGGGCAAGGAACGGCTCGAAGGGGCGGACGCCATGCATGCCTGGGTGCGCGTCTGGTGCGGCGAGACCACCGGCTGGGTGGAACTCGACCCCACCAACAACATCCCCGCCGGCACCGACCACATCGTCGTCGGCTACGGGCGCGACTACTCCGACGTGGCGCCTGTCATCGGCGTGCTGAAGAGCTATGGCGGCCAGCGCGCCGTGCAGGCGGTGGATGTGATTCCGGTGAAGTAGGGCAACTGCTCGATCGTTGATGCCCAGCAGCAACAACGTGACGATGCAGTGCGGACATCAAGCGAAAGCGCGCGAGAAAGCGACAATTCGCTAAAATTAGACCAGACTCATAAAGCCCACCTAAATGAACATGGCCCAAGGATATTCGCATACTTTGGAAAACCATCTCGGTGAACATGATGCGCGCCTTGCACCTGCTGAAGACCACGATCTCCCGTCTCTCGAACGACCGTGGCGGCAATTTCGCCATGGTGACGGCCCTGATCGCCACGCCGCTACTGATGGCGGCAGGTGTCGCGGTAGACTTTTCCAATGCGTCCGCGCAAAGGACGAATCTTCAGGAAATTGCCGACGCAACTGCGCTTGAGGGCGGCAAGATCTTCGACGGCACCAATCTTGCCGCGGCAACCACAACGGCCCAGGCATTCCTCAAGGGCTACTCCGCGCAGATGCCAAGCAATGTCACATCGAGCATGACCGCCGACGGCCGCACATTCAAGGTTGCCCTGAATGCGGCGGTCGATACTTCGCTGATGAAGATCGCCAACTACAACTCGATTCCCATTGGCGTGAACGCGGCGGCCGTTGCGCCAGTCAAACCGACCAAGATCACGTTCGACCCGACCTACGCAAAGGGCTTCTGGTACAAGATGATCTCCGTCATGGTCGTCCGCCCCGGCAGCACCGCCGAAACGACGTTGGCGACCATCGTCTACCAGCCCACGACCTTGGCCGACGACGGCAAGGGCACCATGACGATGGTTCCGGCAACGGGCACCATTGACCTTGGCAACTACACCAAGCTTATCCTGAAAATGGAGATCAAGAAGGACTACTGCCCGACCGGATACACCGGAAAGGCAGTTTCCCCCAATCAAACCGTTAAATGTACGGCCACCAACCAGGCATCAAGCAAGGTCTACGACAGCACTCTTCGCACCGACAATCCCAATCAGATGGACTCGCTCTACGTCGATGGCAAGCAGCTACAGAAGGGCACGGCCTATCCGCTTGAAGCCTACTTCGGTTGCGCCTCCAAGCAGAGCCACGCCTGGGAAGACGGCGGCGGCGGTCCCACCCAGGACTTTTTCTACACCGTCAGCGCCGACTGCAGCGGCTCCGACAGCACCTACGTTCGCCTCACGCAGTAACATCGATTTCATTGCACGAAAAAGCCGCCCCGAACCAATCCGGAGCGGTTTTTTTGTTGTCTTGAAACCTGAGGACGACCACGTCGCGCGGCGCGACATTGATGCCTGAAAGCAACAGCGCCGGACGCAATTTGGTGGAAAGCCATGTCACGCCGGAATTCGTATTGGAAAGCAACATTCCGTTAAAATTGCAGCAAACCCGTAAAAACAAGCTCAATAAATTGGGCGCATGACTGCCACATTGTTAAAAGCAACTATTCGGGTGAGCATGATGAACACCTTGCTATTTATGATGAATGGCGTTTCCCGACTGATGTGCAATCGGGACGGCAATTTCGCCATGACGACAGCAATTCTCCTTCCGGTTCTGTTCGGCGGCGCGGGTATCGCCATCGACCTTTCGAATATGTCCATGCAGAAGCGCCAGCTTCAGGATGCATCCGATTCCGCCGCACTTGCGGCTGCGACAGCGCTCTCCAACGGCAAGGTCTCCACAGATGCCGAGGCGCAGGCTCTGGCCAAAGATTTCGTTGCCGGCCAGATGGCCAACTTTGTTGCAAGTGCCGATGTGACGGCATTAAAGAACGGCACGACAGTCGCTATCACCACGACGACCACCGCGACCAGCAAGAGTTACAAGGTCAACGTCAGCGCCGGCTATGACATGACCCTGACGCCGTTGATGAAAATCTTCGGCAAGACCTCGGTCGCCATCGCTAGCAACAGCATGTCCAGCAGTGGAACCAGTGACGTAAAATCGGCATTGTCCATGACCTTGGCACTTGATGAATCAGGATCAATGCTCGCCGACACGACTGAGATTCAGAGCCAGAGCAGTTGCACGCACTACAATACGAGCGGCAGGTCCATTGGCTCCTATAAGCCCTGCTACGTAAAGAAGATCGACGCGCTGAAAACTGCGGCAAATCTGCTCTTCACACAGCTAGACACTGCCGATCCCGATGCAAAATACGTGAGAACGAATGCGATTGGCTGGAGTAGCGAGGTTCAGATCTCAAGCGCTTTCGTATGGGGAACCTCGTCCACCCGCACCAAAGTCATCAACAAGCTATCCGGTGGCGGCGGTACGGATTCTGCCGCTCCGATGGAAAAGGCATATGAGGACTTGACGACCACAGATTACAATTCGGAAACGCAAGTCCATAGTCGGGCAGGCAACAACAAGGTAACGAAGTATATCGTCCTGATGACGGATGGCGACAACAACGCCGCATCGTCGAACACTGATACGCTCAAAACCTGTACCGATGCCAAGGACGCCGGGATCAAGATTTATTCCGTTGCTTTCATGGCGCCGACCGGCGGACAAACCCTGTTGCGCAATTGTGCAAGCGGCAATGGATACTACTATCAGGCTGAAAGCATGGCCGACCTTCTGACGGCGTTCAAGGCAATTGGTTCTGAAGCAGCCAAGGACAAGACCCTGCTGACGCAGTAATCAACGTCATCCAAGCACAAAACAAAAAAGCCGCTCCGGAACCAACCGGGGCGGCTTTTCGTTGTTGTCAAAATCCCATCTATCAAACCCAGAAAGCCGATAAAAATCAAGTTCTTTCCGACGTCCGCGGGCGGCCTGCGTCAATTTTTCCGTTTGCTGGTTTTCCCTTGTTGCAAGTGCGTAGTAACGGTGCATAAACTGCATCGCTAGTGCGTGAGTAAATCGATTGAAGTACCTATAACTTACTGAAACAAAACCAGAATTGGCGAGCACTGACGATGACCACCGTTTCGAAGCCCACCATCCCCTCTCCCGCACCGCGCAGTTCCAAGCCGGAAATTCTCGCAGAAGAAATCATCGAGCGCCTGACCTATCGCATCGGCAAGGATGCCAAGGTCGCCAAGCCGCATGACTGGCTGACCGCAACCATCCTCGTCATCCGTGACCGCATCATCGACAAGTGGATGGAGAGCACCCGCAAGGTCTACGCCACGGGCGCCAAGCGCGTGTACTATCTATCTCTCGAATTCCTCATCGGCCGCCTGATGCGCGATGCCGTGTCCAATCTCGGCCTGATGGAAGAGGTTCGCGACGCGCTCGCCTCGCTCGGCGTCGATGTCTCCGTCATCGCCGGCCTCGAGCCCGATGCCGCGCTCGGCAATGGCGGTCTCGGCCGTCTCGCCGCCTGCTTCATGGAGAGCATGGCGACGGTCGATGTCCCCGCGTACGGCTACGGCATCCGCTATGTCCACGGCCTGTTCCGCCAGCAGATGGCCGACGGCTGGCAGGTCGAGCTGCCGGAAAGCTGGCTCGCGCACGGCAACCCCTGGGAATTCGAACGCCGCGAGAGCGCTTATGAAATCGGCTTCGGCGGCTCGGTCGATGTCGCCAATGGCGCCGACGGCGAGCCGCGCTACGTCTGGAAGCCGGCCGAGCGCGTGATCGCCGCCGCCTTCGACACGCCCGTGGTCGGCTGGCGCGGCAAGCGCGTCAACACGCTGCGCCTCTGGTCGGCCCAGCCGATCGACCCGATCCTGCTCGACGCCTTCAACGCCGGCGACCATATCGGCGCGCTGCGCGAGAGCAATAAGGCCGAGAGCCTCACCCGTGTCCTCTACCCGGCCGACGCGACGCCTGCCGGCCAGGAGCTGCGCCTGCGCCAGGAATTCTTCTTCTCGTCGGCCTCGCTCCAGGACATCCTGCGGCGCCACCTGCAGCAGTATGACGACTTCACCTCGCTGCCGCACAAGGTGGCGATCCAGCTGAACGACACCCACCCGGCCGTCTCGATCGCCGAACTCATCCGCCTGCTCTGCGACGTGCACGGGCTGGACTTCGACCAGGCCTGGGACATCACCCGCGGCACGATCAGCTACACCAACCACACGCTTCTTCCGGAAGCGCTGGAAAGCTGGGCGGTGCCGTTGTTCGAGCGCCTTCTGCCACGCCACATGCAGATCATCTACGCGATCAACGCCAAGGTTCTGCTCGAGGCCCGCAAGACCAAGAACTTCTCCGACACCGAGATCCGCTCGATCTCGCTGATCGAGGAAAGCGGCAATCGCCGGGTCCGCATGGGCAACCTCGCCTTCGTCGGTTCGCATTCGATCAACGGCGTCTCGGCGCTGCATACCGAGCTGATGAAGGTCACCGTCTTCGCCGACCTGCACAAGCTCTATCCCGATCGTATCAACAACAAGACCAACGGGATTACCCCGCGCCGCTGGCTGCAGCAGTGCAATCCGGGCCTGACGGGCCTGATCCGCGAGGCGATCGGCGACGAGTTCCTCGACGACGCCGAGAAGCTCCGGCCGCTCGACAAGTTCGCCACCGACAGCGCCTTCCAGGAGAAGTTCGCCGCCGTCAAGCGCGCCAACAAGGTGGCGCTTGCCAATCTGGTTGCCTCGCGCATGGGCATCAAGCTCGACCCGTCGGCGATGTTCGATATCCAGATCAAGCGCATCCATGAATACAAGCGCCAGCTCTTGAACGTCATCGAGGCCGTCGCTCTCTACGACCAGATCCGCTCGCATCCCGAACTCGACTGGGTGCCGCGCGTAAAACTGTTCGCCGGCAAGGCGGCGCCGAGCTATCACAACGCCAAGCTGATCATCAAGCTGATCAACGACGTCGCCCGCACCATCAACAACGACCCGGCCGTGCGCGGCCTGCTCAAGGTCGTTTTCGTGCCGAACTACAACGTTTCGCTGGCCGAGATCATGGTTCCGGCTGCCGACCTCTCGGAACAGATCTCGACCGCCGGCATGGAAGCGTCGGGCACCGGCAACATGAAGTTCGGCCTGAACGGCGCGCTCACCATCGGCACGCTCGATGGCGCCAATGTCGAGATGCGCGACAATGTCGGCGAGGACAACATCAAGATCTTCGGCCTGCGCGCCGATGAAGTCGCCAACCTGCGCACCGACGGTCACAATCCGCGCGCCATCATCGAAGGCTCGCATGAGCTGGCGCAGGCGCTCTCGGCCATCGGCTCGGGCGTCTTCTCGCCGGATGACCGCAACCGCTATTCCGAACTGATCGACGGCATCTATTCGCACGATTGGTTCATGGTCGCCGCCGACTTCGACGCCTACGCCCAGGCTCAGCGCGAAGTCGACGAACTCTGGAACGACAAGGCGTCCTGGAGCGAAAAGACCATCCGCAACACCGCCCGCATGGGCTGGTTCTCGTCGGATCGCACGATCCGGCAGTATGCCAAGGAAATCTGGAGAGCCGGATGAAAACGCCGAAGGCAACCCCTGAAGTCAAACTTCCCTGGGAAATTTCGGCAGATGAAATAGCGGCAATCCTTTCTGGCGCGCATGCCAATCCGTTTGCCGTTCTGGGTGTTCACAAATCGGGCAGCGTTTACGTTGCCCGATGCTTCATCCCGGGCGCCGAAGAGGTGACCGCGATGTCGCTCGACGGCACCGCGATCGGCGATCTGGTGCTCCAGCATCCCGATGGCTTCTTCGCCGGCACCATCTCGGTCAACAAGCAGGTGCCGGTGCGCTACCGCGCCCGCCGCGGCGATGCCGAATGGGCCGTCACCGATCCCTACAGCTTCGGCCCCGTTCTCGGGCCGATGGACGATTACTACGCCCGCGAGGGATCCGACCTGCGCCTCTTCGACAAGATGGGTGCGCACTGGATCAAGCACGAGGGCGCGCAGGGTATTCACTTCGCCGTCTGGGCGCCGAACGCACAGCGCGTCTCCGTCGTCGGCGATTTCAACAATTGGGACGGCCGCCGCCACGTCATGCGGCTTCGCGCAGGCGCCGGCATCTGGGAAATCTTCGCCCCCGACGTTCCGACCGGCGTCGCCTACAAGTTCGAGATCCGCGGCCAGGACGGTGTCCTGCTGCCCTTGAAGGCCGACCCTTTCGCGCGCCGCAGCGAGCTGCGCCCGAAGAACGCCTCGGTCACCACCCCCGAGTTGTTGCAGGAGTGGGAGGACGAAGCCCACCTCAAGCACTGGAGCGAGATCGACAAGCGCCGCCAGCCGATCTCGATCTACGAGGTCCATGCCGGCTCATGGCAGCGTCGCGACGACGGAACGTTCCTCTCCTGGGACGAGATGGCCGCCCGCCTCATCCCCTATTGCGTCGATATGGGCTTCACTCATATCGAGTTCCTGCCGATCACCGAGCATCCCTACGATCCGTCCTGGGGCTATCAGACGACAGGCCTCTACGCGCCGACCGCCCGCTTCGGCGAGCCGGAGGGTTTCGCCCGCTTCGTCAACGGCGCCCACAAGGTCGGCCTCGGCGTCATCCTCGACTGGGTGCCGGCGCATTTCCCGACCGACGCGCATGGGCTGGGCTGGTTCGACGGCACGGCGCTTTACGAGCACGAGGACCCGCGCAAGGGCTTCCACCCCGACTGGAACACGGCGATCTACAATTTCGGCCGCACCGAGGTCGTGTCCTATCTCGTCAACAACGCACTCTACTGGTCGGAGAAATTCCATCTCGACGGCCTGCGCGTCGATGCCGTCGCCTCGATGCTCTACCTCGACTACTCCCGCAAGCACGGCGAGTGGATCCCGAACGAATATGGCGGCAACGAGAACCTCGAGGCCGTCCGCTTCCTGCAGAACATGAACACCCGCATCTATGCCGAACACCCCGGCGTCATGACCATCGCCGAGGAATCGACGTCATGGCCCAAGGTATCGCAACCGGTGCACGAAGGCGGCCTCGGCTTCGGCTTCAAGTGGAACATGGGCTTCATGCACGACACGCTGAGCTACATGAGCCGCGAGCCCGTTCACCGCAAGCATCACCACAACGAGCTCACCTTCGGCCTGCTCTACGCCTACTCGGAAAACTTCGTGCTGCCGCTCTCCCACGACGAAGTGGTGCACGGCAAGGGCTCGCTGATCGCCAAGATGCCGGGCGACGACTGGCAGAAGTTCGCCAACCTGCGCGCCTACTACGCGCTGATGTGGGGCTATCCCGGCAAGAAGCTGTTGTTCATGGGCCAGGAATTCGCCCAGTGGAGTGAATGGAACGAGGCCGGCTCGCTCGACTGGAACCTGCTTCAGTACCGCATGCACGAGGGCATGCGCCGTCTGGTGCGCGACCTCAACTTCACCTACCGCAGCAAGCCGGCGCTGCACGCCCGCGACTGCGAGGGCGAAGGCTTCGAATGGCTGGTGGCAGACGACCACGAGAACTCGGTCTTTGCCTGGCTGCGCAAGTCGCCGGGTGAAAAGCCGGTCGCCGTCATCTGCAACATGACGCCGGTTTACCGCGAGAACTACGCCGTCAAGCTGCCCACCGAAGGCCGCTGGCGCGAAATCCTGAATACCGATGCCGACATCTATGGCGGCAGCGGCAAAGGCAATGGCGGTCGTGTCCAGGCGGTCAACGCTGGCGGCACCATCGTCGCATCACTGACCTTGCCGCCTCTGGCGGTGATCATGCTTGAACCTGAGACTTGAGACTGGTGGGAGGAAGACAATGGTAGAAAAACGCATTCAGCCACTTGCCCGCGATGCAATGGCCTATGTTCTTGCCGGCGGCCGGGGGAGCCGTCTGAAGGAACTCACCGACCGACGCGCCAAGCCCGCGGTCTATTTCGGCGGCAAGTCGCGCATCATCGATTTCGCGCTGTCCAACGCGCTGAACTCGGGCATCCGCCGCATCGGCGTCGCGACGCAATACAAGGCGCACTCGCTGATCCGCCACATGCAGCGCGGCTGGAACTTCTTCCGCCCCGAGCGCAACGAGAGCTTCGACATCCTGCCGGCCTCCCAGCGCGTCTCCGAGACGCAATGGTACGAAGGCACGGCCGACGCCGTCTACCAGAACATCGACATCATCCAGGACTACGGCGTCGAATACATGGTCATCCTGGCCGGCGACCACGTCTACAAGATGGACTACGAGTACATGCTGCAGCAGCATGTCGACAGTGGCGCCGACGTCACCATCGGCTGCCTCGAAGTGCCGCGCATGGAAGCCGTGGGCTTTGGCGTCGTGCATGTCGATGAGACCGACCGCATCATCGATTTCGTCGAAAAGCCCGCCGATCCGCCGGCCATCCCCGGCAAGCCGGACAGCGCCTTCGCCTCGATGGGCATCTACGTTTTCCGCACCAAGTTCCTGATCGAGGAACTGCGCCGCGACGCCGCCGATCCGAATTCCAGCCGCGACTTCGGCAAGGACATCATCCCCTATATCGTCAAGAACGGGAAGGCCGTCGCGCACCGCTTCGCCAATTCCTGCGTGCGCTCCGATTTCGAGCGCGAGCCCTACTGGCGCGACGTCGGAACCATCGACGCCTACTGGCAGGCCAACATCGACCTAACGGCGATCGTTCCCGAACTCGACATCTACGACAAGTCCTGGCCGATCTGGACCTATGCCGAAATCTCGCCGCCGGCGAAATTCGTGCATGACGACGAGAACCGCCGCGGTTCGGCGACCTCCTCGGTCATTGCCGGCGACTGCATCATCTCGGGCGCCACGCTCAACAACAGCCTGCTCTTCACCGGTGTACGCGCCAATTCCTATTCCAAGCTCGAAGGCGCCGTCGTGCTCCCAAGCGTCAAGATCGGCCGCCACGCGCAGCTGACGAATGTCGTGATCGACCATGGCGTAGTCATTCCGGAAGGCTTGATCGTCGGTGAGGACCCGGTTCTGGACGCCAAGCGTTTCCGCCGTTCCGAGGGCGGGATCTGCCTCATCACGCAGCCGATGATCGACAAGCTGGATATGTAAGCGATGAAAGTTCTTTCGGTTTCGTCCGAAGTCTTCCCATTGATAAAGACAGGGGGCCTGGCCGATGTGGCCGGCGCCCTGCCGATCGCGCTGAAGCGCTTCGGCATCGAAACCAAGACGCTGATGCCCGGCTATCCCGCGGTGATGAAGGTCATTCGCGATCCCGTCGTCCGCATGCGCTTCGATGATCTGCTCGGCGAACCCGCGACGGTTCTGGAGGTCAATCACGAGGGGCTTGATATCCTCGTCCTCGACGCTCCCGCCTATTACGACCGCTCCGGCGGCCCTTATCTCGACGCAACAGGCAAGGACTACCACGACAACTGGCGCCGCTTCGCCGCCCTGTCGCTCGCCGGCGCCGAGATCGCCGCCGGCCTGCTGCCCGGCTGGCGCCCTGACGTCGTCCATGCGCATGACTGGCAGGCGGCGATGACGCCTGTCTACATGCGCTTTTACCCGACGCCCGAGCTCCCCAGCATCCTCACCATCCACAACATCGCCTTCCAAGGCCAGTTCAGCGCCGAAATCTTTTCCGGCCTGCGCCTTCCGCCGCAGGCCTTCTCGATGGAAGCGCTGGAATATTACGGCAATATCGGCTTCCTGAAGGGTGGCCTGAAGACCGCGCACGCGATCACCACCGTCAGCCCGTCCTATGCGGGCGAGATCCTGACCTCCGAGTTCGGCATGGGCCTCGAAGGCGTCATCGCCAGCCGCATCGAGGCGCTGCACGGCATCGTCAACGGCATCGACCACGAGGTCTGGGACCCCGCCACGGATGCCGTGCTGCAGACGCATTACACCGGTGCGACGCTGAAGAACCGCGCCGCCAACCGCGCCGCCGTGCAGGAATTCTTCGGCCTGCACGACGACAACGCGCCGATCTTCTGCATCATCAGCCGCCTCACCTGGCAAAAGGGCATGGACCTGATTGCCGCCTGCGCCGACGAGATCGTCGCCATGGGCGGCAAGCTTGCCATCCTCGGCTCCGGCGATCCGGCGCTGGAGGGCTCGCTGCTCGCCGCCTCGGCCCGCCATCCCGGCCGCATCGGCGTTTCGATCGGCTATAACGAGCCGATGTCGCACCTGATGCAGGCCGGCTCCGACGCCATCATCATTCCCTCGCGCTTCGAGCCCTGCGGCCTCACGCAGCTCTATGGCCTGCGCTATGGTTGCGTGCCGATCGTCGCCCACACCGGCGGCCTTGCCGATACCGTCATCGACGCCAATCACGCAGCCCTTGCGGCCAAAGTGGCAACCGGGATACAATTCTCTCCGGTGACCGCTTCCGGTCTGTTGCAGGCAATCCGCCGTGCGCTACATCTCTATACCGATCAAAAGGTCTGGACCCAATTGCAAAAGCAGGGCATGAAATCGGATGTTTCGTGGGAGAAAAGCGCCGAGCGCTATGCTGCCCTCTATTCAAGCCTCGCCCCGAAAGGCAAGTGACAGAAAATGAACAAGTCCGTATCCACCACCCCCTATCAGGATCAGAAGCCCGGCACGTCTGGGCTGCGCAAGAAGGTCCCGGTATTCCAGCAGCCGAACTACGCGGAAAACTTCATCCAGTCGATTTTCGATTCGCTGGAAGGATTTCAGGGCAAGACCCTCGTCATCGGCGGCGACGGACGCTACTACAACAAGGAAGTCATCCAGAAGGCGATCAAGATGGCCGCCGCCAATGGCTTCGGCAAGGTCATCGTCGGCAAGGGCGGCATTCTGTCGACGCCGGCAGCCTCGCACGTGATCCGCAAGTACAAGGCCTTCGGCGGCATCATTCTTTCCGCCAGCCATAATCCCGGCGGCCCGACCGAAGACTTCGGCATCAAGTACAACATCAGCAATGGCGGCCCGGCGCCTGAAAAGATCACCGACGCGATCTATGCGCGCACCAAGGTGATCGACACCTACAAGATCGCCGATTTCCCTGATGTCAATCTCGACCGCATCGGCAAGGACGAGCTGCCGGGCGGCATGATGCTGTCGGTTCTCGATTCCGTCGAGGACTACACAGCGCTGATGGAAGAGCTGTTCGACTTCGGCGCCATCCGCAACCTGATCAGCCTCGGCTTCCGCATCGCGTTTGATGCGATGAGCGCCGTCACCGGCCCCTACGCCAAGGAAATCTTCGAAAACCGCCTCGGCGCTCCGTCCGGCTCGGTCCGCAACTTCATGCCGCTGCCCGATTTCGGCGGCCATCATCCGGACCCGAACCCGGTTCACTGCAAGGAACTCTACGACGAGATGATGGGCGACGACGCCCCTGATTTCGGCGCGGCTTCCGACGGCGACGGCGACCGCAACCTCATCATCGGCCGCGGCATCTTCGTGACGCCATCAGACAGCCTGGCGATCATCGCCGCCAACGCCAATCTCGCCCCCGGCTATTCCGGTGGCCTGACCGGCATCGCCCGCTCGATGCCGACCTCGGGCGCGGCCGACCGCGTCGCTGAAAAGCGCGGCATCGGCATGTACGAAACGCCCACCGGCTGGAAGTTCTTCGGCAACTTGCTCGACGCCAACATGGCGACGATCTGTGGCGAGGAGAGCGCCGGCACCGGCTCCAACCACGTGCGCGAAAAGGACGGCCTCTGGGCGGTCCTGATGTGGCTGAACATCCTGGCCGTGCGCGGCGAGAGCGTTCAGGACATCGTCACCCAGCACTGGCAGACCTACGGCCGCAACTACTATTCGCGCCACGATTACGAAGGCGTCGACACCGAAGCCGCCAACGGCTTGGTGGACAATCTCCGCGCCCAGCTTCCGAGCCTGCCCGGCAAGACCTTCGGCCCGCTGAAGGTCGAAAAGGCCGACGATTTCGCCTATCACGATCCGGTCGACAAGTCGGTGAGCGAGCACCAGGGCATCCGCATCATGTTCGAGGGCGGCTCCCGCGTGGTCTTCCGCCTGTCCGGCACCGGCACCTCGGGCGCGACACTGCGCGTCTACATCGAGCGCTACGAGCCCGATTCCAGCCGCCACAACATCGAGACCCAGGAAGCGCTGGCCGACCTCATCGCCGCCGCCGAAACCATCGCCGACATCAAGTCCCGCACGGGCCGCGACGCACCTTCGGTGATCACCTGAGATAGCGGAAACCTCGGCGCGTGCAGCCCCCTCATCCGGCTGCCGCCACCTTCTCCCCGTTGGGGAGAAGAGACTAGAGGCGGGCCGCTCGCGCCGACCTCCCCTTCTCCCCAACGGGGAGAAGGTGGCCCGAAGGTTTCAGGTGCAACAAGTTGCACCGGGGATGAGGGGGCCACAGGCACCACGTCAACCTTATTAAACCCACCCCCATCCCCCCCCGGAACAAGGACCTAGCAGCGCATGTCGTTCTCTTCCGGCGTAACCCTCACCGCCACCGGCGCCACCTTCGTCGTCCGCTCCAGCGACGCGACTGCCATCCACCTCTGCCTCTTCGACCAGACCGGCCGCGAAACCGATCGCCTGCCGATGACCCGAGGCGAGGACGACCTCCACTATCTCTTCGTCGAGGGCATCGCCCCCGGCGCCCGCTACGGCTACCGCGCCGAAGGCACCTACGCGCCGGGCGACGGCCTCTGGTTCGACGCCGCGAAACTCCTGGTCGACCCCTATGCGAGAGAACTCGACCGCCCCTTCCGCTACGACCCGCTGCTTGCGAAATTCGGCGCCGACACCCAGCATCTGGTCCCCCGCGCGATCGTCACCCGCGACGTCGCGACAGATCACGCGCCCCCCGTCTTCCGCCCCGGCGGCTTCATCTACGAAATCGCGGTCCGCCCCTTCACAATGCTGCATCCCGATGTGCCGGAAGCCCAGCGCGGCACCATCGCAGCGCTTGCCCACCCCTCGATCATCGCACACCTCAAGCGGATCGGCGTCGACGCCATCGAATTGATGCCCATCACCGCCTGGATCGACGAACGCCACCTGCCGCCGCTCGGCCTCACCAATGGCTGGGGCTACAACCCGATCGCCTTCATGGCGCTCGATCCGCGCCTCGCGCCCGGCGGCATGGCCGAGCTGCGCGACACCGTCGCCAGGCTCCACGATGAAGGCATCGGCGTCATCCTCGACCTCGTCTTCAACCACACCGGCGAAAGCGACCGCTTCGGCCCGACGCTCTCCATGCGCGGCCTCGACAACCGCGCGCTGTTGCGCCACGTCGAAGGCCAGCCCGGCACGCTGGTCAACGACACCGGCACCGGCAACACGGTCGCCTGCGACCACCCCTATATCAGACAACTGATCATAGACACGCTCCGCCACTTCGTGCGCGGCGCTGCTATCGACGGCTTCCGCTTCGACCTCGCCCCCATCATCGGCCGCACAGCCACAGGCTTCGAGGCACACGGCGAAACGCTGGCGGCAATGCTCAAGGACGAGGTTCTGCGCGATCGCATCATGATCGCCGAACCCTGGGACATCGGCCCCGGCGGCTACCAGCTCGGCAATTTCCCCGCTCCGTTCCTTGAATGGAACGACCGCGCCCGCGACGACCTCAGATGCTACTGGCGCGGCGACCACCACAAGACGGGCGCGCTCGCTTCGGCACTCGCGGGCTCCTCCGACATCTTCGCCCGCAACAATGCCACCACCACCCGCAGCGTCAACTTCCTCGCCGCCCATGACGGCTTCACGCTGCACGACCTCGTCTCCTATGCCGGCAAGCACAACGAGGCGAACGGCGAGGACAACCGCGACGGCCACAACGAGAACCACTCCTGGAACAACGGCAAGGAAGGTCAGACCGACGATCGCGCAATCATCGCCCGCCGCCGCGCCGACCTCAAGGCCCTGCTTTCAACGCTATTTGTGACCCGTGGCACCATCATGCTGACGGCGGGCGACGAAGGCGGCCGCAGCCAGCGCGGCAACAACAACGCCTATTGCCAGGACAACGAAATCACCTGGGTCGACTGGGCCGCGCTCGACGAGGAACTGATCGCCCACACCGCCTTCGTCTCTGAGCTGCGCAAGCGCTTCGGCGTCTTCTCGCAATCCTCCTTCTTCAAGGGCGATGGCGACGTCGCCTGGATCGCTCCTTCAGGCCAGCCGATGGCGGTGTCGGATTGGGAGACGCCTGACTTCGCCACGCTCGGCATGATCCTGCAAACCGAGGACGGAACGACCGGCAAGAACCTCAGGCTTGCAGTCCTTTTCAACCGCGCCCAATCCGAAAACACATATGCGCTCCCCGCCGACACGGCATGGCGACCGATCGGCACAGAGGACGGCGCCAAGCCCTTGGCCGAGGTGCGCGTACCGGCGCGATCCGTGTCTTTCTTATTGGGAAATTGACGCGCCCGTGAGTTGCACTAATATCCTTGTCGTAATCGTCACAAACGCACTGTAAGCCTTTTAGAAACAGCTTTTTTCAAGAGGAATTGATGGTCAAGGAAATCTCGCTCGCTGACATCCGCGGGCTGGTCGGCACGGAAACCGGCCTTTCTGATTGGATCGTCGTCGATCAGACGATGATCAACGCCTTCGCCGACGCAACCCACGACCACCAATTCATCCATGTCGATCCGGCGCGCGCCGCCGAAAGCCCCTTCGGCGGCACCATCGCCCATGGTTTCCTGACGCTCTCGCTGCTGTCTGCGATGAACTACAACTGCCTGCCCAAGGTGCGCGAGCAGACCATGGGCATCAACTACGGCTTCGACGCCGTCCGCTTCGTCGCCCCGGTCAAATCCGGCGCCCGCATCCGCGGCCGCTTCATCCTCGCCGAAGCCCGCTTCCGCGGCGGCGGCATGCTGATGACCAGCTACGACGTCACCATCGAGATCGAAAACGAACGCAAGCCGGCCCTGACGGCCAAGTGGACGACCATCATCCAGTTCGACCCGAAGGACCGGCCGGAAGAACACTAGGCGGGCCTGCCTTAGGCGCGCGGAGGGCGGCGATGAGCTTGGCATATAATGAGCAGACAAAGCTTTTCGCCAACGCGCTAGACCGCGCCTCGACGGCCTGCTTCACCGTCGGCATCGTCACGCCGATCGCCGGCGCGCTCTATGGCATCGGCAATTTCGCTCAGCTATCGCGCCTTTGGCTTGCAGGTTACCTGTGCGCTTGGCTTTCCGTGGCGGTGCTATTACATTACATAGCGAGATTGACGCTCAGGAGACTGATCCCATGAGCTTTGGTTCACTATTCTTCATCTCATTCGGCCTGCCCGCCATCATCGCGGCCCTCGCCTATATCGCCTTCCTGCTGCACGAGCGCGAATGGCGCAAGAATCGGAATCAGCCTGGCGAGTAATCGTATCCTGATAAGGTACGTTGTGAATGGAATCGATCGATGAGCGATTGGACATTTGCCTTTGTCGTCACACCGGCAGTCGTGATCGTACTCGGCTACATCGCCATGCGCCTGCACATGTGGGACATCAAGCGTCGCCATAACGAGCCGGGCGGGTAAATCGGCTGAGGTCAGCCTCGCGCGCGACGTCATGCTCGGTCTTGTGCCGAGCATCTGCCTTGGCTCAATCAGCACTGGACGTGAATTGCCGTGACGCGACAGAGGACCGATGCGCAGCCCTCACAGCCTTAAGCCATAACCGTTGAACCAGCCGCAACGTGCTTAGATCCTCGGGACAAAGCCCGAGGACGACGTAGCGCAAGGGGGAAGCAAATCGGGGACGGCGCCCTCGCACCATCCCCGCTCTCATAATCACGACACGGCGAAGCTCAGTACCCCGCGTCCTCCGCGCCCTCGGCGAGCAACCCGAACACGAAATCCGCGAACGACCGCCAGCATTCCACCCGAAACGTGTCTTCCTCGGTGCGAAAGAGCACGATCTCGGCCTTGCCGAACAGCGTGCGCGAGCAGGCGCCGACGGGGAAGGCTTCGAGCGACAGGTCCTGCGGGCAGCCCGTGGAGATCGTTGTCTCGGCGCCGGGGCCGGAAACGATGATCGCGACGTTGCGGTGCGAGACGTCGGTCGCCGAATGCACGACGCCCACGTCCTGCAGCGCGCCCATGAGATCGGCGCCGCTCTCGTCGATGACGAGCCATTCGTCCGGGCCGAGCCAGAGCGCAGAACGGCCGTCCTTGCGCCCCGAGGTCTTCGGTGCGTTGGGGATGGTGACGCCGAGCGCGGACGAGAGAGCCGAAAGCGCTTCGGCGGGTGCGCGAAGCGCCACGCGCGTGGCGGCAGGCGCCGCGGTCAGCCTGACGGTAGCCGAGCCGCCCTGCTTGCCGGAGAGAACGGATGTGCGAACTGCCGTATCAGCCATTGATGCGGCCTCCTTCCTTGTCAAAGAACACCATATCCGTCACCTCGACCGCGATCGTCTTGTCGGGCATCGGCACGTAGAGCGTCTCGCCCATGCGTTTGCGACCGCCGGCGACCAGCGCAAACGCGATGGATTTTCCGAGGTTTTCCGACCAGTAGGACGACGTCACGTGGCCGAGCATCGTCATCGGCTTCGGCTCGTTCGGGTTGGCGACGATCTGCGCGCCTTCTTCGAGCACCATCGTCGGATCCTTGGTGATCAGGCCAACCAGCTGCTTGCGGCCCTCCTTGACGAGATCCGGCCGCTTCAGCCCGCGAATGCCGACGAAGTCGGTCTTCTTCTTCGACACCGCCCAGTTGAGGCCGGCATCATCTGGCGTCACGGTACCATCCGTATCCTGGCCGACGATGATATAGCCCTTCTCGGCGCGCAGCACGTGCATCGTCTCCGTGCCGTAGACACAGGCGCCGAGCGGCTCGGCATTGGCCCAGACGGCTTCGAGGACCGACTGGCCGTAATCGGCCGGCACGTTGATTTCGAAGCCGGTTTCGCCGGTGAAAGACACGCGGAACAGCCGCGCCGGAACGCCCATGACCGTGCACTCGGCAACGCTCATATGCGGGAAAGCCTCGTTGGAGATATCGACGCCCTCGACCAGCGGCGCGATGATCTCGCGCGCCTTCGGTCCCTGCACGGCAATAACGGCCCACTGCTCTGTTACCGAGGTCAGCCATACTTTCAGATGCGGGAATTCGGTCTGTAGATAGTCTTCCATGTGGTTCAGGACGCGCGGCGCTCCGCCCGTCGTCGTCGTCACGTGGAAGCGGTCGTCTGCCAGGCGCCCGACCACGCCGTCGTCATAAACGAAGCCGTCGTCGCGGGTCATGATGCCGTAGCGGCACTTGCCGGGCTTCAGCGTGTCCCAGGCGTTGGTGTACATCAGGTTCATGAACTCGGCGGCATCAGGGCCGACGACCTCGATCTTGCCGAGCGTCGAGGCATCGAACACGCCGGCGACATCACGCGCCGTCTTGCATTCGCGCGCGACAGCCTGATGCATCGTCTCGCCAGCACGCGGATAAAACCACGCACGCTTCCAGTTGCCGACGTCCTCGAACACCGCGCCCTGGGCTTCTTCCCACTGGTGCAGCGGCGTCTTGCGCGTCGGGTCGAACAGCTCGCCACGCGAATGCGCGATCAGCGTTCCGTAGGTCACCGGTGTATAGGGCGCGCGGAAGGTGGTGAGACCGACCTGCGGGATCTCCTTGCCCAGCATCTCGGCGGCGATCGCCAGGCCGTGCATGTTGGAGAGCTTGCCCTGGTCGGACGCCATGCCGTTGGTGGTGAAGCGCTTGATATGCTCGATCGAGTGCATCCCCTCGCGCACGGCAAGGCGGATATCCTTGGCGCAGACGTCATGCTGGAAATCGATGAACGCCTTGGCGCTGGTCTCGGGACCCGCCCCTTCGGCCGCACCGATCATCCCGCCCGTCCACTGATACGCCTGCTCGGACGAGATGCTGATCTTGCCTACGGACGCCTTTCCGGCGGCCTGCGCCATCAGTTCGCCCGCGGCCAGCGATTCCTCGATCGTACGCTGCAGGTCGTCGGTGCCGTTGCAGGCGCCGACGGAGAGGCAATCCTGCGCATAGGTGCCGGGCAGGAAGCGCTGCGTTTCCGGCTCGAACTTCACCTTGCCGCGCGACTGCGAGAACAGGTGCACCGAAGGCGTCCAACCGGCCGAAACCAAGAGCGCATCGACCGCGATCTTGCGCGGCGAGCCACCGCCGTTGCGGGCGACCGTCATCGACGAGATGCGCAGCTTGCCTGACGTGTTGATCACCGACTGGCCGGCGAGAACATCGATGCCGAGCGAACGCGCCTCCGCCAGAACATCAGCACCCGGCGTCTGCCTGCTATCCACGATCGCGGCAATCTCGACGCCAGCGCGCTTCAGGTCGAAGGCCGCCTCATAGGCCGAGTCGTGCGCCGTATAGACGCCGACCTTCTGGCCGACGGAAACGCCGTACTGGTTGAGATACATGCGCGCGGCCGATGCCAGCATGATGCCCGGACGGTCGTTGTTCGGAAACACCATGTGGCGCTCGATGGCGCCGTTGGCGAGGATGACGCGCTTTGCGCGCAGCTGCCACAGACGCTCGCGCGGCAGATGGCGGCTCGGGTTCGCGACATGGTCGGTCACCCGTTCGGCGAGGCCGACGAAATTGTGGTTGTAATAGCCGAAAGCGGTGGTGCGGGTCAGCACCTGCACATTGTCCATCGCCTTCAGGCTGGCAACCGTCTTCTGCGCCCACTCATAGCCGGAAAGGCCGTCGATCGTCACGCCGCTATCATAGCGCAGCGCGCCGCCGACATCGGCCTGCTCGTCGCAGAGGATGACCTTGGCGCCGGTCTGTGCCGCGGCCAATGCCGCCGAAAGACCGGCCACGCCGGCTCCAACGACGAGCACGTCGCAATGCGCGTAACGGCCCGCATAGTGATCCGGATCGGCTTCCTTCGGCGCAACGCCGAGGCCGGCCGCGCGGCGGATGATCGGCTCATAGATGCTCTTCCAGGCGGCCTTCGGCCACATGAAGGTCTTGTAGTAGAAGCCGGCCGCGAAGAAGGGCGAGAGCAGGTTGTTGATGCCGCCGATATCGAAGGCGAGCGACGGGAAACGGTTCTGCGATTCGACTATCATGCCGTCGAACACTTCCTGCACCGTGGCGCGCACGTTTGGCTGCTTGCGGGCGGCATCGCGCGCAACGTCGATCAGCGCGTTCGGCTCTTCGGCACCGGCAGACAGGATGCCGCGCGGGCGGTGATACTTGAACGAGCGGCCCACAAGATGGACGTTGTTGGCGATCAGCGCCGAGGCGACAGTATCGCCCTCGAGCGCGGTGTAGCTCTTGCCGTCGAAGGTGAAGCGTGCGGTTCTGGCGGGCGTCAGACGGCCTTTGCCTGCGATACGGTTGGTGCCGCTCATTTCGCTTCTCCTTCGAGCTGCTCATAGGTCTCGACGGGAGCATGGGGCGCAGCCGTCGCACCGATATCGGGCTTCGGCTCGCCGGCCTTGTACGTCATGATGAACTTGTCGCTGATCGTGTCGCGCGCCGCGTTGAAGAAGCGGCCGCATCCGTGCTGGTGGCGCCAGCGTTCGAAGATCAGCCCTTTAGGGTTATCGCGTAGGAAGAAATACTGCTCGAATTCCTCGTCGGAGATCTCGGCGATATTGGTCGGGCGGGCGATATGCGCATCGCCGGCGCCGCGAAATTCGAGCTCGGAGCGCTCTTCCTGACAGTATGGGCAGTAAATCAGCAGCATGCGGGATTTCCTTGTTGCCCTGCATTGGAAATGAACGAATGACCCGCGGCCGAAAGGGCAGCATTCCGCAGCCCCCTCATCCGACCCTTCGGGCCACCTTCTCCCCGTTGGGGAGAAGGGACTCGCGGCTTGCTCGGCATCCCCTCTCCCCTCGGAGAGAGGGCAGGGTGAGGGGGCCACGCCCTCAGTTCCCGCCACGTATATCTTTCCATCATCGCCATCACCATCAGTGCGCGACGGCGGCAGCGGCGGCTTCGTCGATCAGACGGCCGGAGCGGAAGCGGTCCAGCGTCAGGCCGGCATTGAACTTGTGGGCCTCGTCGCGGGCAATCAGATGCGCGAAGAGATTGGCCGAACCCGGCGTCGCCTTGAAGCCGCCGGTGCCCCAGCCGCAGTTGACGTAGAGCCCCGGAACCGGCGTCTTCGACTGGATCGCCGAACGATCCGGCGTGTTATCGACGATCCCGCCCCACTGGCGCATCATCTTGACGCGACGGAACATCGGGAACAGCTCGCAGATGGCATCGAGCGTATGCGTGATGATCTGCAGGCCGCCGGTCTGCGAGTAGGAATTGTACTGGTCGGTGCCGGCGCCGATCACGAGCTCGCCCTTGTCGGACTGCGAGATATAGGCATGCACCGTGTTGGACATCACCACGCAAGGGAAGATCGGCTTCAGCGGTTCGGAGACCAGCGCCTGCAGCGGGCTCGACTGCAGCGGCACGCGCACATCGGCCATCTTCATGACCGTTGTCGTATGGCCGGCCGCCGAGACGCCCACCTTCTTGGCGCCGATGAAGCCGCGCGACGTCTCGACACCGGTGACGCGACCGTCAGGGCCGCGGCGGATGCCGGTCACTTCGCAATTCTGGATGATATGGACGCCGCGATCCGACGCCGCACGCGCATAGCCCCAGGCGACCGCATCGTGACGCGCCGTGCCGCCTCGGCGCTGCAGGGCAGCACCATTGATCGGATAGCGAGCGCTGGCCGAGATATCGAGTGGCGGACAATAGGCCTTGGCCTGCTCCGGCGTCAGCCATTCATTGTCGATGCCGTAGAGACGATTGGCATGGATGTGGCGCTTGAAGGACTGCTGATCGTGCACATTGTGCGACAGCATCATCACGCCGCGCGGAGAATACATGACATTGTAGTTGAGATCCTGCGACAGGTTCTCCCAGAGCTTCATCGAATGCTCGTAGATGTGCATGCTCTCTTCATAGAGATAGTTCGAGCGGATAATGGTCGTGTTGCGGCCGGTATTGCCGCCGCCGAGCCAGCCCTTTTCGAGCACCGCGACATTGGTGATGCCGTGCTCCTTGGCCAGATAATAGGCCGCGCCCAGGCCATGCCCACCGCCACCGATGATGATCACGTCATATTCGGACCGTGGTTCCGGAGAGGTCCATTGCTTGTCCCAGCCCTTGTGCCCGCGAAGGGCCTCTCGTGCCACGGCAAAAACCGAATATCTGCGCATCCGCCTTGATCTCCTTGCGGGGGTCTGTCCCCTGTCGTCGGCCATACAAATCGCAAATCGAAAAGCGGCACAACGTTTCTTTTGCGACGCCGATGCGCTTTTGTTTTGACACGCGCGAGATTGCAGCGGATGCGATGGAAAGCCGTTGCGCCATTTTCGCAGGGCCATGCGAGACCGGCCAGGTAAACGGCCACAGACGAACTGGCCCGAACCGAAATAGCAATGTCGTGATCTGGGCAGAAACGTCCGGCCCTGCCCTTGATCGGGTTTTAAAGCGCGTGTTAGTCGCGCCGCATGGCAAAGCTACTCCCCCAGAAGGGCCCCGCCCTCTTCAAGTCGGGCCTCGCCCTTTTCGCGCTCTGCACCCTTTCGACCCATGTGCTGGCGCTCGACAGCAGAACGATCACCCAGATCAAGAAGCTCATGCCGGTCGATCAGCTCGACCAGCGATGCGATATCGAGGCGATGGATCGCCTGCAGGCCGACAAGGTCATCTCCTATACCTTCGCGCATCCGAAGCGAACGGCGGTGCATGTCGATGCCAATGGCGCTGTATTCCGCCGCAACGGCAATTGGTACCGTCTGTCCTACGCCTGCACGACGAGCCCCGACCATCTCTCGATCGTCGCTTTCACCTTCAAGCGCGGCACGGTGATCGCCCACAAGGACTGGACGCGCTACTATCTCTATCCGTGAGCGGCTGACATCGATTGCCGTTGCAATCGCAGCCCGCTCGCCTAGCTTTCCCTGTAGATCGCGCCCCAGCCCACGGGCGGCAAGACGAGAAGGAAGGCAAGGCATGTGCAGGAATATCAAACCCCTGTTCAATTTCGACCCGCCGGCAACGGAGGCCGAAATCCATGATGCGGCACTTCAGTTCGTCCGCAAGCTCAGCGGCGCCAACAAGCCGTCGAAACGCAACGAGGCCGCGTTCGAGGCAGCCGTCTCGTCGATCGCAGCCTGCGCCCGTGAACTGCTGGATTCACTGGAGACGTCCCAGCCGCCCCGCGACCGCGACGAAGTGGCCGCCAAGGCGCGCGCGAAATCGGCGCTACGGTTCGCCTAACTTCGCCGCCCCTCCCGGCGTCCACTGTATCTCCGAAACCTCGCGTGCCACATCCGCGATCAGCGAACGCAGCCAGCGGTGGGCGGGGTCGTTGCGATGGCGGACGTGCCAGGCGAGATCGACGGGAAAGCTGCCGAGATCGACCGGCGCGGGCACGATCTTCAGCCTGCGGTCGGCCACCAGGTGCCGGCAGATCAGCCTCGGCAGCGTCGCGCAATAGTCGGTGACAGCAATCATTTCCGGCACGGCGAGGAAATGCGTAACCGAAACCGCCACCTCGCGCCGCAGGCCGCGCTTCTCCAGCGCCTGGAAAAGCCCGGCGCGAAGCCGGCCATGGGGCACGACGTTCACATGCCTCAGACGCTCGTACTGCTCCTTCGACAAGCTGTCCGAAATCTCCGGGTGATCGGCCCTGACCACGCAAGCGAGCCCCTCGTCCATCAGATGCTGCACCACCAGATTGTCGGGCGGCTCGACGATGCGGCCAAGCACCATGGCCGTGGTGCCCGACATGACACCGGTCTCGACCAGATCGTTGCCGAAGGGCGTGAGCCGGAGCCTGATGCCCGGCGCCATCTCGCGAAGCTTGGCGACGATGGCGGGCATCAGCACGTATTCGACGTAGCTGTTGGGCGCGATGGTGAAGGAGAGGTCGGCTTGAACCGGGTCAAATTCCTGCTGCCCGAGCACCACACCGTCGATCGCCGCCAACGCGGTCGCGATGACGGGCGCCAACTCCAGCGCCATCTGTGTCGGTTGCATGCCGTAGCGCTCGCGCACGAACAGCGGATCGCGCATCACGACGCGCAGCCGCGACAGCGCATTGGAAAGCGCCGGCTGGGTGATACCGAGACGATCTGCCGCGCGCGTGACATTGCGCTCTTCCATAAGAGTGACAAAGACGGGCAGCAGATTGAGGTCGTATCGCATCCAGTTATAATGCAACATGAATATCTTGGATCAAACAAATAAATTTCTGAAATAGATATTCGGGGCGCATTGTCCCGTCATCAAAGGCCTGCACAGTCCGGGCCAAACAAGGAGAACGATAATGAGTGAGAACATCAAGGGCAAAGTCGTGCTCATCACCGGTGGCAGCACCGGCCTTGGCGCTGAGACGGCGCGTCATCTCGCGGCCAACGGCGCACGCGTTGCCATTGCCGCCCGCCGCAAGGACAAGCTGGACGAAGTTGTCGGCGAAATCACCAGGGCGGGCGGCGAAGCCCGTGCCTACCAGCTCGACGTCGTCGACAAGAACCAGGTCAAGCAGGTGACAGACGCCGTGATCGCCGATTTCGGCACGCTGGATGTACTGATCAACAATGCCGGCATCATGCCGATCCGCCCGATGTCCGAGGTCAACACCGAGGAATGGGACGCGATGATCGACGTCAACATCAAAGGCACGCTCTATGGCATCGCCGCCGCCCTGCCCTTCTTCCTCGAAAAGAGCAGCGGCCATATCATCAACCTGAGCTCGGTTGCCGGTATCAAGGTCTTTGCGCCGGGCGGGACGGTCTATTCCGGCACCAAGTTCGCTGTCCGCGCCATCTCCGATGGTTTGCGCCAGGAAGTCGGCGCGAAGGTTCGGGTCACCTCGATCGAGCCCGGCGCCGTCGACAGCGACCTCAAGCATACGACGACCGGAACCGCGCAATCGAGCGTGCTGGAATTCTACAAGACTTCCATTCCCGCAAGCGCTGTCGCCCGCGCCATCGCCTATGCGATCTCCCAGCCTGACGACGTCGATATCAACGAGATCGTCCTGCGCCCGACCGCCCAGGAATTCTGATCGATATCGCAATATGATGATGTGGCGGCTCGCTTCTCCTGCAACGGAGAGGTGAGCCGCTTCTGCATCTTAGTTCGTCAGCCGGCTCGTCGCCTTGGTCGCCGCCTCGCCGATCGAACTGAACGCTGACGTGAGTGCGTCCATCGTGTTCGGCTCATAATAGTTGGCCTCGGCGGAGGCGCAGAATTTCAACAGGGCCTTGCCCTTGTCAGGCGCCATGAAGGCCACTGTGTAGATCTTTATGCCGGCCGCCTTGGCGTTTGAACACTCGTCGCGCACCGATTGGTCGAGCTTGCTGTTCCATGTGATGCTGTCGCCGGTCATGTCGCCGTCGGTCATGAGCACGATGATGCGGTCGGAACTGGTGTTGAGCTTCTTCGCCTGCTCGACGCTTTCGGTGTCCGTGCCGTACAGATTCCTGGCGATGTTTGCATTCGCCGCCTTCACCGCCGCTGTCGCGTCCGTGCCGCTGTTTGCCGCGATGACGATATTCTTGACGTGATCCCGGGCGTTGGTCGTGCCCCAGGCCATTGCCGATTGCCCCTTGATGCTGCTCGTATAGGAGATCGCGCCGCTGCGGACGTAGCGCGTGTTCGGATCGAACTTGTCGAGCGAATCGAACAGCTTGCCGGCGGCGATCTTCAACGCGTCGATCTTGCTATAATAAGCGGGCTGCGTGCCGATGCAGATGCCGAGCAGATAGATCGCGCACTTCGTGCCGTTCTGCGTTGTCGTATCGTCAGCCATTGAGGTAGATGCATCGAGTAGCAACTCGATCGAGATGCCGTTCTTCGTCGTGCCAGAGCCGCTCGTGGTCTTGCTGGCGGCTGCGACCGTCGTCGTATTGCCGGCGATGAGTGCGCTGAGCGGTGTCAGCGTCACCGGCATCGAAGCGGTAACGCCCACCACGAAACTCTTGCCTGATGAGGTGGTGGTGGTCGTGATCGACACCGTCGCTGCCTTCTTCGCCGCCGCCGCCGCGGTGCTGCCCGATGTGCCGGCGACCTGGCCGGACACGAAATCCAGGCCCAGCGTCTTGCCTGATGTCTCGTCGGCGGTGCCGTTGGCAAGCGCCGTGGAAACGGCAAGCGCCGAGGCATCCGTCGCCTCCTGCAACTGGCGCTGTGACAAGGTGAGATTGGCGGTGTCCACCGCAAGGCCGGCAACTCCCACAAGCACCGGCAGCACGAGCGCTGTCGTGATGCCGAAGTTTCCATCCCGGCGCTGCCATAAGCGCTTTATGTCTTGAACGTACAGCATACCCGAAAACGAGCGGGCGGCTTGAAGGTGCCATCGCACGTTGAATCGCACTTAACCGGAGGTAAGCCTACGGAAAAGTCCGGGTCATTTTAGCACGCTCGAATAGATATGGACCCATAAGACACTGGGACAGGCCCACTTGGGGCCTGATGCCAATGTGCATATTCAACCGGTTGTCGGGAAGAATGACGCGTCCCTGATTGGGAGACCCAAGATCAGGAAGAGGCGGTCTTGGACGTCGCCCGCTTTTTCTTGACGGGCTCGACCTCAGGCGGGGCCTCGGCAGCGCGTTGCAGGCGGAGAGCCTTGAGCTTCTCCGTCTTCAAATCGCGAGCCGCAGCCTCGGCTGAAATGATCGCACGGGCCGTCGTGTCGGTCACGACAGCCTTATCGCGAGACGAGAGCTTGGCCTGATTGAAGAATTCATTGTCTGAAGTCATCTGCGCTCTCTACGTGTAAGTGTTGGGCCAGCCGTTATCGAGCCGGACGCACTGCCTTCTTCGGCGCGGGAAGCAGGCCTTCGCGCTGCAGCTTCTTGCGGGTCAGCTTGCGCTGCCGGCGAACGGCTTCAGCCTTTTCGCGTACGCGCTTTTCCGACGGCTTTTCATAGGCGCTGCGCGCCTTGAATTCGCGGAAGAGGCCTTCGCGCTGCATCTTCTTCTTCAGGACGCGGAGCGCCTGGTCGACATTGTTATCCCTGACGAGAACCTGCAAATTCTATTCCTTTCCTGCGGCAGGCGAACTGCCGGTTGGTGACGAAGCCTAAGACCTATTTCCTGACCTTGATGCTCGAAGCATTCAGCCAGGAACCTGTCTCGAAAACCGTCACGGTTTCGTTGTTTGGCACCGAAGATGCCGACTGGTTGGTGTCGATATCGCTTTCGACGATACGACGATCGAAACTCTCGGTTTCGAAACGGACCCGATATTGGGCCCGGCCACCATCGGACGGGAGCACGGCAGAAATCCTGCATGTTCTGCGGGTCGAATCCGTACGAACGAATCCATCCTTCAAAACGATCGTGTCGCCGACGGCGAATCTGGGCATAAGTGCCATTGTCTTTTCACCGAGCTGTCGTCGCATTCCCAAAAGCGCAAATGGCCGGGCGTAAACCCGGCCGCTTCCGTTGGCTGCCACTCTGCCGGTACATCCGCGGTCAGCTTGGCAGGCAACAATTACTCGGCGCGCAGATTGTCTGCGGAGTTCTTGCCCGAACGCTGATCGCGAACGAGGTCGTACGTGATCTTCTGACCATCGTTGAGACCGCGCAGACCCGCACGCTCGACTGCCGAAATATGAACGAACACGTCAGCCGCGCCATCATCCGGCTGGATGAAGCCGAAGCCCTTGGTGCTGTTGAACCACTTGACGGTACCAGTATTCATAACGATCGCCTTTCAATGCTCGTTATTACCCAGCGATTATTCGCGAGGTTTGATCGATTTTGAGAGGAGATCTGACGGAGCGATTGGCTCTTTGACAAAGGTCACAAGCAATAGTCGATGGCGGGAGTATAGAGCAAAAGCCCGCCGATGCAAGGAACGAGCCCGAAATAGCCGCCACGCCCTGCCGTCGCTGGCGCGCGGACGCCGCCTCTCGCCCGAACGGCTCGCCACGAGGGGTAAAAATACCGGTGACGGCATGCGAGCCTGGATTGCAGGGTTTTTTCCGCTGAAACCCGCTGATCCATATGGACTTCGGCCAACCGATCTGCTATCCCGCACCCAATCGCGAGGCGCTGCCGCGCGGAATGAACATTTTTTGCCTCTGTCATTGGGATGACCCGGGCATCAACCGAACCAAAGGAACGTGACTCTCGTGCAGGTACTTGTCCGCGACAACAATGTTGACCAGGCTCTCCGCGCTCTCAAGAAGAAGATGCAGCGCGAAGGCATTTTCCGCGAAATGAAGATGCGCGACTATTACGAAAAGCCTTCGGAAAAGCGCGCTCGCGAAAAGGCCGAAGCTGTTCGTCGCGTTCGCAAGCTGGCCCGCAAGCGCCTTCAGCGCGAAAGCGGAGTTGCTGCACGCTAAGGCGTTCCCGTCGTTATTTCGACGTTTTCAGATGCATGTTGGCGGGGGCGATCTGGTCGCCACCGCCTTTTTTGTTTGCTGCTTAGCCTGCCCGTCTCAAACCGGCCGGCCGTAATGGGGAAAACGAGCCGCATGGCTGATACGATGTTGAATACCCGATCCTTGCGTTCGTCGACGAAAGTCACCGCCCTGCCCGTCCTGGCATTGGTCGCCGCTCTTGGCCTCGCCGGCTGCACCACGAACAGCACCTCCGATGCCGTCATCCGCATCGACAAGGCCCAGGGCTCGCAGGAAAACATCGCATCGCTGACGTCGGTCATCAACGCCAATCCGCGCGATCCCGAGGGCTACAACGTCCGTGGTTCCGCCTATGGTCGCGGCGGCGATTTCCGCGCGGCGCTGAACGACTTCAACACCGCCCTGCAGATCAATCCGAAATTCTACCAGGCCTACGCCAACCGCGCGCTCGTCTACCGCAACATGGGCCAGCAGCAGCAGGCGATCCAGGACTACAATTCGGCCCTGCAGATCAATCCGAACTACGACGTGGCGTTGATTGGCCGCGGCAACGTCTACCGCACCGCCGGTCAGGACGACGCCGCCTTCAACGATTTCAACAAGGCGATCCAGAACGGCACCACCGACGGCCGCGCCTACCACAATCGCGGCTTGATTTTCCAGAAGCGCAACGACCAGGCCAAGGCGATCGACGATTTCTCCAAGGCGATCTCGCTCTCGCCGAATTCGCCTGAGCCGTACAACGGCCGCGGCATTTCCTACATCGCGCTCAATGACGACGACAATGCGTTTGCCGACTTCAACCACGCGATCGAGCTGAACGGCAACATCGCGGAAAGCTGGGCCAACCAGGCGCTGGTCTACGAGCGCCGCGGCGACAAGCAGAAAGCCGCCCGCTCCTATCGTCACGCCATCGGCCTCAGCCCGAAATACCAGCCGGCCAAGGATGGCCTCGCCCGCGTCAACGCCGCCGGCTGATCCGGTTCGGGCATGTCGCGGGAAAGTGCCGAGCGGTCTTGCGATAGCGACATTAGATAAAAGCGACGGGGAGGACGACGATGGCTGCCAAACCGCATGTGATCGTCGTCGGCGCCGGCATCATCGGCGCTTCGATCGCCTGGCATCTTGCCCGCGATGGCGCCAGGGTCACCGTCGTCGCCGAGGATAACGGCGGCGTCGCCACTCCCTGCTCCTTCGCCTGGATCAACGCCAGCTGGGGCAATCCCGAGTTCTACTATCGCTTCCGCTGCCGTTCGATGGCCGAGTGGAAACGTCTCGCCGGCGAACTGCCCGGCCTGCCGCTCGAATGGTGCGGCAGCCTCTCATGGGACCTCCCGCCGGAGCGGCTGGAAGCCTTCATCTCGCAGCATGGCGCCTGGGGCTACGGCATCGAACGCGTCGATGGCGATGCGATCCGCAAGCGCGAACCTCACCTCGCCGATCATCCCGACCAAGCGGTGGTCGTTGCCGAGGAGGGCGCCGTCGAGCCGGTCGCCACCGCCCGCATGATGCTCGCCGATGCCGAGACGCGCGGCGCGACCGTGATCGATGCCGCTGTGCGCGGACTGTTGCGCACCGGCGAGCGCATCTCCGGCGTCGTGACTTCGGCTGGCGTGATCGAGGCTGATCATGTCGTGCTCGCATCCGGCGCCGGCACAGCACCGCTGACCGCTTCCATTGGCATTACGCTGCCGATCGAGACACCCGCAGGCCTCATCGTACACTCACGCCCGCATGCAAGACGTTTGAACGGCCTCGTCATGGCGCCGGAACTGCACATGCGCCAGACCGCCGATGGCCGCATCATCGCCGGCAGCGATTTCGGCGGCGCTCAGCCGGGCGAAGACCAGCATGCCACGGCCGAGGTCCTCTTCGACAAGGTGAGGGCCGCGCTAACCGAAAGCCAGCCGCTTGCCATGGACTTCTTCACCGTCGGCTACCGCCCGACCCCGAAGGACGGTTTTCCAATGATCGGCGACGTCTGCGACGGCCTCTATATCGCCGTCATGCACTCCGGTGTAACGCTCGCGCCGCTCGCCGGCATGCTCGCGTCCAACGAGATTTTGCGGGGCGAGAGCGACCCGATGCTGGCTCACTTCAGGCCCACCCGCTTCCTCTGACATTGCAGGACGCGCTTTCCCACAAATGCCCTCGGGCATGTTTTAGTATGTTGCAACCAATTCCCCCTGCCCCTAACATGATGAGGGTTCGATAGCAGGCTATCGGGAATGTGATCGCGCGTTGAGGGCGGATATCGTGATTGAAATCTCTGCTGTTAGCTGCTGGAAACGTGTGTCCCCGGTCGCCCTCTTACCCTTCGAGCGATGCCCGTGCCGATGAAGCGTAGCCTGCGTTTCTTCCCCAAGGCATCGATCGGCACCTACCTGATCGCGATGGCTGTCGCCGTGGCGCTTCCGATCTTCGCTTTGGTGGCGCTGCTGCTCGGCCAGCTGGAAGACAGCCAGCGCTCGATCCTGAAGCGCGAGACCGCGCAGGACGCAACCGCCCTTGCCCGCACTGTCGACCGTCAGCTGCAGGACATGGCGACAACGCTACGGTTGCTCTCCACCTCTCCCGAACTCGAGCACGACGATTTCGCCGCTTTCCACAACCGCACCGAAACCGCAATGCGCGGCGATACGCTCTACGTGCTGGCGGTGGACAAGGCTGGCCAGCTGCTGCTCAACACCCGCGTCGATTATGGTACGCCGCTGGGAAAGGTGGCCAACCTGCCATCCGTCGAATCGGTGCTGCGCTCCGGCCGCATCGAGGCATCCGACGTCTTCATGGGCCGCACCAGCGGCGAGTGGGTCTACAACGTCGCCATGCCCGTTAGCATCGGCGACGTCGCGGCCCTGATCGTCACCCAAAACGCCAGGGACCTCGCCAAGCTGGTCTCGACGGAAGGGCTATCGGCCGATTGGTCGGCGGCGATCCTCGACCAGAGCGGTCACGTGGTCGCCTCGGCCGGCGCCACCAATTTCGCTTTCGGCCAGGCTTTCGACCCGCGCATCCTCCCGTCACTGATCAATTCGAGTGGCGTCTATGAAGACAGCGTCGTCATGCCGAAGGCCCTGCTCGGCTATGCGCAGATCCCCGGCTGGTCTTGGAAGGCCGTGGTCTGGGGACCGGTCGCCACCGCCCAGTCCTCGATCCTGACGACATGGCGCTTCCTGATCATCGGTGGCATCGCACTGCTCCTGGTCGCCATCTTCGGCGCCTATATCGTCGCCAGGCAGGTTCGCACCACCATCCGCGCCATCGCCGACATGGCCAACCGCATGGGCGAGGGCCATATCGTCGCGCCGATCGAAACCAGCGTCATCGAGGCCAACCGCGTGGCGGTTGCGCTGTCCAACGCCTCGTTCGACCGCAGCCAGACGGAGGACCGTCTGCATTTCGTCATGAACGAACTCGTCCACCGCACCAAGAATCTTCTGGCGCTCGCCCAGGCGATGATAAGACAGATCGCGCGCCAGACCGGATCGGTCGAGGAATTCCAGGTCGCCGTCGCTGATCGCCTTGAGGGACTGGCGCGCTCGATCCAGCTTCTCACCAGCGAGCAATGGGCAGGTGCTTCGCTGCGCCGCGTGATAGACATCCACCTCGAAGCCTTCCCGCACGCCCTGCAGCAGATCGAGGTGACCGGCACCGATTTCATGCTGAAGCCCGAGGCCGTGCAGAATCTCGGCCTCACCCTGCATGAACTCGCGACCAACTCGATCAAGTACGGTGCGCTGTCGGTCACTCAGGGCCGTGTCCGGCTATACTGGCAGAGTATCCAGGAAGACGAGCACACCGAAGAGATGCTCCGCGTCGTCTGGGACGAGCGAGACGGCCCTGCCGTGACAGCACCCGAGCGCTCCGGCTTCGGCACGACTGTCATCAAGAACCACGCCGCCGCCGCCTTCAGCGGCAGCGTCCATGTCGACTTCCGTCCGGAAGGCCTGCGCTGGGAACTGACGGCGCCGCGCCGCGTGCTGCAACGCGACTGAAGCAATCCCTCGTTACACGCGGACGAGCGAAACCCGGGCGGTTACCCACCCGGATCGATAACTTAGTATTGTTTGAAAATTGCCGGCCGGCCGCGCTTAGCGCAGCAGCACGAGGCCCGCGATGAACACGATTAGCAGCACCACGATGCCGCCGAGCAGGCCGGCGCCGGCGAAGAAGCCGGCAGTCATGCCGAGCAGCAGCGCGATCAGAAACAGCGTGCCGAACTTCGCGGCCGCCAGGAACATGTTGTAGGTCTGCTCGTGCGCTGGATAGTCCATCGGCGCGCCGACTTCGGCGGGTCCGCTATTGTGCTCGGCCATGCTTGTCATCTCCCTGAAACCCCGACCGGCATCATGATGCGGCCGTATGACTTTCTCATTCGCACGCTCCCACGCGCAAACGTCCCGCTAGAGGAATTACACAAAGCCCGGAAAAGCGCAATGCATGAGAACGCCGCGGCCAAGCGGCTTTCCCATGCATCGTGTTGGATTGCCTCAGAGCGGCAGATCGGTGCCGAACTGGCCCTCGGGCACGAAGCGCGCCGTCGGAATGATCGTCAGCGGCGGCAGCGTGTCGTTCGGGTTGCGCGAGAACATCATGCGCTGTTCGCTGGCGCTGGAGATGAAGAACGGATAGCGCGTCAAGAGCTTGCGCCCGACCTCGATCACGTTCGTCGCCATCAGCGTCATGTCGATGCCGTAGTTCTTCGCCAGCTGGCCGGGCACGATCGTGTCGGCATAGAAGACGCGCTTGTAGAAGGCGGCATGCGGCGGCCGGCAGAACTGCAGCACCCGGCTGGCGCGGAAATAGGCCGCGGCGACGATTGATGGCCGCAGCGTGAGATAGGGGATCCAGGAAAGATCGGCCGTCATCTCGGGATCGGCGGCGAAGCGTGCCGGATCGATCAGCGTCAGCCCGGCATCGAGCATCGCGTCCATCGCCCAGGGAAAGGCCCCGCCCGATTGGCTCAGCCGGTGGTCGGGTGTCACATAATGGATCCTGACGGTGCTGACCATCTCCCCATAATAGTACAGTCCGAAAACATAGGCATGGCTGTCGAAATCGCTGTCGTCGAGCAAGCCCTTGGGGGCCAGCGCCAGCACGTCGTGCGCCTTGTAGGCCTTGTAGCGCAGGCGTTCCACCTGTGCCAGGTCCTCGTTGCTTTCAACGCGGCGGTATTCGACATTATCGAGAACTTCAAGAATCTTGCGGCTGAAATCACTTAGGTTGGAATGTGATCCTGACATTGTGCCCGTCCGTTCGTTAACGGGTTATTAATCATCTGAAGACGGACCGAAACGCAAGATTTTAAGATAAATTTAATCGTATTTAAGTTGTTAAGGTTAACGCGCCGCAATCCTCGCGAAACGACAAAAGCCGCCCGGTTGCAATGCGGGCGGCGTCATCGACGATCAGAAATAGTGCGATAAAGGGTCAGGCCACGTGGTTGCGTCGGCGCGGGACCGGCGTGCGGCGACCAATCGCCTCCTGCAGCAGCGCGATGTTCTGCGATGGAACCGGCGGCGAAAAGACATAGCCCTGGACAAGATCGGTCGCGCGGTACTTGTTGAGCAGTGCCAGCTGCTCGGTTGTCTCGACCCCCTCGGTCACGATCTTCAGCCCGAGTTCGCGGGCAAGGTTGACCGTGCCGCGCAGCAACTTCAGCCGGCGGCCGTCCTCCACGATATTGCGCAGGAAGGAGCGGTCGATCTTGATGATATCCAGAGGCAAGGTATCGAGATAGCTGAGGCTGGAGAAGCCCGTGCCGAAATCGTCGATGGCGATGGTGATGCCGCTGTTGCGCAGCTCCGCCAGGATCGCGCGCACCGCTGCCGGCTCGTCGATGAGGCAGCTCTCGGTGATCTCAAGGTGCAGCCGCTCGGCGCTCAGCCCGGAGTTCTTGAGTGCATCCGAAACCACGGCGAGAATGTCGTTGTCGCGAAGGTCGCGCGCCGAAAGGTTGACCGACACAGCGATGTGATCCGGCCACGTCATGCAATCCACGCAGGCCTTCGTCAGGATGAAGCGCGTGATGTCGGAGATGATGCCCATGTCCTCGGCAAGGCGGATGAACACATCGGGAGGGATAGCGCCCTTCTCCGGGTGAACCCAGCGCGCCAGCGCCTCGGCGCATTCGATACGCGAGCCGTCGGCCTTGAACATCGGCTGGTAGGCGATGTTGAGACCGCCGGCGGCGACCGCCTCGCGCAGGTCCGCCTTCAGCTTCTGCTTCTCGATATACCGGCCGTCCATCTCGCGCTCGAAGCCGGAAATGCCGCCGCGCTCCTTCGACTTGCTCTCGAACAGCGCCAGATCCGCCTTGATGCTCCATTCGTCCATAGCGAAGGCATCGCTTTCGAGGATGGCGAAGCCGGCGCTGAGCGACACCAGGAACGTGACGTCGTCAGCCTCGTAGTTCCCCTGGATTTCGGCGTGTACCCGGCGGATTTCCGCGTCCATCGCTTCCGCGTCCTTGGCGTGCGGGAAGAACAGAATGAACTGGTCGCCCATCAGGCGGCCGACGATCGCCTTGCGCGAACGGTGCTCGATACGGTTGGCGATGGCGCAGAGCAACCGGTCGCCGGTGATGTGGCCGCGCATGTCGTTGACATGCTTGAACTCGTCGATGTCGAGAACCATGAAGCCGAGCGGGCCGCGCTTGCGCGGATGCTTGTTCAGGTAATCCTGGACGAGATGGCTGAAATATTCGCGGTTCGGCAGGCCCGTCAGCGCGTCGTAGCGCACCATGTGCAGGATCTTCTGTTCCGCCTTCACGCGGCTCGAAACGTCCTCGAAGATCAGCACGGCGCCGCCATCGGCGCGGCGGCTGGCGGAAAACTCGAGCGACAGATCCTCAGGGAAATGGATGAGCATGCGCGACAGCTTGCCCTCCGCGACATGCGTCATCTGTCGCAGGATGAGCTCCGGCTGCGAGGAATCCATGAAATTGTAGCGCGCGCCATAGCGCAGCACGGCGCCGAGATCGCGGTCCTTCAAACGCTCGGGCGCCCCGATCTTCAGCAGTTCGCAGGCTTTGCGGTTCACCACCTGGATTCGGTTTTCGGCGTCCACCATCACAAGCCCGTGCGGCATGTTGTTCAGCGCCGTATCGAACCGGTCGGCGATCGAGGTGATCTCCCGCCGCGCGATGACGTTCTCGTAGAGGAACTCGCGCACGCCGTTGGCCATCGCCCGGGTGGTCAGCCAGAAGGGAATGAGGAAGACGGAAAGGATGCCGCGATAGAAATCCATCGCCATCAGGCTGCAGATGATCATCGGCAGGCAGCAGGAGAAGGTCTGCAGGTCGACGGCCATCCGCGACCCATAGTTGCGCCCGACCACCGAGACCATCGTCGCCATCGTCACAGAGATACTGGCAAGCTCGGAGAAGCTGTCGTGCAGCGTGAAGATCGCGTAGCCGCTGCAAATGCCGAGCAGCGTCGTCGTGCAGGCGGCACCCGCCACGAGAATTCGCTCCCAATGCTCGATGCCGGCACGCGACAACGTTTCCTTGTCGATGCGGTCGAACTGGCGGAAGGTGATCATGCGTGCGAAGAATACGAGGAAAAAGCCTGCCGCCAGCCAGATGTAGACAGTAGAGCCGGTCTTGAAGGCAATGGCCAGGCAGGTCGCGATGTGAACGATGACGCCAGCAAGCAACGTCATGCGATTTCCCGAGAGGGAACTCACAAACGAGAGATATACATCCGTAGGGACCCTGCTCGGGCTATCTGGCTTCATCCAATATTTTCCCTGTACCGCAGCACCCTAGCGCCAACCCTTTAAAAATTGATTTCAGGCCACGCACACATTTGGTTGATTTTTCTACAACCTTAGCAAGAGCAACTATTCAAATCGGCAGTTTTTGCAGCTTCTCGGGGATGTTTCACAATAAGGCGGTCCAGCCACAGGTTGTCGCTGCCCGTGCCGGCAAGCGCCGCTGGCGGTTCGCCTGCGATATAAGACTATAATCCAACATCCGGGCTTTCCGCTTTCAATTTCAGGGCCTCTGATCTACCACTTGAGGTGGGAGAGCATGGCGTAAAACCCATGAAATAAGAGGGGGGAAGGCATGCCGGTTTTTCTAGCCGCCAGCCGGCTGATCGATGCTGTCAGCCAGTTCATGGGCAAGCTGTCCGAATACATGGTGCTGTTCTGTTGCCTGATCAGCGCCGCCAACGCGCTGATCCGCTACACCTTCAATTACAGCTCAAACGGCTGGCTCGAGATCCAGTGGTATCTCTTCGCCTTCGTCGTCGTCCTCGGTGCCGCGCATACGCTCAGAATGAACGAGCATGTCCGCGTCGATCTGATCTACGGTTCGGTGTCCGACCGGGCGCGCCTGTGGATCGACACGATCGGGCTGATCGTCTTCCTGCTGCCGGCCTGCATCTTCCTCACCTGGCTCTGCTGGCCATTCTTCTGGCTGTCCTACGTGCAGCACGAGGTCTCCTCCAACGCCGGCGGGCTGGTCCGCTGGCCGGTCAAGCTCATCCTGGTCGCGGGCTTCGGCCTTTTGACGCTGCAGGGTCTCTCCGAGCTGATCAAGCGCATCGCCGCGCTATCAGGCCACATCGCCATCGAGACCAAATACGAAAAGCCGCTGCAGTAACCGCGACCGGGAGGAAAGCCATTGTTCGATTTCGGCATCATTCCGCCGGCCATGTTCGTGGGCATGGTCCTGTTCATGCTCTACGGTTTCCCGGTGGCCTTCTCGCTGGCCGCCGTCGGCTTGTTCTTCGGCATCATCGGCATCGCCACCGGCCATTTCAGCGAGGCCTTCTTGCAGGCCCTGCCGTTGCGTTTCTTCGGCATCGTTTCCAACGATCTCCTGCTCGCCATCCCCTTCTTCACCTTCATGGGCGCGATCCTGGAACGGTGCGGTCTGGCGGAAGATCTGCTCGAGGGCATGGGCAAGCTCTTCGGCCGCATTCCCGGGGGCCTCGCCTATGCCGTCATCCTGGTCGGCGCCGTGCTCGGCGCCATTACGGGAACGGTCGCCGCCTCCGTCATCACCATGGGCGTCATCTCGCTCCCCATCATGCTGCGCTACGGCTACAGCCCGAGGCTCGCCACCGGCGTGATTGCCGCATCGGGCACCATCACCCAGGTCATCCCGCCCTCGCTCGTGCTCGTCGTGCTCGCCGACCAGCTCGGCAAGTCGGTGGGCGACATGTATCTCGGTGCCATCGGCCCCTCGATCCTGCAGGTGGCGATCTTCATGATCTACATCCTGATCCTGTCGATCGTAAAACCCGCCTCGGTGCCGCCGCTCCCCAAGGAGGTGCGCGGGGACTTCACCTGGGCGCTGCTCTTCAAGGTGCTGTCGGGCATGGTGCCCTCGATCGTGCTGATCTTCCTCGTCCTCGGCACCATCTTCATGGGCCTGGCGACACCCACCGAAGCCGGCGCGCTCGGCGTCGTCGGCGCCATGGCGCTCGCCGCCATGCACCGCCGCCTGACCTGGCCGCTGATGCAGGAGGCGATGCGCTCCACCATGCACATCACGTCGATGGTGGTGATGATCCTCATCGGCTCTACCTGCTTCAGCCTCGTCTTTCAGGGGATGGACGGTTCGCGCTGGATCGAGCACATGCTGTCGGGCATTCCCGGCGGTCCCGTGGGTTTCCTGATCTTCGTCAACATCTTCATCTTCGTGCTCGCCTTCTTCCTCGATTTCTTCGAGATCGCCTTCATCGTCATCCCGATGCTGGCCCCGGTCGCTTCGGCACTCGGCATCGACCTGATCTGGTTCGGCGTCCTGATCTGCGTCAACATGCAGACGAGCTTCATGCACCCGCCCTTCGGCTTCGCGCTCTTCTACCTTCGCTCGATCGCCAGTCGCGATGTGAAGACATCGGATATCTACATGGGCGCCTTGCCTTGGGTCGGCATGCAGCTCATCCTCGTCGCCATCGTGATCTTCTGGCCGCAATCGGTGACCTACTGGCTGAAGAAGGGACCGGAGGTGGACCTGAACACGATCAAGATCGAGGTCCCCGGTTTTGGCGGCAACGGGCTTGGCCTGCCGCCGATGGGCGCGCCGGGTGGTGCGGCGCCCGGCATGCCGGGGCTGACACTGCCGCCGATGAACGGACTGCCGGGGCACCCGCCAGCACAGCCCAAGCCCGCGCAGCCGGATTTGAGCCAGCCGCCTGTGATCAAGTAGGGATTTCAGTTGGATAGCGAAATGGTGACGCGAGCGGACCGCCACACATCCCTTCTCCCCACAGGGGAGAAGATGCCGGCAGGCAGATGAGGGGGCCACGCGCGCGGAGCTCGAAATTAAAAGAATGTCCATCGGCGGCGCAGCACCCGGAGCCCCCTCATCCGACCCTTCGGGCCACCTTCTCCCCGATGGGGGCCGTTGCAAAATCC
>UCJD01000028.1 GCA_900472605.1 Hyphomicrobiales bacterium | reverse complement strand
CGCGTGAACGGCGGATGAGCTTGGATTTGCGGTAGAGTGGGGGCATGTCGGTCACTTGGGGTGGGACGGGGTAAGGGGGCACCGGTCTTATCTGCCTCGTGGCCGGTGTTTGCAAGTCCTGGCGAATATGCAGGCGAGGTTGCGGATATCCGATTTCGTCTGACGGTCGGCTGATCGCGGAGCCGAGCTGCAACTTGCCACCTGTTGCCCGCTGCACTATGATGCATCGCAATTGCAACGCATGGAGCGAGCCATGAAAACGGCGACATTGCCATCCCTGCGCGTCGACCCTGAATTACGTGCTGCAGCCGAAAGCGTCCTGAACGAAGGCGAGACCCTTTCGGCGTTCATGGAAGATTCGCTGCGTCGACAGGTTCATTATCGGAAAACGCAGGCGGAGTTCATTGCGCGGGGTTTGGCGTCGAGAGAGGAAGCCAAGCGGACGGGTGAGTATTACAGCGCGGAATTCGTTCTCGCGGAACTTAAAGAAATGCTGGACGATGCTCTGGATAAAGATGCTGCTGAATGACCTATTCGGTTCGCTTAACGCGAAGGGCCAGGGAAAATATCAAGCGCCTCTACCAGTTCCTTCTGCAGCGAGATAAGCACGCTGCCAAGCGTGCGTATTCCGCTATCCAGAGAGGCATTGTCAGTCTCAGCCAGTTTCCGTTCAGCTGCAGAAAGGCTGATTTTAGCGAGCCTGGAGACGCCTTTCTACGAGAGATGTTGATCCCATTCGGGGACAGTGGCTATATCATTCTTTTTGAAATCGAGGATGCGGAGACGGTCACCATCCTCGCTGTCCGCCACCAGCGCGAAGACGATTACCACTGACCCCTACCGATCGCTCACTTCCCAGCGCGGATTGATCCACGGCTCCTGGTTCGAGCGCGGCAGCGGCTGCTTGCCGAGAATGTGGTCGGCCGCCTTCTCGCCGGTCATGATCGACGGGCCGTTGAGGTTGCCATAGGTCACATGCGGGAAGATCGAACTATCGGCGACGCGCAGGCCATCCACGCCGATAACCCGCGTTTCCGGATCGACCACCGCCATCGGGTCGTCCTTGGCGCCCATCTTGCACGTGCCGCAGGGGTGGTAGGCGCTTTCCAGGTGCTCGCGCAGGAAGGCGTCGATCTGCTCGTCGGTCTGGACGCTCTCGCCCGGCTGGATCTCGGCGCCGCGATACTGGTCGAAGGCCTGCTGGCCGAAGATTTCGCGGGTGAGCCGCACGCAGTGGCGGAACTTCTCCCAGTCCTCGGGATGGCTCATGTAGTTGAAGCGGATAACCGGATCGGCCTTCGGGTCGGACGAAGCGAGCGTCACGTTCCCTCGCGATTTCGACAGGTTGTAGCCCACATGCACCTGGAAACCGTGGCTCTTGGCCGCCGCCTTGCCGTCATAGCTGATCGCGACCGGCAGGAAGTGATACTGGATATCCGGCTGCTTGACGCCCGCGCCTGAGCGCAGGAAGGCACAGGCCTCGAACTGGTTGGACGTGCCGAGGCCCGACTTCGTGAACATCCACTGCGCCCCGGCAACGCCCTGCCAGAACCAGGGAAGCCAGGAGTAGAGCGACACCGGCTTGGTCGAGACCTGCTGGAAGTAGAACTCCATATGGTCCTGCAGGTTGGCGCCGACGCCCGGCCGGTCCGCCTTCACCTCGATCCCCATGTCCTTGAGATGTGCTGCCGGGCCGATACCTGACAGCATCAAAAGCTTCGGCGAGTTGAACGAAGAGGCCGAGACGATCACCTCGCGGTTCGCCCTGACGACCTCGACCTTGCCGCCGCGTTCGATCTCCACGCCGACAGCCCGCCCGTTCTCGATCACCACCTTGCGGGCAAGGCCGTAGACGAGGTTCACGTTCGGCCGCTTCAGCGCCGGCTTCAGATAGGCCGACGCAGCCGACCAGCGGCGGCCTTGAAAGATCGTCTGCTCCATCAGCCCGAAGCCTTCCTGCTTCGAGCCGTTATAGTCGTCCGTCGCTTCGAAGCCCGCCTGTTTGCCGGCCTCGATGAAGGCGTGGAACAGCGGGTTGCGGAAGCCGCCGCGCTGCACATGCAGCGGCCCGTCCGTCCCGCGCCATCCCTCTTCGCCACCATGGCTGTGCTCCATCCGCTTGAAATAGGGGAGCACGTCGGCATAGGCCCAACCATTGGCGCCGAGTGCCTCCCAGCGGTTGTAATCTTCCGCGTGCCCGCGCACATAGACCATGCCGTTGATCGACGACGACCCGCCGATGACCTTGCCGCGCGGCGCGGTGATGCGGCGGTTGTTGAGGTTCGGCTCGGGCTCGGAAAGATAGCCCCAATTGTAGCGCTTCATGCTCATCGGCCAGGCCAGAGCCGCCGGCATCTGGATAAACGGTCCGAAATCAGACCCGCCCGCCTCGATGACGATAACACTGTTCTTGCCGTCTTCGGAGAGACGATAGGCAAGCGCCGAACCCGCCGAGCCGGAACCGATGATGACGAAATCTGCCTGCATGAGTTTGCAACCCTTAATTGATTTGTGCGGCGCTCTGGTTTATGTTGCTAGGATGAAACCTGTGATCTACTCTAAAGTTGCGCAAAGAAGCTTGGAGCGGATGCAGCCTAAGCGTCAGGCCGCGATCAAGGCAAAGGTCCACGCCTTCGCTCGCGGAGAGACGGTGGATGTGAAAAAGCTTGTCGGAACGGATCTCGTTCGCATACGTGTCGGCAATGACCGCGTCATCATCGATGAGCAGACCGGGCTTGTCCTTGTCATCAACGTCGGCCCCCGTGGCAGCATTTACAAGGAGTAACGCCGCATGACCAAAGCGCACAAATTGGCTGTCGACGGCGGCAGCGACGATGACGATGACTTCTTCACGAAGCTTGATGTTCAAAGGCTCAAAATCGACGGCAAGGATTACGTTTTGCTGCTCGAGGAAGACTACGAAGATCTGGTCGATGGCTTGAGTGCCACCAGGGTAATGGCGCGCATTGCCGCCGGCGAGGAAACCTGGCCAGCGGAATTTGTCTACGAGCTGCTCGAGAGCGACAGCCGCATCCGCTCCTATCGCACCTACCGCAAGATGAGCCCGGCGGAGCTTGCGCAGGCGGCCGGGCTCTCCGAAGCGGAGTTCTCCGAAATCGAGACCGGCAAGAAGACAGGCTCCGTCGATGTGCTGAAGCGCATCGCGTCGGCCCTGAATGTCGATCTCGACGATCTCGTTATCGGCTGAGTTCATATCAATAAGGCGCCTGAACCGGCCCCATGCCGACGTAAACCGTCTTCAGCTCGGAGTAATGCTCCAGCGCGGCAATCGAATTCTCGCGGCCGAAGCCGGATTGCTTGGAGCCGCCGAAGGGGATTTCGACCGGGCAGAGATTGTAGGTGTTGATCCACAGCGTGCCGGCCTCGAGCAGGTCGACCACCCGGTGGGCGCGGCTCATGTCGGATGTGAAGACGCCGGCCGCCAGGCCGAATTCGGTGGCGTTGCCACGCGCGATCACCTCCGCTTCGTCCTCGAAATCGAGCACGCACATGACCGGCCCGAAAATCTCCTCGCGCGCGATCGTCATCTCGTCGGTCACGTCGGCAAAGACGGTCGGCTGCACATAATAGCCTTCGCCCGAGACGTTGTTCGGAATGCCGCCGCCGACAACCAGCGTCGCGCCCTCGGCCTTGCCCTTGTCGATGTAGTCGAGAACCTTCTCGCGCTGCGCCCAGGAGACCATCGGGCCGATCTGCGTCGCGTCGTCCATGGGATCGCCGATCACCATCGCCTCAGTGCGCGCCTTCAACCGCTTCAGGAATTCGCCCTTGATGCCCTTCTGCACGAAGACGCGGGTGCCGTTGGAGCAGACCTGGCCGGTCGAATAGAAATTGCCGAGCATGGCGCCGCCGACGGCGCTATCGATATCGGCGTCGTCAAAGACGATGAGCGGCGATTTCCCGCCGAGTTCCATCGTCACATGCTTGAGATTGCCGGCAGCCGCAGCGGCCACTTTGCGGCCCGTCGGCACCGAACCCGTCAGCGACACCTTGGCGACATCGGGGTGGTTGACCAGCAGTGGGCCGGTGTCGCGGTCACCCTGGATGACGTTGAAGAGCCCCTTGGGCAGGCCAGCCTCGATCAGGATTTCGGCGATCTTCAGTGCGCCGAGCGGCGTGTTTTCGGAGGGCTTGAACACCATCGCGTTACCTGCGGCAAGCGCCGGTGCGGCCTTCCAGCAGGCGATCTGCTGCGGATAGTTCCAGGCGCCGATGCCGACGCAGACGCCGAGCGGCACGTGCTTCGTATAGGCGAAATCGCCGCCGAGCGGGATGTAGGAGCCATTGAGACCCGCCGCGATCACACCACCGAAGAACTCGAAGCTGTCGGCGCCCGAGGTCGGGTCGGCGACGATGGTTTCCTGGATCGGCTTGCCGGTGTCGAGCGTTTCGAGTTCCGAGAGTTCGCGGTTGCGCTCGCGCATGATGTCGGCGGCCCGCTTCAGGATGCGGCCGCGCGCCGTCGGGCTCATCGCCGCCCATTCCGGCTGCGCGCGCTTGGCTGCCGCGATCGCCTTTTCGACGATACCAGGCGTAGCCGCGTAAAGCCGCGCGATGATCTCGCCGGTCGCCGGGTAAAGGCTTTCGATCACGGTGCCGGCATCGTCCTCGACATACTCGCCATCGATGAAGTGCGATGCTGTGGGCTGGGCTCTCATGGGTCTATCCTTTTAGCGGTTGGCTGCGGCAGAGTGCGGGAGGGCATCGATGCGGTCATCGCGCCGCCTCTCTTAACTGTATCGTCACATAATCCTCCGTCAGCGCGATCGACGCCTCGGCGCCGACACGCGTCGAGCCGAGACTCTGGCGGATGTAGAGCCCGTCGATCATCGCGGCCACGCCCTCGGCAATGTGTTCCGCGACATCGGCAGGGCACAGCGGCTTCAGATTGGCCACCAGGTTGGAGCGCAGGCGCCGTGCGTAGATCACCAGAAACCGCCGCGTCTCCTCCGAGCGCTGCGCCTCGGCATAGAAGGCGAGCCAGGCGGCAATCGTCTGCGGCGCGAACTGATCGGCGTGGAAACTGACGCGGATGACGGCCGACAGCTTTTCGCGCGGCGTGCGCGCGGCCTTCAGCGCCGTCACCGCGTCGTCGCGCAACTGCTTTAGAAGCGAGCGGATCGTCTCGATCAAAAGCTGTTCCTTGCTGCCGAAATAATGGTGCGCGAGGGCCGGTGAAACGCCGGCCTGCTTGGCAATTTCGGACATGGTGACGCTGAGCGAGCCGTGATCCCCGATCACCCGCAGCGCTGCATCGACGAGCGCCTTGCGGCGCATCGGTTCCATTCCGACTTTCGGCACGGGTTTTCTCCTGCAATAGCGCCAGCATAATGTTGATTGACTGATCAATCAATAAAAATCTGAACGCCTTTTCCGCGAGATATCTCTTTTCATCCGCCGTTTCTGCGCCATACTCACGGAGCAACTGGGAGGTGCATGATGACAGACATGTCCGATGAAATGCCTTCGTCTTCCGCGCTGCGGTCCAAATGGGTCTGGTTCGTAGTGCTCGGCGCGCTGTTGATCGTTTTCGGCGCCATCGCAGCCGCCAACGTTTTTCTCGCCACCGTCGTTTCAGTCTATTACGTCGGCCTTCTCATGCTGGTCGGCGGCATCGTCTATCTCGCCCATGCCTTCCAGGTACGTGAGTGGGAGCAGTTGCTGTTCTGGGCGCTGAGCGGCGTTCTCTATGTGCTGGCCGGCGTCTTCGCCTTCATGAATCCCATTCTGGCATCCGCTGCGCTGACGCTGCTTCTGGCCATGGCGTTACTGGTAGCGGGCATCTTCCGTGTCTTCGTCGGCTGGCGCATGCGCCCGTCGAAAGGCTGGGGCTGGGTGCTTTTAAGCGGCCTGATCACGGCGCTTGCGGGCTTCGTCATCGTGCTCGGCTGGCCGGTCAACAGCCTGTGGATCCTCGGCCTGTTCCTTGCCTGCGACCTGCTGCTGCAGGGCTGGTCGATGCTCGCCTTCGGCCTCGCCATCCGCCGCTGATTGTGCCCGCTATTCACAGCCTGTTCATCACGCACTGTTTCTTTTTTGACAAGAATGTGAGTGGGGACTAAAATTCCGTTCGTGGCAGAGGTCGCAAACGTGTGAAAGCGCCGCTGCCAACAGCCCAGCACCCGCGACCGGAAGGGCGGCCAAAGCGAGTGTGTATCCGTTCCTCGACCGGGCAGGCGTCTGTTCGCCGAGGCGATGGGAAACCACGAGGCAATGGGAGTGATGTCATGCCGATGGTAACCGTTTCCATCTCTCCGCTGCAGGCGGCCGATATCCGCGCGGCGATCGATGATGGCAGCTATGTCTCCAGCAGCGAGGTGGTGCGCGAAGCGCTGCGGCTATGGGATGCCAATCGCAAGGTCGACGGCCCGCCGAGACAGGGAGACTGCGTGCCCGCCGACGCCAAATGTGTCGCCGACATGTTCGCAGACCATGAGCACCGCCGCTCCGCCTGAAGGCCCATCCGTATCGCCGCCGTCTGGCGCGGCGGTTGCGGTGCTGGTTTGATAAAACGCCAAGTTTCACAAAAGCTTCACATTGGGGAAAGTGTTCGTTGACGCTTCGCCTCTAGTCTCCGCGCGAAAAATTATAATACAAATGCCGTATAGTGGAGAATGGCATGTCGTTGGCTGCCACCGTAGAGCCTACTCTTATTCGTCGCTACACCAGCGATCAAATCATTACTCTCGCCAAACTCGTTATTGAAAACGCATTCCAGCCAATCGTCGAAGCCAGCACCGGTGTCGCCTTTGGCTATGAATCGCTGATGCGCGGCCAGGAGCGGCTGGGCTTCAATTCGCCGCTCGAAATTCTGGACGAGGCCCATCGCGGCGATCAGCTGCTGCAACTCGAGCAGATGGTCGCAAGCCGCGCGCTGGCGAAATTCGCGTCGCTGCCGAATTTTGCCACGGCGACGCTCTTCCTCAATCTGGATGTGCGCCTTATCCCGCATGGCGAGCAGCTGGTGGAAAGCCTGCTGCAGCATCTGAAGCTCGCCAATATCCCGCCATCCTCGATCTGCTTCGAATTCTCCGAGCGCTTCGACAATACGTCGGTTCCCGAGTTCGCCTCGCTGGTGTCGCTCTTGCGCAAGCGCGGGTTCAAGCTGGCGATCGACGATTTCGGCGTCGGCCACGGCGAAATGAAGCTGCTCTGCGATCATCCGGTGGATTACCTGAAGATCGACCGCTATTTCGTCGCCGATATCGACAGGCATCCGCGCAAGCGTCACCTGCTGAAGAACATCGTCCACATTGCCCATGTGCTTGGCACCCGCGTCATCGCCGAGGGTATCGAGACCGAGGCCGAGTTCGTCACCTGCCGCGAATATGGCGTTGATCTCGTGCAGGGCTGGTTCATCTCGCGCCCGACCACGCATGTCTCCGAACTGGTGCCGTCGTTCCCGCATCTGCAGGAACTCGGCAAGAGCAAGCGCAACAATCAGTCGCTCGATGAAATCCTCATCCGCAAGCAGATCGAAGTGCTGCCGACGGTCTACGAAAACGACACGATCGACAGCGTCTTCGAGGTCTTCCGCCGCCATCCGCAGATTGCCTTCTTTCCGGTGCTGAACGCCAATGGCGAACCGCGCGGCATCCTGCACGAGCGCCATCTCAAGGAATATATCTACCACCCCTTCGGTCGCGATCTCCTGAAGAACAAGGTCTATGAGCGCACCATTTCGCACTTCGTCGAAATGGCGCCGATCGTGGGCCTCGATTCCGATGCCGAGCAGCTGATGAGCATCTTCGCCAACATGGAAGGCGCCAATTGCCTGCTGCTCACGGAAAACATGCGCTATGCCGGTGTCGTCTCGGCCGCTTCGCTGATCAAGGTGATGAACGAGAAGAAGCTGAAGACCGCGCAGGACCAGAACCCGCTGACCGGCATCCCCGGCAATCACGCCATCCGCGATTTCATGCGCGAGGCGAGCCGCGATAGCGATGATATCAGGCACTTCTGCTACTGCGACTTCGACAACTTCAAGCCCTTCAACGATGCCTATGGCTTCCACCTCGGCGACCACGCGATCTCGCTCTTCGCGGCCCTGATGCGGCGCTACTTCTTCGCCGAGCGCCATTTTCTCGGTCATGTCGGCGGCGACGATTTCTTCATCGGCGTGCAGGGCTGGACCAAGGAAGAGCTGACGGAGATTCTTGATCGACTGATCGGCGATTTCCACGACGACGCCCAGGATCTCTATTCCGAGATCGACCGCGCCGCCGGTCGCATTCGTGGCCACGACCGCGCCGGCGTCGAAGCCTTCTTCCCGCTGATGCGCTGCTCGATCGGCGTTCTCGAGCTCCCCAAGGGCCTCGTCATCGACGACATCAGCCGTGTCTCCGCCGCCATCGCCCATATCAAGGCGCTGGCGAAGGAAAGCGCGGAAGGCCTGGTCTTCCATCGGCTGGGCGAGGCGAATTGACGCTCTGGCGTTTCCGCCCTTCTCAACGCAGCGGGGCTGAACTATCTCACTGCTATCCGAATGAGGAGACCGGTGATGTCCTTGCCTGCGCATATGCGTTTTGTCGATTTGCCGCGCTTCGGCGCCCCTGACGTGATGGCCATATCGAGCGGGCCACTGCCCGTGGCGGGCGAGGGGCAGATCCTCGTGCGCACCCAGGCGATCGGCGTCAACCGTCCCGATGTCGCGCAGCGCCAGGGCACCTATCCGCCGCCGAAGGACGCAAGCCCGATCCTCGGCCTCGAGATATCGGGTGAGGTGATCGCGATCGGCCCCGGCGTCAGCGGCTACGCTCTCGGTGACAAGGTTTGCGGCCTGACCAATGGCGGCGCCTATGCCGAATATTGCGTCATACCCTCAGGCCAGGCCCTGCCGTTCCCGAGAGGCTATGACGCCGTCAAGGCGGCGGCACTTCCGGAAAACTACTTCACCGTCTGGGCCAACATGTTCCAGATGGCAGGCCTCACCGAAGGCGAGAAAGTGCTCGTCCACGGCGGCACGAGCGGTATCGGTACGACGGCGATCCAGCTTGCCCGCGCCTTTGGCGCGGAGGTCTATGCCACGGCGGGTTCGCAGGAAAAATGCGACGCCTGCGTCAAGCTCGGCGCGAAGCGGGCGATCAACTACAAGACCGAGGATTTCGCCGAGGTGATCAAGGTCGAGACCGGCCAGGGCGTCGACATGATCCTCGACATGATCGGTGCCGCCTATTTCGAGAAGAACCTCGCCTCTCTGGCGAAGGACGGCTGCCTTTCGATCATCGCCTTCCTCGGCGGGGCGGTTGCCGAAAACGTCAATCTCGCGCCGATCATGGTGAAGCGGCTGACGGTGACCGGCTCGACGTTGCGCCCGCGCACGCCGGAAGAAAAGCGCGCCATCCGCGACGATCTTCTGTCGCAGGTCTGGCCGCTGCTCGACGAGGGCAAGCTTGCCCCCGTGATCCACAAGACTTTCGCCTTCGAGGATGTCGTCGAGGCCCACAAGCTGATGGAAACCAGCAGCCACATCGGCAAGATCATGCTGCGCCTCTGACGATCACGCTGCTACCGTCGCTTGCGTCTCGTTGCCGGACTTCTGGATCGACAGCGAGATCAGGATCGTCACGATCCCGGGCAACGCCATCAGCACGAACAGCCAATGCGCCGCAGATATGCCGCCCGCAACGCCGCCTGGCGCAAGCAGGCCGGTGCTGTTGACGATGACGCCCGCGAAGGCTGCGCCGAATGCGCTTCCGAGCGATTGCACGGTGGTGATCGCCGCCGAGGCCTTGTCCTGTTCCGATGTCGCGACGAGGCGCAGCACCTTCGTCACCAGATGCGCCCAGCCGAGCCCGACCCCGAACCCCATGAGGAACATGAAGACGACGGCCGGCGCGAGCAGCGCGATGCTGCTTGCCTGATTGTCGCGTGCCAGGAAGATCGCCAGCGCCGCGACCGCAACCGTCTCGACCACGCAGCCGATAACGATCGCGCGGCCGGCGCGCGGACCGGAGAGCGAAGCGCTGAGGAACGCGGCCGCTGTCCAGCCGAGCGCGACAAGCGCCGTGAGGTATCCCGATTCCAGTGGGCTGACGCTGTGCAGGGATTGCAGGAAATAGGGGATGTAGATGTCGCTGGTCAGCACCAGGATCAGCAGGAACATTGTCAGGTAGACGCGGGAAATCGGCATGCCGAAGGTCACGGCGCCTGTCGGCAGCAGGCGGTTGCCGCTTCGCCGCTCTATGCCGAGCATTGCGACCACGGCGATGAGGGACGCGGTAACCAGGAGCGCTTTCGATTGCGTCGCCTCGATCGTGCCCGCGATGCTGACCAGAAGCACGGCCGCCAGAAGCAGCGTGATCTGCGTGATCGGCGTGCGCCCGGCGGCCCGGTCGTCATGCGCCGCCGGCAGGAGCAGGGGTGCAAGCACGGCCATGAGCACGCTCACGGGGACAAGCAGCATGAAGGCGTGGCGCCAGGTGCTGCCATCGGAGAAAAGGCCGCCGAGGCTTGGGCCGAGCAGCGTCGCCACGCCCCAGATCGCCGCGTAGAGCGTCGAGGCCTTGCGCCACAGGTGCTCGGGATAGGCAAAGCGGATGAATGCATAGGCAAGCCCGCCGAGTGCGCCGGCTCCAAATCCCTGCACGGCGCGTCCGGCCAGAATGACCTGCATCGAGGGCGCCAGCGCGCAGATCAGGCTGCCGGCCGCAAACATCAGTGCGCCGGCCACGTAAACCGTGCGCAGACCGATGCCGCGCGGCCGCATGGCGACGAAGATGGAGCCGAGCACCGCGGCTGCGACGAACAGCGTGGTGACCCACGAGAGCAGTTCCAGCCCGCCGATGTCGCGCACGATCGATGGCGCGATGGTCGCCATGATATAGGCCTCGACGGCATAGAGCGTGACGCCGCCGCCGAGCATCAAAGTGGCTGCGAGGACCTGCCTGGAAAACAGATGGAAGACAGAGGAGCGCTCTGTCGCGACGTCGTCGATGCTGCTCATGCGGAATGCCTTGGCTGTTTCCTGGGAAGCTTTTGGGAAGGTTTTTTGCAAGTTATAGCTTGGAAAAAATACACGGATACGTTATTAAAGCAAGAACAAGCTTGGAAAAATATCAGCCTATGCGACCATCACCGGCCAACCGAATTTTGATGCTGCTCAAGACCGAGGGCCCGCAACTCCTGTCGGCCATCGGCGAGGCGCTCTCCATCTCCGGCGAGGCCGCGCGCCAGCAACTGGCGAAGATGGCCGAGGAGGGGCTGGTCGAGGCTGTCTTAGAGCCCACGCCGGGCAGGGGACGCCCCCGCCAGCTCTGGCACCTGACTCCAACAGGCAACGCCCGCTTCCCCGATCGCCACGCCGAACTGACCGCGACGCTTCTCGCAACCATGGTCCAGAGCCTCGGCCCCCAGGCGCTCGACACCGTCATCGCCGCCCGCGAGGCTGAGACGCTGGCGCGCTACCGCAGCCAGATCACCGCCAAAGATCTCCCCACCCGCGTCCGCCAGCTCGCCGGCATTCGCACCGACGAAGGCTACATGGCCGACAGCTGGCAGGAAGAGGATGGCTCACTGCTGCTGATCGAAAACCACTGCCCGATCTGCGCCGCGGCCACCGCCTGCGCCGGCTTCTGCCGCTCCGAACTCGAAACCTTCCGCAGCGTCCTCGGTGCGGACGTCGAGCGCGAGGAACACATCCTCCACGGCGCGCGGCGTTGTGCTTATCGGATTAGTACCCTATGACTATGGTTGTGACTCCCGAAAATACACCTTGACACTCGTTTCACGCCTGCCACTGTTGGGCCGTCTCGGCGGGGTCAGGTCAGCATGGATTTCGGGAGTTTCTATCGGTTTATACGGGGTCCGCTTGTCCCCTGAACTTGTCGAGCGAATATTGGCTCATCTTGATTTTGTGGATGAAGTCGAAAAGGAAATCGACTCGATTTCCGATTGGCAACTCATCGAGCATCGGCCGACCGGCTCCTTGCAATGGCAATCAGCGGCGCGGCTGGCGGGCCGCCTCGGCGGCGGGGCCGCGGTTCGGTTGATGACGCCGGCGGATGTCTGGGAAAAGGATGTCTATGGTCATATCGAAGTCCGGCCTCCCGTGCAGTAAGATATGGAAGTGCCCCAACTTAAAGGACGTGCCGCCTCCGCCATGGTCTCCTTCCGTTCTTTGAGCAACGAAAGCCTGAAGCAGATTGCCGACGACGTCGCGCGATCCCTTTCCTATGCCGAAGTCGAGAACGGATCCGCGTATGTCACTACGGCCGTCAATTATCCTAACGGTACTGCAGTTGTCGTGAGGCTCGACCCGGAAGGCGATGAGTTCTTCGTATCCGACGATGGCGGCGGTGCGATTGCCGCTGAACTGTTCGGCGCGGGAAGCGCCTATCCGAGAGTTGCCGGTGATGTCGCAGCCCGTTTCAGTGTCCACTATGACCGCAGGTCCTTCTTCGTTTTGAAAGTGGGGCGCGGCAAGCTGCCAGCCGCGGTCGCCTTGATTGCAAACGCTTCAGCCAATGCGGTGGAGCATGCGCTGATGGCCTTGGACAAGCAGCGCGCAAAAGTCTCACGCGAGCTTTTTGTGAACCGTATCACCGAGGCGTTTGGCAACAGTGCCGCCTTCGATGTCAAATGTCGCGGTACGACAAAGGTTTGGGATCTGGATGCCGCGGTGACCGTTGATGGAAACATCGCCGCCGTTTTTGAATATGTTACGCCCGCCCTTGCTTCGGTGGCCTTCGCCCATATGAAAGTCGGTGATATCTCCGCAATGATCGATCGGCCAAGGACAGCTATTGTCCTGGCGGACTATGACAAGACCGATCCACCTCTCAGGCAGATACTGTCGTCCTCGGCGGACGCGGTCTTTTCGGCGGCAGCGGACATCCGTGAATATCAGTCGGCGGCGTGACGTCTGCACTCATTCATTGGGCTTGTCTTTACCGCTGAAAAACAACGACCCCGATTGCTTTATCGCGCCCATCATTTATGCGTGACAGCCTGTTCAGAATATCAGGATATGCCCATGACCAATCCCGTCACCGTTGAAGTCACCCGCGGCGCGCGCGTCGAAAGCCGGCATCGCGGCGCCGTCATCGCGGTTGATGGCGATGGCAAGGTGATCTTTTCGTTGGGCGATGTAGAGGCGGCCACGTTTCCGCGCTCGGCCTGCAAGGCCATGCAGGCGCTGCCGCTCGTCGAAAGCGGCGCTGCCGATGCTTACCAGTTCGGCGACAAGGAACTGGCGCTCGCCTGCTCCTCGCACAATGGCGAGGACGAGCATGTTGCCGTTGCCGCCTCGATGCTGGCGCGTGCCGGCCGCGATGTCGAGGCGCTCGAATGCGGCGGCCACTGGTCGTCCAGCCAGAAGGTGCTGATCCACCAGGCCCGAACCATGGACAAGCCAACGGCGCTCCACAATAATTGCTCCGGCAAGCATTCCGGCTTCGTCTGCACCTGCGTTCACCAGGGCGTCGATCCCAAGGGCTATATCGGCTACGACCACCCGCTGCAGCGCGAGATCCGCGCGACCATGGAAAGCCTGACCGGCGCCGTGCTCGGCCATGATAATTGCGGCACCGACGGCTGCTCGATCCCGACTTACGCCGTGCCGCTCAAAGGGCTGGCACATGGCTTCGCCAGGATGGCGACCGGCAACGGCCTCGAGCCGCTGCGTGCGAAAGCGTCGCGTCGCCTGTTCGATGCCTGCATGGCCGAGCCCTTCTATGTCGCCGGCACCGGCCGCTTCTGCACGAAGCTGATGCAGCTGGCGCCCGGCCATATCTTCGCCAAGACGGGTGCCGAGGGCGTCTTCTGCGCCGCCATACCCGATCAGGGCATCTCGATCGCCGTCAAATGCGACGACGGCCATGCGCGCGCCGCCGAAAGCATGGTCGCGGCGGCACTCGCCCGTTTCTTCGACAAGGACAGCGCCATCGGCGTCGGCCTCGCCGATCTCGCGACATCGAGCATGCACAACTGGAATGGTATTCACGTCGGCGACACTCGCGCGGCGGCCGTGCTCTCTGATTAAAGCGTATCGGAATGGTACATTCCAAACATCAAAGGTAGCCGATTCTAATATATGCGAAACTGAACCTGATGACGGCACGTGCGCTTTCATCCGGTTGAGCTACTCTTGGCGCAGTACATCGAGTGCCATGAGGGCAGGATATGTTTGCAGGCCGCTATCTCTGGTGGATGCTGATCGCTCTGGCGGTCTTCCTGTTCTTTGCCATGAGCTTCGATTACGTCACATGGGCAACGGTTGCGACGTCGAGTTGCGCGCGGGTCGCCGGCTCCTGCGGACCGCTGATCCTGATGATGACGGGCACGATCAAGCCGATCGGCTACTACATCGCCGGCGGCATCATCCTCGTCGTCACCTTCGCCCGCATTCACCACATCGGCATGAGCTGGCTCTGGTGCCTCTTCGTGCTCGTCCTCTTCGGCGCCTCGGCGCCATTTCCGCTGTTGCTCGCCAATGTCTGGACCGGCCAGATGAATTCGGAAATGGTGATGGAGAACCTGCCGGTGGCCTTCCCCTTCCTCGTGGTGTTTTGCATCTATATCGGGTGGTCGTTCGAGGATGGAGCGGGCAGGCCGCTCGGCCCCTGGCGCAGGCTGCGGGTCACGATCAGGCTTTCGGCCCTGTATGGCGCGCTGGCAGCGCTGGCGCAGACGCCCGCCTTCGCCTGGATGACCGGCCGGTTGTTCGACATGCCCTGGCTCTCGGTCCTGCTCGCCACCTGGCAGCCGAAGCTGGAGGCGGCGCTCACGCTTGGCGCTTTGGATGATCGGCTGGCCTATCTTGCCCTTGCCGTCTTCTCGGTCGCGCTCGCGGCAAGCCTGTTCGCATCGGGCATAGAGAACGTCAGTGCCCGTCTGATGGCGCCCTTCATGCTGAAAGGATCGCGCCGTTGAGGCTGCGATAGGGCGCAAGCTGCGCCTCCTCGATATCATCAGGCACGATCAGTCCCGAAACGGCGGCGACCGGCAGCACCTGGCAGGCGGATGCCCGGTCGAGCTTGTCCGCCGTCAGCAGCACATAGGTCTCGATCGCGCAGCCGGCGATATGTCGCTTGATCGCGGCCTCCTCGAAATCCCCCGTCGATAGCCCGTGCACGGGATGGGCGGCCGTTACTCCGAGAAAGAACAGGTCCGACCGCAGCTGCGATATGGCGGCCATCGCAACGGCACCCACTGTGACCATCGAATGCTTGTAGAGCTTGCCGCCGATCAGGATCACCTCTGCGCTCGGATGATGCTCAAGCTCGGCGGCGATCGTCGGGCTGTGGGTGACGATGGTGACGGCAAGCCCGCGCGGCAGCTGTCGCGCGATCTCGGCCGTGGTCGTGCCGCCGTCGAGAAACACCATCTGGCCCGGCTTGATCAGGCCGATCGCTTGTGCCGCAAGCCGCTGCTTGGCGTCCCGCGACACATCCTTGCGCGTCGAGAAATCGGGAAGTTCCGGCGAGAGCGGCATCGCGCCGCCATGCACGCGTTTCAACAGCCCCTCCGCCGCCATCTCGCGCAGGTCGCGACGGATCGTGTCTTCCGACACGGAGAGATCCTCCGCCACCCGCTTTGCAATCACCTGGCCGTCGCGGCGCAGCAGGTCGAGGATCAGTGTCTTGCGTTGGGAGGTCAGCATAAGGCTCACGAAGTTGAACGAATTTTCTTGAGTTTGCACGAAATGATTCGACAATCAAGAAATATCATGCATTTTCACGCAATCCCGTGCATGAGGCCGGGAGTTGAGGAGATGAGACATGTTGATCTTGATTGCAGGCCCGTATCGTTCGGGAACCGGGGATGATCCGGCGAAGATGGCGGCCAACCTGAAGCGGCTGGAAGCGCCGTCGCACGCTCTGTTCGAGGCCGGCCATGTGCCGATGATTGGCGAGTGGGTCGCCCTGCCGGTCTGGCATGCCGCCGGCGGCAAGACAGTGGGCGACGATCTCTACGAGCGCATATTCCACCCGGTCGCCGGCCGCCTGCTGCAATTGTGCGAAGGCGTGTTGCGGCTGGAAGGGGAATCGAAGGGCGCCGACAACGATGTCCGCATCGCCAGGGAACGCGGCATTCCCGTCTGGTACCGGTTGGAAGACGTCCCGGGCTGCGCCAAGGCCGCCTGAAACGCTAGGCCTTGAAGCGTCGAACCGGCGAGGCTGCTGGTGCGGCCTCGCTTTCCCTCTCGCAATCCACAGTGCGCGCTCTATGCTCTCCCAAAACAGGAGTCGTCATGCTGACATTGTATTTCGCGCCCGGCGCATGCTCGCGCGCCAGCCTCATCGCACTTGAGGAATCGGGCCTTCCCTTCGAGGCGCGGCGGATCGATACCGCCAATGGCGAACAGCGCTCCGAGGCCTATCTCAAGATCAATCCCAAGGGCCGCGTTCCAGCACTTGCGACCGAAAAGGGCGTGCTCACAGAAACCCCGGCGATCCTTGCCTATATCGCCGCGATCGCGCCGGAAGCTGGATTGGCGCCGCTCCACGACCCCTTCGAATTCGCCCGCCTGCAGGCCTTCAACTCTTACATCTGCTCGACCGTGCACGTGAACCACGCCCACGGCCGCCGCGCCAGCCGCTGGGCCGATGATCCCGCCGCGCATGAAGCGATGAAGGCCAAGGTGCCGGAGACCATGACCGACAGCTTCGCGCTGATCGAAGACGGCATGTTCTCAGGTCCCTGGGTGATGGGCGAGCGCTACTCCGTTGCCGATCCCTATCTGTTTGTCATGACCGGCTGGCTACCGAGCGACGATGTCGACCCGGCGCGCTTCCCGAAGGTGGCCGATCACTACGCCCGCATGCTTGAGCGCCCGGCCGTGCAGCGCGCGCTCGCCCGCGAGAAGGCCTGAGCCGGATCACCGCTGGTAGCTTGCCGAAAGCTTCTTCGGCGCGCGCAAGCGCCACGCGCCGATCAGCCGATCCGTCAGTTCCGCATCGCCGATGACGTCGATGCGCACGGGCAGATACTGCCAGCCGAGATAATGCGGCGTCTGGAAATAGATCTCGGGCGCCAGCGCAAGCAGCGCCTCCTTCTCGTCGAGCGCAATGGAGATCACGATCGTCTCGTTGTTCTTCACGGCAACAAAGGACTTGCCGGCAACCTTGAGCGCGTGGTTGCCATACGACGTGCCTTCCTCGACACCGGGCAGTTGCGCCTCGGCCGCAAGCCGCAGCAGCCGCTTGAAGATCGCGTCGACATTGTCAGCCATGCATCCTCCCGGTCCTCGTCGGGGGGAGACTAGCAGATTTCGGAGCCTATGCGCAGAGCGCCAGATCGGGCCGCTCGAGGCTGGGGCTGGATTGCTCGCAACGCTCGAGCGGCAGGTCCGCCAACTCCGTCAGCGACATCCGCGCCAGATCGGGATGGGAGAGCGGATCGCCTGCCGGGTCGGCTCCATAAGGCGGTTCGGCCGTCTCTTCGTTCAAGAAAAACTTTAACCATTGCATGGGATGCCTCGCTTTCTTGGTCTCTGCCTGCGATGGGAGGCCGCGAGGCAGGCGAAAGATGCATGCGTGATGCCGGGCAATATCCTCCCAAAGCGGGTAGGGTTTCAATTGAGAATAACGGAGTTCTGATATAGAAAAGCTATATGAGAAACCTGAACTCTGTGCATCTGAACGGCCTGCGCGCACTCGAAGCCGTCGGGCGGCTCGGCTCGCTGCAAGCGGCAGCCGAAGAGCTTGGCGTGTCCATCGGCGCCGTCAGCCAGCAGGTGATCAAGGCCGAGGCGCAGCTTGATCGAACGATCTTCGAGCGCACGCCCAAGGGCATGCTAAAGACCGAAGCGGGTGCTGTGCTGCTGGCGGCGCTGAATGAAGGCTTCGCGCATCTGTCGCGGGCGGTGGCGCTTGCGCAGCGCCGCGACGACAGCATCCTGACGATCTCGGTGGCGCCGGTTTTCGCGGCGCGCTGGCTGGTCTATCGCCTCGATCGTTTCGCCGAACACCACCCCGACATCAACCTGCGCATGGACGCAACCATGAAGCTGGTTGATCCGGCACTCTGCGATGTCGATATCGGCATCCGTGTCGGCGATGGCCGCTGGCCGGATGTGAAGGCCGAGCTGTTGCTGGAGCAGGAAGTGTTTCCGGTCTGCACGCCTTCTATGGCCGAGCGCCTGCGCGACCCCGCCGACCTCCTGGCGCTGCCCGCGATCATCGACGGCCGCGCGATGTTCAGCTGGGACGTCTGGATGCGCGCGGCCGGGCTTGAGGGTGCGACGCTCGAAACGCGCCACGTCTTCAACGACGCCTCGCTCTGCCTCGATGCCGCCATCGCCGGGCAGGGGGTGATGCTCGCCTGGCAGACGCTGGCCGGCTATGCGCTGCAGCAGGGCCAGCTGGTAGCGCCCTTCGGCATCCGCGCCAGAACCGGATTCGGCCACTACTTCGTGACCGCCCAAGGGGTGCGCGAACCGAAGAAGGTCAGGGACTTCAAGGCCTGGATCCGCGCCGAGATGGCCGAGACCTTGAAGCTCTTTATCTGATCACACCGCCTCTTTCGACCGTGTCGCCTGCATGGCGATATAGGCCGGGCGGGCCTGGCAGCGCTTGATCCAGGCATCGACCTTGGGGTGCGCGTCGAACAATGCCTGCTCCGACTGGGCATAGCGCAGCACTTCGGCGAGGTTGAGATCGGCGGCGGTGAAGCGGTTGCCGACAAGATAGTCGGTCGTGCCGAGATGCTTCTCGAGCATAGCCAGCGGGCGCTTCAGCGAGCGGCTGGCCACCGCGATGGTCGCCCGGCCTTCCTCGGTGTCTTCCTTTTCGTTGTCGTAGGTCATGACGAGCTTGATCGTGTGCACCTCGACCTCGGTCGCCGCCCACATCGTCCACATGGTCAAGAGGCCGTCTTCCTCCACGCTCTGGCCGGCGAGCGCGCCGCCATGCTTGCGGGCGAGATAGAGCGGGATCGCCAGCGACTCGTGCATCACGAGATCGCCGTCCTTGATGGCCGGGATGAGGCCCATCGGGTTGATGGCGGTAAAGTCCGGCGACAGCGTGTTGATAGGCGCGTCGGATGCCAGCGGGTTGTCGATGCGCCGCGCCTGCAGCACGGGTACGGAGGTGAACTCCAGCCCGAGTTCTTCCGCCATCCAGTAGACGCGCGAGGCGCGCGAGCGATAAACGCCGTAGATTGTCAGCATGATGTGCCCCTCTTCAAATGTGCGGCGAGCCTAGAGGGTAGGGCGCCGAAGCGGAAGCTTCCAAGGCTGATGGGTCAATCAAAGCTTTTGATGGCGAAGCTTACGACATGCGATTGCGCTCGACGGTGAGATGCGCGTAGCCGCCGGCGCCTTCGGCCAGCTCTCCCGACATCTTCTTATCCCACGCGAAGCCGACCACGGCGCCCCCGGCGGTCTCCTGAAACACGTTGTCGGTGATGACGGCCGTGCCGGCACCATCGGCAACGGAAACAGCGCAGCCGACCGGCGCCTTGCGCACCACATTGCCTGTCACCACGAGGTTGCGCATGTAGGGCCCCCAGCCGAGCTGCATGCCCCATCTGGGCGCACCCTCGATGATATTGTTCGCCACCAGCGTATCGGCCTCGGCGGCAATGCCGATGCCGAAGCCCACATCCGGCTTGTAGGGGCCGTCGAGCTTGAGATTGCGCACGACGTTGCCGGTGACGCTGGCAAGCCTGCCGCCCTTGTCGAAATTGGCGATAGAGATGCCGTTGGCCGCGCCATCGATCATGTTGTTGGAGACCACGGCCCCCTCGAACTCGAATTCAACATAGATGGCCGTCTCGCCCGAGCGCCGGCACTGGTTGCCCGTGATCTGCACGTCGGAGGCCGAGTTGGCGCGGATCGCGGTGAAGGCGCAGTCGGAGATATGGTTGTTGGCGACCATGACATTGTCGGCGCGAAACAGGTTGATGCCGTTGCCGTTCTGCCCGGTACCGCCATCCGTGGCACCGATCCGGTAGATCCGGTTTCCGCTGACGATGCTGTCATCGGCCGCCTTCTTGAAGCGATGGACCAGGATGCCACCATTGCCGCAGTCGAAGACCTGATTGTCAATCACCGACAGCCCCGAGGATTCCACCGCGTAGAGCCCGGATTGCGCGGCCCCCGATATGCGGCTGCGCTCGATCCGGCCGCCGCAGCGCTCCAGCTGCAGCGCATGCTTGCGGCTGCCCGAGATCTCGCAATTGTCGATCACCACCTCGTCGACGCCGGTGAATTGCACGAGTGCCGAGCTATCGTCGCCAAGCCAGCGGTTCTGCCCGTCGATCACGATGTTGGAGAGCTCGATGCGCTTGACGTTTTCGGCGGTAAACAGGCGTCCGTCGCCGGTATAGACGATCCGCGACGCGCCCGGAACGCCTGTTATGCGCGTGTTGTCGGGCAAGGTCAGGTTCGACACCTTGTAGACGCCAGGCGGCAGGAACACCGGAACGTTTTCCGCCGACGCGTCGTCGATCATCTTCTGCAGGCTGCTGCTCTTGCGGTCGCCGGGATCGGGCGCCGCCTTGTATTTCACCGCGTCGATCGACCCGCGCAGATCCGGCTGCCGGCTGGCCGCGAGGGCGGGCGGCGCGAGCATCGCGACGGTGGAGCAGGCGGCAAGGCGCAAGAGGGCGCGACGGGAGGAGAGGAGGGGCGATCTGTTCATACGCGCCGCCATGCAGGAACCGTGCCGGAAATTCCGTCCCGTTTCGGCACAGCCATTGCCTGGAAGTTACGCTTTGTTAGCCTGTCGGCGCCGCCTCGCCGTATGAGGAAGGCCATCGCGATACGAGGCCGTCCAACATGGCTGCGGCATGTCGAAGGCTAACCTCTGGTTCTTCCGCCATTTGCCGCTATCTCTATGGCGATGAGATTTGACGCGCTGCTTTATCCCGCGCCCGAGGGCCTCTATTGCCCGGTAGGCCGTTTTTATATCGATCCGGTCAGGCCCGTGGAGCGCGCGCTGATCACCCACGGCCATTCCGACCACGCGCGCTCCGGCCACGGCCACGTGCTCGCCACCCGCCAGACGCTCGATATCATGCGCATCCGCTACGGCGAGGATTTCTGCGGATCGGAACAGGCGGCCGGCTTCGGGCAAGAGATAGCGGTCAACGGTGTAACGGTGAGCTTCCATCCAGCCGGCCATGTGCTCGGCTCCGCCCAGATCGCCATCGAGAAGGACGCCACCCGCATCGTCGTGTCCGGCGATTACAAGCGCCGCCCGGACCCGACCTGCGCCCCCTATGAACCGGTCGCCTGCGACGTCTTCATCACCGAGGCGACCTTCAGCCTGCCTGTCTTCCACCACCCGGATCCATCAGGCGAGATGGCCAAGCTCTACGCCTCGCTGCGCCAGTTTCCCGAGCGCACCCACATGATCGGCGCTTACGCGCTCGGCAAGGCACAACGCGTCATCCGCCTCCTGCGCGACACCGGCTACAATGAGCCCATCTATATCCACGGCGCCATGGAACGGCTCTGCGACTACTATGTCTCACAAGGCATCGATCTTGGCGAACTGCGTCCCGCGACCGTCGAGGGTCGGGACAAGTCCGCCTTCAAGGGCGCCGTCGTCGTCGGCCCGTCCTCCGCCTTCGCCGACCGCTGGGCCCGCCGCTTCAACGATCCGCTTCCCGCCTTCGCCTCGGGCTGGATGATGGTGCGCCAGCGCGCCAAGCAGGGGGGCGTCGAACTCCCGCTCGTCATCTCCGACCATTGCGACTGGCCGGAACTGACAGACACTATCTCCGAGCTTCATCCGGCCGAGGTCTGGGTAACACATGGGCGCGAGGAGGCGCTGGTGCGCTGGTGCGAACTGCAGGGCATCAAGGCCAAGCCGCTGCATCTGGTGGGCTATGAGGATGAGGCGGAGTGATGGGTGTGTTGACCGACGGAGCAAGAAACACCCCCCTCTGTCCTGCCGGACATCTCCCCCTCAAGGGGGGAGATCGACAAGTGGCGAGCGGGTGCCCCCAGCCAATCTCCCCCCTTGAGGCGGAGATGCCCGGCAGGGCAGAGGGGGGCGGCCACGAACTCCAACACC
>UCJD01000017.1 GCA_900472605.1 Hyphomicrobiales bacterium | reverse complement strand
GCAGGGCAGAGGGGGGTGCCACATACCCGACGCGGCCAAGCGCCTGGAGCGCGTGCTCTGGAACGACCCGGCGACCGGCGTCATGCGCCACGCGGACGCCGGCTACGACATCGCTGTGGACTGCGCCAAGGAGAAGGCCGCGGCTGCCGGCGATATTGGGAACTGAAACAGTGAGACACCGGGCCTCAGAATGGCATGAGGCCCGGATATTGAAGGATGGTCTGATCGACTGTTACGAGAGGCACGCCTTCGATAATCGCCTGAGCGATAAGAATCCGATCGAACGGGTCCTTATGAATTTGCGGCAGGCCTGCGATAGCAATCGCGTGCTCGCTGCTGATCGGAAGCTCGATGTAGCCGTTTTCGATCAGCCGGTAGCGGAGAACATATGGGTCCGCCTGGAAGTCGGAGCGTCCCTGCGCGTGCTTGATTGCGGTTTCCCAGATGTTGGCGGGGCTGAAAAGCAGTTCATTCGCGTCCCCCTCGATCAGCGCTCTGATATTCTTGGGCAGCCTGCTGATGTTGCCGGCAGCCCAGACCAGAATATGTGTATCAAGGAGATATCTCATTTGGGAAACAGTTCGCCACCATAGAACATCTCTTCGATTTCATCGGCCATCATCGTGTCGAAATCGTCGGGGACTTTGATCTCTCCCTCCATGAAACCGATACGACGCTTCTTCGGCAGATCCGATTCAATGGGCACAACCTTCCCGATCGGCTTGCCGGCCTTGGCGATGATAAAGGACTCGCCGTTGGCGACCCGCTCCATCAGGCGCGACAGATGCGTTTTTGCTTCGTGGATATTCACGGTTTCCATCGTCGGTCTCCATCGGACTTAGTCCACTAAACTTAGTCCACTGCCCCGCCATTTGCAACTTCCGGAGATTTCATGTCCCGCGCCACAATCCTGACCGTCAGCAGCTATCGCCGCATGCCGTGGAAGAATGGCGGCGGGGAGACCGTGGAGATCGCGATTGCGCCGGAGGGGGCGGCACTCTCCGAGTTCGACTGGCGCATCAGCGTGGCGACGGTCGCGACCAACGGACCTTTCTCGATCTTCCCCGGCTTCGACAAGACCTTGTCGATCCTTGACGGCGAAGGCATGTCGCTCGAGATGGATGGCAAGGCCCTGTGCTACGTCATCATGATCGACGCCGCCTGATTGGCGTCGGGTACCGCTATCAGGCAGCAAGCCGCAATTGTCCGCCCGGCAAATCAGGCGCAAAACAATATTGTCGTCATAGTCTATAAAATAGATCGTTTTATCTGTGTGCCAACCATGGCGCGCCGTAGTGTTTTCCCGTCGAAACAAGTCGAGCCGACGCACAAGCGCGGCATTTGGGGGCGAAACATGAATATCAAGGGCATTATTGCGGGACTCACACTTGGCGTGGCGGCGGTGGCTGCACCATTCCTGGCGCAGGCAGCCGACAAGAAGGTGGTCGTTGCCTACCAGACGGATGCATTGCCGTCTTCGGTCGCCATCGCCAATGGCGAGTTCGCCAAGGCGACGGGCTACGACATCGACTTCCGCAAGTTCAATTCCGGCGCCGAGATCTTCGCGGCGATCGCCTCGGGCGACGTACAGGTCGGCTATGTCGGTTCCAGCCCGTTTGCGGCGGCAACCTCGCGCGGCCTGGCCGTCAAGGCCTTCTACCTCTCCTCGATCTCGGGCATCGACGAGGCGCTTGTCGTTCGCGACGGCTCGGGTATTTCCTCGCTCAATGACCTGAAGGGCAAGAAGCTGGCGGCAGCGCCTGTTTCCACCGACCACTACCAGTTGCTGGCGCTGATCAAGTCGCTCGGCCTCAGCGAAAAGGGCGTGCAGGTCTTCGCGATCCCGCAGCCCGAGATCGTCGCCAGCTACAATCGCGGCGACATCGACGGCGGCTTCGTCTGGGATCCGGCGCTGACCGAACTGAAGAAGAAGGGCAAGGTGCTGGTCACCTCCAAGGACGTGGCCGACAAGGGCGCGCCGACCTTCTCTGCCTGGGTCGCGGCCTCGAAATTCGCCGATGAGAACCCCGCCTTCCTGAAGAGCTTCGCGGGTGTCATCAACACCTATTATGCCTCCTTCGCCAAGGACAAGAAGGCCTGGGACGCAGACAGCGAGAACGCCAAGCTGCTCGCCGAGGCCCTCGGTGGCACGCCCGAACAGCAGGCCGCGGCGCTGAAGAACCTGACGCTTCTGACACCCGACGTGCAGGCATCCGACGCATGGCTCGGCGGCGGCGAGAAGGCCGGCGCGGCCAAAATCCTCAAGGATACCGCCACCTTCCTGAAGGAGCAGGGCAAGGTCAGCGAAGTGCTTCCAAGCTACGCCGCCTTCGTCACCGCCGACGCACTTGCCAATCCGAGCAACTAAGCCGTTTCAGGCAGAAGCGCTGGCGCGACACCGCGCCGGCGTCCTCATTTTCAAAGAGACCTGACATGCTCAAAGTCGATCACGCGAGCGTCTATTTCCAGACACGAGACGGCCGCACGGTTCATGCCCTCGACCGCGTCTCGCTCGCCATTCCCGAAAACAGCCTCATTGTGGCGCTCGGCGCCTCCGGCTGCGGCAAGTCCACGCTGCTCAACGCCATCGCCGGCTTCCTGCCGCTGTCCGAGGGCGCGATCACGCTGGACGGGCGACCCGTCACCGCGCCCGGCGCCGATCGCGGTGTTGTGTTCCAGAAGGACACCCTGCTCCCCTGGAAGACGGTGATCGACAACGTCGCCCTCGGCCTGAAATTCGCCGGCGTGCCGGGAAATGCCCGCCGCGAACGCGCCGAGCAACTGTTGCATCTGGTCGGCCTCAAGGATTTCGCCGCCGCCTTCCCCTACGAGCTCTCCGGCGGCATGCGTCAGCGTGTCGGAATCGCCAGAGCGCTCGCCACCGAACCCGCCGTGCTCCTGATGGATGAGCCCTTTGGCGCGCTCGACAGCCTGACCCGCGAGCAGATGCAGGAGCTGCTGGTCTCGATCTGGAAAGAGACGCATACCCGCATCTTCTTCATCACCCACTCGATCGAGGAAGCGCTGTTTCTCGGCACCCAGGTCGTGGTGATGTCGCCACGCCCGGGTCGCATCGTCGCTCGCTTCGACCTCGATTTCGTGCGGCGTTTCGCCGATACGGGCGATGCCAGGGCGGTGAAGACCTCGCCGGATTTTGCCAATCTGCGCGAGGAAATCCGCGACATCCTGCATGGGTCGGAAGAGCTGAGGAGTGCAGCCGAATGAGCGATATCACCGAAACCGGCCGCGTCGTCATCGGCTCGCCCACCGCTGAGCCGAAACTCGTGAAAATGAAGGGCTTCGGTGCCGGCGAAAAGCCAACGGTGCTGATCAGCGTCGCCACCGCGCTGGTGCTCCTGGCCGCCTGGTGGCTCGTGGCAAAACTGGCGCTGGTGCCGCATCTCTTCCTGCCGACGCCTCAGGAGGTCTGGACGCAGGTGGGCGCCATCTACGATGATGGCTATGCCGGCGCCTCGCTCTATGAGCATGTGACCGCTAGCCTCTTCCGCATCGTCACCGCCGCTGCCATCGCGACCGCCGTCGGCATTCCCGTCGGACTGCTCATGGGGCTGAACCGCTGGGTCAAGGGCGTCCTCGATACGCCCATCGAATTCTACTGGCCGCTGCCGCCGCTTGCCTACCTGCCGCTGATGATCATCTGGCTCGGCATCGGCGAAACCTCCAAGGTGACGCTCTTGGTGCTCGCCATGTTCGCGCCGATTTGCCTTTCGGCGCAGGCCGGCGTCCGCTCGCTGCCGATCGAGCGCGTCAATGCCGCACGTTCACTCGGCGCCCGACCTTGGCAGATCCTTGTCAGCATCGTGCTGCCATCGGCGCTGCCGGAGATCCTGACGGGTCTCAGGATCGCGCTCGGCATCGGCTGGGGCACACTGGTGGCAGCGGAGCTGATCGCCTCGACCCGTGGGATCGGCTTCATGATCATGTCCGCATCGCAGTTCCTGGCGACCGACGTCGTCTTCGTCGGCATCGGCATCATCGCCGCCTGCGCCTTCGCCTTCAGCGCCGCCATCCGCATCCTGGAAGCCGTGCTGGTGCCGTGGAAGGGCAAGAGCTAGCCATCGCAACCGTTCATCCCCGCTTCGCGGGGATCGGGTACTCTACCCGAGCGCAAAGCTCGGCCGGCGTTGCCAGACGGCCGGCCGTTGCCTAGATTGCGATGCCGCCAGACAGACCGAAATGGACCGCAGATCGTGAATGACGACGATACCTTCCCCTCCCCGGCGGAGCTGAGCGGCAGTCGCCGCCGCCCGTTGGTCGCGATTATCGGCGGCGGCATTTCGGGCGCGGGTGTTGCTTATCACCTGGCACTGGCCGGGCGAGACCAACCGCCGGCCATCACCATCTTCGAGCCGCGCGCAGAGCTGGGCCGTGGCCTCGCCTACGACACGACCGATCCTGCCCACCGGATCAACGTGCCGGCGGCCCGGATGAGCCTTCTGCCGGAGCATCCTGGTGATTTCCTCGAATGGATCGAGCTCAACGATGCCATCGCCGACGATCAGGCTGCACGCCGTGTCGATGGGGCGATCTTTCCGCGTCGCGAGCTGTTTGGCCGATACGTTGCCTCGGCATTGCGGCCGCTTGTGGAGACCGGCGCCGTCAGGCACCGGCGCGCGGTGGTCACCGATGTCGAGCGCGACGGTGCCTTCTGGCGGATTTCCGACAGCCAGGGTGGCCAGACCTTTGCCGATTATCTGGTGATTGCAACAAGCCACCCCTCGCCGTCACCGCCCTCCGCGCTGCTGGCGCTCGCTGGCCATCCGAAATTCGTTGCCGATTCCACCGTTCCTGGTGCACTCAACGCCATTGGCCCGGACGATCGCCTCCTCGTGGTCGGCAACGGGCTGACGGCCGCCGACGTCGTGGCATCGCTGGAGAGCACCGGCCATCGCGGTCCGGTGACGTCGATCTCCCGCCGAGGCTTGAGATCGCGCGGCCACCCTCATGTCGCGCAGGATCCCTTCGGTTCGTTCGAGACGGTGCCGGTCGAGAGCGCCACGCAACTCTTGCGCCTCGTGCGCCGCACCATCCGCGAGGCAGCGCAATCAGGTCTCACCTGGCACGCGGTGCTGGACCAGGTACGTGGCCATGGGCACGCGATCTGGCGGGCACTGCCGGTGCCGGAACGCCGCCGGATCGTCCGCCACCTTCGCCCCTTCTGGGACGTGCACCGGTTCCGCATCGCGCCGCAGGTCGAAAAGGTGCTCGACCGCGCGATCGCCAGCGGCCGCATGGAGGTGCTGTCAGCGTCCGTCGCCGACATCAGGCGCGGGGATGATGACATCCGCGCCGTGCTGCGGCGACGCAACGGCGAGATGTCGGAGCGGGTCTATGATGCGGTGGTCGTCACCACCGGCCCGGCCCATGGCGGCATCCTGAACAGTCAGCCGTGGCTGGCCAGGCTGCACGACCTCGGCCACCTGCAGCTGGACCCGACGGGGCTGGGAATCGCCTGCAACCTCTCGTCCGAAGCACTTGCCGACGACGGCCGACCGGATCCGACACTGCTGATCTCAGGCCCTTTGGCGCGCGGCACGTTTGGCGAGCTGATGGGGCTGCCGCAGATTACCGAACACGCCGCCTTTGTCGCGAGCGAGCTTGACAGGAAAGTCGAGAAAGATCTCGCACAATATTGAGATCGCTCGGTAATCTATGATCGATCTATCGATCGACGCCTTCGGCGAATGCCTCCAGCTCCGGATCGAAGTCGACCTCGACCACATTGTTGAAGACAGCCGTCGCGATCATGATGCCGGCGAAGGCGACGAGATCGACCAGCGTCTTGGCGTCGTAACGCTGCTTTAGCTGCGCCCAGATCTCGCTCGGAATGGCGTTTGAATCGGCCACGATCGCCTTGCCGAACGCATTGAGCAGCGTCTCTTCCTCGGAGAGCTCGAGCGCGTCAGGATTAAAGCCGTTGTTGATCAGCGCGCGGCGGAAAAAGGTGATGGCGATCTTCGAATTACAGGCCTTCGAGATCGCGTGGGAGAAGATCCAGATCGGCCGGTCGCCGATCGAGGCCAACTCGGCGCGCAGCGTGAACCATTCGGCATAGATGCGATGCGCTTGAGGCGAATGCAGCAGCGTCCGCTTCATGTTGGTCATCCGGCCGCGAACCCTGACTTCCTCATCATGCGCCGAGCGGATCTCGTCGGAAGCGGTGTCGTAATCAATCTGCGGAATCTGGCTCATGTCTTGGTGCTCGTTGGATCATGTCGATATCGAGCTGTTAGCCCGAAAGCGCACGATCACACAATCAGGAGAAAGTGGCTTGCGTCTTACGCCGCGTGCGTCTGCGACGTAAACGACGGATGCGCAAGGCTGAAGCGGTTGCGGCCCCCGCTCTTGGCGGCGTAGAGCGCGCCGTCGGCGGCCGCGAAGATATCCTTCGGTGCACGATAGCCAGCAGCGAGCGCCACGCCGACCGAACCGCCGATGCCGATATGGCGTCCATCCTCGTCGCAGGACGCGGCAAGCGAGGTGACGATGGAACTGGCAATCCGTGCCGCCTCATCGCTCGAACCGCAGCGATAGAGCACCGCGAATTCGTCGCCACCGATGCGCGCCACGAGCTCTGCGCCGCCGAGCACAGACCGCAGGCAGTTGGCAGCCACCCGCAGGCACTGGTCGCCGGCCTGATGGCCGAGCCGATCGTTGACCTGCTTGAAACCGTCGAGATCGATGAGGAACAGCGCCACGCTCTGCTTGGAGGCATCGGCCGCGCACAGCGTCTCGAAGGTGGATTGGAATTGAACGCGGTTTGGCAGGCCGGTCAGGAGGTCGAACTCCGCCAGATAGCGGATCTCATCGAAAAGTTTCTTCTCGGCGGTGATGTCCTGCTTCATGCCGAAGATGCGGACCGGGCGGTCACCCTCGCATTCGACCGTGGCGGTGATGCGGATCCAGCGGTGGTTGCCCTTGCCCGTGACGATCTCGGCGTCGAGGCTGAAGCCGGATCGCTCCTTGATTGCCCGATCGCGCAGCATGGTCAGTTCGATGCGCGATCGCTCGGTATAGAGTCTGACGGTCTCGTCGCGGTTGAGCGAGTGGCCGATAGGCAGGTCGAACAACTCGTAGACCATGTCGGTCCAGGCAAGCGTCTCATCCGCGAGATTGCATTCCCACACGCCGATGCGGGCGGCGCGCGACGAGTGGTCGAACAGCTTCTTCAGGTGGACGAGTTCGGCGGATGATCCGGTGGAAAGCGCGTCGGCGCGGGTTTCGGCGCAAGGCGGACGATCGGACCGACGTCCCGTAAGCCGTGACCTGACTTCGCGTACAATCGCTGAAAACATTCTCTGCCTCTGCCATGCAAGAAGGCGATCATGCCTTCGACTTTGCATATTCTTCAGCAAAGGTTGACGTTGTACTCCAGGGATCGTTTTCCCACTAGATTATAATGGAAACAGGTGATCGTGCCTAAGGAAGCCTTAACGCAACGACACGGCCGAGCCGCGTCCTCGCGCCATGGCGGATCATCCTGCCGAGCGACGGGAGGGAGCTGATTTTCCTGATGTCTCGGTTTGGTCGCTACGGTCGGCTTCGCGCATCATCTGGCCCATTGCCTTCAAGCGCTCGATCAGTTCACTGCCATCGGCGGACGCCCTTGTCCGCTCCAGCAACTGATACTCGCGGGCAGCCTGCTGCCAATGCTCGCCGCCGCGCCCGTCCGGCCTGCCCTCCGCTTCCCAAAGCGCATAGGCGCGCTGGTTGATCCAATCGTCTTTACTCAAAAACATGAAAGACCTCGAACAACGGATTATGAAAATCAATAGATCCGAGGCTGACAAATCGAACTTAGCAAGTCGTTACTTCAGCACGACTTTCCTCGTCTCCATCGCAATATTCTGCATTGCCCCTGCTCTCGGCCGTCTCGACCGGCTAACGGACATCTTCCGGCAACCAGGAACGGTAGAGCGGATGGTCGGGAAGGATCGGCAGCGATGTCGGAAGCCCGGTGCGTTGCGAGTGGTAGGCCGCGGTCACCAGTTCCAGCGAATTGCGGGCGTCGGCAAGGGTAACAGGCGGCTCCTCGTTACGCATCAGTGCCTGGTGGAAGAGCTCAAACTGGCGGGTGTAGCCATCCTCCTTGACCTCGTAGCGGGCGAGCGCCGCGTCCACCTTCTCCTGGTGCTCGTCGTTGCCCGCCTTGAAGGTCCAGGGATCCCGGCCCATCGTGTAGGGCTCGACGATGCTCTCCACCACAAGGTCGCGGAAGCAGAAACGCAGGCGCGAGATTTCTTCGCGCGACCCGAGCGTCATCGACAGACTGGCGAGCGATCCGTTCTTCATCTTCACCGAAAGTGCCGCGGTGTCCTCCACCTCGATCGGATTGACCAAGGTGGCGCCGAAGGAGAAGAGTTCGGCACAGGGCCCGTGAATATAGTTCAGCATATCATGGGCGTGGATCGCGTGGCCGAGCAAACCGCCGCCAAGCTCGGTCGCCCATTTGCCGCGCCAGGGAACCGCGTAGTAATCGGGCCCGCGCCACCAGTGCGTCTCGATCGTCGTCAGGAACGCTTCGCCGGTCAGCCCAAGATCGATCAGCATCTTCAGCTTTTGAAGACCGGACCCATAGCGATACTGGAAGATCGGCATCAGCTTCGGCCCGCTGGCCTTGGCGACGATGCCGGCCATCTCGTCCACCTCGGCGATCGAGCCGAACAGCGGCTTCTCGCAGATCACGTGCTTGCCTGAAACAATCGCCTTGCGGCAGAGCTCGAAATGGGAGCTCGGCGGGGTGCAGATGTCGATGATGTCGAGATCGGCTCGGGCGATCATCGCCTCGGCATCCTGCGTGTATTCGGCAATACCGAACTCCTCGCAAAGCGCCTTGCCCCGCTCCGCATCGAGCGAGCAAAGGACCGCGACATCGAAGAGGTCCTTGTTCCAGCTAAAGCCCGACAGATGGCGCGCGGCGATGCCGGCGCCGATCACGCCGACGCGAAACTTCCTGCTCATCTCAGCGCCCTCCGACCGGATTTTGGCCTTGGCCGATCCTGACAGCATTTGCCTGCGCCTCCAGCGATAGCCGGCAGACCTCGTAGACATGCGTCTGCGGCATCGCGGTCTCCGTGCGGTCGCGTACGTCGGCCAGGAACGCCTCGAAATAGTCGAGCTTCTCGTCGCTGCAATCGATGTGGGTCATCTCCTTGCCGTTGACGAGGAAAAGGTGATCCTTGCCGGGACGGCCATTGATATCGATGTACTTGCGCAGCTCGATGTAACCTTCCGTCCCCAGAATGGTCAGGCGACCGTCGCCCCATGTCGGCAAGGCCTCGGGCGTGAACCAATCGACGCGGATGTAGCCGGAGCCCTTGTCGGAGCGCAGAAGCACCTCGCCGAAATCCTGGAAGGCCGGTCGGTCGGGCATGCCGAAATTGCCGACCGAGCTTGCGGCGACCGTGGCCGATGTCGAGCCGGTGTAGAACAGGAACTGGTCGACCTGGTGCGAAGCGATATCGACGATGATGCCGCCGAATTTCTCCGGGTCGAAGAACCAGTCGGGTCGCGTCGGCAGTTGCAACCGGTGCGGCCCCATGCCGAGGGTCTGGATGACCGTGCCGATCGCCCCCGATTGGACAAGCTTGCCGGCCTTGACGGCCGAGCGCACGCAGTGGCGTTCGGAGAAGCAGATCGAGAAGATGCGCCCGGTCTCGGCGACGGTTTCCTTGACCGACTGCAACTGCGCTGATGTCGTCACGCCGGGCTTGTCGGTCATCACGTCCTTGCCGGATTTCATGGCGCGGATGGCGAGATCAGCCCGCTCTGAGGGGATCGCGGCGATGCAGATCACGTCAATCGAGGGATCGGCAAGCAACTGCTCCCGGTCGATCTGCGGGGCGTCGGGATAGGTCTTCTCGAACGTCTCTCGAATGGCGGGAACGGATGTCTTCGGGCAATAGCCGACGAATTCGGCGCCGGCAGCCAGCAATCCCTTCACGTGATCGAAGGTATGCCCATGGTCGATCCCGACAACGGCAAATCTCAACATAAAAACGCGTCCTCCTCACTTGCGGCGTGAAGCCCGAGGTCTGCCAGGCTTCACCGCACTCCTCGTGACAAGACAGACAGCGAAAGCGATATGCTGTCAAGATCGGACGATCGGTCCGGATTGCAGATATACGTGCTAGGTACCTGTTTTTACTATCTATTATTTTGTATCTAAATAGTTATTTACTGGGTGATCGCCATGTCAGAACGTCACCATCAACCGCGCGTTTACGCCCTGATCGACGACATCACGAGACAGGGCGGCATTGTAGGACAGGCCGAGTCTCATATTGTCCGAAACCAGCGCGTCGAAACCAAGCTCGATGAGCGCGGCATTCCTGGTGGCCGTGAGCCCTGTCACGCCAAACGACGAACCGCCGGAAAAGGCGACGACGTCCGCTGGCGAAAGGTCGCCGAACGCATGCCGCCAGCCGACCATTCCCCTTGCTTCGACCGTCACATCCTCGATGGAAAAGGCCGACGTGGTTCGCAACCCCAAGGTGGTGAGCCCGACATTGTCGCTGCCATCGTCCACCTGGAGCGCGGCATCTCCGCCAGTTTCGGTGAGCCCATTGGAGCGCAGATTGACGTAGGCGGCGCCGGCGAATGGTTCGAGTGTTGCCCCACCAAGATCGATCGCGTATCCGGCCTCTCCGAATACCTGCGCGGTTCCCGCCGAGTAGCCGCCCGTGAGCCGCTCACCGAAACCGGTGAAGACGACGTCGCGTGTCGTATCGAGGTCATGCCAGGCGTAGGCAATACCGCCTCTGATCCTGACCTGACCGAGCTCTGCGCCGGCGTAGGCCGCGATGTACCAATCGTCACTGTTGACGTGGGCACCACGGTCGTCATCGTCGAAAACCGATCGGCTGTAGCCGCCGGCGATGCCGATCCTGACGGTGTCGCTTGCCTCACCATCTCCGCCGAGGAAGAAGCCACCGATGGAGCGGTCCAAGGCGGATGCCTCCGAGGTTGCGTCGAGCGTCGCCCATGAGCCTAACCCCTGAAGCCAGAAGCCGTTTGCGGCCCCTTCGCTCGGCCCCGTCCGGCTCGTCCCATAGAGACGATCGTTGATCGTATCCCTGATGAAGCGGCTGTCATCGATCATCGAGGAGCGGATGGATGCGTAGCTCTGGCCTGAGAGCTGATCGAGGGCCGTATCGATATTGGCCGACGAGACCTGCCCCACGATCGCATCGAAAACAGGATTGCCCGAGCCCAATGACTGCACCCCGTTTCCAGTGCCGATCCGCGCAAAGCTTCGCGCCGCGATGGCGGAGGTGATGGGCTCTCCGTTATAGGTCACGTCGAGATATCCGCTGGCGGTATCGTAGGCGAAGGCAAGGTCGGCCAGCGGGAGCTGTTGCGGCGTGTTGGCGAAGAGGCCGCTGACGCCACCGGTTGCCGAGATCAACGTATAGCGGGCCGGGCGAAAGAAGGAGCCGACGAGATCGAGGGAGGAGCCGCCGATGGTCGCCACGCCCGTGACATCGAGAAGATCGCTCGTCCCCGAAAGGCCGAGGTAGCCGATGTCCGCCCGGTAGGTCGAGCCGGGCGTAAGCAGCAGATTGCCCGAGATGGAGAGACCGCCGATATCGTGGCCTGAACTGCCAGGGGAGATGACGCCGCCTGCGTTTACCGTCGTCGCCGGCAATGTGCTGTCAAAACCAGCGATCGTCCCGCTGGCATTCACCGTGAGCGAACTTGAGCTCGACAGGTCCATGCCGTTGATCGCCAGAACACCGCCATTGACGATTGTCGCGCCGGTGTAGGCCGCCGTTCCCGAAAAGACCTGCGTTCCGGCACCGGTCTTGACGATACCGAGCGGACCTGCGGAAAAGCTGCCGAGAAACGCGACTTGCCGCCACGCCGCCGTATCGATGGTCAGTGTCGCCGCACCACCCGACGTGCCAACGTTCCCGACGCCCGAAAGCGAGCCGATTGTCGCCAGGTGGCCAAGGAGGTCGAGGTTTCCATTGACGATAAAGCCGCTCGTCGGAGACAGGACGTTGTCCGCGCCCGCCTGCAAGGTGGCGAGGGACTTGATCGTCGTATCTCCGGCGTAGCTGTTTATTCCGCCAAGGGTGAGCAAGCCGCTTTCCAGCGTCAGCGCGCCGCCGCCCCTGATCGCGCCTGATAGGGTCGTGTTGCTTGCGCCGACGGTCAGTTCGCCATCTGAAATCAGGATGCCACCAAGCAGCGTCGCCCCGGTCGAAAAGCCAAGATAGGTCGAACCGCCGGTCTGCAAGGCGTCCGCGCGCGTGGCGCCGTCTCCGCTCAATCCGCCGTTGATCGCGCCACCGTTCGCGATCGACAGGTCACGACCGATGATGCCGACACCTCCCGCACCCGCCGCCCCCGGCGTACCGAAGGCGCCGCCAGACCCGCCGGCCCCACCATCGCCACCCGTGACCGTCGCCCCCGCGCCGATCGTGACTGCCGTCG
>UCJD01000048.1:18483-51104 GCA_900472605.1 Hyphomicrobiales bacterium | reverse complement strand
GGCAACACCGCCCCGGTCAAACAGGTTGCCGCAAAGGCAAGCTGAGGACCACAGGAATTGACAAAAGCCCCGGTTCGCCGGGGCTCGAAGATAGCAAGGCCGGAGCATCGGATATGATGCTCCGGCTTTTTGTTTCGGTCCGCCGTCACATGCTGGCCTGCACGCTGTGCAAACCCGCGTAGATCCCGTCGCGCGCCATCAGATCCTCATGCCTGCCCTCCTCGACGATCCCGTCGGCGGTGAGCACGAGGATGCGATCGGCGTGGCGGACCGTAGAGAGACGATGCGCGATAACGACGGTGGTCCGCCCCTTGGCCAGCCCGAGCAGCGCCTGCTGCACGGCCCGTTCGCTCTCATTGTCGAGCGCGCTGGTGGCCTCGTCGAAAATGAGGATATCAGGGTTCTTTAGAAACGCCCGCGCGATCGTCAACCGCTGCCGCTGCCCGCCCGAGAGCCGCACCCCGCGCTGGCCGATGTCGGTGTCATATCCATCGGCGAGCGCCATGATGAACTCATGCGCATTGGCCGCCCGCGCCGCGGCCTCGACATCGGCGTCGGTGGCATCCGGCCGCCCATAGCGAAGATTGTCCGCTACAGACCCCGCGAACAGATAGACGTCCTGCTGCACCACGCCGACATGTCCCCGCAGCGACGACAACGTGACATCACGGATATCGGCGCCATCGATCAGGATCGACCCGGCCTGCACATCGTAGAAACGCGGGATCAGCGAGCACAAGGTGCTTTTTCCCACACCCGACGGCCCGACCAGCGCCACGAACTCGCCGGGCGCGATGGTGAAGGACAGGTTCTCGAACACACCGGTCGTATCGGCCTCATAACCGAAGCTGACATCCTCGAACCGGATCTCTCCCTTCGGCGTCGTCAGCGCACGAGCGCCCGGCCGATCGACGATATCGGGCTCGACATCGAGGATCTCCATCGCCCTCACGAAGCCGGTATAGCCCTCCTGCCAGAGCCGCACGAAATTGGCGAGCCGCTGCACGGGATCGACGAGCACCCCCACGCAGAGCAGGAAGGTCAGGAGATCGGCCACGGTCATCGCCGACGATACGATCCTGAGACCGCCGATGACGATGACCAGGATCGTGATGAACTGCGCGAAGCTCTCCGTTCCCACGGAAAACCATGCCTCGCTGCGATAGCCTTCAGCACGGCTAGAAAGAAAGCGCTCGTTCTGCACGGCAAAGCGATCCCTCTCCAGCCCTTCATTGGCGAAGGATTGCACGACGCGGATACCCGCGAGGCTGTCTTCCAGCCGCTCGTTGACGCCGGCGATCTGCTGTTTGCTGCGTTCGAGCGCGTGTTTCATGCGGCGGTTGAAATGCAGCGCATAGGCCACCGCCACCGGTGTCAGCAGCAGGATCAACCCCGCCAGCACCGGATCGATATAGACAAGCACCAGCATGGCGCCGCCGTATTTGAGGATGGCGATCGACACATCCTCGGGACCATGGTGAAACAATTCGCCGAGCCAGAGAGAATCGCTGGTGATGCGGCTCATCAGCTGTCCCGTGCGCTGGCGGTCGTAGAAGCTGAAGGACAGTTTCTGGCAATGATCGAACAGCTCCTGCCGGACGGCCGCCTCGATGCGCGCGCCCATCACATGGCCGCGATAATCGACGAAGAAGACCGCGACCATCTGCACCGCGAGAAGCGCCAACATGACGGCGCCCACCTTGAGGATCAGCGCATTGGCCTCCCCCGCATCCGAAATCACGAGAAGCCGGTTGGTGACGATATTGGCGCAGATCGGCAGCGCCACGGCAGTCGCCGCGACGAGAATGGCGCAGACGACGTCAGCGCAGAGCAACGGTAGATGCGGGCGGTAGTAGCCAAGGAACCTGGCGATCCGAGACCGGCGCCGCCTGTGTTGATCGGCGGCAGTGTCAGGCTCGGAAGTGGTGGGGAGTGGTTTACGACGCGGCGCGTCTTTTCGCGCGCGGGCGAATTGAATAGACATGAAGCGGAGTGTCCTTGTGGGTGATCGTTCCTTTCGTGTTGGACAGGATCGCTTTCATGACAGTCTCCCTGGACGAGTTTGCGTTCAGCTTCGCGCCATCCTTAGCAGATCAGCCGCCCGCCCGCAAAGGCCGCTCCGGGCAAAAATTCCGAGAAACACGCTTAACGTGCGTTAACGGCGCGGCCCGCGCGTCGATCCGCCGTTGCGGCCACAGCCAGGATTTCGACCCGGATCGAGACATTTCGGCTGCTCCCGCCAGCCGTTTCCAGCCCGTCGTTCCGTTCCGCGACAGCGCGTTTGTCGCAGCCTGAAACACCCGCAAGCCTTAACCTTACTGGGTAACCAATCTATTAGCATCCTGTTGAAAACGAAGGCAGTTATGGCAATCTTCGGCCATGACAAACATCCGCTCTCCAAGATTCAACGCCGATGATATGGGACGGTCGCGGGAATGCGAAAGCGTCTGCAAAGGGGCGATAACCGAAGTTGTCCGTCGCGCAATCGCGGCGGGATGGCGTGAAGCAGAAATCGCGCTTCACCTGGCAGACGCAGCAGAAGATTATGTCATCTACCTGGCAACCAAGCCGGACCGTCGCCTGAAGGCGGCAAACAACAACTAGTTGCGAATGGGGGCGACCACGGTCGCCGGAGCAAGGCCTGCTTACGAGGGGAAGCGACCCGCCAGCTCCGAAACATGCGCATCGCAGATCGCGTGCGGCGCTATCGCCGCACAATCATTTGAGAGCGGCGTCCCACCGCCGAACACCAACGTGGCCTCCATAAACGAGGCCACGCTTGGTTCAGCCCTGCGAGGTCAGCCTTGATCGCTCAACCTTGCGGCCGGTTTCTGAAGGCCTCGGCTTCCGCGTAGAACTTCTTTTCCCACTCCTTGTGGTTATCCAGCCCTTCGCGGATGAACGGCGTGAAGACGGCAAGGTTCATCAGCGCCCAGTTGACGAAGCGGGCCGGAAACTTCAGCGGCTTGTCGAAATCCACGAACAGCACCACGCGGGTCTTGTCCGTGTGGTTCCAGGCCTCGTGCTCGTAGGCATCGTCGAAGATCAGCGCCTTGCCTTCCTGCCAGTGGCAGATCTGGTCCTTGACGCGGATGGCGAGCTTGTCGGCCGGCTCGGGCACGATCATGCCGACATGCAGGCGCAGCACGCCATTATAGGGGCCACGATGCGCCGGCAGATGCTTGCCCGGCTCGAAGATCGAAAACATCGCCGTCTTCAGGCCAGGGATCTTCTGCACGGCGCGCCACGTTTCCGGGCACTGCGCGATGTTCTGCTCCGACTTCACGCCGAAGCCGAGAAGGAAGAAGGTCTTCCAGCCGGAATCGGTCGAGATCGTCTTCACGTCGGTCGAGATATCCTGGAAGGTCGGCAGCTCGCTCTGGCGCACCAGCACGCGCTCCAGCTCGGCGCGGATCTGCGGATAAGCCGCCTCGACCTCTTTCGCCCAGGGGAAAGTGGCGTTGTCGTAGACCGGCGGATTGCCGAGCTTGGCGTATTTGAAATTCAGCTTCTCCGCCCAGGCGACGATGCCCATGAAGAACCGGGTAACCGGGCTCGGGCGGCCCATCGGGGCGATACCTGAGGTGCCGAAGGTCTGTCCCTCGGGCTTGGAATCGGCGGATTTTGGGGAGGCAAGGTCAGCAGTGCTGTCAGTCATGGGTGTTCCAATGCGCGATGCTTAAACTGTCATCTGTCACTCAGGATATGGACATCGCAGCCGATTGCGCAAGTCAGGCCTCTGTGATGTGAGGTCAAATGTCGCGACCCCGGGGGCCATCTCCCCGGTGACTGGGGGCCTCCCTCGCATACGACCGGTTTTAACGAAAATCAATGGGAGACGGATTTCGAGAACAGGTTGACGACGAGAACGCCTGCGATGATCAGCCCCAGTCCGATAACGGCAGGCGTATCCAACCGCTGCTTGAAATAGATGAGCCCGACGCTGGAAATCAACACGATGCCGAGTCCGCTCCAGATCGCATAGGCGATCCCCACAGGGATGACCTTCAGCGTCTGCGACAGGCAATAGAAGGAGGCGGCATAGCACGCGACCATCAGCGCCGTCGGCCAGAACCGACTGAACTGCTGCGAGAGCTGCAACGCCGTCGTACCGATAACTTCGAGCGCGATCGCCGTAAACAAGAGCGCATAGACGGCAACCGGTGCCATGATGGTCAATCCTTTGTTCCAGCAAAATCAGCGTGAGGTCAGTTCAACCAGGCGCGTGAGAAGCGCCGGGCGCTGCGCATCGTCGGAGGCGCCGCCGATCATATCGGCGAGCCAGAGGCCATCGGCCGCAAACCGCACGATCTGCGCATCGACCGACGAGTCCGTTCCGACATATTCCTCGATCCGGCCGTCGATCCACTCCCCCCAGCGCTGCCGCAGCCGCGGCTCGGCCAAAAGCGCGATCGTCACCTGCGCCCAGTGGCCGGCATCGTCGGGGCTGTCGCGCAGGCCGGCGACGGCGTTGAGGTAGGCGCGCGTAAACCGACCATGCGGCAAAGGATCCTCGCGCATGCGCTCGTCGAGATCGGCATCGAAGCGCGCCAGAAGATCCTCGAACAGCGCGTCGAGCAGCGCGTTCTTGGTCGGGAAATGGTGGAGAAGGCCGCCCTTGCTGACACCAGACGCGCCGGACACGGCATCGAGCGTCACGGCACTCATCCCCTGCTCGTTCGTCAGGCGCGCGGCGACATCCAGCAGCTGCTGGCGGACGATGGCGGGTTGCTTGCGGCGATGGTGAGCGTTTGACATGACGCACAAAGATACCGTCTGGACGGTTTTGTCAAGATGGCGAGAGGTGCCAGCAGCGGCAGCTGGCGCGAAATGTCGCGCTTGGTGCTGCTGGTATTGGTTGCGATTGAGGCTACGGCGGTGCATGAAGGGGCAAGCTGTGAGGAGCCGCGCCGTGAGCGAGAGCACGATTACACTTTACGAGGCCGTCGGCGGCGACGCCACGATCCGGGCTTTGTCGCATCGTTTCTACGAGCTGATGGACACGCTGCCGGAGGCGAGCCACGTCCGCGCGGTCCACCCGCCGGCGCTCGAAGGCAGCGAAGCCAAATTCTACGAATACCTCACCGGCTATCTCGGCGGCCCGCCTGTTTACGTTGAGAAATACGGCCATCCGCGCCTGCGAAGCCGCCACTTCATCGCCGAGATCGGCCCCGTCGAACGCGACGAATGGCTGCTGTGCTTCCGCCGGGCGCTGGAGGAAACCGTTCCGAATCCGAAGCTGCGAGAGATCATCCTGCCACCGATCGAACGGCTGGCCGATCACATGCAGAACAAGCAATAGGCCTCACCCAATGACGCTCAATCAGCGCTTCTCGCCGCTCTTCCTGGCGTTCTCCGGCCTGTTTGGCTTTGCCGGCGTGGCGCTGGCCGCCGCAGCCGCACATCTCGACGGTGACGGGCACTTCTTGGCCTCGGCATCCGCCATGTGCATCGCCCACGCCCCTGCTCTCTTGGCACTGGCATTGGCTGGCGAAAAGCTAAAGACCGCATGGCTCGCCGGGCTCCTTATGGGCGTCGGCACGCTGCTCTTTTCCGGGGATCTGGTGACGCTTCGTTTTGCGGGGTCGAGCCTGTTTCCGATGGCGGCGCCCACGGGCGGCTTCGCCATGATGTTCGGCTGGCTGGCGATCGCCGCCGGCGCCTTCTTCCGCAACCGCGCCGGATAAAATAGCCGGGAATAACCGGCTTATGCCGGCTGCGGAATCCGCCCGAAGCGTAGCAGGTTTCCATGCGGATCGTGGATATAGAACTCTTCCATGTTCCACGGCCGGACAGCCATGTCGCTGAGCCTCTCGACGCCGCGCGCCTTGTATTCCGCGTGAAGCGCGCCGATGCCGCCGCCGCGCAGGTAGACGGATGTGCGCTCGCAGAGCGATCGGTCGTCCGTCAGCCAGAAATGCAGCTCCATCTCGTCACGACGCAGGATCAGATAATCCTTGTCCTGATAGACGATCGTCTCGAATCCGAGCCGGCCGCGATAAAAGGAAAGCGTCTTGCCGATATCGAGCGACGGCAGAACGGGCAAGACCTCGATACGGTCAGGATTGTCAGCCACCATCGGTCAAATCCCGTCCACGACCCGGAAACCCTCGAAGACGGGCGGCCCCTTGTACATCGTCTTGCGGTCGCCGGCATTGCGATGAGCGGCGCGGAACTGCTCAGACTTGGTCCAGTTGAGGAAATCTTCCTCGCTGCGCCAGATCGTGTGCGAGGAAAACAGCGTATAGCCCTCCTCCGCATTCGCCCGGCCGCGCAGCAGCCGGAATTCGACGAACCCGGGAACCTCCGAAAGGGTGGAATCGCGGTTGCGCCAGACGCTTTCGAATTCCGCTTCCGATCCGATCGATACTTTGAAGCGGTTCATCGCGATAAACATGGGAACATTCACGCCTTGCGTTTCCTCTCGGCTTCGGGAGCCTCGAAGGCTATCACATTCCGGCCGTCAAGCGCATCGCGCCCGAGCGGCTTTTCCGGCAATTCGCCCGGCATGCGCGCTTCCCAGATCGGAAACTGCTCGACATTGGGATAGTAGTCCCGCTGCTCCTGACGTTCCATCATCAACTGATAGAGTTCCGGCGCCATGCCTTCGCCATTCTGCGCGGCCAGCTTATGCAGGCCGATCAACGTATACCCTTCCGGGCGCTTGTCGCTCATCGGGCGGCATCTCGTTCGTTCATGGTGGTCAGCGCCCGCTCGAGGCTCGACTTGCTGCCGTTCCTGAGCGGAATGAAGGTCTTGCCGAACTTCTTGCAGCCGGTCTTTACCCTGAGGCAGGCATCATGGCTGATACAGTCGATGGGGCAGAAGACGCAGTCGACCGAGGGAAGCACCGTATCGATGCGCGACACGGCCTCGCGAAGTCCGCCATCGTGATGGATCAGCTCGGCGCCGAAATTGCTGGCGATCTGCCGCAGATGCGCCACCTGGCAGTCGCGTCCGCCGACGTAAAGGAAGCTGCGGCCATCGAGCTTGGAACGTCCGGAGGTCTCCTCAACCGTATTTGCATCCGCACTCACGCGGATTTCCCGGTTAGAACCCTTCTTCGCCTTACGCGCCATTGACCACCCGTTCGTTCATTGATCGGCACACGATCGCTGCGTGCGTGGGTGGACCTTAGTAAACTTGATTTTTATAGTAAAGTATAAAGTTGATTATTTTGATCATATTTTATCAACGGCCAGCCCTTATCGTCCGGCCGCTTGCTGTCAGCGACCCGTCGTGACCTGCACTTCCTGGGTGAACGTCCAGACCGGCTTGCCCCATTCCGAAGGGAGCGGCGGGAACGGCGCGGCGCGACGAACGCCATCGACCACGGCGGCATCAAGTTCGGGAATGCCGGAACTGCGCGCAACCGATAGCCCGCTCAAGCCGCCGGAGCCGTTGATGCTCAACCGGATACGAACACTCATCGCCGCATTTATCCGCCGGTATTCGGAAGGCACGCGAACAGAGCGCCTGATTTTCGACTGAACTTTGCCCGGATAGTTGGCGACAGCCGCACTGCCGGAGCCGCCGCGATTTCCGGCGTTGCGCGAATCCTGGTCGGAAGCCCGGTCGATGCCATCCGATGCGCCGCGTCGGCTATCCAGCTTGTTCTCGCCCTCCGAGCCCGAACGCGTCACCACCTTCTTGGGCGGCTGCTTCTTTTCGACCGGCTTCGGCTTTTCGACAGGCTTCTGCGCAACCGGCTTCGGATCGGGCTTCGGCACGGTTTCCGGCTCAGGCGGAATTTCCGCCGTCTCGGTCGGCTGAACCGGCGCCACGTTATCAGGGGTCACGGGCGTCGTCGGAGTGATCTCCGGCTGAACCTGCGCCGGCACCTCGGTCGCCATCGGCTGAACCACGGATGTCTCTGCCGGCACCTGCGACGTCAGCACTTCCGGCTCGACCGCCGTCATGTTCTCGGGAGAGACGCGTGTCACTTCCTGCGTCGGCGCGACAGGCTGGGGATCGACCGGCTGCGCGTCCGGCTGAACCTCTGTCGGCTGCTGAGCAACCTCCGGCTGCACCTCTTCCGCCACGATCTCTTCCGGCTGCGGCTCGGACTTCTCATCGCCCGCCGATGCCTGGTCGAGATCGGAATCACCGAGCATGATCACGCTCACCGTCTCGCCCGCCTCTTCCTCCGGCTGCTCGGGGGTAACGACGACGCCGACGATCAGCGCGATGGCGAGCACGCTATGAAAAATGAAAGAGCCAATGCAGGCAGCCGTCACGCCGAGCTTGCCGCGATGTGGCTGGGTGGCCGCCGGCACCTCGACGCTCGCATCCATCAGCGGTGCCGCGGCATGGCCGTTGCTCGCGCTGCGTGGATCCTGCGGGAAGGACGAGATCTGTGCCTGGCGCGTATAATGGAGGACAGCCTCTGTGGCCGGCTGGCGCGCCACGTTGCGCAGATCGGACAACTCGTGGCCGGGATGCATGCCTGGATTGTTGTCGTTCACACCGCCATCGGCGACCGCCTCGTCGAAGAGAACCTGTCTCGCCTTTGATCTCGCTGAAACCACCATTTTGGATGCCTTGTACCGCTGCAACGGAAGAGGCCGGGGCTAACCCCGGCCGTCACTCAACCTTCGAAAGGAACGGAAACTTGGGAGCGGGTCACCAGACCCTTCATGCACTCGCCCTTGCCGGGGCCTTCGCAGGCCGGCGTGTCGTTGATCAGCACCCGCGTCACTGCCTCGCACTTCACATTCGGCATATCGAACTGCCGCACCCGCTTCTTGCCCTGCGGCAGGTCGCGGAAGTCGAGAACGGTGATCTTGTCGACAGCGTTCTTGTCGTTGAAGAAGGCGAGCTCGAAGGAGACCTTGGCGATGTCCTGAGGCAATGTGTTCAGCGCAACGAAGGTCATCATGCAGCCCTTCTGCGAGGGAGCCAGAGCGTTCAGCTCCACATCAAGCGCTGCCTTCGGCGCAGCGGCCGCGGCGGGCTCCTGCGCGTAGGCCTGAACGACGCCCGTCAGCACCAGAGAGCCGGCAGCCAAAAGCGTTGCAAATCGTGTGACCGGCCTCGTGACTATCATGACGTCTCTCCACTGAAATTCTGAAACTTGACTTACAATGTCCGCTATTGCGTCTTTAAAAAATGATGACTATGAGAGTCAAGATAATTGTAGGTCGCAGGGGCACTTTTAGCCCACCTAAAGAAGCAAAAAAGCCAACGAAATGATGGTCGAGAAGCCGGACACACTGAAGCAAACGCTGTTGGCGCGCGACGCCGTGGCCGACGTCCGAATCCTGGAGAGCAGCGAGATTTTTCGCGGTGCCAATGAGATCGTCATTCGCCACGACGGCGCTCTGTACCGCATGAAAATCACCCGCCAGGGCAAGCTAATTCTGAATAAATAGGGGTAGAGACATGACCGAGAACACCAGGCCGTCGCCGGCCGACATTCGCGCTTTTCGCGCAGAAAATCCGAAGATGCGCGAGCGCGATATCGCCGCCCAGCTCAACGTATCGGAGGCAGCGCTCGTTGCAGCCGAAGTCGGCATTTCCGCCACCCGTATCGACGGCAGCGCCCTGAAACTCCTGGAACGCGTCGCCGAACTCGGCGAAGTCATGGCCCTGTCGCGCAATGAGAGCGCCGTTCACGAAAAGATCGGTGTCTACGAGAACATCAAGACCGGTGGCCAGGGCGCGATCGTGCTCGGCGAGAACATCGACCTGCGCATCTTCCCCAGTCGCTGGGTCCACGCCTTCGCGGTGACCAAGAAGGATGGCGATCAGGAGCGCCTGAGCCTCCAGTATTTCGACAAGGCCGGCACGGCGGTGCACAAGGTTCACCTGCGCCCGACCTCCAATGTCGAGGCCTATCACTCTATCGTGAACGACCTGAAGCTCGAGGACCAGTCGCAGGACTTCGTCGCCGACGACAGCAAGACGGTGGCCGACGAGAGCGGCAGCGTCACCAAGGACGAGCTGCGCGACCACTGGAGCAAGATGACCGACACGCACGAATTCTTCGGCATGCTGCGCAAGCTGAAGATCGGCCGCCAGGCTGCCGTGCGCACTGTTGGCGACGACTTCGCCTGGCAGCTCGACAACACCGCGACCGGAGAGATGATGCACGCCTCGGTGAAATCCGGCCTGCCGATCATGTGCTTCGTCGGCAATGACGGCATCGTCCAGATCCACTCCGGCCCGATCTTCAACATCCAGCCGATGGGTCCGTGGATCAACATCCTCGACGAGACCTTCCACCTGCACCTGCGCCAGGACCACATCGCCGAGACCTGGGCCGTGCGCAAGCCGACCAAGGATGGTCATGTCACCTCTGTCGAGGTCTACGGCGCCAATGGAGAAATGATCATCCAGTTCTTCGGCAAGCGCCACGAAGGCTCCGCGGAGCGCGCCGACTGGCGCGACATCGTCGAAAGCCTGCCCAAGGCCACCAGCGTTGCGGCGTAAGCCGAAGGAGATGACGATGTCGAACCACGATCGCGGTTCATTCCATAAGACGTCCGTGCTGCGGGGCCTCCTGGCCCTGTCGCTGGCAGCCTCGCTGCTCGCCTTCTCGCCTGTTGTGCACGCAGAAGACAAGATCGACAGCACTCGCCTGATCTCGATCGGCGGCGACCTCACCGAGATTATCTACGCGCTCGGCGAAGAAAAGCACCTGATCGCCCGCGATACGACCAGCCTGTTTCCCGAGCAAGCGCTGAAGCTGCCCGATGTCGGCTACATGCGCGCGCTGTCACCCGAAAACATCCTCGCCATGAACCCGACCGCGATCGTCGCCGTCGAAGGTTCCGGCCCGCCGGAAGCGCTGACGGTGCTGCGCAGCGCCAGCGTCCCCTTCGAGACGGTACCGAACGCCTATACGCGCGACGGCATCCTCGCCAAGATCGACAAGGTCGGCGCGCTCCTTGGTGTCGAGCCAAAGGCGGCCGAACTGCACAAGCAGGTCGCGACCGATCTCGACGCCGCGATTTCAGACGCTGCCAAGCATCCGGAAGGAGAGCGCAAGCGCGTTCTCTTCATCCTCAGCATGCAGGGCGGCAAGATCATGGCTTCGGGCACCGGAACGGCAGCTGACGGCATCATCAAGCTGTCGGGACTGGTCAACGCGGTCGGCACCTTCCCGGGCTACAAGCCGCTGACGGATGAGGCGATCATCGAAGCCAAGCCAGATGTCATCTTGATGATGAACCGCGGTGATGGTGCAGGCACCAAGAACGAGGACCTGATGAAGCAGCCGGCGCTGGCACTCACCCCCGCCGTGAAGAACAAGGCGATCATCCGCATGGATGGCCTGCACCTGCTCGGCTTCGGGCCGCGCACCGCAAGCGCCGTTCGCGACCTCACCAAGGCGATCTACGGGGGCTGAACGTGGCGGTACTGAACGACATGGACGGACGTCGCATCGTGTTTTCAGCCTCGGGGATGCGTGAGCGTCACCGGGCCGGCGATCGCTCGTTGCTGGCAGTGGCGGTTATCGCGCTGCTGGTGGTCGGTTCCGTCCTGTCGTTGCTGTTCTCGGTCACGACGGGCGCCTCGGATGCGTCCTTCCTTGACGTGATCGCCAATGTCGCCGGATCGGATGATGCGCTCAGCATGCGCGACCGCATCATCATCTTCGACATCCGCATGCCGCGCGCCATTCTCGGTTTCCTTGTCGGCGGCTCGCTGGCGGTGTCGGGCGCCGTCATGCAGGGGCTGTTCCGCAACCCGCTGGCCGATCCCGGCCTCGTCGGCGTCTCCTCTGGCGCCGGCCTCGGCGCGGTCGTCATGATCGTGCTCGGCGGCGGCTTTGTCGCCCCGCTCTACGTCCTGCTCGGCATCTACGCGCTTCCGCTCGCGGCCTTCGCCGGCGGCCTCGCCACGACGCTGCTTCTCTACAGGATCGCCACCAGCAACGGCCAGACGTCCGTCGCCACCATGCTGCTTGCCGGCATCGCGCTCGGCTCGCTTGCCGGCGCCATGACCGGCCTGCTCGTCTACATGGCCAACGACCAGCAGTTGCGCGACCTCACCTTCTGGGGCATGGGCTCGCTCGCCGGCTCGACCTGGACCAAGATCGCCGCCGCCGGCCCGATCATCCTTCTGTCCTTCATCGTCGTCCCCTTCCTCGCCAAGGGGCTGAACGCCATCACGCTCGGCGAAGCCGCCGCCTTCCACATGGGCATTCCCGTCCAGCGGCTGAAGAATATCGCCATCGTCACCGTCGCGGCCGCCACGGGCGCATCGGTTGCCGTCAGCGGCGGCATCGGCTTTGTCGGCATCGTTGTGCCGCATGTGCTCAGAATGGCGATCGGCCCGGACCACCGCTATCTCCTGCCGGCCTCGGCCCTGCTCGGCGGCTCGCTGCTGATCTTTGCCGACGTTATAGCCCGTACCATCGTCGCGCCCGCCGAACTGCCGATCGGCATCATCACCGCGGCCGTTGGCGGCCCGTTCTTTCTCTGGATCCTGCTGCGCCAGCGTTCCCGCCTTGCCCTTTGAGTAGTTGCCATGATCGAAGTCTCCGGCGTCTCCGTCCGCCTCTCGGGCAAAACCATCGTTGAAGACGTCGGCTTCACCGCCGCTTCGGGCAAGCTGACGGCGATCGCCGGGCCGAACGGCTCCGGCAAGACGACCACGATGAAGGCCGTATCCGGCGAACTGCCCTACAATGGCTCGATCCGCATCAACGGCGAGGACGTGCGCGGGCTCCAGCCATACCAGCTGGCGGCCGTGCGCGGTGTGCTGCCACAGGCCAGCAACATCTCCTTCCCCTTCACCGTCCGCGAGATCGTCCGTATGGGCCTGACCTCGGGATTGAACCGCAATCCCGAACGCGCCGAACAGACGGCCGCCAAGGCGCTGTCTTCCGTCGATCTCGACGGTTACGAGGGGCGCTTCTACCAGCACCTTTCCGGCGGCGAGCAGCAGCGCGTGCAGCTTGCTCGCGTTCTCTGCCAGATTTCCGAGCCCGTCGTCGAGGGCAAGCCGCGCTGGCTTCTCCTCGACGAGCCGGTCTCCAGTCTCGACATCAGCCACCAGCTGACGATCATGCGGCTTGCCCGCGCCTTCTGCGATGCCGGCGGCGGCGTCATTGCGGTCATGCACGACCTCAACCTGACGGCGCTCTTCGCCGACCAGATCATCCTGATGCAGCAGGGCGGTCTCGCCGCTCGCGGCACGGTGCACGAGGTGCTGACCGACGAGACCATGCGCTCCGTCTTCGGATGCCCGCTGCGCATCAACAGAGTGCCCGATGACGGCACACCTTTCGTTCTCGCCCACAGCGCCGTCGGCGGCTGAGCCTGGCGGAACCTTTTGCCCACAACCCGCGTTAAGTCATTGATTTGGGTCATTGCCGGGCATCTGTGTTCATGCAAGCTTGTGTTTTGATCCTGTGTTTAACCAGGCGGTGCGAAGCCGCGCCGTAACAATGGAGAAAACCATGGCATCTTTCCTTCAGTCCGGCCGTCACCGTCGCAACGGCAGCGCCGCTCTTCACAACATTGAGGCAACGATCGAGGACCAGATCGCATCCCTGCAGGATGAAATTGCTTCGCTCACCAAGATGGTGGGAAAAAGCTCGCGCAAGCAGAGCGAGAAACTGACCGCCCAGGCGGCATCCGGATACGAAGATCTCGTTGCCCGCAGCGAGGACTTGCTGCGCGACCTGCAGGATGGTTATCTGCGCGGTGCGTCCGAAGTGCGCGACACCGTTCGCAGGCATCCGGTCGCCACCATCGGCGCTGCTGCCGCATTCGGACTGGTCGTTGCCCTCCTGGCACGACGCTAAGGAGGCTAGATGCTGTTCCCGATCCTCAGCCTCCTGGTAGGCACGAGTGTTCACCGCACCGTTGCGCGCACCAAGCGCAACGGTATTTTCATTGCCATCGCCGCGATTTTCGTCCTGACGGCCTATGCGCTCGCCGTCGCCGCAGGCACCATCTGGCTTGCCGGCATTTACGGCGCCGTTGGGGCTGCACTCTTCCTCGCTGCCTGCGCGCTTCTGATCGCAATCATCGTGATGATCGTCATGATGGTGATGAACGCACAGGAGGCCAAACGTTCGAGGGAACGCAAGCAGGCATTTGAAACGGCTGCCGCCGCAAGCCTCGGCCTGATCCGGTCGCAGCCGCTGCTAACCGCTGGCGTCATCGCCGCCATGGTCGCCGCCAATCTCTTTACCTCGAAGGGCCGCGACTGACGGCGTTGCCGCTTTTGCTCGACGCATGAAAAAACCGGCGCCCACAAGGGTCAGCCGGTTTTTTCTCGTCCGTTGTAGAACGCTGTTATCAGAACGCAAAGGCCTTGGAGGTCAGCGGCGACGACGTCGCATCCGGTCCGAAATCGGCTTCGCCGGTGATCTGAAGCATTTCCTGCAGCCGCTGGCGGGCGCGATTGACGCGGCTCTTGATCGTTCCGACCGCGCAGCCGCAGATTTCGGCGGCTTCCTCGTAAGAGAAACCGGATGCGCCGACCAGAATGATCGCTTCGCGTTGGTCGCTCGGCAATTGCTCAAGCGCCTTCTTGAAGTCCTGCAGGTCGAGCGCCCCATACTGCGACGGATGCGTCGCCATGGACTCCGTGAAGAGACCGTCGCTATCCTGAATCTCGCGGCCCGCCTTGCGCATCTGGCTATAGAGCTCGTTGCGCAGGATGGTGAAGAGCCAGGCCTTCATGTTGGTTCCCATCTCGAAGTGGTCCTGCTTGGCCCACGCCTTCATGATGGTGTCCTGCACGAGGTCATCGGCACGGTCATGACGACCGATCAGCGAGATGGCGAAAGCACGCAGGCTTGGAAGAGCCGATAGGAGCTCGCGTTTGAAGCTTGGTTGCTGCTTGTCCATAGATCGACCTTCACTTCGCTGCTTTGGCCGAGGCCATTTCGGCCTGGTCGAGCTTTTCTAGGAGATCGAGGAAACGATCAGGGATCGCTTCTTCCTGAGCGGCAGCGTAAAGCGACCTCAGGCGCACCCCGATCTGGCTGTTGGGGTCCATGATATCGCTTGCACGTAACTCAGCGCGTTGGCCGTCTATGTCTTCGTTGTTCCGGCTTGTCATTAACTTTTCACTTCTTGTCTGTTGTCTCTAAGCCTCGCTTGCCGCTGCGGGAAAGCCATCATTCCGGTCCCCCGCCGCCTCGGTCGAATACTCGCCGGACAACCCTGTCGGAATGGATATGGTGTCGCAGGTCGGTTTACGTTGAGCCCCTTCTCGTGGGCAGTAGAATGCGCGGTGGTAAAAAAAGTTCCTGATCTTCTGGAACTTTTTTCAGGTAGTGTGCGTTCTCGATGCACTGGAGCTGTTTTTCGGCCCTGCTTATGGGAGCTTTCTATGACACTTTCTACTCGAATTGCGCCGCACCTTCCTTATCTGCGCCGCTATTCACGGGCGTTGACCGGCACACAGACATCTGGCGACGCATATGTCGCCGCAGTGCTTGAGGCAATCATTGCCGACATATCCATTTTTCCCGATACGTCGAACGACCGTGTCGCACTCTACAAACTGTTCACGGCACTGTTTGGTTCCTCGACAGTTCAGATTCCGGAACCCTCCTCCCCATACGCCTGGGAGCAGCGCGCCACCATCAACCTCGGCAAGGTCTCGCCGCGCGCCCGCCAGGCATTCATCCTGGCGTCGGTCGAAAACTTCCGCGTCGGCGAGATCGCCGAAATCCTCGACAGCGAGGAGAGCGAAGTGGCAAACCTGCTCGACAGCGCATCGCGCGAAATTTCCCGGCAGGTCGCGACGGATATCATGATCATCGAGGACGAACCGCTGATCGCCATGGATATCGAGCAGATGGTCGAAAGCCTCGGCCACCGCGTCACCGGCATCGCCCGCACCCACACGGAAGCCGTGGCGCTCTACAACAAGACCAAGCCGAGCATGGTTCTCGCCGACATCCAGCTCGCCGACGGCAGCTCGGGTATCGACGCGGTCAACGATATCCTGAAGACATCGAGCGTGCCGGTGATCTTCATCACCGCCTTCCCCGAGCGCCTTTTGACCGGCGAGCGTCCCGAGCCGACCTTCCTCGTGACCAAGCCTTTCAACCCCGACATGGTCAAGGCTCTGATCAGCCAGGCGCTGTTCTTCAACGAGAGCACAAAAGCGGCCGCCTGACACATTATTTCAGCGATTGCGGAACAACGCGAAACAAAGGGCGTTCCAGTCCAACTGGGGCGCTCTCCGGATATTAAGATTTTATCTAGCGCTTGCCTCTAAAAAGAAGCGATACGCAGATGTGGCGATCTGCCGACGGCACAAACGGATCGAAGGAAAGGCAGCTGGGTGAATAGGACTGGACCATTTCCCGGCACACCCTTCGCACTGGAAGGCAAAGCGTTGCTGATGGAATCTGTGCTGCAAAGCGCAGGTATTGCCGTTGTCTACCAGGACGCCGACCTCAGCATCGTCTACGCCGAGAACCTTCCCTCCTATCTTGAGGACGTGCAGTTTTCCGGTGGCAGCGACGTCGACATGTTCGGCGAGGTGCACGGACGAAATCTTGAGGCGCTGAAGCGCAAGGTGTTGGAAAGCGGCACCCCGGCGAGCACAGAGGTCGATATAGCCATCGACGGCGAAATGCGCACCTACGAGATCAAGGTGCAGCGCGTCAGCCTTAACCGAGAGATCGGACTGCTGTCGATCATTACCGAGATCACGGAGACGCGGCACCGCGAGAAGGTGCTGAAATCGCTTCTGCGCGAACTCTCGCACCGCTCGAAAAACCTGCTCGCCATCATCCAGGGCATCGCAACGCAGACCGCTCGCAACACGCTGTCTCTCGACAGCTTCCTCGTGAAGTTCCGCGGTCGGCTGCAGTCGCTGTCGAATTCCCAAGACCTCATCACCGATAGCAGCTGGCGCGGCGCCTTCCTCTTCGAACTCACCCGCAAGCAGTTTGCACCGTATTGGCCGGAAAGCACCGGCCCTCTGCCCGTCACAGGCCTGAACGTTCACCTGACGCCAAACGCGGCGGTGCATGTTGGCCTTGCGCTTCACGAATTGATCGTCAATTCGGCGACCTTCGGCGCCATCGCCGGTGGTGCGCCGGCAATTTCGCTCGATTGTCGGGAAACCATGCACGGTGACCGCAAGGCAATCAGCGTTACCTGGATCGAAACCCTGCCCAACGCCGATGAGGTGCATGAATTCAGCGACAACAGTTTCGGCCGCATCGTGCTGGAACGCGTCGTTCCCTCCTCAGTGAACGGCAAGGCGGATCTGCACCTGACGCCCGGACGTATTGAGTACAACCTTCTCATTCCGGATACAGAATTCGAAATTCTGAAGCGTGCGCCACAGCAGCTTGGCGGCATCTGACCGTCACCACCTGACTTTTCATCCAATGTTCCTGAAAGCCGCGCACAAGAAAACAGCCAGTGCGAGGGCGGCGCACCGGCTGTTTTCACTCACCGGGAGGGGACCGTGAGTGTCGATCCGAAGGTGGTTTGGGGGCGCGCATTTTTGGGTCGATGCGATCACCATTCGGATATCGCTTTAACGAGCCGTGAGCCGAATGGTTCCCGCATTATTCGAAAAATCTCGAATTTTTTCCGCTCTCCTCCGGCTCGCAAGATCAGCATCGCCTCTGGGAGGCTCCATATGAATTGACAGCCGTCAATCGCGACAGGAAAAAACGTTTTAAAACAGTACGATGCGTCGATCAGCAAATGGGTCCCGTGCCAAAATTTTACCGTTTGATAAATTTTTTATCCTGAGTTACGCTTCGTTCCACTGGCCGTTTACCTATAATGAGGGAACTTCAATGGAACGTCTGGACACTGGGATTCATGCTGGCCGGCTTTCGCCCGCCGAGTATGACAAGAATTTCTCCGATCTTCACCCCCGCCTCGACAAGCACGAGGCCCTGGTCGCCTCCGACCGCTGCTATTTCTGTTATGACGCGCCCTGTATGACGGCCTGTCCCACCGCCATCGATATCCCGCTCTTCATCCGGCAGATATCGACTGGCAATCCGCTGGGCTCCGCCAAGACCATCTTCGATCAGAACATACTGGGCGGTATGTGCGCTCGCGTCTGTCCCACCGAAGAGCTCTGCGAAGAGGCCTGTGTGCGCAACACGGCCGAGGAACGCCCTGTCGAGATCGGCCGCCTGCAGCGCTATGCCACCGATGCGGCGATGCAGGCCGACAAGCAGTTCTTCAACCGCGCGGAGCGGACGGGAAAGAAGATCGCCGTCGTCGGCGCCGGCCCTGCCGGGCTCGCCGCCGCTCACCGCCTTGCGGTCAAGGGCCACGACGTCGTGATCTACGACGCCAAGCCGAAATCCGGCGGCCTCAACGAGTACGGCATCGCCACCTACAAATCCGTCGACGGCTTCGCGCAGAAGGAAGTTGACTACGTGCTGTCGATCGGCGGCATCGAGGTCCGACACGGGCAGCTGCTCGGCCGCGATCTGCAGCTCGCCGACCTGCAGGCACAGTATGACGCCGTCTTCCTCGGCATCGGTCTCTCAGGCGTCAACGCGCTGCGCGTCGAGGGCGAAAACCTTTCAGGCGTCGACGATGCCGTCGATTTCATCGCCGCGCTGCGCCAGACGGACAACAAGGCCGACATCGCCATCGGCCGCCGCGTCATCGTGCTCGGCGGCGGCATGACGGCCATCGACGCAGCCGTGCAGGCAAAGCTGTTGGGCGCCGAGGAAGTGACGATCTGCTACCGCCGCGGCAAGGAGCATATGAACGCCTCCGAATTCGAGCAGGATCTGGCGACCTCCAAGGGCGTCATCATCCGCCACTGGCTGGCGCCGAAGGCGATTCTTGCGCAGGACGGCAAGGTCGCGGCCCTTGAGGTCGAATACACCACCCTGTCGGAAGGTCGCCTGGCGACAACAGGCGAAACCGGCGTGATCGCCGCCGACCAGATCTTCAAGGCGATCGGCCAGGCCCTCGTCTCGTCGAGCCTCGGAAGCCTCCGCCTGGAATCAGGCCGCATTGTCGTGGATCCCGAAGGTCGTACCTCGCTTGAGGGCGTCTGGGCCGGCGGCGATTGCGTCTTCGGCGGAAACGATCTCACCGTCTCGGCCGTCGCCAATGGCCGCGATGCTGCCGAATCCATCCACCGCATGCTGGCCGCCGATGCGCAGCCGGCTGTTGCCGTCGCCTGAAGGGGAGAATGAACCATGGCTGATCTCCGCAACAATTTCGTCGGCATCAAATCGCCGAACCCGTTCTGGCTCGCCTCGGCGCCGCCGACCGACAAGGCCTACAACGTCGAGCGTGCATTCAAGGCAGGCTGGGGCGGCGTGGTCTGGAAGACGCTGGGCGAGGAAGGCCCGCCCGTCGTCAACGTCAACGGCCCGCGCTACGGCGCGATCTGGGGCGCCGACCGCCGCCTGCTCGGCTTGAACAACATCGAGCTCATCACTGACCGCGACCTCTACACCAACCTGCGCGAAATGAAGCAGGTGAAGATGAACTGGCCGGATCGCGCCCTGATCGCCTCGATCATGGTCCCCTGCGAGGAGGAGAGCTGGAAGGCGATCCTGCCGCTGGTGGAGGAAACCGGCGCCGACGGCATCGAGCTCAACTTCGGCTGTCCGCACGGCATGTCCGAGCGCGGCATGGGCGCCGCTGTCGGCCAGGTGCCCGAATACATCGAAATGGTCGTGCGCTGGTGCAAGCAATACACCCGCATGCCCGTCATCACCAAGCTGACGCCCAACATCACCGACATCAGGAAACCGGCCCGCGCGGCGAAAGCCGGCGGCACCGACGCCGTGTCGCTGATCAACACGATCAACTCGATCACCTCGGTCAATCTCGACACTTTCGCGCCGGAACCCTCGATCGACGGACGCGGCAGCCACGGCGGCTATTGCGGCCCGGCGGTCAAGCCGATCGCGCTCAACATGGTGGCCGAGATTGCCCGCGATCCGGAAACCCAGGGCCTCCCCATATCAGGCATCGGCGGCGTCACCACCTGGCGCGACGCGGCCGAGTTCCTGGCGCTCGGCGCCGGCAACGTGCAGGTCTGCACGGCTGCGATGACCTATGGCTTCAAGATCGTCCAGGAGATGATCTCGGGCCTCTCCGACTGGATGGACGCCAAGGGCCACCGCAACCTAGACGACATTACCGGCCGCGCCGTGCCGAATGTCTCCGACTGGCAGTACCTGAACCTCAACTACATTGCCAAGGCCAAGATCGACCAGGACGCCTGCATCAAATGCGGCCGCTGTCATATCGCCTGCGAGGACACCTCGCACCAGGCGATCACCCAGTTCGTCAATGGCGTCAGGCACTTCGAGGTGATGGAAGACGAATGCGTCGGCTGCAACCTCTGCGTCAATGTCTGCCCTGTCGAGAACTGCATCACCATGGAGCAACTGCCCGCGGGCAGCCTCGACGAACGCACAGGCAAGACCGTCGACCCCAACTACGCCAACTGGACGACGCACCCGAACAACCCGATGGCTAGGCAGGCCGCGGAGTAAGCAAGTCCAGTCATCAGAATACAAAGCCGCGAACTGTAAAGCCACACTTTACAGTTCGCGACTTTGTGATTATATGTCCTCATGAGGATACGGAATATTCTCCATAAAGGCCTTCGACGGTTTGTCGTCGATGACGACGCGTCCGGCCTCCAGCCGGCTGTCGTGGCCAAGCTGCGCCGCATGATTTCTTATCTGCAGGATATGCAGACGGAAGACGAGCTAAGGGCTATTCCAAGCTGGAAAGCGCACCAACTCACAGGCGACCGGAAAGGCACTTGGAGCCTGTTTGTCACCAAGAACTGGCGGCTTACATTTCGTATCGACAACGCGGAGATCGAGATTATCGATCTGAACTACGAAGACTATCACTAGGAATGACCCCATGACGGACGCACTTGGTATTCGCGTGAAGAGCCCCGCACATCCCGGCGACTTTCTGAAGCACGAGGTTCTGGACGAGCTCGCGCTATCGGTAACCGATGCCGCGCGTGCCCTCGGCGTGACCCGCCCCGCCCTGTCCGCGCTGCTCAACGAGCGCGCGTCACTGTCGCCGGAAATGGCGCTGCGGTTCGAGAAGGCGTTCGGGCTTTCCATGGATACGCTGATGCGCATGCAAAACAGCTTCGACATCGCGCAGGCTCGCAAGCGTGAGAACGACATCAACGTTAAGCCCTATCGCCCCGGCTCACATCCGTAACCGCACCCGAAAACGTCTTCCGATAAGCTCCGGGGCTTGTCCCCAACCGCCTGCGAAAATGGTGCCGCATCGTTGCCGGTGTGCCGAAGCCGCAGGCGGTGGCGATGTCGTCCAGCGACGCCTCGCCCTTCCGCTCCAGCAACTCACGCGCATGTCGCAGCCGCTCCGCAAGCAACCATTCGCCGACGCTCGATCCAGTCGTCGCCTCGAAGCGGCGCTGGAACGTGCGCTGGCTCATCCCCGCCTTCGCCGCAAGCAGGCTGATCGGCTGCTCCTCGTTGATCCGCGCCCGCATCCATTCGATGAGCGGGCCTAGGCGTACGCCTTCCCGCGGCTGCGGCACGGGAGCGTGGATGAACTGCGCCTGCCCGCCCTCGCGATGCGGCGGCACGACAAGGCGCCGAGCGACCGAATTGGCTGCCTCCGCGCCGAAATCGCCGCGCACCACATGCAGGCAGAGATCGATGCCGGCGGCACTGCCCGCCGCCGTCAGCATTCGTCCCTCGTCCATGTAGAGCACATCGGCATCGAGCCCGATCTCGGGATAGCGCTCGGCGACGGACGCGACATAGCGCCAGTGCGTCGTCGCCCGCTTGCCCGCAAGCAACCCCGAGGCGGCAAGTACAGCAACACCTGAGCAGAGCGACATGATCCGCGCACCACGCCCATGCGCCGCCTGCAACGCCTTTGTCAGCCCATCAGGCACCGGAGCATCGATCGCCCGCCAGCCTGGAACGACGATCAGATCGGCATCCTTGAGATCGTCGAGACCACCGTCGACGGTGACGCTGAGCCCACCGGCCGCGCGAAGCGGGCCGGGTTCGACGCCGCAGGCGCGAAAACGATACCAGTTCGCCCCCATCTCCGGTCTCGGCAAGCCGAAGACCTCGTAGGCGATGCCGAATTCGAAGGTGCACAAGCCGTCATAGACGAGCACGGCAACCTTGGGTCCTGATAGTGCGGCAATATTTGGCATGATCTTTACGCCAGTCGTCATTATGGCCAGTTTCGCCAACACCTATCATCACGCATCTTCTGCGGCAACAGCAACGACAGGAGACACTGATGACCGACATGATCCCCGAACAACAGCCAGCAGCCCACCCCGCGACACCGAGTCATGTTGCCGAAACTCCGGCCGCGGCGCCTGAGGCGATCGCCGCCTACTATGCCCGCAAGCTCGCCTTCGAGACCGATTGCTGGGACGTGCACGCATCGCTTACATCAGGACGCATCGACTTCGTCTTGCTCGACGTCCGCTCTCCCGCCATGTTCGCGCTGTCGCACGTGCCTGGCGCTCAGAACCTGCCGCACGGCAAGATGACGGCGCACCGTATGTCACAGTGGCCATCGGACACCCTCTTCGTCGTCTATTGCGCCGGCCCCCATTGCAACGGCACCGATAAGGCGGCGCTGCGCCTCGCCAAACTCGGATACCGGGTCAAGGTGATGATCGGCGGCATGACCGGCTGGGCCGACGAAGGCTTCGACTTCGAAACCGGGCCGGCGAACGAGGCCGCATAGCGACGGGCGTATGCGCCAAACGGGGAGATTGAGTTTTCCGCGCCGACGCGCATAGTCATCGCAGGCTGAAGAGGTGGCCCGCATGACCCGTCATATCGTTGCCATCGGCCCACTACCGCCGCCGCTACACGGCTTATCCTTTGCCACAGCGGCGATGGTGAAGCTGCTCTCGGAAGACCACACGGTCGTCGCCAGCAACCTCTCGCCACCGGTGGGGAGAGCCCGCCTCTGGCGGCATCCGGCGAAGGCCGTCAGGGTGTTCGCCGCACTCGCCAGCCTCGCGCGCGAGCGCGGGCACACCGACAAGGCCTGTTATCTTGCCTGCGACGGAGGCTTCGGCCAACTCTACACGCTGTTGCTTGTTGTGTTCGCCAGGCTCTTCGCCTACCCGACCTACCTGCACCACCACAGCTTTCGCTATATCGGCCGACCGAGCATCGCCATGCGCGCCATCCTGGCGCTCGCCGCTCCCGACATCACGCATATCTTTCTCTGCGGCATGATGCGCGACCGTTTCACTGACACCTATGACAGGCGGCTCCGCACCGCCATCATCTCAAACGCCGCCTTCGTGCCCCCGCAGAATGAAGGCGCGGCGCCCCCCACCCGCCCGCTGACGATCGGCATGCTCAGCAACCTCAGCCGGGCCAAGGGGCTGGAAACCTTTCTCGATCTGCTCCGTCAGGCGATCTTGCGAGGGCTACCGGTCCGCGCGGTGCTTGCCGGCCCGGTTACAGACACTGCCGACCGGGCGATGATCGATGCCGCGCTCAACGAGTTTGCAGGTGCGTTCGATTACCGCGGTCGCGTGCTTGGCGACGACAAGGCGAAATTCTACCGCGATATCGATGTGTTTGTCTTTCCCACGACCTACGCCAATGAAGCCCAGCCCATCGTGGTCTTCGAAGCCAAAGCAGCCGGCAATGACGTCATTGCCTATGATCGTGGATGCATCCGCAAGCAGCTCGATGAGACCGACCTCCTCATCCCTGTTGACGGCGAGTTCACGGACATGGCCATCGCATGGCTATCGGAAATTCCCTCGGACGAAAGGCGCGACCAGCGAAGACAAGAGGTCAGGCACGTCTACGAGATCAGGCAGAAAACCGCGCGCAAACAGGCGAAGTCATTGATGCAGTGAAATTTCCTGCCGCAGCGGCTGGAAATCCTGGTGGCTTGACGCATATTTTCAATCCTGCTCATTAGAGATCTATCTCGCGTCCCGAACCGAAAACTGGAAAATCCGACAGCATGCCCCCTTGCAGCGCGCTTCGCGCCCACACCAGCGATTGCCACGCAGCGGCAGACGTTTTTCCAGTTCGCCAGATGGCAGACGCCAACCCGCATGATCGGGAGCATGGACCGTCGTGAGCGAGTATTCGAGCGAGAATTTCGGCAAGGTTGATCTCACCAATTGCGACCGCGAACCCATCCATCGCCTGGGCGCAATTCAGCCTTTCGGCTTCCTGCTTGTGGTGTCCTCGGATTGGATGGTCGCGCGCGCCTCCGCCAACCTCGAACAGTTCGTTGGCATCTCGTGCGATGAGATCATCGGCCAGCCCATCGCGCGTATCATCCATTCCAAGACCATGCACACCCTGCGCAACCGGCTGAGCATCATGCGCGGCCCCGACGTGGTGGAACGCCTGTTTGGCATCGAGCTTTCCGAAGGCGGCCCACTCTTCGACATCGCCGTCCACATGAGCGACGATCAGGTGGTGATCGAGGCGGAGCCCTCGCAGGAAGGCGCCCAGGGCGGCTCGCCGGTATCGATCCGCAGCATGATGGCGCGCCTCGACCAGGCCGAAACGCTGGAAGCCTTCTTCCGCGAAGGTGCCCGCCAGGCCCGCGCGCTGACCGGCTTCGACCGCGTCATGGTCTACCGCTTCGACGAAAGCGGTGCCGGCGAGGTGGTGGCCGAAGCCGCGCGTGCCGGCATCGGCTCCTTCCTCGGCCTGCACTACCCGGCTTCCGACATTCCCGTGCAGGCGCGCGCGCTCTACACCCGCAACCTCTTCCGCATCATCGCCGATATCGATGCGGTCAACGTTCCCCTGGTGCCGGAGATCGATGCGCATGGACGTTCGCTCGACCTGTCGATGTCGATCCTGCGCTCGGTGTCTCCCATCCACATCGAGTATCTGAAGAACATGGGCGTCGGCGCCTCGCTGTCGATCTCGATCGTCGTCGATGGCAAGCTCTGGGGCCTGTTTGCCTGCCACCACTATTCCGCCCGCCTTCCCTCCTTCGAACGGCGCACGACGTCCGAACTGTTCGGCCAGATGTTCGCCTCAAGGCTGGAGAGCCGCGAGCGACGGCTTGCGCTCGAATTCGAAACCAAGGCTCGCCAGATCGCCGACCGGCTGCTGACCTCGGTCGCCGACAATGCCAGCCTGCTCGACGATCCCTCCTGGCTGATCGATGCGCTGGCCGACGCGATCCCGGCCGATGGTATCGGTGTCTGGATCAACGGTCGCTCGGCGCTGAACGGCATCACGCCATCGCAGGCCGAGTTCGGCGAGCTCGTCCGCGTCCTCAACCGCAACTCCGCCGGCCGCGTGTTTTCGACAGACAGTATCGCCGAGACCTGGCCGGGGACGCTCTCCAGCGACATCGTCGCCGGGCTGATCGCCATTCCGATCTCGCGCTCGCCGCGCGACTACGTGGTTCTGTTCCGCCAGGAAATCGTGCGCTCCGTGCGCTGGGCGGGCGATCCGCACAAGCCGGTGGAATACGGCCCGAACGGCCCGCGCCTGACGCCGCGCAAAAGCTTCGAGACATGGTCCGAGCTCGTGCGACAGCATTCGCAGCCCTTCTCGGCCGCAGAACGCCGTGTGGCCGAAACCATTCGAGTGACGCTGATCGAAGTGGTGCTGCGGCTGACCGACGAAGCCAACGCCGTGCGCCAGCAAGCCAATGAGCGACAGGAACTGCTGATCGCCGAACTGAACCACCGCGTGCGCAATATCTTGAGTCTGATCAGCGGCCTGATCCGCCAGTCGCGCGGCACGACCGACAGCACCGACGAATTCATCGGCCATCTCGAAGGCCGCGTGCAGGCGCTCTCGCGCGCTCACGACCAGATCACCCGCGACCACTGGGCGCCGGCTCCCTTGCGTGCGCTGCTCCAGGCGGAAGCCGCGGCATATCTCGGCAAGAACGCCGCCCGCATCATCATGAACGGTCCTGAGGTGCTGCTCGCGCCGCAGGCCTTCTCGATCGCCGCCCTGGTGTTCCACGAACTTGTTACCAACAGCGCCAAATACGGCAGCCTCTGCGACAGCGGCACCGTCGCCGTCGATTGGCAAAAGGACGACACGGGCAACCTTGTGATCGACTGGCGCGAGAGCGACGGTCCGCCGGTCAGGCAACCGACCCGGCAGGGTTTCGGCACCACGATCATCCGCCGCTCGATCCCCTATGAACTCGGCGGCAAGGCAGAAATCCGCTACGAGCCTGCGGGCCTGCAGGCGCATTTCGCCATCCCGGCAAAATTCACGACTTTCGCGGACGGCGCAGTTTCTCTGCTTCCGGATCAGACGCTGCAATCGGCGAAAGCCGTGCTGGAAACGATCAAGGACCGGCCGCTTGAAGGATTCGACATGCTGCTGGTGGAGGACAATCTGATCATCGCCATGGATGGCGAGGACATCTTCCTGCAGCTTGGCGCCCAAAGCGTGGCGCTTGCGCCGAACGTCTCCCATGCGCTCGCGGCAATCGAGAAACGTCATTTCGATCTTGCCGTGCTCGACGTCCATCTCGGCGAGGAGACCAGCATCGCCGTGGCCGAAAGGCTGGCGGCCAAGGGCGTGCCGCTCATCCTTGCGACCGGCTATGGCGAAGGCGTTTCCCAGTCCTACGGCGCTCTCGGCGCCAACCTGCTGCAGAAGCCTTACACGATCGAAAGCGTCGCAAGCGCCCTGTCGCGCATCGCACCGATCGTAAAGTCATAAGGTCTCAGATCATGACGCCGGCTGCTTCGCACGCACGCTGAGGCCATCCACGAACAACTGCTCGAGAAAGCGCGCCGCGTCCTCGAACCGTCCTTCTCCTGATTGCCCCTGCCCGAGCACGGCGCGCACCTGCACGTCGAAGTCGGCATAGTGCTGCGTCGTCGACCAGATCGAGAAGATCAGGTGGTAAGGATCGCACTTGACGATCTTGCCGGCCTTGGCCCAGGTGCGGATGACTTCGGCCTTCTCGTCGACCAGCTCCTTCAGTGGCCCCTTCAGCTCGTCCTCGATATGCGGCGCGCCCTGCAGCACCTCGTTGGCGAAAAGGCGGCTCTCGCGTGGAAAATCCCGTGCCATCTCCAGCTTGCGGCGAATATAGCCGCGGATCTCGCTCTCAGGATTCCCTTGCGCGTTGAAGGCGCGCAGCGGTTCGAGCCAGGTGAACAGGACGCGATCGATCAGCGCCCGATGCATCGCTTCCTTGGTGCGGAAATAATAGAGCAGATTGGGCTTCGACATGCCCGCCACTTCGGCGATCTGGTCGATCGTCGAGCCACGGAAACCGCTCACCGAAAACACATCGAGCGCCGCTTCCAGAATCTGTTCTTCTTTCTCCTCCTGGATGCGGGTGCGCCGCTGTGTTTTCGCAGCTCTCGGTATCGCCATATCGCTATTTTTTCTCTTTCAAATTCAACTATCTCAGTCAACTTTAAGCAACGGCGAACCACTGCCGAAAAACTGAGCATATGCCCTGAATTTTGTCTGTAATTTTCCTGATTTTCGTCTTGAGCCGGACGCCGGAAGTTGTAATGTTTACCAGTCGGTCAAATTATCCGTCAGAAGCAAAACAAAGGCAACTGACGATTTTCAGACGCCAACAAAACAACAACGGCGCTGAAACTGACCACGGGAACAAGCGGACATGCAGGGATAGCATGCGCCGCGTAAAACTGGTGAGGAATACGGATATGGTGGCAGCACCAGGCGAGAACATGCGCGTCAACGGGGACCGTCTCTGGGACAGTCTCATGGACATGGCGAAGATCGGCCCGGGAATCGCGGGTGGCAACAACCGCCAGACGCTGACCGACGCGGACGCCGAGGGCCGCAGCCTCTTCAAGAGATGGTGCGACGCCGCTGGCATGACGATGGGCGTCGACAAGATGGGCACGATGTTCGCGACCCGCCCTGGCACCGATCCCGACGCGCTCCCCGTCTATGTCGGCTCTCACTTGGATACGCAGCCGACCGGCGGCAAGTATGACGGCGTGCTCGGCGTCCTGGCCGCGCTTGAGGTCGTGCGCACGATGAACGACATGGGAATCAAGACCAGGCACCCGATCGTCGTTACCAACTGGGCCAACGAGGAAGGCGCCCGCTTCGCCCCCGCCATGCTCGCCTCCGGCGTCTTCGCCGGTGTCCACGACATCGACTACGCCTATTCGCGCAAGGATCCCGAGGGCAAGACCTATGGCGACGAGCTGAAGCGGATCGGCTGGCTCGGCGAGGAAGAGGTCGGGGCCCGCAAGATGCACGCCTACTTCGAATACCACATCGAGCAGGGCCCGATCCTCGAAGCAGAGAACAAGCAGATCGGCGTCGTCACCCATTGCCAGGGCCTCTGGTGGCTGGAATTCACCCTGACCGGCCGCGAGGCCCACACTGGTTCGACCCCGATGAACCTGCGCGTCAATGCAGGCCTTGCCATGTCGCGCATTGTCGAGATGGTCCAGGGAGTTGCCATGGAAAACCAGCCCGGCGCCGTCGGTGGCGTCGGCCAGGTGTTCTTCTCGCCGAACTCCCGCAACGTGCTCCCCGGTAAGGTCGTCTTCACCGTCGACATACGCACCCCCGACCAGGCCAAGCTCGACCGCATGCGCGCCAAGATCGAGGCGGAGGCCGCGAAGATCTGCGAGGCGCTCGGCGTCGGCTGCTCGGTCGAGGCCGTCGGCCACTTCGACCCCGTCACCTTCGACCCGAAGCTGGTCGATGCTGTCCGCAACGCCGCCGACCGTCTCGGCTACAGTCACATGAACATCATCTCCGGCGCCGGCCACGACGCCTGCTGGGCCGCCAAGGTGGCGCCCGCAACGATGGTCATGTGCCCCTGCGTCGGCGGATTGAGCCACAACGAAGCCGAGGAGATTTCCAAGGAGTGGGCGGCGGCCGGCGCGGACGTGCTATTCCACGCGGTGGTCGAGACGGCGGAGATTGTGGCGTGAGAGGATTACGCCTATATTCCAAGGGTGAGTTGCCGCCAACGGAGGCCGGTGAATGTCGACTGACAACCTCATTCTGGAGCATTTGCGTGCCATCCGCGGCACGGTCGAACGACTTGCCGACGACATGCAGGTCGTCAAACAGCGACTCGGCATCCTTGAACATCAGTATGCGACTATCTCGACGCGGCTTGACCGTCTCGACGAACGCGTCCTACGCATCGAGAAACGACTGGATCTCGTCGAGAGTTGACGGCAACCGGCGTCGCCTATGCTTCTGTTTCACAGGGATTGAGCAATGTCAGACAAGGTCACCAACGAGCTTATCTACGAAACGCTCAAGCGGATTCAGGAAACGCTCGGATCGCACACCCAGTATCACCTCGAAACCAAGGAGCGGCTTGGTTTTCTCGAACAGCAATATGCGAGCATCTCACGGCGCGTCGATCGCATCGATGAACGACTTGAGCGCGTCGAGCGCAGGCTCGATCTCGTCGAGACCTGAACCCACCTTCGACAAGCGTTTTCCGGAAGGCGTATTTCAAATTCATTAGACTGCTGGATACGGCGCGACGGCACCGTGAACGGTGCCCCGTCTCATAAAAACAGGGAACCCGACCAATGAGCACAGTCATCAAGAACGGCACCGTCGTCACCGCCGACCTGACCTACAAGGCCGACGTGAAGGTCGATGGCGGCAGGATCGTCGAGATCGGGCCCAATCTCTCCGGCACCGAGACGCTCGACGCATCAGGCTGCTACATCATGCCCGGTGGCATCGATCCGCACACCCATCTCGAAATGCCGTTCATGGGTACCTATTCCGCTGATGACTTTGACAGCGGCACCCGCGCGGCGGTCGCCGGTGGCACGACGATGGTGGTCGATTTCGCGCTTCCTGCCCCCGGCCAGTCGTTGCTGGAAGCGCTCACCATGTGGGACAACAAGTCCACGCGCGCCAATTGCGACTATTCCTTCCACATGGCGATCACCTGGTGGGGCGAACAGGTCTTCAACGAGATGAAGACGATCGTTCAGGACAAGGGCATCAACACCTTCAAGCACTTCATGGCCTACAAGGGCTCGCTGATGGTCAACGACGACGAGATGTTCGCCTCGTTCCAGCGCTGCGCCGAACTGGGCGCCCTGCCGCTGGTCCACGCCGAAAACGGCGACGTCGTCGCCTCGATGTCGGCCAAGCTGCTCGCCGAAGGCAACAACGGCCCCGAGGCGCATGCCTATTCCCGCCCCGCAGAAGTCGAGGGCGAGGCCACCAACCGCGCCATCATGATTGCCGACATGGCCGGCTGCCCCGTCTATATCGTCCACACCTCCTGCGAACAGGCGCACGAAGCCATCCGCCGCGCCCGGCAGAAGGGCATCCGCGCCTATGGCGAGCCGCTGATCCAGCACCTGACGCTCGACGAGAGCGAATATTTCGAAAAGGACTGGGACCACGCCGCCCGCCGCGTCATGTCGCCGCCCTTCCGCAACAAGCAGCACCAGGATTCGCTTTGGGCCGGCCTCGCCTCCGGCTCGCTGCAGGTGGTCGCCACCGATCACTGCGCCTTCACCACCGATCAGAAGCGCTTCGGCCTCGGTGATTTCACCAAGATTCCCAACGGCACTGGCGGCCTGCAGGATCGCCTGCCGATGCTCTGGACCCATGGCGTCAACACCGGGCGCCTGACGATGAACGAATTCGTCGCCGTCACCTCCACCAACATCGCCAAAATCCTCAACATCTACCCCCGCAAGGGCGCGATCCTCGTCGGCGCCGACGCCGATCTCGTTGTCTGGGACCCGAAGCGCTCGAAGACCATCTCGGCCAAGACCCAGCAATCCGCCATCGACTACAACGTCTTCGAAGGCAAGCAGGTGACCGGCCTGCCGCGCTACACGCTGAGCCGCGGCGTCGTGGTGGTCGAGGAGGATACGATGAAGACCCGCGAAGGCCATGGCGAATTCGTCAAGCGCGAGCCGGTCACGGCGGTATCCAAGGCGCTCTCGACCTGGAAGGAAATCACAGCACCACGCAAGGTCGAACGCTCCGGCATTCCGGCAAGCGGGGTGTGATCGGGATGCGCGGCCTGTTTCTTCTGACAATCGCTTTACTGGCCGCGCTGACATCGGCCGCCGTGGCCGAGACGCTGCCGATCAAGGGCAGCTACGGCAACAAGGACGGCTGCGCCTACGCCAAGTCGGGCGAATCCACAGGGTCGGACAATTTCTTCCTTCTGACGAGTGAATCCATCACCACGGCAGCTTCCGCCTGCACCATCGAGAAGGTGCTGAAGACAGATGGAAAGTCCTTCACGGCCAAGGTTTCCTGCGAGGCCGAAGGCGAGGAAGCGGCCAGCGAGGACACGGCAAAGATCACCTATGGCCCGAAAGGCTACACGATCGGCTTCACGTCGGACGCCGACATCAAGTGGGGTCCGCTGCCGCTATGCAAGTGACCTCACACCGGCACGACCTTGTCCAGCTCGGGCAAAAGCACGACGCTCTCCTGCTCGTTGGGATCGGTGCGGGCGATGATCGCCGTGCAGGGCGTGCTGCTGAGATTGGCCGGAAGATGCGGCACGCCGGCCGGGATGTAGAACAGTTCGCCGGCATGGACGACGACATGATGTTCGAGATCGTCGCCGTACCAGGTGTGCGCCTCTCCCGACAGCATGTAGATCGCCGTCTCGTGCGCCTCGTGCAGATGCGCTTTGGCGCGCACGCCGGGCGGAATGGTCAAAAGATGCATGCAGATGCCCCTGGCGCCGACCGTCTCGGCGGCGATGCCTTCGAAGTAGCTCAGCCCCTGCTTTCCATCGTAGGAATGGTCGGGGCGCACGATATGGCAGGTCGGTTTTGATGTCGCATCCATCGTCGTCCTCCTCAGAGCTTTCAGGCGCGGCCAAAACCGCCGCCCATGATATCACGCAAACCGCCGCCGCGCGGGGAAAACAGGATCGATCCGCATTGACGCAAGCAGCTTCCGTCGTATCCGCCAAGGATCTGTGTCTCACCTACCAGGCCAATGACGCGCCGGTGCATGCGCTGAGCAACGTCAACCTCGACGTCAAGAAGGGCGACTTCGTCTCCTTCATCGGCCCATCCGGCTGCGGCAAGACCACCTTCCTGCGCGTCATCGCCGATCTCGAGAAGAAGACTTCAGGCACCATCACCGTCAACGGCATGACGCCCGAGGAAGCCCGCAAGGCCCGCGCCTATGGCTACGTCTTCCAGGCGCCGGCGCTATACCCCTGGCGAACGATCGAAAAGAACATCGCCCTGCCGCTGGAGATCATGAACTACGCGGCCGATGACAGGCAGAAGCGCATCGCCGAGGCGCTCGATCTCGTCGGCCTCACCGGCTTCGAGAAGAAATTCCCCTGGCAGCTCTCGGGTGGCATGCAGCAACGCGCCTCGATCGCCCGCGCGCTCGCCTTCGACGCCGACCTACTGCTGATGGACGAGCCCTTCGGCGCGCTGGATGAGATCGTCCGCGACCATCTGAACGAGGAACTGCTGAAACTGTGGGCCCGGACCGACAAGACCATCTGCTTCGTCACCCATTCGATCCCGGAGGCGGTCTACCTCTCCACGAAGATCGTCGTCATGTCCCCCCGCCCCGGCCGCGTCACGGATATCATCGACTCGCCGCTGCCGCGGGAACGACCACTGGATATCCGCGAGACCCCGGAATTCCTGGAGATCGCCCATCGGGTGCGCGAGGGGCTGAGAGCGGGGCACAGCTATGAGCATTGAGGTGTTGGAGTTCGTGGCCACCCCCCTCTGCCCTGCCG
>UCJD01000048.1:0-18460 GCA_900472605.1 Hyphomicrobiales bacterium | reverse complement strand
AGGACAGAGGGGGGTATCCCACGGCACGACCTCTCCACCCCGAGGCACGGCGCATGACCCCAGACACCCTCCGCGCCAAGATCATCCCGGTCACCACGATCCTCGCGATCCTCGTCGCCATCTGGTACGTCGCAGCAGTCCTGATGAACGCCCCCTTCCAGCGCGACATGGACACCCGCGGCAAGGTCACGCCGACCACGATGGAGTTCATCTCCAGCACCCTCTCCCAACCCAAGCCGCTGCTCCCCGCCCCCCACCAGGTAGCGCAGAACTTTTTCGAGAACACCTTCCTGCGCAAGCTCTCCAGCAACCGCAGCCTCGTCTATCACGCCGGCGTCACGCTCTCCTCGACCGTACTCGGCTTCACGCTCGGCACGCTGCTCGGCATCCTGATCGCCGTCGGTATCGTCCACATCAAGGCGCTCGACCGCAGCCTGATGCCGTGGATCATCACCTCGCAAACCATCCCGATCCTGGCGATCGCGCCGATGGTCATCGTCGTCCTCGGCGCGATCAACATAACAGGCCTCATCCCCAAGGCGCTGATCTCGACCTATCTCTCCTTCTTCCCCGTCACCGTCGGCATGGTGAAGGGCCTGCGCTCGCCAGACGTCATGCTGCTCGACCTGATGCGCACCTATAACGCCTCGGCCGCCCAGACCTTCTGGAGGCTGCGCGTCCCCGCCTCCGTGCCCTATCTCTTCACCTCCATGAAGGTAGCAATTGCGGCCAGCCTCGTCGGTGCAATCGTCGGCGAACTGCCGACCGGCGCCGTCGCCGGCATCGGCTCCAAGCTCTTGGCCGGGTCCTATTACAGCCAGACCATCGACATCTGGGCAGCGCTGATCGCTGGCTCGCTGCTCGCTGCCCTGCTGATCATGGTCGTCAGCATCGCCGCCAAGATCGTCGATCGCGCCATGGGCGGGAGGTCGGCATGAAAAACGCGTCCTGGCAGGCCATCGTCGCCATCCTCCTCATCATCGCGGCCGCGGCATCGCTGCCACTGTTCTCGGCCGCGGCCACAAAGCCTCCGTCAAACGGCGTGACCGCGATCATTTCCATCCTCATTGCGGCGTCCGCGCTGATTTCGCTGCTGCCGCAATCGCGGACCAGCCGGTCGACCGTGCTCTTCATCGGTGCTCACGGCGGCGCGTGGATGCTGCTGTCGAGCCTGAGCGGCAATGAGGGCTTCGCAGCAAAACCCTTCTTCCTGTTGATGGCGGCGTGCTGGCTGCTTGCCTGGCGGGCGGTCAGCGAGATCGTCGAGATCCGCACCACCTCGCGCGGCGACGACACCGCACTTCGTCTGCTGGTGCCCGCCATCTTCGGCGCCTGGATCCTCATCCTCTGGGAAACCGCCACCCGCGGCGCCGGCATCCCCTTCGTGCTCCTGCCGCCGCCCAGCGCCATCGGCGCCCGTATCGTCAGCTCTCTGCCAACGCTGGGCGACGACGTCAGGCAGACGATCTTCAAGGCGGTTCTTGCGGGTTATGTCATCGGCTGCGGCGCCGGCTTCATCGTCGCCATCCTGGCCGATCGCGTCGCCTTCCTGCGCCGCGGCCTGCTGCCGATCGGCAATATGGTCTCGGCCCTGCCGATGATCGGCGTCGCTCCGATCATGGTCATGTGGTTCGGCTTCGACTGGCAGTCGAAGGCCGCCGTCGTCGTCATCATGACCTTCTTCCCGATGCTGGTGAACACCGTCGCCGGCCTCGCAGCCTCGGGGGCGATGGAGCGCGACCTGATGCAGACCTACGCTTCCAGCTACTGGCAGACGCTGCTGAAGCTTCGGCTTCCGGCCGCCATGCCGTTCATTTTCAATGCATTGAAGATCAACTCGACGCTGGCGCTGATTGGTGCCATCGTCGCGGAGTTCTTCGGTACGCCGATCGTCGGCATGGGCTTTCGCATCTCCACCGAGATCGGCCGCATGAATGTCGATATGGTGTGGGCCGAAATCGCCGTCGCGGCGCTGGCTGGCTCGATCTTCTACGGCGTCGTCGCTCTCGCTGAGCGGGCGGTGACGTTCTGGCATCCGTCTATCCGTGGTGGCTAGACGTCGCTTATTCCCGACACTGGGGTCGGGCGTAAAGAAAGAAAAAGGGAACAAGAAAATGAAAAAACTGGTTCTTGCAATGATGGCGAGCGCGATGGCGATGGCGGCAAGCCACGCCATGGCCGCAGACAAGGTGACGCTTCAACTGAAGTGGGTCACCCAGTCGCAGTTCGCCGGCTACTACGTCGCCAAGGAAAAGGGTTACTACGAAGAGGAAGGCCTCGACGTCGACATCAAGCCGGGTGGCCCTGATATCGCGCCCGAGCAGGTCATCGCCGGCGGCGGCGCCGACGTGATCGTCGACTGGATGGGCGGCGCGCTGGTGGCCCGCGAAAAGGGCGTTCCGCTCGTCAACATCGCCCAGCCCTTCCAGAAATCCGGCATGGAACTGATTTGCCGCAAGGACGGCCCGATCAAGACCGAAGCCGACTTCAAGGGCCACACGCTCGGCGTCTGGTTCTTCGGCAACGAATATCCGTTCTTCGCCTGGATGAACAAGATCGGCCTGAAGACCGACGGCGGCAAGGATGGTGTCACCGTTCTGAAGCAGAGCTTCGACGTGCAGCCGCTCTTGCAGAAGCAGGCCGATTGCATCTCCGTCATGACCTATAACGAATACTGGCAGGCGATCGATGCCGGCTTCAAGCCGGAAGAACTGACGGTGTTCAACTACACCGAAATGGGCAACGACCTGCTCGAGGACGGCCTCTACGCCAACGAAGAGAAGCTGAAGGACCCGGCCTTCAAGGAAAAGATGGCGAAGTTCGTCAAGGCCTCGATGAAGGGCTGGAAATACGCCGTCGAGAATCCCGATGACGCAGCCGGCATCGTTGTCGATGCCGGAGGTCAGGACGAAAACCACCAGAAGCGGATGATGAGCGAAGTGGCCAAGCTGATCGGCGACGGCACGGGCAAGCTCGACACCACGCTCTACGACCGCACCGCAAAGGCCCTGCTGGACCAGAAGATCATCAGCAAGGAACCGACGGGCGCCTGGACGCACGACATCACCGACGCGGCAGCCAAGTAAGCAGCGGCAGCCTAAGTCGTATCGCATGAACAAGGAACGCGCGGGCTGGCACCGCGCGTTTCTCATTTAAATCGTAAAAATTTCGCGGCCATGTCGCATCGGTCGATGCTTGCGCGTCATAGGAAAGACGGAATTGCAGATCAACAAACCGAATGCCGGCATCACGGGATGGTGATTGATCTCGGCCGTCGAGATTACTAATGTGCGCCGCGAGGAATTATTTTCTGCCGGACTTGTGCGAGGGGCAAAACGATCCCACGTACAAGTCGCATTTGCCGGACGAGGGTCATCTTACGAAGTAAGAGACGGCAATGATGTAGGAATTTTTCTGAGCTTACACATACGGGAGCAGGCCTTCGCGAGCTGAGGACAAGGCGCGAGTTTGGCCAACTTTTTCAAAGACTGGACCAAGACGCATGGTACGCATGACGCCTAAAACTCTACGCGCCTCCACCCTGATCGCGGCTGCCTTTGCCGCATCGGTCGCTTTTGCGCAGGAAAACCAGCCGCCGAAGACACAGCAGAACCTGCCCGTGATCGTCGTTACGACCGCTGCAAAACGCGCGCTGGTCGATCGCGTCATCGGCACCGGCACGATCCGGCCGATCGAGGAAGTCTACATCCAGCCCCAGGTCGAGGGTCTCTCCATTCGCGCGCTCAACGTCGATGTCGGCGACAAGGTCGAGGCCGACAGCACGCTGGCGACGCTGAACGAAGATGCTCTGGTGCTGCAGAAGGCGCAGATGATGGCGACGAAGGCCAAGGGCGAGGCAAGTCTTGCCCAGCTGCGCGCGCAACTGGTCGAAGCCAAGGCCAACGCCGAGCAGGCCCGCCTGCAGCAGTCGCGCGCCGACGAAATGGGCAAGAAGGGCACGGTGTCCACCGCCCAGGTCGAGCAGGCCGACGCCACCGCTGCGACCGCCAATGCGCGCGTCTCCTCGGCGGAACAGGCAATCGAGGTGGCGATCGCCGACCTGAAGGTGATCGACAGCCAGATCGCCGATGCCGATCTGAAGCTGGCGCGCACGGACGTGAAGACACCCGTATCAGGCGTGATTTCGGCCAAGAATGCCCGCATCGGCGCGATTGCCGCCGGCACCGGCGAGCCGATGTTCACCGTCATCAAGGATAGCGCCATCGAGCTCGTCGCCGAGCTGTCGGAAACCGATATCCAGAAGATCAAGGTCGGCCAGCGCGCCATCGTGACGCTGTCGGGCAACCGCACGAAGATCGAAGGCAAGGTCAGGATCGTCTCGCCGACCGTCGACCAGTCCACTCGCCTCGGTCTCGTGCATATCTATATCACCGACGAGAGCGCCGCCCGCTCCGGCATGTATGCCAGCGCCGACATCATCGTCGCCGAAAAGAACGACATCGCCCTGCCTCTGTCGGCCGTTACCACTGGCCGCGACGGTTCCACCGCCCGCAAGGTGGAGGACGGCGTCGTCAAGCAGGTGAAGGTGACGACAGGCATCCAGGATGGCGGTTTCGTCGAGATCTCGGAAGGCCTGAAGGAAGGTGACACCGTCGTCGCCAAGGCCGGCGCCTTCGTTCGCGATGGCGACAAGATCACTCCTGTCACCGAAGCCGTATCGGCACAATCGAACTGACCGAGGCCAATCCATGAATTTCTCCGCATGGTCGATCCGAAATCCGATTGCGCCGCTGCTCGCCTTCGCGCTGCTGCTCTTTGTGGGCATCCAGGCCTTCTACAAGCTGCCGATCACCCGCTTCCCGAACATCGACGTTCCGGTCGTTTCCATCACCGTCACGCAGAGCGGCGCCTCGCCCGCCGAGCTCGAAATGCAGGTGACCAAGGAAGTCGAAGACGCGGTCGCCTCGATCAGCGGCATCGATGAAATCCAGTCGACGGTCACCGATGGCCAGTCGCAGACGGTCGTCGTCTTCCGCATCGAGAAACCGACTGCCGAGGCCGTCCAGGACACCAAGGACGCCGTCGACAAGATCCGCAGCGACCTGCCCGCCGGCATTGAGGAGCCGATCGTCAGCAAGGTCGATGTCGAAGGACAGGCGATCCAGACGTTCGCCGTCTCCTCCCCCAACATGACGCTCGAGGAGCTGTCCTGGTTCGTCGACGACACCGTCAAGCGCGCCCTTCAGGGTCAGCCCGGCATCGGCCGTATCGACCGCTACGGCGGCGCCGACCGCGAAGTGCGTGTCTCGCTCGATCCCGGCAAGCTCGACGCCTACGGCATCACCGCCGCCGACGTGAACCAGCAGCTGCGCGGCACCAACGTCAACCTCGGCTCCGGCCGCGGCCAGGTCGCCGGTAACGAGCAGACCATCCGCACGCTCGGCGATACGCGCGACGTCTCGCAGCTCAACACGACAACCATCAGCCTGCCCAACGGCCGCTTCGTGAAGCTCTCCGAACTCGGCACGATCGACGACACCTACGAGGAGCAGAAGTCCTTCTCGCGCTTCAACGGCACGCCGTCGGTCACTTTCGCTGTCTTCCGTGCGAAGGGCGCCAGCGAAGTCTCGGTCGCGGAAACCGTCTCGGAAAGCCTGACGGAAATCCGCAAGGCCAATCCGAACGTCAAGATCGAGATGGTGGACGACAGCGTCTACTTCACCTACGGCAACTACGAGGCAGCGCTTCACACGCTGATCGAAGGCTCGATCCTCGCCGTCATCGTCGTCTTCCTGTTCCTGCGCAACTGGCGCGCGACGCTGATCGCCGCCGTCGCACTCCCCCTGTCGGCCATCCCGACCTTCTGGATCATGGATCTGATGGGGTTCTCGCTGAACCTCGTGAGCTTCCTGGCGCTGACGCTGGCAACCGGCATTCTCGTCGACGACGCGATCGTCGAGATCGAGAACATCGCCCGCCATATCAAGATGGGCAAGACGCCCTACAAGGCAGCGCTGGAAGCCGCTGACGAAATCGGCCTCGCCGTCATCGCCACCAGCTTCACGATCATCGCCGTCTTCGTGCCGGTGTCGTTCATGCCTGGCATCGCCGGCCAGTATTTCATCCAGTTCGGCCTGACGGTCGCCTTCTCCGTCTTCTTCTCGCTCGTCGTGGCGCGTCTCATCACGCCGTTGATGGCCGCCTATCTGATGCGATCGGAAGACGGCATGGAGGACCATCAGGACAATGACGGCTGGATCATGCGTGGTTATACGCGCCTGGTCACCGGCACCACGCGCAAATGGTACTGGCGCTACACCACGCTGCTCTGTGCCATCGCCTTCCTGATCGGCTCGATGATGCTCTTGAGCCGCGTGCCGGGCAGCTTCATGCCGCCGGACGACAGTTCGCGCGTCGTCCTCTCGGTGGAACTGCCGCCGAACGCAACGCTTGAGGATACCGCGGCCGCCTCGACCAAGGTCTACGACGCCGTGCGCGGGATAGACGGCGTGGAAAGTGTCTTCGTTCTCGGCGGCGCGTCGCCCAAGGGCGATCTCGAGCTGCGCCGCGCCACCGTACGCGTCATCCTCGGCAATATCGATCATTCGCTGCTAAAGACCCTTGTCAACAAGGGTCTCGGCGGTCTGCCCGTTATCGGCAATCTCGTGCCGAAGATGCAAGACCACGGCCGCACGCGTCCGCAGTGGGATGTCGAGAAGGATATCTTCGCCGCCGTGCGCGGTATCCCCGACGTGCGCATCTCCAAGGTAAACGACCGCGCCGAGCGCGACCTCACCTTCAACTTCCTTTCTTCCAACGAGGATGACCTGAACGAGGCCGTCAGCCTGCTGGAATCGAAGCTGCGGGCGTCGCCGATCCTGGCGAACGTCTCTTCAGAAGGCGCCCTGCCCCGTCCGGAACTGCAGATCCGCCCGCGCATGGCCGAAGCCTCCCGCCTCGGCATCACGCCGCAGCAGATCTCCGAGACGGTCCGCGTCGCCACCATCGGCGACATCGACGCCAACCTCGCCAAGATCTCGCTCGACGACCGGCAGATCCCGATCCGCGTGCAGGCATCGCTCGATGTCCGCCGCGATCTGGCCGCCATCCGCGCCATCAAGATCAAGACGGCGAGCGGCGCCAGCGTGCCGCTCTACAGCGTCGCCGATGTCGACTATTCGGAAGGCCCGAGCTCGATCAAGCGCAACAACCGCAACCGCGTCGTCGCCATCGGCTCCGACGTCCCCTTCGGCACGGCGCTCGATACCTCGACCGCCGAGTTCAAGCGTATCGTCTCCGAAACGGAACTGCCGAAGAGCGTGCATCTGGCCGAAAGCGGTGACGCCAAGGTTCAGGGCGAAATGGTCCAGAGCTTCGGCAATGCAATGCTGATGGGGCTGATGCTGGTTCTGGTCGTGCTCATCCTACTGTTCAAGGACGTGATCCAGCCCTTCACCATCCTGTTCTCGCTGCCGCTTGCCATCGGCGGCGTGGCGCTGGCGCTGATCGTCACCCAGAACGCACTCTCCATGCCGGTTCTGATCGGCATCCTGATGCTGATGGGTATCGTCACCAAGAACGCCATCCTGCTCGTCGATTTCGCGATCGAGATGAAGCGGCATGGCATGGAGCGTGTCGAAGCCATGGTGGAAGCCGGCCGCAAGCGCGCCCGCCCGATCATCATGACCTCGATCGCCATGTCGGCGGGCATGCTTCCCTCGGCGCTCGGCGTCGGCGAAGGTGGCTCGTTCCGCTCACCGATGGCGATTGCCGTGATCGGCGGCATCATCGTGTCGACCGTGCTGTCGCTCGTCGTCGTCCCCTCCTTCTTCCTGATCATGGACGACCTCTCCCGCCTGCTCGGCTGGATGTTCGGTCGCCTTATCGGCAAGAAGGACGAGGAGCAGCTGCCGTACACACCGGAGGAACTCACCACCGCCGTCACCAACCTCGACGGCCGTGTCACCGCGATCGAGAAGCCCGACGACAAGAAGGCCAAATCGGGCGGCAACGTCGTCCGCCTGCCGCCCTTCGCGGCGGAATAATCGGATCACACAGAAAAGCCGGGGCTCGCCCCGGCTACTCGCTGAAATACTGAATTTTTCAGTAAGAGGGTTCTTGGTTTGCGCGCGTTTTGCGACTGACAGGCTCGGTGTCGGCGCTCGACGAACAACATAAGGCCTCCTCAATAGACGGCAATGCCGTATATTTTCCTTGTCGCACAGGCGGCAATGCCGTATAAGGCATCTTATGCAAAGCGTCATCCAAACCTCTGTTTTTCTGGCGCAATCCAAGCGGTGCGGCCTGTCTGATGACGAGGTTCAGGAAATTGTCGCTGTTATTGCTGCTGACCCCGAGGGTGGGACGCTGATGGCGGGAACAGGTGGAGCGCGCAAACTCCGTCACGCCCGTGAAGGCCAAGGAAAGAGCGGAGGATACCGGACGATCCATTACTTCGGGGGCGGAGACATCCCTGTGTTCGCTCTCGCTATCTACGGAAAGAACGAAAAGGGCAATCTTTCGAAAGCCGAAAGGAACGAACTGGCCCGCATACTGCCAAAGCTGGCCGACGCCTACAGACAAAGAAGGGACAGAACATGACTTTCGGAAAAGAGCTTATCCAGAGTGCAGAAGAAGCTCTTGCGATTGCGGAGGGGCGCGCGGAGCCTGCCGCCGTTTTCATTCCTGAAACCATCGACGTTGCCGCCATCCGCAAGCGCCAAAAGCTTTCCCAGGCTGCCTTTGCAAGGCGCTACGGCCTCCCCCCCGGCACAATCAAGGACTGGGAACAGAAGCGTCGTCAGCCAGACCGCGCCGCAATTCTTCTGCTGAAAGTGATCGAGCAAGCCCCGGACATGGTAGCGCGGGCTATCCGCGCTTGATTACCTTTACCGCTTCATAGGGAGGCCCGGGTCCGCCCCGGCTTTTCTGTTTCTTGCTCCCACTTGATGCAGATCAACTTTCGCAGCAGCCATTCCGGCTATTTTAGCCGAATGGCAGGCATGGCCTGCGACTGACGAACGTGGAGAAAGAGATGACGACGGGCTTGAAACTGAGCAATGTCCACAAGGCCATGCTTGGCGAAACCATTCTTTTTTCCGGCCTCAACCGGGATGAACGCAACGCGCTTCTCGCCTGCGCGACCATCGTGCGCTACCAGATGCACAACATCCTGTTTCACCAGGGCGAACGGGGCGAGTATTTCTATTGCGTGCTGACGGGCTTCGCCCGGCTCTATCGGCTTGGTGGCGACAACCAGGAAGGCGATATCCGCATCTGCGAGCCCGGCGACAGCTTCGCCGAATGCCTGGTCACCGATGGCGGCGATTATCGCTACGGCGCCCAGGCCATGGAGCACTCTATCTTGGCCCGCTTCAATCTCGAGCAGGTCCGGGCACTGATCGAACATCGGCCGCATATCGGCATCGCCATCATGCGCAGCCTCTCGCAGCACCTGCTATCGACGATCGATTGCCTGGCGAGCGACCGCATGCAGACGGCGCCCCAGCGGGTCGCGACCTATCTTCTCACCCATTGCAAACAGGAAGGCCTGGCGGCGAAGATGCGGCTCCCCTTCCAGAAGAGCCTGCTGGCGCGAAAGCTCGGCCTCGCGCCCGAGGCGCTGTCGCGCGCATTCTCATCGCTGCGAGCCGCCGGCGTTACCGTCAGCGGCCGCTCGATCGAGATCAGCAATCTCAATGTGCTGAAAACGATCCCGGCGATTACAAGCCGCCATGCACCTTGAGGAAATCGACGATCGCGCCGATGCCGTCGCCGCGCTTCATGTCTGAGAACACGAAGGGGCGTGTGTCGCGCATGCGCGTCGCGTCCCTGTCCATCACATCGAGATCGGCGCCGACATAAGGAGCGAGGTCCTTCTTGTTGATGACGAGAAGGTCCGATTTGGTGATCCCAGGCCCTCCCTTGCGCGGGATTTCCTCGCCCTGGCAGACTGAGATCACATAGATGGTGATATCGGCGAGATCGGGCGAGAAGGTCGCCGCCAGATTGTCGCCACCCGATTCAATGAAGACCACGTCGAGGTCGGGAATGCGCTCGTTGAGGCCGGCGATAGCCTGCAGATTGATCGTCGCATCCTCGCGAATGGCGGTGTGCGGGCAGCCGCCCGTTTCCACGCCGACGATACGCTCCGATGGCAGCGCCTGCATCCGCATCAGCGCTTCGGCATCCTCGGTCGTGTAGATATCGTTGGTGACGACGGCGACCGAATATTGGTCGCGCATCGCCTTGCAGAGTTTTTCCGTCAGCGCCGTCTTGCCCGAGCCGACTGGCCCACCGATGCCGACCCGAAGAGGTCCATGTCCTGATTTCATATCGTGAACTCCAATCGAGAATAATCATAGCGCGCCGGCCAGAGCGCGGCCACCGGCAAATGGCGCAGATCCGCCCCGTCAACCGGCGCCGTCACGACCGGAAAAGTCGCGTCGACTGCGTCTCGTGCCGCAGGGAGACGATGTCGGCCTGCACCGTTGCCGATCCCAGCTCATCGAGCGTCGCACTCGCCGCCCGCCGCGAAAGCAGCGAGATATCCTCTTCCAGAGCCGCCATGATCTGGACACCATCCTTCTGGCCGGCAACGCCGAGCCGGATGCCTGATGAAACCGCCTGCGTGAGATAACCATGCAGAAAGGCGGCGACCGCCTTTTCGATGGCGATCCCATGCGCGCCGGAAACGGCGCCGACGGCAACGGGATAAGCGACGTTTTTCGGCAGTCGCGCGAACACCGCGTCGGGCCATGCGCCAGCCGCCGACAGGAAGGCGTCGCCGAGCAGCATCGTCTCCTGATGCCGCTCTCGAGAGCCAGCCAACGCCTCGGCAAGCTCGGCCACCTCAGACAGCGCCGAAGCGTCGCCATAGCCCCTGTGGCTCTCGGCAAGCAGGACGACGTCGTTCCACACGGCGCCATGCTCCATCATGGTGCGGAGCCAATCGCGGAGAGAAGTGGCATCGTGTACGAGACCATCATGCACAGCACGCTCCAGCCCGCCGGAATAGGCGAACGCCCCCACCGGAAAGGCCGGAGAGAGCCATGCCATCAGCCGCAGCATCGCCTGCAGATCACCGTTTTCGGTCATGGCTGCTCAGTCGTGCGAATGGTTGTGACCGTGATCATGCCCATGATCATGTCCATGCGAGTGGCTGCCGTGGGAGTGATAGGCGCCCCGCGCCGGCTGGAACGGCTCGGTGACGTCCGAGACCGTCGCGCCTAGTCCCTCGAGCATGGCACGAATGACATGGTCGCGCAGGATCAGGATACGCTCTTCCTCGATCTGCGCCCCCAGATGTCGATTGCCCAGATGCCAGGCGAGTTCGATCAGGTGCAGTCGGTCCCGCGCCTTGATCTCGAACAGCTTCTCGTCGGCGGCAACGATCTCGACCAGTTCGCCATCACCCAGCACCAGCATGTCGCCATTGGCGAACAGTACCGGTTCCTTGAGGTCGAGCATGACCATCTCGCCATTTTCGAGATGCAGCAGCTTGCGCCTGAGGTGCCTCAGGTCATGCGGTAGCACGACCTTGTGGCTGGGATGAGAAGACGGCGTTCCCGCCGGCAGATAGGAAGTGATGTACTGCATGATATGTCCATTCCGGTTCAGGTGGGAGCATGCAAAATCGGCCTTGATGGCGCAAGCGTCAAAACGCTGGATCACGCACTATACAGGTGTCGCCCAGTCGCTTTAGTGAATGGCGGACGACCTGCCGTCGACGCTGATTTCATCCTGGCTGAGCCGCATGCGCCGCTGCAGCCCTTCGTCCTCGTGTACGACCCGGTTGCGGCCGAGCGTTTTCGCGAGATAGAGCGCCTTGTCGGCGGCGGTATAGGCCGCCTGCCTGCTTCGCCCGTCGAAGAGTTCCGCGATACCGGCCGATACAGTGACATTGAAGGCGCAGCCGTCGAGCGCGATCGTTCGCTCGGCAAGCCTGTTGCAGGCCGCCCTGATCTGCGCCACGCGCTCCTCCTTAAGCGAAGCGATGACGATCACCCCAAATTCCTCGCCGCCGAGCCGCGCAACGGTCGAGTCCGCGCTGAAGGCCGCGGACAATTCCGCAGCGACGGCGACAATGACCGCGTCACCACAGGCATGCCCGTAGCGATCGTTGACCGCCTTGAAGCGGTCCACATCGAAGATCGCGAGACAGGCCGGCGTCTCGACATCATCCAGCGCCTCGGTAAACGCCCGACGGTTTAAAAGGCCGGACAGCATGTCAGTTCGGCTGAGATGCTCGAACTCGGCGCGCGAGACGCTGAGCTGATGCATGGCGTAACCGGCGACCAAAGCCAGCCCACCGGACACGATCCCTCCGATAAGCCACGACAGCGCCACGCCATAGATGGCCGCATGCTCCAGCGAAACAGGCAGCACCCCGGCCCAATCGAGAGGCAACAACAGCACCGCGATGCCAAGCGACGAGAGCATCACTGCAATGAAGCTCATCTTCAGCGCATAGGTGTAAATCGTCACGCGATTCCTGAAATCGCCGAGCTCCGCCTCAAGTAGATCATGCATCCGAATCGACCTTTTAGCCCCTCGCCAAGTCTATTGATGAGACATGAACTGCTGCCGGGGTCTTAAGGGAATCACTAGGATTTTAGCGAGTTTTGTAAATTGATCGTGCGCTGCACAATGGATCGAAACGTGACGAAAATCCACTCAGGAAAGGCAGCCAAGGCGAGCGCCTAAAGAATTGACAGAAAACATTTTTCCGGATTCCACCGGTCGCCGCGTCCCATTTCGGTCGGGACGCCCCAAGGTGGAACAGCGCGCAATCGATATACAACCCTAAGAGAGCATTGCCAAACGTGTAGCCAGAAATTGGCCGGCGCCGAGGCGCCGGCCGTTAAAACTCGCTAGTACATGAAGTACCGCTGCGCCATCGGCAGCGAGGTCGCCGGCTCGCAGGTGAGCAATTCACCGTCGGCGCGCACCTCATAGGTCTCGGGATCGACCTCGATATGGGGCGTCAGGCTGTTGTGGATCATCGATGCCTTGGAGATGCCGCCGCGCGTGTTCTTGATGGCAACGAGGTCCTTGGCGACACCGAGGCGGCCCTTCAGGCCGGCGTCGAGCGAGGCCTGAGAAACGAAAGTAACCGACGAATTGGTGCGCAGCTTGCCATAGGCGGCGAACATCGGGCGGTAGTGCATCGGCTGCGGCGTCGGGATCGAGGCGTTCGGGTCGCCCATGGGGGCTGCGGCAATTGAGCCGGCGAGCAGCACCATCTCCGGCTTCACGCCGAAGAAGGCAGGGTTCCAGAGCACGAGGTCGGCGCGCTTGCCGACTTCGATCGAGCCGATCTCGTGGCTGACACCCTGGGCGATCGCCGGATTGATCGTGTACTTGGCGATGTAGCGGCGGACGCGGAAGTTGTCGTTATCACCCGTTTCCTCCTTCAGCGGGCCGCGCTGGCGCTTCATCTTGTCGGCCGTCTGCCAGGTCCGGATCGCGACTTCCCCGACGCGGCCCATGGCCTGGCTGTCGGACGAGATGATCGAGAAGGCGCCGATATCGTGCAGGATATCTTCGGCTGCGATCGTCTCCTTGCGGATACGGCTTTCGGCAAACGCGATATCCTCGGGGATAGACGGCGACAGGTGGTGGCAGACCATCAGCATGTCGAGATGCTCGGCGATGGTGTTGACCGTGTAGGGTCGCGTCGGGTTGGTGGACGACGGGATGACGTTCGACTGGCCGCAGATCTTGATGATGTCGGGCGCGTGGCCGCCGCCCGCCCCTTCCGTGTGGAATGCATGGATGGTGCGGCCCTTCAGAGCCCCGATCGTATCCTCGACGAAGCCGCTCTCGTTCAGCGTGTCGGTGTGGATCATCACCTGGATGTCGTACTCGTCGGCCACCGAGAGGCAGCAGTCGATCGCCGCCGGCGTCGTGCCCCAGTCCTCGTGCAGCTTCAGCGACGACGCGCCGGCGAGCACCATTTCCTCGAGTGCCGCAGGCAGCGAGGCATTGCCCTTGCCGGCCAGCGCCAGGTTCATCGGGAAGCCGTCGAAGCTCTCGATCATCCGCTCGATATGCCAGGCGCCGGTGCAGGTGGTGGCGAGCGTGCCATGCGCCGGGCCGCTGCCGCCGCCGAGCATGCAGGTGATGCCCGACATCAGCGCTTCCTCGATCTGCTGCGGGCAGATGTAGTGGATATGCGCATCCATGCCGCCGGCGGTAATGATCTTGCCCTCGCCGGCGATTGCCTCCGTCGACGGGCCGACGATGATGTTGACGCCGGGCTGCGTATCCGGATTGCCGGCCTTGCCGATGGCGTGGATGCGACCGTTCTTCAGCCCGATATCGGCCTTGACGATGCCGGTGTGGTCGATGATCACGACGTTGGTGATGACGGTATCGACAGCACCCTGCGCCCGCGTCGCCTGGCTCTGCCCCATGCCGTCGCGGATGACCTTGCCGCCGCCGAATTTCACCTCTTCGCCATAGGTGGTGAAATCCTTCTCGATCTCGATGAAGAGCTCGGTATCGGCAAGGCGGACCTTGTCGCCGGTGGTCGGGCCGAACATGCCGGCATAGGCGGCGCGGGAAATCTTGTAGGGCATGGGTCAGGCTCCTTGGGAGGACGAACGGGATGCGGACGGATAAAACCGCGTGACGCGGCCGGCGGCCACGTAAGCGTCGACGAGCTGCCTTTCGGCAGCGAAGGGATGCCACTCCCAGCCTTGATGGCCGAAGCCAGCAAGCGCGATCGGGGCATCGGGAAATCGGTTCATGACCTCTGATATCACGATCATGCCGCTGCTCGGCACGACGTAAGGCGCGGGGTTGAATGTCGCCAGCGCCTGATCGACACCATCATGAATCGCTTTGTCAACGACCACATGCTTTTTGCCAGAATCGTCGCAGAAGGTTTTGAATTGGTTCGTGTAATCGTCGCAGAAATCGTCGAGCTCGGGATGTGAGATGGCCAGCGGGCCTTTCAGCGCGGCGAATTTTTCAGCATCGCGCACGCTCCAGATTTCGGCAGCCTCGACGATAGCAGGATGCGCGCGCCACGCTTCGGAAGACAACATCGCCTTGGCGGGACGACCGGTATTGCAGACGGCGACGACATCCGTGCGGCCGGGGCTGGCGTCATAGGATCGGCACTCGTTAAAACGGATGACGAAGCCTGCCGCGGCAACAGCCGCGGCCCCTTCCGCACCGATCTCACCATTGCCGACGATCATGATCCTGTCTGCCACCTCAGTTGCTCATCGCGTCTTCGAGCGTCTTGAGCTCCTTGGTCCTGGCATCGGTCACATTGGCGATGCAGCCGGCAACCAGCATCGGCTCCATCGTGCCGCCACGCGCCTGAAAGCCTTCGGCTTCGCATTGCGCATCACGGTAGGTAATCCAGGCACGCTGGGCAGTAACCAGAGCTTTTTCAGCCCCCTTCATGTCGTCATCCTGATCCTTGTCGACGGCGACCATGGCGGCGCGGGTCTTCTTGTATTGGACGTTGAGCGCCTTGTCGGCATCGTCCTGCCGCGCCCGCTCGCAGAGCGTCATGTCCGTCTGCGTCGTCGGGCTCTTGCAGTCGACCTCCTCCGCACCGGCGCCGCCGGCCGCCATCAGCGCCAGCAGGCCTAGTGCCATGGGCATCAAGAAACGCATCATCTCCTCCCGGGACATGATCACAGCTTGCCCATCACCAGCTGGCGGAAACCATAGACTTCGCGCTTGCCGGATAGCGGGATCAACGTCACGGACCGCGTCTGCCCCGGCTCGAAACGCACGGCCGTGCCGGCCGGAATATCGAGCCTCATGCCATGCGCTTTCTCGCGATCGAAAGAGAGCCCGGCATTGGTCTCGCCGAAATGATAGTGGCTGCCGACCTGCACGGGACGATCGCCGGTGTTGGACACCTCGATGGTAATCGTCGGGGCGCCGGCGTTGAGTTCGATTTCGCCGGGTGCGGCAATGATTTCGCCTGGGATCATGGTTTAACTCCACCTACAATAAGCAAAACGTAATCAGGGTAGCAGAACGTCCAGACCGAGAATCCCAACGTTGCAATTATCAATGTAAAATGGAAAACGTACCGAACTGGCTTGAGCCATTTGGGCGACTTGATGTCATAATAGGACGCATACCCACTGGGATCTTGCCCATATTCAAGAAAATAGGGCTCGATCCAGTCCTTCAGGAACCCTTCGGCTGTTTGAATTATGCGCCTATGAGCCTCATATCGCAGCCAGCTGTATATAGAAAAGCAAACAGGGAGAAGAAAAAGCGCCCTGATGAAAAATATATCTGAAAGCTTCAGCTGAAAAGCGAAGTAATAAATGGCAGCAGTAATCGACAGATAAAATATCTCTGTCTTATTTATCTCATCAATGTCGCTATTTATACGGCCTCTTACAATAGAATATTCCGCCATTAGAAGGCCAGCGGTTTGTTCCTGAGTTGCCTTCTTCATTGCCACTACCTGATAGGTTCGTGAACGGTGACGAGCTTCGTTCCGTCAGGGAACGTCGCCTCGACCTGCACGTCGTGGATCATCTCGGCGATACCATCCATCACCTGGTCGCGGCCGACGACATGGGCGCCGGCTTCCATCAGTTCGGCGACCGGCCGGCCATCACGCGCGCCCTCGACGACGTAATCGGTGATCAGCGCGATCGCCTCTGGATAGTTGAGCTTGACGCCCCGCTCGAGCCGCCGCCGCGCGACCATCGCCGCCATTGAAATCAGCAGCTTGTCTTTTTCTCGTGGTGTGAGGTTCATCGTGCATCCATCTGCTTGAACTAGAGATTCCAGACTTTCGGCACAGGCGCACCGTTGCGCAAGGCTGAAATGATCGGGATCAGGATTTTTCGAAGTGCGAAGCCATCAGACGCCGCGAGCCGAACGACGAGCTTACCGGCCCAGCAGCTGGCGCCGCCCATGTGACCTTCGATGAGCGGCCTGACCGCATTGAGATAACGTTCCGCCTGCGGCCCGACATAAAGCAGCGTCGCGAAAGCCACCTGGCCCGATAGCACCGCCTGCTCGCCTGTCAGCGCCTGCACCTCGCCTGCGAGCCTCAGATCCTCGGCGTGGCAGAGCCGGCCTTCTCTGCGGATGCGCCAGCGATCGCGGAACAGCCCCGAGACAACCGCCTCGCCCATCGCCTTGCGCCCGAGCAGCACTGCCTCGACGGCCAGAAACTCCGCGCCCTCGTCGAGATCCACATCGAGCCGGCGATAGAGCGACGAACGGTCGAACAGGATGGTCTCCTGCGGCAACCAGTCGACCCGCGCATTGGCGCCGACCTGAATTTTGGTGGTGATCTCGGCGGTGCCTGCCGACGCCTTGTAGATCTTCTCGCAGGCCTGCGTCGTCACATCGATGCGCGTGCCGGGCCCTGCCACGACACTCCACGCCATCTGGTCGCCGCCGGTCAAACCACCGGCAGTGTTGATGATAACGGCCTCCATCGAAGCATCGAACGTATCCGGCAACCGAATCTTCGCCGCACCCTCCTGATAAAGCTCGCGCAGGCGCGTGCGACCATCAAGCGACTGCGCGGCCAGATGCCCGCGGCCTTCGGCCCTTTGCGGTCTGGTGGCTGCCACGGCGTTCGTCATTCCATGCCCTTTTCATGCCGCCGGTTTGCCCGGCCGTTCTCATTCAACCCTCTAACTGATTGAAAGCAAGCAATTTCCATGCCGCGCGGAGAACCCCGCAATCTCGCCGCCGGCCAACAGGGCACATGTCGCCGAGTGCCTCTAAAAACAGCGAATGCCGATCAGACGGTCAGATGCCGGCGTGCTTCGGGCGTATCCAGCTTCTCCGCCAGCCCCTCATGCACGATCTCGCCGCGATCCATGATGTAGACGTAGTCGGCAAGTTCACGGCAGAAATCGAGATACTGCTCCACCAGCAGGATCGCCATGCCGGTGCTATCGCGCAAATAGCGGATCGCCCGGCCGATATCCTTGATGATCGACGGCTGGATGCCTTCCGTCGGCTCGTCGAGAACAAGGATCTTCGGCCGCGTCACCATGGCCCGGCCGATTGCCAGCTGCTGTTGCTGCCCGCCCGAGAGATCGCCGCCGCGCCGTCCGAGCATGGTCTGCAAGACCGGAAACAGGCTGAAGATATCGTCGGGGATGTTCTTGTCACCGCGTTTCAGCGGCGCAAAGCCGGTCTCGAGGTTTTCCTTGACCGTCAGCAGCGGAAAGATCTCGCGCCCCTGCGGCACATAGCCGATCCCCTGCTTCGCCCGCGCGTAAGGGGCGAGACCGTTGAGCTTGGTGTCGTTGAAGGTGACAGTACCCGCCGACAGCGGATGCTGGCCGGTGACGGCGCGCAGCAGCGAGCTCTTGCCGACGCCGTTGCGCCCGAGCACGCAGGTGATCTTGCCCATCTCGGCCTTGATCGAGATACCGCGCAGCGCCTGGGCGGCGCCGTAATGGAGGTTTGCGTTTTCGACGGTCAGCATTGGGCAACTCCGTTGATGTTTGCGGAGGCGTTACCCCCCTTGTAACTTGAC
>UCJD01000027.1 GCA_900472605.1 Hyphomicrobiales bacterium | reverse complement strand
GGCGGGCGCGCCGGCGGCGTCATCATCGCGACCTCGGTCGCTGCCATCGGGCGCTCGGCGGGAAGCGGGGCGCCGACGGTGCGGTCGGCGGAGGCGAAGGCCTTCGATTCCGGAATAGGGCCGGCCCATGCCAGCACTTCCTGGTGTGGAGCGACCTGCTGGCCGGCGGCGATATCGGCCGAGGGCACAGGCGCGGACGGGACGGCTGCGGGCGGCGCCACCGAACTCGTCGTTTCTCGTGAGGGGGCGGCCGAAGCCAAGACGTCGGGGCCAGACGTTGACGTGCAACCCGCAAGGGTCAGACAGGCAAGGAAGATTGCTGGCACAGCCGAAAAACGCATTGGGAACCCATTACTCATTACAGGCCGGACGCCGATCGAGATGGCGTCAGGAACATCAAAGGGTATTGCTAACGGGAAATTACCAAAAAAAGCTGAATCTAATCTTTACGCCGAAAAATGTGCGGGGACGGGGCGATGAGCTTTGCCGGATGCGAATGTCACAGTGATGTCACATGCGGTTCGGTCTGCCTCGCGCGGCCTGCAAATTACACGCGCAATTGAGGCCGTCATTCTCCTTTCTCCACCTTGCCACCCCCTCACAAACTCGCTAAGAGACGCCGCAACTTGGGCCCTTGGGCACAGGGCGTTAGAAGGGTTCCAGAACCTCCCAATTCCGGCTCTTCGGCCTGTGGCTTCCAAGGCTTCGTCGTACCGGGTCTGGCTTTCGTCTCTCCCGGCGGTTTGCTGTGGTAGAGGCTTATGGCACGCATCGTAATGAAGTTCGGCGGAACATCCGTCGCTGACCTGGACCGTATCAAGAACGTTGCCCGCCACGTCAAACGCGAGGTCGATGCCGGTCATGAAGTGGCCGTCGTCGTTTCCGCCATGTCGGGCAAGACAAACGAGCTGGTCGGTTGGGTGCAGAACACGCCGAAGGTCGTCGGCGCAAGCTCGCCCTTCTATGATGCCCGCGAATATGACGCCATCGTCGCCTCCGGCGAGCAGGTGACGTCAGGTCTGCTTGCGATCGCCCTGCAGGCCATGGACGTCAACGCTCGCTCCTGGCAGGGCTGGCAGATCCCGATCCGCACCGATAACGCGCATGGCGCGGCGCGTATCCTTGAGATCGACGGCTCGGAAATGATCAAGCGCATGGGCGAGGGCCAAGTGGCCGTCGTCGCCGGCTTCCAGGGTCTCGGCCCCGACAACCGCATCGCGACGCTCGGCCGTGGTGGCTCGGATACGTCGGCGGTGGCGATCGCCGCTGCCGTCAAGGCCGATCGCTGCGACATCTATACCGACGTCGACGGCGTCTACACGACCGATCCGCGCATCGTGCCGCAGGCACGCCGCCTGAAGAAGATCGCGTTTGAGGAAATGCTCGAAATGGCATCGCTCGGCGCCAAGGTGCTGCAGGTTCGCTCGGTCGAGCTTGCCATGGTGCACAAGGTGCGCACCTTCGTGCGTTCGTCTTTTGAAGATCCCGATGCTCCGGGCATGGGTGATTTCTTGAATCCGCCCGGAACGCTGATTTGTGACGAGGAAGAAATCGTGGAACAGGAAGTAGTCACCGGCATCGCCTATGCCAAGGATGAAGCGCAGATCTCGCTTCGCCGTCTCGCCGACCGTCCGGGCGTCTCCGCCGCGATCTTCGGACCGCTGGCCGAGAACCACATCAATGTCGATATGATCGTCCAGAACATCTCGGAAGATGGCTCGAAGACCGACATGACCTTCACCGTCCCTTCGGGCGACGTGGACAAAGCCATCAAGGTGCTCGGCGAGCACAAGGACACGATCGGTTACGACGTCGTGCAGAACGAATCGGGCCTGGTGAAGGTGTCGGTCATCGGTATCGGCATGCGCAGCCACGCCGGCGTGGCGGCGACCGCTTTCAAGGCACTTGCCGATAAAGGCATCAACATCAAGGCGATCACCACCTCGGAAATCAAGATTTCCATCCTGATTGATGGTCCTTATGCGGAACTCGCTGTCAGGACTTTGCATTCCTGCTACGGTCTGGATAAGAATTGATTCCCAGCAGGCCCGCCGCGCGTACAAGTTGATCAGTGGCGCGGCTTTCTGCCGGGCAACTTTGCCTTCTGTTTTTGGAGCTTGAGACGCAATGAGAGACCTTTCCGGCGGTCCGCGCGTGCTGCTCAAGCGGCTGCGCGAGTTGATGGCGGAGCCGCTGGAGCCACAAGAGCGTCTTGACCGGATCGTTCGCCAGATCGCCAGCAACATGGTGGCGGAGGTTTGCTCCGTCTACGTGCTGCGTTCCGACGGCGTGCTTGAGCTCTATGCAACCGAAGGTCTGAACCGCGAGGCTGTCCATCTGGCGCAGCTGAAGATGGGGCAGGGCCTCGTCGGCACCATCGCCGCATCGGCCGCCCCTCTCAATCTCTCCGACGCGCAATCGCATCCTGCCTTCCGCTATCTGCCGGAGACGGGTGAAGAGATCTACCATTCGTTCCTCGGCGTGCCGATCCTGCGCGCCGGCCGCTCGCTCGGCGTTCTCGTCGTTCAGAACAAGGCAAGCCGCAACTATCGCGACGAGGAATTGGAAGCGCTCGAGACGACCGCAATGGTGCTGGCCGAGATGATCGCCACCGGCGAGCTGAAGAAGCTCACCAAGCCGGGCCTCGAGCTCGACCTGACACGGTCGGTGACCTTCGACGGCGACACCTACAATGAAGGCATCGGGCTCGGCTATGTCGTGCTGCACGAGCCGCGCATCGTCGTCACCAATTTGCTCAACGAGGATTCCGACAAGGAAATCCGCCGGCTTGCCGAAGCGCTGGGTTCGCTGCGCATTTCGATCGACGATCTCCTGTCGCAGCGCGACGTCTCGATGGAGGGCGAGCATCGCGAAGTGCTCGAGACCTATCGCATGTTCGCGCACGACCAGGGATGGGTGCGCAAGCTCGAGGAGGCGATCCGCAACGGCCTGACGGCGGAAGCCGCAGTCGAGAAGGTGCAGAGCGACACCAAGGCGCGGATGATGCGCCTGACCGACCCTTATCTGCGCGAGCGGATGCATGATTTCGAGGATCTGGCGAACCGCCTCCTTCGCCAGCTGACCGGCTATACCGGCCGGACGTCGGGCGATGGCTTCCCTGCTGATGCGATCATTCTTGCGCGTGCCATGGGCGCTGCCGAACTGCTCGATTATCCACGCGCCAATGTGCGCGGTCTGGTGCTCGAAGAGGGCGCGGTGACCAGCCACGTCGTCATCGTTGCGCGCGCGATGGGCATCCCCGTCATCGGCCAGGCGGCTGGGATCGTGGCGCTGGCCGACAATGGCGACGCCGTGATCATCGACAGCGATGGCGGCCATGTGCATCTGCGGCCGTTGCCGGAGCATCAGCGCTCCTATGAGGAGAAGGTGCGGTTCCGTGCCCGAAGGCAGGAGCAGTTCCGGGCGTTGCGCGCGGTCGAGCCGCTGACCAAGGACGGGCAGCGCGTGTCGCTGCAGATGAATGCCGGCCTGCTGGTCGACCTGCCGCAGCTGTCGGAATCGGGCGCAGAGGGTATCGGGCTCTTCCGCACCGAGCTGCAGTTCATGATCGCCTCGACGCTTCCGAAGGCGGAGGAGCAGGAGCAGTTTTACCGCAGCGTGCTGAAGCAGGCCGCCGGCCGGCCCGTTACCTTCCGAACGCTCGATATCGGCGGCGACAAGGTCGTTCCCTATTTCCGCGGCCATGAGGAAGAGAACCCGGCGCTCGGATGGCGGGCGATTCGCCTGTCGCTCGACCGGCCCGGCTTGTTGCGAACGCAGCTGCGCGCCATGCTGAAGGCGGCCGCCGGGATGGAATTGAAGATGATGGTGCCGATGGTGACCGAGGTATCGGAAATCACCGCGGTGCGCGAACTGGTGCAGAAGGAAGTGCAGCGGCTGTCACGCTTCGGCCACGGGCTGCCGCGCAAGCTGCAGTTCGGCGCCATGCTCGAAGTGCCGGCGCTGCTGTGGCAGCTGGACGAGCTGATGGCGGCGGTCGACTTCGTGTCCGTCGGTTCCAACGATCTGTTCCAGTTCTCCATGGCCGTCGATCGTGGCAATGCCAGGGTCTCCGATCGCTTCGACACGCTGGACAAGCCCTTCCTGCGTATCCTGCGCGATATCGTGCGGGCAGGCGAGCGCAACAACACGCCGGTGACGCTTTGCGGCGAGCTGGCGGGCAAGCCGATTTCGGCGATGGCGTTGCTGGGCATCGGCTTCCGCTCGGTTTCGATGTCGCCGGCCTCCATCGGTCCGGTCAAGGCGATGCTGCTCGGTCTCGACGTCGGGGCGCTCTCGAAGGCGATGCACGAGGCGCTCGACGATACGACGACGCCGACATCGATGCGCGAACTGCTTGCGCATTTCGCCGAAACACACAACATCCCTCTGTAGCCAGAGACAAACAGAATTGGAGTGAGGGTGGCGAAGCTTCCCGTTGAAAAGATGCGCGAGCTGGAACGCCGGTTCGGCGAGATCGAAGCGCGCATGTCGGCCGGCCCTTCGGCCGACGTCTACGTCAAGCTTGCCTCCGAGTATTCCGAGCTGCAGCCCGTCGTGTTGAAGATTCGCGCCTACGAGAAGGCCTTGTCGGAGCTTGCCGATCTCGAGACGCTGCTTGATGACAAGTCCGTCGACCGCGAGATGCGGGATATGGCCGAGATGGAGCTTCCCGAGGTCAAGGAACGGATCGAGGCGCTGGAGCAGGAAATCCAGATCCTGCTTCTGCCCAAGGACGCTGCCGACGAGAAGAGTGCCATCCTCGAAATCCGCGCCGGCACCGGTGGCTCCGAAGCGGCGTTGTTCGCGGGCGATCTGTTTCGCATGTACGAGCGCTATGCGGCGGCACGCGGCTGGAAGGTCGAGGTTCTTTCTTCCAGCGAGGGGGAAGCCGGCGGCTTCAAGGAAATCATCGCGACGATTACCGGCAAGGGCGTGTTCGCCAAGCTGAAGTTCGAGAGCGGGGTGCACCGCGTGCAGCGCGTGCCGGAGACGGAAGCGGGCGGGCGTATCCATACGTCGGCGGCGACCGTGGCCGTGCTACCCGAGGCCGAGGAGATCGACATCGAGATCCGCCAGGAAGACATCCGGATCGATACCATGCGCTCGTCCGGCGCCGGTGGTCAGCACGTCAACACGACCGACTCGGCCGTTCGTATCACTCACTTGCCGACGGGCATCGTCGTCACCAGTTCGGAAAAGTCGCAGCACCAGAACCGCGCCAAGGCGATGCAGGTTCTGCGTTCACGCCTCTACGACGCCGAGCGCCAGCGCGCCGACAGCGAGCGCTCCGCCGACCGCAAGAGCCAGGTCGGCTCCGGCGACCGATCCGAGCGCATCCGCACCTATAATTTCCCGCAGGGCCGCGTGACCGACCACCGCATCAACCTGACGCTCTACAAGCTCGACCGGATGATGGTCGGCGAAATCGACGAGATCGTCGATGCGCTGATGGCCGACTATCAGGCGAGCCAGCTGGCGCAGCTCGGCGAGCAGCAGTTATGAACAATAAAGGGAAACAGGTCGGCGCGACGGTTTCCCAGCTTCTGGCCGATGCGCGGCGACGCTTCACCGAGGCGGCCGTTGCGGATCCTGCCGCCGATGCGCGCGTGCTGATTTCCGGGCTGCTCGGGCTGACGACGACCGAGATGCTGACACGGGCTGGCGAGCACATCGAGGACGCGGCCGCCTCACGGGTAGAGGACGCGATCGTGCGCAGGCTGGCGCATGAGCCGGTGCATCGCATTCTGGGTGAGCGCGAGTTCTACGGATTGCCGTTGTCGCTTTCGGCCGAGACGCTGGAGCCGAGGCCGGATACCGAAATCCTCGTCGATACCATGCTGCCTTATATGAGAGACCTTGCGGCAAAGCATGGCCATCTCCATATACTGGATATGGGAACGGGAACCGGGGCGATATGCCTCGCGCTGCTCAAGGAATGTCCCGAGGCATCGGGCATCGGCAGCGATATCTCGCTTGACGCGCTCAAGACGGCGCAATCCAACGCGGAGAGAAACGGGCTGCAGCAGCGCTTCAAGGCGGTGCGATCCAGCTGGTTTCAGGCCATAGATGGTAAGTTTCACGCAATTGTCTCAAATCCGCCCTATATAGCGTCCAGTGTCGTTGACACTCTTGCTCCCGAAGTGACAAAATTTGATCCGGCTGCCGCACTGGATGGCGGCAGGGATGGGCTTGACGCCTACCGTTCCATTGCCAAGGATGCCGCAAGGTTCATGCATCCAGACGGTGTTATAGGGCTTGAGATAGGCTACGATCAGCGAACGGAAGTGACCGAGGTTTTTGAGGCTGAAGGCTTCAAATGCTTGGAATCGGTGAAGGATTACGGCCACAACGACCGTGTGCTGGTGTTCGCCCGTCACTTGTTGGCAACAAGCGGCTGAATAGACTGGTCCATTGGTGTCATTGCGAAGAAAAGGCTTGGATTTAAACGGGAAGCAATATAGGTTGCCCCCACGTATTGGAGAGATAGGTCAGAACGATTGTTCGTTCGAAGCTAGCTCGGCCTCGGGGGTCCACTCTCTTAAACGAGAGTTTCAAAGGTTGAACACGACCCAATGCGTGAATCAGTCAAACTGACTTGAGAACAAGCGGCAGGTTGGCGCAAAGGCGCATTATGCTTGCGGCACGAATACCCTGAGTCGGACCACCGACCACGGTTAAGGGTGCCATCACTCCACACAAACAGAGAATTCAGGTGAACGATCGATGAGGCCAGGACAGCAGAACAAACGCGGTCGCGGGCGTACCAACAACAACGGCGGCGGCGGCGGAAACAACAATAACAACAACAACAACTTCAACCGCAAGGGTGGCAACCCGCTGACGCGGACCTACGACAGCTCCGGCCCAGACGTTAAGATCCGTGGCACCGCGCAGCACATCGCCGAAAAGTATTCGCAGCTCGGTCGCGATGCGCAAAGCTCCGGCGACCGCGTGATGGCTGAGAACTACCTGCAGCACGCCGAACACTACTACCGCATCATTGCCGCCGCACAGGCGCAGATGCAGGAACGCTTCCAGCGCGACGACCGCGGCGAATTCGACCGTGACGGCATTGAGCGTGATGGCGACGAGATGGACGGTGGCGACAATGACGATGTTGTGGTGGTACAGCCGCCGCGCCAGCAGCAGGAGCACCAGCAGCGCCGCAACAATGATGAGCAGCCGCGCCGTCAGAATGACGAGCAGCAGGGCCGTCGTTCGGACGAGCAGCCGCGCCGCTTCAACAACGAGCAGCGCCAGCGCCGCGACGAGGAGCAGCCGCGTCGCGCGGAAGAGCAGCCCCGCAGCGAAGAGCAGCCACAGCCGCAGCCGCGCGCCGAGGAGCAGCCCCGCAGCGAAGAGCGTCCAGCTCGCCAGCCGCGCCGTCGCGAAGAGCGTCCGGCACCGGTTGCAGCGGCCGCCCAGCCACAGCCTGAGGTGATCGACGGTACCGGCCCGCAGCCGGAGATCGAAGGCATTCCGGCCGAGGTGTCGATGGACGAAGAAAGCGGTGCGGCAACGACCCGCCAGCCGCGCCGTCGCGCTGCGACCCCGCGTCCGCGCCGTCCGCGCCGCGCGGAAGGCGAAGCTGCAGCCGAAGGCGATGCCGGTGCCGGCGAAGCGCCTGCCTTGGCCGATGCCGCTTCTGAATAAGCCGTATGGCCTGATTAGTCGGTATGTTCAAAAGGGCGTCCTGAGGGGCGCCCTTTTTCATTGGGCGGCCGCGCTGTTTCTGAAATATAAGAAATACACTATGAGTTTTCGCAGGGCTGCGACCTTAAATTAGATATTTGTTGTATACTCGGCGTTAACTCTCCCGGCATGATCATCGGTTGTGAGAGCTTCGGTGATTGCGATCTGAGATAGTTGTAATCTTCCCTCAGGATTTGCCCCATAAATCTTCGGAAACACGCGTTCCCGATGCCTCTCGCAACAACGCGCAACGCCAATGGATGGCGCCGCAGGCTAAGGGGATGGGAATGTTCGGTCTGGCATCTGATGCGGGATATATCCTCGGCGCGATTTCAAAATCGCAAGCAATCATCGAGTTCGATCTGAAGGGCAATGTGCTGAAGGCGAACGAGAATTTCTGCAATACTCTCGGTTACAGTCTTGCTGACATCGTCGGCAAGCACCACAGCATGTTCTGCGAGCCGGCCTTGGCGGCGTCGCAGGAATATCGCGATTTCTGGGCCCGGCTTGGCCGGGGCGAATATGATGCAGGAGCCTACAAGCGGTTGGCCAGGGGTGGGCGGGAGATCTGGATTCAGGCCTCCTACAACCCGGTCTTCAAGCACGGCAAACCGTTCAAGGTCGTGAAGCTTGCTTCCGACATTACCGATGCAAAGAACAAGGCGGTCGAGGACGCCGGCAAGCTGGATGCGATCTCGCGGTCGCAGGCGGTCATCGAATTCAAGCCGACAGGCGAGATCATCACGGCCAACGAAAACTTCTGCAACGGTCTTGGCTATTCGCTTCACGAGATTGTGGGCAAGCATCACAGCATGTTCTGTGAGCCTTCCTATGCGCGCACCGAGGAATACGCCAACTTCTGGCGCCGATTGGCGGCTGGCGAGTTCATCGCCAACGAGTTCGTTCGCTACGGAAAGGGCGGCAAGGAGATCTGGATCCAGGCGGCCTATAACCCGATCACGGATGCCAACGGCCGGGTCTATAAGGTGGTGAAGTTCGCCACCGACGTGACGCAGCGCATGAGCGCCATCAGCCTGCTTGGGCAGGGCCTGCGGGGGCTTTCCGAGGGCGATCTGACGAAGACGGTGGACACCGGCTTCGTACCCTCGATGGAACAGCTGCGGCATGATTTCAACGCGACGATCGCCCGGCTCTCGGAGACCATGAAGACCGTCGGCGAAAACGCGCATGCGATCGCAGCCGGTTCCCGCGAGATCGGTTCGACGGCCGACGCCTTCTCCAAGCGGACCGAGCAGCAGGCGGCGTCCGTCGAAGAGACCGCGGCAGCGCTGGAGGAGATCACCACCACGGTCAACGATTCCAGCTATCGCGCCGACGAGGCCGGCAAGCTGGTTTCCCAGACCAAGAAAGGGGCGGAGCAATCCGGCCAGGTCGTTCGCAGCGCCGTGGCGGCGATGGATCAGATCGAGCAGTCGTCGCGCGAGATCACCAATATCATCGGCGTCATCGATGACATCGCGTTCCAGACCAATCTTCTTGCTCTCAACGCCGGCGTCGAGGCGGCGCGGGCGGGCGAGGCGGGCAAGGGCTTTGCTGTCGTGGCGCAGGAGGTGCGCGAACTGGCGCAGCGCTCGGCAAGTGCCGCCAAGGAGATCAAGTCGCTGATCACCAAGTCCAGCGAGCTGGTGCGCAACGGGGTCGATCTGGTCGGGCAGACGGGAAAGGCGCTGGAGACCATCGTCAGTCAGGTCAACGACATCAATGTCAATGTTGTGGCGATCGTCGAGGGTTCGAAAGAACAGGCCACAGGGCTGAAGGAGATCAATCAGGCGGTCAACCAGCTCGACCAATCCACGCAGCAGAACGCGGCCATGGTCGAGGAAAGCACAGCGGCAAGCCACAAGCTCGCGGCGGAAGCGGAGGCGCTGCGCGGGTTGCTCGCACAGTTCAAGCTGAGCGAGGCCTATGCCATCAGGCCGGCCTCCAGGGCGCCGACTTCGCCAGCGCTGCATCTGGTGTCGCGCGTGGCCAGAGCGCACGGCATGGCCGCGCCAGCCGCGGACAGTTGGGAAGAATTCTGATCGTCATATCAGAATGAACGAGACGGCCGGCATCGCTTGAAGGCGCTGCCGGCCGTTTCATTTTGGCGCGCGACCTATTTTCGGCAATGTGTATCTTTGATTGTATAAATCAGCGCTTATATTCCAGGACGGGTACAGATAGGCCGCCCCTGTTTCGCCTCATTCCACCGGGGCGTCTCATCCTGCTGCAATCCGTCCCATTTGGGTCTTCATATGTCTGTGGTTGTGTCAGTATTTTTCATTAGGTGTTCATAATATATTATCCCTCCCGCGAGGCTTGCAAAACCTATACGCGAAATACGTTGAAATGTTAGAATTTACGCATATTCTTGTTTTCATGTAGAGGCGGGTAGTCTTCCACCCTTGGTTACAGTCCGCCGCTTCGGGAATGCGCGCTTCCCTTCATTGGTTTCGACTGCCTGAGCATTGGGCTCTGGCAGCATCTCGTGGAGGTTGGAATGAACTTTAATGCATCGAAATATGCTGTCCTGGCCGTAAGTTGCGCCGCTTTTCTGGCTCCTCTGCCCGCGAGCGCCTTTGACGTCGGCGGTAGCAACGGTCTCAGCATCGGGACCAGCAATGGTCTCAGCGTATCGCTCGGCGGCGCCAGCGGCGTGAATGCAACAGTCGGCGGCAGCGGCTCCGTTGCAACCGCGTCGGTGGGCGGCTCCAGTGGAGTCAATGCAAACGTCGGCACCAGTTCAAGTGGTAGTCTCGGCGTCTCCGCCTCGGTCGGCGGCTCCGGCGGCGTCAACACAAACACATCTGTCGGTAGTGGTTCAGGCGGCGGTCTGAGCGTTGGAAACACCGCGAGCGTCGGCGGATCCAGAGGTCTCAACAGCAACGTCGGCGCCACGGTCGGTGGCTCCGGCGGCTTGGCGACGGCCAAGGCCAATGTCGGTCTCGGCGGCCGCACGCTGCTCAATCTGGGCCTCGGCGTTCCCGGTATCGATCCGGATGATCCGCGGAACCCGACCAATCCGAATAATCCGAATAACCCGTCGAACCCGAATGGCACAAACACGGGCAGCAACGGTAACAACGGACGAAGCAACCTCAACAACAGGCAGCTTCAGGCCTTCAACGACATGTCGTCCGGCGATCGGGCGAAGATGAAGGTTCGTTGCAAGGATATCCTGGCCGGTGGTGGTGGCGGCTTCGACGGCAGCCTCGTCAAACTCTGCAAGATGGTCATCGCGATGCGTTGATCGGCAGCCGCGCCTGCCGAGCCCGTATTGTTGCGGACCGAGCAGCGAGGATAGCGCCGCCTGCCACCAAGCGGCAGGCGAGCGCGAACCGCCAGCTGGATTCGGCGAAGCCCGGGACCGTCAGGATCAAAATCAGCAACAGAGTGCGGCATGGTTGCCGCACTCTTCATTTGTGGAGCGCTGTTCAGGTCGATCGTTGCCTCGCGGCGGGGCTCAAGTCGCCCCGTCAGCTCGCGCTGTACTTCACCGCCGTGATGGTCACCGGCCCGTATTGGGTCGGGATACGAACGAAGACAGGCGCTATGACGTTGGCGGCGTCGGCCTTGGCAAACCAGATTTCCATGCGGCTGCTCTTGCTCAAATACTCGATGTCGCTGCGGCCCTTCTTGTAACCGGATCGCGGGACGAAGCGCACGTTGCAGACCGTTGCCTTGCCGGTGAAGCCTTCCGTGGAAAAATCCTTCGATCCGCTCGGCGACAGCACGAGGTCCATGCGCATCTCGCCATCGTAGATCGGCAGTTTCTGCGCGCAGACATTGGTATCGGCCGGGAAGATCAGGCCGGAAATGGGATCGAGCACGGCACGCATGTCGCTTGCGGGGACGTTGACCCAGTTCTTTGGCGGCTGGCGCGGCGGCTTCACGGTCGTCGAGGTAATGTTGCCGTTGGAGTAGCGGACATCATAGGTGCGGGCGCGCTTGCCGCTCTTGTAATAGAGCAGATAGTGGGTCGCCTGCATGCGGTTGCCGCGCAGCTGGCCATCGACGCTGGTCTTGGCCGAGATCGTGGTCACGAGGTCGGCCAGGCCGGCCGAGCTGATGTCGCCGGAGACGCGATAGGTCTTGTCGTCCTCGATGCGGGTCATGAAGGCGGCGCGCGCGATGGTGAGGATGCCGAGCGCGACCTTGTATTCCGTGCGATGCACGACTTCGGCGGCGTCTGATGGAACGGCCATCAGGCCCGCCAAGGCGGAGATGAGAATGCGTTTGCCCCAATGAGCCATGAATTGAGCCTTGTTCGGTGCGCTGGTCAGGTCGGGAGATACGGTCTATACGCCTGTCGCGGCCTTAAGAGAACAAAAGCTTTTTGACGGAATTGCGAGGCTTTTGGACTGAATCGCCGGAAAGGCCAAGGTTTGGCTTGACGCGCACGGTCTGTCTGATTATAGAACCGCAACTTTCCAATCATGGCCTGTTGGATTGCAAGCCCGTTTTGCGCGGGCGGGCAGTTATGGCCGAGAAAAACAAGAATAGGTGTCCCATGTCCCGCATGTGCGAATTGACCGGCAAGGCAGTCCTCGTTGGCAACAATGTCAGCCATGCCAACAACAAGACCAAGCGCCGGTTCCTCCCGAACCTGTGCCAGGTTACGCTGATCTCCGACGCGCTCGGCCAGCGTTACCGTCTTCGCGTTTCGGCTGCTGCTCTGCGTACCGTCGAGCATCGCGGTGGTCTCGATGCTTTCCTCATCAAGGCAAGCGAAAACGAACTGTCGATGCGCGCTCGTCTGCTGCGCCGCCAGATCGTCAAGAAGACCGCTGAAGCTGCTGTTGCTGCCTAAGCAGTAACCGACTTCAAGCTATACGGCTTCAAAAGGCTTGCACGGCTAATCCCGTTCAAGCCTTTTGCTTTGCCGGATCGTCCCTCCAACTGGTGGCATACCCCAGGATAAAAAAATGCTTCAGACGCGCTATACCCTTATCTACGTCGCCCTGATGACGCTTGTCGTCGTCTCGTCGAACTTCCTCGTGCAGTTTCCGCTGAATGTCACGGTCGCCGGCGTCAATCTCGCCGATCTGCTCACCTGGGGTGCCTTCACCTATCCGGTCGCTTTTCTGATCACCGATCTCACCAACCGTCAGTTCGGGCCGCAGGCCGCGCGCAAGGTGGTGTTCGCCGGCTTCCTGGTCGGCGTGGCGCTCTCCTTCTTCACATCGGTACCGCGCATCGCGATCGCTTCCGGCACGGCCTATCTCGCCGGCCAGCTGCTCGATATCGCGCTGTTCAACCGGCTGCGCCGGCAGGCCTGGTGGCGCGCGCCTTTGGTCGGCTCGCTGCTGGGTTCGATGCTCGATACGGTGATCTTCTTCTCGCTGTCATTTGCGGCCTTCTTCGTTTTCCTCGGTCCAAACGAGCCGTTCGCGCTCGAGGCGTCGCCGGTTCTCGGCGTGTTCGCTGCCGAGGCGCCGCGCTGGATCTCCTGGGCGATCGGCGATTTCTGGGTGAAGCTGCTGGTCGGCCTCGTGATGCTTCTGCCCTACGGCGCGCTGATGAGTGTGCTCAGGCCGACGCAGGCCGTTCGCGCGGCAAGCTAAGCGACCATGCGAGATTGGCGCCGGCGCTTCATCTTGAAAGCGCCGCCGCCATCTTCGGGCGGTCGCGGGCATATTGCCGGGGCGAACAGCCCATGATCCGCTTGAATGCCGTGCTGAAGGCCGCCTCGGACTCGTAGCCGAGCGACGGCGCGATGACCGATATCGGGTCCCTGGAATTTTCCAGCCGGTTGCCGGCAAGCAGCATGCGCCATTGCGCGAGATACTCCATCGGCGAGGTGCCGACCGTTTCCCTGAATTTCTGCGCGAATGTGGAACGCGACATGCCGGCGCGGGACGCAAGCGCCTGCAGGGTCCAGCGTTCGGCCGGGCTGTCGTGGATCGCCGATATCGCAGCACTCATCTGCCTGTCGGCCAGCGCGAAGAGCCAACCGACACCGGTGTTTGACCGGTCAGCCAGATGCAGCCGCAAGGCCTGCACGAGGATCATGTGCGCGAGGTGCTCGACGATCAGGAAGCCGCCGGGCTGCGGCGCGCGCAGCTCCTGCATCATCTGCTCGACAGCCCAGCGCAGAGCCGCCTGGCTCTGCTCGTCGCGTAGCAGCACGATGGGCGGCAGCATCTTGAGCAGGATATCGGCATGACTGCCGGCAAGGCCGAAGCGGCAGCTGACGATCGAGAAGTCGCGGCCATCGTTGAGCGAGACGATGCCGTCCTTGCGCGGGCCGAGAAAGATGGCTGCGGCCGGGATCGGTTCGAGATTGAGATCGGTGGCAAGCCTGAACGGCCGACCGCGCGGGAGCAGAAAGCTGTCGCCTGTTCGCAGCAGCACCGCCTCTTCCACACCATCGACGCGGAGCCAGCAAGTGCCCGAAACCACGGCGCCGCATTTGATGCCGCCTTGCTGGTCCGGAAACTGGATCGCCCAATCGCCGCCCGCCTCCATGCCGGCGGAGAGATAGTTCTGCGGCTTCAGCAGCGACAGCACGTTTGACAGCGGGTCCATTCAAAAAAACTCCGGACGATCGCGAAGATATTCCGGACAGTACAACATGGACCGTATTGCTTCAACCTTCTAGCTTCCCACCGACACGCCTGTATCGGCAGGCGGGTCGCAGCAAGCAAGGAGATTACCATGCGCGTTTTCGTAACCGGTGCCACCGGCTTTGTCGGCTCGGCCGTCGTTCAGGACCTCATTCAGGCCGGCCATCAAGTGCTGGGCCTAGCCCGTTCGGATGCCTCGGCCGCTTCGCTGGAGGCAGCGGGTGCTGAGGTTCATCGCGGCAATCTCGAGGACCTTGACGGTCTGCGCCGGGGCGCTGATGCCTGCGACGGCGTGATCCATACGGGTTTCATTCACGACTTCTCCAAGTTCAAGGAGAATTGCGAGATCGACCGGCGCGCCATCGAGGCGATGGGCAAGGTGCTCTCCGGCTCCGGCCGGCACATGGTGGTGACCTCGGGCACGGGGCTTCTGGCGCCGGGCGCTGTTGCCACGGAAGAGACGGTGGCGCCTTCGACATCGGCCATTCCGCGCGTCTCGGAGCAGGCGGCGCTCTCCATGGTAACGGATGGCCTCAGCGCCTCGGTGATCCGCCTTCCGCCCTCGGTGCATGGCGACGGCGACCACGGTTTCGTGCCTGTTGTCATCGGCCTCGCACGCGAGAAGGGCGTATCGGCCTATATCGGCGACGGCATGAACCACTGGCCGGCGGTGCATCGTCTCGATACCGGTCGGCTCTACAGGCTGGCGCTGGAGAAGGCGCAAGCGGGGGCGCGCTATCATGGCGTGGCGGAGGAGGGCCTCCCGTTTCGCGAGATCGCCACCGTCATCGGCAAGCGGCTGGGCGTGCCTGTCGTCTCAAAGTCGCCTGAAGAAGCGGCCGAGCATTTCGGCTGGTTCACGCACTTCGCGTCGATCAATAACCGGGCGTCCAGCGCATGGACGCGCGAGACGCTCAACTGGGAGCCGACACATCAAGGGCTGATCGCCGATCTCGACCGGCCGGCTTATTTCGGAGGCTGACGCGTTCGCGCCCTCTTAATGCGAGGCGGCGGTGTCGGCCGATGGGCCGGGCCGCTCGTCGAGCTTGAATTCCAGCATCAGGTTGCGCTGGAGGATCGAGTGGTTGTCGTCGGAGACGAGAATGACACGGGTGCTGCCGTCATCGGCGGTAAAGGTATCCAGGCCTTCCATGTTGTCGATCTGGTAGCCGAAATCGCCCTCGATGAGGATCTCGCCATCCATGACGCCGCCCGGTCTGATATCGGCCGACTTGATGCGGCGGATGCGCATGCCGATACCGTCCGCCATGTTGAAGCGGCGCTCCAGCAGCAGGAGGTCGCCGTTCGGCAGGAAGGCGCCGTCGGTAGCGTCGAAATCGCCGTAATGGGCGAGCGCCAGCTTACCTTTCAGCGGTCCGTCCAGGATCGCGGCATAGGCGTTGCCGTCGTCGTCAAGGCTGCGCTCGGCGACGATCAGCGTGCCGCCCTTCAATGGGCTTGAGGCGGGCGAGACGGCGATCGTCTCGAAGCCGCGGTTGGCGCGGAGTTGCTTCCTCTCGAAGGGGATGGGGAGTGTGTCGAGCGCGCGCGAGGTCTCGAAGCCGGCATCGGGATAGAGATCGACGCGGTGGAATTGCTCGAACGAGACCAACACCTTGCCATCCGTCAGCGCGACGCCCTCGGCATCCATCAGCGCCTTGCCTTCGAGAATTTTTCCGGCGCGGTCGCGCATCGGGGTGATCTCGACATCGGCAAGTCCGCTCAGGCTGCCGTCAACGCCGCGCTCGATGCGGCCGGTCATCCAGTGGCCGGTATCGAGGACCCCGACGAAATGGGTGCGATCATCGCGGAAACGGATGGATGACAGCGATCCGAAAAGGCGGTTGGGGGAGACCATTTCGAGGCCGCCCAGAAACTCGAAAGGCCCGAAGTGTTTCTCATCGGAGCCGATCTTGAAGCGCGAGATGATGCTGCTTCTGATTTCAGCCGCCGGCGTTTCGGCCGAGACGGGCGTGCCGGCCGCAAGTGAGGCGGCCAGCATGAGTGCTCCAGCAAAACAGGTTCGGAACGCCGGAGCCAAACGCATGGGCGGTCAGCCGGCGCGGCGGGAACGCCCGCCACGCGGCTGCGCCGCCTGATCCTCGAACAGCGAGGCCAGCTGTTCGGTCATGGCGCCTGCGAGCTCGTCCGCATCGACGATGGTGACGGCGCGGCGATAGTAGCGCGTGACGTCGTGGCCGATGCCGATAGCAAGGAGTTCGACCGGAGACCGGGTCTCGATGCGCTCGATCACCGCGCGCAGGTGGCGCTCCAGATAATTGCCCGGATTGACCGACAGTGTCGAATCGTCGACCGGCGCACCATCCGAGATCATCATCAGGATCTTGCGCTGCTCGCGCCGCGCGATCAGGCGGTTGTGCGCCCACATCAGGGCCTCGCCGTCGATGTTTTCCTTGAGCAGGCCTTCGCGCATCATCAGGCCGAGATTGGTGCGCGAGCGGCGCCATGGGGCGTCGGCGGACTTGTAGATGATGTGGCGCAGGTCGTTCAGGCGGCCCGGCGTCTGCGGCTTGCCATTGGCGAGCCATTGTTCGCGCGCCTGCCCGCCCTTCCAGGCCTTGGTGGTGAAGCCCAATATCTCGACCTTGACGCCACAACGTTCCAGCGTGCGGGCCAGAATATCGGCGCAGGTGGCGGCAACGGTGATCGGCCGGCCGCGCATGGAGCCGGAATTGTCGATCAAGAGCGTCACGACGGTGTCGCGGAACTGCGTGTCGCGCTCCTTCTTGAAGGAGAGCGCCTGGGTGGGGTCGATGATCAGGCGCGTCAGGCGGGCCGGATCGAGATAGCCCTCCTCCAGGTCGAAATCCCAGGAGCGATTCTGCTGCGCCATCAGGCGGCGCTGCAGGCGGTTGGCGAGGCGACCGACCGCGCCCTGGAGATGAGCGAGCTGCTTGTCGAGGAAGGCGCGAAGGCGCTCCAGCTCGGCGGCGTCGCACAGTTCCTCGGCGGTGATCGTCTCGTCGAACTCCTCGGTGAAGACGTGGTAGTCGACCTTCTCGTTGAAATCGTCGAAGGGCGTGTTCGGACGGCGGGTTTCGCCCGGCGTTTCCGAATCGTCCTCGCCTTCTTCCTGCATGTCATCGTCGGAGATTTCGGCGCCTTCGGTCTCGCCGTCCTCCATCTGCTCGTCGGCTGCTTCGCTGTCCTCGACGGGCGCTGCATCCGAACCGGCATCGTCCTCGACATCGTCGTCGTTCTGGTCTTCGCCGCTCGGCTTGTCTTCCTCGTCCTGCTGGTCGTCAGAATCAGGATCGCTGTCGTCGTCGCCATACTCCTCGGCCATTTCCATGGCCGTGAGCATGTTGCGGATGACCTTGGAGAAGGCCTGCTGGTCGTGGATCACGCCGGTCAGGTTCTCTAGATCCTTGCCGGCCTTGTCTTCGATGAAGGAACGCCAGAGATCGAGTACCTTGCCGGCCGAGGCCGGTGGCTTCTCGCCGGTGAGCTTTTCGCGCACCATCATGGCGACGGCTTCGCCGACGGGCGCGTCTTCCTTGCGTTCGATGCCGGAGAAATTGGCCTTGGCGTATTTCTCCGTTGTCATCGAGCGCAGATTGCTTGCCACGCCTTCCATGCGCAGCGCGCCGATCGATTCCACGCGCGCCTGCTCTACGGCGTCGAAGATGGCGCGGGCGTCGGAACCCTGCGGCGCCATCGTCGCATGCACCTTCTCGTCATGGCAGGCGAGACGCAGCGCCATCGAGTCACCCAGCCCGCGGGTCACCGCAAGTTCGTGCATCGTCGGGCGCTTGGACAGTTCCGGCAGGCGGATGCGCTCGGCGGTCATGCCAGGCCGCTCGTTGGCGAAAGTCACCTCGACCTCGCCGTCGCCGGCGATCGCGCGCACGCTGCCGGTTATCGCCCGGCGCAACGGCTCCACGTCGACGGGCGAACCGGGCTTTGCTTTCGAATTGTCACCACGCGCTGCCATGATCCGTTAGCCTCAGGCCTCCAGAACGATGTTGGCAGCACTTTCCTTCAGCTCGACGCCGAAGGCGCGCTGATAGTGCTCGGCAACCAGCGGACGCTCCAGTTCGTCGCACTTGTTGAGGAAGGTGACGCGGAAGGCGAAGGCGAGATCGCCGAAGATCTCGGCGTTCTCGGCCCAGGTGATGACGGTACGCGGACTCATCACGGTCGAGAGATCGCCGTTCATGAAGGAGGCGCGGGTGAGATCGGCGACGCGGACCATCTTGGAGACGGTATCGCGGCCGTTCTTGTCTTTGCCGAAGCTCTTCACCTTGGCGGCGACGATGTTCACTTCGTGCTCGTGCGGCAGGTAGTTCAATGTCGAGATGATCGACCAACGGTCCATCTGCGCCTGGTTGATCTGCTGCGTGCCGTGGTAGAGGCCAGTCGTGTCGCCGAGGCCGATCGTGTTCGCCGTTGCGAACAGGCGGAAAGCCGGGTGCGGCCGGATGACGCGGCTCTGGTCGAGCAGCGTCAGGCGGCCGGACGATTCCAGAACGCGCTGGATGACGAACATGACGTCCGGGCGGCCGGCGTCGTATTCGTCGAAGACGAGCGCGACATTGTGCTGGTAGGCCCAGGGCAAGATGCCGTCCTTGAACTCGGTGACCTGCAGGCCGTCCTTGACGACGATGGCGTCCTTGCCGACGAGATCGATACGGCTGACATGACTGTCGAGGTTGATGCGCACGCAGGGCCAGTTGAGGCGGGCGGCGACCTGCTCGATATGCGAGGACTTGCCGGTGCCGTGATAGCCGGAGATCATCACGCGGCGGTTATGAGCAAAGCCGGCAATGATGGCGAGCGTGGTTTCGCGGTCGAAGAGATAGTCGGGATCGAGATCCGGAACATAGGCGCTACCCTGGCTGTAAGCCGGAACGCGGATGTCGGAATCGATGCCGAAGACCTCCCTGACGGAAACGGTGGTGTCCGGAAGTTCCGAAATATCAAGGTCAATCTTGCTCATCATGTCTCCAAGGCGGGTGGCCGACACCCTGCCATACTGTCTCAGCTCGTTTCGCGATCATGGCGTCGCGGGTATCCCACGCGCTCATGTCTGAACGTCGGCGATGCTTCTCCGGGACTGAAACGAAACCTCGGGGACGACGCGATCACCGCCTGCGAGCATTCTTGACGATAGTCCCGGACAAGAAACGCCGCGTCCGGAATTGGCCGAGGCGCCTGAGAGACAAACGCAGAAAGATATGCCGCGGTTGCCTGCGGCCTCAGCCGATTTGGACCATACCCGATTGAAGACCAAGAGCAAGGACAGGAATTAACAAAAACCGTTCTGCTTCAATAATTGATAGGCCTGGATTACGGCGCGGAAGCGCTCTTCGGAGCCGCGGTCGCCGCCATTGGCATCGGGGTGGTGCTTCTTCACCAGTTCCTTGTAGCGGCTCTTGATTTCGGACGATGTGGCGTTTGCCGCAAGGTTCATCGTGTCGAATGCCTTGGCTTCCAGGCTCTTCAGCTTGCGCTGCTCGGGAAAGCGCGGGCCGCTGCTCTTGTTTTCCTTCACGAAGCCAAAGGGATCGCGGACGTTTTTGTAGGCGCCGGACCGGATGTCCGACTGGATCGGGCTATCCTTGGCCGACTTGTTGACGCCGACGGTCCAGGTCGGGCGATGGCCGGTTATCGCTTCCTTCTGGTAACGCGCGATTTCGCCGTCCGAGAGGCCGGAGAAATAGTTGTAGCCTTTGTTGTACTCTTTAACGTGCTCGAAACAGAAGAGAAAGAACTGCCCCTCGGCATTGCGTCCGACGGGAGCGCGATGCACGCCTTTCTTGTCGCAGCCGTCCCATTGACAGGTTGGGGGAGCCTGTTCGGGTTCCTGCTCGCGTTTGCGGCGGGTGCGGATGCGGTCGAAGTATTTGGAATCAAGTCTCATGACGGCGCTAATTATGGGGCTCAGAATAGGTGAGGACAAGAATTGACAAACGGGAATGTTGCTGGCTTGGTGGGAACCTTTTTCGCAAGTCGGCAGATCGGTTCATGACGGTTCAATCCTCCATCGAAGAAAAGCTCACGGCGGCGTTTTCGCCGGAGCGGCTGAGCGTAATCAATGAAAGCCACCTGCATGCCGGCCATCACCCTGATATTACGGGTGCGGGCGAGACCCATATGCGGGTGCGCATCATTTCGTCGTCGTTTGCAGGGATGACACGGCTGGCGCGTCACCGGGCGATCACGGAGCTTTTGAAGCCTGAACTGGATGCGGGGTTGCACGCGTTGGCGGTCGAGCCGGCGGCGCCCGGAGAGCCGGTGCGCTGGTAGGCCGACACCGCGTCATATGGGCGCGGTGCGGCGATTTCGCAAGGATGGCCGGTCGCCTCTAACGAATCAGCAGCGCCGTCGCATAGAGGCCAAAGCCGAAGACGGAGTGGGCGACGAGGCCGAGGAAGCGGACCTTGTTGGGGTTCGGCGTCTTTGATGCCGCCCAGCCGATGCCGAGGCCCGGCTGCAGCAGGAACCAGCCGGCGGCGATGGTGACGATGCCCCAGATCCAGGCGGGCAGAAAGGTCGGCGCGACCAGCCAGTAGGGGCCGGTCAGGATCACCAGCATGATGCCATAGAGAATGCCCACGGCGTAGTGGAAGACCCAGCCGAGCGCGACTTCGTGTTTGTAGGGCGCGGCCTTGCCGATATCGTCGTGAAACACAGTGCCTTTGGCAAAGAGATGCCGGAGCCAGCGGCCTGGCGGTCCCCAGGTCGGTATCGCGCCCTTACCAAGCGCGATCGACCAGATGTCCATGAGTATGGTGGCGCCAATGCCGATGGCGATCGAGCGCCAGAGAAGATCAAACATATCAAATCCATAATGATGCTGCTCGCCGGGCTCCTCCCGCAGCGCGCAATAGATGGCAGGAAATCAGGCGGGGTTGGTCTCGTTTTCCTCCGCCGGACGGATGCGCAGTCTGGTGATGCGGTTCTTGTCGCGCTTCATGACGATGAAGCGCTTGCCGTAGAAGGTGAAGGCCTGGCGCTCCTCGGGAATGGTCATCGATTCGTGGATCACAAGGCCAGCGATGGTGGTCGCCTCCTCATCGGGAAGCTGCCAGTCGAGCGCGCGATTGAGGTCGCGGATCGGCACATTGCCATCGACCACCACCGAGCCGTCGGCCTCCTGGCGCACGCCCTGCATCTCGATGTCGTGCTCGTCGGCGATGTCGCCGACGATCTCTTCCAGAATATCCTCGAGCGTGACGATGCCCTGCACCTCGCCATATTCGTCGACGACGACGGCAAAGTGCTGCTTGCGGCGCAGGAAGGCGTTGAGCTGGGCTTCAAGGTTGGTGCTGTCGGGCACGAACCAGGGCTTCTGGGCGATCTTGATGATATCGAGATGCTCCGGCTCGGCATCGCGTTCGGCAAGCGCCCTCAGCAGATCCTTGGAGTGCACCACGCCGATGATGTTGTCGGTCGAGCCGCGCCACAGCGGCATGCGGGTGAAGGGGCTGTCGAGGATGGTGCGGACAACCACCTCGGGTGGATCGTCGGCGTTGATGCCGCGCATGGCCATGCGGTGGACCATGATGTCGGAGAGTTCGAGCTCGCCGAGATCGAGCACACCGCCGAGGCGGTCGCGGTCTGCCTTTACCACCGATCCCTCGCGATGGAGCAGATCGACGGCGCCGCGCAGTTCCTCGTGCGCCGAGAGCATCGAAACCTCGCGCGAGAGGTTGATGCCGAAGCGGGCGAGGATGAAGCGGACGATGCGGTTGACGAAGGAGGACAACGGGCCGACGACCAGAACGAAAGCCTTGACGGCGAAGGCGACGGCGAGCGCGAAGCGCTCCGGTATCGATATCGCCCAGCTCTTCGGAAGCACTTCGGCGAAGATGACGAGGATGATCGTCATCGCCAGCGTCGCCCAGGCGACGCCCGAGCTGCCGAACAGCCCGAGAAAGACGCTGGTTGCGATCGAGGAGGACAGGATGTTGGCGAGGTTGTTGCCGATCAGGAGCGCGCCGATCAGCCGGTCGCGGCGCTCGATCAGTTCGCGCACGACGCCGGCGCGTTCCTCGCCGTTGGCTTCCAGCGTGTGGATGCGGCTGCGGGACACGGCGGTCAGCGCCGTCTCGGAGCCGGAGAAGAAGGCGGACATGAGGACGAGGGCCACGATGGAAAGAATTTCCGGCCAGTATGCGGAAAGAAATGCCAGCGCGCCTTCGAGGGTCATTGCGGGTGTTTTTCCTTGAGGAAGCTCAACACTTCGGATGCCGGGACGTCATTAGCGACGAAGGACTGGCCGATGCCGCGGGTGAGGATGAAGGTGAGCTTGCCGCTCTTGACCTTCTTGTCCTGGGCGATCGCGTCCATCAGCACTCCGGCCGGCGGCAATATGCCAGGGATCTCAGACATGCGGGTCGGAAGGCCGACTTCTTTCAGGTGATGCTCGACGCGCCTGGCGTCGTCGGGGCTTGCCAGATTCATGCGGGCGGAGAATTCGTGGGCGAGCACCATGCCGATCGACACGCCCTCGCCGTGGACGAGGCGGGCGCTGTCATAGGCGGTTGCGGCTTCCAGCGCGTGGCCGAAGGTGTGGCCGAGATTAAGCAAAGCGCGCTGGCCGTTCTCGTGCTCGTCGGCTACGACGACATCGGATTTCGCCTGGCAGCTGGCGGCGATCGCCTCGATGCGGGCTGAGCCGCCGGAAAAGACGGACTGCCAGTTTTTTTCCAGCCAGGTGAAGAAGTCGGGCTTGTCGATCAGGCCGTATTTGGCGACCTCGGCATAGCCGGCGCGGAATTCGCGTTCGCTCAGTGTGTTCAGGACATCGGCATCAGCAAGCACAAGGTCTGGCTGGTGGAAGACGCCGATCAGGTTCTTGCCGTGGCGGCTGTTGATGCCGGTCTTACCGCCGACGGAGCTATCGACCTGCGACAGCAGCGAGGTCGGTATCTGCACGAAGCGCACGCCGCGCCTGACAATGCCGGCGACGAAGCCGGAGAGGTCGCCGATAACGCCGCCGCCAAGCGCGATCACGTAATCGTTACGCTCGACGCGGGCTTCCAGAACCTTGTCGCAAGCGGTCATCAGATGCTCGAAGCTCTTGGTCTTTTCGCCTGCCGGCAAAGTGAGCGCCGACGATGCGATGCCTGCGGCCGTCAGGCTCTCGACCAGTGCCTCCAGATAGAGCGGCGCGACATTCTCGTCGGTGATGATCGCAGCCTTGCGGCCCTTGAGGCGCGCGGCGATCTCGGCGCCGGCACGGGCGATCAGGCCGGGACCGATCAGGATGTCGTAGGCCCGGTCGCCAAGCGGCACGTGAACCTTGCGTTCGGCGGAGGCGGCAATCGCGGTCATCAGGCGGCACTTTCGGTTCTGGCGTCGATCAGGGCTTTCAGCACTTCGTCTGCCATCAGCTCCTTGCGGACATCGCGCGAGATGACGGTGAGATCGGCCTGCTCGTAGATCGGGTATCTTGCGTTCATCAGGTTTTCGAGCGTCTGCTTCGGATTTTCGGTCTTCAGCAGCGGGCGGGTGTCGCGCTTGTTGACGCGCTCCCAGAGCACATCGAGTTCGGCCTTCAGCCAGACAGAGACGCCACCCCGCTTGATGTGCTTGCGCGTGCGATCGTTGATGAAGGCGCCGCCGCCTGTGGAGACGACCCGGGGACCGCCCTTCAGCAGCCGCTTCATCACCCGTCCCTCAAGCGCACGGAACTCGTCCTCGCCATAGGCGGCAAATAGCTCTGATATCGACATGCGCGAGACGCGCTCGATTTCCGCGTCGCTGTCGATGAAAGGAATACCGAGTTGCGTGGCGACGATGCGCCCGACCGAGGACTTGCCGGCGCCCATCAGGCCGACGAGGATCAGATTGCGCGAACCGAGCGCAGCGCGAGCTCTGTCCCTCAGGCTATCGGCAACGATCAGAACTGGGTCGTTCATTGGTCCATTCACACTTTGTTTGCGAACGGTATCAACAAATGCAGGTGTAGCGTCAAGCCGGAGGCAAGGGAATCATGCTCCAAAAGCTCCTTCTTGCACTTGCAAACGCGCTTCTTCATAAAGAAGCAAAGCCATGGAGTTGCTGAATGCCGAGCCTGTTCCGATTTCTCGCCGTCCTGGCGGTCATCGCCGGAGCGATATACGGAACGATGTGGGCGCTGGTGACGTTCGTCGAACCGCAGGAGCGCGACGTGACGATCCGCATCCCCTCGGAGCGGATCAACCCGCCTGCCACCGGCGCGATCAGCCCGGCCAAGAAGTGATGCGATGAGAGATCTCAGCCGCGCTCACGTGGAGGCTTTCCTCGAGATGATGAGCGCCGAACGGGGTGCTGCGGCCAATACGCTATCCTCCTACGAACACGATCTCGACGATCTGCATTCCTTTCTGAACGCCCGAAGCGTGCGGCTGACGGAGGCGGCGTCGGCCGATCTTTCGGCCTATCTGGCATCGCTGGCCGCGCAAGGGTTCAAGCCCTCGTCGCAGGCGAGGCGGTTGGCGGCGATGCGGCAGTTCTACAAGTTTCTCTACGCAGAAGGTCTGCGCACCGACGATCCGACCGGTATTCTCGATGCGCCGAAGAAGGGCAGACCACTGCCGAAGACCATGGGTGTGGACGAAGTGGGCCGGCTGCTGGAGCAGGCTGAGCAGGAAGCGCAGGATCCTACTCCCGGGCAATTGCAGCGGTTGCGGATGTTTGTGCTGCTGGAGCTGCTCTACGCGACGGGCATGCGCGTCAGCGAGCTCGTGTCGCTGCCTGCCCGGGTGCTCGACCAGGAGGGTCGTTTCCTGATCATTCGCGGCAAGGGCAACAAGGAGCGGCTGGTTCCGCTGTCGCAATCGGCGATCGCGGCGCTGAAGCTCTACGGGCCGATGCTGGCGAAGGAGAGGGCGGCGTCGGACCATCCACAGGAAAGCCCATGGCTGTTTCCGGCCGCTTCGAAAGATGGTTATCTGGCACGCCAGGTGTTTGCGCGCGATCTGAAGAACCTTGCGATCCGGGCCGGGCTCACCCCATCTATGATCTCGCCGCACGTGATGCGGCACGCTTTCGCAAGTCATCTGCTCGCCAATGGCGCCGATCTGCGCGTGGTTCAGGAACTGCTCGGCCATTCGGACATTTCCACCACGCAAATCTACACGCATGTGCTGGAAGAAAGGCTTCAGCAACTGGTCCAGACGCATCACCCCCTTGCCAAACAGGCGAAAAAGCAGGATTAGGACCGGCGACAAGGGCAGCCAGATACAAAATGTCCCGGGCACAAGGAACGGAAACGCACCTCATGCACAATTATCTCGACTTCGAAAAGCCGATCTCCGACCTCGAAGGCAAGATCATCGAATTGAAAAAGATTGCCTCGGAAGACGAGAGCATCGATACATCCGATGAAATCGGCAGGCTCGAAGTTCGTGTTCGCGAAGCGACGGTCGAAATCTATTCGAAGCTCAACGCCTGGCAGAAGACCCAGGTCGCGCGTCATCCGCAGCGGCCACACTTCGTCGACTATGCCAAGACGCTGTTCCAGGAATTCACGCCGCTCGCCGGCGACCGCAAGTTTTCCGAGGATGCCGCGATCCAGGCCGGTCTGGCGCGCTTCCGCGGCCAGCCCGTTGCCGTTATCGGCCAGGAAAAGGGCAACGACACGAAGAGCCGCCTGAAGCACAATTTCGGCAGCGCGCGTCCTGAAGGCTACCGCAAGGCAATCCGCGTGCTCGAGATGGCCGACCGTTTCGGCCTGCCCGTCATCACGCTGGTCGATACCGCCGGTGCCTATCCCGGCGTCGGCGCCGAAGAGCGCGGCCAGGCGGAAGCCATCGCCCGCTCGACGGAAATGTGCCTCGGCCTCAAGGTTCCGATCATCTCTGTCGTCATCGGCGAGGGCGGTTCGGGCGGCGCGATCGCGATCGCCACCGGCAACCGCGTCTACATGCTGGAGCATGCGATCTACAGCGTGATCTCGCCTGAAGGCGCTGCCTCGATCCTGTGGCGCGATTCCGCGCGCGCCAAGGAAGCGGCTACCAACATGAAGATCACGTCTGACGACCTGAAGGCGCTCGGGATCATCGACGGCATCATCGGCGAGCCGCTCGGCGGCGCGCATCGCGATCCCGACAGCGTTATCGCGTCTACCGGCGATGTCATCGCCAATGCGCTCGGCGAAATGGCCAACCGCACCGGTGAGCAGATCCGCAACGATCGCCGCCAGAAGTTCCTGAACATGGGCCGCAACCTCTAACGAGGCTGCCGGGCAGGCTTGGGGGAGGCCGCGGATTGCGGCCAAACCTTGGCCACATTAGTGTTATCAATAGGTTTTGTGCTTGCGGGGGTCGTGGGTGCGCGGCATGGTCGTTAAGGTTTTGTAAACCAGAATGGGCCAATGATTCGCTTCACTTCGAACCCGTTCAACGGATTGGGTCGCATCTCGTAATTGGGCTAGTTTGAATGCGCTTTCGTCATTTTGCCTATGTTTCCCTGATGGCGCTGGCTTTGGCCGGCTGCAACGACGCGTTGGAAACCACGCAGATCGACCTCTCCAAGGTCAAGAACAAGGTCGAGCAGCCGCTGCCGCCGCGCATCCTCAACGAGATGGCGGCCAAGGGCATGGACCGCAATTCGCCGATCATGATCCGCATCTTCAAGGAAGAGGGTGCCCTGGAGATCTGGAAGGCGAAGACCGACAACCGCTTCGAGAAGATCGCAGACTACAAGATTTGCGCCTGGTCCGGCCGTCTCGGTCCCAAGGTGAAACAGGGTGACCGTCAGGCGCCTGAGGGCTTCTACAACCTCACCAAGGCGAACCTCAACCCGAACTCCAAATACTATCTCGCGATCAATACGGGCTTCCCGAACCGTTACGATTCGGTCAACGGCCGCACCGGAACCGATCTGATGATCCACGGCGCCTGCTCGTCGTCGGGCTGCTATTCGATGACGGACCAGCAGGTTCTCGAGATCTACGCCTTCGCCCGCGACGCCTTCAAAGGCGGCCAGTCGACGGTGCAGCTCGAGGCCTATCCGTTCCGCATGACCGCCGACAACATGTTCAAGCACCGGATGAACGAGAATATCGACTTCTGGAAGATGCTGAAGGTCGGCTACGACAATTTCGAAGTCACCAAGCGTCCGCCCGAGGTCAATGTCTGCGAGAAGAAGTACGTCTTCAACCAGCAGGCATCCGGCGCCTTCAATCCCGGCGGCAGGTGCCCGGAGATGTCGACGCCGCCAGCGCTGGCCTCGGCGCTTGCCTCCTACGGCAAGACCTATGATCTGGCCTATGCCAAGGCGTCGAAGGAATTCGACGGCATGGCCTGGTACGATCCTACGGAAGCAGAGCGCAAGGCTGTCGTCGCCAAGACCCGCAAGGGCCGAGAGCTTGCCTATGCGCCGACCGGGACCTCGCTCGAAGCCGGCAAGATGATGAAGGTCGCCGATCTCGAAGGCATGATGGCTGCGAAGACGGCGACGTCGGTTGCCGCCAATACGGCCACCGGATCGACGCCGGCCGCGGCTCCGGTTGCCGTCGCCGATGCTACGATCGTCAATCCGGCATCCGTGCCGGTTCCGACGCCGAGCCCGCTGGCACCGCAGACGGAGATGGCGACGGCCTTTGCGCCGGTCGCGCAGCCGGAATCGGTGGAAGTCGCTTCGAAGAAGCCTTTCTGGAAGTTCTGGACCAAGGAGTGACGGCTTGACCGTCATTTCCTACGATCTGCGCGGGCTGAAATGCCCGCTGCCTGTCATCAAGACACGAAAGAAGATGATGTCGCTGGAAAGCGGCGCGCTTCTTCGCGTGGAAACGACCGATCCGCTTGCCGGTATCGATATCCCGCACTTTTGCAACGAGGACGGCCACGAGCTGATCGAGAGCGGGAAGACCGAGACCGGTCACCTCTTCCTGATCCGCAAGGGATAGCGTTCCTGACGACCCAGGACCGAAGTGGCTAGAGGCGCATGCCCGGGATGGCCAGCGGATTCTCTTCCAACGCCGCACGGTCTGCCTGGTCGATACGCGGTTTGCCGAGGAAGGCGTCGAACAGGTCCTTCACGAAAGCCTCCGGCAGATCCTTGGTGATGAGCACCATGCGGGTGCGCCGATCCTCAGGGTCCGGCCATGCGGGCAGGCGCGTCGGCGGATGGAAGATGCTCTGGACGCCGTGCAGCACCAGCGGGCGATCCGGCCGATCCGACATCGCGACGATCGCCTTCATCCTCAGCAGCTTTTCGCCATGGGCCGAGCGCAGGAGATCGACGAACATGTCGAGCGCCATCGGGTCGATCGGCTTGTCCTCGACGATCGAGAAGGAGCGGATCGCCGCGTCGTGGCGGTTCACGTCATGCGGGTGCTGGTCGTCGTGATGATGATGATGATGGTGATCGTGATGGCCGTGATCGTTGCCGCAGTCGCAATCGTGGCCATGCTCATCGTGGTGGTGGTGATGCGCTTCATGGGCATCTTCGTCGCGCAGCCAGCGGCCGACATCGGCGCTCTTGGTTGATGGGTCGTAGATGCCGTTGACCAGCGTTGCGGCGGTGCCTGTCGCGGCATCGTCGGCGTCCATCAGTTCGGCGCGCGGGTTGAGCGCGCGCAGGCGGGCGACGAGACGATCAAGCGCCTCGGCCGAGGCCATCGTCTTCTTCGATAGGATCAGGCGGTCGGCGACGGCCACCTGTTTGACGGCTTCCTCGTGATTGTCGAGCGTCTGGGCGCCATTGACGGCATCGACGACGGTGACGACGCCATCGAGCGAGAAGCTTTCCGCTATGATCGGATTGCCCATGATCGCCTGCATGACCGGCGCCGGATCGGCCAGGCCCGTCGTCTCGATGGCGACGCGCTTCACCGGCTTGACGCGGCCGGTCTGGATGGCGTCCATCAGGTTGGCCAGCGTATCCACAAGCTCGCCGCGCACGGTGCAGCACAGGCAGCCATCCGACAGCTCTATGATGGAGTCGCCTGAGCTTTCGACCAGCAGGTGATCGATGCCGACATCACCGAACTCGTTGATGATGACGGCCGCATCCGCCATCGCCGGATCCTTAAGGATGCGGTTGAGCAGCGTCGACTTGCCCGCGCCGAGGAAGCCGGTGAGGATGGTGACCGGAATGCGATCCGCAACTGCGCTCATGCCTGAATGCCTTAGATGTCTGTGCCTTAGAAGGATGTGGGGCGCGGTGTCGGGATCGGCACGTTTGCGATGTCGCCGACGCCATCAGCCGTCGCCAGCTTGTCGGGCTGCGGCTCGTTCTGGCCGGGGATCAGGCCAGCATAGACGAAATTCGGCTCGTGGTCCATTTCCTGGATATAGGGCGAGTGGATCTTCATGCGTCCCACCTCGTCGCGCGTTTCGCTGCGGATCTTGGCGCCCTTGGCGCTGCAGATTTCGGCCGTGAGGTCGGCCACTTCCTGGGTTTCGCCGTAGGGCTTGAGCGAGCCCAGCGTGTCGGTGCTGGCCGATTGCGTGGTGAAGCCGCGCTGCAGCATGTCGGCGGACGCGTCGGCGCGGGCGGCGAGGCTATCGGTGCCGAGCACGACGGAGACGAGCGTGCGGCCGTTGCGGGTGGCCGATGAGATCTGGTTGAAGCCAGATGCGCAGATGAAGCCGGTCTTCATGCCATCGGCGCCGGCAAAACGGCCGATCAGCATGTTGATGGCGGGAATGTTCTGCTTGCCTGTCGTGATACCCTCAAGCGAGAAGTAGCTGGCATATTGCGGGAAATCGCGGCGCAGCGCGACCGAGAGGATCGCGAGATCGCGGGCCGTCGTGTACTGGCCCTTGCCGGGCAGGCCGTTCGGATTGACGAAGTGGGTGTCGCTCATGCCGAGCTTGACGGCTTCGGCGTTCATCCTCAGAACAAAGGCGTCCTGCGTGCCGCCCACGGCTTCGGCCACGGCAACGGCGATATCATTGGCGGACTTGACGATCAGGATCTTCAGCGCGCTGTCGAGCGTCAGCTTCTGGCCGGGCTTGAAGTACATCTTGGCCGGCGGCTGGGCAGCGGCGGTCTTGCTCATGACAATCGGGGTATCGACGCTGATCTGGCCGGAGCGGATCGCGTCGAAGGTGGTGTAGATGGTCATCAGCTTGGTCAGCGAGGCCGGATACCACTTGCGGAAGGCATCCTCATGCTCGAGCACGCGGCCGCTCTGCACATCGACCAGGATATGCGGGTTCGCATAAGCCTGCGACCCTGCTGCGAAGGCGATGGCGGCTGCGGAAGCGGCGATGGTGATCGGCCGCAAGGCGGCAAGCAGGCGTTTCTGGCGCGTCGACACGGTTTGTCCTTAAAGATGTCCTGATGTCTCGAAAGTTTCCCCTATTTAACGTATATGGCCATGACATGGCAAAGGTCATTGTCTAACTTATTTCCGAGCCGCGGTATCAATCCCGTTATTGCCGCCGTTTTCGATTTTCAGCAGGGAAGCAAGCATGCCGATTTTGAACAGAGCCGCCGAACTTCAGGACGAAGTGACCGGGTGGCGCCGGCACATTCACGAGCGGCCGGGACTGCTTTATGCGGTTGAAGAGACGGCCGCCTTCGTGGCCGAGAAGCTCAAGGAATTCGGCGTCGACGAGATCGTGACCGGCATTGGCCGCACCGGCGTTGTGGGCTTGATCAAGGGCAAGGGTGCGGGATCGCGCGCCATCGGCCTGCGCGCCGACATGGACGCACTGCCGCTCACCGAGATATCGGGGAAGCCATGGGCATCGAAAATATCCGGCAAAATGCACGCCTGCGGCCATGACGGGCACACGGCGATGCTGCTTGGCGCGGCGAAGTATCTCGCCGAGACCCGCAATTTCAACGGTAATGTCGCGGTGATCTTCCAGCCGGCGGAAGAAGGTGGTGCCGGCGGCGACCTGATGGTCAAGGACGGGATGATGGAGCGCTTCGGGATCGACGAGGTCTACGGCATGCACAACATGCCCGGCCTACCGGTGGGCCATTTCGCCATCCGCAAGGGGCCGATCATGGCCGCGACCGACGAGTTCACTGTCACCGTCAAGGGTCGCGGCGGCCATGCGGCGCAGCCGAACCGGACGATCGACCCGATCGCGATCGGTACGCAGATCGTCACCAACCTACAGATGATCGCATCACGCAACGTCGATCCGTTGCGCTCGGTCGTGGTGTCGGTCACCAAGTTCAATGCCGGCTTTGCTCATAACGTCATCCCCAACGAGGCAACGTTTGCCGGCACGGTGCGCACACTTGACGAGGCGGTGCGCGATCTCGCGGAGAAGCGCTTCAGGCAGATTGTTGCCGGCGTGGCCGAGGCGCATGACGCGGAGACGGACATCCATTTTCAGCGCAACTACCCCGTCACATCCAACCATGCCGATGAGACCGAGCATGCGACGGCGGTTGCGACCGACATCGCGGGTGCCGGCAACGTCAATCCCGACATCGATCCTATGATGGGCGGCGAGGATTTTTCCTACATGCTGAACGCCCGCCCCGGCGCCTTCATCTTCATCGGCAATGGCGATACAGCGGGCCTGCACAACCCGGCCTACGACTTCAACGACGAAGTCATCAGCCACGGCATCTCCTACTGGGTACGGCTTGCCGAGCAGCGCTTGGGCGAATGATCGGCGCCGACTGACAAAGAAACACGATACCATGTGCGGACATCGACAGAAGAACCCCTCTTATCGCGAGTGGGAGGCCGACCAGCTTTAGGGCGGTTGTTGGGCGATCGCCTCTGCAAGCGGCATGTCGACGGCTTCGACCCCATCTTAGATGGCTCCAAGCAGCGCCGGATTGACGAACTGATACCGTGGAATTGCTCGGGCTAACGGACAGGCAAAAGCGGTCATTTACGTCGCCATTTACTGTTGCGTACTTCCGCTTTCCAAAGACCCAGTACAGCCTGCTCCTGCCAACACATCAGGGAGCTGGTGATGAACGACGAAAGCAGCCCTATTGCCGTAAACGGCATGAACCGCCGTACCGTACTCCTCGGCGGAACCACCTTGGTCGCTGCGGGGGCAGCGCCAGCGTTTGCTCAGACCGCCGCACCCGCCGCGATGCCAGCGGCTCAAGCACCCACCGATGCCAAACCTGCGTATCATCTCGATGTTCCGACGGCGGACGCCGCAGCCAAGATGTTCGACGAATTGGCGTATCAGCGGGCCGTCCAGGCCTATCTGTGGGGGCTGCCAGCGGTCGGGATGCGGCAGTACCGTGTCGCCAACGGAGAGGCGATGGGTGGTGGGTCGGACGACTACAAGCTCGGCTACCTCGGTGGCCTTCTGAAGAGCAACATCGAACACCTCACGGGGAACGCCGACAGCATGTATGTCGACTATTTCTTCGACACCCATGATGGCCCAATCGTCGCGGAGGTGCCGCCGACGCTGCCGGGTTTGCTCGACGACATGTGGCAGTTGCCTGTCGTCGATGTAATTCCCAAGGTTTCCCCGAGCGGCAAATACCTGATCGTGCCTCCCGGCTGGAAGGGCAAGGCACCCAAGGGTCACGTCGTTGTTCGGCCGAATACCTATGTCAGTTGGATGCTGCTGCGCGGCAATGTCGAGCAGACGCCGAGCGGGCCGGATACCACTGCTGCCGTCAAAGAACTGAAGACCAAACTCAAAATCTATCCGCTTAGCGCTTTGAAGACGCCATCCGCGCGTCCGAAGCTTCAGTATTTCGACATGAGCGACAAGACCATCGACCGCATCCCGCCGGAAGGTCGCGCCTACTTCGAACGGCTGGCCGAAGTCGTGACGGCAGAACCGGCGATGCAGACCGATGCCTTCATGATGGGCTTCATGAAGGCGATCGGTATCGAGCCGGGCAAGCCATTCAAACCCGACGAGCGCATGGCGTCCATCCTTGAGAGAGCCGCCGAGACCGGAAAGGCAATGGCGCGGTCTATCGCCTTCCACGGAGACGACCCGGAACGTTGGCATTGGCCCGACCGCAAGTATGCGGAGGCGTTCATGGGTGGCAGCCCGTCCTTCGTGTCGGACGGCCACACCAATCACGACGCGCGCACGACGTTCTTCTATCTGGCCTGCGCCACCAGCCAGTTGATGGCCACCAAGACACCGGGCGTTGGGCAAGCCTATCCTTGGGTTGCCAAGGACGCTGAAGGCAACATTTTCGACGGTGGCAAGAAGTACAAGATGCACCTGCCCGCGAATATTCCGGCAAAGCTCTACTGGTCGGTGACGGCCTACGACAACGGCACGCGCTCCGAGCTTCATAACGGCACGGATTTCTCGCGCATCTCCTCCTTCACCAAACCGAAGGCCAATGCGGACGGTAGCACCGACCTGTTCTTTGGGCCCGACGTCCCGGCTGGAGAAGACGCCAACTGGATCAAGACGGTTCCCGGCAAGGGCTGGTTCATCCTCTTCCGTCTTTACGGTCCAGAACAGCCCTATTTCGACCGGAGCTGGAAGCCGGACGACCTGGTCGAAATCAGCTAGGCACCGTCATCGTTGGCCACACCGCAGACACAGGCGCGATAAAGCCGAGGAGATCACGATGAAAAGGCGAGAATTCTTCCTGACAACGGCTGCAGGCGTGGTCGCCTCGGCCTATGGCGCAAACGTGTTCGATGGGCTGATAGCGACACAGGCATTCGCGCAAAGTGGCGAAGACCCGCTCGGTGGGCAGCCCGCCAAGGGAGCGACACCGTCGATCAAGGACTTCGACTATCAGATCAAATACCAGCGGGCCTTCGAGGCCGTGCTTTGGAACATGCCAGCGATAGCCATCTATTCGTTTCGCCGCGCGGCCTTCACCGATCTCGGCATGAAGGACAACGATATCATTGCTTACTCCGCCGTGGCGACACCGAAGCTGGAAGCAATCACCGCAAACAGCACGACGCCTTATATCTCGGCATTCACCGATCTACAGAAGGGGCCCGTGGTTCTGGAGGTGCCGGTCGCCGGAGCCGATGGCAGTCTGTATGGTCAGGTCGTCGACGCATGGCAGTTTACCATTGCCGATGTCGGCCCCGCTGGTGTCGACCAGGGCAAGGGCGGAAAGCTGCTGTTCACGCCACCCGGTTACACAGAAGCCATACCGGATGGCTATATTCAGGTGGCATCGCCGAATTACCGCATCGCCTTTGCCTTCCGCTCTGTTCCTGCGGCGGGCAAGTCGACCACCGACGCATATACCTACGCCAAGCGTCTGCGAATGTACTATCTCAGCGAAGCGGGCAATCCGCCTGAGCAGAAGTTCGTCGATCCTATCAATCAGCGCTACCCGACCTTGCCGTTCTACGATGAGCGGCACTTCGAGGACATGCACGCCATCATGAGCGTCGAGCCTGTCAGGGAGCACGACAAGGTGATGATGGGCATGTTGAAGTCGCTCGGAATCGAGAAGGGAAAGCCCTTCGCTCCGGATGAAACTGCCAAGCGCGCTATGCACAACGCCGCTATCGACGTCTGGTACTACCTGCAGGATTGGTTCGACCATATCCCTGATAGCATGCGCTACTGGCCCGATCGGCACTATGTTTCGCTGTTGCAGGCGGACGACAACAAGACCTTTTCGTTCATCTACAACGACTACATCGACCTTATTCCCCGTGCCGCCGAATACTTCTGGTGCACGTACATGCCGAAGGTTCTGAGCGACACTCCAGCGACCCAGTATATGATGGCCATGGCAGACAAGGACGGGAAGCTGCTTGAAGCAGGCAAGCTCTACACGCTCGACATACCCGCCGAAATGCCCGTCAAGCAATTCTGGGCGCTTACGGTCTACGACCGCGCGACCATGTCCTTCATCTACAGCGATTTGAATCGAACAACTCTGTCATCCTATGATCTCGGCAAAATGAAAAAGAACGCCGATGGGGGCGTCAGCATTTACGTCGGACCGAAAGCTCCGGACGGTCTGGAGGCGAACTGGATACCCACTTCAGGCAAACGTCCGCTACCGGCCGTGCGTTTCTACGGCCCGACGGACGCCTTCAACAACAAGACGTTCAAGCTACCGGATTTCGAGCTAGTCGGATGACCGCTTTTGGGGCAAAGCGGAAGACCGGTATCCGCCCGAAGCGGTCATTGGATGGAAGCATCCTGCTCTACGCATCCGTCATACAGCCTCGCCCCGAAGACGCACAATATCCTTCGAGGGTGGTAGGCCGAACTGCCTTGCATATTCTCGGCTGAACTGGTTTGGACTCTCATACCCCACCCCAAACGCCACCGAGGTCGCTGTTCCTTCTCCGGCCATCAGCAGCGTCCTGGCATGCAACAGCCGCACCTGCTTCTGGAACTGGATCGGACTGAGGGCTGTCACCGCTTTGAAGTGGCGATGGAACGCCGAAACGCTCAACGCCGCCATTTCGGCAAGCGCTTCGACCCGGAGTGGTTTTGCAAAATTCTCTCGAATCCACTGTATCGCCACGCCGATCCGCGACAGCGCCCCATCGGGAGCGGCGATGTCGCGCAGCATCCAGCCAAGCGGCCCCTGCAGCACGCGAAACAGAATCTCGCGTTCATAGGCTGGCGCGAGCACGGCGATCTCATCTGGTCGCTCCATGAGCCGAAGCATGCGCACCCAGGCGTCAAGGAATTCCTCGCTGACCGGCGCGATCGAAAAGCCGGAGCCGAACAGCTTGCTGCAGACCTGCACCGGCAGGTCGCTGATCAGTGCCGCGACCGTTGGCGGGTGAAGCGTCAGGCTGACGGCCAGATATGGCTCCCCCGTCGCCGACGGATGCACCGAGCCAACGGCCGGCAGATCGACCGACATGACGAAGTAGGTGGCCGGGTCGTAGGCGAAGGTCCGCTCACCGACCGTCATCGTCTTGGATCCGGTCAGGATCAGGTTGATCATCGGCTCGTAGACGGCCGAAAGCCTGTGTTCCGGGATCTCTCCCTGCACCATGGCGACGCGGGGGATGCCCGTGTCGGTTCGGCGGTTTTCCGCCGAAGACGCCAGCGCGCGCAGTTCCTGAAGTTGCTTTTCCATGACAGTGACCCTGACAGGCTGGAGACCGCTCCGCAACGCCAAAGCAGAAATAGGCAAGTTTCAGAGAGGAATGGGTGAGCGGCGTGTGTGAGGGCAGCCTAGTTTCGGGTCACACCAGACACGGAAGGAACGTCCCATGAAGATCGTGATCATCACCGGCAGCAGCCGCGGCCTCGGAGCAAGCGCCGCCGTCGAATGCGCCCGCAAAGGCATGGGTGTCGTCGTCACCTACAACAGCAGCCCCGACAAGGCCGAGGCGGTCGTCAAGGAGATCACCCAGATTGGTGGCAAGGCGGCGTCGCTGAAGCTGGACGTCGGCGACACCAGTTCGTTCCCGGCATTCCGCGACGCCGTCGCGGCGAAGCTGCAGTCCGTCTTTGACCGCCGCGACTTTGACTATCTCGTCAACAATGCCGGATACGGCCTGTTCAATCCGATCGCCACTGTGACCGAAGAGCAGTTCGACGGACTGTTCGACGTTCATCTGAAGGGCCCATTCTTCCTCACCCAGATCCTGCTGCCGCTGATCGCGGACAATGGACAGATCATCAACATCACCAGCGCCACCACGCGCGTGGCGACATCAGGCGTCGCTCCTTACGCTGCCTTCAAGGGTGGTCTCGAGGTCCTGACCCGCTACATGGCCAAAGAGTTCGGCGCACGCGGCATCCGGGCAAACTCGATCGCTCCCGGCGCGATCCGCACGGAACTCGGCGGCGGGCTGAACGACGAGTTCGAGGCGATGCTTGCCGGCCAGACGGCGCTCGGCCGTGTCGGCGAGCCCGAGGATATCGGCGAGGTCGTCGCCAGCCTGCTGTCCAACGAGAACCGGTGGATCAACGCCCAGAACATCGAAGTCGCGGGCGGCTACATCATCTGAACAAGGAGAGCGCCATGCTCGATCACGTCTTCCTATCCGTTAGTGACACCGCCCGATCGGTCGCCTTCTACGAAAAGGCGCTTGCCCCGCTCGGGATCGTCCACGCGCATGACTACGACGGAAAAGACGGTCCGCCCGGCCATCCGGACCTGAAGGGGTTCGGTGCAAACGGCCGGGTGTTCTTCTGGCTGCGGGTGGGCGTGGTCGAAGGTCGCGCCGCTCACGTCGGATTTGTCGCCGACGGCGTCACCCAGGTCGATGCCGCCTTCGCCGCGGCGATGGCTGCGGGCGCTTCTCAAGTCCATCCGCCTGGTCCGCAGCTTCACTACGACCCGCGCTACTACGCCGCGCAGGTGCGCGACCCCGACGGCTACAGCCTCGAATTCGTTTACAAGGAATGGCAGCACTGACATGACAAAACTGATGATCTATGGCGCGACCGGCTACACCGGCCGCATGGCGGCGGAGCATGCGAAGGCGGCAGGGACGCCAGTCGTTCTTGCAGGCCGCAGCGAAGCGACCCTTGCAGAGCTCGCCTCCAAGCTTGGCGTGGAATACCGCGTGTTTGGTCTCGACGACGCTGCGGCGATCGATACGGGCCTGGCCGGAATCTCCGTCCTCCTGAACTGCGCCGGCCCGTTCATGCGCACCGCCGATGCGTTGATAAAGGCAGCGATCCGCAATGGCGTGCACTATCTCGATACCGCGGCCGAACTCGACAGCTATCGGCTCGCCGAAGCCCTCGACGACGAGGCCATGGCCGCGGGCGTCATGCTGATGCCGGGCGGAGGCGGCAGCGTCGCCATGCTCGGTAGCCTTGCTGGACATGGTACCGAGCGCGTCGCCAATCCCCGCAAGATCAGGATCGTGCTGCATGTTGCCGGCGGTCTTTCGCGCGGGTCGGCGATCAGCGCCACGGAGAACCTGACAGTCGAAACCTTCAAGCGCATGAATGGCGTCTTGACCCCGGCGGAGGCGGACATCCAGCCATTCGACTTCGGCAGAGGCCTCGTCGATTGCTTCCGGGTCACTTTGCCCGACCTCATCACGATCTGGCGGGCAACGGGGGTTCCCGACATCGAGACCTTCGTGCATGTGACCGGCGATGGCTTTCCGCAGGGCGACCTCTCGTTGCTGCCGGACGGGCCGAGCGAGGAAGAACGGTTGGTCAACCGCTACCAGGCGCTGGTCGAGGTCACGGACGACCAAGGGCAGGTCGTCCGATCACTCCTCGATACCGTCAACGGCTACACCTTCACAGCCATGGCCGCGGCCGAGGCCGGACGCCGTATTCTGGCAGGTGAAGCGCGCCCAGGCTTCCAGACCCCGGCTCGCCTGTTCGGAAACGGCTTTGCGCAAACCATTGCCGACACCACGATCATCGATCTCTAGGGAGGCTTCCATGCAGACGATCGTCGAATCCTTCATCCGCGCCGCCAACGCCTTCGACGTCGAGGGCGCGCTATCCCTGTTCACGCCAGATGCCGTCATCGACGACGTTTCGGTCGGCGACGCCTTCGTCGGCCGGGATGGTGTTCGCGACTACCTCGAACGGTTCTTCGTGGGCTATCACACACAGAGCAAGCTTCTGTCGCTTGAAAGAGTCGACGACTTCAACGCCACCGTCCGCCTCGATTTCACGGGCGATTTCGGCCAGGAGATCGGCGTCCTCAAGATCGTCGTCAATGCCGACGGCCTGATCCAACGTATCGACGCCGATCTCGAATAGCATCCTCACCGACAACCCATCGATCATGTCCATCGGCGCCACCGGCGCCGATGCCGGGAAAGGCTCGCGTTTCGCGACCCTCCGGCATGAAAAGGAGAGCCTTCATGACCACATCACCATCGTTTGCACAGGACGCCGCCGACAGGCTGGCCGTCGTCGAAGCCCTTTACCGCTTCGCCGCCGGGATAGATCTTCGCGACAGTGACCTGCTCGCGTCGTCGCTTGCGGAAAACGCAGTCTCGGATTTTCGGCCGGCTGCCGCGAAGGCCGGGTTCGAATATCCCGTCATCGAGGGCAGGGAGGTGATTGTCTCGGCGCTGACGACATCGCTTGCCGCACTGGACACGACGCATTCCGTCAATAATCCGCGGGTGACCATCGACGGAGACACGGCGCGCATGGATGTCCTCGTCGAAGCCCAGCATGTGCCGCGCAGCGATCCATCGCGTCACTATCTGATGAAAAACCGGTATGACGTCGAGCTGGTGAGAAACGGCGATGTCTGGGTCATCACGCGCAACACCGTCGACAACATCTGGCGGTCGGGTGACATCGGCGTTCTTGCCGGAATCTGACCTGCAGACATAGCGCGGTTAAAAGAGGCGGCGGGACGGTGTGTCCGCCGCCTCCCTTAATTCCTGGCCGTCGTCCAGCTCAGTAGCCGACGCCTCGCACGCCGCCTGCCGCACGGATGGATTCACCTGTAATCCAATTGGATTCGTCCGAGGCTAGGAAGACGGCCAAGGGGGCGATGTCCTCGGGTTCGCCGAAGCGGCCGAGAGGCGTACCCGCCAGCAGCTTCTCGCCGAGCGCGCCTGCGAAATTGCCATCCGTCGCCGGCGTGTTCGTATGGCCGGGCAGGATGGAATTCACCCGAACGCCGCGCGAGCCCAGCTCGCGGGCAAGGGCGAAGGTCATGGTGTCGACGGCCCCCTTGGTCGCGGCGTAGACGCTGGAGGCGAGATAGGGGTCGGTGCTCAGGATCGAGCTGATGTTGATGATGCTGCCACCCTTGTCGCCGAAGATCTTCAGTCCTTCGCGGATCCCTAGAAAGTACCCCAGGACGTTCACGTTGAACTGCTTGTGGAACGCTTCCTCCGTCAGGTCGGCGACCATTTCGAAGATGGCGAAGCCCGCGTTGTTGACGAGGACGTCGAGCTTGCCGTGATTGGCCTTCACGGTCTCGAACAAGCGAACGACGTCTGCCGATCTGCTCATATCCGCCTGAATGGCGACTGCTCTCCCACCGGTCGCCTCGATCGCAGCAACGACCCCGTCCGCGCCCTTCTTGCTCGTCGCATAGTTGACGACGACCGTTGCACCTTCCGCACCGAGCGCCTTGGCTATGCCGGCGCCGATGCCGCTCGAAGCGCCCGTCACGACCGCGATCTTTCCATGTAGTCTCATCTGAGGAACCTCTCTTCTGGTGTCCAGGCCGGCTGGCCCGTCGACAACGAAGATGTGGGCGTCCGCCCCGGCCCGCGCGTGCCGGTTTCTCTCCGATCCTTGCCTATTCTTCTCATTCGCTTGTTCGAAAGCTAACCCATCGCCATATGCCTGGGATGGATGAAGCAATGGACGAACTGCGCGAAATTGCCTCGCGCGCCGGGGATACGTGGACAGCGACAGGCATACCGCGCGTATCGATGGTGAAGAGCGAGGCCTGTTCGGATCAGGTCTACGCGCCGATGGTCCACGTTGTCCTGCAGGGGGCAAAGAGCCTCTCCGTCGGCGAACATGTGCTCCGCTTCGAACCGGCGACCTACTTCGTCGTGCCCGTCGATGTGCCTGCCATGGGCCAGATCAGTGCCGATCCCGGCACCGGCCCTTATCTCGCCTTGAGCCTGGCGCTCGATTCCTCGGTGATCGCAGGCGTGGTCGGCGACGATGCCACCAAGCCACACCATGAGACCGCGGAATTCGCGGTTTCCGCCATCTCGCCTGAGCATCTCGACGCTTGGCTCAGGATGATGCGGCTGATCGACCGCCCAAAGGACATGGCGATGCTCGCGCCGATGATCGAACGCGAGATTCTCTATCGCGTGCTGCAAGGGCCGCAAGGCGAGGTGCTCAGGCAGATTGCTCGGGGTGACAGCCGCATGTCTCAAATCCGGCGGGCGGTAGACTGGATAAGGGAGCACTATGCGCAGGCCGTCCGCGCAGAGGACCTCGCGGCGATGACCGGGATGAGCGTCCCCGCCTTCTATCGGCATTTCAAGACGATCACTGCGATGACGCCCATCCAGTATCAGAAGAAGCTTCGCCTCCTGCGGGCGAGGCGACTTATGCTGTTCGAGCGCCGCGATGCCGCCGCGATCGCCTTCTCCGTCGGCTACGAAAGCGCCTCCCAGTTCAGCCGGGAATACGCACGCATGTTCGGGTTGCCTCCAGGTCGTGACATGGCCCGCTTTCGCGGGGCTGCCTCCAGCGTGTTGTCCGCTCCTGCTGCATAGCCTTCGATGGATCATGCCGAAGTAAACGGACACTACTGCCGTGACGCCCGACTGGGTGGTCCGGCGGCGAGGCCGCCAGCGCCTTCGCAGGTCTGCTCGACCTCGACCTGGCGGTCTCTTGAGGGGGAGTGCCATGGCGTCGAACTGTCCCGACGCTTTGCCAACCGTTGATCGATGGTCGCTAGGGAGTTGGTGAGTTCGCTCTTGAAGCAGGTATCAAAGTGTCACCTATGTGTCCGGGCTGGACACTGGTAAAATGGTGTCCACGAGAGGATTCGAACCTCCGACCCCAGGATTAGGAATCCTGTGCTCTATCCTGCTGAGCTACGTGGACAACGTCCCCTGCATAGCTTGACTGCCCCTGCCGATCAATAAGCTTTTGACGACATTCTCCTCTTCGCCATTGCCCGCTTGTTCAATCCCGTGCTGGTCCGTTCGGCGTCATGGACAAGAGTGATGTGAAGGAAACGCAAATTTTGGGCAGCTGTTTCATAGGGAGACGGTGTTGCGTCACGGCGGCACATGCTCATGCTGCAATGCAAAACTCGCGTTAACAGTGAGTTTTTTTAGTTTTGTACAACTATAGAAAGAGCGAGCTCTCGGCACTGTTGTGATCCATATTCGGGACATCACTGCCCCAGTTTCATGCGATCGCGAGGCCATTTGTCCCAATTCAAGGCGAAAACATCCGCGCCGTTCCTGATTTCCGCCGTCTCGTCCGTGCGGGGCACGCTGATCGGGATCGGAATGACGAGCTGCTTCATCAACATCCTGGCGCTGACAGGCTCGTTCTTCATGCTGCAGGTCTATGACCGCGTCATTCCTGCTCGCAGCCTTCCAACGCTTGTCGGGCTCGGCATCATCACGCTGACGCTGTTCGCCTTCCTGGGGCTGCTCGAACTTCTGCGCTCTCTGGTGCTGGCGCGGCTGGGGCAGTCGGTTGACGAGCGCTTCGGGCCGATCGTCTTCCGGTCCTTCGCCTCCGCGCCGTCGCGGCGGAGCGTGGAAGAAAACGGGCTGCAGCCGATGCGCGATATCGACATGGTGCGCGGCTTCCTCTCCGGGCCGGGGCCGACGGCGCTGTTCGACCTTCCCTGGATGCCGTTCTATCTCGGCCTCTGCTTCCTGTTTCATGTGTGGATCGGGGCGGTGGCGCTTGCGGGGGCGCTTGTTCTCATCGGCCTTACGATGATCGCCGAAATCCGTACCCGGGCGCCGACGCAGGCCGCGGCCATAATTGGGCTGGAGCGAGCAGCACTTGCCGAAGCCACGCGCCGCAATGCCGAGACAGTGGCCTCGATGGGCTTCGCCCAGCGTCTGGAGGAGCGCTGGTCGGCGATCAATCTCCGCTACCGCGAGACACAATTTCGAGCGACCGGCATTACCGTATCGCTGTCGACACTGTCGCGCGTCGTGCGGCTGATCCTGCAATCGGGCGTGCTGGCGGTGGGAGCCGTTCTCGTCATTCGCCAGGAGGCGACAGGCGGCATCATGATCGCGAGCTCGATCCTGATCAGCCGGGCGCTGGCACCGGTCGAACTGGCGATCGGGCAGTGGCGGGGTTTTGCCGCGGCGCGCCAGAGCTGGGCGCGGCTTCTTCGGTTGAGCGAGGCGGATACTGCAAGCGACCCGGACGTGCGGCTGCCTGCACCGGTGAAGGGCCTGAAGGTGGAGAACCTGCATCTTTCGGCGCCGGGCTCGACCATGCCGCTGCTGCGCGGCATATCGTTCGAAGCCAATTCGGGCGAGGCGATCGGGATCGTCGGGCCGAGTGCATCCGGCAAGTCGTCTTTGGCGCGCGGCCTTGTCGGGCTCTGGGCGGCACGCGTGGGCGCGGTGCGCCTCGACGATGCGTCGCTGTCGCAGTGGGAGCCGGAAGCGCTTGGGCGGCACATCGGCTATCTGCCGCAGGAGATCGGGTTGTTCGACGGTACGATCGCCGACAACATCGCCCGTTTCGATCCCACGGCGTCGTCGGATGCCGTGATCGCGGCCGCCAGGGCCGCCGGCATCTATGAGATGATCGTGCGGATGCCTGAGGGCTTCGATACCGAGATCGGTGATGAGGGGGCGGTCCTTTCCGCCGGCCAGCGGCAGCGCCTGGCTTTGGCGCGCGCGCTCTATGGCGATCCCTTCCTCGTCGTGCTCGACGAACCGAATGCCAATCTCGATGCCGAGGGCGATGCGGCGCTGACCCGCGCGATTAAGGGGGTGCGTGAGCGTGGTGGGGTGGCGATCGTCATCGCGCACCGGCCGAGCGCGCTTGCCGGTGTCAACAAGGTGCTCGTTTTAGCCGATGGGCAGATGCGCGGTTTCGGGCCGAAGGAAGAGGTGCTCGGAAGGCCGGTGGCCGCGGTCTCCGCGGCATTTTCGCCGGTGCGCTTCGGGCGCGTGAACGAGGGGAGGGCGGCGCGATGAACGCTGGTGCAAATGGTGCCGGCGCACCGCTCGCCGAACGAGCCATCCGGAGGCTCGCGCTTGTGGCGCTTGCGACGGTACTTGTTCTCGTCGGCGTCCTCGGCAGTCTTGCGGCGACCATCCATCTCAACGGCGCGGTGATCGCCTCGGGCACGCTTGTCGTCGACAGCTACGTGAAGCCGATCCAGCATCTGAAGGGCGGGACCGTTGGCGAGATTTTCGTTCGCAACGGCGACAAGGTGGAGGCCGGACAGGTGCTGCTGCGGCTCGACGATACGCAGGCGCAGGCGACGGTTTCGATCGTATCGCGGCGATTGCGGCAGCTGGCTGCGCGCACCGCGCGACTATCGGCCGAGCGGGATGGGGGGGAGACGTTTGCCTTCCCCGATCTGGTCAAGCAGGCAGCTGCGGATGAGCGGGAGACGCTGATTGAGGGCGAGCAGCGGCTGTTCGACGACCGGCGGGCTTCGCTCAGCGGTCAGGTGGCGCAGTTGCGCGAGCGCATCCGTCAGCTTGGCCAACAGGCGGATGGGCTGGTGGCGCAGCAGGACGGCAAGCGGCAGGCGATCGAGATCATCGGCAAGGAGCTGGCGAGCCTCGAGCCGCTGCTGAAGCAGGGCATCATTCCGGCAACGCGGGTCTACGCACTGCAACGCGACGCGGCTGATCTGACCGGCGAGCTTGGCAACCTCGTGGCCTCGGCAGCCGAGGTGAAGGGCAAGATCGCGGAGACGGAATTGCAGATCATCCAGCTCGGCGACGACAGGCGCAGCGAGGTTTCGGAGCAGCTGCGGCAGGCGCAAAGCGACACCGGCGAATATTCCGAACGGCTCGTCGCGGTCGAGGACGATCTCAAGCATATCGACATCCGCGCGCCGCAGGCGGGGATCGTTCATCAGCTTTCCGTGCATGCATCAGGTGCCGTGGTGCAGGCCGGAGCGGCGATCATGGAGATCGTTCCCGATGGCGACGCATTGACGCCGGATCTCCGGCTGTCGCCACAGGATATCGATCAGGTCGCGGTGGGACAGGCGGTGGTGTTGCGGCTGTCGGCCTTCAACCAGCGCACCACCATGGAGCTCAATGGCCGGGTGGAACGCATCGCGGCCGATCTCACCACCGATCAGAAAAGCGGCCAGAGCTACTACGGCGTGCGCGTCCATATCGAGGACGGCGAATGGCGAAGGCTTGGGAAGCTGACGCCTGTCGCCGGCATGCCGGTGGAGGCGTTCATCGAAACGGGGGAACGAACGGCGCTGGCCTATCTCGCCAAGCCGTTCACCGATCAGGCGGCCCGTGCCTTTAGAGAGGAATAGGGGCTTTCAGGGAGGAATAAGAGGCCTGTGCCTGATGGCGTCTGGGAGGAGGCGCGTCGGGCAAGGGAGGAGCATTCGGCCATCAGGGCATCGTTCGGATGCCCTTGGCAGTGTTTCAATGACGAAAACCCTAGGAGATCAACCATGCCACAGTCGATTCAGAACGCAGTCGGCACAAGCCTATTCTATAGCGGACCTTCTACCGCCTGGCTGTCGGCGACAGGATCCGGACCGGTGCTCAACGGCACCGCCGGCAATGACAGTATATGGGGCGACAGCTCGGTCAACGTGACCATGCAGGGCGGTGCGGGTGACGATATCTATTATCTCTACTCCGCCATCAACCGCGCGGCCGAAGCGCCGGGTGGAGGGGTCGATACGATCAACACCTGGATGAGCTATACGCTGCCGGAAAACTTCGAGAACCTGACGGTGACGGGTGCCGAGCGCTATGCCTTCGGCAACAGCGCCGACAACATCATCTCCGGTGCCGCCGGCAGCCAGACGATCGATGGCGGCGCGGGCAACGACGTGCTGATCGGCGGCGGCGGGGCCGACACCTTCCTGTTCACGCGCGGCAATGGCAGCGACCTCATCGTCGATTTCAGCAGCGACGACACGATCCGCTTCAATGGCTATTCGCTGACGAGTTTCGATCAGGTTGTCAGCCATTCGACACAGGAAGGCGCCAATCTCCGGATCGATCTGGGAGATGGCGAAAGCCTCGTGCTTGCTGATACGACTGCTTCGGCACTGCACGCCGATCAGTTCCAGCTGACGCTCGATCGCTCAGCGTTGACGCTGACCTTCGCCGACGAGTTCGACAGCCTGTCTCTGCACAGCGGCGACCAGGGAACCTGGGATGCCAAGTTCTGGTGGGCGTCCGAGAAGGGCAGCACGCTTCCCGACAACGCCGAGGAACAATGGTACATCAATCCCTCCTATGCCGGCACGGCATCGATCAATCCGTTCTCCGTTCATGACGGCGTGCTGACGATCACGGCGGCGCAAACGCCGGCGGCCCTGGCAGGGCAGCTTGAGGGCTTCGACTATACGTCGGGCATGCTCAACACCCACTCCACCTTCGCCCAGACCTACGGATATTTCGAGGTCCGTGCCGACATGCCGACGGAGCAAGGCGTTTGGCCGGCGTTCTGGCTGCTGCCCGCGGATGGCTCCTGGCCGCCCGAACTCGATGTGGTCGAGATGCGCGGGCAGGACCCCAACACCGTTCATGTGACGGCGCATTCGGCGGCAAGCGGCAGCCACACGATGGACCAGACGGCCGTCAACGTCGCAAGCACCGAGGGCTTCCATACTTATGGTGTGCTCTGGGACCAGGACCAGATCGTCTGGTATTTCGACGACGTGGCGATCGCCCATGCCGACACGCCCGACGACATGCACGATCCGATGTACATGATCGTCAACCTCGCAGTCGGCGGGATTGCCGGATCGCCGACGGACGGCCTGCCCAACGGCTCGCAGATGAAGATCGACTACATTCATGCCTATTCGCTGGCCGACAGCCCGGTTGCTTCGACCGCGCATGCGGCGACGGACGACTGGCAGAGCTGACACCATCCTGTCGGATGCTTTCGAGTACGGGCGCTTGAGGTGCGCCCGTACTTTTTTGGCCTCCTTTTTTGGAACGATGAAAGCTCTCTGTCGTTGACCCCATGTCGATACGAAAGAAGGAGAAGCATCATGAAAGCGAAACTGATCGCGGCATCGATCCTGGCACTTGGTCTTACGGCAGGCGGGGCGATCGCCCAGTCCAACCCCAGCCCGGCAGGTTCGACGATCGGCAGCAGCACGGTCGATAGCGGCGGTGGCGCAAACGCGGATGCTCCGAATACGACTGGAACATCGCCAACGGTGGTCGATCCGAACGCCACCTACAGCACCACCCCCGGAACGATGAATGCGGGGCCGAATACCAATGCGACAGGGACCGTCGATCGCACGCGATGCCCGGCGCAGCCTATGCCGGGTTCGACGGCCGCCCAGGGCGGCAACAGCGGCGCTTCCCAGAGTGAGGCATGCCCTGACTTCCAATAATCGTCGCTCTACGATCAAGGATCCCGGCTTAGTCCGGGGTCCTTTTTTGTGGGCGGAAGTGGCCACTCGCCTTCCTTCCAAAAGACCAACAACGCGTCATGACGGTGGAACAACAAGCGATCGTCGGCATTTATTCAGGCGCTGCCCGAATGGCGCCCGAAATCAGCCCGAAATCGGGATGCATGTAGCGAATCAAACCCCGCACATTCGCTTTTGAGCATTTGTTAATTTTGTTCATACAGCCGGGGTTGGTAAGTTATAACAGGGCACTATCTTTTTTTCAGGATACTAAGGAGACCACAATGAACAAGACAATCGCATCGATCGTCGCAGCAGCCTCGCTGGCTCAAGTCTTCGCTACCTCGGTAGCGGCAGCGGATCTCGTGACGACTTATGAAGAGCCGGATCAGCGCGATGGCGTCAAGATCGGCGTTCTGACCTGCGACGTCGGCGGCGGCGTCGGCTACGTCTTGGGTTCGGCGAAGAGCGTCGATTGCGTCTTCAACGGTACGCGCGGATCCGTCGATCACTATAGCGGCACCATCCGCAAGATGGGCGTCGACCTCGGCTTCACCACGCGCGGCCGTCTCGTCTGGGCGGTCTTTGCTCCGACGGCAGGCTACCATCGCGGCTCGCTCGGCGGCCTCTACCAGGGCATCACGGCCGAAGCGACGCTCGCCGGCGGTGTCGGCGCCAATATCCTTTTCGGCGGTACGGCCGGATCGATCCAGCTCCAGACCATCAGCGTCACCGGCCAGCTTGGCCTCAACGTCGCTGCAACCGGCACCTCGGTCACGCTCACGCCAGCTGGCTGATTTATTATTTGATTTCAATGGAAAAGCCGCCCCACCAGGGGCGGCTTTTTCGTTTGATGGGTGCCGTGTGGATGGCCCATTTCGGGAAGGGAACCTACGGTCGATCGTCGCGTTGTTCTGGTCAAAGGAGACCAAGCTCATGACCATGAAACTCTCGATGCTCGCGGTTGCCTATCTCTTGATCGGCGGCCTTCTGGTCGCCGTCAGCTATCAGCCGAGCGGCCCTGTCACGACGCAGAAGACCGATCGCGTCGCCACTGGCTTCCTGACGGAACGCTTCGCCGGTTGATCGCTCAGACGGCTTCGCCAAGGTTGTCGAGCACGGATTGCGCGACGATAATCCGGTTGCGGACCGTGTGGTCGCTCGCCGTCGTTTCTGCGACGAGTATTGCGCTGGCGAGTTCCGCCTTCGTGGCAACCAGTCCGCTGAGGACGATCTCGTGTCGCTCGACCGTCACCGCAATGTGGGTGGCGTCGAAGCCGCTGGCGACCGCCAATGCGGTTGACACATCCGCTGTCAGTACGGCGTCTGGGTTCAAGCCGGACCTCCGTGAGGGCGGTAATGTCTTGTAACTTGCCATGTCGTGTCTTCCTTCCTCCCATTCGAACAGGAACCACGTGTCGCGGGTGGCGGCTGCGCGATCACCAGCTGACCCGATAGTTCAGGTTTATGCTTCCCGAGCGAGTTGACGATCCAGGATTGCTGATCGTTGCGCTCAAATTAAGGTCGGGAAGGATTAACTGGTTCAACGCGAGCGAACTCGTCACATCGCCATTGAAGCCGGACACGGTGGCTGCCGCCGAGAGCGACGTTCCGGTCCAGGGCTGGATCAGCTTCAGCGCCTGCGAGGTGTCGATGAATGTCTGGCGCGTGTCGACGGCGTCATAGCGGACCTGCACGAAGCGCGTCGAAACCATGTCCAGCGAATCCGAAAATATCCAGCTGCGGGAACGGCTGAGCATCAACGCGCCGCTGCCTCTCAACGTATCGACGCGGACGCTTGCCGAGCGTTCAGCGCGGGCTGCGGGCGTGACGCTGACCTTGGTGATCTTGCCCCAGAGCGAGGCCTGTTCGGAGCCGCCGAGCAGCACGCCGCCCTTCGATGCCGCGAGGCCGATATCGGCGCCGGCGCTCGTTTCCCATTCGGCGGGCAGGCGAAAGCCCATCGTCGCCTTGTAGGATCGTTCGGACACTTTCACGGGTGTCCAGATGACGAGGTTTTCTGCGTTGACGCGCGGCGCGAATGAGATGAGCGCGGCCGGCAGAATCCATAAGCTGCTTGTCGCTTTCATGGCCATTTGTCCCTTCGTAACGGTCAGGGTCTTCTGGTCGATGCGGGCTTGAAGCGGGAACGCACGAAAGCGCGCAGGATTTCGCCTTGCAAACCCAACATCTCGTTCTGGTTTTTATCGCGTCCGGCCTTGGCGCGGATACGGAAGCGGGCGCAAAATTGACGCCGCCGGAGCTTGAAAATTGCAACCGATACGATTGCCAATGCTCCTATCCCTGAGGATTGTTGTCAGGATCACATCGACGGGCAGGGATGTAAACCCCTCAGGCTCAAAAATCTGCTGCACTGCACACTTGCCGCTCATTCCAATCCCCTGTAGAGCCGAGGGAAATGACGGAACGCAGGCAAAATCGCGCATGATCACGGGCAGAAACGGGCCTCGGCGCCTCTCCATCTTCGGTTCGACCGGCTCGATCGGCAAGAACACGCTCGACGTGGTGAATCATCTCGGCGGTCTCGAAAACTTCGAAATCTCCGTGCTGACGGGCAACGAGAACGTCGATCTTTTGGCGCAGCAGGCGCGCGCGGCCGGCGCCAAACTCGCGGTGACGGCGAGTGACAGCCATTACGAAGCGCTGAAGAGCGCGCTGTCGGGAAGCGGGATCGCGGTTGCCGCCGGGCAATCAGGCCTGATGGAAGCAGCCGACCTCGAGGCCGAGTGGGTGATGGCGGCAATCGTCGGGACGGCGGGCCTTGCGCCGACGCTGGCGGCGGCCCGCAAGGGTGCCGATATTGCGCTCGCCAACAAAGAATGCCTGGTTTCCGCCGGTGATCTCTTCGTGCAGTCCGTGCGCCGCGGCGGCGGCAAGCTCTTGCCCGTCGACAGCGAACACAACGCGATCTTCCAGGTGCTGGAGGAAAACCAGCGCCATGCCGTGGAGCGCATCATCCTGACGGCGTCCGGCGGACCGTTCCGCAACGCCTCGCTGGAGGAGATGGCCGTTGTGACCGTCGAGACGGCGCGCGCGCATCCGAACTGGTCGATGGGCCTGAAGATTTCGATCGACAGCGCCTCGATGTTCAACAAGGCGCTCGAGATGATCGAGGCCAAGCACCTGTTCGGGCTGACGCCCGAGCAGATCGAGGTCATCGTGCACCCGCAATCGGTGATCCATTCGATGGTTGGTTATACCGACGGTTCAGTCCTGGCGCAGCTCGGTGCGCCCGACATGCGGACCGCGATCGGCTACGCACTGGCGCATCCACGCCGACCGAACCTGCCGATCGAACGGCTCGATTTCGCCAAGCTGGCGCGGCTGGATTTCGAGGCGCCGGACGAGACACGCTTCCCGGCGCTGCGGCTCGCTCGGCTTGCGATGACGCGCGGCGGCGTGCAGGGCGCGGTTCTGAACGCCGCCAAGGAAGTGGCGCTGGAAGCCTTCATCGCCGGGCGCTTGTCGTTCCTCGCGATGGCCGACGTGACCGAAACGGTGATGGACCAGCTGGCGCATCTGCCCGAGGCCGCGACGATGGACGACGTGTTCGAGGTCGATAAAGAAGCCCGGCAGCGGGCTGCCGGGCTTATCAACTAAGCAGAGATATTTGGCGTTTGGTCAGGCGACGTGCCGGGCCAGTGCGCAGCGCGACCACAGCGAATGCAGCGCGTCTACCAGATGCTCGATGTCGGCATCGGTGTGCAGCGGTGTGGGCGTGATGCGCAGGCGTTCGGTCTTGACCGGGACCGTCGGGTAGTTGATCGGCTGGACGTAGACGTTGCAATTGTCGAGCAGCAGGTCCGAGATCCATTTGCACTTGGCGGCGTCGCCAACCATCACGGGGACGATGTGGCTCGGATTCGGCATGTGCGGAATGCCGGCCTTGTCGAGCTGAGCGCGCAGCGTGCGAACGCGGTCCTGGTGACGGGCGCGTTCGAAGGGGCTGACCTTCAGGTGCTGGATCGAGGCGACCGCGCCGGCGGCGAGCGTCGGGGGAAGCGCAGTGGTGAAGATGAAGCCGGAGGCGAAGGAGCGGATGAAATCGCAGAGCGCGGTCGATGCGGCGATATAGCCGCCCATGACGCCGAAGGCTTTGCCGAGCGTGCCTTCGATAACCGTCAGGCGGTCCATCAGGCCTTCGCGCTCAGCGATGCCGCCGCCGCGCGGGCCGTACATGCCCACAGCGTGGACTTCGTCGAGATAGGTCATGGCGCCGTACTTGTCGGCAAGATCACAGATTTCCTTGATCGGCGCGATATCGCCATCCATCGAGTAGACACTCTCGAAGGCGATCATCTTCGGCGCCTTCGGATCGGCGGCGGCGAGCTTGGCTTCCAGATCCTGCAGGTCGTTGTGCTTCCAGATGACGCGATCGCACTTGGCGTAGCGGATGCCCTCGATCATCGACGCGTGGTTCAGCGCATCCGAGAAGATGATCATGCCGGGGATCTTGGCGCCGAGCGTGCCGAGGGCTGCCCAGTTGGACACGTAACCCGAGGTGAAGACCAGGGCTGATTCCTTGCCGTGCAGATCGGCAAGTTCGCGCTCGAGCAGAACGTGGTAGTGCGTGGTGCCAGAAATATTCCGGGTGCCTCCCGCACCCGCGCCACAGTGATCAATGGCGTTCTTCATCGCCTCGATCACCTTGGGGTTCTGGCCCATACCGAGATAGTCGTTGGAACACCAGACGGTCACATCCTTCGGCCCTTCCGGGGTGTGACGCGTGGCGCGCGGGAAATTGCCGCGGTGACGTTCAAGGTCGGCGAACACGCGGTAACGACCTTCGTTGTGAAGGCCTTCCAGCTCGTTCTTGAAGAATGCTTCGAAATCCATCTCATGCTCCAGTATCGTGCAGGCGTTCTCCGCCCAATTCCGACTGCACGTCAACCCTTTTGGTCCGATTTAGCACCATGTGCGTCAATTGGCCCATAGTTTCGAATTACTTTAATTTGAAACTGGCGTCCATGACCAGATCAATCGCGCATTGCAGTCCTGCGCGCAGTGCCTCGCATGGTTCTTGGTGACTGATTTGCCAGTCGATTTTCGCGGCTGCAAGCGAGTTGAAATCGATTGGAGAGGTTGCTTGCCCCTTTTTGCGCCATAGTTTGCAGTCTAGGTTACAAAAAAGACAGGAATCAGGGACGTTCACCGCCCGCTCGGGCGATCAATCAGGAGCTATTGATGAAAAAGATTATTGCGCTCGCCTTTGTCGGCCTATCCATTGCCAGCTGCACGCCCACGCAACAGGGTGCTGGCATCGGTGCCGCATCCGGCGCCATCATCGGCGGCGCGGTTACGGGCAATGTTCGCGGTGCGGCAGTCGGTGCTGCCGTCGGCGGCGTCTCCGGCGCGCTGATCGGCCGTGTGTCCGAACAGCCCGGACAGTGTTACTATCGCGACGAATATGGTCGCCGCTATATCGACGATTGCCGCGGCTGATCTTTCGCCAGAACCTTTCAAATCCCGGGTCATTGGCCCGGGATTTTTGATTTTTTCCGCTAAAACAGCAATCATGCGGTTTAAAACGGTACAACAAAATGAATTTTGCCGCTAAGGTCGCATCAGGCCGGGGGGCGCAGAGCTTAAATCCAGTGTAACCAAAAAGCGGCGGATGCAGATCAGACTGAAGGCACCGAAACCGGGTATTGCGTATCGGCGAGCAGGCATCGTGACAGTGGTCGCGGTGATGGCCGCGTTGTCACCGGCACTCGTGGCGGACGCCTACGCCTTCAAGCTTTTCGGAATCAATTTCTTCGGCAAGGACGATACGGACGCCAACCAGGTGCCCGATCCGGTTCTCTACGAAGTGACGCTGACATCGGACGCCGATGATCCGGATCTCAAGGAAGCGCTCGAGAACAGCTCGCGCCTGGTTGCAGACAAGGAGCAGCCGGTTTCGGGTGATCTCGGCGTCGTCGTGAAGGCGCGCGACGATCGCGAACGGCTGATCGCCGCGCTTTACGAAAAGGCGCGCTATGGCGGCGTCGTGACCATCACCGTCGATGGGCGCAATGTCGACGACCTGCCGCCGAACCCCACGTTCAATCGCTCCCGTCCGGTTCCCGTCAATGTCAACGTTGCGGCCGGGCCGGTGTTTCATGTGCGCGAGGTGCAATTCGGCGGCGACGCGGCAAACCGCAATCCCGCCGACTACGATCTCGGGCCGGGCGCTTCGGCCGGGTCGCTCACCATCATCAAGGCCGGCGACAAGATCGTCGAGCAGTTGAAGAGCGATGGGCGACCGCTGGCGAAGCTCACCACGCGCAAGGTGGTGGCCGATCATCGCACGGATACTGTCGATGTCGTGCTGGCCGCAGAAGGGGGCCCGGTCGCGCCGATCGGAACGGTCGGCGTTACCGGCGCCAAGGCCGTGCGGTCCGATTTCATCGAGCGCTATTCGCGCATCAACAAGGGCGACCGCTACTCTCCAGAGGCGCTGAAGAAGGCCGGCGAGCGGCTGCGGGCGCTCGGCGTGTTCTCCAGCGTCACCATCCATGAGGGCGACCAGCTGGCCGGCGACGGGAGCCTGCCGATGATCATAGAGGTGTCGGAGGGCAAGCAGCGCTACTTCGGCGTCGGCGCGCAGTATTCGACGATCGATGGCTTCGGCGTCAATGGCTACTGGGGCCATCGCAATTTGTTCGGAGGGGCGGAAGGGCTGCGCGTCGAAGGCGCCGTCGGTCGCCTCGGCGATGCGACGGCGCTTGGCGATCTCGATTTCTCCGCGGGGATCACGTTCACCAAGCCCGGCGCGTTCGTGCCGTCGGGAACGCTGATCGCCAGCATTCTGGCAAAGACCGAAAATCCAGATGCCTATAGCGCCAAGCTGGTGACTGCGTCGCTCGGGTATTCCTACGAGCTCAACGACACCGATACGTTTACCGGTGCGGGCGAAGTCAGCTGGGAACAGGACGACGATGCGTTTGGGGAAAACACCTACCTGACCTTCGCCGCCCCCCTCCAGTTCGACCGCGACGCACGCGACAACAAGCTCGATCCGACATCGGGCTACCGGCTGATGGGCAAGGTGACGCCGAGTTACGAAGCCTATAACGGCACGTTCTTCTCGGCCTTTGAAGGTTCGGTATCCGGTTATTACGGCCTTGGCGCCGAAGACCGGATCGTGCTCGCCGGCAAGCTATCGGCCGGGTTCCTGCTCGGTGCAGACGATCTTGAAAACATTCCCGCCACCCGTCGATTCTTTGCCGGCGGCGGTGGGTCGGTGCGCGGTTACGGCTATCAGGAGATCTCTCCCTATAACGCCGCCAATGAGGCTACGGGCGGGGCTTCCTTCGTGACGGCTTCGTTCGAAACGCGCGTGAAGATCACCGACACGATCGGCATCGTGCCGTTTATCGATGTCGGGGTGGTTTCCGCCGATGTTGCGCCCGATTTTTCGGATATCAGGGCGGGTGCCGGTATCGGCCTGCGCTACGCCACCCCATTCGGGCCGATCCGGCTTGATTTCGCCGTTCCTCTCAACAAGTTCGAGGGTGGGACGGATTACGGCATCTACGCTGGCATCGGTCAGTCGTTCTAACGAGGTTCAGGCTCGCAGCGAGATTGCGATAGCCGCGCAGAAAACGGGATAATATCCGGGTCCATGCTTATGCTGACGAACATCTTCAAGTGGATTGCACGACTGCTCGGTTACGGAGCCGGCGTCGTCGTCATCCTGCTTGCCGTGGCCATCGGCATCTTCGGCTTCACCGGCTTCGGCGCGCGCATCCTCGTCGACAAGGTGACCTCCACCATCTCGAACCGCGACATGACCATCCGTGTGCTGGACCCGCAGGGCCTGCTCACCGGCGGCTTCGGCGCCACCCGCATCGTGCTGTCGGATACGCGCGGCACGTTTGCCGATGTCGACGGGCTCTCGATCAACTGGAATCCGCTGGCGCTGCTTACCGGGCGCTTCCATGCAACGCGTCTGGAGTCTGAGGCCATCCGCGTGTTGCGTAAGCCTGTCCGCACATTGCCGTCGCGACCGGCTGCGGAAGGGGAAGCAGGCGGCGGGTTCTCGCTTCCTATCAAGGTCGACATCGATCAGATTTCGCTGCCGAAGATCAGCCTGTCGCAGCCCTTGATCGGCCGCGCCTTCACGCTGTCTGCCGATGGCAGCGTGCGCGCCGCCTCGAACGGTGGCGATGCCAATATCACGGTGCACCGCCACGACGTGCCGGATGCCAAGCTGACGGCCGATGTCGCGTTTCTGCCTGAAAACAGCCAGCTTATGGTCAAGGCCAAGCTCAACGAACCCAAGGGCGGGTTGCTCGCCGGCGTGCTCGCCTTGCCGAACAACCCGGCCGTCGAGATCAGCCTGAATGGCGACGGTCCGATCTCCGACTGGAAAGCCAAATTGCAGGCCTCGCTCGATGGCCAGCAGCGCGCGGCGATCGAGGCGCATCACACGCTGACGCCGGACCAGCTGCTGCATCATGTCGAGCTCAAGGGCGGCGGCGATCTGAGCTCGCTGATGCCGGCGGCGTTCCGGCCGCTTTTCTCGGGCCAGACGAACATCGATCTCGCCGCGAATTTCGATAATGCCGGGAAGATCGACATCCAGACCGGCAACGTGGCGACCGGCGCCGTGGTCATCGCGGCCTCGGGTACGCTGGACCCGAAGGGCAAGAACAGCCTGAATGCGAACGTGCTCGGGACATCCGGGCCGGTTGATTTCCGCTGGCCGCTTTCGGAAGGCGAAGCACGTTTCATGGTCACGGGCGTCAATCTGGCGCTGACGGGTGACGCGAAGGCCTCGCGGCTCAACGCCAGCGCCTCGCTCGACACCGCCGTGTTGCCGCAGGCGACGATCGGCAATGTGAAGCTGACGGCGAAGAGCGACAACTTCAATCTCAGCGGCCGCTCCGGCGCCGTGCAGATCCGGCTTGTCGCCGGCGACATGACCTTCGCCAACCCCGATATCAACCGGGCAGTGCAGGGGCCGGTGACCATCGTTCTGCCGCTGCAGATCTCGCCGGCGACGATTGGCTTCAACGGTGCAACGATCGAAAGCGCATCGGCGAATGCCAGCCTCAACGGCGCGTATCAGCTCACCGACAACTCGCTCACTGGGAATGCGAAGCTGACCGTCGAGCCGCCGGCAATGCCGCCGGCCGTCGCGGCGCGGTTCAAGACACCCGTGACGATCGAGACGCAGGTGGCGGGCACCATTCCCGACAAGATCAATCTGTCGAACCTCAGCATCAAGTCGGACCTCACCGTCGCGACCGGCAACGTGGTCCTCGACGGCACGACGCTCAATGCGACGCTTGCCGGCCGCGTGCCCGATATCAAGCCGCTGCTCGACACTGCCTCGGGTGCCGTGACCTACAGCCTGAAAGCCGGCGGCGATCTCTCGGCGCTGGCGCTTTCGGCTAATCTCAACGCTCCCGCGATCGACATGGCCGGGCGCGGGCTGAGCGATCTCGCTGTAGCGCTCAACGCGACCGCCGATCCGAAGGCGCCCAAGGCGCAGGTGAAGGCGACCGGCAAGATCGATGGCCAGGCGATCGATATCAGCACCGACGTGTTGTCCGAGGGCGGGCAGACGACGCTGCCGTCGATCAAGGCCAATGTCGGCAACAACAGCCTGACGGGTCACGTCGCGCTCTCCGAGAGCTTCGCGCCGACGGGCGCGCTGACATTCGACCTGCCCGATCTCAGCCTTATCGCGGCGCTGGCCGGCCAGAAGGCGGAAGGCGATCTCAAGGGATCGGTCGACATCACCAACGATGCCGGCAAGATCGGCCTGAAGGTGGCGGCGACAGGCAGTGGCGTGAAGCAGGGCAACTTCGCGATCGTCGGCCCCAATGTCGATGTGACTGTCACGGATCTTTCTGCGTTTGCGGCAACGGGGGCGATCAAGGCCGACGAGGTCGCATCCGGCACCAACAAGATCGACAGCCTTGCGGTGAATTTCACCCAGCTTGGGAACCGCACGAATTTCAGCCTCGACGGCTATTACGATAACCACCCGCTGGTGGCGGGTGGCGGTGTCGAAACCAATGCCGGCACGACCCTCGTGCAACTCGACCGCTTCTCGGCCAAGCCGCACGACATTGCGGTGGATCTCGCCGCTCCGTCGCAGCTGTCGATCACTGATGGCACGGTGACGCTCGATGGCCTGGAGATCAAGACCGGCGATGGCGCGATCAATGTGACCGGCTCGGTCGGGGAGGCGCTCGATATCAACGCGGTGGTCAAGCAACTGCCGGCAAGCCTTGCCAACAGCTTCGTGCCCGATCTCGATGCCGCGGGCGCGATCTCGGGCAAGGTCTCGGTGACGGGGACGCCGGCAGCACCCGTGGCCGATTTCACGCTCGATTGGAAGAACGCCGCGACCAGCCAGACGAAGGGCGCCGGCCTTTCGGCGCTTGCGATCGGCGCCGATGGCAAGTTCGCGGACAACAAGCTCGATTTCAAAACGGATCTGAGCGGCAAGGGTGGCGTTTCGCTGAAGGCCGCCGGCAATTTCATCACGGCGGGGCCGAATGCGCAGTCGCTGCAGGTCGATGCCGATATCGTCAACATTCCGGCCGGATTGGCCAATGCCTTCGTGCCCGGGCTGAACGCAGAAGGCGCGATCACCGGCAGCGTCACCGCGTCGGGCAAGCTGCCCGCGCCGGCGCTCGATTTCAAGCTGAACTGGAAGAACGCGGCCACCAGCCAGACCAAGGTCGCGAAGCTCTCCTCGCTAGCGTTGACGGCGAGCGGCAAGCTCGAAAACAACATCCTCAATTTCAATGCGAACGCCGGCGGCAGCGGCGGATTTGCCATCAAGGCGGATGGCAGCTTCGTGGTGACCGGCACTGATGCGCAGACGCTGAAGGTGGACGGCACGCTCGCCAATATCCCGGCAGCGCTCGCCAACGCCTTCGTGCCCGATCTCGCCGCGCAGGGCATGATATCGGGAAGCTTCGGCGCATCCGGCAAGCTGCCGATGCCGGCCGCGCAGTTCCGGCTGGATTGGAAGAACGCGTCGACCAGCCAGATCAAGGCTGCGGGCCTTTCGGGCGTCGGGGCTTCCGTGAACGGGACGTTTGCGGACAACACGCTCACCTTCGACAGCAACGTTTCGGCCACCGGCGGCATGTCGGTGAAGGCGGCGGGCGATGTCAAGCTTCAGAATTCGGCGATCGGCGATCTCAAGGTCGATGCGACGTTGAGCGCGGTTCCGGCCGGCCTCGCCAACGGTTTCATCGATGGGCTCGGCGCCAGCGGCATGATTTCGGGCACCGCTTCGGCATCCGGCACGCTCCAGCAGCCGAAGGCGAGTTTCGATCTCTCATGGGCGGATGTCGCGACCAGCCAGACGAAGGCGGCGAAGTTGCCCGCCATGGCGCTGGCTCTTAAAGGGACGCTGCAGGACAAGGCGCTCGATTTCACCACGAAGCTCGATGGTGAGGCCGGTGCGGCGCTCGAGGCGGCCGGCAAGGTCGGGATCGAGGGGACCAGGCCGACGACGATCGAGGCAAATGCGACTCTTAACAACCTGCCGGCGGCACTTGTCAGCAGTTTCGTGCCCAATCTCGATGCCGGCGGCATGATCTCGGGGACGGCCAAGGTTTCCGGTGCGCTGCCGCTGCCATCCGTCGATTTCAAGGTCAACTGGGCGAATGCGACGACGCGCCAGACCAAGAGCGCCAACCTTTCGGCGCTGAGCCTCGACGCGACGGGCAAGTTTGCCGATAACAAGATCGACTTCGACGCCAATCTGGCGAGCAACAGCAAGACATTGCTGCAGGCGAAGGGGACGGCGGCGCTCGTCGGCGCCAACATCCAGGGGCTTTCGGTCGATGCCGATATTACCGGGCTGCCGGCGAGCCTTGCCAACGGCTTCGTACCGGGTCTCGGTGCCGAGGGCACGATTTCGGGCCGGGCTAAGACATCGGGAACGCCTGCCAATCCCGTCATCGACTTCAATCTCGATTGGAGGAACGCGGCGACAACACAGACGAGGACCTCGGGCGTCGGCACACTGTCGGCCAACGCGAGCGGCAAGCTCGTCGACAACAAGCTCGACTTCACCACCAGTCTTGCTGGCAACAACGTGGCGCTGAAGGCATCAGGCAATTTCGTGGTCGCAGGCGCCAATGCACAATCGCTTGCCGTGAAGGCCGACATATCGAACTTGCCGGCGGCGCTTGCCAACGCCTTCGTTCCTAACCTTGCCGCCGAAGGCAATATCTCTGGTACGGTTGCGGCGTCAGGCAAGCTGCCGATGCCGGATGTCGACTTCAAGCTCGATTGGCGCAACGCCGCGACCAGCCAGACAAGGGGCGCCGGTGTCTCGCCGCTTGCGATCGGCGCGAACGGCAAGCTCGCCTCCGGCAGGCTCACCATCGACACCACTGTCACGGGTGACGCGGGCCTGTCGCTACGGGGTGGTGGCAACCTCGCCATCTCAGGCAACCGGGCGCTCGACATGCGCTTTTCCGGCAACCTGCCCTTTGCCGTTCTCGGCGCGCAGCTCGCCGCGCAAGGGTTTGTGGCGGAAGGCAATGCCAACTTCAATCTGCAGGTCGGCGGCACGGTGGCGGCCCCCGTGATCAACGGGACCGTGGCCACCAGCGGCGCCAAGGTCATCGATGTCCGGCGCAATCTTGAGATCAACAGCCTGACGGCCGACATCCGCTTCGATGGCCAGCGCGCGGTGATCTCGCGGCTGACCGGGCAGCTTGCGAGCGGCGGCAGCATCGCGGTAACCGGCGATGTCGGTATCCAGCCGGCGGCGAACTTCCCTGCCAATATCGACATCAAGCTCAACAAGGCGGTCTATGTCGATGGCACGCTCGTCGTCGCAACGGTTGACGGCACGATCGGGCTGCGCGGGCCGCTCACTGCCAATCCGACGCTGAACGGCAAGCTCACGCTTGAAAAGGCGTCGATCACCGTTCCGGAAAAGCTTCCGACCTCGTTGCGCGAGATCGATATCCGCCACAAGAACGCGCCGAAGGCCGTTCTCGCCCAGATCCGCGACACGACGCAGGAAGGTGCCAGAGGCAAATCGAGCACACTCAACCTCGACATCCAGGTCGATGCGCCCTCGCAAATCTTCGTACGCGGACGCGGGATCGACGCCGAGCTCGGCGGCAGCGTGACCATCCGGGGTACGGCGTCGGTGCCTGTCGTTTCCGGCGGTTTCACCATGCGGCGCGGGCGTCTCACCATTCTCAACCGTCGTCTCGACTTCTCTGACAAGAGCCGGATCACCTTCGCCGGCGACCTGACGCCGGCGCTGCAAATGGCGGCCACCTCGACGTCGGGGACCACCACGCTCACCGTCGATGTGGCAGGCCTGGCCACCGATCCGGCCATCACCTTCTCCTCCTCGCCGGCGCTGCCGCAGGATGAAGTGCTGGCGCAGCTGATCTTCGGGCAGTCGATGTCGAAGCTCTCGGCGCTGCAGATCGCCCAGCTCGCCGATGCCGTCAGCCAGCTTGCGGGCGGGCGCTCGACCTCACTGTTCCAAGGCTTGCGCAACCAGCTTGGCGTCGACGACTTCGATATCAGCACCGATGCCAACGGCCAGACCAATGTCGGTGTCGGCCGCTATCTCAACGAGCGCACCTATATCGAGCTGCAGCAGAACACCAAGGACGGCGCCAAGGCGATCATCAACCTCGATGTCGGACGCGGTGTGAAACTGCGCGGAGCGGCGGGTGCCAATGGCGCGGGCGAGGCGGGCGTGGTGTACGAGAAGGAATATTGACGGTGCCGGGTGTCACGTTGTTTTTAGCTGGTGAATCATCGTTGGGAGCCGCGAGTTTCTAGTTCGAAAAGACCGCTCTCCCGTGCCGCCGCCTCACCCTACGCCCTTCCTTAGGGGAGGCGGTCGCAACTGTCGGCTCGACAATCACCATCATCTCAGACACTCTGGCGCGATGATTGCAACCGTGGAAATCCTAGCGGCCGAGCCAACTGCAGACGAGCTTGACCAGCTCCTGATGCCGCTGGTGAAATTCAATAGTCACCACACCGCGACCATAGCGGAGTGGCCTCATCTTGGTATCGTGCTAAGGCAACCGGAGACGGCGGAGATCGTCGGTGGCCTGTACGCCTTCGATGAACTCAATTGGCTATTTGTCAAATATTTGGTTGTGCCTGAGACCCTCCGAGGAAAGGGGCTCGGCCGTCAATTGATGGGAGAAGCGGAGCGCATTGCCCGCGAACGGGGATACCTAGGTATCTTCCTGGACACCTACGACTTTCAAGCAAAGCCGTTCTACCTGAAGCTTGGTTATGAACAGTTTGGTGAACTCGAAGGGGACGACCGTACGCCTCGACGGTTTTTCCTGAGAAAAGTGCTTCTTGCGGAGACCCCGAAAACGTCAGACACCAGTCGGCTCTAAGCGGGCCAATGGGCCGCGCCGTTCGGCAGGTGCCTGCGACCCGCTGGCTTACTTCTTCTTCTCTTGATCGCGATGCCACTTGATGGCGAAGAACATGCCGGTGCCGAGCACGATAAGCTTGAGCGGAAAGAAGATTATCGGGAACCAATCCCACATTTCGAATATTCCAGGCTGTTACGTTGCGCTTGCTAGCGTGAGGAGCACTACCTGAAAACGGCTGCAGGCAACATCAGCCATGTTGACGCAGATGAGGTTATGAGATTTCGGCATGTTTGGCGAGTTGGCCTGCCGAGGCAGGCTAAAAGCTGGTTTTCCTGGTCTTCAGCAGTATGTTTGTCTCGGTCGTATTGATGCCGTCGATCAGTCTTATGCGGCGCAGCGTTTCGTCGAAGGAGACGAGGTCGCGGTCTTCGAGTTCGGCGATGAAGTCCCACTTTCCGTTGGTGCTGTGCAGCGCGCGCACCTGCGGCAGGCCGCGCAACTGGTCGGCGACCTTATCGGCGAGTTTGCCGAGCACCTCGATCATGACGATGGCGCGCACGCCGGCGGCGCGGGTCTCGTGGCCGGTGCGGATGGTGAAGGCTGATATGGTGCCGTTGGCGACCAATCGTTCGATGCGCGCGGCGACAGTGGCGCGTGATGCGCCGGTCACGGCGGCGAGCGACGAGACGGGGGCGCGGGCATTGTGGCGCAGGGCGCTCAGAAGTTCCTGATCGAGGTCGTCCATGGCTTCGCTTTGAATGATCGGAGTTTCATTTTGTACGGTTGGACTTGGCAAACTGTCAAACCATGCTGTGAAACTGGCACTTTTTTATCTTTTTGTCGCCAGCGCGATGTCGGATATTCGAACGAAACAGTGAGCAGGAGAGTGGGATGCAGGCACAGTCGCGATCGGTCACCCTTATCGGTGCGCCTTTGGAGGAAGGCTCCGGCCGCAGGGGGGCCGCGATGGGGCCGACGGCGCTTCGCATCGCTGGCGTCGATCGTGCCTTGATCGACCTCGGCCATGATGTCACCGACGCCGGAGACGTGCAGGTGGTGCCGGCCCGCGACCTGCCGAACCATCCGAAGGCGCACAATCTGCGCACCGTCGGCGCATTCACGCGGGCGCTCGAGGCCGGCGTCTACGAGATCGCCGATGCCGGCCGTTTCCCGATCATTCTCGGCGGCGATCACAGCCTGTCGATGGGAACGGTATCAGGCATGGCGCGCTATGCCGCCAGGCAGAAGCGGCCGCTTTTCGTGCTCTGGCTTGACGCGCATTCGGATTTCAACACGCCGGAGACTTCGCCTTCAGGCAATATTCACGGCATGCCGGTCGCTTATTACTGCGGCCAGGCCGATCTCTCCGACATCCTGCCGCGCGATCGACCGCTGGTCGATCCGCGCAACGTCTTCCAGGTCGGCATCCGTTCGGTCGATGCGCCGGAGCGCGAGCTGATCAAGGAACACGGCGTCAACGTCTTCGACATGCGCTCGATCGACGAGACGGGTGTGGCCGCGATCATGCGCGACATTCTCCAGAAGGTCGAAGCAGCCAACGGGTTGCTGCATGTCAGCCTCGACGTCGATTTCCTCGATCCGGACGTTGCGCCGGGGGTCGGCACGACGGTGCCCGGCGGCGCGACCTTCCGCGAGGCGCATCTGATCATGGAGATGCTGTGCGACAGCGGGCTCGTCTCCTCTCTCGACCTGGTCGAACTCAATCCGTTTCTCGACGATCGCGGCAAGAGCGCCCGCGTTCTCGTCGAGTTGACGGCAAGCCTATTCGGTCGCCGCATCTTCGACCGCCCGACCCGCGCCGCATAACAAAAGGGGACGACCATGAGCACTTCAGCCAGATTGATCGATACCGAGCAGCGCCTGGGAGCCCATAACTACAAGCCGCTCGACGTCGTCTTGACGCGCGGCGAGGGCGTTTATGTCTGGGATACGGATGGCAAGCGCTATCTCGATTGCCTGTCGGCCTATTCGGCCGTCAACCAGGGGCACTGCCACCCGAAAATCCTCGCCGCCATGGTCGAGCAGGCGGGTAAGCTGACGCTCACCTCGCGCGCCTTCCGCAACGACCAGCTGGCGCATCTCTATGAGGAGCTCGCGGCGCTGACGGGATCGCACAAGATCCTGCCGATGAACTCCGGCGCCGAGGCTGTCGAGACCGCGATCAAGGCGGTACGCAAATGGGGATACGAGGTGAAGGGCGTGCCCGAGGGCAAGGCCGAGATCATCGTCTGCGCCGACAATTTCCATGGGCGGACGCTCAGCATCATCAGCTTCTCCACCGATCCGGATGCGCGCTCCGGCTTCGGCCCCTATACGCCGGGCTTCCGCACCGTTCCCTTCGGTGATGCCGACGCGTTCGCAGCGGCGATCAACGAGAATACGGTGGCGGCGCTGATCGAGCCGATCCAGGGTGAGGCGGGCGTCATCATCCCGCAGCCGGGCTATTTCAAGACGGTGCGCCAGCTTTGCACCGATAACAAGGTCACGCTCATTCTCGACGAAATCCAGACCGGGCTCGGGCGCACCGGCAAGCTGCTGGCCGAGGAGCATGAGGGCATCGAGGCCGATGTGACGCTGATCGGCAAGGCGTTGTCGGGTGGATTCTATCCGGTTTCGGCGGTGCTTTCGAATTCCGAAGTGCTGGGCGTCTTGAAGCCCGGCCAGCACGGCTCCACCTTCGGCGGCAATCCGCTCGCCTGTGCCGTGGCGCGCGCGGCTTTGAAGGTGCTGACGGAAGAAGACATGATCGGCAATGCCGAGCGCATGGGCAATTACTTCCTTGAGGGTCTGCGATCGATCCGCTCGAACATCGTGAAAGAGGTGCGCGGGCGCGGGCTGATGATGGCGATCGAGCTGGTGCCGGAAGCCGGCGGCGCGCGGCAATATTGCTATGTGCTGAAGGATCTCGGGCTTCTCGCCAAGGACACCCACGAAAACACCATTCGCCTGGCGCCGCCGCTTGTCATCACCAAGGATCAAGTCGAGTGGGCGGTGGAGCAGATCGAGAAGACGATCGTCTGAGACTTGCATGCGTTGAACGGGTCAGAGATCCGTTCAACGCATCCCCTCCGCTGCTTTCCCCCACTCACCGGGCGAAAAATCCTGCCGGTCGGTTTAGATTTGGGAAACACTCTTTCTTTAATGTCCTGAGTAACCGTAACGGTACTCTTCATATTCAGAGAACGGACGGCTTGAAGGCAAAGTGCATCGGCGCCAATGGTGGCGCGGTTGCTTCTGCCCTGGCTTTCGACAGTTGGGACATTTTTAATGACGACGATCAATTCTCCGAGCTTCAGTGGCGATACGCTTGAGATCATTGCCTTCCGCCTGCACGACCAGGAATTCTGCGTGAAGACGACGACCATCCGCGAAATCCGCGGCTGGGCGCCTTCGACGCCGATTCCGCATTCGCCAGCCGACGTCATCGGCGTCATGAACCTGCGCGGTTCCGTCATTCCGATCATCGATCTCGCTTTCAAGCTCGGCATGAAGAGCACTGTCGCCAACGAGCGCAGCGCCATCGTCGTCGCCGAAGTGCACAACATGGTCATCGGCATGCTGGTCGACCGGGTCTCCGACATCCTGACGATTTCGGCCGATCAGGTGCAGCCGGTTCCCGAGGTCACCGCATCCTTCGACCGCGCCTTCTGCGAAGGCATCATCGCGTCCGAAAACGGCATGATCTGCTTCCTGAACCTCGCCAAGATGTTCAAGGAAAACGAGACGGACGATCTGGTCGCCGCATAAGCGCCATTCGATACAATCCGATCCCGCCCCGCCCGAGCCGCCGCTCCGGCGGGGCGGTCTCGTTTTTGGCCTCTCGGTGCTTGCTCGCATGCGTGTTTTTTGGGCGTCCCACCTCTTTAAACTTTCGCGGCTTCCCACCATATCCTGAGCACGTTCTTCGCCTCGGTTTTTGCCGCCGGCGAAGAGACATGGCTCGCCTCTTGAGGGAGCTCAATCTCAGTCATCGGCCTGTGCCTTATGAGGGCAGGGCGATTTAAGGAGGTCTATTTATGAACATTGAAAAATACTCCGAGCGGGTGCGCGGGTTCATCCAGTCGGCGCAGACCTATGCGCTGGCGCAGGGGCACCAGCAGTTCGCTCCCGAGCATGTGCTGAAAGTGCTGCTCGACGACGACCAGGGCATGGCAGCCTCGCTCATCGAGCGTGCCGGCGGCGACGCCAAGGCCGCGCGCCTCGCCAATGACGCCGCGCTCGCCAAGCTGCCGAAGGTTACCGGTGGGAACGGCCAGATCTATCTCGCCGCTCCGCTCGCCAAGGTGCTCTCGACCGCCGAGGAGGCATCGAAGAAGGCCGGCGACAGCTTCGTCACGGTCGAACGCCTGTTGCAGGCGCTGGCGATGGAATCGTCCACCGCGATCACGCTGAAGAACGCCGGCGTGACGGCGGTGACGCTTAACCAGGTCATCAACGAAATCCGCAAGGGCCGCACGGCCGACAGCGCCAATGCCGAACAAGGCTTCGACGCGCTGAAGAAATTCGCCCGCGACCTGACGGCGGAAGCCCGCGATGGGCGGCTCGATCCTGTCATCGGCCGCGACGACGAAATTCGGCGCACCATCCAGGTGCTGTCGCGCCGCACGAAGAACAACCCCGTTCTCATCGGTGAACCCGGCGTCGGCAAGACGGCGATCGCCGAGGGCCTGGCGCTGCGCATCGTCAATGGCGACGTGCCGGAAAGTCTGAAGGACAAGAAGCTTATGGCGCTCGACATGGGGGCCTTGATCGCCGGCGCGAAATATCGCGGCGAGTTCGAGGAGCGGCTGAAGAGCGTGCTTAACGAGGTGCAGGCGGAAAACGGCGAGATCATCCTGTTCATCGACGAAATGCACACGCTCGTCGGTGCCGGCAAGGGCGATGGCGCGATGGATGCCTCCAACCTTCTGAAGCCGGCGCTGGCGCGCGGCGAACTGCATTGCGTCGGCGCGACCACGCTCGACGAATACCGCAAGCATGTCGAGAAGGACCCGGCGCTCGCCCGTCGTTTCCAACCGATTGTCGTCGAAGAGCCGACGGTGGAGGATACGATCTCGATCCTGCGCGGCCTGAAGGAGAAGTACGAGCAGCACCACAAGGTCCGCATCTCGGACTCGTCGCTGGTCGCGGCGGCGACACTGTCGAACCGCTACATCACCGATCGCTTTCTCCCCGACAAGGCGATCGACCTGATGGACGAGGCGGCGGCGCGCCTGCGCATGCAGGTCGATTCCAAGCCGGAAGAGCTCGACGAACTCGATCGCCGCATCATGCAGCTGAAGATCGAGCGCGAGGCGCTGAAGAAGGAAACCGACGTGGCCTCGGCCGACCGGCTGGTGCGGCTCGAGACCGAACTCACCGACCTGGAAGAAAGCGCCGATGCGCTGACGGCCCGCTGGCAGGCGGAAAAGCAGAAGCTTGGCCTCGCCGCAGACCTGAAGAAGGAGCTCGACGACGCCCGCAACGATCTGGCGATCGCCCAGCGCAAGGGCGAATTCCAGCGTGCCGGCGAGCTGACCTACGGTGTCATTCCGGAGCTTGAAAAGAAGCTTTCGGAAGCCGAAGCGCAGGACAATGATCGCAGCGCCATGGTGCAGGAGGTCGTGACCCCCGATAACATCGCGCATGTCGTCTCGCGCTGGACCGGCATCCCGGTCGAAAAGATGCTGGAAGGCGATCGCGAGAAGCTGCTGCGGATGGAAGACGAGCTGGCGAAGTCGGTGATCGGCCAGGGTGACGCGGTTCAGGCCGTGTCACGGGCGGTGCGCCGCGCGCGCGCCGGCCTGCAGGATCCGAACCGGCCGCTCGGCTCGTTCATCTTCCTCGGCCCGACCGGCGTCGGCAAGACGGAACTGACCAAGGCATTGGCCCGCTTCCTCTTCGACGACGAGACGGCAATGGTGCGCATGGATATGTCCGAGTACATGGAGAAGCACTCCGTGGCCCGGCTGATCGGCGCCCCTCCCGGCTATGTCGGCTATGAGGAAGGCGGTTCGCTGACGGAAGCGGTGCGTCGCCGGCCCTATCAGGTCGTGCTGTTCGACGAGATCGAAAAGGCGCATCCCGATGTGTTCAACGTGCTCCTGCAGGTGCTCGACGATGGCCGGCTGACCGATGGCCAGGGCCGCACGGTCGACTTCCGCAACACGATGATCATCATGACGTCGAACCTCGGTGCGGAATATCTGACGCAGTTGAAGGACGGCGACGACAGCGATCTGGTGCGCGAGCAGGTGATGGAGATGGTGCGCGGCCACTTCCGGCCGGAGTTCCTGAACCGCATCGACGAGATCATCCTCTTCCACCGCCTGAAGCGGGACGAGATGGGCGCGATCGTCGATATCCAGCTGCAGCGGCTGGTGAAGCTCTTGGCCGAGCGCAAAATCACGATCGAACTCGACGACGAGGCCACGCATTGGCTCGCCAACAAGGGCTACGATCCTGTCTATGGCGCGCGGCCGCTGAAGCGGGTGATCCAGAAGTATGTCCAGGATCCGCTGGCCGAGCAGATCCTCGGTGGCCAGGTGCCGGATGGCTCGACGGTGAAGATCACGGGCGGCACCGATCGGCTGCTGTTTCGGACGAAGACCGCCGGCGTCAGCGAAGCGGCGTAAGCGGATTGGTTTGTGAGATGAGAGACGGCGGCTTCGGTCGCCGTTTTTGTTTTGCGATGTTCTAGCATGTGGCCACCCCCCTCTGTCCTGCCGGACATCTCCCCCTCAAGGGGGGAGATCGGATGAGGCACCCGCTCGCTCCAACTTCAATCGTTTGGCGTAAACCTCGCTGCGAGTCGATCTCCCCCNNGGCAGGGCAGAGGGGGGTGAGCTACACAGCAAACGATCGCGATCGACAACCTGCAGCCAGATGCCGGAAAAACCCTACTTGCTCGCCACCTGCGGCGGCGGCTGGTTGCCGAGCAGCGTATCGATCCGCTTGCGCTCGTCCTCGAATTTCGCCAGCGCCGGACCCGCGAGCGACTTGCCGCCAGGCAGGCGAACACGGAGAGGGTCGACCTTGGTGCCGTTGACGATCATCTCATAGTGCAGATGCGGACCGGTCGATTCACCCGTGGTGCCGACCCAGCCGATCACCTGGCCCTGGCGCACCTTGGCGCCGGGAACCACGCCCTTGGCGATGGCGCTCTGGTGGTTGTAGGAGGATTCGTAGCCGTTGGCGTGGCGCACGATCGTCTGGTTACCGTAACCGCCACTATCCCAGCCGGCCTTTTCCACCGTGCCGTTGCCGACGGCGATGATCGCCGTGCCGCGCGGGGCCGCCCAGTCGACACCGGTGTGCATGCGGGCAAAGCCCAGGATCGGGTGGCGACGCATGCCGAAGCCGGAGCGGAAAATGCCGTTCGGGACCGGGTTGCGCAGCAGGAACTGGCGAATGCTCTTGCCGTCCTGGTCGAAGTAGTCGATCGATCCGTCCTCGGGGTCCTGGAACCGGTAAAAGCGCGTCTGGGTGTCGCCGAAGCGGGCGTTGACATAGAGCAGTTCGGACTGGTCGGTCGCCTGGCCGCTGGCATCGGCCACCGAGAAGAAGGCCTCGAGCGTATCGGTCGGGCGCAGTTCGGCCTGGAAGTCGACGCTGCTTGCCAAGAGCTTGATGATCAGCGCCGTCATGTCCTTGGTCATGCCATAGGAGAGAGCGGCGCGATAAATACCGTCGTAAACGCGCGGCAGGTTCTGGTTCGACGGCGCGGTCATGGCGCTGTCGTCGAAAGCGGTGGCGATCGCATCGAGCTTCGGCGGTTCGCTGCCGGCGACATAGTGGTCGGTATCGTCGAGCGAGACGGTGACGATATGCCTGGTTCCGCGATAGACGCTGGCGCGGATGATCTTTGCCTGCTCGCCCTTCTGCAGGATGCCGATGCGCAGCACGTCCCCCTTGGAGAGGTTTTCCGAGCCGAGCATCGGCGCGAGGAAGCTGGAGAGACCCTTTGCCTGCGGCTCGGGATAGCCCGAATCCATCATGGCTTTGACGATCGGCGTGTCCTGGCGGACGGGCACGATGTCGTCGGCGAATTCCTCGGTCTGCGGCGTGATCGATTCCGGCGCCGACACCGTCATGTTCTGCTCGAGTACGCGTGCCGTCAGACCCGATGCCAGGTCGACGTCGTTGTCGTCGGCGGAAAAGCGCTGCGGGTCGACATAATAAAGGGCAGCCACCTGCGAGGCGCCGTCGGTGAGGACGGAGCCGTTGGAGCGGACGTTTTCCTCGATCTCGTCAAGCGACATGCCGGCGGCGATCTTCAGGTTGGAGCCTGCGGTCGGATAGGCCTCGGTCTTGAGGCTGACTTCGGATTCGACGTCGGAGCCGTAGATCTGGCCGGTGCGGACGCCCGGCTGCGCTTCCGGCTCGTCGGCCGAGAAGATCGAGAGCGGGTTGAAGGCCGGATAATCCTCGGTGGCGACGTGATTGGCGGCGAGCGTCATCTTCACGCGCGCAAAAGGCTGGCGTCGCACCACTTCCTTGTCGCCTTCATGGACGACCGTCGAGACCTCCATGATCTTGCGGTCGGAGGGCTTGGCGGCGATGGCGGGCGCGATCAGGCGGCCGCCACGGGTCACGTCGGCGTCGGGATTGGCTGTGTTGGCAATGCTGGCATAGGCCTCGGCGGGGATGGCCAGCTGCTGGCGGCCGTCAAGCGCTGCAAACAGCGCCACGCCCATCAGCACGCTCGAAGTGATCCCGGTCAGGAATGTGCCGGACAGCCAGCGCAGCGAAACCTCGCGGCGGTCGGGCGCACGTCTGCCATCGGCGAGAAGGGCTGGCTCGTTGCCGAACGAGCGGATCATCATCTTCTCAGTCACCATGGCAAAGGCGTCCGCATCCTTTCAGCTGCTCGGGTCAACCAGGCCCGGGGGCATTTGGTGGCCGGAAAAGTGCATAGTTTACATATGGAAGTCAAATCAGCGGGCTTTAAGGCGCCGTCCTGACGTTCACGCTGCCGTTCAGACCACCCGATTGTGAAAATGTGAGGGCAGACGGCCTCGTCTCGTGCTTTTGCAGTCCTATATAAGGGAGAATGCTTGCCGCGAGCGTGCGCCCCTGAGGCGTGTTTGCGGCGGCCTCGCATGCTGTTTGAAAATTCCCCTGCAAAATCAGTCAGGTGGCAGAAACTGGGATTTTTTGAAAAAGGCTTGTTGACTTGTTTGGG
>UCJD01000062.1 GCA_900472605.1 Hyphomicrobiales bacterium | reverse complement strand
AAAAGGTGAAACGCTCTAGTCGCTGTAGTCAGCGGGCTGGCTGGCCCAATCTATATCGAGGGACGCTTGAATATGGCACTGGAGTCCTTCTGGCTCGTATGTCACGTCCACGCTGCCGCCGAGTTCGCCCGGAAGAAGGCCCTCGATCAAGCGGCTGCCAAAGCCTTTTCTAACAGGAGGGACGACCACGGGTCCACCGACCTCGATCCAGTTCAAGAAAAGTTTGGGCGGGTGCATATCTTCAACTGACCACGATATATGAATACGGCCCGCCTCCGTCGAAAGCGCGCCGTATTTGGCAGCGTTCGTCGACAACTCGTGAAGGATGAGCGAAAGGGCGACGACGAGCTTGGGCGTCACTGCGGTGTCTGGGCCTAGAATGTCGATTCTATCGGCGGGGTATGGTGAGAGCGCCTCGCGAACGATGCTGTTCAGGCTCGCGCCTTCCCAGCTTCCACGTGTGAGGAGATCGTGGGCACGCGCCATCGACCGCAGCCGAGCTTCGAATGTCTTGGTCGCAGAATCGATGTCGGTCGCGCGGGCGAAGGTTTGCCTGGCGATGGCAGTCACCGTCGCCAGCACATTTTTGACGCGATGGTTCAATTCTGCGATCAGCGTGGCTTGAATACGCTCGGCCTCTTTGCGTGCACTGATGTCGCGGGCGTTCTTCGATGCACCCACAATGCGGCCATTGCTGTCGTAGATAGGTGACACGGAAAGTGAGACTTCCACATCGCGGCCGCTCTTGTGGCGTCGGATGGTATCATGCGGTTCAACGCGGTCGCCGGACTTAATGCGGCCGATGATTTGTCTTTCTTCTTCTATTCGGTCGGGTGGGATGAGGACGGTCACCGATCTGCCGATCATCTCATCGGCTTGATACCCGTAAACCTTTTCAGCGCCGCTGTTCCACGAGGTGACGACCATATCGAGATCGATGCCTAAGATGGCGTCTTCCGACGACGAAATGATCGCCGCCAAACGCCGCTCTGCTTCGACAGCACGCCTTTGGGCCGTAGTGTCCACAACCACAGCGACGGCTTCACTGACCCTCCCGCGTCGGTCCCTTAAAGCGGAGACGTGGTTCGACACCCAGATCGGTGTCCCGTCTTTGCGAACGTAGCGCTTTTCAAGCGTATAGCTCTCACCGTCGTTGCCCAAACTTCCTAACGGCTCCATGCTCGCGGGAAGGTCTTCGGGGTGTGTCAGATCGCGGAGGGTCAAATGACGCAGTTCATCAACCGAGTAACCTACGATCTCGCAGAAACCGGGATTTACGAAGGACAGATGCCCTTCGAGGTCTGCCTGGAGAACCCCAACGGTCGTCTGGTCAATCATCGAACGCAAACGTTCCTCGCTCTGGCGAAGCGCAGTCTCAGCCTCCACCTGCGCCGTCGTCTCGTTGACAATGCAAAAGACAGCTACAACCTCGCCGTTTGCGCCGAACACCGGAGAGTAGGAGATGTCAAAATAGACCGTCTCCGGGTCGGGGCGCTCAATGTAGAACGGCCGATTCTTAGCGGAAACTGTTTCTCCTGTTTTCAGAACGCGTCGCAGAAGGGGTTCGAGGTCGTCCCAAAGTTCGCCCCAGTACTCGCGCGCGGGGCGGCCGAGCGCGTCGGGATGTTTCGTCCCGATGCTGGGCGCATAGGTATCATTATAGATTGCTACAAAGTCGGGGCCGCAAAACATCACGATCTGTGCATGTGAAGGCAACATCAACTCAACGGCAAATGTCAACGCAGGCGGCCATTGAGACATGGGGCCAAGGCTTGTCGACTCCCAGTCGTGGTCGCGTACAAGTTCGGCCATTTCTCCAACGGAGCGTCCGGTGTCGTTGAGCATTGAGTTTCCGCCGATTTTTTTACTCGCTTGCCGATTATCCAGGATGATTTCAACACAAATCAGAAAGCGAAATCAAGTATTTCGCAGAGCCATCCAGTGACCTTTGACAATATGGCGGACACTCTCAGTCCTACAATGTCCGCAACTTGGGGCAGAGAGCAGCAAACTGCTGATGTCGAGGGTTATAGCAACGATAGCGGCCAACTCGTCCCAACGGGCATGGCGAGCGTGTAGACGACGTTTGGCCGATCTGACCGGCCATCGCGTATTTGTCACGCGTAACCTTGCGAAAATACCATCAGAGGTTAATCTGCATTAGGAATTCGAGTCACATGATTGAGCGGGGAGCGAAATCATGGAGCATCAGAAGAGCGACTACTTTGTCGCAGACGAGCCAATCGAGTTCCTGTTGCTCGCCGCCGCATTATCGGACGTGACCATTTTCGCGGGCGCCGCAATGATCATTGCCGCGCTCTTTTGAGGTGCTGCGCACGATCTTCCCGCGGTCATCAGTTTGCGTGTCGGTACTGCATTTTCCAACACCGATCGCGGACATCACTCTGAGCCGTTGGAGGCGCCCGCGACAAGTTCAGCCGACTGTCATCCGACGCAGAACATTTGTCCGGAAATAGAAGTGCTGGACAAGCGCCCCAAGGGCATGCGCCGCTATGACGGTCCAGAGCACAGCCTTCATGATATCGGCGTGGATTGAGCCTGCTGCATCGATCACGAAGTAATATGCTACAATCCCTGAAACCGGCATGAGGAAGATCAGTGCATAAAGCTGGAGGTGAACGATCTTGGCTCCCACGTGTAGTACCAGGGGTTGACCTTCAGGTTCAGCCGGAACGCCAGTTTGCCATCGCAAAAAAAGGCGAACGATGGCAAGCAACAGGATGGCAATTCCGACGTATGCGTGGACGTTGGCACTGGAGACTTCGGCAGCCGTTGGCGTCTGACCGTGTCGGATCAAGCGGTGCCAAGCGTTCATCCCATCTGGAAGGAGAAGGTTGAAGAACACCAGAAGAGCAACGGCCCAATGAAGGAAGCGTTGGGAGATGGAATAGGAGTTCGGCTTCATGCAAAGGTTCCGTCGAGTTTCCCAGATCAGTCGCCGCATGAGCTGACGCACACCTGAATTCCAACATCGCCCATGCAACATTCTTCATAAGGCGTGCTGGTGGTCGAGCCCTCGTCAAACGCCATTGCGTTTACCCTTCGGCTTGAAATCGACGAGCAAAGATTTCAGTTCCAACTCGGGCACGTGCCGCGCTGACTCATCCGGTTAGGCTTATGCCGGCAGGGAATTGGCGCTCGGTCTACGAAAGGGAAGAGCTGGATGTGCGTTTCAAGACGATCAACAGATAGACTGGGGCGCATGCGGACCGACTGATCAGAGCGTCAACTGCAGCTGGTCGGTGAACTGCCCCCACTTTCGACCGGACAGTCGGCATAAGCAGAAAGGCTCAAGCACAGGCTTATGTCTAACGCGTATCGACACGTTGAATTGCTAACAGGTGATGTCCGCCGCAGGCGGTGGACAACCGAGCAAAAGCTGACGATCATTGAGCAGATTTTCGAACCAGGCGAGACGGCATCTTCGACCGCTCGCCGTCACGGCGTTGCGCCCAATCTGCTTTATCGATGGCGCAGGCTTTTAAGCGAGGGAGGTGCTGCAGCCGTGGATTCAGACGAGCCGGTGGTCGGCAATTCGGAAGTGAAGAAGCTGGAAGATCGCGTCCGCGAATTGGAGCGCATGCTCGTCAAACAGGGGTGATAACAAGAGCAGTCCGAAATCGTACGCTAAGGTCGAACAGAATGAGAACTTATGCGACCCGCCTCAGCCCGGCTGGCAGACGAAGCGAACGAAATCCGTTCGGCATCTGATGTTCGGCATCCCATGTGTAGATGCCGGTTAGGTTGATATGCTCCCAACTGAGCGGCGAGATGTACTTCAACAGAGTATCAGGAATATCTCGACCCGCTCGCTTCAGCTGTGTGACCGCGCGATCAAGATAAACCGTATTCCAGTGGACGATCGCACCAGTTCGCTCGGCTTGCCGGAGAAACCGTATCCCGGAATGGACGGGATGACCACGTCGAAGGCATCTTCCGGGCGCCCGCCATAGGCGGTTGGGTCGGTCAGCGGTGCAATGGCCTTGAGGAATTCGAACTGCGATCCCGGCCAGCCGTGGGTGAGAATGACGGGGAGGGCGTTCGGATGACGGGACCGTACATGGATGAACTGAACATCGACGCCATCGATGGTGGTGATGAATTCCGGCAGGGCGTTCAGCTGCCCTTCTGCCTTGCGCCAGTCGTAATCGGTCTCCCAGTATCGAACGAGCTGTTCAACGCGATCGAGCTCAATGCCTTGTGAAATATCACCTACGGTCTCCTTGTCCGGCCAGCGCGTGGCTGCAATCCTTTTGCGGAGATCGTCCAGTTGTGATTGTGGAACATCTATTCGGAAGGGGCGGATGCTCTCATCATCCTTCTTCTCGGCTGAAGTAACCGTTGCTGCATCTCCCGCACTAGCGCTCGCAACGCTAACCGAGGGGAGTAGCAGCAATGACGCCGCTGCGATCGCTATCGCGCGATAGGGTGCATGATTTCTATGGGATGTCTTTCCGAACATGGACATTCTGCTTCTCCTGGTTCTGTCGTTATAACGACATGGGCACGAAGGAGCATTTACGGATCTCAAGTATCCGGCTTGTTTCCGGATTTATCGATGTTGTATCAAAGCGTAGTCTTTTTGTAGGACGCGCTTCAGAAACTGCCGGGAGTCGCAGAAGACCTCGCCAGTCGACCAGCTAGTGAGAATGGAACGGCCTGCCTTTCAGGTCGGGCCCGGCGGAAGCTCGATATTTTGCGCCTTTTTTATAGTGGGGAGTGTGTCCACACTTCATAGCGCTGGAGTTTCAATGGCCTAATCTATCACAGGCGTGGGTCAATGGTTCGAATACGGTCAAGGGCTGCCATGAGGCCTCCACGCCGTTGACATCAAGGGCGTATACTCAGCTGAAAGGCTGCGCATCCGTCATGGCTACCGCGATCTACGGGCCTCCATCACTGTCCGATCCTTAGACGGACCTCATGGACAAGCGTCAACGTGTTGAGCCGCCTGAGAATCCGATCCGAAGCGGCAGATCCCAAAAGACCGGGGGCAATCTTTGGCCAAGTTTCCAGGGCTTGTCGGACGGCATGCTCGACTTCGCGCGTGAGGAGCTTTGGTTCGAGGCTTATAAAGCTCGCAACCCGTTCGAAGCGATGCAAATTGACTGCATCGAAATTATGCGTCTTGACGAAGCGCAACGCCATCTCGTCTTGAGGGACATACAGGACGGTCGGCACAATGTCGTAGGCGGGCGAAAGCCGAATCTGGCCGGGCTGCGGGAAATAGAAGGACCAGTTCTTCAGGTGATTGTCGCCATTTCCTAAAAGCACGTCGGCGACTACACGCCTAACGGCTTCCAGAACGTCGTCACGGTTATCGGTACTGAAACGGCGAATCATGTTGATGACAGTCTCGGTCGTACCCATCGTATATTTGCGGTCACCTACAGCGCCGAGCACTTGGCCGGCGTCCTCGATCTGGATGCGGCCGTCGGCAACCCTGTCGAACCTATCGACGACAAGCACGTTTTCGCCATGCTGCAGCAATTCGGCTGGTATGTCCCGGATAGCGTCACGAGAGATGAGCCGGCACCGCGCGGTTCTGACGCCAATGGCGCTCGCCATCTGCATGGCCGCAAATTCAGCTTCGGGAAGATTGGGAAAACGTTCGCTGCCTAGCTTGATGATGCTACGGCCAGTCTCTCCCCGGGCTGGAGCTGTCAGACGGTCGCCATTCAGATTGCCGGTAAATTTCAGCTGGACGCCTGCCAGCGAGAATTTCACTGCGCCTTCGGGAAGCGGCGCCTTGAAGCCATGAACCTTTCCAAGATCCAGTGGTCCCGCCGACGCCGGTATGTCGGTCTCCGGGACAATGAAGACCGCGCCGGGCAAGTCCGCTCCGAGGCGGGTCAGCACGTCGAATTCGTCGTGGTCGCCCGGCCCCATTTCAGTCATCACCAGGTCACGTAGGGCTCCTTCCGGCAGAAGCCCGGAAAACCAAGGCGGTAACCTTCCGTGCAGCCCGATTTTGTCTCGCCGCGAGGAGAGTCTTTCGCGTGTCCCTTGGTCGGAATCGGGATCATACCAGCCGAGACTGAGGATTGGCCTCGCCGCGTCCCGTAGGAAGCTTTCCGCAACAACGAATGACACCGCCCCATCAGCGTCACGCGTCAGGGTCCCGGCCCGCGTGGACCCTCCTTTTTCGTTGAGCATGAAGACGCCGAGAACCGCCGCTGCTTTCGCCATTACCCTTCCTTTACCTCATCTTCGTCGAGGTCGATGAAAAGCTCGTCGAAAGCTCTAGGAACCTCGGTCGAATGTCTTGGAGTAGGTATGTCATCGACCAGCAGCCGCACGCTTTCCATGCGTGATTTCGGGATCAGCACGGGGACGAGATCAAGCGTATCGCAGAGTTCGGCAAACAGAGTCAGACGGTCCCTGCCCAAACGATTATTGGCAAGGTCACGTTCCAGTTCTGATATGCGGGCACGATTTCGGCCAAGTCGCTCAGCCAGCGCCGGTTGGCTCAATTTACGCTTTTTCCGAATGGCGAGGAGTTGTGCACCCAATGACTGAAATATAGTAGCGATCATGCGGAATTCCGCTTTCATTGTGAAAATAATGCGGAAATCCGCATATATGCCTTTTACACATACAAACGGAATTCCGCAACTTATTTTAAAAATGTACGGAATGCCGCTCGAATGCAGGCCTGCTTAGCTGCAGGTCCCCAGTATCTCGTTTGGCGCAATCTCTGGCCGCTGGTTGGCATAGCGCACCGGCCGCCGCGACCGGTCTGTCAGGGTTTCCTGCCCCTCATCCTTGTAGCGATTGAAGATCTTGTAGCCGGTCTTGCGCGAGATCCCGAAATCCCGGCAAACCTCGCTCATCCCTTCGCCCTCCAGCAGTCGGGCGACAAATCGAAGACGCTCATCCATGACCGAAGTCTCTCTCCACGGCATCCACACCTCCCGATCAAATCGAAAAGTGTAACCCATGTCTCCGGTACAAAACGTCACCTATCTCTCAGGTCGGGCACATTAAGCTTTTCCCGAAGAGAGGGTCAAAGCATTGACGCGGGCGGACAACGTGCTTGCGATCTTAAATCAAGCTTACCGCGCGCAGTCTCGTGGCCAATTCTCAGCGACGTCGGCCGCTCTCCTCTGCTTCATCATCGAAGCCAGGTGGTTTTGTTTTTACCCAACTGACGAATTTCTGAATCGTAGGGTACTCGAGAATAGCTGAGATCGTGGAGAAGTTCTTTGCCAGCTGGGCGTCCGTGAAGGCTGCATGTATGTGGCTATGGCATATCCGGTGCAAAGGCACCTTGATCTTGCCACCTTTGCTCTTGGGAATAAGGTGGTGCTCCTCGATCTGGTCGTTGGGTATCACCCGCTCGCAGAGCAAGCAGATGACGAGCTCCGACTCGACATCTTGCGAAGCGAAATCGTCTCTGTACTTGCGTGCCATCGATTTGGTGTCTCTCTATCGGCTGTCAGGCTGCGTCCGCGCCGCTTCGATAGACCATCCCCGGCATGCCGGCAACACTAAGCCGGTTTCAACAAGGCGTTGGCGTTTGCATCGGAGTAACAGAGGGGAGTTAGGACGACCAGTCGATCCTCGAGGCAAGCGACGGGGGATGATACAATATTGGCCATGAGCTGAGGTCTCGTTTTGGCAGGTCGTCGGTTCACACGTGTTCAAGACCTGACGGCTCGCTGCACATGCTATCCGATAAGGGTGATCTTACCGATTTTCGGCTTTCTTAGAGCGACTTGCCGGCCACTTCACTTATTATACTAGATTTGTGCAAACAGTATAGTAGTGAGCAAGTGGCTCATGTGAGTACGAGCATGTTGCCTGCGGCCGGACCCACAATCGTATCGTGAATATCGAAGCGAGGTATCGCAGCGGGGAAGGAGCGCCTGCGCCTTGCTAATCGCAGGTGACTATACTAGATCTGTGAAAACGATATAGAGGTCGCCGTGATCAAGCAAATTGATCTCATGTTCCGAACTATGGTCGCGGAACTTCAGCAACGAGCATTTGATGACGACTGGGCAGAGGACTTCCCTCCGTCAGGTAGGTTCGTGCCTGTCGCAGTCGATGGGCGACGTTATTGGTATTTTGACCAGCCTGATGGTGAGGGCAGGCAAAGGCGCCGCTATGTCGGGCCGGCCGACGATCCCCTGATTGCGGAACGTGTCGAGACATTCAAGGGTGAGAAGTCGGATTATAAGGCTCGCCGCAAGTTCGTTTCGACGCTGACGAGGGAAGCCGGTTTAATCGCGGCCGATCGCTTTACCGGCGATGTCATACAAGCGCTCGCCAAGGCAGGTCTCTTCCGGCTGCGCGGAATCCTCGTCGGCACTGTCGCCTTTCAATGCTACTCGGCATATCTTGGCATCCGTCTGCCATCGGCAGCGATCCTGACAGGAGATGCGGACCTAGCCCAGGATTTTGCGATCTCCGCCGAAGTGGCGGATTCACTGCCGCCGATTCTTGATCTCCTGAATGAGCTTGATCCGACATTCCGGGCCGTGCCTCACATCAGCGGTAGTCCTCGATCTCACGCCTTCCGGAATCAAACCGGCTACCGTGTCGAATTCCTGACGACGAACAGGGGTGCGGAAGAACATTCGGACATACCGGCCAACATGCCGGCTCTCGGCGGCGCCTCGGCCGAGCCGCTAAGATTTATGGATTTCTTGATCCGTGATCCCGTTCGTTCGATCCTGCTACATGGTGCCGGTATCTCGGTGGTCATCCCCGATCCTTGCAGATATGCAGTACATAAGCTGATCATCGCCGGTCGCCGCCAAAACGACGCTGGTGGCCAGGCTAAACGGGATAAGGATCTAAGACAGGCAGGCATGCTATTCGATGCCCTGCCGGTGACAGGTCATGGGCCGTCGCTTGCTGATGCCTTGGAGGAAGCATGGGACCGCGGGCCTGCCTGGAAGTCGGCGATCTCAGAGGCAACCGAGATCATGCACAAGGAATATTGGGACGCCGTCAATCGAATGGTTGGCGTTCTCGATAGATAACATCGGCCTGCGCCCGGACGGCATAGAGTGTTCAATCTCCGCGCATCACGTTCACACCTCTTTATCGGCAGGGCATCGCCGGCGACGATATCTGGAACGAGCCGCAACAGCTTTAGTGCCGACGAAACGCTTCAATCATCGCCGTGGTTACGTCTTGAGGATAGCAAATCGGGGCATAGCCGCCTGGTTTTGAGTAGGCAGTGCGGCTTCCGCATCTGTGGCCGCCACGATCAGTGCTATACGGACAGGCGCAAGATCCGGAATAATTCCCAATCGAAAATGCGACGATGCGTTGAATGATCGCCCTGTCAAGGATGACCGGGGCATTTGGCTCAGGCAATTTTTGAGGCAATCCGGTGTCTTTGCGCGGCTCCTCGGGGCGTCTAACGGCGTCGGCCAGAAACCGAGTGGCTACCTGCATTGACAGTCTGCCACGTATTCAAGACGCCAAGGCCGGCACCAAGTAACGCAACGCCAAGGGTAATCGCTTCATTCCACAAAGACGTGTCGGCCAATGCGCCTCCTTTCGATCTCGATGGATTTTATGAACTGTATTCAGCGCCTTGGTGTCAACTGCCCCAAGTGGTCAGGGTTCGCATCCGTTCAAGAGCAGAGATGAAATCGGTTTGATGCCCTCGCAACCTTGCCGATTCATCTGCCTGATAGCCTGAAGTCCGCGAGGACTGAATTTTCAGATAGCTGGGAACGATCTGACCGCAGGCGTGTTATATGCAGTTGCCCAAGCAGTTCGACCTTCGCAAAGTTGTCTATGGGCGCGTTGAGGTTGTCGACACTGGGTTTTCTATGGACAGCAAAAGCATCGCATTGAACCACAACCTTGCGTTCTTGGAAGCTCCAAGCTTAGAGCAGCTTCAGGACCGCGAAGTTTGGTTTTCGGGGCAAAGGCGTGCCTTCTCTTCGGCGCTGAATGACGCGCCGCTGCACGAGACACTCGGCATCCTTGTCGACACCGCGACGTCTGCCCTTGGTGAAGGAACGCGTACGGCTTTCTTTCTGACGGGACCAGACGGCGGATCGCTGCATCATGTGGTCGGCATGCCGGACGACTACGCTCTCGCGGTGGACGGTCTTGCGGTTGGACCAGAATCACTTTCGTGCGGTCTTGCCGCGCACACAGGCCAGCCAGTGCTGACTGCCGACGTCTATCTCGATCCGCTTTGGGCGCCGTGGGTCTGGCTTGCCGACAAGTATCGATATCGGGCCTGCTGGAGCTTTCCTATCAACACGGCCACCGGCCATTTCGTCGGAACGTTCTCGGTCTACTGGCCCGAGCCTCGCGACGCAGTAAGCTGCGACATCGACCGCGCGTCGCTGATTACGCAGGCTGCCGGTGTCATCATCTCCCGCTTCAAGGAAGCCGACGAGCGCCGGAAGGCCGAACAGGCGTTGCTTGAGACGAAGAGGCAGCTCGAAGCTGAGCTCGCCGACAGCGAACTCCTGCGGCAGATCAGCCTGGAGCTTGCGGGCGAAGATGGCGAGGACGGTCTTTATCAAAAGCTTGTCACCGCGGCCGCACAGATCATGAAGTCCGACGTCTGCACCGTCCAGTTCCTGCATCCCGAACGTGGGCCGGCAGGCGAACTGGAGATGCTTGCGTCGACCGGCCTCGATGCCCGCGGCATGGAATACTGGAAATGGGTCCGAGGCGACTCGGGCTGCACCTGCGGCGAAGTCCTTCGCACCGGACGCCGGGCGATAGCCGAGGACGTCGAGACCTGTTCCTTCATGGCAGGTACGCCCGACCGGGACGTCCTCCTTGGCGGTGGTATCCGGGCCGGGCAGACGACGCCGCTCATCACTCGCGATGGCAAGCTCGTCGGAATGATCTCCACCCACTGGGGGCCGTTGCAAAATCC
>UCJD01000075.1 GCA_900472605.1 Hyphomicrobiales bacterium | reverse complement strand
TGCTGCGTCCTTCACGCGTCAAAGACGCGTGAAGGACGCAGCAAAGGCCCTCCACAAGCCTAATCGAGGACATGATGAACGAATTCAAGAAACTGGTCTTTTCGGGCGTTCAGCCGACCGGCAATCTGCATCTCGGCAACTATCTCGGCGCGATCCGCAAGTTCGTGGCGCTGCAGGACGGCAACGACTGCATCTACTGCGTGGTCGACATGCATGCGCTGACAGCGCAGCTGGTGCATGAGGACATGCCGAACCAGATCCGCTCGATCGCCGCCGCCTTCATCGCGTCGGGCATCGACCCGGTGAAGCATATCGTATTCAACCAGTCGGCCGTGCCGCAGCATGCAGAGCTCGCCTGGATCTTCAACTGCGTGGCGCGCATCGGCTGGATGAACCGCATGACGCAGTTCAAGGACAAGGCCGGCAAGGATCGCGAGCAGGCCTCGCTCGGGCTCTACGCCTATCCGAGCCTGATGGCGGCCGACATTCTCGTCTATCGCGGGACGCATGTTCCCGTCGGCGACGACCAGAAGCAGCACCTTGAGCTTGCCCGCGACATCGCGATGAAGTTCAACCTCGATTACGCCGAACATATCCGCAAGGCAGGGTACGGGGTGGACATCACCGTCGGCAAGGAGCCTGTTCATGCCTACTTCCCGATGGTCGAGCCCATGATCGACGGCCCGGCGCCGCGCGTCATGTCGCTGCGGGATGGCACCAAGAAGATGTCGAAGTCGGATCCATCCGACCTGTCGCGCATCAACCTGATGGACGATGAGGACGCGATCTCCAAGAAGATCCGCAAGGCCAAGACCGATCCGGATGGTTTGCCGAGCGAGCTCGAGGGCCTGCAGGGTCGCCCCGAGGCCGACAACCTCGTCGGCATCTACGCGGCACTCGCCGACACGTCGAAGGCAGCCGTGCTTTCCGAATTCGGCGGACAGCAGTTCTCCGTGTTCAAGCCGGCGCTGATCGACCTCTCGGTCAAGGTGCTGTCGCCGATCACCGCCGAGATGCGCCGCCTGATGGCCGACACCAGCCATATCGACGCGATCCTGCGCGATGGCGGCGAGCGGGCTCGGGCGCGCGCCGAAGTGACGATGAAGGAAGTCCGCGACATCGTCGGCTTCCTCTACTAGCAACGACAGCCGGGCGGCTTCGGCCGCCCGGGCTTCTCCAGTCGTACTTGTCGAGTCGGACTTGTCGAAGCCCCGCACTTGTCGAAGATTGGACTGCGGCGTACTCTCCTTAGAGCCATGAGGAGGCCAAGATGCGCAACCGGAACCTCATTCAGATCGGCATGATGGAGGTTCGACTGCTGGTCGATGAAGACCAGAGCGCGGGCAGCATGGTCATGTTCGAATTCGTCGTCCCCTACCAGTCGCGCGTGCCGGCGGCGCATTATCACGAAGATGTCGACGAAGTGATCTTCGGTCTCTCCGGAACGATGACGACGACAGTCGATGGCGAGCGCTGCGAAGTGCGGGCCGGCGACACGGTGTTCATTCCGCGCGGCATCGTCCACACGCACGAAAACCTGCACCAGGAAACGGCGCGCGCGCTGATCACCATGACACCGGGCCTGATCGGCAGGCGGTTCTTCGAGGAGATCGCCTCGGCCATCAATGTCATCGGCAAGCCTGACATCGAGCATGTGAAGGAGATCATGCTGCTTTACGGGCTCACTCCGGCCTGACCGCGCGGCCGGCCAGACGGCTGTCGGTGAGCGGACAGTTTGCGGCAAAACGGGGACTTGCAAATCTCCCGGATCAAGTGTCAGAGTCCCGCTCATGGTATCAAAACGACTCTCACGGCTCGAAGGTCACCGCCGCAAGTTCATGGCCGTGATCGACGACACGCCCGAATGCCAGCGCGCCGTCCATTATGCCGGCCGGCGCGCCAAGAACTCCAATGGCGGATTGGTGCTCGTCTACATCATTCCCGATGGCGACTTCCAGCAGTGGCTGGGGGTCGAGGAAATCATGCGGGCGGAAGCACGCGAGGAAGCGGAAGCCGTGGTGGCGAAATCGGCGCAGCTGGTGCGCGAGAATATCGGCATCGAGCCCGAGATCGTCATTCGCGAGGGCGGTGCGGCCGAGCAGATCAATGCCGTGATCGAGGACGACCGCGATATCGCCATTCTGGTGCTCGCCGCAAGTTCCGCCAAGGAGGGTCCGGGACCATTGGTGTCGTCGGTTGCCGGCCGGGGTGCGGCCTTCCCCATCCCCGTCACCGTTTTGCCTGATACACTGACCGACGAGGAACTGGACGCGTTGGCATAAGCCGCTTTCTTGAGTATCAGTCTCTTGAATTGAAGTGCCAAACGGCTTATTTCTAGTTTTGAAGAATTCTAAAGACGTCGCGGGCGCGCGCCTGCCGCACGGAGAGCACAATGTTTATCCAGACCGAAGCCACGCCGAACCCGTCCACGCAGAAGTTCCTGCCGGGCAAGATCGTCATGGAAAGCGGCACCGCCGAGTTCCGCAATCGCGACGAAGCCAGCGCCTCGCCGCTGGCGGCACGCCTGTTCGAGATCAACGGCGTGACCGGCGTCTACTTCGGCTACGACTTCATCAGCGTTTCCAAGGAAGACCAGGAGTGGCAGCATCTGAAGCCCGCCATCCTCGGCTCGATCATGGAGCATTTCATGTCCGGCAAGCCGGTCATGGGCGCTTCCTCCGTGCTTGGTGAAGCAGCCGATGCCGATGGCGAATTCTTCGACGAAGGCGACGAGACGATCGTTCTCACCATCAAGGAACTGCTGGAGACGCGCGTGCGTCCGGCCGTTGCCCAGGATGGCGGCGACATCACCTTCCGCGGCTTCAAGGACGGCACCGTCTATTTGAACATGAAGGGCTCGTGCGCGGGTTGCCCGTCCTCGACGGCAACGCTGAAGCACGGCGTCCAGAACCTGCTGCGCCATTTCGTGCCGGAAGTTCAGGAAGTCGAAGCCGTCTGACGAGCTGAACCAACATTCGCGACGACGCGGCGTTTGCAAACGCGGCGTCTTGCGATGTATGGACAGGTCAGGAACGGTTTATTCGGAAATAGATGCCATGATCATACTGGCGCTCGACACCGCAGGTGTGGATTGCGCTGCCTCTGTCTATGACAGCGGCAGGAATACGGTGCTGGGGGAGGCATCGGACATGATCGGCAAGGGGCATGCCGAGCATCTGATGGGAATAGTCGACCGCGCGCTGGATGAAGCGGGCGTTCAGCTGTCCGCCATCGAGCGCATCGCCGTCACCATCGGTCCGGGCTCGTTTACCGGCATTCGCGTCGGCGTGGCGGCAGCCCGCGGCTTTGCCCTTTCGCTCGGCGTACCCGCCGTCGGCATCACGACGCTGTCAGTCATGGCCGAGGCCGAGCGTCAGCGTTCGCCGGGCAGGCCGGTGCTGGCCGCCATGGATGCCAAGCGCAACGAGATCTATCTGCAAGCCTTCGACGCCGATGGCGCGCCGCTCGATGAAGCCAGGGCTGTGACCGTCGAGGAGGCGCAGGCCTTTGCCGCATCCTTCGACGGCGCCATCACCGGCTCTGCGACGCCGCTGCTCAAGCCGGACGCGACAGGCGAATACGCCAACCATTTCCCCATCTCCGTCGTGGCGCGCCTTGCCGCTGCCGCCGATCCCTCTTCCGGAAAGCCGAAACCACTTTATCTGCGCGGACCCGACGCCAAGCCGCAGGCCGGGTTTGCGATTGCGCGAGTATGACCATGCTGGAATCCTATCTGTCGCTGAAGCCGGAATTCGAGATCATCCCGATGGATGCCGATGATTGCCATGCGGTCTCGACACTGCACGGCGAGCGCTTCGCCCGCCCCTGGGGCGACGGCGAATTCTACAGCCTGCTCAGCCAGAACAACGTCTTCGGCTTCGTGGCGCGACAGACCAATGCTTTCCTGAAAAAGCCGCTGCCGGGCTTCGTGCTGGCGCGCGAGGTGGCCGGCGAGGCCGAGATCCTGACGATTGCCGTGCAGGCCAAGGTAGGACGGTCCGGCCTCGGCTGGCGGCTGATGCAGGCAGCCATGCGCGAGGCCAAGCAGCGCGGCGGCGAGAGCATCTTCCTCGAGGTCGATGGCGGCAACGTCGCGGCGCTCGGTCTCTACCGGAAGCTCGGTTTCGACCAGGTCGGAGAACGGCGTGGATACTACAAGGATGCCAATGGCGACGTATCCACGGCGCTTGTCATGAAGCGCATTCTTCGCTAGTTCCGTTTTGAAACGTTGACTATCGGAAGGCGCCTCATGACGGAAGTGGCCAAAACCCTTGAGGATCTCTGCACCGAGCGCGGCATGCGCATGACGGAGCAACGCCGGGTGATCGCGCGTATTCTCGAGGAATCGGCGGACCACCCCGACGTGGAGGAGCTCTATCGCCGCTCGGTGAAGGTCGATGCCAAGATCTCGATTTCCACCGTCTACCGCACTGTCAAGCTGTTCGAGGACGCCGGTATCATCGCCCGCCACGACTTCCGCGACGGCCGCTCGCGCTACGAGACGGTGCCGGAAGAGCATCACGATCACCTGATCGACCTGAAGACCGGCGTCGTCATCGAATTCCGCTCGCCGGAGATCGAGGCGCTGCAGGAGCGGATCGCCCGCGAGCACGGTTTTACGCTGGTGGATCATCGGCTTGAGCTCTACGGCATACCGCTCAAGAAGGACGATCACTGATATCATGCGTGCAGCCGCGGAGTGTTCGATTTGATCGCCTGGCTGCGCGTCGCCCTCGCCGGCATCGTCATTCTCATCGCCAGTATCGTGTTGATGCCCTGGCAATTGCTGGCGCTGCGCTTCGACTGGAAGATGCGGCGCTGGCTGCCGCGCGTCTGGCACCGCATCATCTGCTTCTGTCTCGGTATCCGGGTGCGGGTTCACGGGCAGATGGAAACCCACCGGCCGCTGATGCTTTGCGCCAACCATTCCTCATGGATGGACATCATGGTGCTCTCCTCGATCGCCGACGTCGCCTTCATCGCCAAGAACGAAGTGCGTGACTGGCCGATCTTCGGCACGCTCGCCAAGCTGCAGAAGAGCGTGTTCGTGGTGCGCGAGGAAAAGCGCAATACCGGCAACCAGGTGAGCGAGATCGCCGCGCGCATGGCCGACGGCGAGATCGTCGTGCTGTTTCCCGAGGGCACGACGTCGGATGGCAACCGGCTGCTGGAGGTGAAATCCTCGCTGTTCGGCGCCGCCGCCATGGCCGTCCCCGCCTCGCCGACGGGCACCGTCATCGTGCAGCCGGTGGCGGTCGCCTATACCGGCGTGCATGGCCTTCCCATGGGCCGCTACCACCGCCCGCTGGCCTCCTGGCCCGGCGACGTCGAGATGCTGCCGCACCTCAAGGACATGCTGCGCTGCGGCGCCTTCGACGTCGATGTCCATTTCGGCGAGGCGGTTTCCTATGGCGCCGAGACCAACCGCAAGCAGGTGAGCGCGACGATCGCGCAACGGATACGGACCATGCTTTCGGCGGCGTTGCGCGGGCGGGATGCCGGCTGAGCAAGATTCCCTTTTCTCCCGCGCCAAAAACCACTAAATAGCGCGGCATGACCCAGGACAGCGCCCTTCTTCCCGCCCCGGAGACCAATCTCCGTGATGGCAGCAACAGCCGCAAGGTTTTCATCAAGACCTACGGCTGTCAGATGAACGTCTATGACTCGACGCGGATGAGCGATGCTCTGGCGCGGGACGGCTATGAGCCGACGGAGGTCATGGAAGAGGCCGATCTGGTGTTGCTCAACACCTGTCATATCCGCGAGAAGGCGGCCGAGAAGGTTTACTCGGCGCTCGGGCGGCTGCGCGACATGAAGAAGGCGCGCAACAGGGAAGGCCGCGAGTTCATGATCGGGGTCGCCGGTTGCGTGGCGCAGGCGGAAGGCGAGGAGATCCTGCGCCGGGCGCCCGCCGTCGACGTGGTCATCGGGCCGCAGACCTATCACCGCCTGCCGGAGGCGCTGCGAAAGGCCAAGGAAGGCCAGCGGATCGTCGATACGGAATATGCGCTGGAAGACAAGTTCGAGCATCTGCCGATCGCCGAGAAGACCAAGATCCGCGCCCGTGGGGTCACCGCGTTTCTGACGGTGCAGGAAGGCTGCGACAAGTTCTGTACGTTCTGCGTCGTGCCTTATACGCGCGGCTCGGAAGTGTCGCGCTCGGTCGGACAGATCGTCGAGGAAGCGCAGAAGCTGGTCGAGGGCGGCGTGCGCGAGATCACGCTGCTCGGCCAGAACGTCAACGCCTGGCACGGCGTCGGCTCCGACGGACGGGAGTGGACGCTGGGCGACCTGCTCTACCGGCTGGCCGAGATCCCCGGCCTCGCACGGCTGCGCTACACCACCAGCCATCCCCGCGACATGGACGACCGGCTGATCGAGGCGCATCGCGACCTGCGCGCGCTGATGCCCTATCTGCATCTTCCGGTGCAGGCGGGATCGGACCGGATCCTGAAGGCGATGAACCGTCGCCACACGGCCGCCGAGTATCTGGCGCTGGTCGAGCGCATCCGTGCCGCCCGCCCCGACATCGCGCTGTCGGGCGATTTCATCGTCGGCTTTCCGGGGGAGACAGATCAGGATTTTGAGGATACACTGAAGCTCGTGGAGAAAGTCCGCTATGCGCAGGCCTTCTCGTTCAAATACTCGACGCGGCCGGGTACGCCCGGAGCGGATCTGAAGGACCAGGTGCCGGAAGAGATAAAGTCGGAAAGGCTCGAACGCCTGCAGGCGCTTCTTTTGAAGCAGCAGCAGGAATTTGCCGAATCCTGCGTCGGGAAGACCATCGAACTGTTGCTTGAAAAGCCCGGTCGCATGTCTCAACAGCTTATTGGGCGTTCCCCCTGGCTTCAGTCAGTGAATGTTGATGCAAAAGCATCGCAAATCGGTGACATTATCAATGTGCGAATCACAGGTACCGGACCGAACAGCCTGTTTTCCGAGGTGGTAGAGGCTGGTGCCTAACTCAAGGAGCTCGACCGCTTGAACGGACAAGAATTGGTTTCTTCCTCACCGCGCCACCCACGTATCGCGAGCGACGCCAATCACTTTATTCTGACGTTCGAAAACAACCGGTTCGCCAGCGAACTGTTTGGTCAATTCGACCAGAACCTCAAGCTACTCGAGGAACGCCTGAACATCGATGCTCGAGCGCGAGGCAACTCTGTCGTCATCTCGGGTGACATCGTCACCACCAACCAGGCGCGCCGCACGCTGGACTATCTCTACGACAAGCTCCAGAAGGGCGGCAGCGTCGAACGATCCGACGTCGAGGGCGCCATTCGCATGGCTGTTGCCGCCGACGATCAGCTGAGCCTGCCGACGATGGAGAAGAAAGCCAAGCTGACAATGGCGCAGGTGTCCACGCGCAAGAAGACCATCATTGCCCGCACGCCGACGCAGGACGCCTATTTGCGGGCGCTGGAGCGCGCCGAGCTGGTGTTCGGTTGCGGCCCTGCCGGTACCGGCAAGACCTATCTTGCGGTCGCGCACGCTGCCCAGCTTCTGGAGCGCGGCGTCGTCGAGAAGATCATTCTCTCGCGCCCGGCTGTCGAAGCCGGCGAGCGCCTGGGCTTCCTGCCCGGCGACATGAAGGAGAAGGTCGATCCTTATCTCCGCCCGCTCTATGACGCGCTCTACGACATGATGCCGGCCGACAAGGTCGATCGCGCCATCACCGCCGGCGTCATCGAAATCGCGCCGCTGGCCTTCATGCGCGGCCGCACGCTCGCCAACGCCGCCGTCATCCTCGACGAGGCGCAAAACACGACGTCTATGCAGATGAAGATGTTCCTGACGCGTCTCGGCGAGAACTCGCGGATGATCGTCACCGGCGACCCAAGCCAGATCGACCTTCCGCGCGGCGTCAAGTCCGGCCTAGTCGAGGCGCTGCAGCTCTTGAACGGCGTCGAGGGCATCTCGATCGTGCGCTTCAAGGACACCGATGTCGTGCGCCATCCGCTTGTCGGCCGCATCGTGCGCGCCTATGACGCCACCTACCTGACGGATACACCAGAGGCCGCGCAGCAGGACTGATGGCCGAGTTAGACATACAGATCAGCATCGAGGAGGGCGAATGGCCCTCCGAAGACGCGCTCCACGCGCTGGCCGACCGCGTGCTGGAAACTGCGGCAAGCTATCTGCGCGAAACCGAGAAGCAGCCGTTTCCGAAGATGGTCCCTGAGGTGTCGCTGGTCTTTACCGACGATGCCTCGATCCAGGACATCAATGCGGAATGGCGCGGCAAGGACAAGCCGACCAACGTACTTTCATTCCCCGCCTTCCCGGTCCAGCCGGGCAAGGTTCCGGGGCCGATGCTTGGCGATATCATCATCGCCAGGGAGACCGTGGCCCGCGAGGCGCTCGAGCTCGAAAAGAGCTTCGACGACCATCTGACCCACCTAATGGTGCACGGCTTCTTGCATCTCTTCGGTTACGATCATAATAATGATGCCGAAGCCGAGATAATGGAGGGGCTGGAGACTCGCATTCTGGCGAAACTCGGCCTATCTGACCCATACGAGGGTCAAGACCTTAAAATGGAACCATGAGCGACTTTACGACGAGACCGGCCACCGAGGCCAAGGACACCGCTGATCAATCATCCTCCGACGAGGGTGGCAGTAGTAGCAGGCAGTCCGGACGATCCCAATCCTTCTGGTCGCGGGCTGCCCGCATATTGAGGCCACAGCAGGGTTCGCGCATCCGCGAAGACCTAGCTGACGCGCTGATGACCGACGCGGCCGATGGCGATGCCTTCTCCGCCGACGAGAAGGCGATGCTCAACAACATCCTGCGCTTCCGGGAAGTGCGCGTTGCCGACGTGATGGTGCCGCGCGCCGATATCGAGGCGGTGGACCAGACCATCACCATCGGCGAGCTGATGATCCTGTTCGAGGAATCCGGCCGCTCGCGCATGCCCGTTTATGCCGAGACGCTGGACGATCCGCGCGGCATGGTGCATATCCGCGACCTGCTCTCGTATGTGGCCAAGCAAGCGCGCAACAAGCGGCGTGGATCGACCAAGGCCGCCAAGGGTGCCGAGCCGATCGTGGAGATCTCTCCCGACAGTCTTCAAAAGGCGCCGCGCTCGGCCAAGCCGAATTTCGACCTTGCCCGCGTGGATCTGCAGAAGACGCTGTCCGAAGCAGGGATCATCCGCAAGATCCTGTTCGTTCCGCCATCGATGCTGGCCTCCGACCTGTTGCGCCGCATGCAGGTGAACCGCACGCAGATGGCGCTCGTCATCGATGAATATGGCGGCACCGATGGGCTGGCCTCGCATGAGGATATCGTGGAAATGGTCGTTGGCGACATCGACGACGAGCACGACGACGAAGAGGTGATGTTCAAGCGGGTCTCCGAGGACATGTTCGTGGCCGACGCCCGCGTCGAACTCGAGGATATCGCGGAAGCCATCGGCCCGGATTTCGACATCACCGAGCAGGTCGACGAAGTCGATACGCTGGGCGGGCTGATCTTCTCCGAGCTCGGGCGCATTCCTGTGCGCGGCGAAGTCGTCCAGGCGCTGCCGGGCTTCGAGTTCCACATTCTCGATGCCGATCCGCGCCGCATCAAGCGCGTTCGGATCACCCGCAAGCGTCAGGCGATCCGCCGGCGCGCGAAGAGCGACGGTGACGGCGCAATCGGTCTCGACCACGGCGACGAACGGCAGAGCGAGACGCCGACGGCAAACTGATTGCGGCCAGCGACGACAAGCCGCGACGACAAGCGGCAGCTTTTTTGAAACACTGCGACCTCAGTTGATTCGCGGATTGGTGGGGTGTGCATGGAGCGACTTGCGGACAGGGTCATCCTGGTCTGGGGTTACAAGAGAGCGCTGCTGGCTATCCTTGCCGGCGCATTCGGCGTTCTCGCCCTCCCCCCCATCGGCTTCTTCGCCGCGATGTTCGTCTCTTTCACGCTTCTGGTCTGGCTGATCGACGGCGCGGCGGCCGCGCCCGACAGCGGCATCATCGGTCGCCTGTGGCCCTCCTTCGTCACCGGCTGGCTGTTCGGCTTCGGCTACTTCGTCGCTGGCCTCTGGTGGCTCGGGCACGCGCTGATGGTCGATGCCGAGGAGTTCGCATGGGCGCTGCCGCTGGCGATCTTCGGGCTTCCGGCGGTGCTGGCGATCTTCTACGGCCTGGCAACCGCGCTCGCCCGCATCCTCTGGTCCGATGGCGTCGGACGGATTGCGGCGCTCGCGGCAAGCTTCGGCCTCATGGAATGGGCACGCAGCGTGCTCTTCACCGGCTTCCCGTGGAACGCCATCGGCTATGGTATGACGCCGGTGCCTGTGATGATGCAGTCGGCCCATATCATCGGGATCATGGGCATTACGGCGCTCTCGGTCTTCGTCTTCGCCGCCCCGGCCCTGCTGGGCACCAAGCAGGGCGCCAAGACGGGCATTTCGCTCGCGCTGCTGCTGCTTGCCGCACATGTCGGCTATGGCGCCTACGTGCTTTACGGCGCGCCGAAGCCTGCTGCGGCCACCGACAAGAGCCCCGTCATCCGCCTCGTGCAGCCGATGATCGACCAAAGCGCCAAGATGGACAGCGACGCCGACCGGGCGGCGATTTTCGAGAAGCACCTGAAGCTCTCGGCCGAGGCGCCCCGAGATGGCGGCAGCAAGCCCGACATCATCGTCTGGCCGGAGACGGCGATCCCGTTCATCCTCACCGACAACCAGGATGCGCTGACCCGGATCGCCGATACGCTCGACGACAACCAGGTCCTGCTGGCCGGCGCCGTGCGCGCCGAGGACATGGGTCCCGGCAATCCGCCGCGCTACTACAATTCGATCTACGTGATCGACGGTCGCGGCCAGATCATCGCCGCCTCCGACAAGGTGCACCTCGTGCCGTTCGGCGAATACATGCCGTTCGAGAGCCTGCTCAGCGAGTTCGGCATCCAGAATATCGTCGAGATGCCCGGCGGCTTCTCGGCGGCCGCGACACGCCAGCTGCTGACGCTGCCAAGTGGCCTCAAGCTCTATCCGCTGGTCTGCTACGAGATCATTTTCCCCGGCGAAATGACCGGCGATATCGGTTCGGCATCGGCCATCCTGAACATCACCAACGATGCCTGGTTCGGCGCCACGCCCGGCCCCTATCAGCACTTCCAGCAGGCCCGCGTTCGGGCCGTGGAAACGGGTCTGCCGCTGATTCGCGACGGCAATAGCGGGATTTCCGCCCTTGTCAGCCCCCGTGGCGAAATTATTGCAGGTCTTTCGCTCAATGAGACCGGCTTTATTGACGCAACCCTTGATAGTTTCGCCCCTCCGGCCCATCTGCCCCTGTCACGCGAAACGTACTTCTGGTTGATCGAAACACTTCTGCTTGCAATTGCACTGGCTTCGCGTTTTGGTTTTGTTTTCAAGCGTAATTGACCGAAAACCCCTAAAATTGCATAGTGGTTAGGATCGGCATTCTTAACGTATGGTTCAAGGTGAATAGATCGCACTTTGCAACGTGGCGTTTTGGGGATGGGTTTGGGCGTGCCGGTTTAAACAAGGGCAGAATTATTGTTAGGGCAGCACCATGATTGAGAACAAGAAGAAGCCGAACCCGATCGACATCCATGTTGGCAGTCGCATCCGTCTTCGCCGAACGATGCTTGGAATGAGCCAGGAAAAGCTTGGGGAAAGCTTGGGCATTACATTCCAGCAGATCCAGAAATACGAAAAAGGCACCAACCGCGTCGGCGCGAGCCGGCTGCAGAACATCTCCAGCATCCTGAACGTTCCGGTCTCCTTCTTCTTCGAGGATGCACCCGGCGAGAACGCTGGCATGGCGGGTGGCATGGCGGAAGCCTCCAGCTCCAACTACGTGGTCGACTTCCTGTCCTCGTCGGAAGGCCTGCAGCTGAACCGCGCCTTCGTGAAGATCAGCGATCCCAAGGTGCGCCGCAAGGTCGTAGAATTGGTCAAGGCGCTCGCCGCCGAAGCTGACTCCGAATAAGCATCCCTCAGAAGTCACAGTCGAGAAAGCGGTCGTAAAGGCCGCTTTTTTGCGTTTTTTGGGCAAAATTTGTCACTTCGTCGCAGATATAAAGATATATTTATGTCCTTCTGCGCTTGTTTTTCGACACTGAACTGAGTACCACTACGCAGCTTTTTATTCTTTGAGGGGAATCCCGGAATGCGTGCCAATTACCTCTTCACCAGCGAATCCGTAGCCGAAGGTCACCCGGACAAGGTCTGCGACCGTATCTCCGACGAGATCGTGGATCTGGTGTACCGCGAAGCCGCGAAGACCGGCATCAATCCTTGGGGCGTGCGCATCGCATGCGAAACGCTGGCAACCACCAACCGCGTCGTCATCGCCGGTGAAGTTCGCCTGCCGCCGAGCCTGATGAAGAAGGACAAGAACGGCGCCGACGTTATCAACCCTTCGAAATTCAAGACCGCCGCACGCCGCGCCATCAAGGATATCGGCTACGAGCAGGACGGCTTCCACTGGAAGACCGCCAAGATCGACGTTCTCCTGCACTCGCAGTCCGCCGACATCGCGCAGGGCGTCGACAACGCCGCCGACCAGCAGGGCGACGAGGGTGCCGGTGACCAGGGCATCATGTTCGGTTACGCCTGCAAGGAAACGCCGGATCTCATGCCGGCGCCGATCTACTACTCGCACAAGATCCTGCAGCTGCTCGCCACCGCCCGCAAGAGCGGCAACGGCGATGCTGCCAAGCTCGGCCCCGACGCCAAGAGCCAGGTCACTGTTCGCTACGTCGACGGCAAGCCGGCCGAGGTGACCTCGATCGTTCTTTCCACGCAGCACCTCGACGACAGCTGGGACTCCAAGAAGGTTCGCGCCGTCGTCGAACCCTATATCCGCGAAGCCCTCGGCGACCTGCCGATCGCCAGCGATTGCAAGTGGTACATCAACCCGACCGGCAAGTTCGTCATCGGCGGCCCTGACGGCGACGCCGGCCTGACCGGCCGCAAGATCATCGTCGACACCTACGGCGGTGCGGCTCCGCACGGCGGCGGCGCATTCTCCGGCAAGGACACGACCAAGGTCGACCGTTCGGCAGCCTACGCCGCTCGCTACCTCGCCAAGAACGTCGTGGCAGCCGGCCTTGCCGAGAAGTGCACGATCCAGATCTCCTACGCCATCGGCGTTGCCCAGCCGCTGTCGATCTATGTCGACCTGCACGGCACCGGCAACAAGGTGACGGAAGACCAGGTCGAAGCGGCGATCCGCAAGACCATGGACCTGTCTCCGACGGGCATTCGTCGTCACCTCGACCTCAACAAGCCGATCTACGCCAAGACCTCCGCATATGGCCACTTCGGCCGCAAGGCTGGCCGTGACGGCTCGTTCTCCTGGGAGAAGACCGACCTGGTGAAGCCGCTCAAGGAAGCGATCAAGGCTTAAGACGATGACTGACATGGAACGTCGCGGACGCGCGACCGAGGCTTTCTTCGGTCGCCGCAAGGGCAAGGCACTTCGCGGACAACAGGCGGAGAAGCTCAGCACCCTCTTGCCGACGTTCATCATCGACCTCTCGGCGGCTCCCCCGGAGCCGCTGAGCACGCTCTTTCCCGTCGAGACCAACCGGCTGAGGCTGGAGATCGGCTTCGGCGGCGGCGAGCATCTGATCCACCGCGCAATCGAAACGCCTTCCACCGGCTTCATCGGCGTCGAGCCGTTCATCAATTCGATGCAGAAGCTGCTTGCCAGCGTCGACAATGCCGGCGCCCGCAATGTGCGCGTCTACAACGACGATGCGACGCAGCTGCTCGACTGGCTGCCGGATGGATCGATCGACCAGATCGACCTGCTCTACCCGGATCCCTGGCCGAAGCGGAAGCACTGGAAGCGCCGTTTCGTCTCCAAGACCAATCTCGACCGCTTTCACCGCGTGCTGAAGCCCGGCGGCCTGTTCTGCTTCGCCTCGGACATCGACACCTATGTCAATTGGACGCTGCTCAAGTGCCGCGACCACGGCGGATTCGACTGGCAGGCCAGCAACGCGGCAGACTGGCTGACGCCCTACGAGGGCTGGCCGAGCACGCGCTACGAGGCCAAGGCCCGGCGCGAAGGACGCTCCTCGGCCTATCTGACGTTCAAGCGCGTCTGAACGATCAAGCGAGGTCGGCGAATGGCATCCTACCTGACCGACCTTCGCCGCCTCATCGGAAATCGCCTCATCCTGCTTCCCGCCGTCGCCGCCGTCATCCATGACGAGGCAGGCCGCCTGCTGCTGCAGGAAAAATCATCCGGAGAAGCATGGAGCCTGCCCGCCGGCGCGATCGAGCCGGGCGAGACGCCGCAGGAAGCCATTATCCGTGAAGTCATGGAAGAGACCGGGCTTGCCGTCACCTCGACAAGCATTCTCGGCGTCTTCGGCGGACACGAATTCAGATATGTTTATCCGAATGGCGATCAGGTCGAGTATGTCGTGACGCTGTTCAAATGCCAGATCGGCGGCGGCAGCGGCGCCTGGACGGACAGCGAGACGAAATCCGTCCGATACTTCACGGCAGGCGATATGCCGCCGCTGGCGCTGCCTTATCCGATGTCCATGTTGTTTGGCCGAGACTGAGCATCGGGACTGATCATCGGCTCGGGCCACTAGCGTCAATCAATATCCAGCAGGATAGCGCCCTCTTCCCATTCCGGCGCCTTGCTCGCGATCACGCCGTCAGGCCCGACGGCGAGCGTACAGCCGCAGCTCATCCAGCCATCTCCCCTGTCGCCGACGACATCGGAGGAGATGACCCAGCTGCCCGTGCGAACCGCGCAGGAGCGAAGGCTCTCGATCGCGGGCTCGCGCCACTGGTCAACCTTGTGCGCCCGGATCATCATGTTGAGCGGGGCGCAGACGATTGAGGCGCCGTTTGCCACGATGGCATCGGAGAATGCCGGATCGCGGAAGTCGCTGCAGATATTGATGCCGAAGCCACGGCCGGCTCTTCGCCAGACGGGAAATGCATCGCCCGGGGTGCAGCCATCTTCCAGCGGGTTCGCCTTGGCGTATACGCCCGCCACGGCGCCGCTCTCGATCAGCATGGCGCTGTTGTAGACCAGATCACCGCGACGCTCGACAAAACCGACGATGACGGCCGTCCTGATGGAACGGAGCGTCCCGAGCAGCTGGCGCAGCGCCGGATCATCGACGCAAAGCGCGCGCCGCTCGTTGATCGCGCGGTCGTAGCTGTGGCCCTGGAGGTAGCATTCGGGAAAGATGGCGAGATCGGCACCGTGGCTGTCGGCCCATGTCAGATCGCGCAGGATCACGCCCGCCGCCTTCTCAGCGTCATCGAAAATGGGGAAACGCTGGAAGGACGCTATTCGCATGAGATGGGGCGTAGCATGAGTCGCCCCTCAAAAACAAAACAACGGCGCTCCGGGGAACGCCGTCTGTTTTCATGCTGACCCGCCTTTAGTGCAGGCTGACCGTCTTCAACTCGTCTTCAGCGGCCTTGAAGAAGGTGCTGGAGCGGTTGTCCGTGAGGAGGATCGGGGTTCCGTCTGCGCCGAAGAGCGCCCAGAGATCGACGTTCGGATCGATATCGGGAGCTTCCGGAAAACACCGGGGAACATCCTCGGAGCGGATTTTCCTGATGTAGGCGACCTCGCCGTTGCCGATGCCGGCAAGCTCGGTCTTGGTCAGGTGCGAATTGGCTTCTTTCATCAACATTCCTGTACCTCCAGAGAGAAGGGACCAACGGTGCGATTTGCGCCGTTGTCCTACTGTGGGACCGAAATGTTAATTTTCTTCACCATACGCGACGGCTCCGGGCGAATGAGATCCACCGACAGCAGGCCGTTTTTAAGGCCGGCGCCGAGAACCTGCATGCCATCGGCCAGCACGAAGGTGCGCTGGAACTGCCTGGCGGCGATGCCGCGATAGAGATATTCCCGCTCGCCCTGCTCGACCTGGCGGCCGCGGATGACCAGCTGGTTTTCCTCGACGGAGATGTCGAGCTCCTCCTCGCTGAAACCGGCGACAGCCAGCGTGATGCGCAGGCGCTCCGGATCATCGGTGATGCGGTCGGCGGCGAGCCGCTCGATATTATAGGGGGGATACCCGTCACTTGCCTTGGAAATCCGCTCCAGCGTCTTTTCCATGGCGTCGAAACCCAGCAGTAGCGGGCTGGCGAAAGGCGTCATACGGCTCATCAGCGTTCCAAGTCCTTGATGCAAGCGACCCTTCCGGACCTGAAGACAGCATCCGGATGTTGCTAATATGGGAACGAATGCTGTCATTCGCAAGTCAGGGCGCAAGACAGGGCGCAAGACGGGGCGCACGACGGGGAGCAAGACGTGCGGCCCTCCCCGAACGCTGTCGCGCCGCCTTGACAAAGCCCGCCATGCCTCGCATCAAATCCTGCCCCGCGCCGGCTGTGCCGATTTGCAGCGGGAAGATGAACAGATGGTGCATGCATCGGTACGTTGACATCGATACGGGCACCGGGAGGATGGGACAAAACGGAATGGCAAACCCGAGAAAGATCATTATCGACACAGACCCAGGTCAGGACGATGCGGCCGCAATCATGCTGGCCTTCGGCAGCCCTGAGGAACTGGAACTGCTCGGCATCACCACCGTCGCCGGCAATGTGCCGCTCTCCTATACCAGCCGCAATGCGCGCATCGTCTGCGAGCTCTGCGGCAAGACCGACACCAAGGTTTTCGCCGGCGCCGACAAGCCGATCGCCCGCCCGCTCGTCACCGCTGAACATGTGCACGGCAAGACCGGCCTCGACGGCCCCGAGCTCGACGAACCGACCATGCCGCTGCAAGAAGGCCACGCCGTCGACTTCATCATCGAGACGCTGCGCAGCGAGCCTGAAGGCACGGTAACGCTCTGCACGCTCGGGCCGCTGACCAATGTCGGCCTCGCCTTCCAGAAGGCCCCTGACATCATCCCCCGTGTCCGCGAGCTGGTGATGATGGGCGGCGGCTATTCCGAGGGCGGCAACATCACGCCCGCGGCCGAATTCAACATCTACGTCGATCCCGAAGCAGCCGACCTCGTGTTCCGCTCCGGCGTGCCGATC
>UCJD01000011.1 GCA_900472605.1 Hyphomicrobiales bacterium | reverse complement strand
GTCAAGTTACAAGGGGGGTACCGCGCCCGCCGACCCACCGGTCACCACCCCATGACCCCTCTCCCCCACTTCCTCTCCCGCAACCCCGATACCATTCTCATCGACGTTATCGCCACCCAGGGCTCCACCCCGCGCGAGGCCGGCACCTTCATGCTGGTGTCGCCCGACACGATCTGGGGCACCGTCGGCGGTGGCCAGTTCGAGTACATGGCGATCGCGAACGCCCGCGACATGCTTGTCGGCCGCGCCGCCAGCGCCACGATGGATATCCCGCTCGGCCCGGAGATCGGCCAATGCTGCGGCGGCCGCACGCAGCTGAGCTTCCGCCGGGTCACCGCCGACGTCGTCAGTGAACTGCAGGCCCGCGAGAGTGACGAGGCCGGGCACCGGCCCGACGTCTTCATCTTCGGCGCCGGTCATGTCGGCCATGCGCTGGCGATCGCGCTGTCGCCGTTGCCGCTGTCGGTCACCGTCATCGAAACCCGCGAGCAGGAACTCGCGCATCTGCCCGAAGGGATCGACGCCCGGCTCGTCGCCATGCCCGAAGCGCTGGTGCAAGACATGCGCGCGGGCGCCGTCGTCGTCATCCTCACCCACGACCATGCGCTCGATTTCCTGATCGCCCGCGAGGCGCTCGCCCGCACCGACCTCGCCTATACCGGCATGATCGGCTCGGCCACCAAGCGCGCCACTTTTGCAAGCTGGCTGCAGCGCGAGGCGGGTGGCGAGAAAGAATGGATCGAGCGGCTGACATTGCCGATCGGCGGTCAAAAGGTGCGCGACAAGCGGCCGGAAGTGATCGCCGCCATGACCGCGGCCGAAATCCTGACTGCGCTTGCCGCCTACCGTGTCCGCGCATCCTCGACATAGGGCTCGCGCCCATCCATGAAGCCGAGGTCGCGCTTGACGCGATCCGGCATGCCCTCGAGATCCAGCCGGTCCGGCCGCGCAAGACGCACGGCAAGCCCTCTCAACAGATGCGCCAGCCATTCGAACGCCGTGCTGTGGGTCGGTTCGGCCACCCGTTGGCCGATATGCTCGTTCGTTACGCAAGCCATGACATCACCTCGATAATCTGATCTGATGACTTGCAGTCTGCGCCTGAAAATGCTGCAATTCCAATCGAACAACCATCTGCATGCATAAAGAGAACTTATCCATGAAGCTGTCCAGGCAGGTTCCGCTGAATGCGCTGCGCGTCTTCGAGGCCGTCGCGAGACTTGGCAGCTTCACCAAGGCCGGCGACGAGCTCGGCATGACGCAGACGGCGGTGAGCTATCAGGTGAAGCTTCTCGAAGAAAACATCGGCGAGCCGCTCTTTTTGCGCCGCCCGCGCCAGATCAGCCTGACCGATACCGGCGAGCAGCTGCTACCCAAGGTCGCCGAGGCCTTCCTGTTGCTCAACGAGGCGCTGGCCGAGGCGCGCGGCGAGATCGAATCGACGCTTCTGATCAACACCATCGCCACATTCGCCTCGCATTGGCTGGCGCGCCGCCTCGGCACCTTCCAGCTCCGGCATCCGCTGGTCGCCGTGCGGCTATCGACGTCCGAGGCGCTGATCGACTTCACCCGCGAACCCGTCGACGTCGCCATCCGCTCCGGCGACGGCAAGTGGCGCGGTCTCGCCGCCGACAAGCTGCTCGATGTCGACTTCACGCCGATGCTGAGCCCGAAGCTCGCAGAAAGCGTCGGCGGCATCCACAAGCCCGAGGACCTGATGAAGCTGCCGATCATCGGCGCCACTGATCCCTGGTGGCAAATCTGGTTCGCGGCATCGGGCTTGGTCGATCACGCCCTGGAATCGCGCCCGCGCAGCCAGTACGGCTCGCAGACCTTCGAGGCGAGTGCGGCGATGGCCGGCCAAGGCGTCGCCATCCTGACACCCGCCTTCTACGGCGAAGAGATCGCCCAGGGGCGCCTCTACCAGCCCTTCAAGATGACCTGCACGGATGATCGCGGCTACTGGCTGGTCTACGCCGAAAATCGCCGCAACGTCCCGAAGATCAAGGCGTTCAGAAACTGGATCCTCGAGGAGATCGCCCGCGACAAGGGTGCTGCTTAGAGCCTTTCCTGGTTAGATTGAAGCATTCTGCCGGAGCAGGTTTTCGTCAGGGCAAAGGCGGTTGGCGAAGGGCATACCCCGGGTACGGTCGAGCCGATCGCCTTTGATCCTGGCGGAAAGATGCCCGGCCCTAGCCGGTTTGCGAAGCAAACCAGCGGGGGTTGGCTGAAACGGGCCGCCTGATCGTCCGGCCGGCTTGGCCGTATGCGTTGGCTACGACGCGCGCCGGCCGGACGACCATCCGACTCCGTTTGAGCCAACAGAATGTTTCAATCTAACCAGGAAAGGCTCTAGTAGCCCATTTCGGGCGCGTAGAAGCAGCGCGGCGTATCCTCGTTGGGAAACAGGCAGAGATGGTAATCGCCATCGCCCGATTTCATCGCGCGGCCCATCGGCAGCAGGAAGACGTGGGCGTGGGTGACGAGCCGGTGGTCACCCGGCAAAAGCGTCACCCGATAGCCGTTCGGCGTGATCGCGACGCTCTTCGGCGGGATCATCTGACAATCACCCGTCTCGTTGTCGCCGTTGCAACAATAGGGCTCGTAAGCCCAGCCGGACGGCGCGTCATGGGCCTGGGCGCCACTGGTTTGGACGCCGGGGATTTGGACACAGAACGAAAAGGCAATCATCACAACCACAAGAATACTGCGCATCGGCATCTTCTCCGTCGATGAATGCGCCGCCACGCCGATGCGGTTTCCCCTCGTCCCGGCGGCCTTGCATAAAACTGTAATGAAGTCTTGGCATTTCAATGGCGGGCGGATTGATCGGCTTTGCTTCACCGCGACCGACGCACACGGAGGCATGAAATATTTGCGCGCCGGACCGATATTATGTAAATTTACGTAAAATGGTGGGAGCGCCCAATATGCAGACCATTCGCTCGATCAACCTGCAGAAAAATCTCGGCGACGTTTTGAGAACGGCCGATGTCGAGGCGGTTCTAGTGACCAATCGGGATCAGCCACGCGCCGTCGTGATGTCGGCGGAGGAGTTCATTCGGCTGAAGACGGCCGCCGGCGAGCCCGTGCCGAAAGAGGTGCGCAAATCGCGCCCCACGCTTCATCGCCGCGTTGCAGACCCGCTAGGCTACGACACCCGAGATCCCGGCTACATCAATCAGATGGCGAACGACGCGCTCAGTGGAAAGCATCCCGAGGAGATCGCGCGCGAAGTCGACAACGCGATGCGCCGCTGGAGACTGCGTTGATGGACGAGAAGATCGCGCGCATCCCTCGCCTGCTCATCCCCGACACATCGCCGCTCTCCCTGCTTTCCATGGCAGGACCGGATGCGCTGGATTATCTGTTCGTGCCGCAGGTCGAGGTCTGGATCACCGATATGGTCGCGATCGAGGCGACGCGCGACCCCGATCCTGACGACGATCCCCGCACAGAACAACGAAAGCTGCTAGCTGACTGGCTTGCCGACAACAGGCATCGCATCAGGGTCATGGAGACCGCCGTCGGCCGCGAATACAAAAAGGCCGTGACGAACTGGCGCATGGGAGGCAGTGCACCGGACCTGAAGCCGAGCTGGAAAGGACGCGGCGACTACAGCCTGCTCGACGTTCTCACGGTCGCCGAAACCGTCGTTGAGGACAGCGAAGCCGTAGTCCTTCTTGTCGATGACCGCAAAGCGCGGGCGGCGCTGAGACAGACCGAGAACCTCAATCTCGACATCCTCTCGACCAGAGCCTTCATCGACATTCTGGAGACGGCGTTCGGCATCGAGAACGCAAGCGACATCTGGATGGTCATCGAGATTGGTGCCGGTGTGAACGAGCACGGAAAGTCGAAAGTGCCCGATCCGCTGCCCGAAGACCCGCTCTACGTCCGAAAGCCGTGATTTCCGCGCCCACAACGTGGCGGTGTTGCCCTAATCCCCCTTTTCTCCCGCCCAAACATTCTGCACACTGCTGAATCGGAGAACAAGCAGGGGAACTGAATGTATGAATACGCCATCGCGTGGGAATGGCTGGCCTTTGCGGCCCGCTGGTTCCACGTCATCACCGCCGTTGCCTGGATCGGCTCGTCCTTCTATTTCATCGCGCTCGATCTCGGCCTGGTGAAGCGTCCGCATCTGCCCGTCGGCGCCTATGGCGAAGAGTGGCAGGTGCATGGCGGCGGGTTCTACCATATTCAGAAATATCTGGTGGCGCCGGCTGAGATGCCCGAGCACCTGACCTGGTTCAAGTACGAGAGCTATTTCACCTGGCTCTCCGGCTTCCTCATGCTCTGTATCGTCTATTACGGCGGCGCCGATCTGTTCCTGATCGATCGCCACGTGCTCGACGTCAGCGCCCCCGTCGCCATTGCCATCTCGCTTGCCTCGCTGGCAATCGGCTGGATCGTCTACGACCTGCTCTGCAAGTCGCCGATCGGCCGGAACACCTGGGGGCTGATGGTGGTGCTCTATGCCGTGCTGGTGTTCATGGCCTGGGGCTATACGCAGCTCTTCACCGGCCGCGCCGCCTTCCTGCATCTCGGCGCCTTTACGGCGACGATCATGTCGGCCAACGTCTTCATGATCATCATCCCCAACCAGAAGATCGTCGTCGCCGATCTCATCGCCGGCCGCACGCCGGATGCGAAATACGGGGCGATCGCCAAGCAGCGCTCGCTGCACAACAACTACCTGACGCTGCCAGTCATCTTCTTCATGCTGTCGAACCACTATCCGCTGGCCTTCGGCACGGCCTACAACTGGGTGATCGCGGCGCTGGTGTTCCTCATGGGCGTCACCATTCGCTACTGGTTCAACACCACGCATGCGCGCAAGGGCCGCCCGACCTGGACGTGGCTTGCCACCGTGATCCTGTTCATCCTGATCATGTGGCTCTCGACCGTACCCAAGGTGCTGACCGGCGAGAAGGACGCCGCCGCCGAAACCGTCGCCCCGGCGTTCCAGCAATTCGCCGGCGACCCGCATTTCCCCGCCGTCAAGCAGCTCGTCGGCACCCGCTGTTCCATGTGCCATTCAGCCGAGCCCGTCTACGAGGGCCTGGCCCGGCCGCCGAAGAACGTGATCCTCGAAAACGATGCGGAGATCGCGGCGCACGCCCGCGAGATCTACATCCAGGCCGGCCGCAGCCACGCCATGCCGCCCGGCAACGTCACCGACATAACGCCCGATGAGCGCAAGCTGCTCGTCGCCTGGTTCGAAAGTGCTGTCGAGGGCAAACGCGAATGATCAAAGGCCTCCTCCGCCCCCTGCTTCTGGCCAATCTTATCGCCCTCTTGGGGCTGGCATGGACGGAAGCGCGGGCCGAGGAGGCCATTGCAAAGCAGGAAGACGTGAAGACGACGGGCACCGTGCCTCCAAACATCTCTGGTGATATCACCGTCCCCACCGATCTCTGGGGCGAGGTCAATGTGCTGGGCACCGGCCCCTTCTGGGCGCTCCGCATCCGCGAGGATCAGATCACCTTCAGCCGTGCGGGCAAGAACGACGTCATCACCGTCAATCCCGGCCCGATGGCGACGACACAAGACAGCGCGACATGGACCATCACCCACCCGCCATCGCGTTACACGCTGACAGTCACCAGGGAGACCTGCGTCGACGGCGCATCCGCGAAGCGTTACGATCTGGCGGCAAGGCTGGTATTTCAGGGCAGGACATTATACGGCTGCGCCGCATCGGTGGCGGCCCTCCCCGCCAAGCCGGCTCCCTGAGACCGACTTTGATACCGACGACGACACGCAATCGATAAAGGCGAACGCCCATGACCCAAACTCTCCTTCGCGGCCGCCTGCTCTCCTTCCTCAGGGCACCCCAGAGCCTGACCGACAGCGAAAGCTATCGCTACGAGACCGATGGCGGCCTTTTGATGGATAATGGCGTCATCGTCGAAAGCGGCCCCTATGCCGAAGTGAAAGCCAGAGCCGCAGCCGATGCGCTGGAGATCGATCACCGCCCGCATCTGATCATGCCGGGGTTCATCGACATGCACCTGCACTTCCCGCAGATGCAGGTGATCGCCTCCTACGCCGCCAATCTTCTCGAATGGCTGAACACCTATACCTTCCCCGAGGAGTGCCGCTTCGTCGAAAGCGCGCATGCTCAGCGCATCGCCACGCACTTCTACGACGAGCTCGTCCGCCACGGCACGACGACGGCGGTCGCCTACTGCTCCGTGCACAAGACCTCCGCCGATGCGTTCTTCGCCGAAGCCATGAAGCGCAACATGCGCATGGTCGGCGGCAAGGTGATGATGGACCGCAACGCCCCGCAGGGCCTGCTCGACACGCCGCAGATGGGCTATGACGAGACCCGCCAGATCATCGCCGACTGGCACGGCAAGGGTCGCAACCACGTCGCCATCACGCCACGTTTCGCCATCACCTCGACGCCGCAGCAGATGGAAGCGACGCAGGCGCTCGCCCGCGACTTTCCAGACCTCCACATCCAGACGCATCTCTCCGAGAACCACGACGAGATCAAGTTCACCTGCGAGCTCTATCCAGACGCGATCGACTACACCGATATCTACGCCCGTTACGGTCTGCTGGGAGACAGGACGCTCTTCGGCCACTGCATCCACCTGTCGGAGCGCGAGGCCGACGCCATGAGCGACGCCGGCTCCGTCGCCGTCCACTGCCCGACCTCCAACCTCTTCCTCGGCTCCGGCCTGTTCCCGCTGAAGGCGCTGATGCGCCGCGACAAGCCGGTCAGGATCGGCGTTGCCACCGATATCGGCGGCGGCTCAAGCTATTCCATGCTGCGCACCATGGACGAGGCCTACAAGATCCAGCAGCTCCTCGGCGAGCGCCTGACCCCCCTGGAAAGCTACTACCTGATGACGCTTGGCAACGCCCAGTCGCTCTCGCTCGCCGACCGCATCGGCACGCTCGACAACGGCACCGATGCCGACGTGGTGGTGCTCGATGCCTCCTCGACACCCGCGATGGCGTTGAAGATGGAAGTGGTCAAGACGCTGCCGGAGGAGCTTTTCCTGCTGCAGACCATGGGCGACGACCGCGCGATCGTCGAGACCTATGTCGCGGGCGTGGCGGCAAAGGCGGCGCTTTAGCCCCGGCGATAGACCTGCGCGATGGCGCCCTTGGGAAACACCCGCGAGCTGACCAGTTGCAGCCGCCTCGGCTCCGCGAGATCGGAAAAGATCGGCAGGCCGCGCCCGAGCGCCAGTGGATAGACCATCAGCATATACTGATCGACCAGATCATGGGCGATGAGGCTGCGCGCGAAGGTGGCGCCGCCATGGGCGATGATCGGCTTACCGCCTTCCGCTTTCAGCCGCGCGATTTCCTCGGCGAGATCGCCGCTCGCCACATGGGCTTTGCCCCAGCTGTCGGCTCCCGGCTGCGGCTCGCCCGATGCCGCCGCCTCGGTCTTGTCCGGCAGGATCGCCGCGCCTTTCGCCGAGAACACCGCCTTGGGGATCTGGTTCATCGCCGGTGCGAACACGTTGGTCGCCGTCGGCCAGAAACGCGCCATCCCCTCGAAGGTGCGACTGCCCATGATGTGCAGGCTGGCATTCCAGGCGTTCTCGACCTTCCAGGCGATCGCCTCCTCGTCGCCGGTGAAAATCCATTCGGTTTCACCCTCGGGTCCGCTGACAAAGCCATCGAGTGACATCGCCATGGCCAGGATCAACTCTCGCATCGCTTCCTCCTCTTGTGCTCCCCTCAAGGACGGATAGGCTGAACCTATTCCGACATCCGCGAACCCTGAAATACATCTCCATCGAGCAATCGCGCATCACCGTTCGCGCAGCGCATCCATCACCGCCCGCACCAGCGGCACGTCCTTGATATCGCTATGGACGACAAGCCACAAATCGCGCGTGATATCCGCGCCATCAAGATCCAGGCGCGTTAACCCATGCCCGTTTGCGATGAAATCGGGCAGCAGCGCCACGCCGCCACCGGCCTTGACTGCCGCCAGCTGGAACTCCAGCGTCGAGGCCCGGATGGCGATCGGCCGGCCGGCGGCTATCTCCGCCAGCCGCTCCTCCTGCGGCGACGACGCCATCCCTTCGTCGTAGCCGACGAACGTCCAGTCGCGCTCTTGGATGGTCTCGGCATAATCAGGCGCGGCATAGGCGTGGAAACCCACCTCGCCGATCTTCGAGACCGTCAGATCACCGCTCTCGGGCCGGTTAAGCCGCACGGCGATATCGGCCTCCCGCCGCCCGAGCGAAGCATACCGCGTTTCGCCGATCAGTGTGACCCTGATGCCCGGATGGCGCTCTCTCAGCCGCACTAGCGGCGGCGCCAGAACCGCGCCTGCATAGGCCGGCGGCGCGCTGATGCGGACCTCGCCGACATGGGATTGATCGGCGCCGATACCGCCGCGCGCGATCGTCATGGCATCGGCGCTCATGCGCTCGGCGATCGCAGCGACACGCACGCCCTCCGCCGTCAAAAGGATCCGCCGGCCGCGTCGATCGACCAGCCTTGCGCCGATCTCGCGTTCCAGATGCGCCACCCGCCGCGACACCGTCGCATGCTCGACGCCAAGCGCCCGCGCAGCACCCGACAAGGTTCCGAGTTGCGACAGCGCCAGCAGATGGCGCAGGTCTTCCCAATCCAGCATTGATCATTTTTTCCCATTGCTTGTGAAAGCATAGGGAATTTTCAATCACGCAACCATCCCCCATCTTCAGCCGCAAGCAAGCAGGAGACCGGAAAATGGATATCGCAATCACCCTCACCGCCCCCGGCGGCATCGAGCAACTGAAGATCACGCCGCAAGAACCGCAGGCTCCAGGACCGAAGGAGATCCGCATCCGCCACGACGCCATCGGCGTCAATTTCCTGGATATCTACCATCGCAAGGGCCTCTACCCGCTACCGGCCTACCCCGCCGTCATTGGCGCTGAAGGTGCCGGCGTGGTGGAGGCAGTCGGCTGCGAGGTGACGACGGTGTCTCCCGGCGACCGCGTCGTCTATATGGGCGCCCCCGTCGGCGCCTATGCCTCGACGCGCCTGCTGCCGGCACACCGCGCGATCCGTCTGCCCGAGGACGTCAACTCCGAGAAAGCGGCCGCCATGATGCTCAAGGGCATGACGGCCTATATGCTGCTCCACCGCATTTACACCGTGACGCCTGAAAGCACCATCCTGGTGCACGCCGCCGCCGGCGGTCTCGGCACGCTTCTGGTGCGCTGGGCCAAGCACCTCGGCGCCACCGTCATCGGCACGGTCAGCAATGCGGAGAAAGCGGCACTGGCGACCGCCAACGGCGCCGACCATCTGGTGATCGGCCGCGATGCCGATCTGGTCGCAGACGTCATGGCGCTGACATCAGGGCGTGGCGTCGATGTCGGCTATGACGGCATCGGCGGCGCGATGCTGGCGAAGACCATCCAGTGCATCCGCCCCTTCGGCATGGCCGCGAGCTTCGGCCAGGCGGCGGGACCGGTACCGCCGGTGGCGCTTGAAGCGCTGCGTCCGAACCGCTCGCTGTCGCACCCGAGCATCATGGCGGCAAGCGCCGATCCGGCCTTCTACCGCGAGGCTGCAACAGCGGCGATCGATGCCGTCCGCCTCGGCATTCTCAAGCTTCCCACCCGCGAATTCGCGCTTTCCGATGCCGCCGTCGCGCACGCCGAATTGGAGGCCGGACGCAGCAGTGGCAGCCTGTTGCTCATACCGTAAATGGGCTGCAGCGCGAGCGAGAAAGATACCGTTTCGGATGTAAATTAGATGTGATATGGCCGGTTGCATTATTCAGATGTGAAAGTCTTATCCATGACCAAACCTCTCACCATTGCCGATCTGAAATCACTCGCCCAGCGCCGCGTCCCCAAGATGTTCTTCGACTACGCCGATTCCGGCGCCTGGACGGAACAGACCTACCGCGCCAACGAGAGCGATTTCGCCAAGATCGGCCTGCGTCAGCGCGTGCTCGTCGACATGACTAACCGCACGCTCGAGACGACGATGGTGGGCCAGAAGGTATCGATGCCGATCGCTCTCGCGCCGACCGGCATGACCGGCATGCAGCACGCCGACGGCGAGATGCTGGCGGCGCAGGCGGCCGAAGAGGCAGGCGTTCCCTTCACGCTGTCGACCATGAGCATCTGCTCGATCGAGGATGTCGCATCGGTGACGACCAAGCCTTTCTGGTTCCAGCTCTATGTCATGAAGGACAAGGACTTCGTGCTGAACCTGATCAACCGCGCCAAGGCCGCCAAGTGCTCGGCGCTGGTGCTGACCGCCGACCTGCAGATCCTTGGCCAGCGCCACAAGGACCTGCGCAACGGCCTGTCCGCCCCTCCGAAATTCACGCCCAAGCACATCTGGCAGATGGCGACGCGCCCCTTCTGGTGCCTCGACATGCTGCAGACGAAGCGCCGCTCCTTCGGCAACATCGTCGGCCACGCCAAGAACGTTTCCGACCTCTCCTCGCTTTCCTCCTGGACGGCCGAGCAGTTCGATCCGCAGCTCTCCTGGGCCGATGTCGCGTGGATCAAGGAGCAGTGGGGCGGCCCGCTGATCATCAAGGGCATCTGCGACGTCGAGGACGCGAAGGCTGCCGCCGACACCGGCGCCGACGCCATTATCGTCTCAAACCATGGCGGCCGCCAGCTCGACGGCGCCCCCTCCTCGATCAGCGTGCTGCCCTCCATCGTCGACGCCGTCGGCGACAGGATCGAAGTGCATCTGGATGGCGGCATCCGCTCTGGTCAGGACGTTCTGAAGGCGGTAGCGCTTGGCGCCAAGGGCACCTACATCGGCCGCCCCTTCCTTTATGGCCTCGGCGCCATGGGCAAGGAAGGCGTCACTCTGGCGCTCAGCATTCTCCGCAAGGAGATGGACGTGACCATGGCGCTTTGCGGCAAGCGCGACATCAAGGACGTGAACTCCTCGATCATCGCGGGACGGCAGTAAGGCGAGTGAGCAGCCCGTTCACAGAAGGCACGAATCCCGACTTTCGTGACATTCTTGCACGCTTTGAAAAGTCACGGTTTGAAAATACCGTGGCGTCAGCGGCTTAGCAGCCAAGGATCGCCTTCCGGTCGTAGGCGCCTGATTGCGGCCGTTTCGGCCTGCAGTAATCGGTCCCAGGGCGCCTTCCGCTGCGAACTGAGGCTTTGGATATTGGCCGAATAGCACCTCCCGAATACCGCTCCCCTGGCCGCCGCCATTGAGACTTGCATCCTCCCAATCCAGGCTCGGACCTGCATCTAGGAGGACATCATGGGTATCTACGACTGGCGGGACGCGCGCCCGAAGAAGAGTTCGTTTCGCTATTCGGCAGATGAGTACCGATACATCGCGGTCGAGAGCGCTACGTATTCGCCGTGCATGGAGGGCCACGTCTGGCTTCCGCCGGCGGACTTCGCCGACTTCCTAGCAGACGAAGCCCATCGACTGGTAGTCTTCGCAGAGGAGAGTTTCGATGACGACTACTCGATCTACGACACCCGCAATTGGGACGCCTACGGGACGACATCGCGTGAGTTCGAGACAGTAGCCAAACGCCTCTATGAAATCGCTGCGGCCAAATTCGAACAGGCACTGGCGAAGGATTTGGACCTCGATCTCGACGGCGCCACGATCCGGTACTGGAGCGATCGAATTGTACTCAAGTGGGGCGATACCAGCCTCAAGTTCGAGAAGCCATCATCCTGGGAGCTCTACCAAGGCTTCGAGAAAATCGCAGCCGCGAGGAGCCTTGATACCCTGCGAGCTCTACCCGCTGCGACTGGCAAGGTCCCTCGCGGCAACGACGATCTGATTTCCGAGGAGCTCCGCGAGCTTCTGGTCGGGCGCCCCCTGCCAAGGAACCGGGTGGTGCCGGCGATCTTCCGCGCAGATCGCGAAGATGCTTCCAGCGACGATCGCTATGAATTCGACAAGTTCGGAAATTTTCGCGACTGGAATTCCGAAAGGATGCTGCTCGGATACACTTGGATTGCTCCGACCAGCTGGAGCGATTTCGAGTCTGGGCAGGCTGAGAGGCTCATCGTGGTGCAGAAAGGCAATTCCGAGTATGAAGTCCATTCCCCGCGGACCAACGAGATCATTGCCGGATCGGACTACTGGAAGACCATCGAGCGCCTGTTCAACGAAGCGTACGAGAACTTCCGTCGCAACCTAGAGGTCGATCTCGGATTGGATCTGAGCGGTGCGAAGTTGGCGTACCGCGGAAACAGCCTCTACATCGGTATCGATGATGCCGATGTCAGTCTCTGGTACCACGATGATGAGTGGCACTTCGGGAAAGAGTGGGGCGACTGGGACAATATCAAGGAGGAGATCCGACGGATCGCGCCGCAGATCCTCAAAGACGTACACCACCCGACGACCGCCGCGCCCTGATAAATCCTCCGGCGACACAATCGGGCCGAGAGCCGGGAGCCGATAAGTCGGCAGCTCGGCCCCTAGCCTGCCACCCTCTTATGGAACACACGTCTCCGAGGTGTGAGATAGTCGCTCAGAAGCATTGCCGGGCCACACAAATCAAAATGCTCCAAAGTCTCGATGGCTTGATCCGGCTGCTCGTTCATGAAGGCTATTGCCTTCTCGCGCAACGCCGGAGCGAGACCGAAACCAATGTCGACTAGCTGGCTAACTGGACTTTGCTTCATCTGCCTTGAAAACGCGCACAGGGCCGCGATCAGGTCGAATCCTTTTTGGCCCGATAGATGCCCAGCCAGCACGCCATCAACATCCGGAAGGGCTTTAGCAACACGCAGTGCGCTATGACCATCCTCCCAGGAATCCCAGACGGGTGCCAGCGCGCAGTCTCTCATCAGATCGGCTTGCTTTAGGCTTCCGAACAAGACCGCACGCACGCCAGACACTTCGATGGCTGCGCGTATCGCATCTGGAAAGTTGGCTACGAGCAATTTGCGATCCGGGGAGATTGCGATCGCCTCGATGAAACCTTCGGACACCGCAAGCAGACGATCCCGGACGCACTCTGCCTCGCTGAAAGTGGCGGCAAGCTGTTCGTCCATGAGGCGTCGCTGGCTACCTTCCAGTGTTCTTAGAAGCGCAATATCGGCGTTGATAACCATCGCGAGCCACAGATGATCTTCCCACGAAGTTCCGGATATCTTCTTCTTGGAGGATCCCAGTTTCTTTCCGATTGATCCCCGGTGTCCCTCGTCGTGCTTGCTTGCCAAAGCGACTAGGAAGCGCAAGGCATTCGAACGGAAGGCATCGTCGGTGGGGCTTTTCAGCTCCGACCAAAGATCCCCGATGAGCTTAGGGTGCGCCAATGCGTGTATCTGGAGCAGCTTCTCATCGACAACGGCTAGATCATCGCCGCTATTCGGGAAGATTGACCCAGCTTTCATCTCCGCGATAAGCCTTCTGCTCCCCTCCTCGGCGGTCAGCCATCTGGGTTTGAGAAACACGTCGACGGACGTCATGAAAATCTTCTGGGCATCTTCCTCGGTGGCATGGATACCAGACGGATGAGCCGCCTTGTTTCTGCCCTCTCTGATGTTTGAAAGCTCGAACTTCTGCGCGTCTGTTACGAATTTTGACTTGTGCAGTTCTTCGATCATGTGCGCCTCGAAGGACCTCTGAGACTTGAGATCGCCATCAATTCGGCCCCTCAGATCTTCGGCAGCTTTGTCGTACTGCGCGAAATCCTCCACCCTCGCTATCAGATGATCGAAAACCGCATTCGCGGTCATCACGATACAGGCGCGAAAAGCCCTGACGCTGTAACAGGCGAGAGCTTCCTGCAGATATTCACGAACATCGGTGTCCGTGACCTCGTCCAGACGTTGCTTCATCTTGAGTAGTTCGTACACGTGCTTTCTCCTGCGGATTTCGCAGTGCTAACGGACGTGCGTAAACGACGGGTTAGGATGACCGGCAGCTTTCTCCAAATCTGGTCTCATCGACTGACAAGCCCCTGCAATCACTTCCGGAGTGAGCCGCTACGGATTGTTTAATACCGCCTGCGCCGTAGTCCTTCCCCGATCGACGGGGAGATGTCGATGAGGGCAACGAGGCCGATGGATGTACGCGTTCACCCGTTATAGCGACACCTGGGTGAGTGTCACGGTCACCGGGTCCAACGTAGCGACGTTGATCGAACCCGCATCGGATCAGTCGTCGAACAGCATGTCAGCCTGGATTTCATTTGGATAGGCAGCAACCGCAAGCTTCGAGGAGCCGGGCTTACGCACGCCCTCATTCATCCAATTGCGCTATCTCGGAACACCGCGAGCTGCTCGAGAACGTGCTTGCTGGCAGGAAAAACAAGGTAATCTACCTGATGGCCATCACCTGGACTAAGTTACCACGCGGGCTCTGCTATCTGGTGACGACGCGATGAATCTTACGGATGCCTTCTCGGCTTATGCACTGGCCGACGAACAAGGGTAGTGAGGCCATCTTCGGTTTCTTGACAACGCCGCATTGCGCGCGCGGAACCGATCTTGCTCGGGATCGCAAGGCTAAATATACGTCAAGTTGAGTGGATTCGAGGAGCCATCCCATGAGACGCATTGCAAGACGTAAAGAGCCCCCACCCTTTCTGCTTTCCGATGCCGTCGCAATGGAGAAAGAGCACCTCCTGAGCTACCTGCGGCGCGATCCCGATGATCGACGTTCGCGGCGAGACACCCTAGATGATTCCCTGTTTTTCGATCGCTCATTTAGGCGCGACCTAAATAAGGTGTTCCACGGGACATGCGCCTTCTGCGAGTCGCGCTTTTCGGCAGACGATGAGGAAGACGAAGACAACCTCCGTGTCGGTCATTTCCGACCACTGCGTTTCGTAAAAGACAGCTCCGAGCTTGATAAGGACTACTATCTCTGGCTCGCATTCGAATGGCACAACATTCACGCAGTTTGCAGCTACTGCGATAAGGCGAAGCGCAACAGATTCCCGGTCAAGGGAAAGCGTGCGGACTTTCTCGCTAGTTATGCCTCAACCAACCAACAGGAGCGGCGCCTGCTGCTCGATCCATGCCAGGACGACCCAAGCAAGCACTTAGCGTTCCGCTTCAACGGGGCTGTGCATCCCGTTACCGCTAAGGGCCATGCGACGATAACCGTGTTCGACCTGAATCGAAAGCAGTTGATCGTTCGCCGTCGCCGCGTGATAGATCGGATGCTCAGGAGCATTACGGACGACTGGATCGCCGATACGCCGCCTTGGGTGTTCGTTCATCCCGGCTCGGTGCATTCAGGTGCTCTCACGCAGCTTTGGAGACGCCTTGCTGTCGAGTTGGACCTCGTACCCGAGCGGGTGATCCGTGCCGCCGCGAGCCGATTTCCTCAGGAACTGCAATCATTCCTTGAACGACTGACCGATCGCGAGAGGCGTAATCTGATTAAAGGGACAGATCTGCTGCGCGATAATGATCGGAACCAGCCGACGCAGGTCATTCCGGTCGAATGGGATGAAGCGGAACTCGATCCGCATGTGGGCGACGCTCGTCCAAGCCTCTTCTTCGGATCGGACCAGGAGATCCGCTCCATCTTGGTCACGGACTTCAAGGTCATCGATCGCGTGAAGCTAAGCCTCCCGCCAAGTCGAGCCGAACGATCCGGGGCGCCGTGCATGATGATCCTTGGAGAAAACTCGACGGGCAAATCGAGCATTCTCTCTGCGATCGCTCTCGCATTGATCGGAGTTAAGGAAAGCCGGAAATTGGCGAAATTCGTGCCTGCAGCCGTGAGGAGTACCGATCGGAGACGCTTGGATCAGCATGACCAGATGCCCATGGGGTCGCGTATCTCGTTCCACAATACAAGGCGCGCAGCCAGGTTCGTCTATGATCCGCGCATAGATGAGATCAGTGGATCCGACCAGGCATCGATTGTCCTCGGCTACGGGCCCAGGAGATTCTTTGATCCCAAGAAACGCAACTACTCTGGTGGCGCCGCATCGCGTGTCAGGACATTGTTCGATCCTCTCGCTACCATACCTTACCCTGACGAGTGGCTTAGCAGCAGGACCAACTCGCAGTTCGAGACCATTGCCGCGGCGTTGCGCGTGGTTCTTGCCATGGAGGAAGACGACGAACTGATCCGTGAAGGCCAGACCATACTGGTGAGAGCCAACGGGCGTTCGACCTCGATCGAAGCCCTGAGCGAAGGATATCGGTCAGTTTTCACGATGACAGTCGACATGCTACGCGAGTTTTCCCGCTACTGGCGGAATGTAGAGGAAGCCCAAGGAGTCGTCCTTATCGACGAGATCGAAACGCATCTTCATCCTCGATGGAAGATGCAAGTCATGACATCCTTGCGGCGCGTCCTTCCAAAAGTTCAGTTCATAGCGACCACCCATGACCCACTATGCCTGCGCGGCATGGATGATGGAGAAGTTGTCGTGTTGCAGAGAGGCTCCGATTTTCGCATCGGGCAGCTGGAGGACCTGCCCAGCATACGCGGGATGACGGCGGAGCAGCTGCTCACGTCGGACTATTTCGGGTTGGCAAGCACTGCTGATCCCGGTCTGGAATTGGGTCTCATGAATGCCGCCAACGACTTCGCGCAAATGGGGCCGACCGGACGCATCGACGCTAAGGTTTCGGAACGAACAAAATCGATGCTTCATCGGTTGACGCTTGGCAGCACCCCGTCGGAACAGGTTATGCAGGAAGCGCTCGAGCGCTACCTCGCACAACGCGAGGCGCCCGATGGGAGGTCGCGCACGCAACTGCGGGCAGAAGCCGTTGAACAGATAGTTGCTGCGCTCAAGCGGGTACCATGATGCGTAAAGTTGAGCGATCATCCGTCGCAGCCCCCGCATCCCTAACCGATCCCTCCGCAGCAGTGCTGTCCGAGCGTTCGGCAGCCGTGACACACTATGCAGCCGGCTTGCCGGATGCGGCGTACGGCTTCAGCCAATACAAAGGCTATGACGTTAAATCCGCGCTCAGAAAGCTATTCAAGAGCAAATGCGCCTACTGCGAGTTCCATTTCATCGACGCAATGGATGTCGAGCATTTTCGGCCGAAAGGTGGGGTTGAAGGCGAGCCTCTGCATCCCGGCTACTGGTGGCTAGCGCTGCAGTGGGACAACTTGTTGCCCTCCTGCGTCGGTTGCAATCAGCGTCGCAAGCAGCACCTGGTGACCGTGAACACCACCGAACTCGAATATGCTGCGTTCCAATCGAAGAACCCTAGAAAGTCTGCAGGAAAAGGCAATCACTTTCCCGTTTCAGGAACTAGGGCCTTCGGTCCAGCGGACAGCCTGTCGGCAGAAACTCACGACATCATTGATCCGACCGTTGATGACCCCGAGCTTTTCCTGTCTTGGTCGACCACGTCAACGTTTTCTGTAGTCCTGCCGCCAATCGCACCAAGCAGCCCCGCGCATACCAAGCGGGGTCTCGCCACAATCAACGTATTTGCTCTCAACAGAACGACGTTAGTCCAGTTGCGGACAGAGGTATTGCGCGAACTGCGCCTGCAGGCGGTGGAGATCGAGCGGGATCTCGAGGAAGATGCCGTACACGGCGGCTCGGCATTTGCCGTTGGGAACGCGCTTCGTCGGGTCGGCGCCCTGAAACGCTTTTGTGCGCCAGAGAAGCCATTTTCAGCGATGGCCACGGTGTTCGTCGAAGAATTCGCCGACCGACTATTGAAGCGCGTATCCCAAGCACACGGCGCTCCGGGGCAAGCTGGCACTCCTAATCTCCCGCAGCCGGCAGAATGACACCGGCGATTAGTAGCGAACTGAGGCGGCTTCACAACTCCCCGTCCACGCTTTCCTAACGTTGCGAGAACATTGGCTTCCAACACACGAGAAATCGTGGGCGACTAGCGGCCACGGCGATTGATCTTCGTGGGCATTAGAACACGTCGATTGAGGCAGAACCACATATCGTTGAACTTCGGTTGGAGGGTGGAGTTGAAAGTTCCAGACTTGCCCTCAAATCACGTGCGTATCGCCTGCGAACCCCGTTGCTGACGAACAGCGACGCCCTTACCGTCGCTGGTGACATCGCCTAGAGCAACTCTTCCCTCGGACGAATGAATGCCCCATTCCTGTGATCTCTGAGGTTTTCCGGGAGCCCCAGCTGTGGTTGACATCTTCACACCTTACGAGCGGTCTCTATTGATGAGCCGCATCGGGCAGAAAAACACCACGCCAGAAATGCGGGTTCGCCGGACCGCCCACGCTGTGGGCCTTCGGTACGCACTTCACCGTAAGGACCTCGCGGGAACTCCAGATGTTGTCTTCGTAAAGCAAAGGCTGGCGCTATATGTGCATGGTTGTTTCTGGCATCGCCATGACGGCTGCTCGCGCGCAGGCGTCCCGAAAACCAATTGCAAATTCTGGCGGGGTAAATTTGAACGCAACGTCGCCAGAGATATGCGATCCCGCGCCGAGCTCGAAGCTTCTGGATGGCGCACGGCTGTCATCTGGGAATGCGAGACAAGGCGCATCGACCAGCTCGAGAAGATCATCTGCGAGCGGGTCCTCGAGCGCGCGCCCCTCCCAAAGGATCTGATTTTCAGGAATCTCGCGGGAAGATAACCAATCGTTAACCACGGAAGCTTATCATAAACAAATAGTTAACGCCATTTGGAGCGCCCCGTTGGAGTATCGTCCCCGACTGATCGACTTGTTCTCGGGTGCGGGACTATTTAGTGGCGGCCTGCAAGAATGCGGCTTCGATCCGGTTCTAGCCATCGACGTGGACAAGAACGCGATCGCCTCTTACAACCACAACGTAGCGCCGTGTGGCAAAGTTGGATCGGTTCGCGAAATCGAAAACGTCCCGTTCGCCGATGTCCTGCTGGCGGGCCCGCCTTGCCAGGGATTCAGCACACTTGGGCGTCGCGATCCCCTCGACGAGCGCAACGACCTCAGTCTTGTTATCCCCCTCTGGGCCGAGGCGGCGCGGGCAAAAATTGTTGTCATTGAAAACGTCCCTCCGTTCCTGAAGTCGCCTCAATGGAAACTACTCACGAGCGCGCTCCGCTCTCAAGGCTTCGAAATCAGCACCTGGGAGTTGGATGCGGTGAACTACGGCGCGCCTCAACGGCGGCGCCGGTCTTTCACGATCGCGAGCAAGGTTGGCGAATTGGAGCTACCTGAGGCTCTTCCGGGGGCGAAGACGATATTGGAAACCTTCGCGAAGCCCATCTCTGCCAAAGACCCCATGCACGTCTGGCCCATCCCGTCTGCGCTTGCTGCCGATCGAATGGAGCATATTCCCATCGGCGGGGACAAGCGGGATATTATGGCTGCAGCACCTCACCTTTCACCACCCTCGTGGTCGAAGATGGGGTGCCAAGCCACCGATGTGTGGGGACGGATGTTGTTGTCGGAACCAGCCAATACGCTCCGATGTAATTTTCAGAACCCCTCCAAGGGACGCTATATACATCCGCACGAGAACAGGACCATCTCCCTACGCGAAGGTGCCCGGCTGCAGGGAGTTCCGGACTCTTGGCAGTTCGTAGGCAAGCCAAACCAAGTTTCGCGGCAAATCGGAAACGGAGTTCCCGTTCACCTCGGCCGAGCGATCGGGAAATCTGTCTACTCTGCGATCATTCGGAGTTTGACCTCGGAAAGTTCCGTTCAGCCAGCCCTCGCCATCGCGTCTTGATCGGGCTCTGCCACCGTTTTCTCGTTGGTATTCCCGATCCTTAAGGCTTATCGTCGAGCGGCATGGGCCGAATTGCCATTCCTCTGGCAGGCGCGGCAATCCTTGTGCGAAATAGAGCGAAGCAAGGATTCATTTGCGCGCTGACCTTTGCTATGGTCCTCCCGAATCTGGGGGCGATGCGCGATGAATGACCTTTTCGGAATGGCCGACAAAACAGAGACCGCCCCCGAGAAACCTCGGGAGGCGCCACCTCCCATCGAGACCGACGAACACGGACGCCCCACGCGGTTCCCGATGGCCATCCAAGGCGGCATGCTCGAGGCGCTCGGCATCAACATGTATACGACGATCGGCAAATGCCTGGTCGAGTTCGTCGCGAATGCCTACGACTCCGATGCTAGCAAGGTCGACATCACGATCCCTTACCCTGCGATCGCAGCCGAACGAGCACGCATTCGCGCCGAGGCCAAGAAAAAGGTAGAGGCGAACGAGGCCGACCCGTTCACCGTGCTGCTTGAGACCTTGCCCGACAATATCGAGATCGTCATTTCCGACAATGGCCACGGAATGTCGCCCGAAGACGTCTACATGAAATTCATGCCGCTCAATCGCAAGCGCAGGGCGGATGAAAGTGGCAAGGAGACGCGCAACCTTACTGAATCCGGCAAGCGCAACGTGATGGGTCGAAAAGGGCTGGGCAAACTTGCAGGTTTCGGCGCCGCTACCGAGATTGCGATTACAACGAAGCGGAAAGGCGACGCCTATTCCACCACGTTCGTGATGGACTTCGACATGCTTAAGAACAGCACCAACCTCGCGAACATCGAAATCCCGGCGACCTACACGCCGGGTCAGGTTGAAAGCGATACGGGTACCACTATCCGCCTTCGACGTCTGAAATGCGACGCAGTCAAGCAGAGCGGCAATACCATCGAAGACGCGTTGGCCACCGCGTTCTACGGAATCAACGCGAGCGACTTTACCATCAACGTCAACGAGGTGGCTCTCGCCGCGCCGAAAGTCCTCTACGAATATGAATACCCCGCAGACGGACGCAACACGGACGGGCTTTTCGAAGAGACGCTTTCCCTCGACGAGGACATGATTAAGCTCCCCTTCCAGTATGTGGTCAAGTTTCGCGCGCGTGAGCGTACAGACGACCAGAAGGATATGCAGATTGGTTCGCTGCCTGCGGATAAGCGTGGCGCCCGGATCTATTGCAACAATCGATTGGCAGCAGGTCCGACGCTCAAAGGCTTGCCGACTGGCATGCACAACTTTTACGCCACTGACTACATGGAATGCTTCGTCAAGGCGGATGATCTCGACAGAGCCTCGATCGACTTCGTCAACACCAACCGCACTGAACTCCGCGAGGACAACGAGGTCGTTCAGGCTTTGATGGAGCGAGTGGTCGACATCATGAAGGCCGCGGTGAAAGAGCACGGCACCTGGCGAGAAGGCTTGGTCAACAAGAAGGTCGACGATAGGGTAAAGGAAGATCCCCAGCTGAAATGGGTGGCAACCCTACCTAAGAAACAGAGGGCGGCTGCAAAGAGCGTACTGAAGGCGATTGCTGTAACCCACGATGTGGATTCTGATGCCTTCAAGGAAATCGCCCCGCATATGATGCACGCGATGAACGCGAGCGATGTGTTGGCGAAGCTCATCCATCTTCGAACTGATCCCACGAGCATCAGTAAGATTGCGAAACATCTCGACGAATGGCAGAACGTCGAACGTCAAGATATCGTTAAGCATTACCGTGCCCATCGCAATGCGATCGAGGGTTTGGCCAAACTAATCATTGACGGTGAGAAGAGCGGCGGCACGACTCCCCGAAACGAGAAGGAATTGCATCACCTTCTCAAAGCGAACCCATGGCTTGTCCGCCCGGAATTTAGTACGTTCACCTCGAGTGACATACAACTCACGACCACACTGTCGAAGGTTGCTAAACGCCTCGAAATCGATGAGTTCGCTCCCCCGCACACAGGGATCGACACGGAAGGCGATACTAGACCAGACCTCGTCTTTGTATTGGGCAACGACCCCAACAAACCATACGAAGTGATCATCGTCGAATTGAAGTCCACCACGATCCCCTTAAATCACGATCACTACAGGCAGCTGCAGGACTACATGTGGGATACCCGGAGCTGGCTGGAGGCACAGTTCAGAGATAGGACCGTTCAGGTTCGCGGATTGTTGGTTGGCAAGATGCCGAACATCAATGCCACCGCCAGCAGCCAGGTTCGCCTATTGCGCCAGATAGAAGACGACAAAGGGGTCGCTGATTTGCAGGTGCTCGGGCTGAACGCGATGCTGGAGTATTCACGTGTGATTCACGTTCAGCTCATCGCCGCGCTAGATGAAGAGGACGACGAGGAGGACGCGGCCGATCCGCAGATCACAGCTCCGGCAGCAGCGAGCGAACCTGAGGCAGTCGCAGGGTAGAGACGACGCGCAACCGCATCGTTCCGACAGGGAGCTCACGACACGGCAGGTCCGAATGCTCCGTGGTGTAACTGTATCAATGCTTAGGTCCACATAGGGAAGCCCACTGCCATGCTGCCTTGAGCTCCAACAGCGATGGCAAACGCATCCATCGAGTAGCCGGTAGCTCCGGCGTTTGTCGATCGACAGGCATCGATAGCTCCACTAGATCGGGCAGCGGCTCTCCATCAACGACAGAACGCTACGCCGCGCCTACGACCGGGGATACCGATGGAAAAAGACATAGAAGACAGGCTGCTCTGTGAGGGCTGCGTTCGGGAACCCTACCTGAGCGCGTTGATCTCTAAGGAGGGCACAGATGCCCTGTGCGACTATTGCGGCAATCAGGACAAATGCTTTCCAATGTCGAGGATTTGTGACGAGGTGCATGGTGCATTCGACCGCCACTTCTCACGCGCCCGAATGGAGATGAACAGCTACGAATGGGCCATGCACAAGGATCCTGATAGCTCGTTTGAATTCGAGCCAGGCGGTGAGCAGACCATCTACGCCATCATGGGCGTGGCCGATGTATCCGAGACGGTTGCCTCTGACATTCAGGAAGTTCTGGCGGAGCGGTTCGGGGACTTTGATGCCGATCAGCTAGGCGAGACAACCGAGTATGACAGCGAACTGCATTATGAAGAGGTAAGACCTAACGACCGTGAGTGGCATCGGGCATGGCTTTCTTTCGAACGATCCCTCAAGAGCGAGGCCAGATTTTTCAGCGGCCATGCACTGCAAGTCCTCAACAGCGTGTTTGAAGGCATCGGAACGATGACGACCAAGCGCGGCGGCCCTCTCGTCGTCGAAGGTGGCCCAGGAACCGCTTACGAACACTTGTTCCGAGCGCGCGCTTTTCAGTCTCGAGAAAAGCTGGAGGCAGCCTTGCTGCGACCAGACAAGGAAATTGGTCCTCCTCCGTCGGCCTTCGCGGCATCCGGGCGCATGAACGCTCGAGGAATTTCCGCGTTCTATGGCGCAACTGATCCCGAAACAGCAATTGCGGAGGTTCGTCCCCCTGTAGGCAGCAAAGTCGCGATCGGCAAATTCAGGCTAATCAGATCAATCAGGCTTCTTGATCTCACGGCGCTTCGTGGGGCCACCGCCCCAAAGGGAAGTTTCTTCGATCCGAGCTACGCAGACACGATCAGTCGCATGTCGTTCCTTAGAGACTTGAGCAGACGAATGTCGCGACCTGTCATGCCGGATGACCAAGAATTTGAATATCTTCCCACCCAGGCTGTGGCGGATTTTCTGGCAACGGATATGGTGGGACCGCTCGACGGGATTACGTTCCCGTCGGTGCAGGCGGGCGGCGAGGCACAAAATGTCGTGTTGTTTCATAAAGCCTCTCTCGTGCAGAAGATCGTTATCCCAACAGACACAGAGACCGCCGTTTATCAGGAGCGAACCGACGAGGACGGGTCTTATCCTGAGTATTCAGTCACCTGGCGCCTCCCTCCGGATAAAAAGCCGGAACCTCCGCAGAGTCACACCTTCGGGGACCCGTTGATGGGCATGTGGACCGTTCCGGCTGCTGCCGAAGACGATATGGATTTCGGCAGCGCGAGGTTGGAGACCTTGACGATATCCTCGAAAGACCTAGAAGTCAGACATATTGACGCTGTCCGGTTCGACACTGAGGATTTCGAGGTTGGCTTCTCCCAGTACAAGCGGCTAGAAGTTCCCGACTACTAGCGCGAACTGTCGTCCCCATCAGCCCTATCGGTTCCGGCGACGATGTCCAATTTCGGTGAATCATCACAACGGTGAACTTGCCAATGTTCACTATTCGTTCCATATCTCCGATATGGTCAACGGCTCAAAATTTTGGCAGGCGCGGATTGGATGGCTCTCTTCCTACCGAGACCATTCCGCTGCGGTCCGTTGCGTGGGATGCAATCTTCGAAAACGATTTAGGGTGAATAGCATCCTTGATCGGATTGGTGATGTGAGCATCGATTCAGTCCCGGTTGCGCTCGCCCGCGCCCTGGGGTGCAACCGCGTTGATCTCAGCGGCTACAAGCAATGTCGCCTTGAAGTTCCCCGCAGCGGCTACGAGCCCTTGACCAAGCCGCCCTCTCCGTTCGAGTTCCTGAAATTCCCTCCTGACGCCCATAGGCTTGTGGACACTGAGCTTGGCAGCGTTCCAGACTGGTACGTGTTGTCAGGATTCTGCCGATGCGGATACTTCCGCAATGTTGATCTGAAGGCGCTGCGCAGAAAGTTTCCCGCCACCACCCGCACAGACGAGATTGCGAGCCGCCTACGTTGCAAGCGTTGTGACAGCAAAGGGCAAAACTTCTTCATCTTCCAGAAGATGCTGAGGTAGCCCTTCGATCCGCGGCCCCGCGTTGGAATACACGTTGATCTATCGATATGGTGGGTGGCAGCAGTGAGCACTGGCATACACTAGCCTCTTGACTGCTGATTCAGCTCTCCATATATATCGTCTCAGGCAGTCGGACTTTAGGGTCGCTGTCATGTCAACCAACCCGAAAGGCGTTGGTCTAGTACACCACGGTAATGGACGACTACATCAAGACCTGGCTTCGGCCAGGTCTTATGCGTTTGGAACCCTTTTCTGTCCAAACAGGCACATTCTGGCAAAATAGCTGAGATTTCTCCTGGCCACGCTGCTCGTGTCTACGAGTTTAGAATGGCACGATAGAATTTCCATGCGAACAGAGATGTCGTCTCGCGGCTGAAGACAATACACGATCGCCCACGTATCGCCATCACTTGTCTCAATCAGGATAAGATTGTCTATCTGGCTGTACCGCTTAGATACATGCGTCAATTCATTGGCCGCTATTTTAGCGGTGAGCGCAGTCCTGAGCGTTTTAGACATTTCGTACCGGTCGACATCAAATCTTCGTTTACTCCCGTGATGGTCCAGGACATCGTGTGGTTCACCAAAATACGCGCGCTCTGTGTAGACGTGGTTTGAAAATACAACCTCGAAAATGAGATCAGCATTGTTGACGCCCTTTTCGGGAAGGGTAGCCACGAAACTATCCAAATGCGCGAAAGAGTATGTGACGCCGCCAACCGCCAACGGCGGGTGCGCTTTAGGGATATCTGCAAACATTTTACCTGAACATTTCTGGAATACGGCCGGCCGGCACTTTTCCGGTGGTTACCGAACGTCTTCAGATGCAACGCAGCGAAGACGCCACCTATATATGCAACCCTTCCTAAATGTCGCTTAAATTGCGGAGCAATGTAGAGAATGCGACCACTGGGATTTTGTTTTTACGAACGGCTCCAGTGGCTCGCCCGGTTCCGGATCGGGAAGAGGTGCGTCGCCCGGAACGGGGTCAGGGTTCGTGGGCGGATCGGCGGGCGGAATAATCGGCGGCACAATTGATTTGTTTGGAACGGAAATTGGCTTTCTCCTCGCCGTTAACGTCAGAAACAAACGCGGATGTTTGCGATGGTCTTCCTTTTATCTAGGCCGAGAATGGCGTTTGGCTCACCGACATGGTTCCGCCTCAGTACTTGGATTTCGACCAGGGTGGCGATCAGTGAGCTGGCCGGGTAACGCCCGGTCTTGAGATTTGTCCCCACTCGTCCCGTGACTTTCCTCAGCTCGGAACGAAAGCTCCGTTGAGGACCGTTCGACTGTCTCCCAGCGATGGCTCGGCTCCGTAACGCAAGAGAACGTTCTGCTCCTTGGCGACTTGCTTGGCGAGGTCATCCATCTCGACAGAAAGGCTCTTTAACCCGTCGTATTTCTCGTCGGTGTCGAATATTCGCCGAGAGCCGTCCGGGACCATGAGAGACCTGGCTGTCTGCGGTTTATGGTACAGTTCGTCGAGGAAGCGCTGCGTCTCGGCGAGGATTGCGAGCTCGTAATATGCGCCTACCCTCAGATTGGCGAGGTTGCTGTGATACATGGTGCTCGCGATATCGAAGCTCGGGAACACGATCTTCCGGCCCTCTTCGATCGCGTCGTTCTTCACGTTCTTGCAAAGCCGGATGGCCTTCTTCAGTCCGAAGGCAGCGGCAATGTCCTGCTGATTGATCCTGTGAATGTGCAGGAAGGGATAGTTCGAAAACGTGGTCGGGACTTTCTTGTCGAGGATATAGACGCCGCGGTCCCGCTCCAGTCCTGATGCCTGGTAGTCTACGGTATCGTACCAGTGCGATGGAACCACATCGACGGGGCGCGGCAACGATCCGCCGGAAATCGCGATAGCCTTGCCGCCTGCGGTGTCGACCGTGGCAGCAGGATACTTATCCTTCAGGATCTTTTCGGATTCCGTTCGCAGATTGGAGAGCACGCTTAGAGAGGTCTTGGGCGTCGGAGTGTACACGCCCGAGCGCGCTCTCTGCCCGCTGGTCTGGTAAATCAGGAAGTCTGTATCGAGAGTAAGAAGATCGACGTCGCTGACCCCTCGCACCATCGACAGTCCGTTCGATTGGCGTTGGACCTGGCGGTTCGAGGATGACGAGGCCCGCTTCAGACCCTACTACGAGCTTTTCACCCTCCACAACACGCAGCCCGCAAGCGCAAGCATCGAGACCGTTTACAGCGGCTTTCGAGAAGCCAACATTCGAAAGATCGAGGCCATGCAGGGTCGACGGGCGGCGCGCGGAAATCGACCAGATGGCAACCAGCCACCCGCGTGACGCTGCGCGCTGGCCAGGTCGGGGTGACATCAATCCAATAATCTTCGGGTATTCGTCAAAGATGGTTGAAACGCGAATTTCGACCTCGCGACGACGTTCAGTTCAGGAACAAATTCCTGGCACGCGACCAGCCGCAGTCTAAAGCCTCTCATCCGTATGTTGCTGTCTTCGCGCGAACCTCGCGCGCTTCACGCGGAATGCTACATGCGTCGAAGAGGGCGTAAATATCTTTGTGATCGTTGATCCTGAGTTCCAGCGCCCTCAACTGCTCACCAGACAGATGACGAACGCTCCAGTCCATGAACTGCATCGGGAAGTGGATCCCTGCAACTCCTTCAAGCTGCACAATCCTCTCCATCATGTTTTCCACGTTACCTTTGTGTTCGCTCACCTGTGCGCTTACCTGTCGGCTTACCTCCGCATCGATATGAGCATCAACCATCTCTCCTATGAGAGGACGAAATCTGCTGTAGTAACGAGTAGGATCACGCTGTAGGCGCGCCTTGTCCATGGCTGAAGATTTTTCCATCACAATGTTCTCCCTACCTCGAAGAGATGCGACCATCGCGCATGTAACAAGCTTGTCGACTGACTCCAGGCTTCCTTGCTCGTATTTCTTCGCCATAAGGCTGAGCAGGTCCTCGACGAACTCACCCAGCCTCGGGACATCTCGTGACAGCAGCCCAAGCATTGCATACTCGACGTGCTTGGATCCCAACATCGCCCAAGGGTCCTGAGCCCCTGCATCAATGAAAACGAATCGGTTTGCCGACGCCCAGTTGGCATTGTTGACAGTAGCCTGCGGTTCTGCGACGGCGTTCCACCGTGCGATAGGATCGCCCGTGTAGTAATAGATTTGGAGGAGATTTCTTCGATATTTGTAAAATGAACTGATCAAGGATCCGTATGTCGCCATGCGACGCAGCATGACCAATTCGTTATGCTTTGTCTGCTGTTCCACATGCAGGATGCGGCCTTTGCCGATATCGCTTACAAGGTCAGTCCTGAACGTGACCTGCTTGTCCCGGAACTCTTCGCCCAGGAATTCGACGTCTGCCCGCACGCCGATGGGATCGGGATCTTCTCTGCCCGGGCCAAAGTCGACCCTGTGATATTCAGCCCAGTTGTTCCACAACCTGGCGAGTACTCCGGGCGATTTCAGCAGCTCCTTGAGCTCCGTATCGAAGGGGCGGGTCTGCTTCTTCCTGACCGCGTCACCGAGCAGTTGCCTGAATGAAGGGTACGTCTTTTCTTTCTTGGGGAGCTTGGCCATGTCGACTTCTCAATGCAAGCAGTAAGCGTGCTGGATATGACTTCCATCCCTTTCATTCCGGTTACTGGCGTCACTCATTTGCACGAAATCGTAGGCTTGTGACCGCAGCCGCGAGCGGGGTCAGCGGTCTGCTGCCTTCCCCTGAACAAAGCTGTCCGCCTACGCGAAACATAGACGGACAGCTACCTCGAAAAAGGGGGCTAAAGGATACAGCAGCTACTCAGTAGATCCCGGTGCCATCCCAGAAATTGCACTTGTGCTCAGCCGCGAACTGGTCGCGTCCGATCGTGTCTCCGTGGGGCAAGCGCAACCGGAGAATTTCGCCCCCGGCGGCCTTGTACTGCGGCCAGCCGTTCCATTCGGCTCCCGTAGAATCCGTCCAGAATCCGGTCATGTCCGACGCCAGCTTCTCCTGCATGTCGTTGAGAGCGACCGGCTCGCCAAGTTCACCGCCATGGAAGCCTGGGAAGAGATATGCCAGCTCGAAGGTGTGTGCGGAGCCAAGCGAAAAGCTTGTGGGCTTCAGATAAGAGGGCGCCGTCTCGTCCGCGAATTCGTATACGCGGACCTTGGCCTTCGGATCGGTGGTGTCGGCGAGCTTCAGATTGCCGCAGGCGAAGAGATAGTCGGTCGTCGCCGCAGCGTAGGCCTCACTTGGATTGTTGAACTGAGCGAGAGGGTAAGCCGCGACAACCTTCTGGGCGAGATCTTTGCCGAAGAACGCTGACACCGCTGCCGGATATGTCTCTGCACTCATCGCCACGCCAGTCTCGTTCTCGGGGAAACCGACGAAGAAGCGTCCCTCGTTGCGGTTCGTTCCGGAGATGATGGATACGTCGTTGAAGTCGCCCGTCTTCAATGCGTCGGCAGGATGCTGCGGCATGTATTCGCCGTCGATGACCGTCTGCGCGATCAGGTACGGTTTCTGGTGCGCCAGAACCACGTTCGCTGGCAACGCCCTCAGGCACGCCGCCGCGTCAGCTCCACCGCAGCCGACAGCATCCGCGAAATCCGCTCCCTTTTTCTCAGCGGCATCGAGCGGTGTCGGCGCGCCGAAGTGTGGCCAGCGGAGCATCATGGCGGAGCCGCTCATCATCACGGCGCGCTGGAACGTATCTTTTGCCGAGGGAGCGATCACCTGGGCAAGGACGCTCGTGCCTCCGGACGACTCTCCGGAGAGAGTGACACGCGCGGGGTCGCCGCCGAACGAGGAAATGTTACGATGAACCCACTGAAGGGCCGCGGTCTGGTCCATATGACCGTAGTTGCTGGACGCATGGCCTTCTTTGTCGATTGCTGGATGGGAAAAGAAGCCCAGAATGCCGAGGCGGTAGTTCATGGTTACGACTATGGACTTTCCTTCGGAGGCTATGCGTCTTGGATCGTAATCACCACCCTGCCCCACTGCCAGGCCGCCGCCGTGGATCCAGACGAAGACTGGCAGCTTCCGACCTTCTGCACGCGCTGCATTCAACCCCTGACGATCGGCGTAGACATTTAAGTACAGGCAGTCTTCGCTACCGCCCGGAGTGGCGAACGCACCAAGGTCGGGGTTTTGGAGGCAGGAGTCGCCGAGATGGTCTGCAACACGGGTCTCCGTCCATGGCTTCACAGCCTTTGGTGGCTGCCAACGCAGGGGTCCAGTTGGGGGCGCCGCATAGGGGATGCCCAGGTAGGAAAGGGTCGTTCCGTCATCTGTTCCGCTGACCTGACCAGACTCCGTCGTCACCGCCCTGCTCGCTTGTATGGGAGCTGCATGGAGCGGGCCGGACATGGAAAGGATTAGCGCGGAGGCTAGAAGATGTTTCATGATATCCTCACGGTTTGTTTAAAGTCTAAATCTGAGCGTCTGCGGGCGATCGAGTGCCGCCGTTGAGGATCAGCGCCGCAGAAAGGATGACTGCCAGCAGAAGCATCGCGCTTCCTCCGACAAAGGCGAAATGTGCCTCGCCGATAATCATGCTGCTTGGACCGCCATCGGACGAAACCAATGACGCAGCGACGGCGCTCAACAGACCCAGACCAAATGACGCGCCGAGCTGGTGGGACACGTTCACAACTCCGGATGCGGCGCCAAGGTCGGACCTGCGAACAGCGGAAATCCCTGTCGATGTCATGGGAGCAAGTGCCAGACCCTGCCCCGCGCCAACCAGAACCATCGGCAGACCGAGCGTTGGCCAAAAGGAAGCGTATGAACCGCAAAACGCCATGTAGCCCACTCCAAGAAAAGTCGTCAGCAGCCCTGCGACCACCAGCATGGGGCCGCCAACCTTGTCTATCAGGCGGGGCACGACCAGTGCGGCAAGGAACGCTGGTATTGTCATGGGAAGAAAACCCAGCCCAGCTTCCGTTGCTGTGAAGCCATACACGCCCTGCATCAGTTGCGAGCCGAAAAAGAAAAAGGCGACTACAGGCCCAAGGAACAGGAACCGCGCGATGTAGGCAGCGAGCCGGCGACGGTCACCAAAGAGATACAGAGGCACCAATGGCTGCTCTACTCTGCTCTCGTGCCAGAAGAAGCCCGCCACGAGAACCACCCCGAGCGCGAATGGCGCAAGGGTAGATGGGTTCGCCCAGCCGCCTTCGGAGAAACTCGTCACGGAGTAGATTATCGCTCCGAATCCCAGGGTCGACAGCACGGCACCAGCGAGGTCGAGCCGCACCGGCGAGCTCACGCTCTCACGCAGATACGTCCTCATGGCGAGGATCAGCAAAAGCCCCACCGGCACGTTGATCAGGAAGCCTACGCGCCAGGAGAGATAATCTGCCAGGAGACCGCCAAGCGCCAAGCCCAGGCTGGTGCCGATCCCGGCGGCCGAGCCATACCAGGCCACTGCCCAGTTTCGCTTACGTCCTTCCTCAAAATTCGTCGAGAGCAGAGTCAACGCCGAAGGAGCGACGATGGCGGCCCCCACACCCTGCGCCGCGCGCGCCGTCAGCAGCCAAGCGGGTGATTGAGCCATGGCAATTGCAAGAGACATCGCCATGAAAATCGCCAGCCCTATCTCAAGCGCGCGGCGTGCGCCAAGGACATCTCCGGCTCGAGCACCCAGTAGCAGGCAACCGCCGAATAGGAGAGTGTAGATGCTCTGAACCCACGCGAGCTCTGACGTGGACATTCCGATGTCCTCCCGGATATGCGGAAGGCCTGTGATGACGATGGAGGTGTCCAGCAGGATCATCAGATAGCATCCGACGATGAGCAGAAGCTTCGAACGATCGTGAGGCGCTAGTGCAAGTTGCATTATCTATTCCTTGAAGCGGGTTCGGTGGAGGCGTCCCATACGGGACCCCGCGTGCAGGAATGATTTAGTTTGCCAAACGAAACTATTGAATTAGGCTGCTTATTGAAACCGTGCGAAGCACTGCTTCGCAATAGAGGAAGACAGCCTTGGATAATTTTTCGGAAACGAATGACTTCGCACACTTGAGTGCCTTCCTGGCGGCGGCCGAGGAACGCAGCTTCACCGGAGCTGGGCGACGGCTTGGCGTATCTGGCTCCGCTGTCGGACAGAGCATCAAGCAATTCGAGCAGAGTCTGGGGGTGCAGTTGTTCGTCCGGACCACGCGGAACGTTGCACTCACTGAACAAGGTGCGTCTCTCTTGGAGCAGATCCGTCCCGCGGCATCGGTACTGACAGAAGCTCTGTCGACGGCGAAGGGCAAGTCGATGGATCCGCAAGGAAGGGTCAGAATCCACTCGCCGCGGTCCGCGGCTGAGATGTTCCTCATGCCGATGCTGGCGGACTTCAGCCTGAAATTTCCTCAAATCGAGATCGACATCACGGTAGACGACCACGACCCAAATGTCGTGTCGGAAGGATTCGATCTCGTCCTAAAGATCGGTGAAGTCATTGACCTGGACATGATAGCGGTGCGTCTGGGCGGGGAACTGCGCCAGATAGCGGTCGCCTCGCCCGGATTTGTCGAGCGGAACGGTCGTCCTGACCACCCGCGCGATCTCGTCAACTTTCCATGCGTGCGCTGGCGATGGAAAGGTACGGGGAAAGTCTATGACTGGGAATTCAACGAGGACGGACGATGGTTCTCGGTGAAGGTTCCAGGCCCACTTGTGGTCAGCGACAGGCAGTTGATCCTAATGCTTGCCATGCAGGACGCCGGAATATGCTTCCTTGGCGACGAGGAGGCTTCACCATTCCTTGAGCGCGGCGACTTGGTCAACCTGCTGGACGACTGGTGCGCCCCGTTCCCAGGATGGCACCTATGCTATCCCCGTCAGCGATATCTTCCCCGTGCAACGCGACTTGTCATTGACGCCATACGTCAGGAGGCTGCGAAGCGAGGCACATGAGCCAAAGGAGAAGCACAGGGAGGAAGAACCCTGCCTGTGCTTGTCTTGAAATCAGCGCGCTGCAAGGCAGCCGCGTGCGGCCTACTTCAGGTCGGCGTGAGCCGTTTCCCTGACACGCAGGATTGCTAGAAGGCTGACGACGGAAGCCGCGATCACGTAGTAGGTCGGAGACAGCGGTGAGCCAGTCAGGTTGATGAGCCAGGTAGCGATGAACGGCGCGAACCCGCCGAACACAGCCGTTGCGAGGCCGAAGCTGATCGAGACGCCTGTCGTGCGGGATGCGGTTGGGAACATCTCGGACATCGTGGCAGGCATGATGCCAGCAAAGACCCCGGTCAGCGCTCCGACACCGATGAAGATCAGATATAGTTGCGCGTGGCTCGCACCGTCCATCAGGAGCGCGAAGATCGGGTATGGAGCCACGATCGACACGAGAAGTGCGATCAGAAGCGGCGGGCGCCTCCCCACCTTGTCGGAAATCGCTCCGAAGAGCGGGATGCTGAACATCATCGATGCAAGGCCTGCCGAGTTCGCCCACAGAGCCGTCTGGGGATCGACGCCCGCGTACTTGGTGATGAACGTCAGCAGATAGATCAGGTAGATGTAGAAGGAAACGACCCAGCCACCGCACATCGCAAGCGCCTTGGCACCCTGAACCCATCCGGAATGGCTTTCGCTCGTCACCGGTTCGGAAGGAGCCGCAGCCACCTTTTCGAACTCGGGGGTCTCGTCGATGTAGCGGCGAAGATAGAGGCCGAGCGGCGCAACCAGGAGGCCACCGATCAGGAACGGAAGGCGCCAGCCCCAGGAGTGGAGGTCCTCCGATGAAAGGACGGTGGTCAGGATCGCAGCGGTGCCGGAGCCCACCAGTGTCCCCAGCAATGCGGTGCACTGCTGGAGGCTGCTGTAGAGCCCGCGCCGACGCTTGGGAGCCCATTCCAGCAGGAAGGCGATTGCATTGCCAACCTCTCCGCCCGCTGCGAAGCCCTGCATGATGCGGCCCACGATCAGAAGAATCGGGGCAAGAATGCCGATCGAGGCATACGACGGAGTGGCTCCAACCAGCAGGGTTCCGACGCCCATGAGGGGCATCGAGATCAAGAGTGCAAGCTTACGCCCCTGGCTGTCACCAAACCTGCCGAAGAAGACGGCGCCGAGGGGGCGTGCAACGAAACCCACGCCGAAAACGGCGAACGTGCTCATCAGAGCCAGGAAATCGTTTCCGGCTGGGAAAAAGTGCATCGCTATAATTGACGCGAAGAACGCGTAGGAAGCGAAGTCGAATAACTCGAGAACGTTGCCGATGGTTGTCCCTATAACCGCGCTGGTGCGCCTGCCCCGCGACGCGACAGGTGTATCGACGGACCGCGTCGTCTCGAATTCTCTTGCCAATGTCATGCTTCTCCTCCGAATTTCAACAGCCCTGAGCAGCAACGGCCCGTATCTGGGCACTGCTCGCCGTCATTTATGCCATCCACTTGCCCAACTCCTCCTCGGAAGCAGCGCAGGGTCTGCCGGATGTCATCCAATCTGGAAAGATCGGCGACTTCCGAAGTTCGGCGACGTTATTGCGGATCACGCGGATGTTGCAATGAATACTCATGTCCGGCCCTTGGCGATAGAAAACTCCAGCGGCATCCATAGCCGCTGCCTATCTCGTGGGCGCTCGCGCTTGGTCACGCCTCGCCCCGCTGCTTCTGCGATAGGCCTGGCCTTTGGAAGCATGAGGGCGCGAGCGTGGGCCGATGAACACTGTTGATCTGATCCGCATCGATGTTTTCATTGCGTGTGCCGTTCAGGTCTGCGGAGCGATGCCTTGGCGCTGCGACCCGTCGGTGCCCCATCGATATCATGGAGGATAGTCTGCAATGCGTGGCGTAGTATTCCGGGGAAACAGAATTCTGGAGACGTTGAACTTCGAGGATCCGATCCCCGGTCCTGGCGAGGCTGTCGTCGAAATAAAGGCTTCGGGAATGTGCGGGAGTGATCTCCACTACTATCGCGGTCAACCCTCGCAGATCATCAAGTCTCTGGGTCTCAAGGGATTCGAGGAGCGCGGTCTTCCCGCAGACGCTCCAATTATAGCCGGGCATGAACCGTGTGGCGTGATCGCAGCCGTAGGGCCTGGCGTCGATCCTGCCTCGTTCAGGGTCGGCGATCGCGTGATCGTCTTCCATTACGAGGGATGCAGTCACTGCGACCACTGCCGTACTGGCTGGACACAGATGTGCGATCACGGGGCCGACATTCACGGCGTGGTCAAGCATGGAGCCCACGCGGACTACATGCGAGTGCCTGTGAGCACCCTGGTGCACCTTCCGGACGAGATTTCGTTCATTGGTGGTGCCGCTATCGCGTGTGGGACGGGAACGGCCTACGGAGCCATCGGACGTTTGAACCTCTCGGCGCGTGACACGCTGGCGGTATTCGGGCTCGGCCCCGTCGGTCTCTCCGCCGTTCAGCTTGCTGCGGCCATGGGCATCGAGACCATCGGGATCGATATCGCCGCTGATCGCGTCGAAAATGCGAAGTCCTTCGGCGCCGCTCACGTAATCAACGGCAGCGAAAAGGACCCCGTTGAAGAAATCAGAAAATTGACCAAGGGCAAAGGCGTGACATGCTCGATCGAGTGCGCCGGGGGCGATGTGGCCAAACAGCAGGCTGTCTCATCGACGGCTCCCTGGGGGCGCATTGCGCTCGTCGCCATTAGCGGCAATCTAAATGTGGCTGCGATGAAGGACGTGATTGGAAAGCAGCGGACAATCATCGGATCCTACACTTTCTCCGAGGTTGGAATGAAGGATTGCGCGACCTTCATTGCCAGCAAGGGCGTCGACGTAGACCGATTGTTCACAGACCGTTGGAAGCTGGACGACGCAGAACTGGCCTATCGAGAATTCGACAAGCAGGCGGGTGGCAAAGGCGTGTTCGTCTTCTGAATCATTGGCGGTTCCAGCTTCGGGGCAAATGCGCATGCTGGCGTGGCTCCCCTGAACGCTCGAATTGCGAACCTTTGCTTCGCACGGTTTCAAGAACTACAGCCATTATCGGACGCGATCCCGGATCCTATCATCCCTGAAGCTGCTGTCAGCATGATGTTGGCCGCAGAATACCGACTCATAATCAGCGGCCAGTCGCCCGGAACATGCGGCGACGACCCTTGTCCTGTTCAGTCGTGGAGCCCACGCGCTGGCAACGGCGTCTCGAAGGCCCGAGCCGGGCGCTCCGCGATCTACCAGCCGGGAACGGACATCATCGCGAAAGAAGCGCCATGCTAAACAAGACCTTCCACGGCTTCATCTTCTCAACCCTCATCATGGCCACGGTCGCGCCCGCAACTGCCGCCGATCATTTCTCTGCCGATCCCGCGACGACTGGCCCTTATGCGATACCGATGCCCGATCGGCAGTTGCAGACTGTCGAAGCCACGAAGTGGATCCAGGCAACCGACACCGCCACTGTATTGGAGGGACCGGTCTTCGACTCCGCAGGAAACCTGTTGTTCGTCGACGTTCTGAACGGAAAGATCGAGAAGGCAACTCCCGACAAGAAGTTGACGACGCTACTCGAGGACCGGGCGATAATGCCTTGCGCTCTCGCCTTCGGACCCGACAACCGATTGTATGTGGCTGCTGCCTACAAGGATGGGCGTGGCGGAACAATCTTCTCGGTCGATGCCAAGGGTGAAGATCGGCGGGTCTTGCTGGCAGCGGATCAAGGCTACCTTCCAAACGATATCGTTTTCGACGCGGCTGGCGGCCTCTATTTCACGGATTCTCATCCGGAACGCGGCGAACGCACGGGCGGAGTGTACTACATGAAATCAGGCAGTCAGGTTGTACAGCCCCTCGTCGAGCACCTTGCGAGTGGCAACGGGCTTGCGCTCTCGCCCGACGGGAAAGTGCTCTGGGTGGTGGAGTTTTCCGCAGGAGTGCTCCGCCGTCTGAACTTGCAGGACGCCACCCATGTCGAGCCATACGGCGACACGGTCGCGTATCGGTTCAGCAGCTCCGGCCCGGACTCAATGAAATCGGATAGCGAAGGTAATCTCTATATTGCACTGCATGGGCAAGGACGCGTGATCGTACTCAATCGCAACGGTACCGGAATTGGCCAGATCACGATCGCGGGGCGCGAAGCTGGCCGAAATCTGCGTACATCCAATGTTGCTATCAAGGCCGGCACACGCGAGGTGTACGTCACTACGGCCGATGATTTCGACGTCCACGGAGGATCCGCGATCTTCAAGTCAGAAGGGTTCGCGCCCTCGCTGCCATCGGCGTTCGCCAAGTGATCCCTTGGCGTTTCAGAGCTTTCCGCCTCACGGTTGAAGCCATGCGCGCTTCCCGCGACTGGGAACGTTGCGGTTCAATTCGTGACGTAGGCCCCAGCCATGTCGGGCTCCTTCTCACCCCGGATCAACTCGGCAATCCCATCCGGAGCACACTTCGATTGTGGGATTCATTCCAAGCGGGTGGCCGTCAAGCAGACGCTACGCCACTCAAATTGAAAGGACATACTCAACAATCTTCGCCGCTCCTGTTTGACGCGGCATTCCCCATTAGACCCGAAAGTTTTTGCAATGACTGAAACTCCCGCTTTACGCAGAGCTCGCTTCGACATTCCGTTGCTTGTCTTCGGCACGTTTGCCGTAATCATTGGCCTGACCCTAGCCGCTGGCGGCACGTGGCTGGTCGCACTCGGCGGCTCCCGATACTACCTGCTCACGGGTGTCGCACTCGTAGCCGTTGGGATCCTCTACTCCCGACGCGACGTTTTCGGCGCCTGGCTCTATCTGCTTGTCTACATGGCCACTCTTCTATGGTCCTACTTTGAAGTGGGCGCATCCTTTTGGCCGCTAGTTCCGCGTATTGTCGCGCCGACGGTTCTTGGATTCTTCGCCGCTATCCTCGCACCAAGGCTACGACGGCGTTCCGCCCCGTCCAAGCCGCTCGCATACGGCGCGGCTGGTCTGACTTTAGCCCTGTTTCTTGTCCTGATCGGTTTCACGTTCGTTCCGCACGAGGTGATACAGGAAACGGCCAGCGATAACCGGAGTTTGCCTCAGGCGGGTGTTAAACAGCCTTCAGAGTGGCGGTACTACGGGCGTGACGGTAGCGGCACTCGGTTTGCACCCTACGACCAGATTACAAAGGAAAACGTCAAGGATCTGAAGGTCGCGTGGGTTTACCACTCCTTGGATCCAGCGACCGGCGGTGGCGAGAACGAGGACACCCCAATTCAGATTGGTGACACCTTGTACTCCTGCACGGCCAACAACGTCGTGTTCGCGCTGGATCTGGACACGGGGAAGCAAAAATGGAGGTTCGATCCGCAGACACACGCAAAGCGCTGGAAGCACTGCCGCGGTGTCGGATTCTATGAAGGCGCGACCGCGCCCCATGAAAGCCTCTGCGCCACCCGCATAGTCTTCTCGACCATTGACGCTCGACTCCTGGAGTTGGATGCGGAAACTGGCCGCGAATGCGAATCCTTCGGCAACAATGGAACAGTCGACCTGCGCCAGAGCATGGGCGACGGTACGGCTCAAACCTACTATCCCACCTCGATGCCAACGGTCGTTGACGGCCTTATCATTGTAGGGGGATATGTGCGTGATAACCAGGCAGTGGGTGAACCTTCGGGTGTGGTCCGCGCGTTCGATGCCAAGACTGGTGCTTTGGTATGGGCCTGGAATGCGGGAAAAACCCTTCTTCCCGATTCGTCGGGCCGCATAAGCGACTACGATCGGGGCACGCCGAATGTGTGGTCGACGCCCTCGTTTGACGAGAGCCTTGGCCTTCTGTTCCTGCCGACGGGCAACCCGAGCCCTGACTTCTTCGGGGGGATGCGCAGCGAAGCAGACAACGCCTACAGCTCTTCCGTTGTCGCTCTCGATATAAAAACCGGGCAGGAGCGTTGGCACTACCAGACCGTTCACCACGACCTCTGGGATTATGATGTCCCTTCGCAGCCGACCCTGGCCGATGCCCCGGATCAAACTGGAGCTTCGGTTCCGGCTATCTTCATTCCGACGAAGCGTGGGCAGATCTTCGTTCTGAACCGTCGAACAGGCAAGCCTGTCACGCAGGTCGAAGAGCGCCCGGCGCCACAGGGTAGCGCCCCTGGCGACTACTTGTCGGCCACCCAGCCGCAATCCGTCGAGTTCCCAACTATCGGCGCGGCTAGGCTGAACGAGCAGTCCATGTGGGGCGCAACCCCGTTCGATCAGCTCTACTGCCGAATCCGCTTCCGGCAACTGCGGTACGAAGGCGAATTCACGCCTCCCGGCCTGACCGAATCCCTGGACTTTCCCGGTCACTTCGGCGGCTTCAATTGGGGAAGCGCATCTATCGATCCGACGCGAGGTACACTGGTTATCAATGATATCCGGGTCGCGCAAATCCTCAAGTTGGTGCCGCGTGCCGAAGCGGAAAAGCTTACTCCTGAACAGCAAGGTGAGAACGGACTCTCGCCCATGTCCGGCACCCCTTACGCAATTCAGATCGCTGATTTCATGTCGCCCCTAGGCATCCCGTGCCAAGCCCCGCCATGGGGTACGCTCACGGGAATCGACATCGCGAAAAGAAGGATCGCATGGCAGGTGCCAATGGGCACTTCAAAGGATACCGGACCGTTGGGATTCAAGACTGGTCTTTCCATCCCGATCGGCATGCCAACGATCGGCGGGCCGCTCACGACCGCGACGGGCGTGACGTTTTTTGCAGGAACGCAGGATTTCTATATCCGTGCCCTCGAAACCGCCACAGGCCGCCTGCTTTGGAAGGATCGCCTTGCGGTCGGCGCCGGAGCCACGCCGATGACTTACGTTTCCGCGAAGACGGGCAAACAGTATGTGGTAGTTTCCACAGGCGGCTCCCGGGACTCCGATGTGCGGGGTGACGCGCTCGTGGCATACGCCCTGCCGAATTGACAACATTTGCATGCTGCCTGCCACAACGGGTGGGCAGCATGTCGTCTCGGCACTCACTCTAGGTCGAAATGACCAGAAGAAGGTCCTTGGCGTCGATCTGGTCGCCCGCCCGCACGAGAACTTCGGCGATCGTTCCGTCCTTCTCGGCGTGGATCGCCGTTTCCATCTTCATGGCTTCGATCGAAAGAAGAACGTCGCCTGCCTTAACAGTCTGCTTTGGCGTGGCAAAAACGCGGGAGATGACCCCAGGCATCGGCGCGCCGACATGGGCGGCATTGCCCGGCTCCGCCTTGCGGCGGGCAGCGGCACCGGTGGCGCCATGGGCGCGATCCGGAACCTTGATGCGGCGCGGCTGGCCGTTGAGCTCGAAGAACACCGTGACCATGCCCTGGCTGTCGGTGCCGCTCATCGCCTGGTTGACGATGACGAGCGTCTTGCCCTTCTCGATGTCGGCAAACAGCTCCTCGCCATCATCGAGACCGTAGAAGTAGGCAGGCGTCGGCAGGACCGAAACCGGGCCATAGGTATCCGACGCGAAGGCGAAATCGGTGAAGACCTTCGGATACATCAAATAGGAGGCGAATTCGAAGTCGTCGACCTCGCGCTCCAGCTTGGTCTCGATCGTCTTGCGCTCCGCATCAAGGTCGGCGTCTTCGAGCAGCGAGCCTGGACGCACCGTATAGGGCGCATCGCCCTTCAGCGCCTTCTTCTGCAGCGCTGCCGGCCAGCCAGACGGCGGCTGACCGAGATCGCCCTTCAGCATCGAGACAACGGATTCGGGGAAGGACACTTCCTTGTCGGCGCTGACGACGTCGGCGACGCTCAGATCCTGGGAGACCATCATCAGCGCCATGTCGCCGACCACCTTGGAGGATGGCGTCACCTTGACGATATCGCCGAACATCTGGTTGGCATCGGCATAGGCCTGCGCCACCTGGTGCCACTTTGAATCTAACCCAAGCGCCCTCGCCTGCTCCTTGAGATTGGTGAACTGGCCGCCCGGCATTTCGTGCAGGTAGACTTCCGACGCCGGTCCCTTGAGATCGCTTTCGAAGGCCGCGTACTGGTGGCGCACCGCTTCCCAGTAGAAGGAGATGCGGCGGATCCATTCCGGATCGAGACCCGGATCACGCTCGGAGCCACGCAGCGCTTCCACGATCGAGCCGAGGCACGGCTGCGATGTGTTGCCAGCGAAAGCATCCATCGCGGCGTCCACAGCGTCAACGCCCGCATCAACGGAGGCAAGAACAGTCGCGGCCGCGATGCCCGATGTATCGTGAGTATGGAAGTGGATCGGCAGCGAGGTCGCCTCGCGCAGCGCCTTGAACAGAACCTTGGCGGCAGCGGGCTTCAACAGGCCCGCCATGTCCTTCAGCGCGATGATATGCGCGCCGGCCTTTTCGAGCTGCACGGCGAGATCGGTGTAGTACTTCAGATCATACTTCGGACGCGCCGAATTCAGGATATCGCCGGTGTAGCAGATCGCCGCTTCGCAGAGCTTGTTCTCCTCGGCCACCGCGTCCATCGACACGCGCATGTTCTCGACCCAGTTCAGGCAGTCGAAGACGCGGAATAGATCGATACCGCCGGCAGCCGCCTGGCGGACGAAGTATTTGACGACGTTGTCAGGATAGTTCTTGTAACCGACGCCGTTCGCCCCGCGCAGCAGCATCTGCAGCAGCAGGTTCGGCGCTGCCTCGCGCACCTGAGACAGGCGCTCCCACGGATCTTCCGTGAGGAAGCGCATGGAGACGTCGAAGGTGGCGCCGCCCCAGCATTCCAGCGAGAGCAGGTTCGGCAGCGCATGCGCATAGGTGCCGGCGATACGCGCGATGTCGTAGGTGCGCATGCGGGTCGCGAGCAGCGACTGATGGCCGTCGCGCATCGTCGTGTCGGTCATCAGCACGCGCTTTTCGTTGCGCATCCATTCGCCGAACTTCTTCGGACCCAGCGTGTCGAGCAGCTGCTTGGTGCCGTCCTTGATCGTCGTGCCGTTGGTGTAGGGTACGACGGGCTCGGCGGCATCCGCGGTAGGACGCGGCCGATCCTTTGCTTCCGGGTGACCGTTGACGGTGACGTCGGCCAGATAGGTGAGCAGCTTCGTAGCGCGGTCCTGGCGCTTGACCTGCTGGAAAAGCTCCGGCGTCGTGTCGATGAAGCGCGTTGTGTAGCTGTTATCCTTGAACTTCGGATGCGTGATGATCGCCTCGAGGAAGGTCAGGTTGGTGGCGACGCCACGAATACGGAATTCGCGCAGTGCGCGGTCCATCCTCGCGATTGCTTCATCGGTCTCCGGAGCCCACGCCGTCACTTTGCAGAGAAGCGGGTCGTAGTAGCGGGTGATGATCGCGCCCGCATAGGACGTTCCCGCATCGAGGCGGATGCCAAAGCCAGACGCTACGCGGTAGGCGGTGATGCGGCCGTAATCCGGGATGAAGTTGTGCTCCGGATCCTCGGTGGTGATGCGGCACTGCAGGGCATGGCCGTTGAGGCGGATGTCCTTCTGTTCCGGGACACCCGATCCTTTGGTGCCGATCGCAAAGCCATCGAGGATATGGATCTGCGCCTTGACGATATCGATACCTGTCACGACTTCGGTGACCGTGTGCTCGACCTGGATGCGCGGATTGACTTCGATGAAGTAGAATTGCCCCGTGTCGGCGTCCATGAGGTATTCGACCGTTCCGGCACCGACGTAGCTTGTCGCCTTGGCAATCTTCAGCGAGTGGTCCGCCAGTTCCTGGCGCTGCGCTTCACTGAGATAAGGGGCCGGCGCGCGCTCGACGACCTTCTGGTTGCGGCGCTGGATCGAGCAGTCGCGCTCGAAGAGGTGCACGACATTGCCGTGCGTGTCGCCAAGGATCTGGCTTTCGACGTGGCGGGCGCGCTCGACGAGCTTTTCGAGATAGACCTCGTCCTTGCCGAAGGCGGCCATCGCCTCGCGCTTGGCTTCCGTCACCTCGCGGGCAAGGTCCTTCGGATCGCGAATGGCGCGCATGCCGCGACCGCCACCGCCCCAGGAGGCCTTGAGCATGACGGGATAGCCGATCTCGTCGGCCATCTTGGCAACGACGGCCATATCATCCGGCAGCGGATCGGTTGCCGGCACCACGGGAACGCCGACCGAGATCGCGAGATTGCGGGCCGCCACCTTGTTGCCGAGCTGGCGCATGGTATCCGCGCGCGGGCCGATGAAGACGATGCCTGCCTTGTCGCACGCATCGACGAATTCGGGGCTTTCCGAGAGCAGGCCGTAGCCCGGATGGATCGCATCGGCGCCGGAGAGCTTGGCGACGCGGATGACTTCGTCGATCGACAGGTAGCTCTCGATGGGGCCGAAATCGCGCGCGAGATGCGGGCCGCGACCAACCTGATAGCTCTCGTCCGCCTTGAAGCGGTGCAGTGCCAGCTTGTCTTCCTCAGCCCATATCGCAACCGTTTTTATCCCGAGTTCGTTGGCCGCGCGAAACACACGGATCGCAATTTCGGAACGGTTCGCGACGAGAATTTTGTTGATCTTCATGGTTAGCTTCCGCTGGCAAGAGCGCCGTACCCGGCGTTGAAGGACGATGTTTCCTGGCACTGGGTTCGAGTGTCAGCGCACCGCAGCCGCCATCACAGCCACGATGGTGCAGGGCTCGTTCGTGCGATTGCTCCAGGCGTGCTTGGTTCCTCGCTGCACGAAGGAGTCGCCCTTCTTCAGAAGAACTTCACCGTGCTCCAGTACGGCGTACATCTCCCCACTGATTACCGTGATGATGTCGACCGTGTCCGTCTCATGCAGTCCTGCGATGGTACTGCTGCTGACCGACGCCTCGCGATCACCGGACGCAGCAAGAGCCGCTTCGTAACCGTGGGCGAGGTCCCAGGACGAATCCGGCGGAAAGGTGGTGACAAGGTAGATGAACCCTGCGGCGGGCGGACAGATTGAGACCTGTTCCCCACTCGCATCGTCAGCAAGGATTCGGGGTGGCAGGCTGTCCATCCGCCAGATCTGATTGATGACAAACGCGTCTGTGGCCAGCCGCGCGGGCGTAGGCTGATCGCTGACGACCATCGACTTCCCATCCTCATCAATCCCGGCAACTACGCGCCTTGCACTCGTCTCGAGATAATCTCCGAGCATAAGATCTCCTCCGCTCGCTCTCACATGTTGGGATAGACGGGCCCCTCGCCGCCCTGCGGCGGAACCCAGTTGATGTTCTGGTTGGGGTCCTTGATGTCGCAGGTCTTGCAGTGGACGCAGTTCTGGGCGTTGATGACGTAAGTCTCCTGCCCGTCCTTCTCGATCCACTCATAGACCCCGGCCGGACAATAGCGCGTCGAGGGACCGGCGAAGACGTCGTGTTCCGACGACTTCTGCAGTGCCATGTCCTTGACCTTCAGATGAACCGGTTCGTTCTCCTCGTGATTGGTGTTCGACAGGAACACCGAGGAGAGACGGTCGAAGGTGAGCACGCCGTCGGGCTTGGGGTAGTCGATCGGCTTGTGCTTGGCAGCCGGTTCCAGCGATTGAGCGTCCGTCTTGCCGTGGCCGAGTGTGCCGAGGAAGGAGAAGCCGAGGAGCTGGTTGGTCCACATGTCGAGACCGCCGAGTGCGACGCCGATGGCCGTGCCGAACTTCGACCACAGCGGCTTGACGTTGCGGACTTTCTTCAGGTCCTTGCCGATGTCGCTTGCGCGCCATTCGTTTTCGATCTCGATGACCTCGTCATTGGCGCGGCCTGCTGCAATCGCATCGGCGATCCTGTCCGCCGCCAGCATGCCCGAGAGCACAGCGTTATGGCTGCCCTTGATGCGAGGCACATTGACGAAGCCGGCGGAGCAGCCGATCAGGGCGCCACCCGGGAAGGTCAGCTTCGGCACCGACTGGTAACCGCCCTCGGTGATGGCGCGGGCGCCATAGGAGAGCCGCTTGCCGCCCTCGAAGGTGGTGCGGATCGCCGGATGCGTCTTGAAGCGCTGGAATTCCTCGAAGGGATAGAGATAGGGGTTCTTGTAGTTCAGATGCACCACGAAGCCGACGGCGACGAGGTTGTCTTCCAGGTGATACAGGAAGGAACCGCCGCCGGTCTTCATGCCGAGCGGCCAGCCGAAGGAGTGCTGCACCAGGCCCTGCTTGTGGTTCTCCGGTTTGACCTGCCAGAGCTCCTTGATGCCGATGCCGAATTTCTGGGGTTCGCGGTCCCTCTGAAGGTCGAACTTGGCGATCAGCTGCTTGGCGAGCGATCCGCGAACCCCCTCGCCGATCAGCACGTACTTACCAAGCAGCTCCATGCCGCGGGTAAAATTTGGGCCGGGTTCACCGCACCTCTCTACACCCATATCTCCGGTGGCGACACCAATGACGGCGCCTTGGTCGTTGTAGAGCATTTCGGTGGCGGCGAAGCCCGGATAAATCTCGACGCCCAAGGCTTCCGCGTGGCTCGCAAGCCAGCGACAGACGTTTCCGAGCGAGACGATGTAGTTGCCGTGATTGCTCATCAGCGGCGGCATTGCAAAGTTCGGAATGCGGATCGCGCCAGCCGGGCCAAGCAGCAGGAAGTGGTCGTCTTTCACCTCGGTCTTGAAGGGATGATCGGCCTCTTCGCGCCAGTCCGGCAGCAGGCGGTCGATGCCGATGGGATCGACGACGGCGCCCGACAGGATATGCGCGCCGACTTCGGCGCCCTTCTCCAGCACGACGACGGAGAGTTCGGGATTGACCTGCTTCAGCCTGATAGCGGCGGAGAGCCCCGCGGGACCACCGCCGACTATCACGACATCGAATTCCATGCTTTCGCGTTCAGCGCGCGAGCTAGCTTCTTCCATTACAGCGTTCTCATGCAAAGTCTTCGGGAGAAAAGTTGATGATGCATTTTAACAGAAGGCAGCCGGTATGCTGCATAGGCGGAGGCTTTCCAGGTCAAAGGCATCGGGACCAGCCACAGGGTCCGCGTCGGATCTAGTCTTCCTGGACCGACGCGGTGGCGGTCATTGTCTTGAAGCCATCCAGGTCTTCGGCCCAAAGCGCGTAGCTGCCGTCATCTTCCTGGCGGCCGCAAAGGTGAAAGGTTTGCCCGGCGAACAGCGGCTTCACGCCTCTGAACGAGAACGCGTCGAGCCTGCCCGGTACATGCGCCATCAGACGGTCCGCGAGAAGTGTCGCAATCAGGGGGCCGTGCACGACAAGCCCCGGATACCCTTCCTCTTCTCGGGCGTAGGGAAGATCGTAGTGAATTCGGTGTGCGTTGAAAGTCAGTGCCGAATACCGCATGAGCAGCGTGGGCGTCGGGAGACATGCATCGCGCCATTGAACCCGCTCGATGACAGTTTCCTGTGGCGTCACCGCGCCCGCTGGAGCGGCCGTGGTAACCGGGCTGGGCTCCCTATAGACGATGTCCTGTTCCTCCTCGATCGCGATCGCATCGCCAGAGCTCAAGGTGTGGCGCAGGGTGAGAAAGACCAGATCGCCCTGCCGCCCACTCTTGTGGGTCACATCGACGATTTCCGTGACCTTGCGCACGGTGTCGCCGATCCTGAGCGGCGCATGGAACGCCAGTCTTCCACCAGCCCACATTCTACGGGGGAGTGGAATGGGCGGCAGGAAACCTCCCAGCCTCGGATGCCCGTCGGTTGAAAGCTCCGACTGCCGATTGAGCGGGGTGAAATAGGCCCAGTGCCAGAGCGGGCCGATGCTATCGCCCGCGGACGGCAGTTGCTCATGGTCCAAGGTGGCGGCCATCGCTGCGGCAGGGTTTCGGGCAAGGACATCTTCGATCTCCTGCTTGCGGCCTATCCAGGTTTTCAGGTGTTCGATGTCGATATGAATGCTGCTGTTGTCCATTGATACTAGACTCCGGTCGTTTCGTCATTCGGAACCATCGCCAGTCGGCGCAGCGCGAGACGAAGATGCGCCCTATCGATCATCTTCCCGTCGAGAAGAGTGACACCCTGATTTGGCGAGGTTTCAAAAGCGTCGGCCACGGCCTTCGCCCATCGGAGCTCGTCCTCGCTCGGCTTCATGACCGAGTGGACAATGTCGATCTGGGACGGATGGATGCAAAGCTTTCCACCAAATCCAAGCTCCCGGGCTTCAACGGTTTCGCTTTCCAACCCTCCGGCGTCCTTGGGATCGGGAAATGGCGTGTCGATTGCCGGAACGCGTGCTGCCGCAGCTGCGATTGCCGTCATCTGGCGCCCGATGACGAGTAGAGGGTTCAGATTTCGGGTCGGCCCCCTTGCCGCGACGCCCAGGTCGGCGGAAAAGTCTTCGCCCGCGAAACCCAAAGCCATCAGCCGTGCGGGCGCGGACCTGTAGTCGAGCGACTGAACCGAAGCTGCTGTCTCGGTGACGAGCGGGATCAGTCCGATATGGCCGACCTCCAGTCCGTAGGCAGTTTCGAGAACAGCGAGCTGGTGATCCAGTATCATTAGATCTTCAGAGCTGGTGCATTTTGGAAGCATGATGAAATCAGGGCCGCCACCGGCTATTACGGCGAGGTCGTGAAGATGCCATTCCGTATCACGGGCATTGACACGGACACCGACAACCCGGCGCCCGGAATTCAGAAGCACCGATTTGGTAAGGTGACGTGCTTCGGCCTTCTCCGATGGGGAAACCGAATCCTCGAGATCTATGACGATAGCGTCCGCTTTGGAGGCAACCGCCTTCTCGATCTTCCGCTCGGAGTCACCCGGGACGAACAGAATGCTTCGCATCCTGCTCTCGCGGCGAGCGGTAGCATCCCGGCCAACCTCAACTATTCGCATTCGTTCCTCCTGTCAGCAGTCATCTGGCGTCGATCGTTGTGACGCTCGCATGGAAGCTGTCGATGTCGAACGTGTCGACCCATGCGGTTGCAATGAATCCCATAGGAACATGCTATGACTCGGTGCACCCGCCCCGGACGCCCGTCAGCGGCCTGGGTTCAATGATCAGCGATCGTCTGTGGTTTCGATGGTCGCCAGCCGGAAGCCACCGGACCAGCGCGGCTGGTCTCCGAAGCGACGATGAGCGTGAACAGGCCCCGCGCAGTGTCGAGATCCATCCACACCTTCGACGCCAGCCGATCGCGGAGAAGGTTCGAGCCCTCGTTGTGAATTCCGCGTCGCGCCATGTCGATTGCCTCGAACCTGTAAGGATCCGGACACGCATTCGCGCCGAAGTGCGTGTCGCAGATCGTCCTGTAGTCTCGTATCACTCGACGCAAGGGCGTCAGGGACAGGAAATGAGAGACGACATGGATAGCGTCGGCGTCGGAGACGTGAAGTGCAAGTCTGGCCCCGGCCGTCGACAGCACCAGATGATATGGGCCCTGCTCCGATCGACCCACGAGTTCGAAGGTATTCTCCTCGAGCAGGTCCGCGATCGCTATCTGCTTTTCCGCCTCGATCTCGCGAGGACATGTCCCGACGAGACCGTCGATCCGGATGGCGCATATGCGGCCGCGATGTTCTGTCATGGATTTCCCTCGCGTGCCAGGTTTCCGGGGGACGGCCTAATTTCTAGGTCGCGACTTTCAGAAGAAGTTCGGAGACGGAAGCCTTGGCGTCCCCGTAGAACATCCGGGTGTTCTCCCGGAAAAACAGCGGGTTTTCGATGCCGGAATACCCCGTTCCCTGGCCGCGCTTGGAAACGAACACCTGCTTGGCCTTCCAGACCTCGAGCACGGGCATCCCGGCGATGGGGGAATTGGGATCCTCCTGGGCGGCCGGATTCACGATGTCGTTCGAGCCAATGACGATCGCGACGTCGGTTTGCGGAAAATCCTCGTTGATCTCGTCCATTTCGAGAACGATGTCATAGGGGACCCTCGCCTCTGCAAGCAGAACATTCATGTGGCCTGGCAGGCGTCCGGCAACGGGGTGGATAGCAAAGCGCACGTCCTTTCCGGCGGCACGGAGTTTGCGTGTCAGTTCTGAAACGGCCTGCTGCGCCTGGGCGACAGCCATTCCATACCCCGGCACGATCACAATGCGATCAGCGTCGTTGAGAGCGGACGCCACGCCTTCGGCGTCGATGGCCACCTGCTCCCCTACGATTTCCATCGCGGGGCCAACCGCAGATCCGAATCCGCCAAGGATGACCGAGACGAACGAACGGTTCATTGCCTTGCACATGATGAAGGAGAGGATTGCACCGGAGGAGCCGACCAATGCCCCCGTGACGATCAGAAGATCGTTTCCGAGCGTGAATCCTATCGCTGCCGCGGCCCATCCGGAATAGCTGTTCAGCATGGATACGACTACTGGCATGTCTGCGCCGCCGATACCCATGATGAGGTGGTATCCGATGAAAAAGGCGGCGAGTGTCATGACTGCCAGCGGCCAGACCTGGGTCTCGTTGGCGTATATGAACAGCAGCATTACCGACAGGGTGGCCGCCGACGCGTTGAGGAAGTGACCGCCGGGGAGTTTCTTCGCCTTGCCATCGACCTTTCCGGCGAGCTTCCCGAACGCGACGATCGAACCGGTGAACGTAACGGCACCGATGAAGACGCCGAGGAAGACTTCGACCTTCATTATGGAGAGTTCGACCGGGGTCTTGTGTGCAAGAATACCAGCAAATCCGGTCAGGGCGGCACGAGCTGTGAGATCGAGACCCGCGATCTGCTCGGCCTCCGTGTGGGCGTTGAACCCGATGAACACCGCCGCAAGTCCGACGAAGGAATGCAGTGCCGCCACGAGCTGCGGCATTTCAGTCATCTGCACCCGGCTTGCGACGTAATGGCCGAGAACCGCTCCGCCACCGATCATGAGGGCGATGACGAACCAGTTGCCCACGCCAGGGCCGAACACGGTGGCGACGACGGCGAGGCCCATGCCGACAATGCCGTACCAGACGGCCCGCTTCGCACTTTCCTGACCGGACAGTCCGCCGAGCGATAGGATGAACAGAACGGCCGCCGAAATGTAAGCCGCAGAAACGATACCGATGGTCATTTGTCGATCCCCCGATCAGGACTTCTGGAACATGGCGAGCATCCGTCGCGTGACGAGGAAGCCCCCGACGATATTGACCGTCGCAACCAGCACCGAGAGCGACGAGAGCGTCATCACCAACTGACTGCCACTTCCAATCTGCAGAAGCGCTCCGAGGATGACGATGCCGGATATGGCGTTTGTCACTGCCATCAGGGGCGTGTGCAGCGAATGGGAGACGTTCCAGATCACCTGGAACCCGACGAAGCACGCCAGCACGAAGACGACGAAATGCGCCATGAAGCTGGCTGGGGCGTAGGCGCCGACAAGCAGGAGGACGCCTGTTCCCAATGCCAGCATGAACCCGAGGTTCCTGGTCTGCTTCCTGAACACAGCGAGCTCGGTTGTCCTCTTCTCCTCCGGTGTGGGTTCCCTGACCTTTTCCTTCGGCTTCTGTGTGGCGATCGCTTGAACCTTGGGAGGCGGAGGCGGATAGGTGATCCGGCCTTCAGAGCAGACTGTTGAACCCCGGATAACGTCATCGTCCATGTTATGGACGGGCTGACCGTTCTTCCCCGGCGTAAGATCCGAGAGCATGTGGCGGACATTGTTTGCGTAGAGTGCCGAAGCCTGCGCCGCCATTCGGCTTGGGAAATCGGTGTAACCGATCACCACGACGCCGTTCCCGGAGACGACGCGCTGGTCCATCACAGTGAGATCACAGTTGCCGCCGCGTTCGGCCGCGAGATCCACGATGACCGACCCCGGCTTCATCGAAGCGACCATGTCGGCAAGCCACAGTTTTGGAGCATCCCGACCTGGGATCAGTGCGGTAGTGATGACGATGTCCATCTCTGGTGCAAGCTGCTGGAACCTCGCGAGCTGCTTTTCCCTGAACTCAGGCGACGATGGGGCCGCATAGCCGCCCGTGGCAGCACCATCCTGGTGTGCGTCGAAGTCGAGATAGACAAACTCCGCGCCCATGGATTCGATCTGTTCGGCCACTTCGGGGCGGACGTCGAAGGCGTAGGTGATCGCGCCCAGCGAGGTCGCTGTCCCGATCGCCGCCAGTCCGGCAACCCCGGCGCCGACGACCAGCACCTTCGCTGGGGGAACCTTGCCCGCAGCGGTGACCTGTCCGGTGAAGAAGCGCCCGAAGTTCGAACCAGCCTCGATGACCGCGCGGTATCCGGCTATGTTCGCCATAGAAGACAGCGCATCCATCTTCTGGGCCCGGGAAATGCGGGGCACCATATCCATCGCGACGACCGTGGCGCCCCGTTCCCTCGCAAGCTCCAGCAACTCGGCGTTCTGCGCCGGATAGAAGAAAGAGATCAGCGTCTTTCCTGTCCCCAGGTAATCCAATTCCTCGCGGCTAGGCGGTCGGACTTTGGCGACAATGTCGGCGGCATCATAGAGCGCGGTGGCGCTGTCGGCGATCCTGACTCCCGCCGACCGATAGGACTCGTCGGAAAACCCGGACGCCCTGCCAGCACCGGTCTCGATGAAGCAGTCGTATCCCAGCTTCTGCATCTGCACGGCACTGTCGGGCGTCATCGCAACACGGTTTTCGCCCGCAGCTTGCTCCGCCGGGACCCCGACCACAAAACGTCTTCGAATTTCCACGTTCAATTTCGATCCCCCGCGTATTGGCGCGCGTCGACTGTCCGCGCGCGCTCATGCAGGCGGACAGTCGACGAATTCCTCGTAAAATCAGATTGATGCGGCCAGCATCCAGTCTGAAGCTAGAGCTGTTTGGCAAGCTCCGGCAGCGCTTCGAAAAGATCCGCCACCAAACCGTAGTCAGCCACCTGGAAGATCGGAGCCTCCTCGTCCTTGTTGATGGCGACGATGACCTTCGAGTCCTTCATGCCCGCAAGGTGCTGGATTGCACCCGAGATCCCGCAGGCGATGTAGAGCTGCGGTGCGACGACCTTCCCGGTCTGCCCGACCTGCCAGTCGTTCGGAGCGTAGCCCGCATCGACCGCGGCGCGCGAGGCTCCGACGGCGGCGCCGAGCTTGTCCGCGACAGGCAGGATAACTTCCTCGAACTTCTCCGCGGAACCCAGCGCCCGGCCGCCGGAAATGATAACCTTTGCGGAAGTCAGTTCCGGACGCTCCGAGGACGACAGGGACTGCGAGAGGTATTCGGAGAGAGCAGAACCGACGACCGATGCGACGCTTTCAACATCGGCCGCCGATTGCCCTTCCCCGGCTGGGGAAAAGGATGCGGTGCGGACCGTCAGGACCTTCGTCCCATCGCTCGCCTGGACGGTCTGGATGGCGTTGCCCGCATAGATGGGACGCTTGAACGTGTCGGCGGACACCACTTCGATAATTTCCGATACTTGTGCGACATCGAGTAGTGCGGCGACGCGCGGCATGACGTTCTTGCCGTTCGAGGTCGCAGCGGCGATGATCGTGTCGTAGCCGCCTGCAAGCGAGACGATCAGGTCGGAGAGCGGCTCGGCCAGACCGTGACCAAACTCTTCGCTTTCAGCGAACAGCACCTTCGAGACCCCGGACAGTCTGGCCGCCGCATCGGCAACAGCATGGGCGTCCTTGCCAGCGACCAGCACATGAACGTCGCCACCAATCTTTGATGCGGCAGTCAGGGCTTTGGCGGTCTGGTCGGAGAGGCTTGTGTTGTCGTGGTCTGCCAGGAGAAGAATGGTCATGGTCGTAATTCCTTTCTTGAACCTCAGATGACGCCAGCTTCGCCCTTGAGCTTTTCGACAAGCTCGGCGACCGACTTCACTTTAATGCCAGCCTTGCGGCCGGACGGCTCCTCGGTCTTCAATACCTTGAGCTTCGACGCGGTGGAGACGCCGAAATCCGCGGGCGTCTTCTTGTCGAGTGGCTTCTTCTTCGCCTTCATGATGTTTGGGAGCGATGCGTAGCGCGGCTCGTTGAGGCGCAGGTCCGTGGTTACGATAGCGGGAAGCTTGACTTCGATCGTCTGCAGGCCGCCATCGACCTCGCGCGTCACACGTGCTTTGCCATCGGTCAGCTCGATCGCCGAGGCGAACGTGGCCTGCCCGGCACCGAGGAGAGCGGCGAGCATCTGGCCAGTCTGGTTGCTATCGTCATCGATTGCCTGCTTGCCGACGATGATGAGGCCAGGCTTTTCGCCTTCAACGACGCCCTTAAGGATCTTCGCAACGGCGAGTGGCTCGACCGCTTCGTCGGTTTCCACGAGGATGGCGCGGTCAGCGCCCATGGCGAGTGCGGTGCGCAAGGTCTCTTCTGCCTTTGCCGGGCCGATCGATGTGACAACGACTTCGCTTGCCGCACCACTTTCCTTGAGCCGCAGCGCCTCCTCGACGGAAATCTCGTCGAAGGGGTTCATCGCCATCTTGACGTTGGCGAGCTCGACACCCGTGCCATCCGGTTTCACGCGGATCTTCACGTTGTAGTCAACCACCCGCTTCACAGGCACGAGGATTTTCATGGAGTGTTCTCCCTTGGTCAGTCACAGCCCGGCCCGCGGATCACTTGTCTTGTCCCGCATCGCCACGACTTCTTGTTTGCCGTGGCGCAGTCCTAGCCGGAGTTCTCGCCGTTTGCCAACTCGTGTCCTGGGCCACCTTTGGCTGCCATCGGCTATGGCTGGAGCAGTCCCATGGGGACGGGGCGCCAATCCAAAAAGGCGATGAGGCAGCGGTCGGCTCCACAAGGAGCACGGCCGCCGCCAGTCTTGGTGAGCCCATCGGCTATCGTCGCGGGGCACACAAGATTTTGCCCCCAATCTGGTGCTTCAGAAGGCGGTGCGACGAGCGGGTCGCCGCCCCCAAGGATTGCCATTATCAGCCGATCTCGGACAGCAATTTCGTCAATGCGTCCGGCGCCGACAACATCGCGTTGTGGTTTGAAGGAAACTCGACATACGTCCAATCGGCCTTCGACGACGCGAACTCGCGGGATGACGCTGTGCTGCGGTTGAAGGGTTCCGTGCAGGTGATGTACGTCACCGGTCGGCCATTCCCGACGGGATTGTCGAGTTCCAGTCTGTCAAGATACGTCTGAAGCGGATGCGGCGTGAGCTTCGTCTTCAGCCACGCCGCCAGGTTCGGCTCGGTAACGCCATAATAGCTGGGGTCATTCGGAGGTATCGTCAGCCCTCCGCTCGTTTCAGCAGCCTGGCGACGGTATCGTTCGATCAGATCCGGCGGGGCCGTGTCCAGAGCGCCCTGCCCCGATTGCAGCACCATGGCGTCGAAGTATACGAGGTGGCGCAGCCGTTCCGGCATCAGGTCAGCCAGTCCTGAGACAACCGCACCGCCGAAGCTGTGGCCTACAAGAATAACGTCTTCGAGTTCTTCAAATTCTATGACCTGCGCAATGTCCTTTAGCCACGTCTTTAGGTTGGTCGAGGGGGAAACGAGGTGGGAGCGCTCGCCAAGACCTGTGAGCGTCGGCGTATAGGCGGTGTGCCCCAGTGCCCTGAGGCGCACTGCGACCTCCTTCCAGCACCATCCACCGTGAAATGCTCCGTGGACAAGAACATAGGTCTTGGGTCCAGTCGCCGACTGATTGGTTTGTTCCGAAGACATTCGTTTGGGCACCTTCACATTGGTTTGGTTTGATTTCGCAACGATCCCGGCGCCGTTCAATAGCGGATGCGCGGATCAAAGGCGGCGTAGAGGATATCGACCAGGAGATTGACCAGGACGTACGTGAGACTGAACATCAGAAGCACGCCTTGGATCACGGGGTAGTCTCTAGCCAGGATGGAATTGACCATGAGCAGGCCGAGGCCTGGGATCGCAAATACGGTTTCGATCACGACCGCCCCGCCGAGCAGGGACGCAAAGCCAAGTCCCACCACGGTCGAGATTGGCACAGCGGCGTTCTTCAGAGCGTGCAGAAAGACAACGACGGTCTCGCTTAGCCCTTTGGCACGCGCGGTACGGATATAGTCCTGCGACAGCACGTCGAGCATCGCCGAGCGGGTTATGCGGCTGATCAACGCGATGTATAGCAGTGAAAGCGACAGCGACGGCAGGGTGATGCTCGCCAGGTAGCGTCCAAAGCTCACCGACGGCTGGACGAATCCCTGGATCGGCAGCCATCGCAGCTTCAAGCCGAAATAATAAGCCAGCACATAGGCGACGACGAAAGACGGGATCGAGAATCCCATTACGGCTGTGAGCATGGCGACACGGTCGGAGAGTGCGCCGTGCTTTCTTGCTGCGATCGCGCCAAGAGGGATTGCAACCACGACAGCGATCAGCAAGGTGAATATGACCATGGATATTGTCGGCAGCAACCGTTGGCCGATCAGTGTGAGGACGGGCAATTTCGTGTAGACCGAGGTGCCGAGATCGCCGTGCAGGACACTTCCGCTCCAGAGTACAAACCGCGTCACAAATCCCTGGTCCAGTCCCAGTTCGGCCCGGATCCGCGCGATGTCTGTGGGAGAGGCTCCATCACCCGCCATGATCACGGCGGGATCGCCGGGCGCAACGTACAGAATACTGAAGACGACCAGAGCAACGACCAGGATGACAGGTATCGTCGATAGCAATCGACGGACGGCATAGGCAAGCATGGTTGTTCCTCCCCTTCTTTCTCCATGGGTGACTGGGTGCCAGCCAACTGGCCAGCACCCGCACCCAAATCCCGTCAGGCGCGCTTCATGCCCCAGGGAACAGCCACCGTGTTCGGGATATAGCCCGTAAGGTCAGACCGGAATCCTGTGTACTGGGCATACATTGCCAAGGGCGCGATCGGCATCATTTCCCAGAGCCTTGTTTGGATCTCGTGGAATTTGGCGGACCGCTCCTCGTCGTTCGCCGCGCCGATCCAGTCTCCGATAAACCCTTCCAGCGTCGGATCATCGTAGTTGCCCGGATAGCCCTTGGTCCCTACTCCTCGCGCGACAATGGCTGTCATCGGGCTGGCGAGGACGGGTGTCGAGGTCAGGAAGGAGAACATGCTCCAACCACCCTGATCGGAAGGCGCCTGCGATATGCGCCGGGTCGCCATCGTGTTGAGGTCCATGGATTGGAGATCCACGTTCATTCCGAGCTGGGAGAGCATGTCTTGAAGGATCGCGCCCATGGGAGCGGTCGTGGCTACATCCGTCGCACTCATGATGACGACCTTTTCGCCGTTATATCCGGCCTCCTTCACCTTCTGGGCCAACGCAGCCATGTCCTTCGGGCCGCCCATCAAATCCTTGCCGAGCTCCTCCACACCGGGGAGACCGCAGGCATACATCGCGTAGCAGAGATTCTTCGCTTCCGCCCCGAGCAGAGCCTGCGTGTAGGTCATCTGGTCGATGGCCGAGGAAACAACCCGCCGAAGTGCCGGATTGTTGAAGGGCGCAACGCCGCAGTTGAACCGTACCCAGCTTCGGAAACCAGGATCCGAAACAGCGACCGTCAGGCTGGGGTCGCTCTTCAGCAGTTCCAGCAGATCGAAGTTGATCGTATCCAGCCAGTCTATTTCGCCAGCCTGGAGCGCCGCGGCAGCGGTCGCGGCATCGGGTAGCGAACGCCATTCGATCCGGTCAAAATTGACGACCCTGCCTCCGGACATTCCGTTTGGCGCCTCCTGGCGTGGCACGTAGTCGCTGTTTCGCTCGAACATGGCGTGTTCGCCGGGAATGAATTCATCCTTGATGAACTTCATTGGGCCTGAGCCAATGCTTTCGGTCACCTGCTGGGTTATGTCCGCAGCCGCCACGCGTTCCGGCATGATCATGCAAGGCGAAGCAACGGGATGCGCAAGCGCGTCCGGAAGAATTCCGAAAGGCTTCTTCAGCCGGAATTTGATGGTGTTGTCATCGGCCGCGGTCAGTTCCTCGGTGTACGACAGAAGCGTCACGCCTGAGCCATCGCGCTTCCCCCACCGCTTGATGCTGGCGACGCAGTCCTGCGCCCGGACAGGTTCTCCGTCATGGAACTTCAAGCCCGGTCGAAGCTTGATCAGCCACGTCAGCTTGTCGTCCGAAACGATATGGCCTTCAGCCATCTGCGGCACGGCACGGAACTGGGAATCAGTGCTGTAGAGCATGTCGTAGACGTAGTGACCATAATAGGCGGTCTGGTTGATCGTGGTGAAATGCGGATCAAGGATCGAGAGGCCTGCGGGCGGAACGTAGATAAGGGTGCGGGCTCTCGGATCTTGGGCGAGCGCGGGTATGGGGAAATGCGAAGCTGCGGCCGCAGCCCCGAGACCCATCATGAACGTACGTCTTTTCATGCTCTTGCTCCTCCTCCAGGTAGCTGAAACTTGACCACTTGCTGCGCCATATCGAGATGGCATGCGACTTCCTGACCGTCGGGCCTGCGCCGCAGGAGCGGTTCTTCTGTCTGGCAGCGGTCGAACGCGTAGGGACAGCGTGTCTTGAACCTGCAGCCGGGTGGCGGGTTGACGGGGCTCGGGATGTCTCCCGTCAGAACGATCCTGTTTCTCGAAGCGGATGGATCCGGGATCGGAACAGCGGACAGGAGCGCTTTAGTGTAGGGATGGGTCGGGTG
>UCJD01000022.1 GCA_900472605.1 Hyphomicrobiales bacterium | reverse complement strand
CATTTTTGCAACGGCTCCCCGCGGGGAGAAGGTGCCCGAAGGGCGGATGAGGGGGCCGCGGGCGCGACGTCAGTCATTAAGTCTTCCGGCGATCACGCCTTCTGGCAATAATGCGCCGTGCCCTCGTCGCCGGTCTGGAAATCGCCGGGCTGCGGCGGGGCGACCGGCTTGAACAAAGTACGATCCGGTTTCAGGTCGAGCAGCGGCGTGCCGTCCAGGCAATCCATGCCACGCACCAGAAGCGTTGCTCCTTCCACGGCTTCCAGCTTGACGATCGAGGTGCCGATCGGATTGGGGCGGACAGGAGAGCGCAGCGAGAAGGTGCCGTGCACCTTGCCCGAATTGGCCGGGCTCTGCAGCACGAGATCGCGGCGGGAGCGATCCAGCCAGTAGAGGATTTCCAGCCGCTCGAAAGCCTCGACGCCCTGCAGCGCCTGCGTCCAGGGCTCGAATATCTCTATCCGGCAGATCGGCCCGTCATGCCGTCCCTGGCGCGGTGTTTCCATGCGGGACGTCCAGGGTGTCAGGATACGGCCGATGAAGACCAGCACGGCATCCGTGGGTGCCGGCGCCTCGACGGCCACTTCGTTTTTCCGGATTTCGTTTTCCCTGACCATGTCGCGCTCCCGTTTGCGGGAGCGACTATGGCATGGCGTTATAGCGTGAGAAACATCACGCCGCCTTGGCGACGTGATATTCCTTGATGGCAACCATCTTGATCGCGGGGAAGCGCTCGGATTCGTAGCGCAGCGAGAAGCTGTCCTGGGCCAGGAAGACCGGGTCGCCGTCGAGGTCGCGGGCGATGTCGCCGCGCTTGACGTTGAGGAACTTCTCAAGCTCGGCCGGCTGATCCGACGAGATCCAGCGGCAGACCGAGAAGCGCGACATTTCGAAGGAGACCGGTAGCGTATATTCGGCCGACAGGCGCTCCTTCAGAACATCCAGCTGCAGAGCGCCGACGACGCCGACGATAGCCGGCGAACCATCTTCCGGGGAGAAGAGCTGCACGACGCCCTCTTCGGCCATCTGCTGCAGGGCTTCCTTGAGCTTTTTGGCCTTCATCGCGTCTTCCAGGCGCACGCGGCGCAGGATTTCGGGCGAGAAATTCGGCACGCCCTGGAACACCAGCGCCTCGCCTTCCGTCAGCGTATCGCCGATCCTGAGCGTCCCGTGGTTGGGGATGCCGACGACGTCGCCGGCAAAGGCGGTATCGGCCAGCTGGCGCTGCGAGGCGAAGAAGAACTGCGGCGCGGTGAGGCCGAGCTGCTTGCCGGTGCGCGCCAGACGCGCCTTCATGCCGCGCTCGAGCTTACCCGAGCAGATGCGGGCGAAGGCGATGCGGTCGCGGTGGTTGGGGTCCATGTTGGCCTGGATCTTGAAGACGAAGGCCGTCATCTTGTCTTCGGCGGCGTGAACGGTTCTCACGTCGGCGACCTGATCGCGCGGCGGCGGCGCGAACTCGCCGAGTGCGTTGATGAGATCGCGGACACCGAAATTGCGCAACGCGGAGCCAAAGAAGACCGGCGTCAAATGACCTTCGAGGAAGGCCTTGCGGTCGAACGGGCGGCAGGCTTCGATCGCCAGTTCCGTCTCTTCGACGAAAGCCTGACGCTCGTTTTCCGGCAAGCGGTCGGCGACGGCCTGCGGGCCGTTGACCTTGGTGGGCGTCACCTCGGTATCGGAGCCGCGCACCGTGTTGTCGGCGATGTTGTAGGAGCCGCAGAAGGTCTTGGAGCGGCCGATCGGCCAGGTGACCGGGGCGGTATCGAGCGCCAGCTTTTCTTCGACCTCATCCAGGATCTCGAAGGGATCGCGGCTTTCGCGGTCCATCTTGTTGATGAAGGTGATGATCGGGATGTCGCGCATGCGGCAGACTTCGAACAGCTTCAGCGTCCGCGGCTCGATACCCTTGGCGGCGTCGATGACCATGACGGCGGCATCGACAGCCGTCAGCGTGCGGTAGGTATCGTCGGCGAAGTCTTCGTGGCCCGGAGTGTCGAGAATGTTGAAGACATTGCCTTCATATTCGAAGGTCATGACCGAGGTGACGACCGAGATGCCGCGCTCGCGCTCGATCTTCATCCAGTCCGACCGGGTCTGGATGCGATCCTTCTTCGCCTTGACTTCACCGGCGAGCTGGATGGCGCCGCCGAACAGCAGCAGCTTTTCGGTGAGCGTCGTCTTGCCCGCGTCCGGGTGGGCGATAATAGCGAATGTGCGGCGGCGGGAAACCGCCTCGGCGAGACTTTCGGCCATGATGTGAATCCTGTGGAGTTGCGGCGTATCTAGCGATTTAGGCGCCGCTTTGCAATTGACCTTGGCTTTGCGGGCGCAAAGTAATGGCGCATGACCATTCACACCGATACAAGACCGACCCTCAATCTCCTGCGTCTCGCCCATGGCGAGGGCATCGAGCTGCCCGCCTATGAAACCCAAGGGGCTGCCGGCATGGACCTGCGCGCCGCCGTCGACGACGGTGCGCCGATGATGCTGGCGCCCGGCAAGCGGGCGCTGGTGCCGACGGGGCTGATCTTCGAGATCCCCGATGGCTTCGAGGGCCAGATCCGTCCGCGCTCGGGCCTCGCCCTCAAGAACGGCATCACCTGCCTGAATACCCCCGGCACGATCGACAGCGATTATCGCGGCGAAGTGAAGGTGCTGCTGATCAATCTCGGCGAGGAACCGTTCGAGATCACCCGCGGCATGCGCATCGCCCAGATGGTGATCGCTCCGGTGACGCAGGCGCGCGTGGCCGAGATCACGCAAGCGAGCACGACCAAGCGCGGCGCCGGCGGTTTCGGCTCCACCGGCGTGTGATGGAGAAGGCGGCCGATAGCTCCGGCCTCACCTTCCGGCAGGACTATTTCGCCGATGACAAGGCGTGGTCGGCGCTGGTGTCGCTTCTGCATGACACGTTCGGCATCGATCTCGACCCGCTGAAGCGCCTCGGCGGCGCAGACCCCACCAGCATGCCCTTCGGCTGGTTCGACGAGGGCGGCCTTCTCGCCGCCAATCTTTCGGCCTTCGCCATGCCAATCACGCTGAATGGCCGGATCATCAACGCCGCCGGCCTTCAGTCCGGCGCGGTGCGACCGCCCTGGCGCGGGCGTGGCCTCTATCGCAACGTGACAGCCAAGGCGCTCGACTGGTGCGACCAGCAGGGCTTCGAGGCGGTCCTTCTCTACACCGACAAGCCTGATCTCTACACGCCCTACGGTTTTCGCTCGCTTCCGATGCATTTTTATGCCGGCGCAGCGCCGGAGCCTTTGGCGGGCGGCCAGCCGGCGCGGATGCTCGACCCGTGGACGCCCGATGATCTCGCCCTGCTGCAGCGTGCGCTGAAATCACGTACGGCGGTGTCAGATGCACTTGGTGTCTGCGAGAGCGCTGCCATGTTCCTCATCAACACGCAGTTCGACCCCGATGTGCGGCTGAGCTGGCTGGAGGACCGGCAGGCGGTGATCGCCTGGAAGGTGGGGGATAACAGCACCTTCGTGCTGTCGGATATCATCGCGGCGACCATTCCGCCGCTCGACGCCATTTTCGGCAGTCTCGGGATCGCACCCTCGGCGATCGAGGTTCTGTTTTCGCCGGACAAGCTCGGCTGGCAGGGCGAGGCGCGGGCGCTTGACGGCAGCACGCAGTTCATGATCAGGACCGATGCTCCCGTTGACCTTGAGCAGCCGGCGATGCTGTCGCCAATGGCGGATTTCTAACCGAGTGGTGGCAGGCGGCGCTTGACGGGTGATGCCTTGATCATCGACGTATTGGTTTCCGCCTTCTCCACGATGCGGTCGAGAATGGCGTCGAGCTCGCCCATCGACGGCACGACGAGACGGGCAATGAAGCAGTCGTCGCCGGTGACCTTATCGCACTCGACGAACTCCGGCGTCTCCTCGATCAGTCGCTCCACCACGTGCAGCTGTCCCGGCAGCGGCCGGATCCGGACAATCGCCTGCAACGGATAGCCGAGTGCGGCAGGGTCCACGTCAATGGTGAAAGCCGTGATGACGCCGCGCTCCTGCAACCGTCGCAGACGCTCGGCGGCACTGGGCGACGACAGGCCTGATGCCTGCGCCAGTTCCTTTAGAGACATGCGCGCATCGCTTGCCAGCGCCACCAGAATGCGCCGGTCGATATCGTCGATTTCATGATTAGGAATAACTGGCTTATCTCCTACAAATATTAGGCTAAGATAGCGATTATCTTTTCCTATCATATAGAAAACGTCCGATGGCCGCAATATCCTTGCTCTTAAGACGGGAGACGGCGATGCAAAAGGATATCCGCAACGGCAGCATGCAGATGACGGCGGCGATGCTGGTTTCGGGAACGATCGGATGGTTTGTCGTCATCTCCGGTCAACCGGTCAGCGGCGTCGTGTTCTGGCGCTGCGTGTTCGGGGCGATCAGCCTGCTTGTCGTCTGTGCGGCGATGGGATTGCTGAAGCCCGGCACGATCGGCCTGCGCGCTTTCGGAATTGCGGTCTGCGGCGGTGTCGCCATCGTGCTCAACTGGCTGCTGCTCTTCGGCGCCTATGGGCATACGTCTATCTCGGTCGCGACCACCGTCTACAACACGCAGCCCTTCATGCTGCTCGGGCTCGGCGCCGTGTTTCTCGGCGACAGGATCACGGCGACGAAGCTGTTCTGGTTGATACTGGCATTCATCGGCATGATCGGGATCGTCGAGGGCAAGCCGCAGGTGGCGGGGACGGGCGGCGACTATGCCACCGGCATCGCCATGGCACTGGGTGCGGCCTTCTTCTACGCGCTGGCAGCGCTGGCCGCGAAGTGGCTGAAGGGCACGCCGCCGCATCTGATCGCGCTGATCCAGGTTGTCACGGGTGTCGTGATGCTGGCGCCGATGACCGACTTTTCCGCCCTGCCCCATGATATCAAGACATGGTCGCTGCTGGTGACGCTGGGCGTGGTGCACACGGGGCTGATGTATGTGCTGCTTTATGGCGCGATCCAGAAGCTGCCGATCCACCTGACCGGCGCCTTGTCCTTCCTCTACCCGATCGCGGCGATCGTGGTCGATAGGGTCGCCTTCGGTCACGCGCTGCAGCCGCTGCAGATCGCCGGCGCCGCCATCATTCTTCTGGCGGCGGCGGGCATGAACCTCGGCTGGACGCCCGCGCGGCTGAAAGGTGCGCTGCGGGGCGTCCGGGCCTGAGCCTTGGACCAGAACGCGGCGATTACTTCGCCTGACGCGTGATCTCGAAGAGGAACCAGTGGCGGCGCTCGGCCTCGTCGATCCAGTTTTCGAGAAGGCTTGTCGTGGCGACGTCGTTGTGTTCGGAGCAGACGTCGTGGGTCTCGCGCATCAGCGAGATCAGCTGGCGGTTATCATCGCGCAGTTCGGCCAGCATGTCCTCCGGGGTCACGTAGTCGGCGTCGTTATCGGCCAGGCGCTGCAGGCGACCGATATGGCCGATCGAGCGCAGCGTCGTGCCGCCGATCTTGCGGGCGCGCTCGGCCATGTCGTCGGTAATGGCGAAAATCTGTTCGGCCTGCTCGTCGAGCAGCAGGTGATAATCGCGGAAGTGCGGGCCGGACATGTGCCAGTGGAAATTCTTGGTCTTCAGATAGAGCGCGAAGGTGTCTGCCAGAAGCGCCGTCAGCGCGCCCGAGATATCCTGGATTGCGTTGCTCTTCAGATCGGTGGGGGTTGCGAGCGCCGCGGTCTTGCGCTTCTCGACGGGTGTTGACATCAGTTGCTCTCCTTCGCCAGATCGGCGCGATACGGGTGCCGGAACGGGTATGCGTCCCCCATGCGGCCGATGATGCTGGCTCCGGCTACGGCCAGACATCCGCCACAGACCGAGAACTAGAACCGCGACCCGAGGCGTCAATAGCAGGCCCCCGCGACAGATTGCGCGTGCGGCCGATCGGTCCGCCGATCCGATGTGCGGCAGCAACCGGCGACCCGTTGAAACGGCCCCGCAAGAGGCGTAGAACACGGCCGATTGGGAGGCCCATATGTCGTTCACCGCACTCTTCGCCTATGCCGCGGCGCTGTTTATCGCCGCCGCCATTCCCGGCCCCGGCATTACCGCCATCGTGGCGCGCGCGCTGGGCTCGAACTTCCGCGAGACCTTCTTCATGGGGCTCGGGCTGGTGCTCGGCGACATGACCTATCTGACTGCCGTGATCCTCGGCCTCGCCTTCGTGGCGCAGACCTTCACCGAGGTGTTCGTCGTCATCAAGATCCTCGGCGCGCTCTATCTCGGCTATATCGCCTACAAGCTCTGGACCGCGGGCCTGCTGCCGCAGGACATTGCCGCGAAGAAGTCCAGCAACGTCGGGATGAGCTTTCTCTCCGGCCTGCTGGTCACGCTCGGCAACCCGAAGACCATGCTGTTCTACGTGGCGCTGGTGCCGACGCTGATCAGCATCGATAGCGTCGGCATGCGCGAATATGGCCTGCTGCTTCTGACCACCTTCGTCGTGCTTCTCGTGGTGCTGATCCCCTATATGCTGCTCGCGTCGCGGGCGCGCACGCTTTTGAAACAGCCGCGCGCGCTGCAGGCGCTGAACCGGGTGGCGGCCAGCATTCTGGCCGGGACCGCCGCCTTCATCGCCACCCGAGCGGCCTGAAAAAATCATTCGGCAAACCTTGGTTCACAAAGGGTTTTTTCTCTGAACCACCGAGTTGGCGGGTGAAGCTACTCTGGCCGACCGCCGGCTTAGACCCTATTCTCAACCGATATTTCATCAAGGGAGCCTTATCATGTCGAAAAAACCGGGCCGCGGCCGCATCTACTCCTCGATCACGGAAACGATCGGCGATACCCCGATCGTTCGACTGGACAAGCTCGCCAAGGAAAAGGGCGTGAAGGCCAACCTTCTGGCCAAGCTCGAATTCTTCAACCCAATCGCCTCGGTCAAGGACCGTATCGGCGTGGCGATGATCGAATCGCTGGAAGCGCAGGGCAAGATTTCGCCCGGCAAGACGACGCTGGTCGAGCCGACCTCGGGCAATACGGGCATCGCGCTGGCGTTTGCCGCCGCCGCCAAGGGCTACAAGCTGATCCTCACCATGCCCGAGACCATGTCGGTCGAGCGCCGCAAGATGCTGGCGCTGCTCGGCGCCGAGCTGGTGCTGACCGAGGGGGCGAAGGGCATGAAGGGCGCGATCGCCAAGGCCGAGGAGCTGGCCGCAACGCTGCCCGACGCGATTATCCCGCAGCAGTTCGAAAACCCTGCCAACCCCGAGATCCATCGCAGGACGACGGCCGAGGAGATTTGGAACGACACGGATGGGACGGTCGATATCCTGGTGTCGGGCATCGGCACCGGCGGCACGATCACCGGCGCCGGCCAGGTGCTGAAGTCGAAGAAGCCAGAGATCAAGGTGATCGCCGTCGAGCCGGAAGAATCGCCGGTGCTCTCGGGCGGCCAGCCGGGGCCGCACAAGATCCAGGGCATCGGCGCCGGCTTCGCGCCCGCGATCCTCGACACTCATATCTATGACGAGGTCGTCACCATCAACAGCGCGACCGCGCTGGAAACCGCCCGCCACGTCGCCCGCCTCGAAGGCGTGCCCGTCGGCATCTCCTCGGGTGCCGCACTGGCGGCTGCGATCAAGATCGGCTCCCGCGAGGAAAACGCCGGCAAGACCATCGTGGTGATCATCCCGTCGTTTGCCGAACGTTATCTTTCGACGGCGCTCTTCGAAGGCCTCGGCGGCTGAGGATTGCGCTTGTTCGACGTCAAGGAGGGCGCTTCGGCGCCCTTCATGCTGTTTGCGATCCACCGTCAACCCCCAACCGGAAGCAAGCCATCCCCATGCTGTTGATCGTCGGAACCATCCGTCTTCCCCACGAGAACCTCACGCTCGCACGCCCGGTGATGCGGCGGATGGTGGAGATGAGCCGCGCCGAAGACGGCTGCCTGGATTATTCCTACGCCGAGGACGTGCTGGAGCCCGGCCTCGTTCACGTCACCGAACGCTGGCGTGACCAAGCCTCGCTCGACCGCCATTTTCGAACGGCGCATCTAAGCGACTGGCGCGCTGCATGGCCGACACTCGGCATTCATGACCGCAAGCTCCAGAGCTACGAGGTCGGCGCACCGCGCGAGACCTGACAGGCCAGACTACTCCCCTCCGCCGATCCAGGCGATGGCGCGCCGGTTGGCTGCCCGCTTTCGCCGGCTCCTCCACTTCACGCCACCGCCGTCAACCGCTCGCCCGCCATGCGGTAGGAGATCGCCTCGGCAAGGTGGATGCGGCCGACCAACTCCTGGCCGTCGAGATCGGCAAGGGTGCGGGCGACCTTGAGCACGCGGTGGTAGCCGCGGGCGGAGAACTTCATCTTTTCGGCGGCGTCACGCAAAAGCTGCAGACCGGATGCATCGGGGGCCGCATAGGTCTCGATCATCGCGGTGGAGCAGCGGGCATTGGTGCCGGTCTCGCCGAGGCCGGCTGAACGGAACCGGTCTCGCTGCAGATCACGGGCGCGGGCGACGCGGCGGGCGACGTCGGCGCTCTTTTCGGCCGGCGCCGGACGGATCAGGTCGAAGGCGGAGACGGCGGGCACGTCGATGCGGATATCAATGCGATCCATCAGCGGGCCGGAGATGCGCGCCTGGTAATCGGTCATGCAGCGCGGGCCGCGGGCGCAGCTGTGGCCGGGCTCGCCCGCCATGCCGCAGCGGCAGGGGTTCATGGCCGCCACCAGCTGGATAGTGGCGGGATAGGTGACGCGATGATTGGCGCGGGCGATGATGCACTCGCCGGTTTCCAACGGCTGGCGCAGCGCATCCAGCGCCTGCGGTGAAAACTCGGGAAACTCGTCGAGAAAGAGCACGCCGTGATGGGCGAGCGACGCCTCGCCCGGACGCGCCCGGAAGCCGCCGCCGACAAGCGCCGCCATGGTGGCGGAGTGGTGCGGCGTGCGAAACGGCCGGCGATCGGAGAGCTTGCCGCCCGAGAGCTGGCCGGCGATCGAGTGGATCATCGACACCTCGAGCAACTCGGCGGCAGAAAGCGGCGGCAGGATCGATGGCAGGCGGGCGGCAAGCATCGATTTTCCGGAACCGGGAGGCCCGACCATCAGCAAGTTATGCCCGCCGGATGCCGCCACCTCCAGCGCCCGCTTGGCGCTCTCCTGGCCCTTGATATCGGCGAGATCGGGAAGATTGGCGGCAGTGGCGCGGATCGACGGACCTGGGCGCGAGAGCACCTGGGTGCCGCGAAAATGGTTGGCAAGCGCGATCAGGCTGCGGGGCGCCAGGATATCGAGCTCGGCGCCCGCCCAGGCGGCCTCGGGCCCGCTTTCGGCCGGGCAGATCAAGCCCTTGCCCATGGCATTGGCGCCAATCGCGGCCGGCAGCGCGCCGGTGACGGCGGCAATCGTGCCGTCGAGATTGAGCTCGCCGATGACGACATAGCCGGAGAGCGCATCCGCCGGAATGGCGCCGAGTGCGGCCATCAGGCCGAGCGCGATGGGGAGATCGAAGTGGCTGCCTTCCTTGGGAAGATCAGCGGGAGCGAGGTTAACCGTTATGCGCTTGGCGGGGAGCGCCAGGCCGGAGGCATGCAGTGCCGCATGCACCCGCTCTCGGCTTTCGGCCACCGCCTTGTCGGGCAGGCCGACGATCTGCGTGATCAGCTTGCCGGGCGCGACCATGACCTGGACCTCGACCGGAACCCCTTCTATGCCCTGGAATGCAACCGTGCTGACGCGTGCCACCATGCCCAACCCCTTGGCCCAGATCCCCTGTGGTGCAACCCCTTGCACCTGAAACCGCGACCCATCATGGTCGCGGATTGCAATCTGGCATAGAAATTGGAATGAAACAAGAACAATAAATGAACAATTGCGCGCCATTGATGTGGGGCGGTTGTAGCGGGTTGTAGGGGTGGAACAAAGGTGGGCGTGGAGCTTACGCGGCACTGGCTGCCACGGTGGTGCAAGATATCCACTCACATCGAGCAAGCTGGGGGCTCAGCAGATGCTCGGCAAGAGGCCGAGCATGACGGTCGTGGGAGCGGCGCACCTCGCCTACGACAGGTGGCGTTGTCGGCAATGGGTGGACGGGGACGTAGGGCGCCGCCGTCCCCTAACCCGCTTCCGCCTTACGCGCGCTTGCGCTCGATGGCGTCCCACAAGAGGCTGGCGATGTCGGCGCCGCCGAATTTCTTGACTTCGCGGATGCCTGTCGGAGAAGTGACGTTGATTTCGGTCATGTAGTCGCCGATGACGTCGATGCCGACCAAAAGGAAGCCGCGTTCGCGGAGCGCGGGGCCGATGCGGGCGCAGATTTCCTTTTCACGGGCGGTGAGCTCGGTCGCCTCGGCGCGGCCGCCGACATGCATGTTGGACCGGCTGTCGTGCTCGGCCGGAACGCGGTTGATGGCGCCGACGGGCTCGCCGTCGACGAGGATGATGCGCTTGTCGCCCTTGCGCACATCAGGCAGGTACTGCTGGGCGATGAACGGCTCGCGGAAGAGCTGGCCGAACATTTCGAGCAGCGAAGAGAGGTTGCGGTCGTCCTTGGTCGAATGGAAGACGCCAGCGCCGCCATTGCCGTAGAGCGGCTTCAGGATGATGTCGCCCATCTCGTCGCGGAAGCGGCGGATCTCGGCGGCGTCCTTGGTGATCAGCGTTCTCGGCATCAGGTCCGAAAATTCGGTGACGAAGATCTTCTCCGGCGAATTGCGCACCCAGGCCGGATCGTTGACGACGAGCGTCTTCGGGTGGATGCGCTCGAGCAGATGCGTCGAGGTGATGTAGGACATGTCGAAGGGCGGGTCCTGGCGGAGCAGGATCACATCCATGGTCGACAGGTCGACGCGTTCAGGCGCGCCGAGATCGAAATGGTCGCCCTTGATGTCGCGCAGCGTCATCGGCTCGACGGAGGCGTAGAGCTTGCCATCGAGGAAGCTCAGGCGGTCGGGCGTATAGTGGAAGAGCTTGTAACCGCGGGTCTGCGCCTCGAGGCTCATGGCGAAGGTGGAATCGCCCGCGATGTTGATGGAGGCGACATGGTCCATCTGGACCGCTACGTTCTTGATCTTGGCCATTTCCGTCCCTTAGGCTGCGCATCAGCCTGATGCGCAGGTTCAAACAGGTAGAGCGTCCGTTGCGCGCCCTTTGGACGCGCGGCGCTCTAATGCCGGACAGATGTAGGCTGCAGACATCGCGAACGCAACGGCCAATGGACGGCTTTTGTGCCGTTGGTCGGCGCAACCGGCCTGCGTGCCGGTCGAGCCGCAATTCAGGCCGCGATGCCCTGCCGGCCGGTGTTGCGGAGCAGATTGCGCAGGCGGTAGGCGAGCGCTACGGGCTTGGGAAACGGCTTGCGCAGGAAGGCGACCTTGCGGACGTAATGATCGACCCGCCAGCTGGCCCAGGTGCCGCCGGCGAAGAAGGCGACGTCGCCTGATCGCAGCGTGCGCTCGGTGCCGTCGTCGGCGGTGATATGGACCTCGCCCTCGAGGATCATCACCGTTTCGTCCCAACCAAAGAACCAGCGGAACTCGCCCGCCGTGCAGTCCCAGATCGCCGTCAGCGCGGCGTCATCGTGACCGCGCGAATGCTCGCCGGTGCGCGCCTGCGGATCGCCGGCGACAATCCAATCCGGATTGATCGGCGTCGACGTCATGGCGATGAGATCGCTTGAGTGCGCGACGAAGGACTTGCCGCGCGGAAATGCAACGATTTCCGGCATGGAACGCGCGGCCATCGCCATCGCGCTCGCGAACATAAGATGCAGTGATGCCATCAGAACCCCCTGAGTACACAATCCCCTATGGCGGGAATATCAGGGAGTTCTGAGGGAGCCGTTCAGACATTCTCTAAAGTTGTAACGAACGACGCGATATTCTAGCGCCCGCGTGGCTACGCGGGCTGGGCAGCCATGGCGGACTTCGATGCGCTGTCAGTGTCGGCGGCGGCAATGCGCTTGCCGGTGTCGGCCGCGAAGAAATGCAGCTTTCCGGGCGCGATGGTGAGACGCAGTTCGGCGGGAATGGCGATATCCGGCGCCAGCACCGCGGTGATCGGCTGATCGCCGAGCAGGCCGTGGACCAGCCGCTGCGCACCGAGTTCCTCGACATACTCAACGGTAACAGGCATGGCGTGCTGATCGGAACCGGCAAGGCACAGGTCCTCGGCGCGGATGCCGACGGTAACAGCGCCCGAGGTCGGAGCGCAGCCGGAAAGATCGATCAGGCTGGGCCCGAGCGCCAACTTGTCGCCGTGCAGCTCGCCCTTCAAGAGGTTCATGGCCGGAGAGCCAATGAACGAGGCGACGAAGGTGGAGGCCGGGCGGTGGTAGACATCGAGCGGCGAACCGACCTGCTCGATCTTGCCGCCGTTCAGGACGACGAGACGGTCGGCGAGCGTCATCGCTTCCAGCTGGTCGTGGGTGACGTAGATGGAGGTGGTGCCGAGGCGGCGCTGCAGGCGCTTGATCTCGCCACGCATGGAGACGCGCAGCTTGGCATCGAGGTTAGACAGCGGCTCGTCGAAGAGGAAAACGGCCGGCTTGCGGACGATGGCGCGGCCCATGGCGACGCGCTGACGCTGGCCGCCCGACAGCGCCTTCGGCTTGCGCTCGAGGTACTGGTTGATTTCCAGCATGCGGGCAGCTTCCGCCACGCGCGCATCGATCTCGGCCTTCGGCGTCTTGCGGTTCTTGAGGCCGTATTCGAGATTCTGGCGCACCGACATATGCGGATAGAGCGCGTAATTCTGGAACACCATGGCGATATCGCGGTCGGCAGGCTCGACATTGTTGACGACGCGCGCGCCGATCTTCACCTCGCCTTCGGAAATGGTTTCCAGGCCGGCGATCATGCGCAGCAGGGTCGACTTGCCGCAGCCGGAGGGGCCGACGAGCACGATGAACTCGCCGTCGGCGATCTTGAGTTCGATGCCGGAAACGGCGCGAACGCCGCCGTGGTAGATCTTGCCGACATTATCGACGTCGATGGAGGCCATTGTTACTTCTCCGTCTCAACAAGGCCTTTGACGAAAAGGCGCTGCATGAAAATGATGACCAGAACCGGCGGCAGGGCCGCGAGGATGACGCCCGCCATCACAAGGTTCCATTGGGTGTCGCCGTCAAGCACAGCGGCAAGGCGCTTGATGCCCATGACGACGGTGTAATAGCCAGGCTCGGTGGTGACCAGCATCGGCCAGAGATACTGGTTCCAGCCGTAGATGAACATGATGATGAAAAGTGCCGCGATATTGGTGCGCGACAACGGCAAGAGGATATCCCAGAAGAACTTCAGCGGGCCGGCGCCATCGACGCGTGCCGCTTCCATCATCTCTTCCGGGACGGTCAGGAAAAACTGCCGGAACAGGAAGGTGGCGGTGGCGGACGCGATGACGGGAATGACGAGACCGGAATAGGAATTCAGCATGCCGAGATCGGCGACGACCTTGTAAGTCGGCAGGATGCGCACCTCGATGGGGAGCATCAGCGTCATGAAAATGATCCAGAAAGCCACCGTTCGGAACGGGAAGCGGAAATAGACGATGGCGAAGGCCGAGATGATCGAGATCGCGATCTTCCCGATCGCCACGAGGATGGCCATGACCAGGCTGTTGCCGAGCATCAGCAGGAAGGGCGGCGCGCCGGCACTGGATGCGCCGCTGCCGAGCAGCACGCCATAATTCTCAAGCATCTGGTGGCCCGGCGTCAGCGGCACGACGCCGGTCAGGAAGTCCGAGGGCCCGCGTGTCGACGCGATGAAGGCGAGGTAGACGGGAAACACCACCATGCCGATCCCGAGGATCAGCACGAAGTGGGTCAGGAAATTGAGGAAGGGGCGATTTTCGACCATGCTCGTTCTCGCTTCAATACTGCACTTTGCGCTCGATCCAGCGGAACTGGACGACGGTCAGGACGACGACGATCAGCATCAGGATGACCGATTGCGCGGCAGAGGGGCCGAGGTTCAAGCCGACGAAACCATCGGCGTAGACCTTGTAGACAAGGATGTTGGTGGACTGCGACGGGCCGCCCGAGGTGCTGGCGTCGATGATCGGGAAGGTGTCGAACATCGCATAGGTGATGTTGATGACGGCAAGGAAGAAAGTGGTCGGCGACAGCAGCGGGAAAACGATCGTCCAGAAGCGCTTGACCGGACCAGCGCCGTCGATCGCGGCGGCTTCGGTCAGGGAATGCGGGACCGACTGCAGACCGGCGACGAAGAACAGGAAATTGTAGGACACCTGCTTCCACGCTGCGGCAATGATGATCAGCACCATCGCGTTGTTCGGGTTCAGGCGGTGGTTCCAGCTGTAGCCGAAATGTTCCAGCACATAGGGAATGATACCGACGCTGGGGTTGAACATGAACCACCAGAGCAGGCCGGATGCGGCCGGCGCGACGGCATAGGGCCAGACCAGAAGCGTGGTGTAAAAGCGCTGCGAACGGATCACGCGGTTGACGCAGATCGCGAAGAGAAGCGACAGCCCCATCGACAGCACGGTGACGCCGATCGAGAAGACGAAGGTGACGGTCAGCGAATTCAGATAATCGGGATCTTGAAGCAAGCGCGTGTAGTTCGCCAATCCGACGAAAGTATCCTTCAGACCGAACGGGTCCTGGCGCAGAAAGGACTGCCATACGGCCTGAACCGCCGGCCACACGAAGAAGACGATCGTGATGAGCAGCTGCGGCGCGATCAGGAGATAGGGAAGGAGGCGGCTTTGGAAGACGGTGCGTTTGGTTTGCATGCATGACCCCTCAAGGAAAATGCCCTCCCCGGACGGGCCGGAGAGGGCTGACGGAGGGAACGACCCTTAGTTCGAGTTCGCAGCTTCGAATTCGCGCAGCTTGGCATTGCCCTGCTTTGCGGCTTCGTCGAGCGCTTCCTGACCGGTCTTCTTGCCATTGAGAACGGCTTCGAACTGCTGGTCGATGACGTCACGGATCTGCGTCAGATTGCCGAAGCGCACGCCCTTGGAGTTGTCGGTCGGCGTGCCGCGCATGATCTGCTTGATGGCGATGTCGGAACCGGCGTTCTTTTCGTAGTAGCCCTGCTTCTGGCCAAGCTCATAGGCAGCATTGGTGATCGGCAGGTAGCCGGTGAACTGGTGCCAATCGGCCTGAACTTCCGGCTGCGACAGGTAGGTGAAGAACTTGGCGGCGCCCTTGTAGACAGCCTTGTCCTTCTGGCCGTTCAGAACCCACAGCGTTGCGCCGCCGATGATCGAGTTCTTCGGGTCCTGCGTGACAGCGTCGTCGTAAGGCATCGGTGCGAAGCCGACCTTGAAGTCCTTGGCGTTGTTGATGACGCCGGCGCGCGAAGCAGACGAGTTCATGTAGGCTGCGCACTGCTGCGAGTAGAAGAGCGGAGCAGCATCGGCACCGGCGCTCGGGCCGCCGTACTTGTAAACGCCTTCATCCTGCCAGGTCTTGAGGTGGTCCCAGAACTTGGCCTGGTTCGGGCCGTTGAACGTGAACTCGGCATTGGTGCCGCCGAAGCCGTTCTGCTGGGTGCCATAAGGCAGGTTCTGAATGGCGGAATAGTTTTCAAGACCAACCCAGGTCGCGCCGTAGGACATGGTGAAGCCGCACTTGGCAGCGCCGGAAGAGACGATCTTCTTGCTCATCTCGGCAAGCTCGGCCCAGGTCTTCGGAGCAACTTCAGGATCGAGGCCGGCCTTCTTGAAGACGTCCTTGTTGTAGTAAAGGATCGGCGTCGACGAGTTGAACGGCATCGACAGGATGTTACCCTCAGGGTCGGAGTAGTAGCCGACGACAGGCGCCAGGAACTTCGACGGATCCCAAGGCTCACCCTCGTCCTTCATCAGCTGATAGACCGGGTAGACGGCGCCCTTGGCGGCCATCATGGTGCCGGTGCCGACTTCGAAAACCTGGACGATGGCAGGCTGCTGGCCAGCGCGGAAAGCGGCGATGGCGGCCGTCAGCGTCTCGGGATAGGTGCCCTTGTAAACAGGAACGATCTTGTATTCGCTCTGGCTGTCGTTGAACTTCTGGGCAACTTCCTCGAGCTTCTTGCCAAGCTCGCCACCCATGGCGTGCCACCAGGTCACTTCGGTTGCAGCGAAGGATGCGGAAGCGGACAATGCGACCGCGGCAGCGGCCAATGAAATCGTCTTAAACATGAAAAACCCTCTCCACCTTTGTTGGCGTGAGGACGCAATAGAGGCCTATTGTGACACCTCCTTAACGCTTTCATGACAGACCGATTACAAATTCCGAAAAATTTAACCGGCTAACGAAAGCAATCAGAACGCATCGCGCAAATGGATCGGCCATCGCCCGGGCAAGATGGCGACGATGTCGTAACGCTGAGACAGGCGGGCCTGGTCGCGCTGGCGGGCGAGCCAGAAGTCGCTGGCGCCGCGGATGCGGGTCTGCGCCAGATGCGAAACGGCATCGACCGCCGCCCCCTCCTCGTGGCGGGCTTTTACCTCGACGAAAATTGCCAGATCGCCCTTGCGGGCGATGATGTCGATCTCGCCGAGCTTGGTGCGATAGCGCAGCGCGACGATGCGGTAGCCTTTGACGATCAGATAGAGAGCAGCGATGTACTCGGAGACGCGGCCCCGACGCAGCGCCTTGCGGCGAAGATCGGTGTCGCGACTACCGGCCATCGCCCGCCTTTCTGTCGAGAAGGCGCTGGTAGAGTTCCTTGCGCGGCAGGCCGGTGATGCGGGCGGCCTCGGCGGCGGCCTTGGCAGTCGGCAGGGTCTGAGAGAGGTCGGCCAGGATGGCGTCGATGTCGGCTTCCTCGACGGCGCGTTCTGGTGCCGGTCCGACAACGAGGACGATCTCGCCTTTGACATTATCGACATCGGCGTAATGCGCCGCGAGCTCGGCAAGCGTGCCTCTGCGGAACTCCTCGTAGCTCTTGGTCAGTTCGCGGCAGACGGAGGCCGGGCGATCCCCGCCGAGAACGTCGGCGGCGGCAATGAGCGTCGCGCCGATGCGGTGCGGGGATTCGAAGAACATCAGCGTTGCCGGCGTGGCGGCGAATTCAGAGAGGCGGTCGCGGCGCGCCTTGTCCTTGGTCGGCAGGAAGCCGGCGAAGAGGAAGGCATCGTTGGGAAGACCGGAGCCGACGAGGGCTGCCAGCGGCGCCGACGCACCCGGAATCGGGATCACCCGATAGCCGGCTTCGATCGCCGATTGCGCGAGGCGGTAGCCGGGGTCGGAGACCAGCGGCGTGCCGGCATCGGAGACCAGCGCCACGGATTTTCCCGCTTCGAGCGCGGCGAGCAGACGCGGTCCGGCCTCGTCGGCATTGTGCTCGTGGTAGGCGTATGGGCGGTTCTGGATACCGTAGCGATCAAGCAGCACACGGGTGACGCGGGTATCCTCGCAGGCCAGCACATCGGCACCGGCAAGCGTCTCCAAAGCGCGCAGCGTTATGTCGCCGAGATTGCCGATCGGCGTCGCGACGAGATAGAGGCCGGGCTCCTGCGGGCGGGCGGGAACGGCCATATTGTGCAGGCGGAAGCTGCGCTGCCTGCCGCCTTCTGTCGTCGCGTCGTCATTGCTCAAGATATGCCTGCCCTTTCTGGCTTCCGGCCTTTATGGGCGACACCCATCTCTTCGGCAAGGGGCAGGCCTTCCACGGTAACGGTGATTTCTGTGAGCATCTGCAGCGAAAATGCCAATTGCAGACGCGGCGACCTTTGCGCCTCTTGCATTCATCCGCAAAATTCTGCCATTTTGCCCGTCCACTCCTCCGGTCCCAGCTTTTGGGAAAGGCATTATTCAGGCGCGCCACGCGCGCCCGGGCAGTAACGGTCGAAAGCGGTAGCATCCCATGCGTATTACTATTGAGCGGTCCAACCTTTTGAAGTCGCTGAACCACGTTCACCGCGTGGTTGAACGCCGCAACACGATCCCGATCCTGTCGAACATCCTGCTGCGCGCCGATGGCCAGAACCTCGACATGAAGGCGACCGACCTCGATCTGGAAGTGACGGAAGCGACGCCCGCCAATGTCGAGCAGCCGGGCGCCACCACGGTTCCCGCCCATCTTCTTTACGACATCGTGCGCAAGCTTTCCGACGGCTCGGAAGTGCTGCTCGCCACCAGCACGGATGGCGGCTCGATGACGGTTCAGTCCGGCCGCTCGAAATTCTCGCTGCAGTGCCTTCCGGAATCCGACTTCCCTGATCTGACGGCCGGCACCTTCACGCACACCTTCAAGCTGAAGGCGACGGATCTGAAGATGTTGATCGATCGCACCCAGTTCGCGATCTCGACGGAAGAAACCCGCTACTATCTGAACGGCATCTTCTTCCACACGATCGAAAGCGAAGGCGACCTGAAGCTGCGCGCCGTCGCCACCGACGGCCACCGCCTGGCGCGCGCCGACGTCAACGCTCCCTCGGGCTCCGAGGGCATGCCTGGCATCATCATTCCGCGCAAGACGGTCGGCGAGCTGCAGAAGCTGGTCGACAATCCGGAAGCGATGGTCACCGTCGAAGTCTCCGACGCCAAGATCCGCCTTTCGATCGGCTCGATCGTCATGACCTCGAAGCTGATCGACGGCACCTTCCCCGACTACCAACGCGTCATCCCGACCGGCAACGACAAGGAAATGCGCGTCGATTGCACGAGCTTCGCCCAGGCCGTCGACCGCGTCTCGACCATCTCGTCGGAACGCGGCCGCGCCGTGAAGCTGGCGCTGTCGGACGGACAGCTGCTGCTCACCGTCAACAATCCCGATTCGGGCAGCGCCACGGAAGAAGTGGCCGTCGGCTATGATGCCGACGCCATGGAGATCGGCTTCAACGCCAAGTATCTGCTCGACATCACGGCGCAGCTTTCCGGCGATGCGGCCATCTTCCTTCTGGCCGATGCCGGCTCTCCGACGCTCATTCGCGACACCGCCGGTGACGACGCCCTGTACGTGCTGATGCCGATGCGCGTGTAGCGCGTCGCATTTGCCGTTCAAACTTTGTCAATTGCGACGCTCGGCCTTGTTTTAGCGCCGTATTGCCTGCACATAAGCATGCAGCATGTGCTGCACGAAGGAGAACGGCATGGGTGGCTTGCGCCTCAAGGAACGGCTGGGCAAGAAATTCGACGAGGAGATCCGGTTTTTCAAGGGGATGATGCAGGGGCCGAAGACTGTCGGCTCCATCGTGCCGACGTCGTCGATCACCGCGCGCAAGATGGCAAGCGTCATCAACCCGAACTCCGGCCTGCCGGTTCTCGAGCTCGGCCCCGGCACCGGCGCCATCACCAAGGCCATCCTGCAGCGTGGCGTGAAGCCGGAAAACCTCGTCGCGATCGAGTATTCGACCGACTTCTACGAACATCTGGTGCGGCTCTATCCCGGCGTGAACGTCATCAACGGCGACGCTTTCAATCTCGACAAGACGCTTGCCCATATGGATGGGCAGAAGTTCGACAGCGTCGTTTCCGCCGTGCCGCTTTTGAACTTCCCGATGCAGGCGCGCATCGCCATGCTGGAAAGCGCGCTGGACCGGCTGCCGGCAGGACGCCCCTTCGTGCAGATTTCCTACGGCCCGGTGTCGCCGATCATCGCGCGGCCGGAGCGCTACCATATCCAGCACTTCGACTTCATCGTCCGCAACATTCCGCCGGCGCAGCTCTGGATCTACCGCCGAGGCTGACGTGTTCGGTCTCTATATCACCCACCCGCAGGTCAAGATCGACGCCGCCGTCCCGGTCCCGAAATGGGGATTGTCGGATGTCGGCGCGGCACGGGCGCGACTGGCTGCGGATAAACCATGGGCCTTGCTACTCGAGCGCATCGTCAGCAGCGACGAGACCAAGGCGATCGAGACTGCCGCCATTTTGGCTGTCCCCTCCGGCGTTTCCGTCGAGATCGTCGAGGACATGCACGAGAACGACCGGTCCGCGACAGGCTTCCTGCCTCCATCAGAATTCGAGAAGGCGGCGGACTGGTTCTTTGCCAATCCTGACGAGAGCTTCAACGGATGGGAGCGGGCGATCGATGCGCAGCGCAGGATCGTTTCCAGCGTCGAGCGCATTCTCTCCACGCATGATACCGGCCGGCCGATCGCATTCGTCGGCCATGGCGGCGTCGGCACGTTGTTGAAGTGTCACCTTCAGGGGCGGCCGATCGGACGCGATCGCGACCAGCCCGCGGGCGGCGGCAATCTCTATTGTTTCCGTCTTGCAGATCGGCGCCTATCATGCGACTGGACGCCTATCGAAGACTGGCAGGGATGGATGTGAGATGGACGCGCGCGAACGGTTGATCGTCGGACTGGATGTTCCAACACTCGGTGAAGCCGAAAAGATGGTCGCGACGCTCGGCGACACCGTCTCCTTCTACAAGATCGGCTACCAGCTGGTGTTTGCCGGCGGCCTGGAATTCGCCCGAGACCTTGCCAAAGACGGCAAGAAAGTCTTCCTCGACATGAAGCTGCTCGACATCGACAACACAGTTGCCTCCGGTGTCGAGAACATCGCCAAGATGGGCATGTCGATGCTGACGCTGCATGCCTATCCGAAGGCGATGCGCGCCGCCGTCGAGGCCGCCAAGGGATCCGGGCTCTGCCTGCTCGGCGTCACCGTTCTGACCTCGATGGACGAGGCCGACCTCACCGAGGCCGGCTATAGCGGCGATCCGCGCTCACTGGTGCTGAAGCGCGCCGAACAGGCGCGTGAAGCCGGCATGGGTGGCATCGTCTGCTCGGCGGAGGAATCTGCTGTCGTGCGCGAAATCGTCGGCCCTGACATGGCGATCGTCACCCCGGGCATTCGCCCGAGCGGCAGCGACCACGGCGACCAAAAGCGGGTGATGACGCCTTATGACGCGTTGCGCGCCGGATCGACGCATCTCGTCGTCGGCCGGCCGATCGTCAAGGCGCCGGAACCCCAGCAGGCTGCGAAGGCCATTCTGGACGAGATGGTCAGCGCGCTCTGGCCCGCCAACCGCTAATCCGAAGACAAGACATTCAGGGAGGAAAAACCATGGCCAAGGGATACTGGATCGCTCGCGTGGATGTGCGTGATACCGCGCGCTATAAGGATTATGTCGCCGCCGCCAAGCCGGCCTTCGAGAAATACGGCGCCAATTTCCTCGCCCGCGGCGGGGCGCTGACCGAACTTGAGGGCAAGGCCAGGGCGCGCAATGTCGTCATCGAGTTCCCCTCGATGCAGCATGCGGTCGATTGCTACAACTCGCCGGAATACCAGATCGCCGCGAAGATCCGTCAGGAAGTGGCCGACGCGGAAATGGTTGTCGTCGAAGGCGTTTGAGCGAAATCAAACTCGTGAAAGCGCTGGCGTGATAGGTCTTTTCGTCGCACCCCGATTGGGCTAAGACGAGAGCAACCACCATCCAAATCAGCTTCCCGAGGAACCTGCCATGACCCTTGCCAACCTGCCGCCACTCGTCACCGTGTTCGGAGGCTCCGGCTTCGTTGGCAGGCATGTCGTACGCGCGCTGGCCAAGCGCGGCTACCGCATCCGGGTCGCCGTGCGCCGCCCCGATCTCGCCGGTTTCCTGCAGCCGCTCGGCAATGTCGGCCAGATTTCCTTCGTGCAGGCCAACCTGCGCTACCGCCAGTCGATCGACCGTGCCGTCGAAGGCGCGTCCTATGTCGTCAACTGCGTCGGGATCCTGTTCGAAAGCGGCCGCAACTCGTTTGAGGCAGTGCAGGAATTCGGCGGTCGGGCCGTGGCCGAAGCCGCGCGCGGCGCCGGCGCCAAGCTGGTCCACATTTCGGCGATCGGCGCCAACGCCTCGTCCGATTCCTCCTACGCCCGCACCAAGGGCCGCGCTGAAGCTGCCATCCATTCTGTGGCACCCGACGCGATCATCTATCGTCCGTCGATCGTGTTCGGCCCGGAAGACAACTTCTTCAACAAGTTTGCCGGCATGGCGCGCTCGGCGCCGGTTCTGCCATTGATCGGTGGCGGCAAGACGAAGCTGCAGCCGGTCTATGTCATGGATGTCGCCGAGGCGGTGGCGAAGGCCGTCGAGGGCAAGGTTGCGGGCGGCAAGATCTATGAACTCGGCGGCCCCGAAGTGCTGACGTTCCGCCAGTGTCTCGAAGCGGTGCTGAAGTCGACCGCGCGCACGAACCCGCTGGTCTCGCTTCCCTTCGGTGTTGCCTCGCTGATCGGCAGCGTCGCCTCGCTGATCCCGCTGATCGCCCCGCCGATCACCTCCGACCAGGTGAAGCTCCTGAAGAAGGACAACGTCGTTTCCAAGGAAGCGGAAGCGGACGGCCGGACGCTGAAGGACATCGGCGTCACGCCGACGATGGTAAGCTCCGTCATCGACAGCTACCTCGTGCAGTTCCGCCCGCAGGGCCAGTACACCAACACCGGCAAGGCCGCCTGAACCATCGCCAGTTTTCTTATGTCAACGCCGCTCGTGGAACCTCGCGGGCGGCGCTGTGCGTTTGGAGGCAGGGGTTAAAAAACAGGCTCAACGGCGGGCTTTTAAGGGGTTATGCACGGACGAGCGTTGCATAAAAGTCGCATGAAAAGTTTAGCGGAATTAACAGGAAATTTAGCAGGAACATTTATTGCTATTTCCCATTCCTCTGACTACACACCCCGCGCGTCTGTGCTTGGACTCAGCGCCTTCAATGGCGCGCTTTAACGACTTGAAAGGTTACTTCGATGGGTAGGTCAATTGCGCTGCTTTTTGCTTCCGCGGCGCTGGTGATTCTGGCTGGTTCTTTCGTGGCGCCCGGTTCGGTCGCTGCCGTGAAGGGCGAATGCTCGCCGGCCTATGGCGTCGACCCCTGCGAAACCGCAGCTCTCAGGTAAAAGAAAAACCGGCGCCCCAAGACGCCGGTTTCTTTTTTGGTTGGGGAGCTTTGCATCCCGATCAGGCGATCATGCCGACCGATGCCATGCCCAGCAGGATGGCGCCGAGAATGATGCGGTAGATCGCGAAGGCCGTGAACTTGTTGCTCTGGATATAGGAGAGCAGCCATTTGACGGCGACGAAGGCAACGATCGTCGACACGACGAAGGCGATGCCGAGAGCGGTCCAGTCTTCATTGGCCGCGCCACCATCCTTGAACGTCTTCAGCAATTCATAGGCGCTTGCCGCATACATGGTCGGGATACCGACGAGGAACGCGAATTCCGTGGCGGCCGCGCGGTTGCCTGTGCCGGCGAGCATGGCGACGAAAATCGTGGACGCCGAACGCGAGGTGCCAGGAAACACGCCGGCGACGACCTGCGCGATACCAACAAGGATGGCGACCAGCCAGGTGATCTCCTTGTGTGGCGGACGGCGCGCGGCAAGCCATTCGGCAACCATCATCCAGATACCGCCGATGATCAGCGCCCAGGCGATCGGGGTTGCGGTGCTCGGCAGCTCGAAGCCGAGCTTCTTGACAATGAGGCCGAGGACGGCGGTGATCAGAAAGGCGAGGATGAGCTTGCCGAGATAGGCGCGGTTTTCGGGATCCTGCCAGCCGAGCAGCAGCGTCATGATACGGCGCCAGTAGATGATGGTGACGGCGAGGATCGCGCCTGCCTGAATGACGATATTGAAAAGATCAGACCGGTGGCCGAGCCATTGCTCGGCAATGATGAGGTGGCCGGTGCTTGAAATCGGTAGAAACTCGGTAATGCCTTCGACTATGCCTAGGATTATCGCGTTTATGTAATCCATCAATTGTCTCCGCTGTGTGGTTCGGTCGGACGTGAATTGCGCTGCGCCGCTGGGGGAACGGCATCAAATTTCACCGGACGAGGATGCGACGAGAACCTCTGATCGGTTGTCGGCGATTTTTGGGCGAGGTCGATTTCCTTCGTCGGGGTTTCGGTCGGCCCGACTCGCTTGTGTTGGAGGGGCCAAACTTCTATAGCTTCAACGAATGAGTCATGACTAGGGCGCTATAATCACCGCGTCCTTGCGACGTGCCCCCAGCCATCAAAAAAATCCGAGTCTCGATGCCCACGCTCTATCACCACCCCATGTCATCCGCATCACGCTTCGTCCGGTTGATCCTGACCGAGTACGGCTATCAGGCGGACCTGATCGAAGAGCAGACCTGGGAGAAGCGCCGGGATTTCCTGGCGCTCAACCCGGCCGGCACCCTGCCCGTCTATGTCGACGACAGCATGCGCGCGCTCTGTGGGTCCACCGTGATCTCCGAATATCTCGACGAGACGCACGGTGTACTGAAGCGTGACCGCCGGCTTTTGGCCGAGGACCCGTTCCAGCGTGCCGAAATCAGGCGGCTGACCGAGTGGTTCATGGTCAAGATGGAAACCGACGTGACCCGTCCGCTGGCGCGCGAGCGCGTCTACAAGCTGCAGATGACGGCCGATCAGGGCGGTGGGGCGCCGGATTCGAAGATCCTGCGCACGGCGCGCGCCAATATCCGCCAGCACATGAAGTACCTGACGTGGCTTTCCGGATCGCGCCAGTGGCTGGCGGGTGACCGGATGAGCTATGCCGATCTGGCGGCTGCGTCCTCGGTCTCCATTCTCGACTATCTCGGCGAGATCGACTGGTCGGAATCGCCCGTCGTCAAGGAATGGTACCAGCGCATCAAGTCGCGTCCGTCGTTCCGCCCGCTGCTGACCGAGCGTGTGCGCGGCCTGACCCCTGTTTCGCACTACGCCGACCTGGATTTCTGACGGGGCCTCGCATGCCCGAACGCATGACCGAGAGCAAGGAAGACAAGCGCCGCCGAACCCTCACCGCCTTCGTGAAGGCGGAAGCGCAGGCGCTCGGCTTCGACCTCTGTCGGATCACGCGGCCGGACAGCATTCCCGAAGCGAAGGCACGTCTCGGTGAGTTCATCGATGCCAACAGGCATGGAACGATGGAATGGATGGCCGAAACCCGCGAGCGGCGCGGCGACCCGCGTACGCTGTGGAGCGATGTGCAGTCTGTCGTCGTCTTCGCGCTGAACTATGGGCCCGAGGAAGACCCGCGCGGCATTCTTGAGAAACCGGACAAGGCGGCGATCTCGGTCTATGCGCGCAACCGCGATTATCACGATATCATCAAGGGCCGCCTGAAGGAGATCGCCACGCGGTTTGCCGCGCGCGCTGGCGAAGACGTGAAAGTGTTCGTCGATACCGCGCCCGTCATGGAAAAGCCGCTGGCGGCGGCGGCCGGGCTTGGCTGGCAGGGCAAGCACACCAATCTCGTCAGCCGCGCGCATGGCTCCTGGCTGTTTCTCGGCTCGATGTTCACCACGGCCGACCTCTTGATAGACGCGCCCGAGATGGATCATTGCGGCTCGTGCCGCGCTTGTCTTGACGCCTGTCCGACGGCAGCCTTTCCGGCGCCCTATCAGATCGACGCGCGGCGCTGCATCTCTTATCTGACGATCGAGCACAAGGGGCCGATCGATCCAGCCATCCGGCCGCTGATCGGCAACCGCATCTATGGCTGCGACGACTGTCTGGCCGCCTGCCCGTGGAACAAGTTCGCCAGCGCCGCCTCGGAGATAAAGCTGAAGGCACGCGAGGATTTGCAGGAGCCTGACATCGCCGCGCTGCTTTCGCTCGACGATCCCAGTTTCCGCAGCTTCTTCAGCGGCTCTCCGGTCAAGCGCATCGGCCGCGACCGCTTCGTGCGCAACGTTTTGATCGCGGCCGGCAATTCCGGCGATCGCCGGTTCCTCGACGCCTGCCTCTCGCTTTCCGCCGACGCCTCTCCCGTGGTGCGCGCCATGGCGATATGGGCGCTGTCGCGGCTGATGGAGGCTGGCGAATTCCAGCGCTTTGCGGCACAAAGGCCTCAGGATGAGTCGGACAGCGATGTGCTGAACGAATGGAGACTGGCGGGAGCGGCGTGATGCATCTTGTGATTTTCGGTTGCGGCTACTCCGGCACCGCTATCGCCAAGGCGTTCATGGCCGAGGGGTTCCGCGTTTCCGGCACGACGCGCTCGGACGAGAAGGCGGTGGCGCTGAGAACGGAGGGCATCGAGGCCTTCGTGTTCGACGGCGAGACGCTCGACGCGACGCTTATCGAAGCCATGCGCTCGGCCACGCATCTGGTGCAATCGATCGCGCCGCGCGAGGCGGGCGACCCAGTGCTGAAGCTTGCCGGCGAGCGCATCGAAACCCTTTTGCCCGAGCTCTCCTGGATCGGCTATCTCTCGACCGTCGGTGTCTATGGCGACCACGGGGGCAATTGGGTGAGCGAGGATACGCCTTGCGTTCCTGTCTCGGGCCGCTCCAAGGAGCGCCTGGAAGCGGAGGCGGCGTGGATTGCGATCGGCGAGCGGATCGGCATTCCCGCAGCGGTGCTGCGCCTGTCCGGCATCTACGGACCGGGCCGCAATGCCTTCGTCAATCTGACGCGTGGCACAGCGCGGCGGCTGATCAAGAAGGATCAGGTGTTCAACCGGATCCGCGTCGAGGATATCGGCGCCAGCGCGCGGTTTCTTGCAGACCGCAAGCTTGGCCGCATCTACAATGTCACCGACGACCGCCCCGGCCCGCCGCAGGATGTCATCGTCGAAGCGGCCCGCCTTATGGGCGTCGAGCCGCCGCCGGAACAGGCCTTCGAAACGGCCGAACTGACGCCGATGGCGCGCTCCTTTTATGGCGAGAACAAGCGCGTTTCGAACGCCAAGCTGAAGGCCGCCGGCTTCAGCTTTGCGTTCCCCACCTACCCGCAGTCACTCGCGCAGTTGTTGCAGAACGAGCGCTGGCGCGGCTGAGCTACGCGCCCCTGGTAGCGCCATATCGCATGCGATGAATTGGTAGGAAATTCCTACTCCCGGCATATTTCGTTAAAATTTGGCGCAAAATTTGGGCGGAAGCCTTGGAAATTGCCCAAATGGGGCGAGAATTATGACGCTCGCGCAAAATTATTTTCGTGATTTTTGTGATCACGGGAGTCGTGAACGGCTTCCCGCAAAAAAAGTTCTAATTTTACTTGATTCAATTGCGCTTTTTTCATTCGAAAGCGCTTGACGACCATTCGAATCATTTCGCCGGCTCATCACATATATTTCATAAAGTAACATTCCGTGATCATTCGGGGCACTTTTCTGCCACTTTTCGACCGGTTTAAGCCCCCGCCGCCCACAAGGCGAAGGTTTAACAGTTGAGGGACACCCCGTTTTGAAGAAAATCTGTCGTTCTATTATCGCCGTCACAACTATAGCAGCCTGCTCTACGATCCTTCCGATGGAAGGTTTTGCTGCAAATGGTTGCGGTGGCGCGTCGTGGTACGCACTTCACTCCAAAACCGCTTCCGGCGAACGCATGAACCCGACCATCAATACTGCCGCGCACCGCTCGCTCGCCTTCGGCACCAAGGTCAAGGTCACCAACCGCAACAACGGTCGCAGCGTCGTCGTCCGCATCAACGATCGCGGTCCCTTCATCCGCGGCCGCGTTCTCGATCTTTCCCGCGCTGCAGCCAGCAATATCGGCATGGTCAGCACCGGCACCGCCAAGGTCTGCTACGAAGTCATCGGCTAACGCCTGATATAAGGCACCGCTTGCTCTTGCCGCCAATCGCGGATACCACGCGGTTGAGACTTGTGTACCATCCGCTGCGTCTGTCGCGCTTCCTGCGGATCGTTCACAAGCCGCCGGCCCTTGAAGGGTTCGGCATTGATCCAGGCAATAGGAGCGTTGTGAATGCGATTGGGCGGTAGGCTCGAAGGGGCGATTTCGGTTCTTGAAGACATCGATGCCCGCAGACGGCCTGTCGCCGATGCCCTCAAGGATTGGGGGCTCGCGCATCGCTTCGCCGGTTCCGGCGACCGGGCCGCGATCGGCAACATCGTCTACGACGCGCTTCGCATGCGCCTGTCGCACGCCTGGCTGATGGACGACGACAGTGCATCGGCGATCGCCCATGCCGTCATGTTCCGCCAGTGGGGCTTTACATCAGAAACGCTCGCCGCCGAGCTTGCCGATGACAAGTTTGCGCCGGCAGCGCTTTCCGAGGCAACGCTTTCGGCCTTTCACTCCCGTGATCTCAAGGACGCTCCTTCCCACATTCAGGGCGACATCCCGGAGTGGATTCAGCCCACTTTCGAGAAATCTTTCGGCGATACCTGGCTCAAGGAAGCACACGCACTCGCCGAGCGGCCGACGCTCGATCTCAGAGCGAACATCCTGAAGGCCAGCCGCGAAAAGGCCGTCAAGGCGCTCGAAAGATCAGGCGCGCAGGAGGCCAGCATCGCACGCTACGGCATCCGCATTGCCGCGGGCGAAGGAGCCTCCCGTCTTCCCAACGTGACAGCGGAGCTTTCGTTCCAAAAAGGTTGGTTCGAGGTTCAGGACGAGGGATCGCAGATCGTGGCGGATCTCGTGCTTCCCCAAGATGGCGAGCAGGTGCTCGACTATTGCGCCGGCGGCGGCGGCAAGACGCTCGCCATGTCGGCTGCGATGCACAACAAAGGCCAGGTTCACGCCTATGACGCCGACCGCAAGCGGCTGGCGCCGATCATCGAGCGGCTGAAGCGCGCGGGCACGCGCAACGTCCAGGTGCACGACAACGCAAAGGCGCTGCAAGCGCTTGAGGATCGCTGCGACAAGGTGCTGGTCGACGCGCCTTGTACCGGCACCGGCACATGGCGCCGACGCCCGGATACGAAATGGCGCCTTACGGCCAAGAATCTCGACGAGCGCACCGCGCAGCAGCAGGACGCACTGAGCCAAGCGAGCGCCTATGTGCGCCCCGGCGGCGAGCTGATTTACGTGACGTGTTCGGTGCTGCCGCAGGAAAACGAAGACCAGGTGCGTGCGTTTACCGCCGCCAATCCGGAGTTCGAGATTTCCGGTGCGCTTGAGGGCTGGGATCAGCTGTTCGGCAAGGATAACCCGCATCCGCGCTCTTCCGACGGACAGACCATCACGCTGACGCCCGCTTCAACAGACACGGACGGCTTCTTCTTCTGCCGGATGAAGCGCAAGGCCTGAGGTCAGTTGGGCGCGCGCAGCGGATATTGATGCCGCGGCGGGATCAGGTGATGCAGCACGGCGATCGCGATCAACAGCGCGCTGCCGAAACCGACGATCAAAAACAGCATCGGCCCGCCCATATGCGAGCCGAACGCCACCAGCGGCACGGCGCCGGCCGGCGGATGGGTAACGCGCAGCATCAGCATGCCGGCGATGGTCAACCCGACGGCAATCGCGCCGACCCACCAAAGCCCCGGGAACAGGAAGACCGCCAAACCGCCGATCAGCGCCGCGAGGAGGTAGCCGCCGATGACGTTGGCCGGCTGCGCGAGCGGGCTCTTCGGCTGGCCGAAGATCAGGACCACCGTGGCGCCGAAGGGCGCGATCAACAACGGAATGCCGGTGAAAACGGTAAGCGCGCCGACCGAGGCCATGCCGATCATGGCGCCGATGCCGGATTTCAGATGCAGGTGAACGGTACCCTTCGGTTCATGGCGATGGGTGAAGTGCTTGAGATGTCGGCGCATACGCGATCAATCCGGACAATGTTTATGCAGTTGCACACTGATTACTCACATATCGCCCATTTTCCAAGCAATTCGATTTCGATTTGACGGCCTTTCGGCAGATTTCGTTTCCTTAAAACCATTCCAAACTAGAGTGTTTGACACCAGTTTGCTTTTGCGCGAAGACACTTTCGCCGGGCGTCATACGGGATGCCCGTCACAGGAGAGGATCCCATGAAATTCAACAAAAATTTCTGCGCAGCCCTGGCGCTGGCGGTGGCCCCAACCGCTCTGTCCGCCATTCCCGCCTACGCGGCCCCGGATGCTGCTGCCGTTGTGAAATACTATACCGAAGTCGGCCATGCGAAGTATGAAGACGCGCTGATCACGGCGAAGGCTCTCGACGCCGCGATCGACGCCTTCTTGAAGGATCCGACCGACAAGACGCTGGAAGCTGCTCGCGCCGCCTGGATCAAGGCCCGCGTTCCCTACCAGCAGACCGAAGTCTACCGCTTCGGCAACCCGATCGTCGATGACTGGGAAGGCAAGGTCAACGCCTGGCCGCTCGACGAAGGCCTGATCGACTATGTCGACGCCTCCTACGGCACCGAGAGCGACGAGAACTCGCTTTATGTCGCCAACGTGATCGCCAACAAGACGATCAAGATCGACGGCAAGGATGTGGACGCGTCGAAGCTGACGCCCGAGTTCCTCTCCGGCACGCTGGCGGAAGCCGGCGGCGTGGAAGCCAACGTCGCGACCGGCTATCACGCCATCGAATTCCTGCTCTGGGGCCAGGACCTGAACGGCACCGGCCCGGGCGCCGGCAACCGCCCGGCCACCGATTACGACCTGAAGAATTGCACGCACGGCAATTGCGACCGCCGCGCCGAATATCTGAAGTCGGCCTCGACGCTGCTGGTCTCCGACCTGCAGGAAATGACCGACAACTGGAAGCCGGATGGCGAAGCCACCAAGCATGTCGAAGCCGATCCGAAGGCTGGCCTCGTCGCCATCCTGACCGGCATGGGCTCGCTCTCCTACGGCGAACTTGCCGGCGAGCGCATGAAGCTCGGCCTGATCCTGCACGATCCGGAAGAAGAGCATGATTGCTTCTCCGACAACACCTACAACTCGCACCTCAATGACGCGATCGGTATTGCTGCCGCCTATACGGGCAACTACACCCGCGCAGACGGTACGAAAATGAAGGGTCCTTCGCTGCACGATCTCGTTGCCGCCAAGGACAAGAAGCTCGACAAGGAAATGCAGGGCAAGCTCGACGCAACGCTGAAGGCCATGAACGTCATGGCCAAGCGCGGCCAGAACGTCGAGAAGTACGACCAGATGATCGGCGAAGGCAACAAGAAGGGCAACGCCGTTGTTCAGGCTGCCATCGACGGCCTCGTCGATCAGACGAAATCGGTGCAGCGCGTGATCGCCGCGCTCGATCTCGGCACGGTCAAGCTTGAAGGTTCCGACAGCTTGGATAATCCTACTGCCGTCTTCAAATAAGTGAAAAGGCGGGCCGCTTCGTTTCCCGGGGCGGCCCGATCTCAGAAATGTCGCCTGTCCCGGCCCGTCGTCTACTCCTTGGCACAGCCTTGTGCGCCACGATCGCCGGCCTTTCCGCCGCCCTTGCGGATAATTTCGATCTTCCCACGAAGCGCACCGATCTCACGCCAGCCGACGCCCAGCGCGTCGCCGACGTGACGCGGCCGACCACCGACTTCTCCAAGGCCGAGCAGTACGAGGCCATGCAGGCGGGCGGCGCGACGTCGATCGATCCGGTTACGCAAAATTCCTTCTCGCATATTTCGGCGACTATCCCATTCGAGGAGGAGCAGCCGTTCAAGCTCGGCAACGCGCTCTTCAAGAAGCTCTGGGTCTCCGCACCCTCCTCGACGCAGGCCTCCGACGGGCTGGGGCCGCTGTTCAATGCGCGCTCCTGCATGAGTTGCCACATCAATGACGGACGCGGCAAGCCGCCGGAAGGCGGGGTAAGCGCCACCTCGATGTTCCTGCGGCTGGCGCGGCCGGCGAACACGGCGGACGAAGAGCGCGCTATTGCCAACGCCGAGATCGTCAACTTCCCCGATCCTGTTTATGGCCAGCAGCTGCAAGACCTCGCCGTGCCCGGGCTTCCCTCCGAGGGGAAGATAAAGATCACCTACACCGATGAGCCGGTGACGCTTGCCGGCGGCGAGACGGTATCGCTGCGGCGGCCGACCTACGCGGTGATCAATCCGGGCTACGGTCCACTCGATCCGACCACGACGATCTCACCACGCGTGGCGCCTGCGATGATCGGGCTGGGGCTGATCGAGGCCATTCCCGAGGCCGATATTCTCGCGCACGCCGACCCCGACGACAAGGACGGCGACGGCATCCATGGCAAGGCGGCGATCGTGCGCGACCACCGCACGGGGAAAATCGCACTCGGCCGCTTCGGCTGGAAGGCGCAGAATGCAAGCGTGCGCGACCAGAGCGCCGACGCCTTTGCCAACGACATCGGCATCTCCACGCCCGACCGGCCGGACGCGCATGGCGACTGCACGGATGCACAGACCAAATGCAAGGCGATGCCAACAGGCGTGCAAAAGCGGCTTGGAAACGAGGAAGCGCCGGGGCCGATCCTCGACCTCGTCACCTTCTATTCCGCCAATCTTGCCGTGCCGGCACGGCGCAAGGCGAGCTTTCCCGAGACACTCAAGGGCAAGCAAGTTTTCTACGAAAGCGGCTGCACGGCCTGCCATGTTCCGAAGTATGTGACGCGCCGCGACAGCCTCGAAAAGGCGCAGTCCTTTCAGCTGATCTGGCCCTATTCCGACTTCCTGCTGCACGACATGGGCGACGATCTGGCGGACGGACAACAGGTTGGACTTGCAAGCGGACGTGAATGGCGCACACCGCCGCTATGGGGTATAGGTCTCACCAAGACTGTCAGCGGACATAGCTTTTTCCTTCATGACGGCCGGGCCAGAAACCTCACCGAGGCCATTCTCTGGCACGGCGGCGAAGCACAAAAGTCGCGCGACGCATTTGCCTCCCTGCCTGCGGACAGCAGGCAGGCACTGATTACGTTTTTGGAGTCTCTTTGATGCGCCTTTGGTACCCTCTGGTTCTCTCGCTTGCCCTTGCCTCCAATGCCGTCGCGCAGACGGCCGCACCGCAGACAGGGCAGGCTAGCGCACCGGCCGGCCAGGCTAGCGCCCAGCCGGGATTGAACGAGGATGCCGTGCCCGCCGTCATGCAGCGCGCGGTCGATGAGGTGATCCGCCCGGGATACCGCAATGCCCAGCAATCGGCGGCGCGACTGACCACGGCAATGAAGGATCTCTGCGAAAAGGGCACTCCCGCCAGCCTCGACAAGGCGAAGTCGGCCTTCGACGACATCATCCGCTACTGGTCGGCCATCGAAATGGTGCAGGTCGGCCCTGTCATCCAGGACAATCTCTTCGAACACGTCCTGTTCTATCCCGATCGCAAGGGCGTGGGTCTGAGGCAGGTGCAGACGCTGATCGCCAAGGCCGACCCCAAGGACACAACAGTGGATGCGATCGCCTCGAAGAGCGTCGCCCTGCAGGGGCTGACGGCGCTTGAATACGTGCTCTACGGGACGGGATCCGAAGACCTTACCAACCAGAAGGGCGGTTTCCGCTGCCTCTATGGCGCGGCTGTAGCCGGCAACATCCAGCGCGAGGCGGCCGAAGTGGTCGCCGCCTGGGAGAAGCCTGACGGCATCCAGGCGAGCTGGAAGCATCCAGGTCCGCAGAGCGCCGATTTCATGGACAACAAGGAAGCCGTGACCGCGCTTCTCGGCATTCTCGTTCATGGCGCCGAGAACGTCCGCGATCAGCGCCTCGAGCAATTCTACAAGGGCAAGGACGCGACGCCGCGCCCGAAGATGGCGATCTACTGGCGCTCCAAGAACACCTGGAAGTCGATGACATCCAATCTGGAGGGGCTGCGCAACCTTTGGCAGAAGGCCGAGATGGCCGACTTGCTTCCCGCCGACAAGAAGCCGGTTGCCGACGCGATCGACGCCAAGCTGAAGGCGCTTCTGGAAACCGTGCCGAAGCTCAACCCGGATATCGAGGTCGCGACCGGCGACGCGGAGCGCGCCAAGCTCGATCAACTCCTGGTCGATACACGCGAGCTGGTGACATCGATAAGCGACGACTACGGCGCGGCGATCGGCCTTTCGGCCGGCTTCTCCTTCTCCGACGGCGACTGAGCCGATGATCAAGAGTGCCGCGATCGATCGGCGCAGCTTCGTCAAGGCGGCAGGGCTTAGCTTCCTCGCGGCCTTGCCGCCGCGCGCCCTGATGGCGCTCGAGCGGGCCGATGCCGTCTACGCCTCGGGGCTGCGGCAGGCCAATGGATCCTTCGCGGTGGCGACCGTTTCCGAGCGCGGCGAAATCATCGACCAGGTGGCGCTGCCGGCGCGTTCGCACGGCATGGCCTTCAGCGCCGACACGGGCAAAACCGTCGCCTTCGCGCGGCGACCGGGCACCTATGCGATGATCTTCGACCCGCGCGCAAAAGCCGAGCCGATCTTGATCGCCGCAGCCGAGAGCCGTCACTTCTATGGCCACGGCGCATTTTCGCCCGATGGGCGCATCCTTTACGCCAGCGAGAACGATTTCGACGGCAATCGCGGCATGATCGGGCTTTACGACGCCACCCGCCGCTTCGAGCGGATCGGCGAGTTCGAGACCTATGGCGTCGGCCCGCACGACATGACCGTCAGCGACGACGGCCGGATGCTCGTGGTTGCCAATGGCGGGATCGAGACGCATCCGGATTTCGGCCGCACCAAGCTCAACCTCGGCAACATGCAGCCGTCGCTGACGCTCGTGGACGCCGCAACCGGTGCGCTGATCGAAAAGCACACGCTGCCCGCCGCGTGGGCGCAGGTCTCGACGCGGCATGTCGATGTCGACGACAGCGGCCGCATCTGGTTTGCCTGCCAGTATGAGGGGCACCGCAACGATCTGCCGCCGCTGGTCGGCTCCTTCGCCAAGGGAGAGGATCTGCGCTTCGTCGACCTGCCCGAGGAAACCACCCGCAGGCTCGCCAACTATGTCGGCGCCATCGCCGTCAACCGCAGCCAAGGTCTGGTGGGCGTGACGTCGCCGAAGGGCGGGGCCTCGGTGACGATCGACGCCATAAGCGGCCGGGTGCTGGGCGAGGAGATCGTGCCCGAGGCGGCCGGCATTGCGCCCGCAAAAAGCGGCTTTGCCGTTTCCTCCTATGACGGCGATTTTCTTGGCCAGCGCAGCGACGTTGCCTGGGACCAGCACATAATCAGGATCGCGCCATCACGACGCGTGTGACCATGTCTTCTGTTCGGCGCCGATCTGCGCTGCGGCCGCCTTGGCGGAGTCCACGAGCCAGGTCGGCTTGCGCGCCTTGAGATCGCGCAGGATCGCGTCGACGGCTGAGGCATCATTGGCGTGGCAGTTGCCGATCTCGAACCCCATCAGATCAAGCATATCCGGCGACAGCAGCAGATCGGAATTGCCGTCGATCTCTATCTTGGTGCTGCTCGGCGACAGCCGCCGAACCAGAACCGAGCCGATCAGCCGGTAGTGCGGATCGGGCGACCGCATCCGAGAGGTGGCGATTTCGACGGCATGGATGCCGCGATCATCGGGCGCGTGGGCGAGCGACCAGGCCGATTGCAGCATGGCCTTGGCCTCGCGCAGCACCGGTCCGCCCCGCCAATCCGTATAGGCAATGAAACGCGGACGACCGAGGCTGCCGGTTCCTGCCGTGCGCGGCTTCGCAATATAGGCGGCATGGCCTGATGGCAGGGATGCCTCCAGCGCCTCGGCACAGGCCGACGGCACCGGCTTGTCGCCCGGCGTCAGGCTCGCGAATTTCTCCCAGAAGGCGCGGCGCTCGCTATCGGGCAACGTCAGGGCCTTGCGCAGCCATTTGTGATCGCGCTCGAGAACGACGGGCATGGGCGTCTGCAGAGCCCTGAGATAGCCCGTGAGCACCGACGTCGCGATCATCTGTGCCGGGGGGCCGCCTTCCGTGACCGCCAATAGCGCGCTTGCCGTCAGCCGGATCAGATCGAGCGCATAGGGCATGACAGCCGCGTCGTCGAAATCATTGGCGCCCCAGACGAGGCGTCCCTCGACATCGCGCCAGGTGCCGAAGTTCTCCAGATGCGTATCGCCGATCGCCAGAACTTTTGGCGCGTTGGCGACGTCGGGGCATATATCGAACATGGTTTCTGAAAACCGCCAATAGGTGGCGCGCAGGAAGGCGAAGCTGCTGGCGCGCATCCGCATGTGCTTGCGCAGGAGGTCGTTTTCAACCAGATCGGCCCCGAGCTGGCCGCGAAGCCAGCTTTCGTAGGCCTGTGTGGACTGGACGATACCGACCATTTCGAAGCACTCCAATTTCCTGCTTCGCCGAGCATAGACCGAAGCGCATGGCGGGCAATCGAGATCATTGCACGATCATTTGAATCGTATGCGATATGGCTCTGGCGAGGCGGCCGCCGCGCCCTATCTCAGGCGCATGAGCAAAGCCCTCACCTACATCATCTTCGTTGCGATCGTGCTTGGCGGCGGCCTCGTGATCGGCGTCAACAATCTTCCGGGCGAATGGTATCAATCGCTTGTCAAGCCGCCCTTCAATCCGCCGAACTGGGTGTTCGGGCCGGCCTGGACCATTCTCTACGTGCTGATCGGACTTGCCGGCGCGCGGACCTGGATGCGCGGGCATCTCTCCATGGGCATGCTGATCTGGGCGGGACAGATGGTGGCGAACTTTCTCTGGTCGCCGTTCTTCTTCGGCCTGCAGATGCCGCCGGTGGCGCTGATCGTGATCCTCGCCCTGCTTGCGCTGATCATCGCCTTCATCCTCAACCGCTGGAACGCCGACCGGATCGCGGCGCTGCTCTTCCTGCCCTACCTCGCCTGGGTTTCTTTCGCGACGCTGCTCAACGCCTCGATCGTCTATCTCAACTGAGTGCGGTCGCTGAGATATATTTCTCCATGCGGAAATTGGTCAGGCGCTGGCCGCGTTTCTCGACGCTCTGGCGGGCGATGACGGTGAAGCCACGGCGCTCGAAGAAGGGCCGCGCGGTGAGGCTTGCCTCGGTGAAGATGCGGCCGATACCCAATTTTTTCGCCTCCTCCTCGACCTTTGCGAGCAGCAGGCTGGCAGCGCCGATGCCCTGATGGGCGGGGTGGACGAACATCATGTCGAGATGGCCATTGGGCTCCAGGTCGGAAAAGCCGATCGGGTGTCCCGCATGCTCGATGATGAAGGTCGGCCGGCTGGCACGGCGTTCCGCCCAGGCGGCGCGATCCTCGACCTTCGCCCAGGCCTCGATTTCGGCCGGACCGTAGTCGCGCGATGCCACCTCGCGGATCGCCGCAAGAAAGATCGCGATCGTGTCGTCGCAATCGTCGGCCGTGTAACGCCTCACCTGCAGCACGCCGTCCCTCCTCGTCTCTTCACTCGTCTGGCCGATCTAGCATGTCCCGCCGCCGGCGTTGAGTGCACAATCGTACCGGCTGCGATCCATTGCGCTTGTGTGGCGCGGCACAGCATGGCACTTTCCGGCTCGCACGGGGACAGACAGATGACCAACACCGATAGCGGCGATTTCCGCGATCGCATCCAGACCAACTTTTCGCGCCAGGCGGCGCTGCACACGATCGGCGCCGAGCTGACCCGCGTCGAGCGGGCGATGGTGGAGATCGAGCTGCCGTTCGACGTGAAGCTGACGCAGCAGCACGGCATCCTGCATGCCGGCATAATTTCGGCCGTGCTGGATTCGGCCTGCGGCTTTGCCGCCTACAGCGTCATCGATCCTGATGCCTCGGTGCTGACGATCGAATTCAAGGTGAACCTGCTTTCGCCCGGGCGCGGCGAGCGCTTCCTGTTTCGCGGCGAGATCACCAAGCCGGGCACCAACATCATCGTCGCCGACGGGCGCGGCTACGCGATCAGCGACGGGCCGGCCAAGCTGATCGCCTCGATGACCAGCACCATGATGATCATACGCGGCAGAGAGGGCATTACTGGATGACGTTCGAACTGAAATCGGTCGCGGGCAAGTCCATCCTGTTCGTGATGGCGGCCGAAGCCGAATACGGCCCTTTCCTGCGCTCGCGCTTCGAGCCGCTGATGACGGGCGTCGGCCCCGTGGAGGCCGCCGTGGTGCTGACGCGGACGCTCGCCGCTCTCGATCATGCCGGAGACCTGCCGCAGCTCGTGGTCTCGCTCGGTTCGGCAGGCTCCGCCACGCTCGAGCAGACGGCGGTCTATCAGGTGACGTCGGTTTCCTATCGCGACATGGATGCCTCGCCGTTCGGTTTCGAAAAGGGGCGTACGCCGTTTCTCGATCTGCCTGCCGTCATCGACCTGCCGCTCCGGATCCCCGGTGTAGCCGAGGCGAGCCTGTCGACCGGCGGCAACGTGGTCTCGGGCGCCGCCTATGCCGGCATCGAAGCCGATATGGTCGACATGGAGACCTTCGCCATCCTGCGCGCCTGCCAGGCCTACAATCTGCCCTTGATCGGCCTGCGCGGGATTTCCGATGGCGCCGAGGAGCTGCAGCACATCTCCGGCTGGACGGAATATCTGCATGTCATCGACCGCAAGCTCTCCGACGCCACCGACAGTCTGTTCACGGCGCTGGAGGACGGGGTATTCTGGTTCTAGTGGCCTCGATGCCTTAAAACCGGCCAGACTGCCTGCGAAAGCGGGACAATCGATGCAATAAAATCCCGCGGCGGCGGATTTCCCGCATTGCAAGACCGGGTGCTTTTCATTAAAGGCTCGCCATGACCCAGACAGCACATCCCGACAGCGTTCTCATCGTCGATTTCGGCAGCCAGGTAACCCAGCTGATCGCGCGCCGCGTGCGCGAAGCGGGCGTCTACTGCGAGATCGTTCCCTTCCAGTCCGCCGAAGAAGGCTTCAAGCGCCTTCAGCCGAAAGCCGTGATCCTGTCCGGCAGCCCGGCCTCGACGGTCGATGAGGGTTCGCCCCGCGCGCCACAGATCATTTTCGACAGCGGCCTGCCGGTCTTCGGCATCTGCTATGGCCAGCAGACGATGTGCATGCAGCTCGGCGGCAAGGTCGAGAGCGGCCATCACCGCGAATTCGGCCGCGCCTTCCTTGAGGTCGACGAAGACAGCAAGCTGTTCGAGGGCCTCTGGTCCAAGGGCTCGCGCCACCAGGTCTGGATGAGCCACGGCGACCGGGTCACGGCACTGCCCGAGGGCTTCAAGGTGGTGGCGACGTCGCCGAACGCGCCCTACGCCTTCATCGCCGACGAGAAGCGCAAGTATTACGGCGTGCAGTTCCACCCCGAAGTGGTGCACACGCCCGACGGCGCCAAGCTGATCGGCAACTTCATTCACAACATCGCCGGCATCAAGGGCGACTGGTCGATGTCGGCCTACCGCCAGAAGGCGGTCGACACGATCCGCGAACAGGTCGGCGACAAGCGCGTGCTCTGCGCGCTCTCGGGCGGTGTCGACAGCTCGGTCGCTGCCCTCCTGATCCACGAGGCGATTGGCGACAAGCTGACCTGCGTGCTCGTCGACCACGGCCTGATGCGCAAGGACGAGGCAGCGAACGTCGTCGCCATGTTCCGCGAACACTACAATCTGCACCTCATCCACGTCGACGCATCCGACAAGTTCATCGGCGAGCTCGAGGGCGTCTCGGATCCGGAGACCAAGCGCAAGATCATCGGCCGCCTCTTCATCGAAACCTTCGAGGAAGAGGCCAAGAAGCTCGGCGGCGCCGACTTCCTCGGCCAGGGCACGCTCTATCCAGACGTGATCGAAAGCGTTTCCTTCACCGGCGGCCCGTCGGTGACGATCAAGTCGCATCACAATGTCGGCGGCCTGCCTGAACGTATGAACATGCAGCTCGTCGAGCCGCTGCGCGAACTCTTCAAGGACGAAGTGCGCGTGCTCGGCAAGGAGCTCGGCCTGCCCGATAGCTTCATCGGCCGCCACCCCTTCCCTGGCCCTGGTCTCGCGATCCGCTGCCCGGGTGGCATCACCCGCGAAAAGCTGGAGATCTTGCGCGAAGCAGACGCCATCTATCTCGATGAAATCCGCAAGGCCGGTCTCTACGACGCGATCTGGCAGGCATTCGCCGTGCTGCTTCCCGTCCAGACCGTCGGCGTCATGGGCGACGGACGGACCTACGAATTCGTCTGCGCGTTGCGCGCCGTGACCTCGGTCGACGGCATGACGGCGGATTTCTACCACTACGACATGGAATTCCTCGGCCGCGCCGCGACCCGCATCATCAACGAGGTGCGCGGCATCAACCGCGTGGTGTACGACGTGACCAGCAAGCCGCCGGGCACGATCGAGTGGGAGTGATGCTTCACGCTTGATGACAGGGGCAAGGCGGATTATCTTACATTCGTCTTACCTCTGGAATTCAAGCCATGGCGCAGAACGAAACCCTGACCACCACCGTCTCGACCAAGGGGCAGGTCATTCTTCCCAAGGCAATCCGCCAGCGGCGCGATTGGGAAGCTGGTACGCGTCTGATCGTGGAAGAGACGCCAGATGGCGTCCTGCTCAAGCGGGCTCCCGCTTTTGCGCCGACGCCACAGGGCTCGGCATTCGGCATCTTGCCGTACAGGGGCAAACCCAAGACGCTCGAAGAGATGGATGCCGGCGTTATGGCGGAGGCCAAAAGGCGCTACGCACGCAGTCGCGATCCCGACACATGATCGCCATCGATACGAATATCATCATTCGGTACATTACGGGTGATCATCCCGAACAGGCACTTGTGGCTCGCGATATCATCGATGGCGAAAGTGTTTTCGTTGCCGCAACGGTATTGATGGAGGCGGCTTGGGTTCTCCGGACAACGTTTCGCTTCGCCCGAGCAGACGTCCTGCACTCACTTCGTATCTTCGCCGGCATGCCGAGCGTGACCATCGAGGATGCGGACCTGGTTTCCACCGGCTTCGACCTGGTGGAAAAAGGCATGGATTTCGCTGACGCATTGCACTTGCTCCGAGTCCAGCATTGCGAGGCAATGGTGACCTTTGATCGCAAGTTCATCAAGGCGGCTCATGCCGCTGGATACGCGTTTGCTCGCGAGCCCTGACCTCAAAACAACGACTGCTGCATCGGCTTCGGCGGCGCCAGCTTCACGCCTTCAAGTTCCAGCATGCGCGCCTTCGACACCGAACCGCCGGGCGCCGAGAAACCGCCGATCTTGTTGCCGGCGGCGAGAACGCGGTGGCAGGGGATGATGAGCGCGATGGGGTTCTTGGCCATGGCCTGGCCGACGTCGCGGGCGGCTTCGGGGCCGTGGCCGAGTTGTCTGGCGAGTGCGCCGTAGGTGGTCGTTTCGCCCCAGCGCAATTGGCGGGCAGCGGCGTAGATCTCGCGGAAGAAATCGTCCTGGCCGGCGAGATCCAAAGCGAGATCGGAGAAATCGATCGGCTCGCCGCCGAAGTAGCGCTTTACGGCGACGATGGCTGCTGCGATGTCAGGCGTCGGAGCTGCCGGTTCAGCATCGGGGACGCGGCGGAGCAGCAGGCGCTCGGTTCCGTCCGCGCTTGATGTCGGTAGCTGGAAGCGGGTGATGCCGATAGCGTTCCATGCGATGCCGCAGAAGCCGCCGGCGGTTTCGAAGATGGCGTAATGCTGCGCTTGATGGGCCATGGGTCTCGCCTCCCGATATCGAAGCTTGTCGGCCGCAGGATCGGCCTCACCCGAAAAATCGTGCCTGCTGGCGGCGAATTCAACCCGTTTCTTGCGCGTCGCGAATTTGCGGTTAGCCGCGCGCCTGGCGGGGTTCGGCCTCGTCTTGCGGCGGCTTTGCGGGATCCGGGCGCAGCTTGGCGAAGACGGCGTCGAAGCCGGCGGCGATCTTTTGCGGCTCGTAGCGCCGCGCCGCCTCGAGGGCTGCGCGCGACAGCGCCGGGATGGCCTCTGGCTTCGCCGCCATGGATGCGATCTCGGTGGCCAGCGCCTTATCGTCGCCGGGATCGAAGAGATAGCCGTCCTTACCCGGATCGATCGATTCAGGGATGCCGCCGGAGCGCGCGCCGATGACGGGAACGCCTTGCGCGAAGGCCTCGATCACCACGCGGCCGAAAGGCTCGCGGAAGAGCGAGGGGACGACGAGCACGTCGATCTGAGGGAAGAAATCCTCGGGCTTCGTCCAGCCAAGAAATCTGGTGTTTTCGCCCGGAAACTTCTGCGGCAGCGACTTCGAATAATCGCTCTTGGCGCTGCCGGCGATGACGAAGCGGACGTTCTGGTCATTCACCAGCCGGTGGGCGGCGCGGGCGAGCGTGTCGAGACCCTTCACCGGATCATGCACGCCGATGAAGCCGAAGCGCATCGGCCCTTCCGGCTGTTTGCGCGGCTCGCTGCTGGCAATCGGCGGAACGGCGCCGGGGACTCGGTGGGTGCTGGCGTTGCGGAAATAATCATGCTCGGTATGGCGGCCGATAATGAAATCGGTCTCGCCGATCACGGCATCGACATAGCGCGAGAAGAATTTCTTGCCGTAGGACGAGACCTGGCAGGAGGAACAGGCGCGCACGCAATTGTCGTCGCCGCGCCGCATGCTGGCCTTCCAGCACAAGAGAAACGCGCTGCGCAGGATATGGCAAACCGGCACGCCTGCGCTTTTGGCGGCGGCCCAGGTCGCGACGTTGATGTTTTCGATGCTGTCGGTCAGAACGATATCGGGCTTGAAGCGGCGGATTTCGCGGCGCATGACGAGATAGGCGCGCGGATTGAAATTCTCCAGCGCGTGCCAGATGAGCTTCTTCCAGCCCGGCCGCGGCAGGCGGTAGTTCCAGTCGATATTCAGCGTCTTCAGGCGGTGCACGGGCACGCCGTCATAGATTTCGTGCTTGTCCTCGCCGGAGACGTTGACGACCTCGAGATCATGGCCGGCCGATATCAGGAGCTTGGCGACCATCATCGCCGAAATCGGGCCACCGCCATCGATAAAGGGCGGAAAGGCCGCGCAGGCCATCAGGATACGCATGAACAGGACTCCACAACAGGCGGATTCCGCGGCGATCTCGCGCGCGCTCCGCCCTTCGACGTCGCCTTCAAGATGACTCCGCAATCGTCAAGATTTGGCAAAGAAAACCGGTCGCTTCGAAAGCGTTCGTCCAATGCTCCAATCGAGAACCGTTCGATCTTGCCTCACACATCGGAACGCGCTTAAAGCTGCTGCAGCAATGAATGCAGCAGTGGAGACAGCGATGGATACGTCCGAGATCATCATTTCAGGCGATACGGCGGGCATGGAGTGGCGGCTGCCGGTGCTGCGCTTCAAGGGCAGCGACCCGAAGGCGCCGAAAATCTATATCCAGGCGGCGCTGCATGCCAACGAGCTGCCGGGCACGGCGCTGGTGCATTTCCTCTGCGAGCAGCTGCGCGCGGCCGAAGGCGCCGGCCAGATTCGGAGCGATATCACCATCGTTCCGCACGCCAATCCTGTTGGTGCCGCGCAATCGCATTTCGGCGAGCTGCAGGGCCGCTTCGATCTCGGCACGCGCACCAATTTCAACCGCGAGTTCCCGCTGATCTCGGTTCAGGATCGCGACGGGCTGGTGGCCGAGCTCGATCGCTACAACGCCGTCGACAGGCTGAAGCGGCAGCTGATGCACATGGCGCTTGGCGCGGATCTGGTGATCGACCTGCATTGCGACGATGAATCGCTGCAATATGCCTATATCGACGAGGCCTTCTGGCCGGAGGCTGCCGATCTTGCGTCGGCGCTTCATATGGAAGCGGTGCTCTTGTCGGATGGCGAAAGCTCGGCCTTCGAGGAGGCGATCGGCTATGCCTGGAAGCACGAAAGCCAAGAGAAGAAGACGCGGCTGCCGGGCAAGCTCTCGGTCACCGTCGAGCTTCGCGGCATGCGCGACGTCTACCCCGAAATGGCCAAGAAGGATGCCGAGGGGCTGTTCAATTTTCTCGCCGCGCGCGGCGCCATCGCCCATCAGGTGACGCTTGCGCCATTTAGCGGTCCAGCGGTCCCGCTCGACAATATCGAGATGATCCGCGCACCAGAGACCGGCACCGTACTGTTCCACCGCAACATCGGCGAGGAAATCAAGGAAGGCGAACTCTTGGCGACCATCGTCACCCGGCCGGGCATGGCCGATGGCACGATCGAAGTACGCGCGCCGCAGGCGGGGCTGATCGTCACCCGCACCTCGTCGCGGCTGGTGCGCCGCCGCGCCGACCTGATGAAGATTGCCTGTGGGGCAGCCAGCAAGGCTACCCGCAAGCCCGGCGCGCTCGAGAACTGAGCGCCTTAGAACGGATTGGGAAGAACCGAATGACCGTCACCATCTATGGCATCAAGAACTGCGACACGATGAAGAAGGCCCGAACCTGGCTGGAAGAGCACGACGTCGCCTATGATTTCCACGACTACAAGGCGTCCGGCATCGACCGGGGGCACCTGGATAGATGGACGCAGGAAGCGGGCTGGGAAACGGTGCTCAACCGCGCCGGCACGACGTTCCGCAAGCTGCCGGACGCGGCCCGCGAAAACCTCGATCAGGAGAAAGCGATCGCGCTGATGCTGGAGCAGCCGTCGATGATCAAGCGGCCGGTCGTGGAGGCCGACGGCAAACTGCTCGTCGGTTTCAAGCCGGAGATTTACAGCGGGTTCTTCAAGGGCTGATCAGATGTCGAAGACGACGCGGGCGACACAGGTTCTGGAGAAGGCAAAGGTGGCCTTCACCGTTCATACCTACGAGTACGATCCGAACGCCGAGCGTATCGGGCTGCAGGCGGCCGAAGCAATCGGCGAGGAGCCGCATCGCGTGCTGAAGACGCTGATGGCCGAGGTGGACGGCAAGCCTGTTTGCGTCGTCGTTCCCTCCGACCGCGAGGTCAGCATGAAAAAGCTCGCCGCCGCCTTCAAAGGCAAGTCGGCGAACATGATGAAGCCGGCGGACGCCGAGCGCCTGACCGGCTACCATGTCGGCGGCATCAGCCCCTTCGGCCAGAAGAAGATGGTGCCGACGGCGATCGAGGAAGCGGCGATGGGCGAGGCCCTCGTCTACATGAATGGCGGGCAGCGCGGATTGCAGGTGCGGCTTGCCCCGAAGGATGCGCTCGACGTGCTGAAGGCGACGGCGGCTGCGCTCGTCGCCTGATTGTCTCCAAGCTTCAATTTCGCCGCAAAGGGGTCTAAGTCTCTACCCCTGTCCGTTCGTTTCAGAAGGTGATCGATCATGAACTACATGCCGCAGGGCGATAACGCCGTGGACCCCATCAAGCTCGACAAGCTCGCCGAAGTCGCGGTCAAGGTCGGGCTGCAGCTGCAAAGCGGCCAGGATCTCGTCATCACCGCGCCTGTCGTGGCGCTGCCGTTGGTACGGCAGATCACCAAGCACGCCTACATGGCGGGTGCCGGGTTGGTCAGCGCCTTTTATTCCGACGAGGAATCCACCCTGGCGCGCTATCAATATGCCAATGACGCGAGCTTCGACCGGGCATCCTCCTGGCTCTACGAGGGCATGGCGAAGGCCTATGCGAATGGGGCGGCGCGGCTTGCTGTTGCCGGCGACAATCCGATGATGCTGTCCGAGCAGGACCCCGCCAAGGTCGGCCGCGCCAACCGCGCGATGTCGACGGCCTACAAGCCGGCGCTTGAGAAGATCTCGAACTTCGACATCAACTGGAACATCGTCTCCTATCCGAACCCGGCCTGGGCAAAGCTGGTGTTCCCCAATGATCCCGAGCCGATCGCGGTCGCCAAGCTCGCCAAGGCGATCTTTTCCGCCTCGCGCGTCGACGTCGAGGACCCGATCGCCGCCTGGACGGAGCACAACGCCAACCTCAGAAAGCGCTCCAGTTGGCTGAACGGCGAGCGTTTCTCGGCGCTGCATTTCACCGGCCCGGGCACGGATCTGACGGTCGGGCTTGCCGATGGCCACGAGTGGCACGGCGGCGCGTCCACCGCCAAGAACGGCATTACCTGCAACCCGAACATCCCGACCGAAGAGGTGTTCACGACGCCGCATGCGCTGCGCGTCGAGGGTTACGTGTCGAGCACCAAGCCGCTGTCGCACCAGGGAACGCTGATCGACAATATCCGCGTGAAATTCGAAAGTGGCAGGATCGTCGAGGCAAAGGCCTCGCGCGGCGAGGAAGTGCTGAACAAGGTGCTCGATACGGACGAAGGCGCGCGGCGGCTCGGCGAAGTGGCGCTGGTGCCGCATTCCTCGCCGATCTCGGCCAGCGGCATCCTGTTCTACAACACGCTGTTCGACGAAAACGCCTCCTGCCACATCGCGCTCGGCCAGTGCTATTCCAAGTGCTTCCTCGATGGCGCGAACCTTAGCCAGGAGCAGATCAAGGCGCAGGGCGGCAATTCCAGCCTGATCCATATCGACTGGATGATCGGCTCCGACAAGGTCAACATCGACGGTATCAGGGCCGATGGCTCGAAGGTTCCCGTCATGCGGAAGGGCGAGTGGGCGTAAGAGCAGGCTCGACAGCTGACCCAGGTGATGCGCCTGCTCGGGCGCATGAAGCGGCTGGCGACCCATCTCGGGCGCGGGGTCGAGCAGGTGCTGCAGAACCACGGGCCTTCGTCATCGGCCTTCGCTGCTATGGCGGCGTTCGAATAAAACGCCGCCGCCCCGTCACGATGATCAGCGGTAGTAGATCACATGGCCGCCGTTCAGCGCGCGCTGCACCTGGATGACATTCGTCAGCGCTATGCCGCGATCGGCGATCGCCTGCATCAGGTGCCTGTCGGCGCTGACGGTCGCCTGCGCCTCGCGGATGCCTGAAGGCATAGGGTGGCGCAGCGACAGCGGCAGGGATTGCTCGCGCTGCGACAGCGAGGTGATGCGGATGGCCGTGACGCTGTCGTTGTAAGCCTTGCCGAAGATGACCTCGGACACTTTCGACTGGCCAGCCAGCGCCGGCGCGGCAGGCAATGCGCCAGAGAGCGCGCCCGCAAGGGCGCCGACCATCAGAAGAGCGGGCAACATTCTTTTCAAGGTATTTCTCCAAGTCTCAAATATCAGAGCGGCCGCGATGAGCGGGCCATAGCAAACGTGCGACGCACCGAAAGATGGTCGCTTCAGCATCCAGATAAGCACTTTGCGGCAATTTTTAAACGCCGCGAAATGGCGCGCGACCACGATTTGGTGATTGCCCCGCGCGACCCGCAAAGAGGCCTCGCGGGATCAGAACAGACTGCCCTGCTTCGGCGGTGTCGCGGGATCGGCGGCCTTGGGCTCCGAGGGTTTGGTGCCGCGCTTTCTGGCGCCGGCCGGCGGCTCGCCGCCCTCGGTGGTGATCGCGCCGACGCGGCCATCGGAAAACTCGATCGAGATTCCGGATCCCGCCTGCAGCATCGCCGCCTCGGAGACCGGGCGGTTGTCCTCGTCGCGAATGACGGCATAGCCGCGCTTCAAGACGTTCTTGTAGGAGAGCGATTGCAGCATGCGCTCCTGCGCGGACAGCTCGCCACGGGCGCGCACCAGCTGATGGCGCACCGCCGTATCGGCGCTGCGCGAGAGGTTGGCGAGGCGGTCGCGCATGCGCGATGTCTGGCTCTTCAGCCGCGATGGCAGCGAGGCGAGTGCTGCGTCGGCGCGGCCGATGCGCGATTTCGAACGGTCGATCAGCCGCTCGACGGTGCGTTCGGCTCGCGTCATGCGCTCGTTAAGCATCTGGCGGCGCTCGGTGATCCGGTTCGACAGCATATCCGGGCGAAGATGTGCCGCCGTGCGCTCGAAGCTGCGGCGCTTGTTCAAGGTGTTGAGTTCGAGGCCACGACCGAGACCGGCGGCTGCCTCGTCGAAGCGGCGGCGCGGCAGGGCCAAGAGCTGGTCGAGCGAGGGAAGTGCCCGCATCAGCGCCCGCACCTGCTGCCGGCGCTGGTCCATCTGCCGCAGCGTGCTGCCCTGCAGCCGGGCGGAGAGACCGGAGAGCTGCGCTTCCAGTTCCGCCTTGACCGGTACTGCCATTTCGGCGGCGCCCGTCGGCGTCGGTGCGCGGACATCGGCGGCGTAGTCGATCAGCGTCCAGTCGGTCTCGTGGCCGACGGCCGAGATCAGCGGGATCCGGCTTTCGGCAGCAGCCCGCACCACGATCTCGTCGTTGAAGCTCCAGAGGTCCTCGAGACTGCCGCCGCCGCGCGCGACGATCAGGACATCGGGCCGCGGTGTCGGCCCATGGGACTCGAAAGCGTTGAAGCCGCGAATGGCGTTCGCCACCTCCTCGCCCGAGCCCTCGCCCTGGACCTTCACCGGCCAGACGACGACATGCACGGGGAAGCGATCGGAGATGCGGTGGAGGATATCGCGGATGACGGCGCCGGTGGGCGAGGTCACGACGCCGATGACGCGGGGCATGAAGGGCAGCGGCCGCTTGCGGGCGGGATCGAACAGGCCTTCGGCGGTAAGCTTGCGCTTGCGCTCCTCGATCAGCGCCATCAGCGCGCCGGCGCCCGCCGGTTCCAGCGTCTCGATGACGATCTGGTATTTGGAAGAGCCCGGGAAGGTGGTGATCTTGCCTGTCGCGATCACCTCCATCCCCTCTTCGGGACGGACTTTCAGTCGCGAAAAACTCGTCTTCCAGACAACCGCGTCGATGCGGGCGCGGTCGTCCTTCAGCGAGAAATAGGCATGGCCGGACGAGTGCGGGCCGCGATAGCCGGAGATTTCGCCGCGCACGCGCACCTGATCGAAGGCCGTCTCGACGGTCCGCTTGATCGAACCCGACAGTTCCGACACCGAATATTCGGTGAGATTGCTCGGCGAATCATTGTCGAAGAAGCTGCTCATAGCGCTGTTCTAACCGAAGAGCCGAGCGAACGCAGCCCCGTCAGCGGGGAGGTTTTTCGCTCGCCGACGGAGCCCGGCGCTCTGCCTCAACGAAAACAATCGCATCGTTTCAACGCGTTGATGGATCGGCAGGCCGAACGGCATCTCCAGGCAGCCGCCGATTTTCCCCGTTTAGTCGCAAGCCCGCATCATTGCGCCAGCAACCAAGGAGCTTCCCATGCCCGATCGCTTTCAATCCCATGCCCCTTCCCTCACAGGCCCCGCCAGCACCGGTTTTCCGATCACGCCCGACGACGCGCTGGCACTGCCTGAGACAACGCGCGCGCTTTATGTCGGCAGCGGTGGCAGCCTTGCAGTGGAGATGGCGTCGGGCGCGACACTGACCTTCGAGGGTGTGGCCGACGGCATGCTGCTGCCGCTGCGCGTCTCGCGCGTGCGCGCATCGGGCACCACTGCCGGCGGTCTCATCGGCCTCGTCTGAGTGCCGGCACGCCGGACTTCTCCCCAGATGACATATGCGGAACCGCAAATGTTGCCGATGCGTTAATTGTTCGTCAAAGCCAGGGGACGTATAGTGAGGTGATTCGGGAGGCCCTGATGATTGCTCTGACCGCAACAGCAATTGGCATCGCAACCGCGCCGATGCGCAACATCTTTTCCATGGTTCTGGTGGGCTTGCTCATTTGCGGAAGCTATATCTGTGCCGCGCTTTTCGGCCCCACCTTGATCATCGATTTAGCCGTCGCCATCATCTCCTACAATGTCAGCCTGCTCGCTTGCCTCGTCGGACTTCACCTGATCGGGCGCGCCCGCAAGAGAGCGGGCCTCGTCTGATATCCGTCACGACCCGCTCGGAACGTAGCGGAAGAACTGCACCGGCGAGCCCTCCTGCTTCGGCAGCGGCTGCAGGTACGACGGGATATTGCCCTTACCCAACTGTGCGTAGAGCCCATCCGGCTTCATCTTGGCGATCTCACGCGTCTGCAGGTAATCGCTGCAGAAGGCGAGCGCCGTCACGCCGGTGCCGCGAATGAAGGCTTCCGCTTCCGCAGGCGTTGCCAGGCCGATATGCATTTCCGTCAGCATGCCGCCCTGATTGCGGTGATAGGGTGCGGCCAGGATGCGGTTTTCAGTGAAGCGCAGGATCTGGACGCCCATGTCCGAGGGTGCGGCAACGAGGCCCGGCGAGATCGACGCCAGCGGCGCAACCACCTCGGGCGAGGAGCAACTGAGCTTTTCCTTCGCCGCGGCCAATTCGGCCTGGGTGTTGTCGAGCCTGGAGCCGATGAACCCGCCGACCAGCCCCCAGACCGCGGCAACGCTTAGGAGCACGGTCAGGATATAGCTCAGTGCGGCGGCGCCGTTTTCGCTGTCGGCATTGGAGACGCGGCGCATGTCGATGATCAGCAGCGCCAGAGGGAAGACGGCAAGCTGGTTGGCGAAAGTCGAGCCACGAATCTGCACAAGCGAGATCGCGAAGCTGATGCCGAGCAGGCACAGCAGAATGAGATGGATGCGGACACGCTCGGCATGGAGAAGCCGGAAGACACAGACGGCGATGCCGAACAGGCCCGTCGCGTAGAAGAAGCCGATCGTATAGGGATTCTGATGCATTGCGCCGAAGATCGACTGCGCTTCCTGGACGTTGTTGAGCCACAGGTTGATCAGCATCGGGTCGAGATCGGCAAGCGGATTGCGCAGGCATTGCGGCGCGATGATGAGCGCCGAGGCGAGCACGCCGGCCCCCACGCCGGCAAGGGCCACGAAACGCAGGCCGCGTCCGAGACCGCTGGCAAAGGCGGCGGCAAACAGCAGCAGGCCGCCGCCGATGGTCGCCAGGCTGTAATAACCGAGAGAGAGATTGTCGCAGGTCACGGTCGGATAAAGCCTCGGCGGCACCGTGCCGAAGAAGAACAGGGTGATCGACAACGCCAATGTCAGGCCGAAAGCCTTGGCGGCCGGCGCGAAGGGCTTGCCATCCCAGGCCCAGACCAGGGAGACGACGAGGCAGACGCCGGCGACGAAGGGTGTGGTCTCCGCACCGATCGCAATTGCCAGCGCCGCTGAAAATCCAGCGATCGCGTAGCTCAGCGGCCGCTGATCCTCATCGAACAGCATCGCCGTCATGATCGCCACGAGGGCGAACTGGACATTATGGTGGTCGATGGAGCCGGGCAGGAAACGGTTGCTGTTGACGAGCAGGAAGGCGGTGAGCGCCAGCGCAATATGCATGCCGAAAACACCACCGACGCGTCGGCCGGCAAGCCCCATGCCCCAGAGGCTCGGAACGACGAGCGAGAGCGGCCAGACGAGCAATGCCGCCGCTTCGGCGCGCTGCTCGGGCAGGAAGAACGAGAAGAACCTGATCAGCGTGGCGATCGGAAGATCGATCAGACGCGACCAATGCATCAGCGTGCCATTGCCCAGCCCCATGCGGTACTGCATGAGATCGAACCAGCCCTGTCCATTCAGGAAATCGCGAACCTCGACCAGCCGCATGGCATCGTCATTGTCGCCGCCGACATAGTCCTTGGCGTTCGGCAAATAGATCGCGACAATCGCAATCAGCAGCACCAAGCTATAGAAAAAAACGCAGGGCCAGAGCCGCGTCGCCTGCAGTTGCAGCTTTTCGCGGATAGACATGGATGTTGGTTCACCAGCCATCGGGGCAACAGTCGCCATGGAGCAGATCTCGTCATTGATTGCTGCGCGACTTTACGATGCGCCTATCAAGAAAGCGTAAAGTGGGGAAGCGGGACAATCTTGTCCGGCGTGCCTGTGACCTTCACCCTCGTCATAGGCACTTGTTAACGGCCCTGATTTAGACTTAGCGAAATTCCTCCTGACAGGTGTGATCATGACTGGATCGCGTACCGACAATCTGAGCGTCGCCGTGCTGCTTCCCTGCTATAACGAGGCGGCGACGATCGGCGCGGTCGTGCGCGGCTTCAAGGCGACGCTGCCGGATGCGTCGATCCATGTCTATGACAACAATTCCACCGACGGCACGGCGCTGCATGCGATGCTGGCCGGCGCGCATGTCGTGCGCGAGCGTCGCCAGGGCAAGGGCCATGTGGTGCGCCGCATGTTTGCCGATATCGACGCCGACATCTACATCATGGCCGATGGCGACGGCACCTATTCGCCCGAGGATGCCGAAGAGCTGATCCGCACGCTACTGTCCGAGCGCGCAGACATGGTGGTCGGCACGCGGCGCGGCGTGCACGACGACGCCGGCCGCCAGGGCCATGCCTTCGGCAACCGCATCTTCAACATCTTGTACCGCACGATCTTCGGCCCCGACTTCACCGACATCTTCTCCGGCTACCGCGTGTTCTCGCGCCGTTTCGTCAAGAGCTTCCCGGCGGTCTCGGCCGGCTTCGAGATCGAGACGGAGATGTCGGTGCACGCCTCGCGGCTGAAGATGCCGGTCAGCGAGCTGGAACTCGATTACGGCCGCCGGCCGGAGGGCTCGCATTCCAAGCTTTCGACCTTCAAGGATGGCGCCAAGATCCTCTGGATGTTCGCCATGCTGATGAAGGAAACACGCCCCTTCGCCTTCTTCGGCATCATCACCGGCCTGTTCATGGCGCTCAGCCTCGGCTTCATGGCGCCGGTTCTGGCCGAGTATTTCGCCACCGGCCTCGTCAGCCGCATGCCGACCTGGGTCATGTCGATGGCGCTGATGATGATCTCGTTCATGATGTTCACCGCAGGCGTGATCCTGGATTCAGTCGCCCGCTCGCGCGCCGAGCATCTGCGTATCCAATATATGCGGCTTGAGGCATCACACCTCCTAGGCAACGGCTTTGCCTCCAAGCTCGAAGAGATCGACATTCGCCAGCAGACGCCGCGCGCAGGTGTTGCGTGAAGAAACTGCTGCGCTTCGGTATTGCCGGCGGGCTGGGCTTCATCGTCGATGCCGGCGTGCTCATGCTTCTGCTGCACACCACGCCGATCGGGCCCTTCATCGGCAGGCTGATCGCCATCGCGCTTGCCATGGCGACGACCTTTGTCTTCAACCGGACCTTCACCTTCGAGCGCTCCGGAGATTCGCTGGCAGCCGAAGGGTTCCGCTACGGTTCGGTCGGGATTACGGCCGCGTTGGTCAATTACGGGCTCTATTCGGCGCTGCTTGTCTCCATGCCCGATCTGCAGCCGCTGGCGGCGATGGTGTTTGCCACCGCCGCTTCGACCGTCCTCAGCTTCTTCGGCTACTCGCGCTTCGTCTTCCGCGAGAAATGATCACACCGGCTCCCAGCCATCCTTCTCGCTCGCCCTGTAGATTGCGTCGATGAATGCCTGGCTGAGCCTGGAGCTCTCAAGCGACACGATTTCCTGCTCCTCGCCCTTGGCGGCGCGCGCGAAAGCTTCGGCCTCGCGCTTGTACTGGCGGCTATCGGGGAAGCGGAAGACCGTGGATTCGTTGTGGCTGCGATTGCTGAGCTCGATCTCTTCGGCGCCCCAGCGGTCAGCATTGAAGGGCGACTTCACCTCGATGAAGCCCTCCGAGCCGTGGAACACCATGATCTGTCGGTTGGCCATCTGGGTGGAGATATAGAAGCTGAGCTCGAAACCGCCGAAATCCGCCTTGACGCTGGAATAGATGTCAGTGCCGAATTCCGGATCGCGGCGGGTGACGGCCTGCACGCGGCGCGGCTCCTCGCCGGTGACGAAGCGCGTGGTGATCGTCGGATAGACGCCGATATCGGGCAGCGCGCCGCCGCCGAGCGCGGGAATATTGCGCATGTTGCCGGGATCGCGGTTGAAGTAGGTGAACGCGCCCTGCACATGCAGCAGCGTGCCGATGGCGCCGTCCCTGATCAGCTGACGCACCTTCAGCCAGACCGGGGCGTAGGTGACCATGTAGGCCTCCGTCACCAGCACCTTGTTGCGATCGCGCGCGGCGATCAGGCTATCGATCTCGTCTGATTTCAGCGCGATCGGCTTTTCGCAGAGCACATGCTTGCCGGCATCCGCCGCCTTGATCGTCCATTCGACATGCTGGGCCGTTGGCAGCGGGATATAGACGGCGTCGATCAGGTCGGACGCCAGCATCTCCTCGTAGGAGCCGAAGGCGTGCGGCACCGAAAAACGGTCGGCCATCTCCCTCGCCCTGGACAGATCGCGGCTGGCGATGGCCGTGACAACGCAATTTTCCGCATCCTGGATGGCCGGAACCACGAGCTCGCGGCCGATCTTGGCGGTCGACATGATACCGAAGCGCAGCATGGTCATTTCCTCTTCTCTACTGATTTTGAGGGGAGATTAGAGACGGCCGGGCTGCGGCGCAATGGCGCGATCACAATTCGCGGCGCCGGGCGTGGCGCAGGTTTCCATCCGCCCGGATGCGCACTAGGTTAGATCGCAGTGGCGTTCTGCCGCGGTCCGAATTTCACCAGATTGAAGATTTCAGGAGCATCCCATGGAATTGCGTCGCCTTGGAAAAACCGGCCTTTCGGTCGCGCCGATCGTGTTCGGCGGCAATGTGTTTGGCTGGACGGCCGACGAGAAAACCTCTTTCGACATACTCGACGCCTTCTTCGACGCAGGGTTCAACACCATCGACACGGCGGATGTCTATTCGGCCTGGGTGCCGGGCAACAAGGGCGGCGACAGCGAGGAGATCATCGGCAAGTGGCTGAGGCAGAACAAGGTCGCCCGCGACAAGGCCGTGATCATCACCAAGGTCGGCTCGGAAATGGGTCCCGGCAAGAAGGGGCTGAAGGAGCAGTACATCCTTGAAGCCGTCGAGGCGTCGCTGAAGCGGCTGCAGACCGATTATATCGACCTTTACCTCTCGCACTGGCCGGATGCCGAGACGCCTTACGAGGAAACGCTCGGCGCCTTCGCCAAGCTGAAGCAGCAGGGCAAGATCCGCGCCATCGGCTGCTCCAATCTCGACGCCTCGCAGCTTCAGGCCTCCTTCGACGCCGCCGAGAAAGCCGGCCTGCCGCGCTACGACGTGATCCAGCCGGAATACAATCTCTACGACCGCGCGCCCTTCGAGGGACCGCTGGCCGAGCTCTGCGTGAAGGAGGATATCGGTGTCATCACCTATTTCAGCCTGGCGGCCGGCTTCCTCTCCGGCAAGTACCGCAGCAAGGCCGATACCGAAGGCAAGGCGCGCGGCGGCAAGGCGGCCGGCTATCTCGATGACAAGGGGCTGAAGGTCCTTGCAGCACTCGACACGGTGGCTGCCGAGACCGGCGCAAAGCCGGCCGAGATCGCGCTTGCCTGGCTGTTGCGCAAAAAGGGCGTCACCGCCCCGATCGCCAGCGCCACCAGCCTGTCGCAGCTCGACAGCCTGACGAAATCGGCAACGCTTTCGCTCAGCGACGAGGCCATGGCGTTGCTCGACAAGGCCGGCGGCTGAGGGGGATGGCGATGACCGTGACGATCCGTGACGCGAGACCCGACGACGAAGCGCGCTGGCGCGCGCTTTGGGATGGCTATCTGGCGTTCTACGAGGTGACGGTCGCGCCTGAGATTACCGACAACACGTGGCGCCGGGTCTTCGATCCGGCGTCATCGATTGCAATGCGTGTCGCCGAGACGGATGGCGGGCTCATGGGCTTTGCGCTCTATCTCACCCATGAAGGCACCTGGATCCTGGGCAAGGACTGCTATCTGGAAGACCTCTATGTCGATGACGCTGCGCGAGGGATGGGGATTGGCCGGGCGCTGCTCGACGATCTCGTGGCACTCGGCAAGACGGAAGGCTGGTCGCGGCTGTACTGGCACACCAGCGAAAGCAACGCGCGTGCCCGCTCGCTCTATGACAGCTACGTCGAAAGCGACGGCCACATCCGCTATCGCATCAATTTCTGAGCGGCGGAAACCCCTCGTACCACTGCGAGTGATCGCCCTCCCAATTGGCCATGTCCGGCTTGGTGAGGATGCCGCGCGGGCTGACGTAGCTCTGGATCACCCGGCGCGGGCGCTCGTGCCACTGGATGTTGAAGGCCCAGAGTTTGGGGAAGAAGCAGAGCGAGGCATAAGGCAGATGGTCGTGGATCCACCAGGCGAGCCGCTGCCAGTCCTCCAATGCTTGATAGCGATCGACCACCCAGGGCACGACGATGCAGGCCGCCGCACCCATGCAGCCATCGGCATCACGCATGTCCCAGATGTGGTGGGCGGCCGTTGACGCGTTGGTGGAGCAGTTGAGCTTGTTCCGGTTGCCGAAGCGGTTGACCTCGGGCGAGCGGTAGCCGGAGCGGATGTGCAGCCGGCCGAATGTCTCCTGCAAGGGCTCCAGCAGATCCTCGCACAGCCTCCTGCCGGTTTCGATCGCGAGATCAGGGTCATCGGGAATATTCGGGATGCGATAGAAATCGGCGATCTCGGAGTGCAGGAAATCGCGCAGGAAGAAATTCTTCGACAGCCGCGCCCGGCCGAGATCCTCCAATGCTTTCATCGATCCCGGCTTCTTCACTCCGCGTCCTCCCTGGCTTTGAAGCGCGAGTTTGCCGCATCGGGTGGAAATCTCCACCCGAAATGATCGGAACCATTAGCCCTTGCCGAACTTCTCCTTGCGAAGCCGCATGACGCCGCTTCTACGAACCCAAGGGACAAGGGACATGCCAAAGGAAAAGACCCTCGACGATCTGTTCTACGACACGCTGAAAGATATCTACTTCGCCGAAAAACAGATTTTGCGCGCCTTGCCGAAGATGGCACGCGCAGCGCAATCGGAAGAGCTCAAAGCCGGATTTACCAAGCACAGGGAGCAGACCGAAGGCCATGTCGACCGGTTGCAGCAGGTGTTCGAGCTGATCGGCAAGCGGGCGCAGGGCAAGACCTGCGAGGCGATCCAGGGGATCATCGCGGAAGGCGAGGAGATCATCGAGGAATTCAAGGGTTCGCCGGCGATCGATGCCGGGCTGATCTCCTCGGCGCAGGCCGTCGAGCACTACGAGATGGCCCGCTACGGCACGCTAAAGACATGGGCGCAGACGCTTGGCAAGAAGGACGTCGCGACGTTGCTCGACCAGACGCTGCAGGAAGAAGCGGCGACCGACAAGACCCTGTCGAAGCTCGCCACCTCGGCGGCCAACCAGAAGGCCGCGGCCTGACCGGCGGCGCGGGCGGAAGCGCCATGAGCGGCGGCTTCCGCCTCAGCCCGTATAGCGAAAGAAATCGATGAAGGCCCGCAATGCCGGGCGCATCTGGCGGCGGCTCGGATAATAGATGAACGGGCCCGGATAGGGCGTGCACCAATCCTCCAGCACCCGCACCAGCTTTCCGCTTGCAAGCTCGTCCTCGACGCGCAGATCAAAGAGATAGGCGAGCCCGACGCCGTTCAACGCCGCGATCAGCGCCAGCCTGTCCTCGCTGACGATCAGCGGGCCATCGACCGGAACCACCAGTTCGCGGCCGTCCTTCTCGAACTCCCAGCGGTAGATCGTGCCATTGGTGAAGCGCCGCTTGATGCAGCGGTGGTTGACGAGGTCGGAGGGATGCAGCGGCTTGGGGTGTCGGGCGAAGTAATCGGGGGAAGCTGCGATCACCGTCGTCAGGTTCGGCGACGCCCGCACCGCGATCATGTCGGCCTCGAGGCTCTCCTCAAGCCGGATGCCGGCGTCGAAGCCCTCTCGGACGATGTCGATGAAGCCATCCTCGTTGGCGATTTCGAGCGTGATATCGGGATAGCGGTTGAGGAATTCGCCGAGGCGGGGTGCGAGCAAAATGTCGGAAGCGAAGCGCGGCGCCGTGACGCGCAGCGTGCCGGCCGGTCTGCCTCCCGCCTCGCTGACGGCTTCGAGCGCGATGCCGATCTCATCCAGCGCCGGCTTCAGCCGCTGCAGGAGCATGCGCCCCTCCTCCGTCGGTGCCACGCTGCGCGTCGTGCGCGCCAGAAGGCGGATGCCCAGGCTCTCCTCAAGGCTGGAGACGGCATGGCTGACGGCCGAGGGCGCGATCTCCAGCTCCTTGGCGGCGGCGCGGAAGCTGCGGTGCTCGGCGACGGTGGCGAGAACGGCGAGTTGGGCAAGCTGGGTTCTGTTCATTGATCTATTTATTAGAACAGCCTGTGCCGCATTGCACGTATTTTTTGAGGGCTTCCGGCGCGCTAGATTTGCCTCGTGCCGCAGGAATGGCGGCCTGAATATCTGCTCGAAAGGAGCCAGACATGAAAACCCGCACACTCGGACAGGACCTTGAAGTCTCCGCCGTCGGCCTCGGCTGCATGGGCATGAGCTTCGCCTATGGCGCAAGCGACGAGGCCGAATCGATCCGCACGCTTCACCGCGCCGTCGATCTCGGCATTACCTTCTTCGACACGGCCGAAATGTACGGCCCTTACACCAACGAGGAACTGCTCGGCCGCGCGCTGAAGCCGGTGCGCGACCGCGTCGTCATCGCCACCAAGTTCGGCTTCAAGTTCGACCCTTCCAAATCTGGCGCGGCGGCGCTGACGGGTGTGGACAGCCGGCCGGAGAACGTGAAGCGCGTGGCCGAGGCATCGCTGAAGCGGCTCGGCACCGATGTCATCGATCTCTATTACCAGCACCGCGTCGATCCCAATGTGCCGATCGAGGAGACCGTCGGCGCCATGGCCGAGCTGGTGCGCGAGGGCAAGGTGCGGGCGCTGGGCTTGTCCGAGGCCGGCAGCGCCACGATCCGGCGGGCGCACGCGGTGCATCCGATATCAGCCGTGCAGAGCGAATATTCGCTCTGGTCGCGCGAGCCGGAGCATGACGTGCTTGCCACCTGCCGGGAGCTTTCGATTGGCTTCGTGCCCTATAGCCCGCTCGGCCGCGGCTTCCTGACCGGTGCGATCCGCAAGCCGGAGGATCTCGGCACCGACGATTTCCGCAGCCAGCTGCCGCGCTTCCAGGCCGCCAATTTCGATGCCAATGCGTCGCTGGTGGCCAGGCTCGAGGCGCTGGCGAAAGACAAGGGCGTGACCACGGCGCAGCTGGCGCTCGCCTGGGTGCTGCATCAGGGCGACGATATCGTGCCGATCCCGGGCGCCCGCAAGGTGAACCATCTCGAACAGAACGCCGCCGCCGCCGATATCGCGCTATCGACGCAGGAGATCGCGGAGCTCGGCGCGGTCATGCCGCTCGATGCGATCGCCGGCAAGCGCTACTCCGAGGCCTCGCTGGCGATGACCAATCTCTGATAGGCCGACATCCGACAGGTCAACCTTCGGCAGGGATGGCCGCCCCAGGCGAAGCATCGGGGCGGCCCAACCACAGATCACGGAAGAGATTTCGTTTTGTTCAACTTTGGGTCTTCTCCTTGCGCACATTAGCACTAGGTAAACTTTCCAATGAAGCGAAGGGGACCCCATGCCTGATGCCAAGAATCCGGGGCCGGCCGATCCAGGCCTGTCCGACATAAAAGGGCGCATGCTCGTGCTTGAAGTGGTGGCGATGACCTCGCTGGCGCTGGCGTTGGACACATCCGGCGAGGATGACGGAAAATTGGGGCGCGGTGTCCTGCACCTCATCCGCGAGGCCGTCGGCAACAAATGCGACGAGATGGGCCTGTCCGACCACGCCTCCTCGACTGCGCAGGCCTATGCCGAGGAACTGATCGGGACGGCCATGGCCACCCTCTATCCATCCACGCATTAGAGTCAGCGCCCCCGGCAGCCACTTTCCGCGTTGCATACTCCGCGTTATACTCGATCATCGACACGATCGGGGTACGGACCATGACGGACCGGCAGGCGATAGAAGCAGTCGTGCATCTCTATGTCGAAGGCATGACCTTCGCCAACGAGGCGGCTTTGCGCAAGGCGTTTCATTCGAAATGCGCGGTGATAGGCCATTACGAAAACGCGGTCGAATGGTCGACCCGCGACGAGTTCATCGCCGCCATCGTGGCCGAGGGCTCCGCTCCACCCGGTACGCAGCCGCACATGGACATCCAGACTTTAGACGTCATTGGTGATGCCGCGAGCGTCAAGGTCAGCGACGAATTCGCCGGCATGCGCTTCACCGACTACCTGTCGATGCTGAAGATCGAGGGGCGGTGGACGATCGTGAACAAGGTGTATTATCTGCACGATTGATGGGGGTCATTCCCTCTCCTCATGCCTTTGCCCAGGCTTCGCCCGTGCGATGTGACAGGAATCCAGCCACGGCACGTCCGCGCCGTGAATGACCGTCTTTATGCATGTCAGAAAAAAGAGTCTCTCCGCCGCGCCGACGCGCGTCGGCTGGATCCCCGCCACGAGGGCGAGGATGAGGAAGAGTGGGGTGCGGCCAGCGCTAGACCAACAAGGGCGGCGACCATAGGGCCGTTGCCTGCCCGCACCAGAGGCCGAAGCCCTCCATCCATCAGCCGCGCAGCACGCCGCCGGTGACCTTGGTGACGCTGGCAACGATCTTCTGCGTCAGCGCCTCGAAATCCTCGTCGGTCAGGGTGCGCTCGACCGGCTGAATCTGCACCTCGATGGCAACCGACTTCTTGCCCTCGCCGACCGAGGCACCCTCGAAGATATCGAAGACGTTGACGCCAGCGACCAGCTTGCGGTCGGCGCCGGACGCCGCCTTGATGATGGCGCCGGCCTCGACCGTCTTGTCGACGACGAAGGCGAAGTCTCGCTTGACGGCCTGGAACTGCGACAGCTCCAGCGCCGGCTTGGTGCGGGTCGCCTTACGCTTCGGCTCCGGCATGGCGTCGACATAGACCTCGAAGCCCGCGAGCGCGCCGGAGACGTCGAGCGCTTCCAGCGTCGAGGGATGGAACTCGCCGAAATAGCCGAGCACGACCTTCGGGCCCATCTTGATGGTGCCGGAGCGGCCTGGGTGGTACCAGGCCGGACCGCCCTGCTCGACCTGGATGTTGGTCATCGGCAGGCCGCAGGCCTCGATCACGGCCAGCGCATCGGCCTTGGCGTCGAAGACATCAACCGGCTTGCCGCCGCCCTTGCCGGCATTCGACCACATGCGGCCGGCCCCTGCCATCGACGCGGTGCCGCGGCGGATGCCGCCGGCAACGCGGCGCTGTCCCTCGGGCTTGTCGTTTTCATAGGTGCCCGACACTTCGAAGATCGCGACGTCGCCATAGCCCTTGTCGGCATTGCGCTGCGCAGCCGTTAGCAGGCCAGGCAGCAGCGAGGGGCGCATGTCGGACATGTCGGCTGCGATCGGGTTCGCCAGCTTGAGGGCGGGCGAACCGCCGCCGAAGAGCTTTGCCTGGTCTTCCGAGATGAAGGACCAAGTGACGGCCTCCAGCATGCCACGCGAGGCAAGCGCGCGCTTGGCGGTGCGGGTGCGGATCTGCAGCGTCGTCAGGATCTTGCCGTTGACGGCAGCATGGCTTTCCAGCGGCGCCGGCTTGATGTTGTCGACGCCGTGGATGCGCATGACCTCTTCGACGAGATCGGCCTTGCCATCGACATCGGGACGCCAGGAGGGGACCGCAACGGAGACGCGTTCGCCTGAACCGGTGATCTTGAAGCCGAGGCGCGTCAGGATCTCGACGCTCTCTTCGGTGGAGACCTCGAGGCCGGTCAGGCGCTTCACTTCCGAGAAGGGGAAATCGACGATCTTGGGCTCGTAACCCTTGTAGCCGACGATCTCGGCCTTGGCTGCCGTGCCGCCGCAGAATTCGAGCACCAGTTCGGTGGTGCGCTCGAGGCCCGGGACCATGTATTCAGGATCGACGCCGCGTTCAAAACGATAGCGTGCATCGGTGATGATGCCGAGGCCGCGGCCGGACTTGGCGATGTTCATTGGATCCCAGAGCGCCGATTCGATCAACACGTCGGTGGTGTTCTCATCGCAGCCGGAATGCTCGCCGCCCATGATGCCGCCGATCGACTCGACGCCGTTGTCATCGGCGATGACGACGTTGTTCGGGTTGAGCTTGTATTCGCGCTGGTCGAGCGCCAGCACCGTCTCGCCGTCCTTGGCGCGACGGACGGTGAGGTTGCCCTTCACCTTGGCGGCGTCGAAGACGTGCATCGGGCGACCCTGGTCGAAGGTCATGTAGTTGGTGATATCGACGAGCGCGTTGATCGGACGCAAGCCGATCGCCAGCAGGCGCTGCTGCAGCCATTTCGGGCTCGGGCCGTTCTTGACGCCGCGCACGAGACGCAGGCCGAAGCCCGGGCAGAGCCTGTCGTCGTCGAGATCGAGTGTCAGCTTGACTGGGGTCTCGCCTTCGACAGCAAACGACGGCGCGGGGCGCGTCTTCAGCGTGCCTAGGCCGGAAGCAGCGAGATCGCGGGCGATGCCATAGATCGAGGTGCAATCAGGACGGTTCGGCGTCAGGTTGATCTCGATCATGGGATCGTCGAGATGGGCGTAGGCCGCAAACGAGGTGCCGACCGGCGCATCCGCGGGCAGATCGATGATGCCGTCGTGGCTGTCGGACATGTCGAGCTCCTTTTCGGAGCACATCATGCCGTGGCTTTCGACGCCGCGGATCTTGCCGACGCCGAGCGTGACATCGATACCCGGCACATAATCGCCCGGCCGCGCCAGCGCGCCGACGAGGCCGGCACGGGCATTCGGCGCACCGCAGACGATCTGCAGCGGCTTGCCGCCGTTGACATCAGGGCCGGCATCGACCGACAGCACCTTCAGGCGATCGGCTTCCGGGTGCTTCTCGGCCGACAGTACGCGGGCGATGACGAAGGGCTTGTAGGCCGCCTTGTCGTCGACGTCCTCGACCTCGAGGCCGATCTCGGTCAGCCGCTTGCAGATTTCATCCAGTGTGGCGTCGGTCTCAAGATGATCCTTGAGCCAGGAAAGCGTGAATTTCATTGTGTTGTTCTCGTCTCAAAAATCATCAATTGTTCGGTCAGGCAGCCTTTTCCGGAGCCTTGGCGCCGGGGGCCTTAATGCCCAGAAACATGCTTTTCACCGAAATACCCTCGTCGATGGCGGTCCACCAGACCCCCTCGTGCGTCAGTTCGATGTCGTTCAATGCCTTGTCGTCGAGTTCGGCCAGGAACGGGTACCACCAAAGCGGCGCCCGGATTTGCCTGCCATCCGCCAGCACGACATACAGGAATTCGTCGTCGCAGCGCGCGGCCACCGGGCGCTGTTCCCGACCTGCGGGACCCAAGGCATGCAGCGCTTCATTAATGCGACCTTGCCAGCCGGGTCCCATGCTGCGGAAGTAATCGACCACGTCCTTGTCGAGCCGCAAACCGATGCGTTCCTTCACCGGCGCCTTTTGCGGACCGCGCTTGCCGCGAGCCTTGTCCAACATCGTGCCAAGTTCCGGCGTTTCGGCTATCGATAGGATTGCCGCATCGCCGACATCGTCGAAGGCGGGCACATCTTCGCCGTGAGCGATCTCATAGTCATCGAGTGAGATCAGACCCTTTTCGACATCGTCGAGCGTCGGAAGCGAACTACCGTTCGCCGCCCCTTCGCTCTTCGTAAATCTTCTGTTCGCGGTCATTCATCTTCCTCAGCGATATAACTCGAACCCGGCCCTCTCTCGGCGTCCAGCAAAAACAGCAGAGTGTGCCATCTAGCCGTCCGTAGGAGTTGAAACGATCCTCTCCATAGTCTGTTCTGAGGTCCTGTACCGTGACGATGCTGTCGGGATCGAAGCGTTCGACGTCGGCGAAATCCAGTCCTCGGTGCTGGAGGGTTATCTGACGTTTATCTTCGTCCCACTCCAGCTCCATTCCTACCACACTCAGCTATTTGTGGCCACAATAAAATTAGCTGCTCAACCCGCCAAACAGCGTCGGCATGTCGAGCGGGCGGAATCCGTAATGGGTCATCCAGCGGACGTCGGCGTTGAAGAAGTCGCGGAGATCCGGCATGCCGTATTTCAGCATGGCGATGCGGTCGAGGCCCATGCCCCAGGCAAAGCCCTGGTACTCGTCGGGATCGAGGCCGCCCGCGCGCAGGACGTTGGGATGCACCATGCCGCAGCCCAAAATCTCCATCCAGTCGGTGCCTTCGCCGAACTTGACGATCGGACCGGAACGGTCGCACTGGATGTCGACTTCGAAGCTCGGCTCGGTGAACGGAAAGAAGGACGGGCGGAAGCGCATGGTGACGCTGTCGACCTCGAAGAAGGTCTTGCAGAACTCCTCCAGCACCCAGCGGATATTGGCGACATTGGCCTTCTTGTCCACGACGAGGCCCTCGACCTGATGGAACATCGGCGAATGGGTGGCGTCACTGTCCTGCCGGTAGGTCTTGCCGGGGATGATGATGCGGATCGGCGGCTTCTGCGCTTCCATGGTGCGCACCTGCACCGGCGAGGTGTGGGTGCGCAGCACCTTGCGCTCGCCGTTCTCATCCGGATTGAAGAAGAAGGTGTCGTGCATCTCGCGGGCCGGATGGCCCTCAGGGAAGTTCAGCGCGGTGAAATTGTAATAGTCGGTCTCGACATCGGGACCTTCGGCGATCGAGAAGCCCATGTCGGCGAAGATCGCGGTGATCTCGTCCACGATCTGGCTGATCGGATGGATGCGGCCGCGCTCGGCCGGCGACGAGCGCACCGGCAGAGAGACATCGACGGTCTCGGCCTTCAGCCGCGCGTCGATCGCTGCCGTCTTGAGATCGGCCTTGCGGGCGTTGATCGCGTCGGTCACCACCGTCTTCAGCGCGTTGATCTGCGCACCGCGCGTCTGGCGCTCTTCCGGCGTCATCGCGCCCAGCGTCTTCAGGAGTTCGGAAACCGACCCCTTCTTGCCAAGGGCCGAGACGCGCACGGCTTCGATCGCCGGTTCATCGGCGGCGGCCGCGACGTCGGACAGGAGTTGCTTTTCCAGGGTTGCGAGTTCGGTCATCTTTTCCTGCCTTCAGGGCGTCCAGTCTTTGAGGGACACTTCACGAAACATGCTTCAGATAGCTGGTCGCCACGATGAAACGTCGCAGATCACTACCCATGTGTACGCGGCCAATCAACCGGGCAGCCGACAAAAAGCCGCCGAGAAAGCCGGTAAGCTTGCGCAGTTCGGCAACGGCCGCCGCCGGCGCCACATCGGCCCAGGCCTTGTAGGCCCGGTCGTGCGTTTCGCCACCCAGCTTGGCGCGGGTCGCAACCTGCAGAAAGAGCAGCCAGATATCGCGCGCCTGGGCGACCTCCAGCGGCATCACCCGGTCCGGCTCTTCCTCGAAATCCATGAAGCCGACGCGTCCGTCCTTCAAGAACATGTCGCGCGGATAGGGCCGGCCGTGGCACAGGCCCTTGGCATGCAGCCGGCCGAGTTCGGCGGCGCAGTGGACGAGCATGTTGTCGTGAGCCGCGGGATCGTTGTTCAGCACATGATAGAGCTGGCGATCGACGGTATCGCCGGCATCGCTGAAGACGACGGCGGCGCCGGACGAGTAGATCACGCTGGCCGTCGGCACGTCGTGCGCGGAAAACTGGGCGATGCGGCGGATTTCGCGCGCCGCCATGCCTTCGTCTGCCAGAAGCGGCGACGGGCGCAGGAAGGGCGCGCGGATGAGATTGGCGAGCATGCGCTGCAGAACCATCCAGCGCGAGGCGCGCTCGGTTCCATAGCGCTTGATCCAGACGGCGCCGCCCGACAAAGCGATACGCTCGACGCGCTTGGAACCGCGCAGAAGGGCCGCGAGCAGAACCGGCACGTCCTCCTCGCCCAGCCCGCTTTCGGCAAGCAAATCGCGGTCCGTCGTCGGATGCATCACATCGTTCGCCACGTCTTGATCGTTCGCCATTGGCGGCGTCCCTATCTAGGTCAAAACGAAGAAACCCGCGCAAGCCTTGCCAGCGCGGGTTTCAAATCATCGAAGCGAAGGTTCGAATAGCGCCGGCTTAGTTGACGGCTGCTTCAAACTCGTTCTTCGTACCAGCGTCCTTCAGGTACTCGAGCGCCTTCTTGGAGGCAGCAACGAGCGCACCGAATGCTTCCGGCTCATGGATTGCCATGTCGGAGAGAACCTTACGGTCAACTTCGATGCCAGCCTTGTTCAGGCCGTCGATGAAGCGGCCGTAGGTCAGGCCGAATTCGCGGACAGCAGCGTTGATACGCTGGATCCAGAGTGCGCGGAAGTTACGCTTGTTGATCTTGCGGTCGCGGTAAGCGTACTGCTTCGAACGATCGACAGCAGCCTTGGCGGCGCGGATGGTGTTCTTGCGGCGGCCGTAGAAGCCCTTGGCCTGCTTCAGAACCTTCTTGTGCTTGGCGTGGGCGGTAACGCCTCTCTTTACACGTGCCATTTCATGATCTCCTTAATCTATACGTTCGCGGAATAGTCTTAGAGACCGTTCGGCAGGTAATTCTTCACGACCTTGCGGCCATCCGGTTCTGCCAGAACCATGGTGCCACGTGCATCGCGAATGAACTTGTTGGAACGCTTGATCATGCCATGGCGCTTGCCAGCGGCTGCAGCCTTGACCTTGCCGGTCGCGGTGATCTTGAACCGCTTCTTGGCGGAGGACTTCGTCTTCATCTTGGGCATTTTGCTACTCCGTTTCTGATCCCCCCACTTGCCCTAAGAAGCTTGCTTCAAAAGAGGCCTTCTCGCGATTCCCGGTCACCCGGTCGTCGCAACAAGTGCGGGAGCGTTTGTTGTTGATCTGCGGTCGCGGTGACGAACCGTGCCGCAAGCATTCGAAACTGCCACGGCATGCCCTGCCGGTCAGTTCGGACGCGCGCTTATAACCGCAGCGTCACAAAAGTGCAACGGGGCGTAAGGCGGAATCTTCCAGCGCCGCTTCGGCCCCTGCCCTTTGGGCGTCGATCGCCCTTCATACAAAGACAAAAAATACAAAAGCCGCCCTTGCGGACGGCTTCGATACGAACGGTGGCGACGCGCCTTATTTGGGCGCGAGCACCATCATCATCTGGCGACCTTCGAGCTTGGGCTCGGCTTCGACCTTGGCATATTCCAGCGTGTCGGCCTTGACCTGCTGCAGAAGCTTCATGCCGAGTTCCTGGTGGGCCATTTCGCGGCCACGGAACTTCAGGGTCACCTTGACTTTGTCGCCTTCTTCGAAGAAGCGGCCCATTGCTTTCATCTTCACCTCATAGTCATGGGTGTCGATGTTCGGACGCATCTTGATTTCTTTGACTTCGACGATCTTCTGCTTCTTGCGCGCCTCGGCGGCCTTCTTCTGGTTGGCGTATTTCAGCTTGCCCAGATCAAGGATCTTGCACACAGGCGGTTCGGCGTTGGGGGAAATCTCAACGAGGTCGAGGCCAGCTTCTTCAGCCATTCTCAGGGCCTGGTCGGTCGCCACGACGCCCAAATTCTGTCCTTCAGCGTCGATCAGCTGAACTTTGGGAATGCGAATTTCCCTGTTCGAGCGCGGCCCATCCTTTACGGGCGCGTCGTTCTTAAACGGTCTGCGAATGGTCGTATTCTCCTCGCGTTGTTTCGGATTGCTGCAGCGGATCGCCTCTATATAAGGAAGACGACCAAGTTTCGCCATCGCTGCAACGAAGTCATTAGCACGCTTTAGCGGAAAAATCACCTGCTGTCAGCCTGTCAAGAATCTGTTTTATAGGCCGAAACAAAGGAGTTTCGCCATGTCCGACGCCAATATCGCCCCTCAGCATCAATTTCTGACCGTCGGCGAGGGAGCGGCGGCGCGAGAGATCGCCTATATCGCCCGCCCTGCTGCCAGTGACAAAACAGGCCCGACGCTCGTCTGGCTGTCCGGATACCGGTCGGACATGAGCGGCAGCAAGGCCATAGAGCTCGACCGCATGGCAGCAGAGACCGGTCTTGCCTGCATCCGCCTCGATTATTCCGGACACGGCCTCTCCGGCGGCGAATTCCGTGACGGCACGATTTCGCGCTGGCTCGAGGAGGCGATGGCCGTCGTCCTTCATCTTGCGCCGGAGCGCATCGTCGTCGTCGGCTCCTCGATGGGCGGCTGGATCGCGCTGCGGCTGGCGCAGGCGGTGGCCGCGAAAACCGGCGCACCGAAGCTGGAGGGCCCGAAGCTGGAGGGCATGGTGCTGATCGCGCCGGCGCCTGATTTCACGCAGGCGCTGATCGAGCCGAACCTCACCGAGAAAGAGAAGACCTCGCTTGCCGAGCGCGGCTTCTTCGAGGAGCATTCGGAGTATAGCACGGAGCCCAATATCTATACCCGTGACCTGATCGAGGATGGCCGCAACAACCGGGTTCTGACCGGGATGATCGAGACCGGATGCCCGGTGCACATCCTGCAGGGAATGAAGGACCCGGACGTCCCCTACACACATGCGATGACGCTGATCGAGCACCTTCCGGCCGACGATGTGGTGCTGACATTTATTCGTGATGGCGACCACCGCTTGTCGCGTCCACAGGACATCGAGCGCATGCTTGCGGCGGTGAAATCGCTTGTCCGCTAGGCGTTGATGGCGCAATCGCGTGACGCTCTCTTAAAATATGAATTCGTTTCAATATGTTGGCGATGCCTTGCTGCGCGCGGTGAGCGCGCGCAGCGTTCAACGCTGTGCCAAATCCTAACGTATTTTAACCATGTTCGCCGCTTCTCACCCCCTCCTCAGAAGTAGTGATTGACTCCGAGCAGCCGTCTCCGTTAACTTTTTGTTAATAAATCAAGGACGATGCAAGGGACAGTGGGCGTGCGGATCAAGGGTTTCCTGGTGGCCATGATGGCCCTGTTTGCAATGTCGACCGCCGCTACGCCGGCATCGACCAACACTCTTTCGATGGTCGTTGGCGCCGCAACCTCGCAGCCGATCGGCCATTACGAGTTCTGCCAGTCGCATCGCGACGAGTGCGGCGCGAACCGCAACGTCGCCGCCATGGACATGACCGAGGCCAAGTGGGCGCTCGTCCGTTCGGTCAATAGCAGCGTCAACACGACGATCATCCCGATGACCGACAAGGAAATCTACGGCAAGGACGAGGTCTGGGCCTATCCGACGACTGCCGGCGACTGCGAAGACTATGCGCTTTTGAAGCGTCGCATCCTGATCCAGCGCGGCTTCTCCGCCGCCAACCTTTTGATGACCGTCGTACGCAAGCCTGACGGCGAGGGTCATGCGATCCTGACGCTGCGCACCACAAAGGGCGACTTCGTGCTCGACAACCTGGCCTCCTCCGTGAAGCCCTGGTTCGATACCCCCTATTCCTTCATCAAGCGCCAGTCGAGCGCCAATGCCGGCCGCTGGGTCACCATCGAGAACGGCCGCGACGTTCTGGTCGGCGCGCTGAAGTAGGATTATCGAAAACCGAGATGGTCGATGGCCGGCGCAAGCCGGCCATTTTCATTTCAGGATCAACCACTCCCGATCAGGATTCCAGCGCCCAGCACCAGCCCGCCGCCGACGACGACCTGGAAGGCGGCGCGCAGGAAGGGGGTTTCCATGAAGCGGTTCTGGATGAAGGCGATGGCCCAGAGTTCGAAGATGGCGATGATGACCGCCAAGGTGGTGGCCGTCCAGAAATCTGAGATCAGGTAGGGCAGCGTGTGGCCGAGGCCGCCGAGCGCCGTCATGATGCCGCAGGACAGGCCGCGCTTGATGGGCGAGCCGCGCCCGGAGATCTTGCCGTCGTCGTGGGCCGCTTCCGTGAAGCCCATCGAGATGCCGGCGCCGACGGAGGCCGAGAGGCCGACGAGGAAGGTCTGCCAGGTATCCTGTGTGGCAAAGGCCGCGGCGAAGATCGGGGCAAGCGTCGAGACGGATCCATCCATCAGGCCGGCAAGGCCGGGCTGTACATAGGTCAGAACGAACTGTCGGCGGCTCTTGAGGTCCTCTTCCGTGCGGACGTCCTCGGGCGTGTGCTTGTCGCCCAGCATGCGGGTGATGTCCTCATGCCCCTGCTCTGCCAGCGCGAGATCGCCGAGCAACTGCCGCGTCGAGGCGTCGCTGACGCGGCCGGCCGCCTCGATGTAGAAGCGGTAGGCCTGGTTCTCCATCGCCTCGGCCTCCTGGCGAATCTTCTCCAGCGACAGGTTGGCGCGCAGCCAGTCCGGCTTACGCTCGTAGAAGCCCTCGACATGCTCGCGGCGGATCAGCGTGATGCGTTCGCCGAACCGCTCGCGGTAAAGCGCGATCAGGGAGTTGCGATGCGTGTTTTCGACCTCAGCCATGTCCTCGAAAACCTTGGCAGACGCCGGATAGTCATTGCGCAGACGGTCGGCATAGGCGAAATAGATGCGCGCGTCGTCTTCTTCGGAACCGATGGCGAGCGCCAGTATCTCCTGCTCGGAGAGGCTGTCGAAGGAACGCTTGGGTGATCTGAAAATACGTTTGAGCATGCTGACCTCTTTTAGAATTATTCTAAAATAGGCATCACAGATGCGACGGTCAAGCCCGCTGCGCGGCCGAGAGCGGATCATGCGCCTTATCTATCGAGCGACCATGTGTAGCGAGAGAGAAAAAGTGCTCCGGCTAGTAACGCAAGCACACCCGCAAACTAGCTTCATGTATTTTATGCACGCCCAGGTATATTTCATCTTCTTTATTTATAAAAATAGCCTAAAAAACAGCCGAAAAGCTGGTTGAAATTTGCAAATCCTGGGTTGAGATATTTAAAAACCTCTGCATAGTGTTCAGATAAATTTAATGAAATGAACGGGAACTATCAAAGTGCCAGATCCGGTGGATATTATTGTCGGCCAGAATGTCAGGACGTTGCGCGCCAAGCGACGCATCTCCCAGCTGGAACTTGGAGAGGCGCTTGGGCTGACGTTTCAGCAAATCCAGAAATACGAGAAGGGCACCAACCGCGTCTCGGCGAGCAAGCTGCACCAGATCGCGGTTTTTCTCGGCGTCGATATCTCGGCGCTGTTCGAGGGTGCGGATACGACGGCGCGGCCGGGCCTCAGCGCCGAGGCCTACGAGCTTGCCGTGACCTACGACAAGCTGCGCTCGACCGCCGGCAAGGAAGCCGTCAAGACCATCGTGACGCTGATGTCGGGTGAAGACGTCTACGCCTGAGATTTCGGCGCGACGTGACCGCGCGAGCGGTTAGTGAAAATCGCAATCGTGCAGAGCGACCAGCAGCTGATCCTGCGTCTGATGACCGGCGTGATAGAGATCAATCGCAACGCTGGCGATCGACAGGCCCTGCTGGCTCAGGAGCTTGATATTCCGCTCCGCGCACCAGGTGTACAACGCGCCCGCGAGTACATCGACATCATCAGACTGAAAGGACAAAGCGGCGACCGTCATGGAAGTTGCTCTCGGTGTGTGTGTATTCCCCTTCGAGCATATTGAATATATTCGCGACCGCTGCAAAGCGGCTTCCATTGCTTGCGTTAACGCGAATATTTCGGATGCCACACCCTGTCCCGAAATGAAGCGCCCACGCGGATGCACTCTACTTGCACGTCATTCCGAGGCGACCCGGAACCCGTCCTGATGGAAGGTGCAGGCGGCGATGGCGTCGAGCATTGCCTGAAACCGCGGGTGACCGCGCACGGCATCAAGGTCGGAATCATTGCTGAACCAGAGGATCTGGTAGCAGGATGATTGCGGCAGCAGCGCTTCGAGTATGTCGAGCGCCTTGTCGCATTCGCCGATCAGGGCGTGGACGCAGGCAACGTTGTATTGCGCGACGATATCATCGGGATCGATCAGCTGGGCGCGCTTGACCCATTCACGCGCCTCGTCGAAGCGGCCCATATGGGCGAGCGCCAGCGCGCCGCGGTGTGCGGGCCCGGCGTTTTCGGGGTGCAGTTCCAGTGCCCGCTCGGCGCGCTCCAGCCCGACCTTGGCCCAATGCTCGTGCTCGCGCGACAGCCCCAGCGAGCGGCAGGCGCTCGTGAGATGGATCGGCGAGAGGTAATCGTCCGGCCGGATTTCGCTGGCGCGGGTAAAGAAGGTGACGGCGCCTTCGAACTTTCCCTGCATGAACAGGAAGCGGCCGTAGTGGAAATTCGCCTCGTAGAGATCGGGCTCGAGCGCCAGCGCCTTTTCGAACTCCACCAGCGCCTCACCGTCGCGGCCATCCTGATGCAGCGCCAGACCGCGCGAAGCGTGTGCCTCGGCGAGATTGGGGTCGAGCGCCAGCGCCTTGGCGGTCAGTTCCAGAATGCCCTTCAGCGTGTACTCGCCGGCGTGCCAGTCGCGCAGCGTCGATTCGCAATCGGCGATGCCGGCATAGGCCTGGGCGTAATTCGGATCGAGCGCCACTGCGGTCGCGAACATGCGGCGCGCCATCAGGAGATAATGCCGGGTCCAGGAGTGCGAGAACTGCCGGCCGCGCAGATAATAGGTGTAGGCCTCGACATTGGTGGTCGGCGCGGACGCGATCGCCTCCTGCTCTTCCGGCAGCAGCTTGATCTTCAATTGGTCGACGATCGCGTGGGTGATTTCGTCCTGCACGGCGAAGATATCGGTCAGGTCGCGGTCGAAGCGGTCGGCCCACAGATGCGTGCCGTTGCGCGCGTCGATCAGCTGGCCGGTGATGCGCACCCGCTGGCCGGCCTTGCGCACGCTGCCCTGCAGCACGAAGTGGACACCAAGCTCCGCGGCAGCCTGCTTCACCTGCACGGATTTGCCCTTGTAGGTGAAGGCGGTGTTGCGGGCGACGACGTAGAGATTGGAGATCTTGGAGAGATCCGTGATGATGTCCTCGGTGATGCCGTCGGAGAAATATTCCTGCTCGGGATCGCCGCTCATGTTGGAGAAGGGCAGCACCGCGACCAGCGGCTTCTGCTTCTCTTTGGCAGCCGCAAGTGCCGCCGCATTCACCTTGAGCGGAAGAGCGCGCTTGGCCGAGATCGCGTAGACCTGCACCGGCTGCTCGATGTTCTTCAGCGTGAACAGGCCGAGATCCTGGAACGACAGATCGAGCCGGCTGCCGACATGATCGCGGGCGGATGCCGAGACCGCCACGCCGCCGGCCGCGCAGATCGCCTGCAGCCGGGCCGCGACATTGACGCCGTCGCCGAAGATGTCGTTATCCTCGACGATGACGTCGCCGAGATGGACGCCCATGCGGAACTCGATGCGGCGCTCTTCCGGCAGCGCGGTGTTGCGCGCCGCCATCGCCTGCTGCACGTCGTTGGCGCAGGAGACGGCGTTGACGATGCTGGAGAACTCCACGAGCATGCCGTCGCCGGTGTGCTTGACCACACGGCCGCGGGCGTTGGCGATCCTGGGATCGACGACCTCGCCGCGGCAGAGCTTTACCGCATCCAAGGTCCCCCGCTCATCGGCACCCATCATTCGGCTGTAGCCAACAATATCCACTGCGAGAATAGCTGCGAGACGGCGTTCCAAATCAACCTCGGCACAGGCTACCAAACGGAATGCAAGTCTAGAACCTTTTCGAGGCCCAATACAGAAATAATGCAACATATCTAATAAAGTGACTAGCAATAGAATTGTCGAGTCTCTTCTGCCACAAAAGATATGTTTATCCCTATGCAAAATAGAAAAGCCCGGCTGCAAGCAACCGGGCCCCTGAATTTTTACTGAAAGTCTTCGATCAGCTCTCGAAGAATTCCTTCATGCGGGCGAAGAAGCCCGTCGATTCCGGATTGTTTTCCTTCGACGACAGTTCCTCGAACTCCTGCAGCAGCTCGCGCTGGCGCTTGGAGAGCTTCTGCGGCGTCTCGATCTGGATCTGGATGTAGAGATCGCCGGTCTGGCTGGAGCGCAGCACCGGCATGCCCTTGCCCTTCAGGCGGAACTGCTTGCCGGCCTGGGTGCCCTCGGGAACCGTGACGCGCGACTTGGTGCCATCGAGCGTCGCCACATCAAAGGTGCCGCCAAGGGCCGCCGTCGTCATGGAGATCGGGATGGCGCAGTAGAGATCGGCTCCATCGCGCTGGTAGAACTCGTGCGGCTTGACCGACAGGAAGATATAGAGATCGCCCGCCGGGCCGCCGCGCATGCCGGCCTCGCCTTCGCCCTGCAGGCGGATGCGGGTGCCGTCCTCGATGCCCGAGGGGATGTTGACCGAGAGCGAACGCTCTTCCGTCACGCGGCCCTGGCCGTGGCACTTGGTGCAGGGATCGGGAATGATCTGGCCGCGGCCGTGGCAGGTCGGGCAGGTACGTTCGACGGAGAAGAAGCCCTGCGCCGCGCGCACGCGGCCGGAGCCCTGGCAGGTACCGCAGGTCTTCGGCTGGGTACCGGGCTTGGCACCGGAGCCGGAACAGACGTCGCAGGTGATCGAAGTGGGCACCCTGATCTGCGCCGTCTTGCCGGAGAAAGATTCCTCCAGCGAGATTTCCATGTTGTAGCGGAGATCGGCGCCGCGTTCGCGACCACCCGACGAGCGCTGCCGCGAGCGGCCGCCACCCATCATCTCGCCGAAAATATCCTCGAAGATATCGGAGAAGCCGCCGCCGGCAAAACCGCCGCCACCGCCGCCCATGCCGCCATGCTCGAACGCCGCGTGACCGTAGCGGTCATAGGCCGCGCGCTTCTGCGGGTCCTTCAGCGTCTCATAGGCTTCGTTGATTTCCTTGAACTTCTGCTCGGCGGTGTGATCATCGGGATTCTTGTCCGGATGGTATTTCATCGCCAGCTTGCGGAAAGCGCTCTTCAGCTCTTTTTCGTCAGCCGTCTTGGCGACACCCAGCGTTTCGTAAAAATCGGCTTTTGCCATTAAGGATCAGACCCCGGAAATGGATTTCCGGCTGCCATGGTGAGCAGCCGGAATGTCAGTTTCAAACGTGACCGTTCAGTCCAGCTTATGCGGACTTCTTGGCGTCGTCCTTGACTTCTTCGTAGTCGGCATCGACGACATTGTCATCGCCGGCTTCGGCGGAAGCGTCGGCCGCACCACCTTCAGCCTGCTGCGCTTCGTAGATCGCCTGACCGAGCTTCATGGAGACTTCCATGAGGGTCTGGGTCTTCGCCTTGATGTCCTCGGCGTCCGGTTCGGAAGCCTCGACGGAGGTCTTCAGAGCGGCGATCGCGTCGGAGATCGCGGTGCGGTCCGCTTCGGTGACCTTGTCGCCATAATCCTTCAGCGACTTCTCGCTGGAGTGGATCAGGCTTTCGGCCTGGTTCTTGGCTTCGACACCTTCGCGACGCTTCTTGTCGGCTTCGGCATTGGCTTCAGCGTCCTTGACCATCTTTTCGATGTCGGCGTCGGAGAGACCACCAGAGGCCTGGATGCGGATCTGCTGTTCCTTGCCGGTGCCCTTGTCCTTGGCCGAAACCTGCACGATGCCGTTGGCGTCGATATCGAAGGTGACTTCGATCTGCGGAACGCCACGCGGTGCCGGCGGCAGGCCGACGAGGTCGAACTGGCCGAGCAGCTTGTTGTCCTGGGCCATTTCGCGCTCGCCCTGCGAAACGCGGATGGTGACGGCGGACTGGTTGTCGTCAGCGGTCGAGAAGGTCTGGCTCTTCTTCGTCGGGATCGTGGTGTTACGCTCGATCAGACGGGTGAAGACGCCGCCCAGCGTTTCGATGCCGAGAGACAGCGGGGTCACGTCGAGGAGCAGAACGTCCTTGACGTCGCCCTGCAGAACGCCGGCCTGGATGGCGGCGCCGAGAGCGACGACTTCATCCGGGTTGACGCCCTTGTGCGGCTCCTTGCCGAACAGCTGCTTGACGACTTCCTGCACCTTCGGCATGCGGCTCATGCCGCCGACCAGAACGACTTCGTCGATCTCGGCTGGCGTTACACCGGCATCCTTCAGGGCTGCCTTGCACGGCGCGATAGTGCGCTGGACAAGATCGTCGACCAGGCTTTCGAGCTTGGCGCGGGTCAGCTTCAGCGTCAGGTGCTTCGGACCGGTTGCATCGGCCGTGATGAACGGCAGGTTGATTTCGGTCTGCTGCGAGGACGAGAGTTCGATCTTAGCCTTTTCGGCAGCTTCCTTGAGGCGCTGCAGAGCCAGCTTGTCGCCCTTCAGATCGATGCCGTTGTCCTTCTTGAACTCGGCAACGAGGTATTCGACGAGACGCATGTCGAAGTCTTCACCGCCGAGGAAGGTATCGCCGTTGGTGGACTTCACTTCGAAAACGCCGTCGCCGATCTCGAGGATCGAGATATCGAAGGTACCGCCACCCAAGTCGTAAACGGCGATGGTCTTGCCGTCCTTCTTGTCGAGGCCGTAGGCAAGGGCTGCCGCCGTCGGCTCGTTGATGATGCGGAGAACTTCGAGGCCAGCGATACGGCCGGCATCCTTGGTTGCCTGGCGCTGGGCGTCGTTGAAGTAGGCCGGAACGGTGATGACGGCCTTTTCGACCTTTTCACCGAGGTAGGATTCAGCGGTTTCCTTCATCTTCTGAAGGATCATCGCGGAGATCTGGGCAGGGGAATAGCCGGTGCCGCGGGCCTTGACCCATGCGTCGCCGTTGTCACCCTTGGTGATCTCGAAGGGAACGAGGCCCTTGTCCTTTTCAACCGTCGGATCGTCGTAGCGGCGGCCGATGAGGCGCTTTACTGCGAACAGCGTGTCCGTGGGGTTGGTGACTGCCTGGCGCTTGGCCGGCTGACCGACGAGGCGTTCGCCATCTTCGGAAAATGCAACGATCGAAGGCGTGGTGCGCGCACCTTCGGCGTTCTCGATGACCTTTGCGTCCTTGCCGTCCATGACAGCGACGCAGGAATTTGTCGTTCCGAGGTCGATACCAATTACTTTTGCCATGTCATTTACTCCTTGAAGCAAGCTGTCTGAACCCCGGGAAGGCATTTCGATGACAGCCCCTTACGGGATGGGTCTTTAAGTTTAACGCAATCGTGATTGCGGCGATGGGGCGTATATAAGGACGGGTTTTCGGGACTGCAAGGCGGGAAATGTCCTGAAAACCAGCAAAAGAAGCCAACAGCAATTAATTTTCGCCGCGCGCCCGAGGGCACGTTTTTTGTTGCGCGGCAAAGCGTTTATTGGCCCATGATCAGGTCGAGAAGCGTGGTGCGGCGCGGCTGGTACGGCTGGTGCTGCGGGCCATCGCCAACATCACCAGGCGGCAGCGCATTTCCATAGCCGTAACCACCGTCCTGAGCGACATCGGCAGGTGGTACGGGGCCGCCGTAAACCGGAGGCTGCTGCTGGCCACCGCGGCGCACCGGCGCCTGCGGATACTGGCTGCGCTGGTCGTTGCCGCCACCGCCGAAGACGCCCGAAATGATGCTGCCGATGGTGCCCTGCTCCTCGACGGGCGGCTGCATGCCACCGGTCGATCCGGTCATGTTGCCATTCATGTCGTTAGGCATGCCGTCCTGCATGTTTGGCTGCATGTTCGGATCGTTGGACGCCATAGGCTGGCCGTTGTCGACAGGTGCTGCCGGATTGACGAACTGGCCGTTGCCAAAGAGCGGCGCCGGAGACAGGCCCTTGTGGGCAGCGACCATGAATTCCTGCCAGGCCTTGGCCGGAAGGCCGCCGCCGGTGACCTTCTTCATCGGCTTGCCGTCGTCGTTGCCGAACCAGACACCCGTCGTCAGGTTGCTGGTGAAGCCGACGAAGAGTGCGTCGCGCGAGTTCTGCGTCGTTCCGCTCTTGCCGGCGACCTGCCAGCCCGGGATCTTCGCGGCCTTGCCCGTTCCCTGCTCGACGACACCGATCATCATCGCGTTCATGTTGGCGGCAACCGCCTCGGAGAGAACGCGCGGCGGGTTGTCATAGGTATTTTCGTAGAGAACCTTGCTGCCATCGGCCGTCGTCACGCGACGGATGACATGCGGCGTTGCCTTGTAGCCGCCGTTCATGAAGGCGGCGTAGGCGCCGGTCAGCTCGGTGAGCGACACTTCCGAGGTGCCGAGCGCGATCGAGGCGTTGGACTGCAGCTCGCTCTCGATGCCAAGGCGATGGGCGAGCTTGATGACCTGATCGGGGCCGTCATACATGACCAGCTGGGCAGCGACGGTGTTCAGCGATTTCGCAAGGGCTGTCGCGAGCGTCACCTCGCCATTGTACTTCTTCTCGTAATTCTCCGGCGTCCAGTCGCCGATGCGAATGGGCGCGTCGTTGAATACCGAGAACGGCGTCAGGCCCTTTTCGAGTGCCGCCGCGTAGACGAAGGGCTTGAAGGAGGAGCCCGGCTGGCGCTTGGCCTTGACCGCGCGGTTGAACTGGCTGTCGGCGTAATCGCGCCCGCCGACAAGCGCACGAATGGCGCCGGTACCGTCGATCGAGACCAATGCCGCCTGCGAAGCGTCGAGCTTGGCGCCCTCCTTGCCGAGCACGTCGTTGATCGATTGTTCGGCGCGTTTTTCCAGCGTCTTGTCGATGGTGGTATCGACGACGATGTCTTCCTTGACGTCGCCGATCAGCGCCGGAAGTTCGTCCATCACCATGTCGGCCACGTAATGGCCGGCGCCATCCCAGTAGCGCTTGGCCTTGGCCGGCGTCTGCGACATTGCGGTCTTGACCTCGTCGTCGGAAATCATGCCCTGGTCGCGCATGGCCTGCAGCACCACCTGGGCGCGGTCGTTGGCGGCCTGCGGATCGCGCGCCGGCGACAGGCGCGACGGCGCCTTGACAAGACCGGCCAGCAGTGCGGCCTCGCCGAGGTTCACATCGCGCGCCGACTTGTTGAAATAGCGCCGCGAGGCGGCTTCCACGCCATAGGCGTTGGAGCCGAAGAAGACGCGGTTGAGATACATCGCAAGGATCTGGTCCTTGGTGTATCTCTGCTCAAGCCAGAAGGAGAGCAGCACTTCCTGAACCTTGCGCTCCAGCGTGCGGTCGGGCGACAGGAAGAGGTTCTTGGCGAGCTGCTGCGTCAGCGTCGAGCCGCCCTGCACCATGTGGCCCGACGTCAGGTTGGTGACGAAGGCGCGGGCAAGGCCAAGCGGATCGACACCGAAATGCGAATAGAAGCGCCTATCCTCGATGGCGACGATCGCCTCGGGCAGGTAGGGCGACATGTCTTCCAGCGCCAAGGCTTCGCCGCCTGTCGCGCCGCGATTGGCAATCACGCTGCCGTCAACCGAGGTGATCTTGACGTTGGGCGGACGGGCGGGAATTTCCCAGGTGCTGGCGCTCGGCATGCGCGAGCCGTAATAGACGACCAGACCGGTTACGCCGATGCCGGCCCAGATACCGAGCACGATGCACCAGTAGACCATGCGGCGGATGAGGCCGAAGAAGCCGAGGCCTTCGCGCTCCGGCCGCCGACGCTTGCCGCCCCTGCCATCGTTACCACCACCACCATTGCGGCGGCGCGGCGGCGCGCTATAGCGCGGTTCGTCGTCGTAATCATCTTCATAGCGGGCGGAATCGGGCTCGCGCCTTGCGGGCGGTTCGCGACGCGGGGAAGACTTCTGCGCCGTGCGCTTGACGGGGCGTCCGCCGCCGGCGACCCGGTCATCGGCGCCGAGCGCGAAATCATCGCCATCGTCGCGGCGCTCGCGGCCGCTGAAGGATGGTTCGATTCTATCGCCTGATCTGCCCCTGCCTGCCATCTACGCCCGCTGAACCTCGCTTCAATCGCAAACCGAGGTTTGCCCCAACCCGCAATCCGTCAGGTTCAAGCCCGATGGCTGCCCCGATGGCTGCAACGACCGCATCACGCTGGTCGCATCTTTACCCGGTTGAACTTTAAATGCGGCGATTTAAGGGGGAGTTAAGACCTCGTTAGCCAAAGGCAAAAGCTTTTGAACGCAGCGTTTTTTCGGTCTGTGCCGGCGCTCCCGCGCTGCCGCAATAATGCCTTGGTTGGTTCAGCTTCCATTCACCCTGATGGCCCTCTAATCCACGTGCAAGGGACTTGCATAAGGAATGAGGTGCAGAGATGCGCAAGACAATTATCGCGATCGCGATCGCACTGACCGGGCTTGGCGCCACGGTTGCCGAAGCCATGCCGATGGGTGCCGTACAGAGCGGCGTAACGAACAACGTCGTCAAGGTCGACTACGCCTGCGGCCGCGGCTTCCACGTCACCCCCTGGGGCGATTGCCGGCCGAACTGGCGCCGCCCGCCGCCACCGCGCTACGAACGCCGCTACCATCGCGACTATGGCTGGGGTCACCGCCCGCCGCCGCGCTATGGCTGGCGTGACGACCGCGGCCATCGCCCGCCGCCATGGGCACGGGATGGCTACGGCTATCGCTACTGAGCCGGCAGCACGACATATCTCCAAAGGCCCGCACGTCGCGGGCCTTTTTGTATGTGTGCCCGGACGAGCTATTTTGCTCCGGCATGGCTGTCATTCGTTGCCTTTGTCACAAATCTGACATATGTCGCGGCGATTGCGCCTCATATTCGCGCATCAAGCGCACCAAGCAGGCAGACAATGACGATTCATTCGGCAACAGCAGACGATTTCAGCCCCAGAGAGATCTGGAGCGTGCATGATTTCGCGCGCCGTCATCGGCTGTCGAAGATGGAGGAAAGCCGTCTGAAGATGCTGCACGGCCCCTATGCCTCGATGCGCGATCTGATGGCATCGGGCAAAAATACAGCTTCCGGCTGGTGACTCGGAACCATTTCCGCTTTCGCCCATTTCTTACCAAGCGAGGCAACACGCCTCGCGGTAGATCGGCCGTCTCCCCTCAACACGAGCCGATCGAATTCAGGCCCGGCGTCTCTCAGGAGCGTCGGGCTTTTCGTTTCTTCCCGGCAAACAGAAAGGGCGACCTTTCGATCGCCCTCCCCTGATATCAATGCTGGTTGCTGATTATTGCTGGTTTTGGCCGCAATTCGGATCGCCTGGCTGGCAGACCGGCGGGCGGCGGCGGTCCTGGTCGCGGCGGCGATCCGGGCCGCGGTCAACGCCTGGCTGTCCGGGTTGGCCTGGCTGGCCAGCCTGTCCGGGCTGACCACCTTGGCCACCCTCACCACGCCGTCCGGGCTGGCCCGGTTGACCGGGCTGGCCTGGCTGGCCGGGCATGCCGGCACGGACGGATTGATCGTCAAACTGCGGCGGGCGGCCCGGCCGGTTGCCATTGTCCTGGCGCGAATCGGGGCCACGGCCATAATCCGGACCGCGACCGGGGCCGCGATCGAAATTCGGCTGGCCGTTGTCGAAGCCGGGACGCGGGCGATTGTTATCATAGCCTGGGCCCGGGCCTGGGCGAGGACCGCCATTGTCGTAGCCGGGGCGCGGACGGCCGAATTCCGGGCCGGGCGGCGGACGCACTGCCGCAGGGCGGTCATAGACCGGGTTGCGGCGCCAGCGGTCGCGCTGACCGTAGAAGGACCGATCACGGTAGTAGCGATCCCAGTAGTTTCCAACGCTGAAGACGACCGTCGGGATGCCGAGCGGGCGATAGTATTGCGGATCGACATAGACGCGGCGCTGCTGATAGAGCGCCTGGACGTAGCGGCCGGCGACCCAGCCGCGGCCGTTGTAGAACTCGACATCGCACCAGGGCACATCGGCAAGGCAGCCGTGGATTTCGACGGATTCGCCGGCCGGAATGACGGTTACGGCCGGGTACTGCGTGCTCGGGCCGGCACGCATGTTGACGTTGGCGGTCGCGAACCCTTCGGCGGCCTCGGCCGCCACCGGCGCCAGCAACAAGGCTGCGACGGCGGTGATCTTCATCAGTGTGGTCTTCACGCTTGCACTCCCTAGATTGAGCGGCCGAAACGCCGCCCCTTCAGAAAACTTCCGGGCTTATCGCCTTCTCAAGACAACAGTGACCAGCTTCCCGGCCAAAATTTGGCGGGAGTGATTCAACTTTTCTTTCAATGACTTATAGCACCCGCTTATGAACGCAGCTTGAACGGTTGGACGGGCAAGGCCTTGAAATGCGCCGACGCAATCCCGATATCCCGGTCATCGGATGCAGTCGTCGATCACCGAGCCGCACTATCGAGCAGTGGGGATTGACCTGACCATCGCGAGATTATCGTTAACGCTCCGTTAACCTTTCGCGGGCAGTCTGACTGCAATATTCGCTTTCACCTTGACCACGGATGTACTGGCACTGATGCGAAGCGAATGACGAAAGGCCGGTTTCAACCCGGCCTTTTTGTTCCTCTGGCGCCCCGATCTTTAAACAATCGGTGCGCCTTTTTCATTTCATCGGCGCCGATTACGCCGCCAATGCTTCCATGATGCGGATCCAGGAACGGATGCCCTTGTGATACGAGGTCAGCTCGTACTTCTCGTTCGGCGAATGGATGCGGTCGTCGCTGAGACCGAAGCCGACCAGCAGCGATTCCATGCCGAGCATCTTCTGGAAATCGCCGACGATCGGGATCGAGCCGCCCATGCCGATGACGACGGCTGGCTTCGGCCATTCGTCGGAGAGCGCCGTCTTCGCCTTGGTCAGAACAGGCGAATCATAGGAGAGGTGAATGGCCGGCGAGCCGCCATGCGGATGGAACTCGACCGAGCAATCGGCGGGGAGTTGCGAGCGCACGTAAGCGCGGAAGCTGTCGCGGATGGCATCCGGATCCTGCTGGCCGACGAGGCGGAAAGAGACCTTGGCCGACGCCTTGGCGGCGATCACGGTCTTGAAGCCTTCGCCGGTATAGCCGCCCCAGATGCCGTTGACCTCTGCCGTCGGGCGGGCCCAGGTGAGTTCCAGCACCGAGCGACCCTTTTCGCCCGAGGGGACCGACAGGCCGACCTCGCCGAGGAAGCCCTCAGTGGTGAGCCCTAGCGTTTCCCAGGAAGCCTTGATGTTCGCAGGGGTTTCCTCGACGCCGTTGTAGAAACCATCCAGCGTGATGCGACCGGTGTCGTCGTGCAGGCCGGCGAGGATCTTCGTCAGGACATGGATCGGGTTGGCGGCGGCACCGCCGAAGAGGCCGGAGTGCAGATCGCGGTCGGCGGCGGTGACCACCACCTCTTCGCCGACGAGGCCGCGCAGGGCGGCGGCGATCGCCGGCGTGTCGCGGTCCCACATGCTGGTATCGCAAACCAGCGCGTAGTCGGCCTTCAGCTCGGCGGCATTGGCTTCGAGGAAGGGCTTCAGCGATGGTGAGCCGGATTCTTCCTCGCCCTCGAACAGGATCGTCACGCGCACGGGCAGCGCACCGTTGATTTCCTTATAGGCACGGCAGGCCTCGACGAAGGTCATCAGCTGGCCCTTGTCGTCCGCTGTGCCGCGGCCGGTCAGGATCTTGCGGCCGCCGGCCGCTTCCTGGACGGAGGGCTCGAAGGGATCGTTGTCCCAGAGCGCGATCGGATCGACCGGCTGCACGTCGTAATGGCCGTAAAAGAGCACATGCGGAGCCGAGGGGGTGGCGCCATCGTGATGGGCAACCACCATCGGATGGCCGGGCGTGGTGCGCACCGAGGCGTCGAAACCGATGTCGCGGAGATAGGCGACCAGCCACTCGGCCGCCTTGCGGCAATCGTCCTTGTAGGCAGGATCGGTCGAGATCGACTTGATCCGCAGCAGCTCGAACAGCTTGTCGAGGCTCGAGGGCAAATTCTGGTCCGCGCGCGCGAGGACCGGCATCAGGTCAGGCATTTCCGACTCCTTCTTGAATTTTGGCCGGACGATAGACCAAAGCATGAGCGCTTTCGAGGTGAAAAACGAAATTCGGGCATCCGACCGATTAGGCGAAAACGCACAGCGAATGCTGGGAAAAGTTGCAATTTGCAATTCATAGTTATTTAAGAAGACGCTTGATAACCTCCAGAGATTGGTGCTGGAGGTGGCTGATGTTTACCGTGATCGCCTGTATTCGTGACAATCATGACTGGCGCTTGATCATTGCCGCCGTCGTCGTCTGTTTCATCGGAAACCTCACCGCCATGCTGCTGCTCTTCCGCGCGCAGCAATGCGATCGCGCCCAGCAGCGCAGCTGGATCATGGCCTCGGCATTCGCCATCGGCGTCGGCATCTGGGCCACGCACTTTATCTCCATGCTCGCCTACGACGGCGGATATTCGATCGCCTACGGGCTGGGGCTCACCACACTCTCGGTTGTGATCGCCATCGGCGTGTCCTATCTGGCACTGCTTGTCGCCACCGAGGGCACCAGCCGCTTCGCCTTCGCGCAGGGCGGCGCGCTGATGGCGCTCGGCATCACCGCCATGCACCTCACGGGTATGCAGGCGGTCGAGGGGCAGGTCGATATCCGCTTCAGCGCAACGGCAACGCTTTCGGCGCTTGTGATCGGCGCTGCACTTGCCAGTGTGGCCTTCCTGATCTTCCGTTCCCTGTCGGGCGCCAAGCGCGTGCTGCTGTCGGCGACGTCGATGGTGCTGGCGATCGCCATCATCCACTTCGTGTCGATGAGCTACATCACGCTGATCCCCGAGCCGGGACGGCAGGTAACGGCGGCGATCGTCGAGCCGAAGACGCTTGCAGCCATCGTCATGGCCGTCTCGACGGCGCTCATTCTCGCTGCTCTCGGCATGGTCTTCCTGGCGAGCCACCTGACCGACCTCAAGGGCCTGGCGAACGCCACGATGGAGGGGCTTCTGGTACTCTGCGAGGGAACGATCCTCGACGCCAACGAGCGTTTTCTGGAGATGTCCGGATGGCAGCTCAACGAGTTGCGTGGCCAGAAACCGGATTTCCTGCTGCTGCCGCCAGGAGGGCTGGCATCGGGCGTCCATCATGAGACGCTTCTGACCACGCACGGCGAAACCGAACTGCCGGTCGAACTGATGGCCCGGCGGATGATCTATCGCGGCCGCAGCTGCGATATACTGGCCGTGCGCGATTTGACGGAGCGCAAGCGCGCCGAGCAGATGATCGAGCATCTGGCCCAGCATGACGTGCTGACGGGCCTTCCGAACCGCTCTCTTTTCGACACACGTCTTCGGCAAGCAATCCAGGTGGCGCAGCGCAAGCGCGCGCAGGTCGCAGTCTTCTATCTCGATCTCGATCGCTTCAAGGCCGTCAACGACCTGTTCGGTCATGCCGAGGGCGACCGTCTCCTGTGCAAGGTCTCCTCGATCCTGCAGCGCGTGGCCGACGATAGCGCCACCATCGCTCGGCTTGGCGGCGACGAGTTCGCGATCATCCAGAGCGGCAAGCCGCAGCCGGATGGCGCGCGCAACCTTGCGGACGCGATCCTGTCGGGCGTCGCCGCGGAAATGGACGTCGCCCGCGACCCGACCGCCGTCGGCGTCAGCATCGGCATCGCGGTCTACCCCGCCGATGGCGATACCGGCGAGCTTCTCTGCGTCAACGCCGACACAGCACTCTACCGCGCCAAGCATGCCGGCCGCGGCAAGGCGTGCTTCTTCGACGCGGAGATGGATGCGGCCGTCAAGGCGCGGCGCGAGATCGAAAACGAGCTTCGCCACGCGATCACCCGCAACCAGCTCTACGTGAACTACCAGCCGATCCTCGATAGCCGCACAGGAAGCATCAGCGGTTACGAAGCGCTGATGCGCTGGAACAGGCCGGGCCATGGAAGCTCCGAGCCCGACGTGTTCATCAAAGTCGCCGAGGAGAGCGGGACCATCGTGCAGCTCGGCGAATGGGTGCTGCGCCAGGCATGCACCGAGGCCGCGCGCTGGCCGCAGCCATTGACGATCGCCGTCAACGTCTCGCCGGTGCAGTTCATGCTGCCCAATCTCTACGACCGGGTGGCCACCATTCTGCACGAAACCGGGCTTCTGCCGCAGCGGCTTGAACTGGAAATTACCGAGGCGGCCTTCATCCGCGACCGCAAGGCAACGATCTCGACCTTGATGCGGCTGCACAGCCTCGGTGTTCGCATCGTGATGGACGACTTCGGCACCGGCTTCTCCTCACTCTCCAACCTTCGCGCTCTTCCCTTCGACAAGATCAAGGTCGACCGCAGCTTTACCGGCATCCTGGAACACGACGCGGCCGCCCGCTCGATCGTACGCGCCATTATCGGGCTGGGTCACAGCCTCGGCATTCAGGTGGTGACGGAGGGTGTGGAGACCGAACTGCAGCGCCAGATCGTGACGAACGAGGGCTGCGAACAGATGCAGGGGCTGCTTCTCGGCAAACCCGATATCGAGCCGAGCGTGAAGATGGCGGCGCGCGAGAGCTATCTGTCGGTCCACGAGAAGGCGGACAAGACAGTGCTGCGCTATCCGCAGGTGGTGTCAACGACAAAGTAGGCCGCGAGCCCTCGGACGGAAGACATGGCCGAGCGTTTCGGATAGGCTGCGCTTCCCCGCCGCTTTGCCAGACATTCCGCCGCCGACATGACCAATATTCCCGACGACCCTGGCACCTCGCCCGTTGACAGCGCGATGCTCGACATCTTTACCGACGGCTGCTGCGAGCCTGGCTCCGGCGACGGCGGTTGGGGCTTCGCCGTCTATCGCGACGGTATCGAGATCGCATCGGGCTGCGGCGGCGCTGCCGGCACCGCCAACAATGCGGTGGAGGCAACCGCCGTACTGAAGGCAGCGGAGTGGGTCAACGCCTATGCGGCCGAGGCGGCGGTGACGATCTGGTCCGACTCCGTGCACGCCGTAAAGGGATGCAACGAGTGGCGGCCGATCTGGCGGAACAACGGCTTCAAGAAGATCACCGCCAATAGCCGGCTCAGAAGCCGGGTTATCGCCGATGCGGCTGTGTGGCGCGCGATCGACGCGGAACTCTCGCGATCGACGACGATCACCGTGGCATGGTGCAAGGGCCATGCCGGCACAGAGGGGAACGAGCGGGCCGACAGGCTTGCCGATAGCGGGCGCCTGTCGATCGCAATGAAAGCCCCGCTCAAGCGATCGCGATGATCTCCAGCTCCTGGCCACCGGCATCGACGACGTCGCCGACGGCCTTGCCGATCAGCACACGTGCCACCGGCGAGACGAAGGAGATCGATCCGGCCTTCGGATCGGCCTCGTCCTCGCCGACGATGCGATAGGTCTGCACGCGCCCGTCCTCGCGTCCGAAGGTGACGAGGCTACCGAAGGCGACGGCATCGCTGGAGGTTGGAGCGGGCATGAGCTGGGCGGTGCCGAGACGGGCCGCGAAGTAGCGCGCATCGCGCAACGGCGCGGCACCCTGGCGGCGGCGCTCGTTGATATCCTCAATGTCAGTGGTCGCCTCGTAGGCCTCGCGCGCCTGCTGAAGATTTAGCTCCAACGCCTTCAGCCCTGCCTCGGTGACGAGGTTCGGATGCGGCGAGATGGGGCGATCGGGAATGAGCGTTTCCGATGCCGTCTCGAAGCTTTCTTCCTTGGTGAAGGCGACCGCCAATTTCTACTCCATATCCAACCGCGGCAGCGCTGCCGCTGCCTGATCACAACAGCATATACCTGCGAGGCGGCGAGCGCCAATGCCGGCGGAATGCCGCGATCACCCTTGGTTGTCGCATGTCGGCGCCGCAAAACCGCTGCACCCTTTTGCGCGACATGCTTCAGCCGTTCTCGCCGAAGACGACCTCTTCCAGCCACGGATTGGAGAACTTGCGCCCCGGGTCCATGCGTTCGCGCAGGCGGGCGAAGTCGGGGAGCTTCGCGTAGCTCTTGCCGAGATGGTGGCGGGTGAAGACCTTGCCCCAGTGCGGCAAGGGCGAGAAGGCCGCCAGGGCCTGCTCGATCTCGGCTGCGGCGGCATCGACCGCCGCCTGATCCCTGACCCAAGTGAAATGGATCGACAACGTATCGCGTTCGAACTGCGGGCTCAGCCACAGCCGATCGGCGGCGACGGTGCGAAGCTCGCCTGATTGGACGAGATGCGCGAATTTCGCGCGGATCGACAGCAGCGCCTCGACGGCGGCGGCACCATGCTTGCGGGGAATATGATATTCGGACTGGATCTCGGCGCCGCTGCTTGGCGTAAAGCCCATCTTGAAATGCGGCAATCGCTCCGACCAGCGGCCGAAGGCGCCCAGCTGCTCGGTGGCGTTTTCGGCGTCGAGGCCGATGATCGGATGGCGCTTGATATCGGCATGGACCGCGGCATCAAGGGCATCCGGATGATTGCCGCTCTTCTCCGTTTCCTTCAGCCAGACCGCGCCTGCCTTCTCGCCCCATTGGGTGAAGACGCTGACGCTGTAGGCCGCCGCCATGATGGCATCGAGATTGGACAGGAGCACATCCCAGCTCAGCCCCTCATAGACGTGCTGCGCGACTTGGAACTCCGGCTGGACATCCAGCGTCACGCGGGTGACGACGCCGAGCGCGCCCAGATGCACGACCATGCCTTCGAAATCGGCGTCGCCACGCTTCACCGTCACCAGGCTGCCATCGCCGGCGACGAATTCGAGACCGGAGACCGCCGTCGCCAGATTGCCGTTGCGGTCACCCGAGCCATGCGTCGCGGTCGCGATGGCGCCGGCGATCGAGATGTGCGGGAGGGATGCGAGATTGTGGATCGCAAGCTGGTGTCGCTGCAGGAAGAGCGCCAGTTCGCCGTAAGTGCAGTGGCCGGCGACCGAGACCTGGCGGCCTCCGCTTTCGACGACGGGATCGATCGGCAGGCGCTCGAGCGACATGGCGGAGCTGCCATCGACGATGGCGTTGAACGAGTGGCGCGAACCGAGCGTCTTTACCGCCGCCGAGCGGGCGACGATCGCGCGAACTTCCTCGACGGCAGCAGGATAATGGCACTCCTTGAAACCATAGTGAAAGCTTTCCGCCCAATTGGCGGCAGGCACCTGCGTCATGAATCAGCCTCCTCAAATCCCGGGGGATTGGTAGCACGACGACGGATGCGGAGACAAAGGAAACCCTCTTTCCCTCAGCCGAGAATCTCCTAGATTGCGCAGTATTCGCATGAGCTTATCGATGGGGAGGATGGAATGGCGGAGAAGACGAAGGGTGAGAGCGAGGAAGCAGATGCATCACAGCTGATCGACCAGCGGATCGCGGAGCTGACCGACTGGCGCGGCGCGATGCTCGCGAACGCGCGGCGGATCATCCGAAGCGCCGACGCGGAAGTGATCGAGACATGGAAGTGGCGTGGCGTTCCGGTGTGGGAGCGTTCAGGTATCATCTGCACCGGCGAAACGTACAAGGCCGCAGTGAAGCTGACCTTCGCCAAGGGCGCATCGCTCGACGATCCCTCCGGCCTGTTCAACGCCAGTCTTGAGGGCAACGCCCGGCGTGCGATCGACTTTCACGAGGGAGACACGATCGACGAGCCGGCTCTTACGGCACTCGTGCGGGCGGCGATCGCGCTCAACATGACGAAGGCCAAGAAGAAGACATGAGGCGATTGAGCGGGCCGCGCACTCGCCGAACCACCGCTGCGGAGGATAGTTCATGCCGAAGATCGACGTCGCCACCGTAGCCCGCGTCAAAGGTTCGCCTTACCCGGAGCCGCATGCTGCCGCCTGCGCCGAGCGGATCCGCCAGCGGCTGGGTGACGCCGGCGGGCTTGCCGATTTCGGCATCAACCTCATGCACCTGCCGCCGGGAAACTGGTCGAGCCAGCGGCACTGGCACTCGCATGAGGACGAGTTCGTCTATGTGCTTCAGGGGGAGGTGGTGCTGGTCGAGGATGAGGGCGAGACGCCGCTTCGCGCCGGCGATTGCGCAGCCTTTCCGAAGAATACCGGCAACGGCCATCACCTGATCAACCGGTCCGGCGCGATGGCGATCTACCTGGAAATCGGCTCCCGCGACATGGCCGATCTCACCACCTGTTCCGACATCGACATGATGAGCGCGAATGCCGACGGCCGATTCGTTCACAAGGACGGGAGGCCATATCCGCGGCCTTGACACCCCTGCCCTGACCATCACCGATGAGAAGCGGGGCCGCGCATAATTCATTTGTTCATGATTATATGCGAGGCATCTCCTACACGGTGTCAGTGGGGAGCACGTTTGCAATGGTTGTTGCGCGGGCATTCGGTACGTCTTCGGCGGACGTGAAACAGCGGGAACTCGAGCGATTGGCGGCGCTGGAGCAACTCGACCTGCTCGATTCGCCTCGCGACGAAGGGTTCGAGCGGATCGTTCGGCTGATCAGGGAAGTTTTCACCGTCGATGTCGGCCTGGTGTCGCTGATCGACGCGCACCGCCAATGGTACAAGGCCTGCTCCGGATTTACGACCAGCGAAGTGCCGCGTGAGGATTCCTTCTGCCGCTACGTCGTGGACCTCGACACCCCCGTCATCGTGCCCGACGCCACCCGCGATCCGCGCTTTTCCGACCACACCGCTGTGACTGGCGAGAACCATGTCCGCTTCTATGTCGGCGTCCCGCTGCGGACCAGACAAGGCCACACCGTGGGGACGGTATGCGCCATCGATCGGGCGGCGCGGTCGTTCGGGCGCAAGGATCTCAGTATTCTGGAAGAGATCGCCGGCGTCGCCATGGACCGCATCGAGCTGCTGCAATCGGCGGCGACCGACAGCCTGACCGAGGGGCTGACGCGCCGCGCCTTCAAGGAAGAGACGGACCAGCTGATCGGGGCTGCGCTGCGCAACCAGAAAAGCCTCGCCTGCATCGTGCTCGATATCGATCACTTCAAGACCGTCAACGACACGCATGGCCACGCGGCCGGCGACGAGGTGCTGAAGGCGGTGTCTTCGATCTGCCGCTCGGTGCTTCGAAGCGGCGACCTGTTCGGCCGGCTGGGCGGCGAGGAATTCGCGATCATCCTGCCGAATGTCGACCGCGAGGGCGCCCTCGTCGTGGCCGAGAGACTGCGCGCGGCGATTTCAGCTGAGCCCATCCTCGGCGATTTCGGCTCGCTCAAGGTGACGGCGAGCTTCGGGATTTCGGCGCTTTCGATCGTCTGCAAGGAGATCGACACGCTTCTGGCGCAAGCCGACGCCGCCATGTACGAGGCCAAGCGCAGCGGCCGCAACCGCTGCCTCTGCTGGCAATCGATCAGCGCGGATCAGCCGAGCGGGGCGCGCCGGCGCGTGCTGAAGGCCGGCTCCATCCTGTTCAACGATCGCCGCTCGACGATCGACTGCACCATCCGCTCACTCGGCGCCGACAGCGCCGCGCTTTCGGTTTCGAGCTCGACCGGAATCCCGGCCGAGTTCGTGCTTGTCATCAAGGGCGAAGGCTTCGAGACGCATTGCCGGGTGGTGGCGCAGGACAGGCAAAACCTGGAAGTTGCGTTCAGGGGCTGAGCCGATGGCGCCCAAAGGGCGAAAAAGCGGCGAAATTCGTAAGAATTCGAAACAACTTGTGACTAAGTGGCTTCAAAAGCTGAGCTTTTCGTCTTGAAGCTGAAACATAGATATCGGATATTACGTGCACGTTAAGGAAGACGTCATGATCCGTATGATTGAAGATCCCGCCGAATTGGCCGGCGAAGACATCACCGGCAAGTACATCTTGCGGAAATTGAACTACCACTGGTTTGCCTATGGCAAGGCCGGCATCGTGACCGCGTGCAAGGGCACGATCCTGCAGATCGATCGCGAAGAGACTGTCTATTCCGAGCGCTGGGGTCGCCGCGCCTATACGGGCAGCGGCAAGCGTTATCCCGGTGGCATCTGCCCGATATCGGCCGTCGCCTGCGTCTGCGACACGCCGGATGAGGTGAACGCCGTCATTCAGCTTGATGTCGAAGCGCAGGACGAGTTCTACCAGCTGATCGCCAAGACCGAAGCGCGCGTGCAGGCTCTTGCCGCATCCTCGCAGAACCAGATCTATCTCGCCGCCGCCGAATAAGGCGCGGCCCTGATCCCGGGCCCGGCTCGCGCCGGGACCAGATATCTAACCTCAGAGCTTTTTGGCGTTCGCCAGCAGGCGACGGATATATTCGAGCGTCAGTTCGCGCTCGAATGTCTTGAACCCATCGAACAGGGCCAGATCGGCTTCGCGCGCCGCAAGAACCGCATCGTTTTCCATCGTTTTCGCGCGGTCGGTGAGGAACACCAGCTGGGCGCGCTTGTCCGAAGGATGCGGCCGGCGCTCGATCAGGCCGTCGCGCTCCATGCGCGACAATGTGTTGGCCATGGTCGCCTGCTCGATATCGACGCGGGCGAGCAGCTGCTTCTGCGTCAGCCCGTCTTCGGCCCAAAGCTCGAGCAAAATCGGAAACTGACCCGGCGAAAAACCCAGCCGTGCCGCGCGCTGCTGCAGCGAGCGGGCAAAGCCCTTGGCCAGCTGGCTGGCGAGATAGGCTCCCGAGTCCATTTGTTCCGTTCCCATTTTGTCAGTTAGGCGCAAAACCCAGCCACGAGCAATGCAACAAATCGTATGCGATGCTTCAAAGACAAGCACTGATAATCATACAGCTGGAGATAGTGCAGAAAAACAAAGCCGCCATAGCCAGGAGGTTTGGCTATGGCGGCTTCAAATAGGGGACAAAGGCCCGGAGAGGGGATGAGGCCTTTGTCCAAGTCCAATGCGGCGGGGGACGAGCCGGCAATCAGACCCTCGACACGACATAAGTCAGCGTCGGTGATATTTATTTGTAGTTCCGAATGTGGCTTTTCAAGGGAAAGAAAAGAATTGACTATTACATTTTGGTAACAGTCCGGTGAGCGGCTTGTGCGAGACTCACGCGGCCGGCGGCGGGCGCAGCCCAACGATGCGCTCCAGCTCGGAAACGCGCGCCTCAAGGTCCCGCAAGGACATCCGGTTCTGATAGCTGTCCTGCACGGCGTTCATCACTTCATTGTACTGGCGCAAGCTGTCGGAGCGCAGTTCTTCAACATGATCGGCGATATCGTGTGTCCGACCTTCGAGGTCGTCTATGCGCTTGAGGATCGCGTCGAGCCGAGATTCCATCTCGGCACGAAATTGACCCATCTCGGTTCTTAATTGTCCGACGTCGGCTCTCAGCTGGCCAACCTCCAGCTTCACTTTTCCCATATCAACCCGGAGTTCGAGCAGCTCGCTCTCGAAGTTGGTCATGGAACGACCGAGCTTGATGAACTCGACATCGTAGCGCCCCATCGCCTCGACCTGCCGGGCGATCTGATTGTTCAACCCCTTCATGCCATCAATCAGCATGGACATCTGGTTAAGAAGATACCTCTGAGATTCGGGTTCTGCGGACATCGTGTGCTCTCGTTAGGCGCAAGCCTAATGTATGGGCGAAAAGCGCCTCAAACAAGCCGCAGCTATTGAGGGGAAATCGGCATTTTCCGCTGTTTTTCGCCATGTCGCGGCCTGTGCGCAACGCCCGTGTTCCCTAACTTTATATGGACCTCGCCCGGCGCCCGCGCTATCCATGCTGCCATGAAAAAAGGCGATCATCTCTTTCTTGTCGACGGCTCCGGATTCATCTTTCGAGCCTTCCATGCCCTGCCGCCGCTGACGCGCAAATCGGATGGGCTGCCTGTTGGCGCCGTCTCGGGTTTCTGCAACATGCTGTGGAAGCTCTTGACCGAGGCGCGCGACACGTCGGTGGGCGTGACGCCGACGCATCTGGCCGTCATCTTCGACTATTCGTCAAAGACCTTCCGCAAGGATCTCTATGACGCCTACAAGGCCAACCGCTCGGCACCGCCCGAAGAGCTGATCCCGCAGTTCGGGCTGATCCGCCAGGCGACGCGGGCGTTCAATCTGCCGTGCATCGAGACCGAGGGTTTCGAGGCCGACGACATCATCGCCACCTATGCCCGCCAGGCCGAGGCTGCCGGCGCCGACGTGACGATCGTCTCCTCCGACAAGGACCTGATGCAGCTCGTCACCGCCAATGTCCACATGTACGACAGCATGAAGGACAAGCAGATCGGCATCCCTGACGTGATCGAGAAATGGGGCGTGCCGCCGGAAAAGATGATCGACCTGCAGGCGATGACCGGCGATTCCGTCGACAACGTGCCGGGCATTCCCGGCATCGGCCCGAAGACGGCGGCGACGCTGCTGGCCGAATATGGCGACCTCGACACGCTGCTCGAACGCGCTACCGAGATCAAGCAGGAGAAGCGCCGGCAGACGATCATCGAGAATGCCGACAAGGCGCGACTGTCACGTGAACTCGTGAAACTCAGAACCGACGTGCCGCTCGACATCGCCGTCGCCGACCTCGTTCTGGAAGCGCAGGATGGGCCGAAGCTGATCGGGTTCCTGAAGGCCATGCAGTTCACCAGCCTGACGCGGCGCGTGGCAGAGGCCTGCGAATGCGATGCGAGTGCTATCGACCCGGTCGACGTGCCGGTCGAGTGGGGCGCCAATGCGCATGGTCCGGATCTCGACGTAGCCGAGACGGCACCGGTTGCCGGCGGGACGCCCGAGATCGTCGGCGACGCTGTGGACGTTCCTGAAAAGGTCAACGGCTCCGCTGCGGCAGAGGGCAGCTTCACGCCGTCCGATTTCGCCAAATCGCGCGCAGACGCCTTCGCCAACCTGCCCTTCGACCATTCGCGCTACGTGACGATCCGCGATATCGCGACGCTCGATAAGTGGATCGCGGATGCGCGCGAGACCGGCGTGATCGGCTTCGACACCGAGACGACCTCGCTCGACGCGATGCAGGCCGAGCTCGTCGGCTTCTCGATGGCGATTGCCGATAACGCGAAGAGCCCCACGGGCGTCAACATCCGCGCCGCCTATGTGCCGCTTGGCCACAAGACCGGCGTGGGCGATCTGCTCGGTGGCGGCATGGCCGAGAACCAGATCCCGATGCGCGATGCGCTGCCAAGGCTGAAGGCACTGCTCGAGGACCAGTCGGTGCTCAAGGTCGCGCAAAACCTGAAATACGACTACCTGCTGATGAAGCGCTACGGCGTCGAGACCAAGAACTTCGACGATACGATGCTGATCTCCTACGTGCTCGACGCCGGCACCGGCGCGCACGGTATGGATCCGCTATCGGAGAAATTTCTCAACCACAAGCCGATCGCCTACAAGGACGTGGCCGGCAGCGGCAAGTCGAACATCTCCTTCGATCTCGTCGATATCGACCGCGCCACGCATTACGCGGCCGAGGATGCCGACGTGACGCTCAGGCTCTGGATGGTGCTGAAGCCACGGCTGGCGGCCGAGAAGCTGACCTCCGTCTACGAGCGGCTGGAGCGGCCGTTGCTGCCCGTTCTCGCGCATATGGAAGAGCGGGGGATCACCGTCGACCGGCAGATCCTGTCGCGTCTCTCGGGCGAATTGGCGCAGGGCGCGGCAAGGCTGGAGGACGAGATCTACCAGCTGGCCGGCGAGCGCTTCAACATCGGCTCGCCGAAGCAGCTGGGCGACATCCTGTTCGGCAAGATGGGCCTTGCCGGCGGTTCGAAGACGAAGACCGGGCAATGGTCGACCTCGGCCAGCGTGCTGGAGGATCTGGCCGCGGCCGGGTTGGAACTGCCGCGCAAGATCGTCGACTGGCGGCAGCTGACCAAGCTTAAATCCACCTACACCGACGCCCTGCCGGGCTATGTGCACCCGCAGACGAAGCGGGTGCATACTTCCTACTCGCTGGCATCGACGACGACGGGGCGCCTGTCCTCGTCGGAACCGAACCTGCAGAACATTCCGGTGCGCACCGCCGAGGGCCGCAAGATCCGCACCGCCTTCATCTCGACGCCGGGCCACAAGCTGATCTCGGCCGACTACAGCCAGATCGAGCTGCGCGTGCTCGCCCATGTCGCCGAAATCCCGCAGCTGACGCAGGCCTTTGCCGACGGGATCGACATCCATGCGATGACGGCGTCGGAAATGTTCGGCGTGCCGGTCGAGGGCATGCCGTCGGAAGTGCGCCGGCGGGCCAAGGCGATCAATTTCGGCATCATCTACGGTATCTCGGCCTTCGGCCTTGCCAACCAGCTGTCGATCGAGCGATCGGAAGCGGGCGACTACATCAAGCGCTATTTCGAGCGCTTCCCCGGCATTCGCGACTACATGGACAGCACCAAGCAGCAGGCCCGCGACAAGGGCTATGTCGAGACGATCTTCGGGCGGCGAATCAACTATCCGGAGATTCGCTCCTCAAACCCCTCGGTTCGCGCCTTCAACGAGCGCGCGGCGATCAACGCCCCGATCCAGGGCTCGGCCGCCGACGTGATCCGCCGGGCGATGATCAAGATGGAGCCGGCGCTTTCAGAGGTGGGTCTTTCCGAGCGGGCGCGCATGCTGCTGCAGGTGCACGACGAACTGATCTTCGAGGTCGAGGACGCGGATGTCGACAAGGCCATGCCTGTCATCGTTTCGGTGATGGAAAACGCCACCATGCCGGCGCTCGAAATGCGTGTACCGCTGAAGGTGGATGCGCGCGCGGCGACCAACTGGGACGAGGCGCATTAGAGCGCCGTATGTTCGTGCGAATGCACAAAGGACGCTCTAACTCTTTGCATCCACGCATCGGACTTTCCGAAAATCGTTTTTGATTTTCGGGCCGATGCGTGAGCGCCTCGTCGAAAAATCGCTAAAATTTTCTTTATCAAGCAAGTCACTGAAAGCACTAGACTTACGCCTTCACGCAGCTGTCGCGCGGGGGCGTCGAGAAGGAACTTATTAACCTTCATTTCCTAAGCCGGAAGAGGATAATAGTTGCTAATCATGAGTGAGTGGCTGTCGTATGCGCTTTCCTAGAACCAATCTGACGGATGCCGGCGAGGTTTCCGCCGACACCCAGGGCGAACAGCTGCAGGAACAGGCCGGCGAGAAGCCGGTGCCGCCGATCTGGCAGAATCACTTTTCGCTGGCGCCGAATGTCCGCTTTACCCGCACGCCGGAGAGCCAGATCAACCCGCGCAAGCAGCCGGCCGAACCGGTGCAGCAGCGGGTGATGGAGCCTGCGCAGGTCGCAGCGCTCGCCCCGCAGCAGGTGCCGGCACCTGCCCCGCAGCCCGCCCAAGTGGTGGCATCGGCGGCCGTGAAGGTGATGGCGCCGGTGGCCCAGCCGATCGCCGTGCCGCAGCCCGCCGCACAGCCACGCCAGGGCTATGTCGCCCGCCAGGCCGCCATGCAGCCGGCCGTCACGCAGCCGCAGCCCCACGTTCAACAGCAGGCGCTGCGCAATGCCTATGCGTCGCAGCCGGCCGGCCCGCGCGCGCCCTTGGTCAACGTGCCCTTCGACGTCTATCAGCCGGCAGCGAATGTCGCCGCAGTCGAAGAAAACGCGATCGTCGTCTCAGAGACCGCTGACGAGGCGCAGTTCCACGCCTCTTCCAACCTCGCCTCGATCTCCGACTTCGCCTTCTGGGAAGTGATGTCCTTTGAAGATGGCGAGGCGCCGGCCGAGCCAGTACAGGCTGCGCCACAGGTGCAGATCGTGACGCCACAGACGGTCGCCGCACCAGATACGATCATCAGCCAGTTCCGCATTATGGAATGGCGCCCGGGCAAGCAACCCGTGGTGGCCGCGCCCTATGCCGCGCCGCTGCCCGCGGCTGCTGCCCCTGCTCCAGTTGCCGCGGCCCCGGTCGCCGGCCCCGTTGTCGCCGCAGCGCCTGCCGTTTCCATTGCGGCGCCTGTTGTCGTGGCACCGGCCCCGACCAACGGTCGCGCGCCGATCCGCCAGCCTCTTGCAGTCAGGCTGAAGCAGCAGGCGACGACGGCCGAGGCACAGGCGCCCGCGCCTGCCCCGCAGGTCATACACCCGACGGCCGTCGAGCCGCAGCCGATAGCCACGCAGCCGATCGCACCGATGCCGGTTCGCTCGCAGCCGGCGATCGCGCCGCTTGCACCCGCTGCCCGCATGGTAGCGCACAAGTTCGTGCCGTCGAAGATCGATGCCTCGGGCTATGAATTCCCCTCCAACTCGCTGCTGCAGGAGCCGCCGGAACGCATTGGCGAGATCATGTCGCAGGAAGCGCTGGAGCAGAATGCCGGGCTTCTGGAAAGCGTTCTGGAAGATTTCGGCATCAAGGGCGAGATCATCCATGTGCGTCCCGGCCCTGTCGTCACGCTCTATGAATTCGAGCCGGCGCCGGGCGTCAAATCCTCGCGCGTCATCGGCCTTGCCGACGATATCGCCCGCTCGATGTCGGCACTGTCGGCGCGTGTCGCCGTGGTGCCCGGCCGCAATGTCATCGGCATCGAACTGCCGAACGCGCTGCGCGAAACCGTCTATTTCCGCGAGATGATCGAGAGCGCCGATTTCGAGAAGAGCAGCTACAAGCTGGCGCTCGGGCTGGGCAAGACGATCGGCGGCGAACCTGTTATCGCAGAACTTGCGAAGATGCCGCATCTGCTCGTTGCAGGCACCACCGGCTCCGGCAAGTCGGTCGCCGTCAACACGATGATTCTCTCGCTGCTCTACCGGATGACGCCGGAACAGTGCCGCCTGATCATGATCGATCCGAAGATGCTCGAACTGTCGATCTATGACGGCATTCCGCACCTGCTCACCCCCGTCGTGACCGACCCGAAGAAGGCCGTGATGGCGCTGAAGTGGGCGGTGCGCGAGATGGAGGAGCGCTACCGCAAGATGTCGCGCCTCGGCGTGCGCAATATCGACGGCTACAACAGCCGCGTGGCGCAGGCCAAGGAGAAGGGCGAAACGATCCATATCATGGTGCAAACCGGCTTCGACCGCAGCACCGGGGCGCCTATCGAGGAGAGCCAAGAACTCGACCTGACGCCGATGCCTTACATCGTCGTCATCGTCGACGAGATGGCCGACCTGATGATGGTGGCCGGCAAGGAAATCGAAGGCGCGATCCAGCGGCTGGCACAGATGGCGCGCGCGGCGGGTATCCACCTGATCATGGCAACGCAGCGCCCCTCGGTCGATGTCATCACCGGCACGATCAAGGCCAACTTCCCGACCCGCATCTCCTTCCAGGTGACGTCGAAGATCGACAGCCGCACCATCCTCGGAGAACAAGGCGCCGAACAGCTGCTCGGCCAGGGCGACATGCTGCACATGCAGGGCGGCGGCCGCATCTCGCGCGTCCACGGCCCGTTCGTCTCCGACGCGGAGGTCGAAAAGGTCGTGGCGCATCTGAAGACGCAAGGGCGTCCTGAGTATCTCGACACGGTCACGGCCGACGAGGAGGAAGACGGCGAAGAAGAGGACAGCGCCGTGTTCGACAAGGGCGACATGGCGGCCGAGGACGGCAACGACCTCTACGACAAGGCCGTCAAGGTCGTCCTGCGCGACAAGAAGTGCTCGACTTCCTACATCCAGCGCCGTCTCGGCATCGGCTACAACCGCGCCGCCTCGCTGGTCGAGCGGATGGAAAAGGAAGGGCTGGTCGGGCCGGCCAACCATGTCGGGAAGCGCGAGATCGTCAATGGGCGGGGTGATGGGGATTGAGATGGAGGGTGGTAGCGGGTTCGCCTCGGCAGTGAAGCTTATTCCCGCTTACGTCCCCTCATCGGGTGGTCCTGGTACGAATGCTATCGCAACCTTCTTGGCCCTAATGAAGCCATCCAGACCGTAGCAAGGCAGGAGCTCAATCTCGAGGTCGTGGGCATCTGCCGGCATTGCGTAATAATTAGATCGGCCTCGGTCCGTTGCGCGTTGAAGGATAAGGCCAGCAATGACGTTCTGGATGCTAAAACTATCAAGTTTGAGGTCCATGACGCCTTCGAGGCTGAAAGTCACGACAGCGTGCTTATCGAGCACGTTGTACCCCTCCGGATCGACGCCGTCGGCTATGATCCAGCCGTGAATCTTCAGCTCGCTCGGTCCAGTTCGACTGAGGAAAAGACTGATAATCTCGGCATCGTGAAAGGTTGGTTCCTCTCCGAACCATGCCAACAACTCGGCACCACCGGGTATTTCCTCGTAGATCATGCTGTCTCCATGCAAAGTTGACGGCGCTTCACCATAGCGACCAGAGAGAGTCCGGCAACTTGTAAGCCATCAGGTGATCGGACCACGGCAACGCCGATGACCGACAACTGCGTCAGTAGCGTGGGGTTTTCCGCCGGGAACCCGACCCGTTCACCGCACCGACGAAATCAATTCCACCGTCGGAAAAATACACTCGATGCCGGCCGACGTCCCGCGTCAGAACCGGAAGCTTCTGAACAGCCGCCTGCACGCGGAGATCCACCATGCCGCATCGCAAGTACGCGGCACTGGGAACGCGGTTTTATGGGGCGGTGGTGCATTGCATGTCGGCACAGGCCTGCGACGGCGCCTGCACAGTCCGGCTTAAGCGGCTGGTCGAGATCGCTTTGTCGGCGTGGTCGGGCGATCCGGCCTATCGCAAGGCGGGTCATCGGACGGATGCGGTTCCTGCCGCGGAAATCGACTTGGCGCTTGGCTGAAGGGGTGCTGACCAAAGGCGCATCTGGGCCAGCGTCGTAAGAGCCGCCGCCTTCTCGCATTGCTCTTTGCCCTGTGCTAACATGTGTACATTCCGGCACAGGAGCAGATGCATGCCTCCCAGCACGACCATGACCATCCGGGTCCACCCCGATGTGAAAGACAAGCTTGACCGGATCGCCGCCGAGACGCAGCGCAGCAAGTCGTTTCTGGCGGGCGAGGCTGTGGCCGCCTATGTCGATCGTGAACTCGAGATCATCGAGAGCATCAAGCGCGGCATTGACGATGCAGATGCCGCGCGGGTGATATCGCACGAACAGGCGGTTTCCGATATGCGCGAGGTGATCGAGGATGTTAGACGCCGAAAATCCGACGAAAGATGAGGCCGGTCGTCTGGTCGTTGGACGCACACCGGGATGCGCTTCAAGTTTTGCGTTATATCGCCGAGGACAATCCTGACGCAGCCGAACGTGTGGTTGCCGCGATCGAAGAAACGGGAAACAAGCTCGGTGAAATCGCGACCGGCCGGCCCGGCCGGGTGAACGGCACCTATGAGAAATCCTTGGCACGGTTCCCCTATGTGATCGCCTATCAGCTACGGCCGATTGCCGGTCGAGAGACGGTCGTCATTCTTCGCGTTATCCACACGGCGCAGGAATGGCCGGATGACGACTGGCCGCGATAGGCCGTGGCGGCAGTCTCCCTACTCCGCCTTCTCGAACCTGAGCACCCCCGCCACCCTCGCGCCGCCACCAAAGTCCGATGGATGGGCGACGCCGTCCATCACAGGGACTTCCGGGAAATCGAAAGGGCTCACTCCCTCCAGGCAGGCGACGTTGATGCCGAACTGGGTGGGGGTCGAGCGGCGCTGGTGGTGGGTGTAGATGCCGCAGGTCTTGCAGAAATAGTGCTTTGCCGTTCGGGTGTTGAATTCGTAGAGCGTCAGGTTGTCCTCGCCCTCGATGAATTCGATGTCGGCGAGATCGGCCGAGACGGCGATGGCGCCGCGCATGCGGCAGTAGGAGCAGGTGCAGCGGCGGATGGTGTTGAATTCGTCGGCGAGGCGGACGCGGAACCGGACGGTGCCACAGTGGCAGGAGGCGTTATGCTGGTGTCTTTCGTCGGTCATTGCAGGGTCCATTGTGTTGTGTGGTCGGAACTTTGTGGGCGGCGTCAGTCGAATGCCCCACATCTTGAGAGGATGTCGTCGATCACGGCGGCGAGCGGCCCGGTGGCGTCGATGACCGTTGCGTCCTTGGGAATGTCCTCCCTGGTGGCGTGCAGGCGCAGGACCAGGTCGCGTTCGGCCGGACTCGTGCCGAACTCGTCGTCGGGTCGGCTTGCCAGCCTTTCGCGCAGCGTCTCCGCATCGACGTCTAGGACGAAAACGGCGTCGAAGAGACCGATGAACCGGTCGAAATTCCGGGAGCCACCGCAGAAGAAGGTGATCGGCCGGCTGTGGTCGGCGACCAGCGCCCTCACCCGGCCGACATCCCAGATGTGGTGGCGGTGGCCGAAGGCGACGTCTTGCGCATCGCGAGCGTGTTCATTTCCATCAAGCGGCTTGCCGGTGCGAGGATCGCCCTGATAGGCGAGTTCGCGGTCGCCGTGGACGACATGGTGGCCGCGACTCTGCAAGCCGGTTGCGACCGAGGTCTTGCCGGTACCGGAGACACCTTCGATCAGGTAGTTCTTGATGCCCATGTCGTTTCCATATGCCCTACCGCCGTGCGCGGCCTCCTGCTGCTTCTAGCGGAGGATTCTATCATATTTCAGACAGCGCCGCGGCCGGACAGCACGAAATGCCGCGCCGGAGAAAACTCCGCGACGGTATCGACGGGCTGGGAGTGGGCAGGCGTCGGCGGTATGGGATTGGTGGTATCAGGCGGTGGCGCCTGCCCGATCGGTTGAAAGGCTTTCGGGGCTTTGCGCCGACAGGAGTGTCACCCGGCCTTTCCATTCCGGGAATTTCAGCTACTGACGACTGCCCATTCACCTCTTTCGATCATCATCGAACGCCAGGCTTGCGGCCCAGGATGTGTCAGATCCGGTTCGCGACCCGGCTCCCTGTCCAATGACGCCATCAGTGTATCGCGGGCCCCGATCGACGGGGACGCAGGGGGAAAATGCGACAGCACAAGTGATTGGCTGCACTCGGATTTCTTTTTCGACGCAAGAAAATTTCGCACACGCCACTCGGGCGCCACCGGCTTCCGGTCCTTCAGTCTACAGCCCTTCAGCCGGCGATCTTGGCGCGCTGCAGCGTCTCAGCGATGAAATACGCCTTCCCGCCGGTATAGGCGTCCCAGTCGCCGTCAGCCGCAATCGCCAGACGGCGCTTCAGCATCTGGTATTCGGCCGCGCGTTCGGGGTGGCGGCGCAGATGGTCGCGAAAGAGGATGCGGTCGCGATGGGCGGGGTTGCCCCGGAGGCAGAGATAGACACGCAGGCCGTAGCCGTCGTGCTCGCGGGTGAGGAGATGTCGTCCTTCCTCATAGAGATCGCCGTGGTCGTGGAAGCCTTGGGCTCGCAGGCTGGCCGCGAGGTCGGCGAGCGCGGTCTCGTCCGTCAAAACGGCGTCGAGATCGATCTTCGGCTTGGCGGCGAGGCCGGGAACGGCGGTGCTGCCGATATGCTCGACGGCGACGATGCTGTCGTCTGCCATCGCGAGCAGTTCGGTCTTCATGGCCTCGAAGATATCGGGCCATCGGGGGTCGTAGTCGAGAATCCTGATTGGCCGCATCGCCCGCGTCCCTAACCGACGTCGGCGAGGCAGCCTGTCAGCGCCTCGATCATCCGGCGCTCGCCTTCTTCCAGGCTGTCGCTGTTGTCGAGATCGACGACGTCGTAATCGCCGCGCACCGTCAGCGGGCCGCGGGCGAGCCGGGCCATAATGTCCTCGTGGGTTTCGCGGCCGCGGGCCTCGAGCCGTCCGGCCAGCACCTCGGCGCGGGCGGTGACGTTGATGACCTTGAGGCGCGGGAAGACGGCGTGAAAGTGGTGCAGCGCCGAGCGCGAGCCGTTGGCGATGACGAGGTTGCCCCTGGCCAACGCCACCGAGACTTCCGAGGGGATGCCGTATTTCAGGCCGTGGGCTTCCCACCAGACGGAGAAGCTGCCCGCCTGCTCCATCGAGGCGAAGCCCTGGGGCGAGACGGCCAGATGATCCTCGCCGCCGGCATCGTGATCGCGGGTGATGACGCGGCGGACGAAATGGATGTCGGGGCGGCCGTGGAAATGTCTGGCTGCCGCCGCCATCAGGGTATCCTTGCCGGCGCCGGAGGGGCCGACAACGACCACCATCATGCCGCGCTCGGTGCCGGGAACGATGTGGGGCTCGTGCGAGGGGTGCGTTTCGTGCGCGGTCATGCGACCCGGCGCCCTTCGCGCCAGACCGAGCGGGTGACGGGAACGCCCTCGTCGCGGAAGACGCGGACGAGATCGGCGCGCAGGCCGGTGGCGATGCGGCCGCGATCATTCAGGCTGACGGTACGGGCCGGCGTTGCGGTGACCATGGCGATCGCCTTCGGCAGCGAGATGCTCTCGACCTCGTCGGCGATCAGGAACGGCGCGTAGAGCAGGCTGAGCGGCACGTAGTCCGACGAAAGCACGTCGAGCACGCCGCGCTCGGCCAGATCGCGAGCGGCGATGTTGCCGGAATGCGACTTGCCGCGCACGATGTTCGGCGCGCCCATCAGCACGCTCATGCCGTTTTCATGCGAGGCCTTGGCGGCGTCGAAGCTGGTCGGGAACTCGGCAAGGCGCACGCCGTTTTCGATCGCTTCATCGACATGGGCGAGCGTGGCGTCGTCGTGGCTGGCGACGGTGATGCCGCGCTCGGCGCAGACCTTGGCGATGGCGACACGGTGCGGTGTCGAGTTGCGTTTGGATTCGGAGACGCGGCGATCGACGAACTTGGCGAACTCGGCGTCGGTGAGGCCGCGCTTCTTCTGGTAATAGAAGATGTACTGGTCCATGGTCTGGAACTGGCGCTGGCCCGGCGCGTGGTCCATCAGCGAGACGAGGCGGACATAGGGGTCGTTCTCGAAATCGGCGAAGTGCTGCAGCACGTTGTCGGCGGAGACCTCGCAGCGCAGGTGGATCAGGTGCTCGGCGCGCAGGCGGCCTTCCTTCTCGGCCTTCTGGATGGCGTCAGCCATGTCGCGCATCTCGCCATGCTCGAAGCCGCCGTCCTCGTCGGCGCCCATGCGCAGGCAGTCGAACACGGTGGTGATGCCCGAGGTGACGATCTGGGCGTCGTGCGCCTGGATCGCCGCCGTCTTGTTCCAGCGCAGGCCGGGGCGGGGCGAATAGTGGCCTTCGAGGTGGTCGGTGTGCAGTTCGACCAGGCCCGGGATCAGATAGTCGCCTTCGAAATCCTCGCCGACGCGGGAGCTTCCACCCGAGATATCTTCGATCTTGCCGTCGCGGACGAGAACCGAACCTTCGACAATTTCATCCTCGAGGACGATGCGGGCGTTGGAGAAGACGATTTCTTTTGTCATCAGGTCAGGTCTTTCAAGGTTTGGCGGCGGCAAGCGGCCACCAGGAATGGGCTGCAAACGGGGCGCCACGCGCCTCCTCGACGAAAACGGCAAGGCCGGAGACCAAAAGCGGCCTGCCGGTGAAGGCGGCGAAACGCTCGGTCAGGATGGACTTCATCACCTCGGCGCGCGCTTCCGGCACCTGGCCGGTGAGCGTCATGTGAAAACCGAAGTCATCCATCACATAAGGGTAGCCCCAGCGCAACAGATTGGCCTTCTGGCTGTCGCTCAGCTTGTCCGGATTGCGGCGGGCGATATCGGCTTCCGACAAGGCGGCGCGGAACGGTTCGAAGGACTTTACCACGCCTGCCGCGAATTGCTGCAGCGGCGGATGCAGCGCGCCCGGCACCAGCGCGAAGAATTTTCCGAGCTGGCCGAGAACCAGTTCGGGAATTTCGAAGGCTGGCGTGCGTGCTGCGAAATCCTCGACGGCCTGGATCAGGTCCTTTTCGGTGACCGAGCTCGCCAGATGGAACGGCGCCTTGATGGTGGCGTGGAATGCGTAGCGGCGCGGGTCGGCGGTAAGCTCGAACTGCTCTTCAGCCGGCAGCGCGGGATAATCGGGAGCCGGATAAGTTTCGCCGGTAAAGGCGTCGCGGCCGAGCCAGCGGGCGGCCGCAACATTCAAAGGGTCATCCTTCGGCGGCGTGACATAGAGTGCGTAGCGCAAGGCCAGTATCCCGGAAATTGTTATGAATGCGGGAGGCAGTCTTCAGTGATTTGACCGCCTGCCGCAAGCTTGCTTCCGGCTAAAAGATTTCCGTGACAGAATGATGATGATCAAGGACCATCAATGGCTCTTTTTGCCCATCACCCGCGAGCGCAGCGCATTCGAGATATTGTCGAAGACAAAGACGACGAGGAGGATGAGGAGCACCATGTAGGCGACCTTATCCCAGTCGGCATTGGTCTTCATCGATTCCAGCAGCTTCAGGCCGATACCGCCAGCGCCGACGGCGCCGATGACGGTGGCCGAACGGGTGTTGGATTCCCAGAAGTACAGCGACTGCGAGATGAAGATCGGTAGCACCTGCGGCACGACGCCGAAGCGCTGGACGACGACGGGGGCAGCACCCACCGACTTGACGCCCTCCCGCTGCTTGTCATCGACATTTTCCAACGCCTCGGCATAGACCTTGCCGAGCGCGCCTGTGTCGGTGAAGAAGATGGCGGCGATGCCGGGGATCGGTCCGGGACCGAAGGCGCGGGTGAAGAACAGCGCCCAGATCAGCATGTCGATCGAGCGCAGGAAATCGAACAGGCGCTTCGTGCCCCAGTTGGCGGCGCGGTTGAGCGTGATGTTGCGCGCGGCGATGAAGGCCAGCGGGAAGGCGAAGAGCGAGGCGAACAAGGTACCGACAAAGGCCATCACCAACGTCTGCATCAGCTTGGAGAGGATATCGCCATGCTGCCAGCTGGCATTGTTGAGGAAATTGTCGAGCGCGAGCGAGGCGTTCGACTGGTTCGCATTGATGCGATCGCCAGACAGCATCAGGCCGGCGACATCGACGAGGCTCTTGCCCCAGAAAGGCGATTGCGTGTCGAACAGAAAATTGGCCCAGCCGAGGAAGCGGCGCTGGACATAGACCTGCGTGGAGCGGATTTCCGCCTGGCCTTCGAAGCCGAAGGAGACGGTGACCTTGCTGTCGTCCTGCTTCATGGCAGACGGCGCGCCGGGCGGCAGGATGGCGCGGTCACCCGCGATTTCGACCGGATAGAGCTTGCCGCCCATATAGACGTCGACACGCTGCGGGGTGACTTCGAGGCGGTCGGCGTCGCTGCCGTAGGTGACCGTGTAGCCGCCGGCTGCGGTCGGCAGCATCCAGTCGATCACGGCGTCCTTCGGATACTGGCCGCGGCTCGTCCATTGCGGCACGACCTTGCCGTCGACGAAGCGCAGGCGCGGCTGGGCACGCCAGGAGTACCAGTCCTGAACATAGATCGAGGCGCGGTCCCAGTTGCCGTTGGCGAAGGTCGGGATGACCTTGAAGAAATTGAAGCAGAGCGCGAGGTAGACGAGCACGACGGCCGCGCCCAGGATGAGACCCCAGCGCTGCAGGAAGCTGCGGTGGAAGACTTCAGGGTAGCTGTCGAGCAGGCGCTGGCGATCGGCGGCGTTGACTGTGAGAGACGACATCAGGCTGCTCCCCGGCCGAATTCGAAGGATTGCTTGCCGATCATGCGGCGGCGCAGCCAGGCGGAGAACTGGTCGACGCAGACGACGGTGATCAGAAGCAGGATGATGATGGCATAGGTCTTGGCGGCGTGATCGCGGCCGATCGCCAGGCTGAAGACCTCGCCGATACCGCCGCCGCCGACGGCGCCGATGATGGTGGAGGCGCGCACGTTGATCTCGAGGCGCAGCAGCGTGTAGGAGACGAAATTCGGCATGACCTGCGGCATGATGGCGAAGCGCACACGCTCGAGCCAGCTGGCGCCGGAGGCGCGCAGGCCCTCGTCCGGCTTCATGTCGGCATTCTCGACCACTTCGAAGAACAGTTTGCCGAGCGCGCCGATCGTGTGAATCGACACCGCGATGATGGCCGAGATCGGGCCGATCGACAGGATGGCGGCGAGCAGGCCGGCGATGACGATCTCCGGGAAGGCGCGCAGGATTTCCATGACGCGGCGCACGAACCAGCGGGTCAAACCGGCGCCGACCAGATTGGTGGAGGCGAAGAAGCAGAGCAGGAAGGCGCCGGTCGCGCCGATGATCGTCGAGACGATGGCGACGTTGACGGTAATGGCCAGCTGGTAGAAGAAATTCGGGATATAGAAGGTGTCGGTGATGTAGACGCGGTCGCTGACGTAATCATATTTGATCGAGCCGTCGGCATAGGGCGACGGCAGGTCGAACATGGCCCGGAAGATCTCCAGCGGACTATCCGGCACGAAGTGCTTCATGAAATCGAAGAGATAGGGAAGGCGTTCGAAGAACTTGCCCGAATTGGCGCTGTTGGCGAAATCGAGCGAGGCGCCGAGCACGACCAGGAAGACGACGATCGAGATCACGGTGTAGATACGCCGCGTCCGGACCTGTTGCTGATAGTGATCGAGAATTGTGCGGGAGCCTTGCTGCAGTCCGCCCAGGTGGTCGGTTTCGGCCACGTGCGCCATGTGAGAGCATCCTTCTTGAACGAACGGCGGCACCGATATGATGCCGCCGCAAAGCTATTCAGGTGTTGGGATCAGCCGCCGATAACAGACTTACGAGCATCGATGATCGTCTGGTAGAAGGACTGATCAACAGGGGTCCAATCGACATAGCCGCCGCCAGTGAAGCTTTCGAAGCAACCCTTGTCGGTCTTCGGCAGCTCGGCGAAGAAGGCGGTAACCTTCTTCTGGATGTCGGATGGCAGCTTGTTGGAGACCATCAGCGGGCCGTTCGGGATCAGCGGCGACTTCCAGACCTGGACGATATCGTCCATGTCGAGCAGGCCCTTGGTGACCATGATGTGGAGGTTGCCCGAGGTGTAGCCCTGGGCCCAGTCGCCGGTGGCCGAACCGAAGGTGGTGCCGACGTCGAACTTCTTGTCGAGAACGCCGAGAACGAGGTTCTCATGGCCGCCGCCGAAGCCGGTTTCGGAGAAGAACTGCTTGACCGGCATGCCGATGTCCTTCGGCAGCGAGACGTTCGGGACGAGGTAGCCCGAGGTGGAGTCCGGATCGGCGAAGCCGAGCTTCTTGCCCTTGGCGTCGGCGAGCGTCTTGATGCCGGAATCCTTGCGGGCAACCATGATCGAGTAGTAGCCGTTCGAGCCGTCTTCCTGCTTGGTGGTCAGAACAGGCGTAACGGCGTTCGGATCCTTGAGGTAGATCGAGGCGTAGGACGAAGCGCCCATCATGGCCATGTCGATGGTGCCGCCGAGCAGGCCCTGGATGACGCCGTTATAGTTCGGCGACGGGAAGATCTGGACTTCCGATACGCCGGTGGCGGCGATCAGGCCGGGCTTGACGCACTCGGTGCGGCGAACCTGGTCGGCTTCGTTTTCGCCGCCATCGAGACCGATGCGAAGGACCTTGACGTCCTGTGCGTAGGCCTGGCCGGCAACGGTGGCGACGGCGATCGAGGCCATCAGGATCTTGCGGAACGAAGACATGGTACTCTCCTTTGGTGACATTGAGCCCTGCCTGTTTCAGGCGGAGCGTTTGACATGTGCGGGGATGGGTAATCTTCCGGCTTTGCCCCCCGGCCGGAAACTTGTCAGCGCATGACGGCGGAAGCGGCCATGACGCGGGATACGGCGTCCTGCTTGCCCTTGATGTTGTCGAGGCTGGTGGACGTCATTGTCTCGTCGATGCCGGCGCCGTTCTTGTCGGTGCCGTAGATCTCGTTGACGGCGTCGGCCGTCAATTCCGACGGCTTGCCGTCGAATACCACGCGGCCGCCGGCCATGCCGACGATGCGCTCGCAATAGCTGCGGGCGGTGTCGAGCGTGTGCAGATTGGTGATGACGGTGATGCCCTCACGCTCGTTGATGTCGCGCAGCGCGTCCATGACGATCTTGGCATTGAGAGGGTCGAGCGAGGCGATCGGCTCGTCGGCGAGCAGCATCTTCGGCGCCTGCATCAGCGCACGTGCGATCGCCACGCGCTGCTGCTGGCCGCCGGACAGCGTGCCCGCCATCTGCAGCGCCGTCTGCTCGATGCCGAGGCGCTCAAGCGCTGCGATCGCCTGGATGCGCTCCTCGCGGGTGAAGACGCCGAGCAGGCTGAGTGCTGTGGAGCGATGGTTGAGGCGGCCGAGGATGACGTTGGTCATCACATCGAGGCGCGGCACGAGATTGAACTGCTGGAAGATCATGGCGCAATCGCGCTGCCAGTTGCGCAGATTTTTGCCGCGCAGGCGCGACACCTCGGCGCCGTTGAAATGGATCGAGCCGGAGCTCGGTTCCTGCAGGCGGTTGATCATGCGCAGAAGCGTGGACTTGCCGGCGCCGGAACGGCCGATGATGCCGACCATCTGGCCCTGGGGAATGTCGAGCGTCACCTGATCGACGGCCGTCTTCTTGCCGAATTGACGGGTGACATTCTTCAGCTCGAACATCATGCTCTTCCTCATAGCCCAAACGCGATATGAGGGAGTGCATTAGGCTCGGTCCGTGAAGCTCCAATGTCAGTTTTATGTAAGTGCTGTCACAAACGGGGCTGCTGTGGATTGAAACGTGACAGTGGGGTCACAATTCTGTGACAGAGCTGACTGACGCAGTGTATTGAGCCGCCGCTGAACCGTTGTGGCTATGCGGCATCAAATTTCGACAGAGCATCCGCCAGAGAGCTTCCCTCGAACCACTGAGCAGCATTCCAGCCGGATACTCTGGCGGCCGATACATTTGCGAGCGTATCATCGATCAGAGGCAGCTGACTTGGTGAAAGCCCGGAAAGAGTGGCAGCTTTCGCAAAGAACTCTTTTTCCGGTTTGCGGCATCCCATGGCTGCCGAATAGAAAATGCCATCGCAATGGTTGCCCAGACCAAGCTCGTCCATCAGGTAGGCAGCACGAGCATGCTCTTGGTTCGTCGCTAGGTAGACTTTCTTCCCGATGCCGCGCTGTTCTTCAATCTCTGCTAGAAGACCGACATTCAATCTTGCATCATGCTCGAACCAGTATGCCGTGAAATCATCATAACAGACATGCGGCGCTATCTTAGCCAGCGCAGGCTTTAGTTGATCGATCAGGTTGCACTGACCAATGACAATATCATTCCAATGCGGTGTAAAAAATTCCCGCTGTAAGTCCTCTACTGAGAAGCCGAGGTCACTTTCGATGAACGACGCCCACGGTTTCCCGTCTGAAGGGCGACCGCAAACCAAGACGCCGTCCACGTCAATCATAAGCCCGTTGATCATTGTCTAACTAGCCCTCTGCAAACCGCCTGCCGCCCTCACCGCCGCTTCTGCAGCACCTTGTTGCCCTTCGGCCCGGTCATCTTCGGCGTGTTCTTCTCGTTTTCCTCACGCAGCACCCGCCAGCGTGCCAGCCGCTCCGGTGCCAGCGTGCCTGATTTGACGGCGGCCTGGACGGCGCAGCCGGGTTCGTGGTCGTGGGTGCAATCGCGGAAGCGGCAGTGCTCGGCGAGTTCGGTGATCTCGGAGAAGACCTGCTCGATCCCTTCCTGGACATCGCTGACGTGGAGCGTGCGCATGCCCGGCGTATCGATGACCCAGCCGCCGCCGGCCATGGCGTGCAGTGAGCGTGATGTCGTGGTGTGGCGGCCCTTGGCGTCGCGTTCGCGAATGCCGCCGGTTGCCTGCGAGCCCTCGCCGCTCAGTCCCGCCAGCGCATTGACCAGCGTCGACTTGCCGACGCCGGAGGAGCCGATCAGCGCCAGCGTCTGGCCGAAGCCGCTCCATGGAACGAGGGCTGAAGCCGCATCTTCGCTCTTGGCGTTGAGCAGCACCACCGCGAGATCGCGCTGTAGGGCCTTTGCCTGCGCTTCGTATTCGGCCGCATCGGGCGCGAGGTCGGCCTTGGTGAGGACGATGACCGGCGTCGTTTCGGCCTGATTGGCAAGCGCCATGTAGCGCTCCAGGCGGGCGACGTTGAAATCGGCGTTGCAGGAGGTGACGATCAGAAGCGTATCGACATTGGCAGCGCCGAGCTGCTGGCCCTGGCGACCCTCGACGCGGCGCTGCAGGAGCGTGCGGCGCTCCAGCCGGCGCGCCAGCCGGTCGTCCTCGGGATCCACCAGCACCCAATCGCCGACGGCGAATTCGGAGGTGTTGAGCTGATGCGAGATCGTGAGCCTGACCAGTCCGTCCAGCGAGGTGACGCTCAGACGGCTACGATGCACTTCGGCGATGCGGCGGGGCACGAGGCCATCATCGTCATCCATCAGCTGATCGGAAAAGAATTCGGACCAGCCGAGCGAGGCCAGGAATGTCGCTTCGCGGTCGGTCGTCAAAGGGTCACCGGGGCATGCGGCGTATGGGTCACTGGGTCTTCTCCGTCGGCGGGTGGTCGCTCATCCGTTCGCGGCGGACAATGACATTATCCGGGCATTAGCGGAACCTTGGAATTTAAGATATTGGGGGGCGACATAATCAACGCCCGATGGAACGACACGATGCAAACTCTCAGCCGGCCACTCAGCAACGACGCATACAAGGACCGCGACATCGGTTGCCAGGAGGCGCTGGAGGGCGCCGTCAACGAAATCGCCCGCAACGTGCCGGCGAACCAGATCGTCGATGCCGCCGGCGGCAGGCTTTCGCCCGTTCTGGTGGCGCTGGCCAAGCGCGCGGCAGCAGTCGGCTGGTCGCTGGAAGAGGCGGAAGTCGCGATCAGCGAGCTGGCGCAGAACATTCTCGACGAGCAGGCGGAGGAAAGCTGAGACCGGTGTTGCCCGGCCTTTTCCGCATCACTGCTACCTCACCTGGAAGTCGGTGCTTTCCATGGGATTGCCGTCCACCGACAGGACCACCTTGTAGGTTCCGACCGGCCAGCCGCTGTTCGGCCGGCTGAGATCGCCGTCGATATGGTTCTCGATCATGTTGATCTGAAGATCGACCTCGTCGATCTTATAATTGTCGGGTGCGACACCGCCGGTATCGACGGCGATCCAGGAGATGGTGACCTTCGATCCCGACTTGACCCCGTCGGTCAGATCCGCCGAGACATAAATCTTGGCAGTCTCGGGCGAGAACGTCGTCTCCGACGTCTCGGCATCCTGGCTGGCGGAAAGGATGATGTTCTCGAACACGGCCGACCACGCGGCGGAGGCTATCGCCATCGCAGCGCCGAAGGTGAGAGCCCGAAGTGCGGCATGGACGCGACGCATGGCGAAAGCCTTTCCCGTTGATTTCGGTCTCGTCATAGCAGGATCGCGTCTAAAGAAGGCTTAAACCGGCGGCGCGCCTCTCGCCGCCGGTATCCGATCAACCCTCGTAGCGCGCCAGGAAATCCTCGGCGTTCAGCGCGCGAAAATCGGCAAGCGCAGTGCGCAGCCGGTCGTGCTCCCAATCCCACCAGGCGAGCGCATCCATCCGCTCGCCGATCTCTTTCGGGAAGCGCTCGCGGATCAGCTTGGCCGGGACGCCGCCGACGATCGTGTAGGGCGCGACATCCTTCGAGACGACCGCACCCGCGCCGATGACGGCGCCGTTGCCGACCGTCACGCCCGGCAGCAGGGTGGCGCCGTGGCCGATCCATACATCGTGGCCGATGACGACGCGGTTGGAGCGGCGCCATTCGAAGAAGTCCGTTTCCATGTCGGCGTCCGGCCAGTAGTCGGCGGCGCGGTAGGTGAAGTGGTGGAGCGTGGCGCGCCAGGTCGGATGGTTGGTGGCGTTGATGCGCACGGAGGCGGCGATGTTGACGAACTTGCCTATTGTGGCGCACCAGATGGCGCCGTCCTGCATGACGTAGGAGTAATCGCCAAGCTCGACCTCGTCGATCCGGCAACGTTCCGACAGCTCGGTGTAGCGCCCAAGCGTTGCATTGTTCACCGAGGCGGTCTCGTGGATGTAGGGCTCGAGGCCAATCTTGCGGCTCATGCTGCGATCGGCCTCCGCGGCGAGAACGTCTGGACGTCGAGGATGCGGTCGGCGACGGCCTCGCGCACCTCCTCGTCGTGGAAGATGCCGAGCAGGCCGACGCCGGCCCTCTTCTTCTCGGCGATCATCTCGACGACGACGGCGCGGTTTTTCGCGTCCAGCGAGGCGGTCGGCTCGTCGAGCAGCAGGATGGTGTGATCGGTGATGAAGCCGCGGGCGATGTTGACGCGCTGCTGCTCGCCGCCGGAGAAGGTGGCGGGCGGCAGCTGCCAGAGGGCTTCCGGCAGGTTGAGCTTGGCGAGCAGTTCGGCTGCCCTTTCGCGGGCGGCCTCGGCCTTGGTGCCGCGGGCGACCAGCGGCTCGGCGACGACATCGATGGCAGCGACGCGCGGCACGGTGCGCAGGAACTGGCTGACATAGCCGAGCGTGTGGCGACGGACGTCGATGACGGTGCGCGGATCGGTGGTGGCGAGATCGACGAGGCGATCCTGGTGGCTCACGAGGATCTGGCCGCTATCGACGGCGTAATTGCCGTAGATCATCTTCAAGAGCGAGCTCTTGCCGATGCCCGAGGGACCGCCGAGCACGACGCATTCGCCCGCCGCGACCGAGAAGGAGACGTTGGAGACGACGGGAAGCTTGATGCCGTCGCGCAGATGCATGGTGAAGCTCTTGGAGACTTCCGAAACAACGAGTGGCGTTGCCATGATGTGGTTCCTTGGTTTCGCTGGTGGCAATCCGCAAGCATTAGCCGGCTTACGGACCGCGCTTTATCAGACCTGCAGGATCGAGGAGACGAGCAGCTGGGTGTAGGGCTCGCGGGGATCGTCGAGCACCCGGTCGGTCAGCCCCTGCTCGATGACGTGGCCGTCCTTCATCACCATCATGCGGTGCGACAGCAGGCGGGCGACGGCGAGATCGTGGGTGACGATGATGGCGGCGAGGCCGAGATCGTTGACGAGGCCACGGACGAGATCGAGCAGGCGTGCCTGAACGGAGACGTCGAGACCGCCCGTGGGCTCGTCCATGAAGACGAGGCGCGGGCCGGTGACGAGGTTGCGGGCGATCTGCAGGCGCTGGCGCATGCCGCCGGAGAAGGCGCGCGGCTGGTCGTCGATACGGCTCTCGTCGATCTCGACGCGTTGCAGCCAGTCCACCGCCGTCGAACGGATATTGCCGTAGTGGCGGTCACCGATCGCCATCAACCGCTCGCCGACATTGGCGCCGGCCGAGACGGTCATGCGCAGGCCGTCAGCCGGATTCTGGTGGACGAAGCCCCAGTCGGTGCGCATCAGGAAGCGGCGCTCGGCTTCGCTCATGTGATAGAGATCACGGTATTGGCCGTCGCGCATGTGATACTCGACGCTTCCGGTGCTCGGCATCAGACGGGTGGAGATGCAGTTGAGCAACGTGGTCTTGCCGGAGCCGGATTCACCGACGATCGCCAGCACTTCGCCGGGCCAGAGCTCGAAGGAGACGTTCTTGCAGCCGATGCGGTTGCCGTAGAATTTCGAGACGTCGTTGACTTTGAGAAGGGGGATGTCGGTCATTGCGATGCCTCCGCGGATGAGTGTGTGAGGACATGGGCGACGGCGGGCTTGTGCGAGGAGTTGGAGCGTGTGGCACCCCCCTCTGTCC